>NZ_BPFA01000028.1 GCF_019655055.1 Shewanella sp. MBTL60-112-B2
ACTCGTCGTCAGACGCTACCATTTCGAATTGGCATTACTGGAAAGTACTTAAAGAATTTATGGGGTTGGTTGACATTTAACGACGAATTCCTTGTTTTTTGTAAACATAAAAAAATAAGCCATAAATAGGATGCGACACGCAGCGAATGCGTCTAACAGTTAATGCGCACCTTGCCTAGAGACTGACCGTGAGGTTTTGTTTTTTAATCCTAGGCCCGTAATGCAGTGAAATAAGTATCGTTTGATGACCTTCATATAAAGAAGAATTAAGTCATCATGAAACGGATGTTAATCAATGCAACTCAATCTGAAGAGTTGCGTGTTGCCCTTGTTGATGGGCAACAACTGTATGATTTGGATATTGAAAGCCCAGGTCATGAACAAAAGAAAGCCAATATTTATAAAGGCACAATCACACGAGTAGAACCGTCTCTTGAAGCGGCTTTCGTTGATTATGGTGCTGAGCGTCACGGCTTCCTTCCTCTTAAAGAAATTGCACGCGAATACTTTCCTAAAGGTTACTCATTCCAAGGCCGTCCTAACATTAAGGAAGTGGTTAAAGAAGGCCAAGAAGTAATTATTCAAATTGATAAAGAAGAGCGCGGCAATAAAGGCGCAGCCCTTACTACCTTTATCAGTCTTGCAGGTTCTTACCTTGTTTTGATGCCAAACAACCCTCGTGCAGGCGGTATTTCACGTCGTATCGAAGGTGATGAGCGTACAGAACTTAAAGCAGCCCTAGCAGAGCTTGAAGTGCCACAAGGTATGGGACTTATCGTTCGTACCGCTGGTGTAGGTAAAGATCCTGCAGAGCTAAAGTGGGATCTTAAAGTTCTACAACATCACTGGGCAGCGATTAAAGAAGCTGCTGAAAGTGCACCAGCGCCATTCTTAATCCATCAAGAAAGTAACGTGATTGTTCGTGCAATCCGTGACTATTTACGTCGCGATGTTGGCGAGATCTTGATTGACCACCCACGCATTTATGAGCAAGCAAAAGAACACGTTTCTCTTGTTCGCCCTGATTTTGTGGAGCGTATTAAGCGTTACGATGCTGAAGTGCCACTATTCACGCATTACCAAATTGAAACTCAAATTGAGTCTGCTTTCCAACGTGAAGTGCGCTTACCTTCTGGCGGTTCAATCGTTATTGACCCAACAGAAGCATTAACCTCTATCGATATTAACTCTGCTCGCGCAACAAAAGGCGGCGATATTGAAGAGACTGCACTAAACACTAACCTAGAAGCTGCCGATGAGATTGCGCGTCAATTACGTCTTCGTGATCTAGGTGGTTTGGTTGTTATCGACTTTATCGATATGACGCCAGTACGTCACCAGCGTGAAGTTGAAAAACGTATGCAAGACGCCGTTCATCATGACCGTGCTCGCGTACAGTTAGGTCGTATTTCACGCTTTGGTTTAATGGAAATGTCACGCCAACGCCTACGACCTTCGCTAGAAGAGTCTGCGGCTCACCTTTGCCCTCGCTGTCACGGCCAAGGCACTATTCGTGGTACCGAGTCGCTAGCACTATCTATTCTTCGTCTAATGGAAGAAGAAGCAATTAAAGAAAACACATCGCAAATTGAAGCGGTTGTTCCTGTTGACGTTGCAGCTTTCCTATTAAACGAAAAACGTAAAGCGATTCGTATCACTGAAAAACGCCATAACGTTGAAGTGTATGTCATTCCAGATCCAAACATGACAACACCGGATTACCGCGTTGTACGCCATCGTAAAGATGACGAAATCAGCGAATCAAGCTACAAGCTGCTTGAAAAAGAAGAAGCTAAGCTATATGAGCCACGTAAGCTTGAACGCGCAGCAGCACCACAGCCAGCACTAAAAGGTTTCTCTACACCAAAGAAGACACCAGTAGAAGAAACTAAGCCTGCTGCAGCTCCTAAGAAAGAAGAACCTGGTTTCTTCGCTAAAATCGCTGCTGCAATTAGTTCTCTATTTGGCACTAAAGAAGAGCCAAAAGCTGAACCTAAAAAGCAAGAAAAAGACAGCCGTAATCAAGGGCGAAACAACAATCGCCGTAACAGTAATCGCCGTAATGATCCTCGTCGCAACCGCAACGACAATCGCAGCGAAAACCGTAATGATTCGCGCAATGATGCTGATCAGTCTAAAGAAAAGAGAACGAAAAACAGTCGTAATGAAAATAACGATTCTCGTTCAACATCTGAAGAGACTAATAAGCGTCAACCACGTAACGATAAACCACGTAAAGAGACAAAGTCTGACGCGCCAACTAACGAGCAGCCTAAGCAAGAAGCTGCACGTGAACGCCGTCAGCGTCGTAACATGCGTCGTAAAGTACGTGTAAACAACGAACAGCAAGAAGAGCTAAAGGCTGAGGTTGCTGCGACTGAAGCACCTGTACAAGCTAAGCCATCGACTGATGACAAGCCTGCTAAGCCAAAGCGTCAACCACGCAAGCCAAAGGCAAAAGTGGAAAATGTTGAAGCTGAAACGGTAGAGCAAATTGATGCGGTAAGTACTGAAAGTACAACTACTGCTCCAGTTGAAGCGCCAAAGGTTGCTGTTGAAACTAAAGT
This sequence comes from Shewanella sp. MBTL60-112-B2, assembly GCF_019655055.1. Taxonomy (GTDB): domain Bacteria; phylum Pseudomonadota; class Gammaproteobacteria; order Enterobacterales; family Shewanellaceae; genus Shewanella. The sequence continues at coordinate 2,568 of NZ_BPFA01000028.1, forward strand.
TGAAGCCAACGTTGACACTAAAGTTGATACAAACCACAACGCAGTTGAAAGCACTGAAGATTCGGTAGCAACTGAAGACAATGCACGTGAGCCTCGTGAAGGTCAACGCAGAAGTCGTCGTAGCCCTCGCCACTTGAGAGCGGCTGGCCAGCGTCGTCGTCGTGATGAAGATTCGCAAAATGGCGAAGATGGCTCAAGTGCACCAGCTTTTGTTCCTAACGAAGTTGAGAACTCAGCTGAAAGTGCTGCACCAGCTCAAGCACCGGTAGTAGTTGTTGCTGAAACAGCTGTTGAACCGATTGAAGTTGCACCAGTGCAAATGCCAAAAGCCGATGCACCTGTTGAAGTAAAAGCTGAACCTGTTGTTGAAGCTAAAGTTGCAGCACCTGTTGAAGCGAAAGCCGAACCTGCTGTTGAAGCTAAAGTTGCAGCACCTATTGAAGTGAAAGCCGAACCAGTTGTTGAAACTAAAGTTGAAGTGCCTGTAGAAGTGAAAGCTGAACCTGTTGTTGAAGCTAAAGTTGAAGCTAAAGTTGCAGCGCCTGCTGAAGTGAAAGCTGAGCCAGTTGTTGAAACTAAAGTTGCAGCGCCTACTGAAGTGAAAACTGAAGCTCCAGTTGCTAAATCTGCATCTGCGCCAATGGCAAAACCTGCAGCGATTCAACCTACTCCAGCAGCCGTAGCAGTAGAAGCTACGCCAGTAGCAGCACCTGAAGCCGTTGTAGAGGCTAAGCCTGCCGCTAAACCAGCTAGCCGTTTTGGTTCAATGGTCATGTCTGAAACGACTAAGCCTACTGTTGAAAGCAGAGAAAATATTGCCACGCCAACTGGTCGTCAATATGAAGCTTCAACCGCTGAAGCAGCAAAGCCTAGAACGGCCAATTCTGCAAACTCTGAAACAGTTCGTACTTAATTTAAGTTAACTGTTACAGCTAAAAGCCATGCCTCTGGGCATGGCTTTTTTATGTTCAAACTGCCGTAATTTTGTTAGTATTCGCGGCAAATTATTATTACTACTAAAACATATATTTAACAGAGGCTAAATGTTCGATCTTATTCGTCACAAAACAGCCAGCCACAGAGCTGACTTACTTTCCGGTCTTACCGTAGCCCTAGCATTGGTTCCTGAAGCAGTTGCTTTTGCATTTGTTGCTGGCGTAGAGCCAATGGTTGGCTTATACGCTGCATTTATTATGGGTCTTATCACCGCATTAATTGGTGGACGCCCAGGCATGATCTCTGGTGCTACAGGTGCAATGGCCGTTGTTATGGTAGCCCTTGTTGCTGAACATGGTGTGCAATACTTATTTGCCGCTGTGGTACTTGCAGGTTTAATTCAGGTCTCTGCCGGTATCTTTAAACTTGGAAAATTTATTCGAATCGTTCCCTACCCTGTAATGATAGGATTTGTGAACGGTTTAGCTATTGTCATTTTCCTTGCTCAGCTAGGACAATTTCAAACACCAGACGCTAATGGGGTGATGACTTGGTTACCTCAAAACCAACTCATTCTCATGTTAGGGCTTGTTGCCTTAACAATGGCTATTATTCAGTTTTTGCCAAAATTGACGACTGCAATTCCATCTTCATTGGCCGCCATTTTGACGGTTACACTACTGGTGACTTTCTTTAATCTAGATACTCGTACCGTACTCGATTTTCTAAAGTCTATGAGTGGTAATGACAATGCAACGATTGCAGGTAGCCTACCAACTTTCTCTATTCCTGCAGTTGAGTTCAGTTTAGAGACCCTTTACATCATTCTTCCTTACTCGCTAATCCTAGCCGCTGTAGGCCTTATTGAATCGTTACTAACATTAACGGTTATCGATGAAATGACCGGTACTCGTGGTCGTGGTAACAAAGAATGTATCGGTCAAGGCGTGGGTAACATTACCAGCGGTTTCTTTGGCGCTATGGGTGGTTGTGCCATGATTGGTCAGTCTATGATCAACATCAATTCGGGTGGCCGTGGTCGTTTATCTGGCATTACAGCTGCACTTGCTCTACTGGCTTTCATCTTGTTCGGTTCAGCATTTATCGAAATGATCCCATTAGCAGCTCTTGTTGGTGTGATGTTTATGGTCGTACTGGGTACATTCGAGTGGGCCAGCTTTAAAGTGATGCGCAAAGTACCTAAGCACGATGCATTCGTTATCGTGCTAGTGACGATTGTGACCGTATTTACCGATCTTGCATTTGCAGTATTTGTGGGTGTTATCGTTTCTGCTTTGGTTTTCGCTTGGGAACATGCAAAACACATCAACGTAGAAGTCAGTGAAGATCAGAATGGCTGGAAAGTATATAAACTAAACGGTCCGCTATTCTTTGGTTCTGTGGCTGAATTTTTAGAGTTATTTGATGCTAAGGGTGATCCTCAAGATGTGATTGTCGATTTCCAAAACTCGCGAGTGTGTGATCACTCCGCTCTTGATGCTATCGACACCCTAGCTGAACGTTATGTAGGAAGCGGTAAGCGCCTGCATTTACGTCACCTTAGTAATGACTGTAAAGAGCTACTGGCTAAAGCAGGTGACTTAGTCGAGGTTAACTTGATTGAAGATCCGCACTATAAAGTTGCTGACGATAAACTAGACTCGTAAATCGGTTCAGGCTACCGCCATCGCAACAAACACAAGCAAAAAAGACGGGCATGCCCGTCTTTTTTATTGCTTTGACTATAGATAAATGGGTATTAAAGTGAAATCAGTTACTTCAATTTATCCGCAAACAAGGCTTTTACCTTATCGACCTTAGGTTTCACCACCATCTGACAATAAGGTTGCTCTCCGTTTAACTCAAAGTAATCATTGTGATAATTCTCGGCCGCAAAGAAGCCATCATAAGCAACCACTTGGGTCACTATTGGATCAGGCCAAGCTGCGACTCTTGTTAAGTCATCAATCATCATATTAGCTGTTAAGGCTTGTTGCTCGTTATGAATAAAAATCACCGAGCGATACTGAGGGCCCCTATCATTGCCCTGTCGATTAAGTGTTGTTGGATCATGACTAACCCAAAAGATCTCTAATAAACTCTCAAAACTGACTTGCTCAGGATCGTACTCAATTTGCACCACTTCAGCATGGTTAGTATTACCACTGCATACAGCTTTATAATTAGCGTCTTGAGGATCTCCGCCGGCATAGCCAGAAGTTACCTTATTGACACCTTTAATTGCCGAGAAAACCGCTTCAATGCACCAGAAACAGCCACCACCAAAGGTTGCCAACTCAAGTTTAGTCTCAATTGACTCTTGCTTTATAGGCTTGAAGGTCATTGAAACTGAATTGACACAGTGCCTAATGTTTTTGGGTGTTAACAGCTCACCTTCAAACACATGGCCTAGATGGCCTTCACATTGACTACAAACAATTTCGACTCGTCTACCATCTGCATCTATATTGCGTTTAATTGCGCCTTCAATCTCATCATCAAATGCAGGCCAACCGCAATGAGCATTAAACTTACTCTCCGAGCGATATAAAGGGGCATCACACTTCTTGCAGCAATATAGGCCTTGAGCATCGTGTTGATTATATTCGCCACTAAAAGGCCTCTCAGTGCCTTTATCTTCAATCACATGCTTTTCAAATTCACTTAGTTCTCGCATATCTCCCTCTCTACGCTGGCTACAACTAAATTTTTAATATCAATCAATGCTTAGCAAACCGTTAACTGCTAATACGACTTAGTAGACCCGATACGTTCACAAAAGCTTTCTAGATTAAGTTAATTCTATCCCTTATCGATGTCATTGACCTGTTTAAGTCCTGTCTATTTCAAAGCAAAACGTCATAGCTTAAACGTAAAGGTAATATACCCCCTATTGCACTAGCCCTTTTTCAATAAGCCTATTTCTAAAAGCTTGTTTCAAAAAGCCAGTGTTACTAAGAAGAGTCACTAAGTGAGCTTAAAAATTTTATTGATTTTTTCTTTACGAATGTTGCCAATTAACCAGCTAATTACTAGCCAGTTATTCCCTTTTAAAATCGGACTATTCATTTGCAGAAACAATCAGAAGCGTGATCTAGCTCACTCACGTTTGATTCACCTGTTACTGATCGTTAAACTTGCCGTGGGTTTAATAATAAGAAGAATTAACATGACATTAGAAACAATCGATTATCGAGCCACCGATGCTGCTGAAAAATTTGTGTCTTCACTACGTGAAACAGGCTTTGGAGTACTAACTAACCACCCTATCGACCAAGAGCTAGTTGAAACCATCTATCATGAGTGGCACGCATTCTTTAATACTGAAGAAAAGCGAGCGTTCCTGTTTAACCCTGAAACACAAGACGGCTTCTTCCCTGCAGAGATCTCAGAAACAGCAAAAGGCCATAGCGTAAAAGACATCAAAGAATACTTCCATGTTTACCCTTGGGGGCGTATTCCTGAATCGTTAAAAGCCAATATTTTAAAGTATTATGATAATGCAAATTCATTAGCTTCTGAGTTACTACAATGGGTTGAAACTTATTCGCCAATTGATGTAAAGCAGAAATTTTCAATCGCACTACCCAAAATGATTGAAGATAGTCAGCGAACTCTCCTTCGTGTACTGCATTACCCCCCAATGTCAGGTGACGAAGATTTCGGTGCAATTCGGGCCGCGGCTCATGAAGATATCAACCTTTTGACTGTACTACCCGCCGCAAATGAGCCCGGATTACAGGTACAATTAAAAGATGGCAGCTGGATAGATGTCCCTAGTGATTTTGGCAATCTGATCATCAACATCGGCGATATGTTGCAAGAAGCTTCTGGCGGTTACTTCCCATCGACGAGTCACCGCGTCATTAACCCTGAAGGTATGGATAAGACAAAGTCACGCTTATCGCTACCGCTTTTCTTACACCCAAACCCTGAGGTCAAATTGTCAGATAAATACACTGCCGACAGCTACCTGATGGAACGTTTAAGAGAATTAGGGGTAATTTAGCCTCATTAGCACTCAATAAGAGTGCAATAAGCGCCTTAGGGCGCTTTTTGTTTGTTAAACTTAAGCAGAACAAGGTAAAATCCCCTTAATTTAGTAATTTGATAGTAGAGCGCACACATGGCAATTCAGTGGTATCCAGGACACATGCACAAAGCACGAAAAGAGATCGAAGAGGTAATGCCTCAAGTCGATTTAGTGATCGAAGTGCTTGATGCAAGGATCCCTTATAGTAGTGAAAACCCTATGGTGCAAACACTACGTGGTGATAAGCCATGTATTAAACTACTCAACAAGTCCGACTTAGCCGATCCCGAAACTACCCAAAGATGGATTGAATATCTTGAGCGAGAGCAAGGCGTAAAGGCGATGGCAATTACCACCTTGCAGGCTTCTCAGGTTAAAAAGATCCCTGACTTATGTCGTAAGTTTGTACCAAGCCGCGACAAAATCGAAAAAGATATCCGCACTATGATTATGGGGATCCCAAACGTGGGTAAATCTACCATTATCAATACACTCGCGGGTCGAATGATTGCTAAAACGGGTAACGAGCCTGCGGTAACCAAAACTCAGCAGCGCATCAATTTACGCAACGGTATCGTACTTTCTGACACTCCTGGTATTTTATGGCCTAAAGTTGATAATGAAAAAAGTAGTTACCGTCTAGCAGTAACTGGCGCGATTAAAGATACTGCTATGGAGTATGAAGATGTTGCCATGTTTGCAGCAGAGTACTTCCTTACTGCTTACCCAGAAGCGATTGCCGAGCGTTACAAAATCAAGCAGATGCCAGATACAGACATTGAGCTACTAGAAGCGATTGGCCGTAACCGCGGCGCACTTCGCCCTGGTGGAAGAATTGATCTACATAAAGCATCAGAAGTATTACTACATGACTTCCGAGCAGGCCGAATTGGCCAATTGTCGCTTGAGACGCCGGAAATGGCTGAAATTGAGAAAGAAGAAGTGGCTAAATTACTAGCCGAGAAACAAGCAAAAGAAGACGCCCGTAAAGAACAAGAACGCTTAAAGCGTTCTGGTAAGCGTTTAAGCTAAGACTTGGCTCACTAGTTTTTCGAACAAAAAAGCGCTAATTAGCGCTTTTTTGTTTTAACGCGACAGGACTAATTCAAGCTAACTAACAATTATCCAAGAAAATGCTTATTACCAGTACCGGTAATGACTATTTGATGACTCCACCAGCATTAGTAAACTAAATACTACCTCTTTGGATCTGCCGCACTAATTGACTGCAACTATTCTCAAGCAAATCTAACACCAGCTCAAAACCATCGCCTGCACCATAATATGGATCTGGCACTTCTGTGTACACTGCCTGATCACTTTCAAATTTACAAAAGTCCAAAATTAGCGCAAGTTTTGATTGATACTGCGCAGAACAAATTCGCTTTAAATCCTGCAGATTCTGCTTATCCGCAGCCAGAATTAAATCAAAGTCACTAAAATCACTCGATAAGACTTGCCTAGCTCGCATGCCATCAAAGCTTAAGCCTCGCTTAACTCCTGCAGTTATCGAACGCTTATCTGGTGAATGCCCTTGGTGATAAGCAATCGTCCCTGCCGAGTCTATGTTAATTTCTAACTTGGCTTCTCGCGCTTTTAATCTAAACATCGCCTCAGCAGAAGGCGAACGACAAATGTTGCCCATACATACAAATAGAACAGAGGAAACTTGTTTCATATTAAAACCTTAATAATGTCTAAATATCAGCAGATAAAAGTTCAATCCGCGTAAACCTGTCAAAATGATAAAATGCCCCCGCTTGGCACTTGAGGATTAATCAAAGCTATCCATAGCTACAGGGGGTAATTTGATTATCAATAAAAACTTGATAATCATTCAACTAAAACACTGTATTTCAATAGTCCAGTTAGATGTAGGATAGCCGCAACTTAATTTTGCTTCACTTTCTTGCACTAGGATACATATATGACTCACCCTATTATTGCTGATCTTCAAAGCCGTTATACAACAAAGCGCTATGATGCGTCTAAGCGTATTCCTCAAGCAGATCTTGATGTTATTTATCAAGCAATGAACCTTTCGGCTTCTTCTATCAATTCACAACCATGGAAGTTCATTGTAATTGAAAGCGACGAAGCAAAGCAGCGTATGCATGATACGTTTGCTAACAAGTTTCAATTTAATCAGCCTCATATTAAGGCTGCATCGCATATCGTACTCTTCGCCCACAATCCTCAATATACTCGTGAAGATTACGCAAAAGTTATTGATAAAGGCATTGCCGATGGCCGTATGGGAATAGAAGATAGAGAGCAAGCATTTGGCGCTTTTGCTTTTGTCGAGCTAAATACTGATGAAACAGGTAATAATGCGGCTTGGACCAAGTCTCAGGCCTATTTAGCCCTAGGTAATACACTACATACATTGGCTCGCTTAGGTATCGACTCCACCACAATGGAAGGTGTTGATAATGAGTTAATTGGTGAGATCTTTAAAGAAGAGCTTGGTGGTTACCAATGTGATGTCGCTTTAGCCATGGGTTACCATGATTCTGAACAAGATTATAATGCGCCACTCCCTAAGTCGCGTCTAGCAATGAAAGATATTGTTCAAGTCCTTTAAGCCTGTTAACGAATATAGTTAATAGCTAAATAAATTAAAGGTTTGAGGTCTTATTCCTCGAACCTTTTCTTAGACCTCAATCCCAGCTACTTAGCATGTCTCACCCTTAAAAAACTCGCGAATCTTGGCGTACCTTTTTGCGTTAGCCCGTAGTACTTATAAGTCACTAAGCTACCAATCTGTGGCGGACTCTGCCTTTGCTCTTTGGTAAACCCAGTGCCTAAGTTAAAGGTGATCCCTTGTTGATTTTTAACCACCAAGGCTCCCATCATTCCACTAAAACGCCCCTTACCTGGTGAATAACCAATCACTTTCGCTTCAGCATCATAGAAAGGTTTTAGCTTGACTATATCTTTACTGCGTCCGGATTTATAAAAAGCATTTTTTTTATGAAGCATGAGTCCTTCGCCATTTTTTGCAATGACCTCCTGTAACTCTGTTTCTAACGCCTGAAAACTAGCTAGATAATTCTGTTCAATCACCTTTAAATATGGGCTAATGTTAGCTAATTCTTTTACAGCCTTTTGGTAACGCAATTCAAAACCACTCGACTCAGTAGGTAAATCAAAAACCATAAACTTCACTCTTGCCCACTCTTTATCACTTACCTTGCTCTTTCTAACAATTGACGATACTTGCTCAAATGCCCCTCGTTTAATCCATAACTCACCATCTAATGGATAATCAGGAAAATCCTCAATAAACCAATCGGGTAATAAAATTTTACGGCCTGAACGGCTGTACATCTCTTTGCCATCCCAATAGCCCCTAACACCATCGAGCTTTTCGCTTACTAAGTATTGCGTTATATCCGCTACAGACTTGTCGAATGCTGTTGCAAGTTGAATATCAGGTTTATTTACAGTTTTAATGTCTGGTTTAGTTGAAGTGGGTAGTTCGATGTCGTTGGCATAGCTATAGCCGCCGATGCAAAGGCAGGCTAAAAGCAACCAAAGAAAAGAAGTGGTAAATCGAATTACTAACATTATGCTGCTCCTTGCGTTTGTCTGCACATCCTGTGCGGCACATCTTATTGCTTACATTTCTTGCTAAGATTAAGACTAGACTGATTTATCCTATCTAGCCAAATCCTATAGCTATCTAACTTTGTTCGGTTTAACACCGACCCTTATAAACTGGCTTTTTCAATTAACTCAAAAATGGAACATGTTATACTGCGTTAAAATTTTTACTCTTCAGCCACAAGGACAATTGTTCAAGAGGCTTTCGCACACGACGGAACACTATGAAACCTGCTAACAACCATGGCATCAAACGCGTGATCAGAGCAACCGGCTTTTCAATGCAAGGGCTTAAATTGGCGTGGCAACACGAGGCAGCCTTTAGGCAGGAGTTGATATTAGCGGCAATCATGCTCCCTATTGCGCTATTACTAGACGTCACTACTGTTGAGCGAGTTTTACTTATCTTAGGGCTATTTGTAGTGTTGATTGTTGAGCTGCTTAATTCAGCGATTGAAGCCGTTGTCGATAGAATTAGCGATGAGTACCACCCTCTCAGTGGTCAAGCTAAAGATATTGCTTCTGCTGCCGTTTTCATGGGCCTTGCTTTTTGCGGCTTAACTTGGGCTGTCATTCTTCTGCCTAAGCTGTTTTAACACTCTCCATTCCCCATAAACCATTAGCGCTAATCTATTTTAGCGCTTTGTCGTTCATCTCTTTCTAATCACTTTATTAGAGCTAATGGCTATTTTCTCTAATCCCTTTTAACATTCTCTATCTACATCACTTGTTTTAGCAGCAATTGCACTCTCGTTTCCCTCTTAAGTTTTCTCATCATTTACGAGTATCAAGTTAATCCACTCAGCGTTAACTACATTTCAATTGCACTAGATCAAATAATTCATACATTTTTTGAAACAATTTATTCACATCTATAAGGATCCTGCTATGCTAGAAGCCAAATAATAAAAGCACTATCTTATTTAGTGCTAATAAAAATAAGATACACGGAGTCACTTTTAATGCTTAAAAGTTTCATCATTCGTAGCGCCGCAACGATGGCTTTAGTCGCAAGTCCGGTAACTTTCGCGGATAACAGCACTGTTATCCGTATCGGTGGTTTTTATGCCAACACGGACTCCACCATAGATGTAAATGATCCCATTTTAGGCAATGACTTCACTCTCGATTTCGAGACAGATCTTAAGTTAGAAGAATCTCAATTTTTACCATTTTTCGAATTTTCCCATCACTTTAACGACCGTCACACTCTCTATGTTGATTGGAAACAACTCCATCGCAATGCCCAAGTGCAGTCGGTTGAAAAACCGTTTCAATTTACTTGGGATAACACCACATACGATATTAAGTCAGGCATCGCCTTAGATAGCACTCTCAATATCGATATCATGCGCATTGGCTATGGCTACGATATATGGCAAGGCCATAACTATGATGTAGGCCTATCCGTTGGCCTACATGCCATGTTTATTAAAACAGCATTTAAGGGAAACATAGGGATCTGTGAAATAGAAACCGAAACTCGCTGCCCTGACACCATTGAAATTCCAAAAGTTGTTGACGAAAAGCTCACCGCTCCACTGCCTGATATTGGTGTGTACGGTTCCTATGAGTTCTACCCAGGCTTCAAATTTAATGCTCATGCGCAATATTTCTATATAAAACTAGACGATCTAAAAGGTGGTTTAGTCGATGTGAGGATGGGCGTTGAAGCGGCAATTAGCGAAAACTGGCATATGACCGCGGCCTTTAACTACTATGAAGTTGATGTTGAATATGAATCGACCATTACTGCTGCGGACATTAAGATTGCCGATTACAACATCTACTATAGCTTTATAGGTCCGATGCTTTCGGTAAGCTATCAGTTTTAAGCTGCTGATTTACAAGCCTTGACTCTAATTAAGCGTATTTAAGAGTTCAACGAAGTTAAATTCGTATAAAGAACCTGTGATAAAAACAGTAACAGCCTAAATATAAAAAGACTCTTTTTGTGTTAGACCGTCAAACTTCTCAAGACTTATCTTTATATTGCAAACTTGCTCTATAAACCATTAACAACATCAGATATCGTTGTTGAGGTTCAAGGACTGAACCCTACCTACAAACTGCCACTTAGCATAGCAGCGAGCTCATAGAGCATAGTTCTCATTATGATAAGCTATTTTATTGTAATATATTAAATATCCGAGTTTTGTAGCGAGCAAAAACGTATTAGAATGCAATAAATGCACAATGGTGTCTCAACTCATTGTTCGCAGATAAAAATATTAAAAAACTCTTAGGCAATAAGGCACCATCATGGTTAATCCACTGCTAAGGGAGTCGGCTACAAAGTTAAAAAAAGCCATTCCTTTGATGCTAAAACACCAGATCCCGACAACACCAACCAACTATGCCCTTTGGTATGCTTATGTCGGTGAGAAAAGTCCAAAGCTTAACCAACACTTAGACGAGATAGTCAGCCAATATAGCACTTGCCCACCGAGTCAAAGTGAACGACTATATCAAGAGTATTTATCCGATCCTGCCGCGCTTAATGTCGTCGATATGCGCCTTAATCTCGATGCTATGGTGACAGAGCTTTCACAATCATTGAAAGACACCAACCTTGATGCCAGCCAGTTTCATAACAAGATAAGTAACAACTACAACAAGCTTAATAAGATTGAAAATGATGGCTTTACCATCGAAGAAGTTTTAACCGTCGTCAAGACTCTAGTTCAGGACTCCAATGACATTCGGCTTAGCGCACAACATTTCTCTGCTCAATTGGCTAAAGCGCAATCTGAAATTGATGCTCTAAAGCAGCAACTGAAGCAATCTGAACATGAGATACATTATGATGCTTTGACCGGCTCACTCAATCGCCGTGCATTTGATCATGATCTAAAAGGCATTTTAGAGCAGCATCCACAAGGCCTCTGCCTGATAATCGCCGATATCGACCATTTTAAAGTCTTTAACGACACCTATGGCCATCAGCTTGGCGATCAAGTACTTAAAGCCGTAACCAAGCGCCTTTCTGAAGCCTGTAAAGACGGTACTAAGTTATATCGGTTTGGCGGTGAAGAATTTGCTCTTATAGTGCCAAAAAGTCAGTTACGCCGTGCTCGCCAACTGGCTGAGTCCATGCGCCGTAGCTTGGAAAAACTCACCTTAAAAGACAAGCGTAAAGGCGAGACGATTAACAACATCAGCGCTTCGTTTGGGGTCGCCGAATTTCAAATAGATGACACCCATGGTGCGTTAATAGATCGGGCCGATACTCAGCTGTACCAAGCCAAAAACCTTGGCCGCAATCGAGTTATGCCGATAATACGTTAGCCTTAAATGTATAAGGCTTTAACCAAGGCTGAAACCTAGATTTAGATACTGTCATCGTCACTGTTGTTACCATGTTCAATTTTAGATAGTGGCACTATTAGCAAACAATCACTCTCCTAATAGCCTCACAAAAGTATCGAGCCATTTTATATAAAACGGCTCGATAGCCTAAATTGCCTCAGCTTTAACAACAAAACGTAGCGGCCCACCAGCAAAGCTCGCGCCAAACGGATAACAAGTAACCAAGGTTAGCTGCTTACTGCTACTATCTTGAGCCACACTCATATCAGACTCATGAGTAACTTGGGTTGCGAACACTCTATACAGACGACGTTTACCAGAGACGCTTTGAACTTTTATCAACTGACCCACTTTAATGCCATTAAGCCTAGCAAAGTGCGTATCTCTATGACCTGCTATAACCGTATTACCTTGATCATCAAATTCTGAGCTCGACAACATCAATGCCGGACCAAAAGCCAAGTTACGGCCTGAGGCCCCTGATAACACATAAAGGCTATCGCCTCGCTCACTATCTTGTGCATCCAGCGCCTCTTGGCTGGATAAATGACTACCAGAACCATCTTGAGTCGCTGCGTGAGGCAAAAAATCCAATTTAGCGACTGGATGAGTATCAGCCCATGACCAAGGTTTATGGGGCTGGCTATCTTCGAGAGTTTTTTGCCAAGCTTGCTGAATTAGAAACTGGGCAAAGTGTGCTTTTGCTTGCATATAACCGCCTTGAATGATTAACACTATACCCATCGCGCATAATAGCCACGGGAAGTACCGATTAAAGCCTTTGCAGAGTTTTTTAAAGCTCAGCGCATCATCTAAATTAACGACTTGATCAAGGATATTTGCCATTACTCTAGCTCCTTGAAAGCGCCTCGACTAAATGCCGCTCTACAAAAAGACAGCCGATAAAGAACCGCGAGAAGTAATAACACTGAACCAAAAACAATGAATACATAACTGTTCGTCCCGGTTTGCGGCAAAATGTACGATTTCGATGATGACAGAGCTTGCCAACCGCTTGGCAGGTGTTGAAACACCTTTGCAGGTTTTGCCTCGATACTTTCAGGCTTTGATGGGGTTAAATCCACCGCGACTAAACTGGTATAGGCACTCATGATATGAAAGTTCAACGCTATTGCTGTGATCTGCTTTTCAACTCGCTCCCGATTAGCAGCCTGCTTACTTAACTCTAAAGCTGCTATCTGCTTACGTGCCCACACGAGATCTAAACCTTTGGCTTGCTCTGTTGCTCTTATCGATAAACCACGCTGCCAAAACTGCCCCTCTAATCGCCCCTGGATTAATAGATCATGACTAACATAGCTCGGCAGTTTTACCGCAATCAGTATCGGCTCATGAGCGTAAAGGTCCGGAATACGCACTGGCCAATAATCAGGCACACTGCCATCGCTAAAACGAAGATCCACATCTGTTACTTGAGGCTTTTCTATCTTCTCGAGTAATTTCACCACTTTCTGTTTTACTTCATCGAGCTTGCCGATAAAAGTATAAGTTCCTCGCCCAAGCTGGGCAGTCCTCTGCATAAAGTGAGCATTGGGCGCCGAACCTATCCCTATCGTAAACAAACGACTGTCACCTAATTGCGCTTCCACCTGCTCAAACAACATAGACTCATTGGAGACGGCCCCATCGGTGATAAACAGCACCTGACGTAATAAATTAGTATCTTGCTGTTTATTTTGAATTTCATATTCGGCCACGGTCTGAGCCTCAGCATCACTTACCGCCTCAATAGCTGTCTCAATAGCCGTTTCAATATTTAAGGCCGCATCTAGCGCTATCGACATCTCGGTGCCACCATTGGCCTCAAGGCGATTGATATAGTTTTGCGCCTGACCAAGATTAACCGCCGTTGCAGGCATCGCGGTTTCAGACCATTTTTCGACAGTTGAGTTAAACTGCAAAATGTTGAACTTATCCGTTGGTCTAAGCCCTGCCAATGCATATTTAAGTGCAGTTTTAGCCTGAACTATAGCGTCGCCCGACATCGAACCTGAGGTGTCTATGACTAAGATAAGCTCTCGGTTAATAGGCGAAGCTTGTTCACTCGCACCTTGCGGGGGCATTAGCATGACCAAGGCATATTTATCTCTAGCAATTAGCGACTCAGCTAATGCTTCAGTTCCTCTTGCCTGTAAGTCGTGGGTTTTACCTATTTGCGAAAAGACCGCTGCCGTCGGCTCATTGCCTTGAATCGGTTTCCAGCTCAATACAAAGTCTTTATTGGCGATGGCATTACCATTCAAGCTGACATAAGCGCTACCATTCTCGGCCACATCCACACTGATCTGATGATAAGGACTACGAATGTGTTCAATTGGCATTGCTTCATCAAAACTCACCTTCAATGCCACTTGATTGATAAAAGCAGCTTCAGCAATCAAGACCCCATTAGTTATTGGCTGTAAAGCTGAGATCTGCTGATGAAGTTCGAATGCATAATCGCTTTTTTGAACGCGATACTTGGCATATTCTGCAGGCTTAACACTGCTATCAATTTCATCACTTAGGGCTTTTGGATTGCCTTTTAAGTAAGTGGCTTCTTTTTGCTGAACGCTGCTTTTGTACTTAGCAGGGTCTGTCTCCTTAGGCGCATATCTTGGTGCAACAACCATAGGGAATCGCAAGCTAAACTCACCATCTCGGTAATCTAAGATTTCTTGATAGGTAAGCTCCACCACTAGTAACTCGTTCGGAGCAAGGTTAGCGACCTTCGCACTAAAAATGTTAGGCCTTTTCTGCTCAAGTATGCTGGCTTTCCTCCCCTGAGATTTAGCCTGCTCAAATATTGCCTTTGCCTTGGCATTGGGCTGAATTTGCCCCTCAATAACCCTGTCACCGATATGAAGCCTGAGCTGATCAACAGCCGCCTCGTTAGGTAATGGAAATAGATACTGACCATTAACCCAATCTGTACTGGTATTTTTAAACTCATGGCGAACCGTAACTCGGTTAATCCAACCAGATACCTGCATACTGACATCTGTTTTCATCGGTAGTGACACAGCAATTTCGCCTTGGGGATTTTCAAATACTAGGCTGCCTTGCTTAACAGCATCAATGCTAGAGGCTTGAGTCGATGGCATTGCTATCGCGCTCATTGGCAATAGCCAACAAAACATCGACACCATTGCCAGTTTCAAATTGGTTTTAGCTGCCATTAAAGCCCCCAAGCGGGGGCCTCCTTGGCGATGACTTGGCTTTAATATAGACGTAGTCATCTGTTACTCCTCTTTTGTTATTACGCTTAACTAACCACGGCTCAATTTGATTTATTGGTTTGCATTACTGATTAGTCGCGTTAGCAGCCAGTGAACTGTTTTGGTTTTGTAGCTTTAATGTCACTCGACGATCGAAGAAGTCGTTTTCGAAGTTTTGCTCAGCCATCAATGGCGAAGAGTCGCCAAAGGCTTGGTTACGTAATCGCTCTTCTGCAACGCCCTGCTCTGTTAAATAGTTTTTAACTTCTGCAACGCGCTGCTCTGACAAGGCTTGGTTGTAATCACCATCACCTCTGCGGTCAGCGTAACCTGTGAGATCTAGCGTTAACTCAGGCGATAACGACATGGCGTAGGCAATATCATTAAGCTGTTGTTGAAAGTGCGGTTCAATTATTGATGAGCCTGTTTTAAATTGAACATTAAGGCCTAGTGCCAATTCGGTTAGTTTCTGTTCCTGCGCCATCTTTAGCGTGGTCAGTTGCTGCTGCGCCTGCTCATATTGATCAGAGAGTTCAACCAACGAGGTATTTTCTTGGTTTAACGTAACAAGTTGCTGCTCTTGCTCTATTAACATCGCTTGCTGCGATTGTAAGGCGTCATCGTCACCCACTGACTTGCCCAGTAAGGTTCCGGTAAAGGCACCGATAATCGCTCCAACAGGTCCACCAACTACCGCGCCTATAACTATGCCTGAGCTCAAACCGATTAACTCTTCGTTATGACTACGCTCAGTCTCGACCACTTGCTCAGCAGAGGCTGGAGTAGAAAGCATTAAGGCGCCGATAACTAGAGTTGAGATAAGTTGCTTTTTCATAAGTCGTTCCCTTTTATGTCGCTATTCAATTGGCGTAATTAATCGCCATAATTTGGTTTAATAATTTGTATCTATTCGATGAGGCTATTAAACCCGAGTGAAATGGCTTTTAAGGGGAGCAAAAGTGGCAAATTGAATATCAATTGTGGCAACAAAATGGCAATCGCTGCCCGCATCTTTAAACGCACTTAAATTGCTGTATAGTCACAATCAATTAGACAGTTAAAACCAAATACAAGAAGTCATGAAACGAATTGCCATAGTAGAAGATGAAGCTGCGATTAGAGAGAACTACAAAGAGGTTTTGCAGCAACAAGGTTATTGTGTACAGGCCTACGCCAATCGCCCTGAAGCTATGTTGGCGTTTAATACTCGTCTGCCGGATCTAGCGATTATTGATATCGGTCTTGAAAATGAAATCGATGGCGGTTTTACCTTGTGCCAATCCCTAAGAGCCATGTCGAGTACTTTGCCGATTATTTTCTTAACCGCTCGCGATAGCGACTTCGACACCGTTTGTGGCCTTAGACTGGGTGCCGATGATTATTTGAGTAAAGATGTTAGCTTTCCTCATCTTATCGCTCGACTTGCCGCACTATTTAGGCGCTCCGATCTTAAAAATGCAGACAGCGATGACAATCAGATTATTGAGCATGGACTTCTCACCATAGATGTTAATCGTATGCGGGTGTGTTGGAATGCGGTACAAATTGAGCTAACTGTTACCGAGTTTTGGATGGTACACGCACTGGCTAAACGCCCAGGCCATGTACGCCAGCGTCAGGAGCTGATGCAGGAAGCGAAAATCTTTGTCGATGATTCGACCATTACTTCCCATGTAAAACGAATTCGAAAGAAGTTTATCGCACAAGATGCGAACTTTAACTGTATCGATACCGTCTATGGCATGGGCTATCGCTGGGATTCACACAGTTAGCTCTCTGCTATGCAACAGAGAGCCCATTTGATTCACACAAATTTAGTCACATCAATTAAGCATAAGTTAGGTAAAACATTTATCCATGTTCAATTTGCCCATAGGTCTTCGCGCTAAAGTCGCGGTTTTATCCCTGTTTCTACTCTGCCTTCCTTGGCTGGGGTATCAATACGTATGGGAGATGGAAAAGTACCTACGTCACGGCCAAGAAAAAACTTTAGAGGGCACTACACAAGCATTAGCAACTGCGCTGCACGAGAGACCCAAACTATTCGACAGCCAAGCCAGCTTTCTAACTCAGGTCGAAAAAGGCCGCGATCTTTATGCCTACCCGCTTTCAGGCCCTATTCAGCTCGATGGCAAACTGGCAGACTGGAACAGTTATCGCCATCGCGTACTTAACTACGCTGATGACTATCAGATCTATAAACGCGATGAAAGCCAGCCACTCGCTCTAAGTTTTAACCATATGGTGGGCAAATACGCGGGATATCTCTATGGTTTTTTCGAAGTCAATGATCCGCAAGTGATCTACCGCGGTAAAAATAGCCTTAGAATAGATAAAAACGATCATATCGCCATCGCAACTCTCGCCCCCGATGGTATGTTCCGCCGTTATATTATCGCCACAACCCAAGATGGTTGGATCAGTGCCTTCGAACTTCCTGAAGATCCGAGCCTAACCAAACCTGTAACCCCTGAAGTCAAAATTCAAGGTAAATGGACCAAGAGTAAACGAGGTTATAATGTCGAGCTGCGTATGCCACTCGATATGGTAGGCAGTAAGCTTGGTTTTGCGGTTTATGACGTCAACGACAACAAAACACGTACACTCGATGCCATTGTTGGCACCTCGGCTATCGATGATGTCAGCAAGCTGGGGACCGTACTGGTGCCCTCACCTGAAATTGAAAGCATCATTAAAGGCATGAGTCATAATAGCTCTCGTATTTGGGTGGTGGATAAACATGGTAGAGTACTGGCAAAGTCTGGTGATATTCGTTCAGACAACAGTGTTTGGTCACGCTCAACCATAGAAAAACACAATAACTCCACTTGGGAGAAATTTAAGCAAGAGTACCTTCATCCGCTTTATTACAAAATCCTCACCACTCCGGCCAAAGATTTTATCGACTCTTTGCAAGATTCAACCGTACTGCAAGGCAGCCATATATCTAAAGCACTCAATGGCGAGCAAGGGTCAACCTGGCGATTAACTCCAGACAACAAAGCCGTAGTGCTTGCAGCTGCAAGCCCTATTTGGATTGATGACAAGGTGATGGGCGTAGTCATTGCTGAAGAAACCACTCACGGCATTAGAACCCTAAGAAACAAAGCCTTAGAAAAGCTGTTCAATGTGATTTTAACCATCATGAGTATGGGCACCTTGGCGCTATTCTTCTTTGCTTCCAACATCTCTAGCCGTATTCGAAAACTGCGCGATGAAGCCGAACAAGCAATCGACAGTCAGGGGCGGATTAAGAATGAAATTCAGGGTTCCAAGGTGCGTGATGAAATTGGCGATCTGTCACGAAGTTTCGCCAGCATTGTTAGCCGCTTGAGCCAATATACTCATTATTTAGAGAATATGTCATCGCGCTTGTCTCACGAGCTGCGTACCCCCGTTGCCGTAGTACGCTCATCGCTAGAACACCTTGGACTACAAGAGCTTAATCCTGATACGCGAAAATATGTTGACCGGGCACAAGAAGGGGTTAACCGTCTCAATATGATCTTAAATAATATGAGCGAAGCAACTCGCTTAGAAGAGAGTCTTTCTCATGCGGAAAGAAGCGTTTTTCCTTTAGAGAAAGTGGTCAGTGGCTGCATGCAAGGCTATCAGATGACCTATCCGCAACAAAGCTTCAGTTTAGATATTATCAACGAAGAAACTCCCATTCTTGGGGTTCCAGAATATATCGCCCAACTCATGGATAAACTGGTTGCTAACGCATTAGAGTTTAGCCATCAGCACACACCAATTAATGTGTCACTCAAGGTAAAGAGTAAATTTGCCGAGCTTAGGATCAGTAATCAAGGTCCTGCCCTACCTGAAAATATGGCTGAACAAATTTTCGAGTCTATGGTTTCGGTGCGCCCGCAAAAGATACAAGACAAGCCTCATTTGGGACTAGGCCTGTATATTGCTAGGCTGATTAGCCAGTTCCATCAAGGCCAGATCACTGCTCGTAACTTGCAAGATAAGTCAGGTGAGATCAGCGGTGTAGAAATTAAAATTAGACTGCCTTTAAGTAAAGAGAGCCTGTCATGACTTTAAGGTAATATCTTTAATACTCCAGAAAATGCACCTTATTAAATGAGCCTAAAAATCACGATTACAATCAATTGAAACACTAATTAAAACAACAATCAAAACAACCAATTGAGACTGTCATCGAAATTGATCTTGAAAAGATAAACACTTGTTATGATAGACACTTCATTTTAGCCATTTAGATGTTAAGATGGCTAAAAATTAAAACTGATGGAATTCGCCCTATGAAAAAAGAAACCCAAATAATCAGTCTTGGCCGTGATAAAAAATGGACTCAAGGGGTAATTAACCCACCGGTTTACCGCGCTTCAACCATGGTATTCGATACCATTGAAGATATGCGCTTTGCCGCAAAGAACAAGGCAAATGGCGAGATGTTCTATGGCCGCCGCGGCGGACCGACCCACTTTGCCTTTCAAGCTGCCATCGCCGAGCTAGAAGGCGGTGTAGGTACGGCCTTATATCCATCGGGTAGTGCTGCTATCAGCAACAGCCTGCTGTCTTTCTTAAAATCAGGCGATCACCTACTAATGGTTGATAGTGCCTACGAACCAACCCGTGACCTGTGTGATAAGTTACTGGCAGGCTACGGTATCGAAACCACTTATTACGACCCTATGATAGGTGATGGTATCGAGGCATTAATCCAGCCCAACACTAAAGTGTTATTTTTAGAGTCTCCAGGTTCTATTACCATGGAAGTGCAAGACGTGCCTACCCTGAGTCGTATCGCCCACCAGCATGATATCATGGTCATGCTCGATAATACCTGGGCGTCACCTATTAACTCTCGTCCATTTGAAATGGGCGTCGATATCTCCATCCAAGCCGCGACAAAGTACATTGTTGGCCATTCTGATGTGATGATGGGGACGGCAACAGCCAATGAGAAACACTGGGAGCAACTTAGAGAAAACAGCTACCTACTTGGACAGTGCACCTCTCCCGATGATGTTTACCTTGCAAGTCGCGGCCTGAGAACCTTAGGTATTCGTTTAGCTCAGCATGAGCAAAATGCGCTTAAAGTTGCTAATTGGCTAAATAGCCGAGCAGAGGTGGACCATTTGCGTCACCCGGCTTTTGAGTCTTGCCCGGGTCATGAATTCTTTAACCGCGACTTTAGTGCCTCAAATGGTTTGTTCTCATTTGTATTAAAGCAAGGCGATGTCAGATCCGTTACCGCATTTGTTGAAAATATGCAGCACTTTAAAATGGGCTTCTCTTGGGGTGGCTATGAAAGCCTGATCTTAGGAGTATTCGGTATCGACAAGCTGCGCACTGCAACCCAGTGGGACAGCAGCAAGCCACTCATCCGATTGCACATTGGTCTTGAGAATGTGGATGACTTAATAGCCGATCTCGATGCTGCTTTTGAGCGTTACAATCAGGTCTTGAATCGTTAACCTTCGAAATTTTAAAGGGTAAGCCATTGTAAAAAAGGTTTTATCCAGAAGAAGCTAAACAGGCCGACATATTTGTCGGCCTGTTTTTTTATACTGGTAATGATCTTTTAGTTTAGCTGTTAGTATAAATACTCTATCATTAAAAACGTTCCTTCATACTCTAGAGAATGTTTTCAATGCAGCGCGTCACATCCTCCAAAGGCTTCACCTTAATCGAACTCGTTATCGTGATCATTGTACTTGGTATATTAGCTGTCATTGCTGCCGCTAAATATGTCGATTTAAAGCGTGACGCCGAAATTTCACGGGTGAAAGCAATTGCGGCGGCATTTGAACAGTCTTTGATTTTTTCCCATACAAAATGGCAGCTTGTTACTGGCAACGGTGCCTTTAACGATCTTCCTGATTTTGCCGGCGGAAAACTGGACATGAATAGCTATGGCTACCCATTGGGCATAGATAAAAATAATCCAATGGGTCAACCTAAGAATATTGGGAAAGGTGAGCAAGGCTGCGTTGATCTTTGGAATACACTGCAACAGGAACCTGCCTCTGTGGCACTGTCGAATGAAAATTCTATTAGCGATTTTCAAGCCTATCGTCATCAGGCCGACGTTAATCCTGATGGTCAGACTCAATGTACCTATGTTCTGCGTACGCTCGGTGATACTAAAGGCCGCCAGCAAGCCGATATCAAAATTGTTTACGACTCCGTTGCAGGCACTGCTACAGCGCTTATTCGTGAATAATTATAAGCAGTAAATCAGATAGCAAAAAGGGCGAATATGATCCGCCCTTTCTATATTCTGACCTGATTTAGTCTACAAGATTTGAATTAATAAGCTTTAGTGATTATTAACTGCCCCACCCGCTACCCAAGCCTGTGTACCATAGAGTGGCACTGTCGAGAGTGCATGTTTATGGCTACCATTGGTCTCTTTAGTCGAATAAGACAGATATAGTAATGTTTGGTTTTTAGCATCGTAAATTCGGCGCACCTTAAGTGATTTAAACAAAATACTTAAAGACTCCTTAAATACCACCTCACCATTTTTACTCTTATCAATATTAGCGATTTCAGCCGCTGTTATTGGCCCTGTTTGGCGACAAGAGATACTCATATCCGATGGGTCTGCAAGACTTAAATCCGCTTCAATACGGCTGATATGACAAGTTACGCCAGGGATCTTAGGATCGTGCCTAGCATCAATAATCACATCCTTGGTGGTAAATAAGCCTAAACTCACCTTGCCCACATCATCGCCGCAACCACTAAGACCGAGTGCCAGCAGTAGAGATAAACCAATACCTGCAACGCACTTTTTAGTTAACCTAGTCATATTCATTTCCTTAAGGTATTGAGCCAATAGTAAGATTAAAATGTGTCAATCAAAATTATTTAAATCACCAATATTTAAATAATAAAGGGTTAAGCAAACACTCTTTGCGCCCAACGGGTTAAACCCGCTGTCACACTACCGAAGTGATCGCCGACAACAATTGGGATTTCTGGGAACAAGCCTGAAATACGTTTATATATAGCCGGACTTCTCGCCGTACCACCAGTTACATAGATCCGATCAGGCATCACACCAGCTTGCTCAAGGGCTTCTCGCATCAAAGCTTCAACTTTTGATAGCGGTATAGTTATAGCGTTTTCAAAATCTTCTTCGCTCACCCTAGCATGCAACCCACCATGGATATATTCCAGTGACGTATCCACATTAGCGTCACTAGACAGTGCAATCTTACTCTGTTCTGCGCTGCGCACCAATTTATAGCCTAACTGCTCTTTTTGAACTTTAAGCAAACGCTGAATAAGCTCAGGCTTTTGGGCATCTTTGATTAGGTCTTCGATCAACTTCTTCGACGCCAAGGCGCTAAAGTCTCGCTGTGCACTAATGTCGTTGACTGCAACCGCGTTCCAAAAGGGTTTGCTTGGCACTGGCAATTGGTTAACCATAAGGCTACCTAGGCCAAGATGCGGCATAAATGAAGCCATAGATAATGCGATATCTAAGTCATTACCACCAATGCGTTGACCACTATGGCCTAGAAAGTCAGCACTGCGGTCACGGTTATCTATATGGTTTGGCCCCATTTTTACCATAGAGCAGTCAGTAGTACCACCACCAACATCCACCACCAGCACGGTAACGTTTTCATCTAATGAAGCTTCATAATCCATACCAGCAGCTAGAGGCTCAAATAAGAAATCGACTTCGGTAAAGCCCGCACGACTAGCAGCAAGAGACAAAATGGCCTCAGCCTGCTGATTGCTCTGCTCACCACCTATGCCTTGGAAGTTAACCGGACGGCCAATAACCGCATGGGTGATCTTCTGCGCGGCTGAAAAGTTGCTTTCAGCCTGTTTCTTAATATGCATCATCATTAAAGTGACGATATCTTCAAATAGCGCTATTTGACTCTCTCTTAGCCCGGTTGCGCCAAGGAAAGATTTCGGAGAGCGTACATAAAACCCTTCGTCAGGCATATCTAAATAGGCTTCGATAGCCTGCTCGCCCACAAATACTGCCTGCTCATTAGGCAGTAAATCCAGATCACGACGTGCAGCTTGCGCTCGACTTAACTGAGCGGCGCGCGCTCGGGCGTACTCCACTTTTTGCTCTTGCGGTAACTGATTTAATACCGCCTCGGCAATTAGCTCTCTATCCATCGCATACAGCGTTGAACTTAAATACTTAGAATCACCAGATAAGGGTACCAAGCGCACATCACTGCCTTCCACCACACCAATAGCGCAGTTTGCACTACCGTAGTCAAAACCTACAAACATTCCCTTATCCTTTAAAGCGTAAAAAAGCCGTGCAAAATAACACAGTCAGACCCGAGTAAAAAGTGCCTTTTAGAAATAAAAAAAAGCAGCCATAGGCTGCCTTTAATGATGTGTATCCTAACGGGTTAAGCCATCATCTAAATTGGTTAATTTGAAAGCTTATCCGCGCTTGTCATTCTGCGCTTTTTTAAGCTGCTCTTTCTTGGCTCTGCGGGTCTCTATTACTTGACTCACATCGCTACCAATATGCGCTTCACCACGTTGCTTAGATAACTGAACTTGACGCTCACGTTCAATAAAGCGTTGACGCTGTTTTTCACTGATATTATCAATGCAGTGGGGACAACTGACCCCTTGAACAAAGGCCTGTGACGCCATTTCATCGGCGGTGATCGGCATACGGCAAGCATTACATTGAGCGTACTGGCCTTTTTCTAAGTTATGGTCAACGGCGACGCGGTTATCAAATACAAAACACTCGCCCTGCCACAGACTCTCTTCCTGCTTGACCTCTTCTAGATACTTTAAGATCCCGCCTTCAAGATGGTAAACATCATCAAATCCCTGTTCTTTCAAATAAGCCGTTGATTTTTCACAGCGGATACCACCTGTGCAAAACATAGCCACTTTCTTATGCTTGGCAGGATCCAGGTTTTGCTTCACGTAGTCAGGAAACTCCCGAAATGTCTTTGTTTTTGGGTCTAGTGCATCTTTAAAGGTACCAATTTGTACTTCATAATCGTTACGAGTATCAACAAGCAGTACTTCAGGATCGGAAATCAGTTTATTCCAGTCTTTTGGCTTAACATAGGTACCGACCACCTTTTTAGGATCTATGCCTTCGACTCCCATGGTGACAATTTCTTTCTTCAGTTTTACCTTAGTGCGGTAAAACGGCATTTCATCATCAAACGACAGCTTATAGACAATGTTATCGAGTCCTGGCTGGGCCGCTAACCAAGCTAATAATTCATCGATGGCGGATTGTGTGCCTGCGACGGTACCGTTAATGCCTTCTTGCGCTATAAGTAATGAGCCTTTTACCCCTGATGCTTCCATTACTTTTAGTAACGGAGCCTGTAACTTTTCAAATTCTGCCAAAGTGACAAACTTATACATGGCGCACACAACAACTTTTGACATATCTTTCCCTTTTACGGCTAGCTGAAGCTTAACCTTCAGTGCAATTATCGCTGGTAGACAAAAGCTGCTCCAGCATACAAAATTCAGCGCAAAGTCTACATGGATCACACAAACACAAACAGGGACAAAAAGTAGGGTTACTCAGCAATGGGCAATTAAAACAACTCAAAAGCCACAAATTCACGCCATAGAATTAATATTAATGATTGTTATTTAACAATTAAGCGTTGAAAATAGTGACATAATACAGCTAGAAAAGATCACAATATGTCTCTGCCTACACTCTATTCATTCAGACGTTGCCCCTATGCAATGCGTGCAAGACTCGGAATTTTATTATCAGGCCAAAGCGTTAGCCTTAGAGAGATAGTGCTTAAACATAAGCCAGATGCCATGCTCAAAGCCTCACCAAAAGGCACTGTGCCTGTGCTTATTTTGCAAGATGGGAGTGTGATTGAAGAGAGTATAGAGATCATGTGCTGGGCATTACTTAATAATGATCCTCAAAACTTATTACTTAATGGTAGTCCTGAAAAACAAGAGATAGCCCAAGCCCTGATTAATACCAATGATCACAGCTTTAAACCTTGGTTAGATAAATATAAATATGCCGACAGACACCCAGAGCACAGCGAGCAATATTACCGTCAGCAAGGCGAACAATTTATCGCGCAGCTTGAAAGCCTATTATCAAAACAAGTACAGTTGATGGGAAGTCAGCCCTCTATCGCTGACTATGCCATCTTTCCGTTTGTCCGTCAGTTCGCCTCTGTAGATAAGCTCTGGTTCGACAATAGTGCCTACCTTAACGTTCAGCGCTGGCTAAAACAGCATATCGAAAGTGATTATTTCAAAGCCATCATGCAAAAGTATCCTACCTGGCTTGAAAGTGCAGAGAGCTTTGAGTTTGGTGGGAGCATCGCGGTTTAAAGTACATAGAGCTAGAGGATCCACCAACTGAAGTAGGTGGTTTAGGGCTGAGAAAAAAAGCCGCGTTATGCGGCTATTTCAATTGTTTGCTACTCATTACATCTGTCTATCGACTCTTACAAAACCTTGTAAATAGACCACTCTAACATCATCATTAACATTAAACACCATGCCGGGGTCTAAATCTTGGATCACCATCACTTGCTCGCCTGTGTCTAAAGTGATCATCATTTCTACTAAGCGTAACTCTTGATAATAAGAGCTGTCGCCATAAGTATTTCCGACTCTGGCCCCCAATAAAGCCCCTAAAACTGTTGCAACATCTTGACCTGAGCCGCCACCAAATTGATGACCAATAACTCCGCCAATGAGTGCACCACCAAAGGTTTTCCAACCGGTATTACGATCTTCAACCAGTTGCTTTTGAGTAATATTACGTACAGAGACGACTTGACCGAACTCCACCTTCTCAACAGGAACAGCCTGATTACGATCATAGGGTGCAGCAAACGCGCTCTGCATACCAAAAAATAAACAGATAACCATGAAAACAATAAGATGATGTTTCAACATAAGACTTTTTCCGCTAACTTTAAGGATAAGTATATTAATTAATCTTACTCAATTGTGAACTCACTGTCCTATTTAAATCACGCACAGCAAGCTTTCCCACCGCCAGAACAAGCCTTAACTGAACCAAATGGCTTGTTGGCCGTTGGCGGAGACCTTCATCCAGAGCGCCTATTAAACGCCTATTACAACGGTATTTTCCCTTGGTTTAATCTCGATGATCCTATCCTGTGGTGGTCTCCTGATCCCCGTGCAGTGTTTGTGCCCGGCAATATGAAAATAAGCCGCAGTTTAGTGAAATACCTAAAAAAACAGAGTTGGACTTATACGATTAATCATAATTTTGAAGCCGTCACTGCAGGCTGCGCCGAGCCAAGAGCTGGTCAAGATGGCACTTGGATCTCAAATGAAATCCAGCAAGCTTATCTAGCTCTGCATCACCAAGGCCACGCCCACTCTCTTGAAGTTTGGCAAGATAATGAGTTAATCGGCGGTCTGTACGGTTTAGCTATTGGGCAAGTTTTTTGTGGCGAATCCATGTTTCATCGCGCTACGAACGCCTCTAAAGCTGCTATGATCGTATTACAGCAACATTTACAGCGCTGTGGCTTTAAGCTGATAGACGCCCAAGTGGTCAATCCACACTTGGACAGTCTTGGTGCTAAATCCATTAAGCGTGATGATTTTCTCAAGCTATTGGCCCATCTCAGGGATGGAACAGTGAATCCTGATAGCTGGCGCAAATCCGAGGTAATCCTTGAACTCTAAATCTAGACCCGTCACCGTCGGCAGAACCAAGACCTTCCCTTGTAGTTATTTAGAAGAGCAACAAGAACAGCTGATGGTTTTACAAGAAGACGTTATCGATATCGGCTTATTCGAGCAGCTACTTGCTCTTGGGTTTCGTCGCAGCGGCAGTATGATCTACAAGCCACAATGCCCTCAGTGTAGTGCATGCCTCCCCATCAGGCTGGATATGGACGAATTTAAACTCTCCAAAAGGCAGAAAAGAACATTAAAGAAGAATCAAGATCTGAGCTGGAAAATTGTTGACCATAAAACACCGCAGCAATATGAGCTTTATGAACGTTACGTCAACACCCGGCATGCTGACGGTCCTATGTACCCTGCAACTCCTGAGCAATACGATAGTTTTGCAACAGCAAGCTGGTTGCAACCTCTGTTTATTGAGTTAAGACAAGGGGAGGAGCTGGTGGGCGTTGCCGTGACCGATGTGCTCCCTCACAGCCTATCGGCAATCTATAGTTATTTTGCGCCGGAATTAGAAAAACGCTCATTAGGCAGCTTACTTATTTTACTGCAAACTCAGATAACTAAAATGATGCAGAAACGTTTTTTATACCTCGGCTATCAAATTGATGAGTCGAGAAAAATGAACTACAAACGTGACTATCGTCCCCACCAAATTTTGACACAATCGGGTTGGGTTTCTCAGATTGCGATTAAAAACATAGCAGATTGAGTCACAACGGCTCTGTATAGGTTGATATGGATAACTTTGCTTTACAGTAGCGTGATTTTGCGGCATGATGTGCCCGTTTTATTATTTGAAGGCTAACAGGATAACTGATTAATGGCGAAAGAAGACAACATTGAAATGCAAGGCACAATCCTTGAAACCTTGCCAAATACAATGTTTCGTGTAGAACTTGAAAATGGGCACGTTGTAACTGCACACATTTCAGGAAAAATGCGTAAAAACTACATCCGTATTTTAACGGGTGACAAGGTAACGGTTCAGCTGACACCTTACGATTTGAGCAAAGGACGCATCGTCTTCCGTTCACGCTAAGTTATTAGCCAATATAACGTATAGAAAAAAGCCGGCAATGCCGGCTTTTTGTTGTCTGTTATTTGCAAGCTAACTCTTTATCCTTAAAAGGACAGTGATTGAGTTTGCAGGGTTGGAGCCAATAAGTAACAGCGAGACTATCACTTATCGACTCAGTAACCTCTCTTAAGCTTAGTGCGCCACTTTCTCTAAAGACTCAGTGGTGATCACAATCTCATCACCCTTGGCGTCGACTCGGGCAGTACCGCCCTTCTCTAGCTCGCCGAATAAAATCTCATCAGCCAATGGTCGCTTGATAAGCTCAGTAACTACGCGCGCCATCGGACGTGCGCCCATCGATTTATCGTAGCCTTTCTCTGCGAGTAGCGTTCTAGCTTCATCGCTAACATCAAGCGTCACAGACTTATCATCAAGTTGCGCTTGTAGCTCAACTAAGAACTTATCGACTACTTTCGCTATGACAGTCATATCGAGATGGTTGAACCAGATAATCGAGTCGAGTCGGTTACGGAACTCAGGTGAAAACACCTTATTGATTTCCGACAAAGCGTCTTGAGTATGATCTTGCTGCTTAAAGCCAATCGACTTACGAATGGTCTCCTGTACACCGGCGTTAGTTGTCATCACTAAGGTGACATGTCTAAAGTCAGCTTTACGGCCGTTATTATCGGTCAGGGTACCGTGATCCATTACCTGCAGTAGCAAGTTATACACATCAGGATGCGCTTTTTCTATCTCATCGAGCAGCACCACACAATGTGGATTCTTAATCACAGCGTCAGTTAATAGGCCACCTTGGTCATAGCCAACATAACCTGGAGGCGCACCGATCAAACGTGAGACCGTATGGCTTTCCATGTATTCCGACATATCGAACCGCACGAGGTTCAAGCTTAAACACTTAGCCAGCTGACTGGTCACCTCTGTTTTACCCACACCGGTTGGACCGGCAAACAAGAAGCTACCTACAGGCTTATGCTCACCACCTAGACCGCTTCGAGACAAGCGAATAGCCGAACTAAGCCCCTCAATCGCCTGGTCTTGGCCAAACACCACCATTTTAAGGTTACGCTCAAGGTTTTTAAGCATATCCTTGTCAGAGCTCGATACGGACTTCTCAGGTATACGAGCCATCTTAGCGATAATCGACTCGATTTCCGCTTGGCCAATTGTCTTCTTACGCTTGCTCGCTGGCTGCATAGCCATTCGCGCGCCTGCTTCGTCTATCACATCAATAGCTTTGTCAGGCAAGTGTCTATCGTTGATATGCTTATCAGATAACCTTGCCGCTACGCTTAATGCCGCCATGGTATAACGCACATTATGGTGCTCTTCATACTTTGACTTAAGACCTTGTAAAATCTTAGTGGTCTCAGCAACTGACGGCTCGTTAATATCCACCTTCTGAAAACGGCGTGCTAGCGCTCGATCCTTCTCAAAAATACTTTGGTACTCTTGGAACGTAGTCGAGCCCATGCAGCGAAGCTTACCACCTGACAACAATGGTTTAAGCAAATTAGAGGCGTCCATGACACCACCTGAAGCTGAACCAGCACCGATAATGGTATGGATTTCATCGATAAATAAAATCGCATGCTCGTCATTTGCTAATTCTTTGAGTAAGCCTTTAAAGCGCTTCTCAAAATCACCGCGGTACTTGGTACCAGCAAGCAGAGCACCTAAGTCGAGCGAATAAACTGTCGCTTCACTCATCACTTCCGGCACTTCTTGTTTAACGATGCGATAAGCTAAGCCTTCAGCAATGGCAGTTTTTCCCACCCCAGCCTCACCCACAAGCAGCGGGTTATTCTTACGGCGTCGACAAAGAATTTGAATCGAGCGTTCAATCTCTTCACTACGGCCAATAAGCGGGTCAATACTGCCGTTTTTAGCTAGCTCATTTAAATTAGCGGTAAACTGAGACAAGATACTGCGCTCTTCTTCGCTCTCAGTTTGATCTTCGATACGGCTTTGCTCTGGATCGTTATCGATGTCGTTTTTCGAAAAACCATGGGAAATAAAGTTGACCACATCTAAACGGGTTACATCGCCGGTTCGAAGAAGGTAAACCGCTTGCGACTCTTGCTCACTGAAAATGGCGACTAAGACATTGGCACCGGTAACCTCATTGCGGCCTGATGACTGCACATGAAATACCGCCCTTTGCAGAACGCGTTGAAAACCGAGTGTCGGCTGCGTCTCTTTCTCGTCTTCTGGATCGGAAATAATTGGCGTGGTTTGTTGAATGAAGCTAGAGACTTCATTTCTTAATTTCTCTAAATTTGCTCCGCAAGCAACT
This sequence comes from Shewanella sp. MBTL60-112-B2, assembly GCF_019655055.1. Taxonomy (GTDB): domain Bacteria; phylum Pseudomonadota; class Gammaproteobacteria; order Enterobacterales; family Shewanellaceae; genus Shewanella. The sequence continues at coordinate 32,672 of NZ_BPFA01000028.1, forward strand.
AACGCCTCTTGTGCGGCTGGGTTATCGATTAATGCCAACAATAGATGCTCAACCGTCATGTACTCATGACGTGCATCTCTGGCTTGCTGAAAAGCCAGATTTAAGGTGACTTCAAGATCTTTATTTAACATAAGCACCCCCTAAAAAAATACTACAGAATCAGCCAGATTTAGGCTTCCTCTAATGAACACAGTAACGGATGTTGGTTTTGTCTTGCAAATTGATTTACTTGGGCAACCTTAGTTTCTGCAATTCCAAAAGGGTAAATACCGCAAATTCCTTTGCCTTTGTGGTGAATTGCCAACATGATTTCCGTTGCTTGTTGTTCGTCTTTCTTAAAAAATAGCTGTAAAATCTCAATGACAAAATCCATCGGTGTATAATCATCATTGTTTAAAATCACTTTATACATAGAAGGCTGTTTAAGTTCAGATTCAACGCTTTCTTCTACGTGTTCGATATTTTCTGTTCTACTCATATCCCAATATTAGCCTCTAGTTTTGGCTTGTACCAATTGATTATGTAACTCAGTCTGTTTGTTGAACAAATCCTACCAAATTTTCATCAGGTACGACTTGTTAAAAAATGTTGCTTTTTTGTTAACTTTATCTTGACAACCACTTATTCAGCTTTCATTCTGTTCATTAAGCGAGGAGTTTCCCCGCTGATAAGTTTTACTATCTTACTGGGAAGTGGACAACAGAAGGAAGTGGAAGTATGGCAAGCGGAACTGTTAAATGGTTCAACAACGCCAAAGGATTCGGGTTTATATGCCCTGATGCTGGCGGTGAAGATGTTTTTGCACACTATTCTACCATTGAAATGGAAGGCTATCGAACGCTAAAAGCAGGCCAACCAGTCAGTTTTGAGGTAGAAGCAGGTCCAAAAGGTATGCACGCGTCAGCAATATCGCCAACGAACTAAAATAAAATTAGATAAACCCAGCTACATAAGTAAAAGTTTAAATACTTATTTAGATTGGTTTATGTTGCGATAAAGACACAAAAGCAGAGTAGCAAAAGCTACTCTGCTTTTTTTTGTTTATACCAATTGCATTATAAGTCTGTTCATTCAGTGGAATTCAAAGCGCTGAAGGCAAGCTGGGAACTTGCAGCGAATAGTTGTTCTCAGCTCTAGTTTCAGGGTTCTGGGTTCGCCCTACTTCCTAACTCCTTTTAGCCGTATATCGAAAATTTCAGGCGCAGCATGCAGTGCTTTACCACTTGCTTTAAACAGCTTCTTTAAACATCAGCCACCCAGGGTGAAGCTCTCAAGCATTGCACTTCAGCTTTGCATTGACTCACTTCAAAAAACAAAAAGGCCTGCATTTAGCAGGCCTTTAAATAACGCAATCAAATTGCTATCGGTAACTTAAGCTTGCGATATCAAACTACCAAGGCTTAAACAAATATGATTAATAATTGGTTTAACCAACTATTGCATTTAACGTAGCACTTGGACGCATTGCAACTGACGCTTTAGCTGCATCTAAACGAAAATAACCGCCCAAATCAACAGCTGGGCCTTGTACACCATTTAGCTCGCCAATAATCTTAGCTTCATTGCTAGTTAACGACTCTGCAAGTTGAGCAAACTCAGCTTGAAGAGCAGCGTCGTTAGTTTGAGCCACTAAAGCTTGTGCCCAGTACATCGCAAGATAGAAATGACTGCCACGGTTATCTAGTTCACCCACACGGCGTGAAGGCGACTTGTTGCTATCTAGGAATTGACCAATAGCCAAATCTAGCGTATCAGCAAGAACCTGCGCTTTAGCATTGTTAGTCGTTTGGCTTAAGTGCTCTAAAGAAGCGCCTAGTGCTAAGAACTCACCCAGAGAGTCCCAACGCAGGTGACCTTCTTTTTCTACCTGTTGCACGTGCTTAGGTGCACTACCACCAGCACCAGTTTCAAATAATCCACCACCATTCATTAGCGGCACAATAGATAGCATTTTAGCACTAGTACCAAGCTCTAAAATTGGGAATAGATCCGTTAGGTAGTCACGTAAAACGTTACCCGTTACCGAAATGGTATCTTTACCCGCTTTCACGCGATCCAGAGTGAAACGTGTGGCATCAACTGGCGACATGATGTGCAGCTCAAGGCCGCTTGTATCGTGATCTTTAAGGTAAAGCTCTACTTTATTAATGATTTCAGCGTCATGTGCACGAGACGCATCTAACCAAAATACCGCAGGCGTATTTGATAGGCGCGAACGGTTAACCGCAAGCTTTACCCAGTCACGGATAGGCGCATCTTTAACCTGACACATTCTGAAAATATCGCCAACTTCTACATTGTGCGACATAAGAACATTGCCATTTTGGTCAACTACATTAACCGTGCCAGCTGCAGCAATTTCAAATGTCTTATCGTGGCTACCGTATTCTTCGGCTTTTTGCGCCATGAGGCCTACGTTTGGTACGCTGCCCATGGTGCTCGGATCGAACGCGCCATTATTGATACAAAAATCGATAGTTTCCTGATAAACACCTGCATAACAACGATCTGGGATCATCGCTTTCATGTCTTTTAACTGGCCATCAGGGCCCCACATCTGACCTGAAGTACGAATAGCAGCAGGCATTGATGCATCGATGATCACATCACTTGGTACGTGTAAGTTAGTAATGCCACGATCTGAATCAACCATCGCCAATTCTGCTTGAGTGCTATATACAGCCGCTAAGTCAGCCTCGATGGCCGCTTTTTGATCCGCCGGTAATGTGGCAATTTTAGCGTAGACATCACCCAGACCGTTGTTTACATCAACACCTAGCTGTTCAAACAGCTCGCCATGCTTAGCAAAAACATCTTTGTAGTAAACTTTAACTGCGTGACCAAAAAGGATTGGATCTGACACTTTCATCATGGTCGCTTTTAAGTGCAAGGACAATAAAACATCCTGCTCTTTAGCCAGCTTAGTTTCACGCTCATAAAACTCAATCAACGCCTTTTTGCTCATCACAGCTGAGTCAATCACCTCACCTGCTTGCAATGCAATTGCACCGCGCAATACTTGCTCTGAACCATCGGCTTTATTCAGTACTATTGATACGCTGCCAGCATCGGCAACAGTAACGGATTTTTCGCTACCGTAAAAATCACCTTCGCTCATATGTGCAACGTGTGACTTAGAGTCAGACAACCACTTACCCATTGAATGCGGGTTCTTTTGTGCAAACTTCTTTACTGAGCCTGGCGCACGTCGATCTGAGTTACCTTCTCGTAGCACAGGGTTAACCGCACTACCTTTAATCTTGTCGTAACGCGCTTGGATCTCTTTTTCAGCTTCGTTTGCAGGCTCATCAGGATAGTTAGGAATGTCGTACCCTTTATTCTGCAGCTCTAAAATACAGGCTTTAAGCTGTGGGATTGACGCACTGATGTTAGGCAGCTTGATAATGTTAGCTTCAGGCTTCTTAGCTAGCTCACCCAGTTCTGCAAGTGCATCGTTAATGCGTTGCTCGTCAGTTAGCTTCTCAGGAAAGTTAGCAATCACACGACCAGAAAGTGAGATATCGCGGGTTTCTACATCGACGCCTGCGGTCTGAGTGAACTTTTGAATAATAGGCAACAAAGAAAGTGTCGCTAATGCTGGTGCTTCATCCGTTTCGGTATAGATGATCGTTGATGTCTTATCGTTCATTTTGTGTCCTACTTTGATTTAAATTTAAGATTTTTATAATAATTATTTTCTAGTTTCACGATTAAAAAACTGTAACGGTGTTGAGTTATCACTTTGAATTGCTAATGATAATTTATGCGATCTTGTGGGTAATAAGCCAGCGGCATTATTCGCGCACATCACGCAAATTGAAATAACCAACCACAGATCACACTTTTAAATTTGCCGACATCATAAAACATTCCGCGCAAGATTCAAATTCCACTAATAGCCAATGCACAGTACAATAGATATAAATCACTCAAAGATTAAAAGTATTCCAGCGTGACACAGCCATTTTCAAAAACAAGAAACAGTAATAAATCAACCAGCAAAAGCAATAAGTCGACCGGCTTCGGCAACGCTGCCGGCAACAAGCTGGCTGGAAGCGCAAAAGCTCAGGCAAGAAGCAGCAAGCCTCATAATCGAGTTGATAACAAGACTAGGGCAAAACCCAAAACGGTTGCCAACCCAGTCATAGTGCTATTTAACAAGCCTTTTGATGTGCTTTGCCAGTTCACCGATGAACAAGGCCGTAAAACTCTCAAAGACTTTATCCCAATTCCTGGGGTTTACGCTGCAGGCCGTTTAGATAGAGACAGTGAAGGATTATTGTTACTGACTAATGACGGCAAGTTGCAGTCACAAATAACCGAACCCAAGAAGAAAACCTATAAAACTTATTGGGCACAAGTTGAAGGTAAGCCGACTGAAGCAGATCTTGAAAAACTACGTCAAGGTGTTGAGCTAAAAGACGGCATGACGCTACCAGCCCAAATAAACATTATGCACAAGCCCGAGATCTGGGACAGAACGCCTCCTATTCGTGAGCGCGCTAATATCCCAACTACTTGGTTAGAAATACAGATCTGTGAAGGTAGAAATCGTCAAGTAAGACGTATGACCGCCCATATCGGCTTCCCTACATTAAGATTAATCCGCTATAAAATAGGTCAATGGAGTCTAGATGACCTACAAAATGGTGACTATCGTCAACTTGATATGAAAAACAAACCTGTGTGAGTAACAAGCCATGACAGAGCGCTATAAACCCAACACCACTGTTGCCTGCGTGATTGAAGCCCAAGGAAGGTTTCTATTAGTCGAAGAGGTTATTGAAGGTGAAACCCAATACAATCAACCTGCCGGCCATATTGAAGCCAATGAATCGATTATCAATGCCTGTATTCGTGAAGTAAAAGAGGAAACAGGACTGAGTATCGAGCCACAAGGTGTGGTGGGGATATATCAGTTTAGTGCCAGTGAAACACTTGCTTTTGTTCGTTACACTTTCTATCTCAAACTAGACAAGCAATTAGCGTCTCAACCTGAAGACCCGGTGATACAAGCTCTGAAGTGGCTTACATTAGCTGAAATTGTCGCCGTATCACCTCAATTGAGGAGTCCATTAGTGCTCAAATCCATTACCGATTATTTAGCTGGAAACCATTACCCATTGAGCATTCTAAATGATGAGTATTTGTAAATTTATACTGACTTAACATCTTAACGCGCAACATAAATCCCCCCCACTGATTTGACTGCATGGATGAATATTCAACTCTAGTCATCATCCCTATGCGAATAAAGCCAAAAGATAAATACTCGCTAGATAGCCCAGCCTCATAATGCATGATAGAATATGCACCCGCAGAAAGCCGCGGCTTGAACTATGTATCTCGATTGTAAATCCCATTCGTTGAGATACCGATTCGCAGCAATATTCAGTAAACACAAGGTTTTTTTAGGATTTATGACGTCAATCGAACCCACTCATCTTGGTAAAAAAGTCATCGTCGGCATGTCCGGTGGTGTTGATTCATCAGTTTCAGCCTACCTGTTAATGAAACAGGGTTACCAGGTTGAAGGCCTGTTCATGAAGAACTGGGAAGAAGATGACACGGATGAATATTGCGCGGCAGCTGACGATCTTAAAGATGCACAAGCTGTATGCGACAAACTAGGCATTAAGCTGCACACAGTTAACTTCGCTTCAGAATATTGGGACAACGTGTTCGAATACTTCTTGGCTGAGTACAAAGCTGGCCGCACACCAAACCCAGATATCATGTGTAACAAAGAGATTAAGTTTAAAGCTTTCCTTGAGTTTGCAGATGAGATCTTAGACGCAGATTTCATTGCAATGGGCCACTATGTGCGCCGCCGCGACATAGACGGTACCAGCCAAATGCTGCGTGGCGTTGATGGTAACAAAGACCAAAGCTACTTCTTATATACTTTAGGCTACGAGCAGGTTGCTCGCTCATTGTTCCCAGTTGGTGAACTCGATAAGAGCGAAGTTCGCGAAATTGCTAAAGAGATGGGCCTAATCACCCACGATAAGAAAGACAGTACCGGTATTTGCTTTATCGGTGAGCGTAAGTTTACTGATTTCTTGCAAACCTTTTTACCGGCACAGCCTGGTAATATCGAAACCAGCGAAGGCGAAGTCATTGGTACACACCAGGGCTTGATGTACCACACTCTTGGCCAACGCAAGGGTCTTGGTATTGGCGGTCTTAAAAACAGCAATGAAGACCCTTGGTACGTGGTTGAAAAAGACCTAGTACGTAACGTATTGATTGTTGGCCAAGGTGGCAACCACCCTCGCCTAATGTCAAATGGCTTAGTGGCTAATCAGCTACATTGGGTTGACCGCAAAGGCCCAGCAGACGGTTCAAACATCACTGTTAAGACTCGTTATCGCCAGCAAGATGTACCGTGTCGTGTCACCTACGACAACGATGATGTACTGCGCGTTATTTTTGACGAGCCTGTAGCTGCTGTAACACCTGGTCAATCGGCTGTTTTTTATGATGGTGAAATCTGCCTAGGTGGCGGCATTATTGACGCACTAATAAGAGATTAATTAATGAGTGATCAGCTGTTTGAACGCACTATGGCCTTTGCTGGTATTTTACAAGCAGTGGCCCAAGTTCAGTATATTGCAAGACACGGTGACTCAGACAAAGAAGCCTTAGCTGCAAGCCTGCAATCTGTTTTAGTCACTAACCCTGAGTCGACAAGTGATGTCTATGCTGACAAATTTGCACTTAGAAAAGGTTATGAGCTAATTGTTAGCCAGCTTGGTGACGCCAAGCAAAAAGATGTTGAGGTCACTCGCTATTTAGTGGGTATTTTAGCATTAGAGCGCAAATTGACTCGCTCATCGAACGCAATGGGCATGCTGAGCGAACGCATCAACCAAATTCATCGTCAACTGAATCACTTTGAGATCACCGATGAGCAAGTGATTGCCAACTTTGCTGGTATTTATAGCGACATAATCAGTGAACTTGGCCCCAAACTGCAGATTTCAGGTAATCCAGAGTTTCTTAAGCGTACCCAAACACAACAAAAAATTCGCGCTCTTTTACTGTCTGCCATGCGCAGCGCAGTGCTATGGCGTCAATTAGGAGGCAAGCGTAGGCACCTTGTCTTTGCAAGAAAAACAATAGTAGACACAGCTATGAAAAGCCTCACCCTATAATATTTAAGTCAAGTTCATCAAGGAGCTTCTAATGGAACTTTCCGCACTAACTGCTATCTCTCCGGTAGACGGTCGTTATGGTAGTAAAACCGCCTCATTAAGAGGGATTTTCAGCGAGTACGGCCTGACCAAATACCGTGTTCAAGTCGAAATTAACTGGCTAAAGCTACTTTCTAGCAGCCCAGAAATTGAAGAAGTTCCACCTTTTAGCGAAGCTGCATTAGCTTTGCTTGACCAAATTAAAGATAACTTTAGCGAAGCCGATGCGCTACGCGTTAAAGAAATTGAAGCAACAACTAACCATGACGTTAAAGCGGTTGAATACTTCATTAAAGAACGTATCGCCGATAACGCTGAGCTAGTGGCTATTGACGAATTCGTGCACTTTGCATGTACTTCTGAAGATATCAACAACCTGTCTCACGCATTAATGCTAACTGAAGCGCGTGACCAAGTGGTTTTGCCATATTGCCAAAAAGTCGTTGATGCGATTAAAGCATTAGCACACGAGCATAAATCAGTACCCTTGATGTCTCGTACACATGGTCAACCAGCTTCACCTTCTACATTAGGTAAAGAGATGGCAAACGTGGCTGTGCGTTTAGAACGTCAGCTATCTCAAGTATCTAAAGTTGAAATCATGGGTAAGATCAATGGCGCTGTTGGTAACTACAACGCTCACATCTCTGCTTATCCAGAAGTTGACTGGCATGCCCTGTCACAGCGTTTCGTGACAAGCCTTGGCATTAACTGGAACCCATACACGACTCAAATTGAGCCGCACGATTACATCGCAGAATTGTTTGATGCCCTAGCGCGTTTCAACACAATCTTGATCGATTTCGACCGTGATATTTGGGGTTACATCGCACTGGGTCACTTTAAACAAAAGACCATTGCTGGTGAAATTGGTTCTTCAACCATGCCACATAAAGTAAACCCAATCGATTTCGAAAACTCGGAAGGTAACTTAGGTATTGCTAACGCGTTAATGCAGCACCTTGCAGCTAAGCTTCCAGTTTCTCGCTGGCAGCGTGACCTTACTGACTCAACTGTGCTACGTAACTTAGGTGTGGGCATGGCTCACTCTCTAATCGCTTACCAAGCAACATTGAAAGGGATCAGCAAGCTAGAAGTTAACGAAGAGCAACTTCGTAAAGAACTTGATGGCAACTGGGAAGTACTTGCTGAGCCAGTACAAACTGTTATGCGTCGTTATGGCATTGAAAAGCCATATGAGAAGCTTAAAGAGCTAACTCGTGGTAAGCGTATCGACGGTGCTCAACTTGCTGTATTCATCGATGGTTTAGAACTACCAGAAGATGTAAAAGTTGAACTTAAAAAGATGACACCTGCTAACTACATCGGCCGCGCAGAAGCGTTTGTTGACGAGTTAAACTAATTACCTTTTTAGCAACTTGCTATTAAAGGATTGATAAAGGCGTTAAGCTTAGGTTTAGCGCCTTTATTTTATCTAAGATTTAGTCACTGCTTGCAGCAAAATTTCATTTCACCTCAGCCAATAGACAAGAGTAGCCTCCTCATTATGTTTAGCCTCAACTTTGATACCAGCGAATTTTTAACACGATACTGGCAACAACAGCCTATCTTAATTAAGAATGCATTCCCAAATTTTGAAGATCTCCTTAGCGCAGATGAACTAGCCGGCCTTGCCTGTGAAGAGTCTGTCGCATCAAGGGTGGTTGTGACTAAGCCTGACGATTGGCAAATTATCGAAGGTCCCTTTGAAGGTTATGATCAGTTTGGTAATGAGAACTGGCAATTACTGGTTCAAGCACTAAACCATTGGCACCCAGACTCAAGCGAGTTTATCAATGCTTTTCGCTTTATTCCCGACTGGCGCTTCGATGATTTAATGGTCTCTTTTGCAACCCCTGGTGGTGGCGTAGGCGCACATATTGATAACTATGATGTGTTTATTATTCAAGGTGAAGGTCAGCGTCACTGGACGGTGGGTGATAAAGGCCAATATGCGCCAAAAAATAATGACCCAACCACACCGTTAATTGAAGGTTTTGAGCCAATCATCGATGTGGTGCTTGAAAAAGGTGACTTACTCTATATTCCTCCAGGCTTCCCGCATCAAGGCCAAACCTTAACATTAGCAATGAGCTACTCCATTGGCTTTCGCGCGCCAAGCCAGCAAGAGCTATTTAGTGAAATGGCCGATGCCTTAATTGACGCCAATAGCGGATTAAAACGCTTCACCTCAAGTGATGAGCCAAAGCTTGCTAGCCAAATAAGTACTTCACACCAGCAAGATATGATGGCGTTAATTACCGAGCTAGCAAACGATCCAACTTCATATCAAGTTATGCTGGGAAAAATGCTAAGTCAGAACCGTTTTGAGCTGGATATTTGCGAACCTGAAGAAGCCTACACTACTGATGATATGAGTGATTATATTGCCCAAGGAGCGCAGTTATACCGTATCGGTGGCTTAAAATTACTAAAACTTGAAGACGATAGTATTTCACGCATCTTTGTTAATGGTGAAGCCATCAAATACCCAGCAGCGATTGAAACTGAGGTGCAGCAATTATGTGAGCGCTTCACGTTTGATAATGAGCAAACTGCCATGCTAATCCAAACACCAGCAACTCAGGCTTTAATATTAGACTTACTAAACCGCGGCTATTTCTATTTCGGTGAGTAAACTGACTAATAATCGCGATCAAAAAAGGCATCTAGTGATGCCTTTTTAGTACAACAAATACTTGCCGATGAAATGAACTTAAGCGCTAGGGCCCCAGATAGAATCATCCGCTTGCATCTTATAAAGGCTCTCGGCACGAGATATCAACAGCTGTGCAAATTTTGCTTGAGCCGGATCTTTAGTTAATCCAGAACGTTGAATGTTTTCAGCCTTCATTTGCCACATCATCGAAAAATGACGTACTGCATCACGCGCAGTTGTGGCGACACTGATATCAACATAATCAGATGGTAAATCACCAGACATCACCCAATAAGTCTTTTTCGTTGGCTTTTTAGAATCAATTTTCCAAATAGCCACAAACGGTGCTAAATAACGACTTTCTTCCGGATGAACTTTGTCAGGCATAACCCCTTTTTCAGCCAAAAACTTATTCGCCTTTTGGAACTGAGCTCTAATCCATTCTTGCCTAAGTTGTTCTTGGTCTACTGCTTGTTCAGCCATTTAACATTCCTTTCTTATTGTTATGTTTGCCTCTGCCTCGCTGCCAACAAAGAATTCACAGCTAATCAGCTTAAATCGAACCAATACTTTACGTTAACGTAAAGTGGAAAGCAAAATTGCCAGACAGATCACAAATAATCCACATGTTTGCTTTGTTGAGAGTATCCCTAAATGCTATCGTTCTGCAATAAATATAACAAGCAGATCGCTCTGTATTCGTACAGTTGCGGTAATTCGATGCTCAAAGCGGAGATCAACAAGTGGCAGTTTTTAATCACATCTCTTTCGACGACCATGAACAGGTCGTTTTTTGTCATGATAAAGAAAGCGGCTTAAAAGCCATTATCGCCATCCACAATACTAATTTAGGCCCTGCCGTTGGCGGCTGCAGAATGTGGAACTATGAGTCTGATGATGAGGCCATTACCGATGTACTACGCCTATCTCGTGGCATGACCTATAAAAATGCGCTCGCTGGTTTAGCTATGGGTGGTGGTAAGTCAGTCATTATCGCCGATCCAAAAGTACAAGATAGAGAAGCACTCTTTAGAGCATTCGGCCGTTGCATCCACACCTTGGGCGGCAAGTATTACTCAGCAGAAGATGTTGGAGTCTCGACTTCCGACATCATGATTGCCCATCAAGAAACTCCTTATATGGCAGGTTTAGAGGGTAAGAGCGGCGATCCATCGCCATTTACAGCACTAGGCACTTATCTAGGTATTAAAGCTGCGGTAAAGCATCAACGCGGCCTAGATAGCTTAAAAGGTCTTAAGATTTCAGTTCAAGGCGTTGGCCACGTAGGTTATTACCTATGTCGTCATCTACACGCCGAAGGGGCTGAACTGATTGTCACCGATATCCATCAAGAGTCACTAGATAGAGTCGCAACAGAATTTGGCGCAACTGTTGTTGCTCCACAAGACATCTATCATCAAGATGTAGACGTGTACGCTCCTTGTGCACTAGGTGCAACGATTAATGACATCACTATCCCGCTGCTAAAAGCGACAATCGTAGCAGGCTGTGCAAATAATCAACTTGGCGAAGTTCGCCATGGTGAGATGCTAAAAGACTTAGGTATTTTATACGCACCAGATTATGTGATTAATGCCGGCGGGATCATCAACGTATCTTTTGAAAAAGATTATGACTCGTCTGCTGCAACTGCAAAAGTTGAAGAGATCTACAACACATTACTAACGATTTTTGCCCAGTCTGACGAGCAAAACCGTACTACTGGTGATGTTGCCGATGAAATGGCACGCGCGATTATCAACGCTGCCAATCAATAGAAATACAAGAAATTAACAATGCCCAGCTTTTAAGCTGGGCATTTTTTTGCCTACAATCACTAAACGCAACAAATAGATAAGAGACTTATCGTAAATTGCTTGGTAAACCACACTAGCGAAGATGACTTTCCTCTGCTTGAATTAAGGGCTCAATTATTAGAAATAGGCCTCGCGATGGTGACATTCAAGTATGATCTCAACCAAGATAACATTGAATTACAAGCCAGTAATTGGTCTGGTTTAGAGCAGATGTACATCAATGGAAAGCGAGTCTCTAGTAAACTCAATTTCGGCCAACACAGTGAACATAACCTTGTGCTAAATGATGGCAAACGCGCACAACTTCGTTTGTTGCTTGACCCTGCTACCGAGCAGCTTATTTGCCGCATATACAAACAAAACCACTTAGTCACCAGTCTTAAACAAGGTAAAAAGGAGTTGTACCGCAGCCGTCAATTAACCCAACAAGGGATTCTGGCATTGGGTCTATTGATTGTGCTACTGCTGACTCTGAGCTAAATAAAACAATGAAGACTCAATACCAAGCGGCTTAGGCAAACATTAGTCCAGCACATAAAAAAGCCTTTCGAACACAGCGAGAGATGCAATGATAAAACGGCGTATCCTCTAAGCTCACTAATGCCTTTCTTGGGGTAGGCATAACAAACTCCTCTATTCAGCCTTAACTAAAGCCTAGTAGAGGAGATGTTCAAGTACAATTCTGGGTGTCTCAATTATTTTTCGTTCAAAGTAGAAGCGCACCATTTATTGTGGGTGGCCTGAATTATTGATTCAACAATTAACTATGCCTGCCCACAATTGTTGGTTATTACTTAATGTATTTTGCTTTTATTCGTCTAAACCAACTTGCCACGTCTTTTTTTCTTAGTTGCACTACGTTTCTCAAGTAGCTTTTGCTTTAAGCTTTTCTCGATAACAGGTTCAGGCTCAGGAATAGGTGAGAAGAATGGGTCTGCAGTCAAAAGCAAATCTTCTAATGATGCAGCCTTTTGTGCCAGCAACCACCAATGGTTAATAAATCCAGGTAATTCCTCATTGTTCAATACATCTATAAGCTCGCAAACAAATGCCTCTCTAACATCATTAGTACCAGATATAGTGAAATTTACAGTGCTGTAAAACAACTTTAGAAGATGATATTTCTTGGAAGGTAGGCCACCTGAACCAAAGGATTTTTCATCAGCCCAAGAAAGCGACTTAATCCAGTACTTTATACAGTGTTGGCTCAACTTATTCTTATTAATTACTTTATCAGTACATAGCCAACCATGCATTCCACCGAACTCACGTGGCAGGCCAAGAAGAACATACTTATCAACCTCTATCTTCGGAGCTCGAAAATAACGCTCATCCCCTAAATACTCAAAATAGAAATCGACAATACTCTTCTCCATCCCCAGAAAGAAGCCATTACTAATATTATAATCTTCGTTATATAGGTTTGAATTAGCCTCTTGGAATAAATACTCGATATATTTGATCTCATACTCCAAATCCTGCATATCCTCTTTACCATCAAAAATTACATCCCTAATGCTAAGCCAATTATCTAAAGAGGAATCCGGGGCTAACCATAACCGAACAATTAATGGAACCGGATTAACATTATCATCTCTATTCCATTTCGGTGCTCTTCCAGTTATGTAATAACGTTTAAAATCAGCTAACTGTTTTTTAGTAAACCGCTCAATAAAAATAGATACGAGGCGTGGCAAAATATCATTTTCCCATTGAGCTTCACGTTGGTTAGTCCACTCAATATTTATCTTATTTTTTGTCATAACAGTAACTCGTCATCGATTAAGTCTTTTATATCATCTAACAGACCATTTGAAATCATCTGCTTTAAAACAGTCTTATTATTCATAATTCTAATTAAATCATACTGTTTAACCTTACAGACAAGAGAAAACTCTTCCTTACTAACTCCAATGGTATCCTCAAGAACAGTGCTGTTATCAACTGTTTTTTGTGATGTTTTAGGTAACAGACATAATTTTTTACGTAACCCAAAACTATTAATGTTTTTTTCTGTTGGTCCTTTACTGGAATCTTTGGCTTTAAATGATTGAAAAAGCCACGACACAGCGTCAGGCACTGTAACACCTTCATTAGATTTAACAAATGTAGAATTTAATATTGCCACCCACAATAAATCAATAACATAGCGCTACCTTGATAAGCTTTCAACATAGACAGCCAGTGAAGTGGTCAACTCGGAGATACTAGTGTCACTTAATCTGCTTACGACCAGTTAATTTGGCTATTTCCAGGGAAAAAGACAGATTTCAGGCAAGGCTGGTGAACTCAAGCTATTAAAGAGGATTGGGCTGTGTGACACTAATTAATCAAGACATCCACAATTAATCAAGACATCCACAATTATTTTCTTCAACGTGCGGTTGAGCTAAGCATCAAAATTGGAACTTTCCACCTCATCGAAACAGCCCATGACTGTAGATATATCCACGCTAGCATGAGCCGAACATGCTTGACGAGGAAACTATCGGCAACTAAAGGGAATTTCATACAGCAGAAATGCCAAACATCAGTTTGGTAATGGAAGAGTGAGGGAGATTGTAAGTAGGTTAGCTACAATCTAGCCAGCGGTGACAATTGGCAGCACCTTGTCGTCGTTTACGTTCAAGATGTTTACAATAAGCTGTTAACTCTTGTGTGTTACCCACAGGGCCTGTGAAGATTGTTGTGAATTCTGCAGCCATTTTTAGCCAGTTTTCTGTAGGAATATTCAAACGATGCAGCAATTGTTCTGAGGAGAGACTGATAGCCCCTCTTTTATCATGCCGTTGAATACGGCCTGTATCATCTATCAGTTGAAGGTAATCTTTCGCATTAAACATCAACCCTTTGGGCATATTTTGCTGTTCATTTCCCACAAAAGGCAATAACGAGTCCGGTTGCTTCCCCTTCATTGCTGCTTTGATACGTAATTGAATACTCGTAAAATCTGAGGTTTCTGGTGAGTCCGCCATCTTTGCTCGAATAGGGTTCAAATCAACATAGGCCATACAGGCCATAACTGCAGCCTCATCAAGCAATGCTTGAGACTTAAACCTGCCCTCCCAAAAACGACCTTTACACTTATCCTCCGCATTAGCCTTTCGGGCTATAGGTTCGTTCAACGCTCGCATGAACCAGGAGATGTCCATCAACCTTATACGATAATCTTTTACCCTTTTATTGATGATAGCTTGCTGATAGGATTCAAGTGGCTGACCTTTAACAAAACTATTATTCAAGTTGTCGCCTTTAAACAACTTTTGCCATTGGGCAACAACCTCTATATCTGACCAAGACTTCGCTAATTCTGCATCTATCCGCAACACAAGATGCAAATGATTGCTCATTACCGCAAACGCACAGATATCAATGGCGAATACCTTTGCAAGCTGCAACAATCGCTGTTCAACCCAGTCACGCCGATGCTCATAGGATTGACCAGTGTGCTTATCAACTCCACATAAAAAAGCCTTTCGAACACAGCGTGAAACGCAATGATAAAACGGCGTATCCTCTAAGCTCACTAATGCCTTTCTTGGAGTTGGCATAACACACTCCTCTATTTAGCCTTAACTAAAGCCTAGTAGAGGAGATGTTCAAGTACAATTCTGGGTGTCTCAATTATTTTGTTTTCGCTGTTTCATCCACGCTTTATCTTCACACTTCCAATCACTCATTAAAACTCTCCACTTGCAGTGATTAACTCATTAATCAAGACATCCACAATTATTTTCTTCAACGCGCGGCTAAGCTAAGCATCGAACTTGGAACTTTCCACCTCATCGAAACAGCCCATAACTGTAGATATATGCACGCTAGCATGAGCTGAACATGCTTGACGAGGAAACTATCGGTAACTAAAGGGAATTTCATACAGCAGAAAAGCCAAACATCTGTTTGGTTATAAAAGTGAGTGAGAGTGTAAGTGGGCTAGCTACAATCTAGCCTATTGGCGACTAACAAAGGGTAATACTGTCACCTTTAATGCAAATCAGCTGACTCGCCTGATAATTGCCACTACCCGCTGTTACTGTGGTTATCGACAATTTTTGTTTATCACTGCCATTTTCAATCAAAACAGCTTTTAAGATGGTGCCATCACGAGTAAAACTTACCCCGCCGGCAAAATCACCCACATTTAAATCTCGATATAGTTTAACCGTTACACTGCCGATAGAGCGCGGCTCTAAGCGGCCTTCTTCGACAACGACTGTTGCACCACTTGCAAGGTTAATTGACTTTAAAAAGCTGCCACTGGTCTGTTGCTGCCCAGAAGATGTAGATTGCTGGGGCTGAGGTTTGGACTTATTAATATTGACAGAACAAGCGGTAAGTGTAGAAGCAATACACAAAGCAACTAATAGCCTTTTCATAGCGGCACCATTAAATTATTGAGATAACAAAAGCCTAACGGATTGAGCTATAGATGCCAAGCGCATTAGTGAATGACCAAGCGAGTGAGAAGATATTAATAACGATTAATTTTATTCAACAAATTGAGGAAGGTTTGACGCTCTTCAATCGCTAAGTTATCTAAAAAGGCTTCATTGACCCGTTCTGCTTCACGCACAAGATCTTGTTCTAATGCTTTACCACTATCGGTGAGGTAGATCTGGAAGGCGCGGCGATTCTCCGCATCCTGATGACGTGTAATTAAACCCTGTTGCTGTAACTGATCGAGTAGCCGAGTCATGGTGTAATTGGCGACATCACAACGCTTAGAGAGCGTGGTTTGGGTTACACCCTCCTCTTGCCAGAGTGAAAACAACACTGGCCATAACTTAATATCTAGTTGGTATCGCTTAAGACGTTGATCTAGCGCATTTTGTAGATCTACATTTAAATGAGACACCAAGTAGCCAAGACTCTCAAATCGGTTCAATTAACACCTCCAAGGCTCTTTCAGGCTTGAGTTAATCTTATCACTTACACCGAAAGAAACTAGCACTAGAGAGCGTTTATTGCTCAGATTCAACCAAACAGGTTATAAATCATAACCTTGAAACTAAACTATTTGGCTAGTTGGATCAGGCTAACTTGAAGTAATAAACTCATCGATAAATCGATAAAAACACGCTCGGTTTAATCTCGCCTCTACGTTTCTTGCTAGCATCAAGGTGACGCCATCCTCACTGAGAACAAACCGCTCAAACGATGAGATTGAATGCTCAGTATCAATGCTCGATTTGAGAGTGAAGCTAGCATCCGCGGCTTGCGTTATTTGCTCTTTTTTCGATGTCATGACACCTCTACTATTTAATCGTTGAGACTAAGTATTTCAATAATGGTACTTGAGTAATGGTATTGAGGCATTAAAAAGTAAAAAACTAGCCTGATGCTAGTTTTTTACACGTTAGGCTTAAAGTAAATCCATTAAAGCTTCTAAGGGATGTTTAGGCTTAAATCCACTAAATCGTTTAACCTGACTGCGGCATGAGTAACCGGAGATCAATACTTGTGCCTTGGGTAACTTAGAAAGCGTTTGCTCCCATGACATTGTATATAGCGCTTTAGAACGTTCAAGGTTTTCAGCCTCATGGCCATAGGTACCCGCCATTCCGCAGCAACCAAGGTTTACCGTATTAAGCTTGGCACCGAAGTGATCAAAAATAGCTTGCCACTCATTCGCGGTGTTCGGCTTAGCCGTTGACTCGGTGCAGTGACTAAACCAGGTAAATTCAAACTCACCAGCTTCACGCTTTGGTTGATTTTTAACTACTTCTAACAACCACTCATTTGCTAGCTGCACATGGAAGTTACCACGAGCACCACCAAGCACCTCTGCATATTCGTCTCGATAACAAAGCACTAATGCCGGATCGATTCCGACCATCGGCATGTTAAGTTTGGCCACCTGATTAAGAAAATCTGCCGTCGATTTAGCGGTGCGGGCAAACTTATCTAAAAAGCCTTTAATATGAATAGGCTTACCATTGGGTTTAAAGGGCAATAAAATGGGTTTTAGCCCAAGCTTTTCAATAAGCTGTACAAAGTGATAAACCGTTCCGGCCTCATAAAAGCTGTTGAATGGATCTTGCACAACCAGCACGTATTGGCTGCGTTCATTTTCAGGAATTTGTTGTAAAGCTGCTAAATCATAACCGCGGCTACTATGTCCTTCTAAGCGCTGTTTTAAGGTAGGAACAGACAAGGCTGGCGAATCAACATAGCCTAGAGATTTTTTAATGACCCACTTACTTAAGCTGTTTTGAGACACCGCATTCACCAATCTTGGCGCTGCAGCCATTAGCGGCAGTGAATCTTCAATCCCTGCGACTAGATAATCTTTTGCCGGACGTAAATAGCGTTGGTAATAAATATCAAAAAACTGTGCTCTAAACTTTGGTACATCGACTTTTACAGGGCATTGACTAGAACACGCCTTACAAGCTAAACAACCTTTTAAAGACTCCATCACTTCATGGGAGTAATCGTATTCTTTGTCCATTTTCAAGGTGTTCTGCGCGCGCTGCAGCCAACCTAATGGCTTAGCTCGGGCTAGCTCATTAACATCCACCCCTTCAGCTTCTAATAAGCGTAACCATTCACGCATTAAGCCTGCACGGCCTTTAGGTGAATGAATGCGGTCACCTGTTACCTTAAACGACGGACACATTGGCGAATAGACGCTGTAATTAAAGCACAAGCCGTTGCCATTGCAGTTCATCACATCGGGGAAGGCTTCACGGGTTTTCAGCGGAATTTGTCTATCAAATGCGCCTCGTTTTGCGCTATCAACGTTATATAGCATTGGGCCGCTGTTTTTAGGCGCCACCAGCTTACCTGGATTGAGTTTGTTTTTAGGGTCAAATAGCCCCTTAACCTCTTCTAGCAAACCGTATAAATGCTCACCGAATACTGCAGGGCCATATTCACCGCGTACGCCTTTACCGTGCTCGCCCCACATCAAGCCGCCATATTTGAGGGTTAAATCGGCCACTTGATCAGAAATAGTTTTAAGTAAACGTTCATCTTGCTCATCACACATATCCAATGCAGGACGCACATGCAAGACTCCAGCATCGACATGACCGAACATGCCATATTGCAACTGATGGCTATCAAGTAATGCTCGAAACTCTAAAATAAAATCAGCAAGTTTCTCTGGTGGCACTGCAGTATCTTCAGCAAAAGCGATGGGTTTACGAGTGCCTTTTGCCGCGCCTAATAAGCCCACCGCCTTTTTACGCATAGCATAAATAGTGTTAATACTGGCTTTATCGGATGTGACTTGGTAACCCAGTAGACCTGCTTCGCTTTGACTGATTTGCGCAGTTAACATGGCTTCAAGGTTAGCCACTCTCGCTTTTACATCAGCGAGTTCTCCGGCAAACTCAACCATATTAAGGCCGTCTATCTCTTTACCTGGCACATCTTTAATCAGCGATGACACTGAATGCCAAATAATGTCTTGTTTAGCAAGGTTAAGGACTTTTGAGTCAACTGTTTCAACCACTGTCGCATTAGCTTTGACCAAATCGGGTGCGTGGCGCAGCGCTGATTCAAACGAGTCATACTTGATATTAACCATCATGCGACAAGTCGGCAGTGGCGTAATATTAAGCTTTGCCTCAGTAATGACCGCAAGCGTACCTTCAGAGCCCGTGATAATGCGTGATAAGTCGAAATGTTCTAGCTTATCGTCCCAGACATTTTTCAAGTCGTAGCCGGTTAAAAAACGATTTAGCTTAGGAAAGCGTTGCTCGATTCGCTCTCGATTGCCTTTGCACATATCAGCAATACTTGAGATAAGCTGTTGGCCCAATACATTATCTGTAACCGACTCAATATCTGCTAACTGTTCATTGCTAACTGGATGAGAGATTAATTCACTGCCATCAAATAAAATGCTGGATAGGCCAAGCACATGATCGGAAGTTTTACCGTAAACTAAGGAGCCCGCTCCAGAAGCATCGGTATTAATCATGCCGCCTAATGTGGCGCGGTTAGACGTGGATAAGTCAGGGCTGAAGAAAAAGCCATGGGGGCGAAGCGCATCATTGAGGGCGTCTTTAACCACACCGGCCTGCACCTTAACCCAGCCTTCAGTCGCATTGACTTCAAGCACTTGGTTCATATAACGCGACATATCAATGATAATGCCATGGGTTAACGATTGGCCATTGGTGCCAGTACCACCGCCTCTTGCGCTAAAGACCACCTGGGCAAACTCATCTTGGCTCGCTAACTTTAGCGCTATTTGAACATCATCAGCCGACTTAGGATAGATAACGGCCTGAGGCAAAAACTGGTAAACAGAGTTATCCGTTGCTTGTGCTAGACGAGCGCTATAGCGAGTATCTATATCCCCGGAAAAAGCCCCCTCCTCTAGCGTCGACAAAAAAGAAAGATAAGTGGGTTCAAGCGTTTGTTGATGCGATAACTTGGGTAACATGATTGCTTCTGTCATTATTATTCTTAGGTTTATTCAGCATTATAAACAAAAAAAAGCCGCTAAATAGCGGCTTTTTTAATGTTTTTAACAAAATGTTAAATCACGCAGAATTAACACTTCATTTAGACGGTTAACGATGACCGTTATCCGTGAGCTTCTGCTAGGTACAACCAAGTGTCGATAACAGTATCTGGGTTTAGCGATACAGTATCGATACCTTGCTCTACTAACCAAGCAGCAAAGTCTGGGTGATCCGATGGACCTTGACCACAAATACCCACGTAGGCACCTTTAGCTTTAGCCGCTTTAATGGCAAGAGACAGTAGCGCTTTAACTGCTTCATTACGCTCATCAAACAGATGGCTTATGATGCCAGAATCTCGGTCAAGACCTAGAGTCAACTGAGTTAAATCGTTTGAACCGATAGAGAAACCATCGAAATACTCTAGGAACTGCTCAGCAAGTAATGCGTTTGAAGGTAGCTCACACATCATGATAACGCGTAGGCCATCTTTACCGCGCTCTAAACCTTGCTCTTTAAGTAGCTCAATCACTTGCGCCGCTTCATCAAGGGTTCGTACGAATGGGATCATGATTTCAACGTTTTTCAGACCCATGTCGTTACGCACACGCTTAATCGCTTCACACTCTAATGCGAAACAATCGCGGAATGATTCAGAGATATAGCGGCTAGCACCACGGAAACCAAGCATTGGGTTTTCTTCTTCTGGCTCGTAACGCTCGCCACCAACCAAGTTAGCGTATTCGTTTGACTTAAAGTCAGACATACGAACAATCACTTTCTTTGGATGGAAAGCAGAACCAATAGTCGCGATACCTTCAACAAGACGTGCCACGTAGTATTCTACTGGTGACTCGTAACCCGCGATCATCTCGTGGATCTCTTGTTGTAGCTCAGCAGTTTGGTCGTTGAACTCAAGCAATGCTTTAGGGTGAATACCAATCATACGGTTAATGATGAACTCAAGACGCGCAAGACCGACACCTTCGTTAGGTAGACGGGCGAAGTCAAATGCACGGTCAGGGTTACCCACGTTCATCGTGATCTTCATTGGCAGTTCAGGCATTGCATCAACACGTGATGAAATCACTTCAAAGTCTTGAAGACCGCTGTAGATAAAGCCGGTATCACCTTCAGCGCAAGAAACGGTAATTTCTTGACCACTTTGAATACGCTCAGTAACGTCACCACAACCAACAACCGCTGGCACGCCAAGTTCACGAGCGATAATCGCAGCGTGACAAGTACGGCCACCACGGTTAGTTACGATAGCGCTTGCACGCTTCATGATTGGCTCCCAATCTGGGTCAGTCATGTCTGTAACTAATACGTCACCAGGTTGGATTTGATCCATATCTTCGATTGACTTAAGTACCTTAGCGACACCTTTACCAATCTTGTGACCAATTGCGCGACCTTCACAAACAACGTCACCTTGAGTCTTAAGGTGGTAACGCTCAATAAGCTGCACATCTTCACGAGAACGAACAGTTTCAGGACGAGCCTGTACGATATACAACTTACCGTCGTTACCGTCTTTAGCCCATTCGATGTCCATTGGACGACCGTAATGCTTCTCAATTGTCATGGCTTGCTTAGCAAGTTCTTGTACTTCAGCATCGTTGATTGAGAACTCGCGACGCTTATCTGCTGCGATATCTTCAATCTTAACTTGCTTACCGTGTGATTCATCATCTGAATACACCATTTGGATAAGCTTGCTACCGATGTTACGGCGTACAACCGCTTTATGGCCAGCCACTAGGCTTGGCTTATGAACATAAAACTCGTCAGGGTTAACCGCGCCTTGAACAACCATTTCACCTAGGCCGAATGAAGAAGTAATAAATACTACGTCATTGTTGCCAGACTCAGTGTCCATGGTGAACATAACACCAGAAGCCGCTTTGTCTGAACGCACCATGCGCTGAATACCAGCAGACAGTGCAACGCCTTTATGGTCATAACCTTGGTGAACACGGTATGAGATTGCACGATCATTAAACAAAGAAGCAAATACATGCTTAGTTGCTTCTAAAACGGCAGCATAACCCTTAACGTTAAGGAAAGTTTCTTGTTGGCCAGCAAATGATGCGTCAGGCATATCTTCTGCTGTCGCTGAAGAGCGAACCGCGAAAGATGCATCAGTTGTTTCAGAGCTAAGCTTGTCGTAGGCTTCACGAACCGCTTGCTCAAATTCTGGGTGGAATGGGGTATCGATAACCCACTGTCTAATCTGTGCACCGGCTGTAGCGAGTGCGTTCACGTCATCTACATCTAGGGTTTCTAGAATTTCGTATATCTTCTGGTTAAGTCCACTTTGTTCAAGAAATTCATTGAACGCAAAAGATGTTGTCGCAAATCCACCAGGCACTTGAACGCCTGCGTTTGATAGGTTGCTAATCATCTCACCAAGAGAAGCGTTTTTGCCGCCTACCTTGTTAACATCGCCCATGCCTAATTCTTGATACCAGAGTACGTATTGCTGCACAGTTTTTATCTCCGCAAGTATATTTTAGTGTGGCTCTTCACACGAGAGCAGAGGCATCTTACACTCCATGACAACAAGCGTAAATGTATAATTTTATTTGTAATTTTATTACTACAAGAGGTCAAAATGTTACGTAAAGTATTCTATATCTCAGATGGGACCGCGATCACAGCTGAGGTATTCGGCCATGCAGTGCTTTCTCAATTTCCTTTGGAATTTGATGCACTTACGATTCCATTTGTAGAGACGGAAGCTAAAGCTGAGGCTGTTAAGGCACAAATTAATGATTGTTTTATTACAACAGGTGAAAGGCCTCTGGTTTTCCACTCCATCGTAAAACCTGAGATAAGAGACGTCATCTATAGCAGTGAAGGCTTAGATTATGACTTTTTGAACACTTTTGTCGCGCCATTAGAGAAACAACTAGGTGTTGCTGCTGCACCAGCACTACATCGTACTCACGGAAAAACTAATGAAAGCTATGAAGCGCGTATTGATGCTATCAACTATGCGATGGAAAATGATGACGGCCAAACCATGAAACATATGGATAAAGCTGATCTTATTTTATTAGGTGTATCCCGCTGTGGTAAAACGCCGTCGAGTCTCTACCTTTCGATGCAGTTTGGTATAAAGGCTGCGAACTATCCTTTTACTGAAGATGATATGGATAACCTTAAGTTGCCTGAAGCGCTTAAGCGTAATAAACATAAGCTATTTGGTTTAACTATTGATCCTGAGAGATTGCATGAAATTCGCCACAGTCGAATGTCTAACAGTCGTTACTCTTCGCTGCGTCAATGCAGAGTTGAAGTGAAAGAAGTCGAAATGATGTACAAACGTGAACGTATTCCTTTTGTTAATACCACCAATCACTCAGTAGAAGAGATCGCCACAAAAATCCTAGAAGAAACGGGATTGAAGCGCCATATGTTCTAAATCTCGATACCTATTTTATCGAAACTAAATTAAAGGCTTTTTTCAATAAAGCCTTTAATTTATACCAAGTAAATTTCAAGATAATGAAAATTAGCCTCACTTTTAAGGCAATTGCCACTGTGCACAGCCAAACTATTAGTTATAATCCGAGGTAATCAGGCGATAGCCCATACGAAACGCTCGGTATTTTGAATGACCATTAAAACAGACGAACTTCGCACTTCCCTTTTATGTAAGGTAATTTCACCTGCACAACTCGCTTCTGAATATCCTTTAACGCAAGATGCCGCTGATTATCTAGTTCAGCAACGCCATGAGGTTGAAGCCATTATTAATGGTGATGACCAACGCTTACTTGTAATTATTGGTCCTTGCTCAATCCATGACACTGAAGCAGCACTAGACTATGCCCAGCGCTTAGCTGAACTACACCAGCAATATAAAGATGATTTATGCATCTTAATGCGTGTCTATTTTGAAAAGCCTCGTACTACGGTTGGCTGGAAAGGACTGATTTCAGATCCTGATTTAGACGGTAGCTTTAGCCCTAATAAAGGCCTACGTAAAGCACGTCATTTACTACAACAGATCACTGAACTAAAGCTACCTATCGCAACAGAGTTTCTCGATATGGTCAATGGCCAGTATATCGCCGATCTGATCACTTGGGGCGCAATTGGTGCCCGCACCACTGAAAGCCAAATTCACCGTGAGATGGCATCAGCACTTTCATGCCCAGTGGGCTTTAAAAATGGCACCAATGGCAGTATTGATATTGCAGTTGATGCCGTGCGCGCAGCGCAAGCACCGCACATCTTCTACTCGCCAGATAAAGATGGTGCCATGGCTGTATACCGTACCCACGGTAACCCATTCGGTCACATTATTTTACGTGGTGGTAAAGAGCCAAACTACCATGCTGAAGATATTGCAGCAGCAGCAGCACAACTTGACAGTGTTGGCGTGACTCAACGTATGGTTGTT
The DNA here is from genome assembly GCF_019655055.1 of Shewanella sp. MBTL60-112-B2. Classification (GTDB taxonomy): domain Bacteria; phylum Pseudomonadota; class Gammaproteobacteria; order Enterobacterales; family Shewanellaceae; genus Shewanella. The sequence goes on from NZ_BPFA01000028.1 coordinate 57,178, forward strand.
GATTTTAGCCATGGTAATAGCCGTAAGATGCATAAAGAGCAGCTAAATGTTGCAGACTCAATCATGCAGCAAATGGCAAATGGCGAAACTGCCATCGCAGGCATTATGGCCGAGAGCTTTATCGAAGAAGGCAATCAAAAGGTTATTGCTGGTGAAGAGCTCACTTACGGTAAGAGTATTACCGATGCTTGTATTGACTGGGAAGACTCAAAAGTCTTACTCAGTGATCTTGCTAAGGCTTCACGCGCAAGAATGGATTTACTTAAGCAAAAGTAAAACTCGCTTGAGTAAGAAGCTCTATAAGATAAACGCACCTGCTCAATGAGTTGGTGCGTTTTTTAATGCCCAATTCTAGCTTTTTGTTTAGACACTTGATTACTTCCTATACGGTCTGGTTCTGCAACCTGTTATAAAATTACAAAAACGGCTATAATCTCGCCTTCAAAAATGCATAACCATAGGTTGCCGTATGCCTTTAACTCAAACTCCCGCGCAGTTCCCCGAAGATGTTGCGCTTCGAATCGAACAATCTGAAGCCCGAGTCATTAAAGCTGTTTTCCCTTCTATTACCAATCATCACAACACCTTATTTGGTGGTGAAGCATTAGCCTGGATGGATGAAACTGCTTTTATCGCTGCAACCCGCTTCTGCCGAAAAACCTTAGTCACAGTGAGCTCTGATAGAATTGATTTTAATAAGCCTATTCCTGCAGGAAGCCTAGCCGAAATCATTGCCCGAGTGATCCATGTGGGTAACACTTCTATTAAAGTCGAAGTGAATATCTTCGTAGAAGATATGTATCAAGACTTAAGAGAGCATGCTATTCGGGGAGTATTTACCTTTGTCGCCGTAGACGAGCAAAGAAAACCCACTGCCGTTTGGCCGCCCCATTGTTAACCCAGCTCATAATTTTTTGAGTCAGCAGTACAAAGGGCTATGCTATTAGCCCTTTGCTAACTTAGCTATTATTAATCATTCTATTTCAGTAATCCCTTCAATTACCACTTCAAAAATCACTGTCATAATCACAATTCCGCTTAGCTGCCGCAGCTTTAGACTAAAGTCTAACTTCACTAATTATTTTAACAAATAGTCACTTTTCCAGACTAAAGCCATAGAATCCGTTGTCATTTATCTGTTACATTGAATAATCTTCACGTGCAACCAAAACAACCTTATAAAGCCATGAAGCCTGAAAATTTAAATATTATTATTGCCGACGACCATCCGTTATTTAGAAATGCGCTTAGACAAGCTTTATCGTCTGAGTTTAAAAATACACAATGGTTTGAAGCAGATAGCGCTGATGCGCTACAAGTCCTACTCGAGAATAACGACATTGAATATGATGTGGTGTTATTGGATCTGCAGATGCCTGGCTCCCATGGCTATTCGACGCTTATCCACCTAAGAACTCATTTTCAAGACTTACCTGTTGTCGTGATCTCTGCCCATGAAGATAGTCTCACTATCAGCCGTGCTATTCACTATGGTAGCTCAGGCTTCATTCCAAAATCTTCTTCGATGGAAACCTTGGCCCAAGCTCTAGAAGCCGTGTTATTTGGTGATGTTTGGCTACCCAAAGGTGTTGAGCTTCAAGAGATCAATGAAGATGATACCAACCAGATGGCCAGTAAACTTGCCGACCTGACCCCACAGCAATATAAAGTCTTACAGATGTTTGCCGAAGGCCTGCTCAATAAGCAGATCGCTTATGATCTTGAGGTGTCTGAAGCAACCATTAAAGCTCACGCGACAGCGATATTTAGAAAGCTAGGAGTAAGAAATCGAACCCAAGCAGTGATTTCCTTACAACAGCTAGAGATGGAAAAGGTCGATATCTAACTCCTTCTCCCCCTAATAAAAGCGCCAGCCATAAAAAATCCGCTAACGAGTTTTCGAAGCGGATTTTTTAAATGCTCAGTTTCCCCTTAAGGCTTCACGTATAACCCTGCATTAACGGAAGTTTTCCATCACCTTGTAATACATCATCCCCAGTGCTAAAGCTTGATTACCAAACCATTCATTGAGTGGAATGCGGTAATGGGACATCTGTGCAAACAAATCAAACTCTTGTAACTCTCCAGCTACGGCATTCGCCATAATTTCGCCCATAATATGCGATGTTGACACACCGTGGCCCGAATAACCTTGGCAGTAATACACATTGGGTGACACTTTCCCTAACTGAGGGATCCGATTAAGCACAATTCCCGCCATCCCCGTCCAACCAAACTCAATATCGACACCTTTAAGCTGTGGAAAGGTGCGCTCAATGGCAGGTCGTAACTCGGCTGCTACGTCTTTGGAATCTCGTCCCGAATAATTGGTGCCACCGCCGAACATCAACCGATTATCAGCAGTTAAACGATAATAATCGAGCACGAAACGAGTGTCGTATACAGCAACATCTTTGGGAATTAAACTCATAGCCAGTTCTGGCGACAATTGGGCTGTAGCACAGTTACCCAAGGATGCAGGAAACAACATGCCGCGTAATTTTTTACGGGCTAATTTATGGTAGGCATTACCCGCTAAAACAACGCGACTCGCCACGACTTTACCTTTAGCCGTCGTCACCGTTGCTAAAGCACCATCGTCGATGTCTACAACGGCAGAGTGTTCAAATATTTGAGCCCCTAGGCTCTGGGCAGCTCTCGCTTCCCCAATGCATAAATTAACTGAGTGCAGATGCATATTGCGCTTATTAAGTAGTCCACCGTGGTATAGAGGAGTATCAATGTAATCGGCTAATTCCGATTTATTGAATATCGCCAGCTCATCTTCCATCCCTCTCAAACAGGCTTCGGCATAGGTTCTTTCAAGCTCTTTTAAATGACTCGCCTTGTAGGCCGTATGTATATGCCCATGTTTTAAATCGCATTCAATATTATATTTTTTTACTCGTTGTTTAATGATCTCATGTCCACGCCAACGCATATTCCACACATACTGCTCAGCATCACTGCCTATTTTGGATCTAAGCTGTTTTGTCATCGCCTCGTCACCAGAAAGGCTGCCCGTAACTTGACCGCCATTACGACCTGTTGCGCCCCAAGCAATTTTATTAGCTTCGAGCAAGGCGACCTTATAACCTTTCTCTGAAAGCTCTAACGCCGTGGCCACACCTGTAAAGCCTCCACCCACGATCACAACATCGACGCGAATCTCCCCTTCTAGCTCTGGATAATCGGTTTCAAGATTAATTGTGGCGTTATAATACGAATTGCAGCGCGGCTCAGACATCTTCATTCCTTTTGAGTAATCTGTTACTTCTTGTTTTATATTTTTTACACATTTTCAATTTTGTTCAGTATATCCATCTAGCTAGACAGGTCAAGGCCTGAAAAAAGCAATAATTCAAAATAAAAAATTCATAATCTTTATAAACCCATAGCCACTAAATGATTGCAGATGTTTTGAGTAACTCGGTTAGCTACAGTCACTTGTCTAGACAGATTTCAGCGACTATCTTCAATAGTGAATATCTTCGCTATCAAATACTCAATTGCGTGTTTTTGAAAGTAAACCTCGGAGCGTCCAACGACTTCGATAACAATTGCAATAACGATTGAATGACAAAGGAAAGTGATATGAAAAAACTTGGTTTCGCACTCATAGTGTTAGCACTAAGCGCTTGTGCCTCTTCCCCTGCGACCTGGAAAGGCATGTCAGAGAGAGACATTGCGGCATGGAAAGATATTGGCTTTAATGCTGAGCAAGCGCAGGCTTGGAAAGGCGCAGGTTTTAATGCTGAGCAGTCTAGCGGCTGGGCAAAGGCAGGATTTGATTTAGAAAATGCCCAGGGCTGGAAAAACCAATCCTTTAATCCAGAAGAAGCCCAAAGCTGGAAGACGAGTGGTTTCGATGTTGAGACGGCTGTCGAATCTCGAGATCAAGGGCTTACACCAGTCAAAGTTGAATAATCCCCCCTTCATCATAAAGGCACTGTAGATTTTGTGCCTTTATGGTTCTGGTGCCTTTGAGCAAGTTATTTTTTTCTCACTAGGCTAGAGATTAACGCCCTTAAAGCTGCAGGCTTAACCATTTTAGCCATATAGTGATACCCGCGGCGTTGCATATCGTCTATCAGCTCTTTTTGGGTGTTGGCAGTGATCAAAATACCTGGCAGGTGTTCTCCATACAGGTTTCTAATTCCATCCATGGCATCAACACCGTTTTGATCGTGATCCAAGTGATAGTCGGCAAGGATAATATCTGGAGCAACCCCTTTTAACCCAAGTTTGATACGCGCATCCGCCAGGTCACTAGCACATATAACCTCACACTGCCAACGGCTCAATAAACTCTCAAGCCCTGCTAGAATTGCCTCTTCATTATCGATACACAGCACCTTCACTCCCGCTAGTGGCTGTAATAATGAAGGCTCTTTTTTAGGTTTAGGTGCTGTATTCTCTTTACCTATTGGTACTCGTATTGAAAACATCGAGCCTTTACCCAGTTCAGAGCTGACATTGATCTCATGGGATAACACTCGACTGATCCTATCTGCAATCGCTAAGCCTAACCCCAAACCACTTACACTCTTGCTTTCAGGGTTATCTAGGCGTTTAAATTCTTTAAAAATCTCTGAAGTTTCACTTTCATCGATACCACAACCTGTGTCGATAACTTGGATCTCTAGTTCATCACCACGGTGTCGGCAACCTAATAATACGCGATTCCCCTTGGCGTACCGGTAAGCATTGGTCAGGAAGTTTTGTAGAACGCGTCGAAGCAGGCTAGGATCTGAATTAATGGTTACCGAGCTTGAAACATAGTTAAATTTGATTAAACAATCTTTAGACATGGCATCGAACTCAACTGCTAAACCATCGATTAAGTCTGCAATAGCAAAATCACGGCGATTAACTTCTACCATATTAGAATCGAGCTTGGAGATATCCAATAGATCGGTAAGCAACTCTCCCGCGATTTTCAGTGAGCTGTTTACATGATTTAGGGTGGTCTTTCCCTCTTGGTCGAGATTTGGATATTGCGCTAAAGAGGCGGTAAACAGCCTTGCAGCATTTAAAGGCTGCATTAAGTCATGACCCACTGCAGCCAAGAAGCGGCTTTTGGAAGCATTGGCCATTTCTTCTTGGGCCTTAGCCTCAAGCAATTTGCTATTGAGCATAGATAGCTCGTAAGTACGCTCTTTAACTCTTGCTTCGAGTGTTTCGTTTGCTTGCTGCAGCGCCTTTGCTTGCTGACGATATTGGGTAATATCAGTAAAGGTCATAACAAAACCGCCGCTGGGCATGGGGTTTCCTTGGATCTTAATGACCTTGCCATCTTTGCGTTGCCGCTCAGACACGTGTGGCGTGCCATTACGCATATGCTGTACTCGTTTTTCAACTTGCGACTCTATGTCTCCCACACCACAAAAGCCTCGCGCAGCATTGAAGCGCACCACATCACTTATAGGCATTCCAGCTTGGAGGAAATGCTCCGGATAATTATAAAGCTCGGCGTACTTATAGTTCCAAGCCACCAAGTTGAGATCTTTATCAACCACACTCATGCCTTCATAGGCATGCTCTATGGCGCCACGTAGCATATCTTGGCTTAAGATAATCTTTGATGATGCTTCATCGACTAAGCTAAACACTTCATCTAGGGCTAAATCACGTCCTTGAAGCACAGAATCAAGTACTAAAGAGGCGCTAGAAGCCCCTAGTACCCCAGCTAACATATGCTCAGTATGGGCGATTAACTCTGGTGGCGCAGCCTTATGCCAACTGTCACTTTTGACCGCATCTTCTGAAAAAGTCGAAAAACTCTCATAGGCACGTGTAGGACTAACAAAGCGACTGGCTAAAATAAGTAAATCTTGCTGTGAAACTGGGGTGCTCTTACGATTAATATCCTTCTTAAGTTGCCCAGGGGTTACAAACGCGCTGGCCTGCATTCGCTCTGCTACACCAGCTCTAAACCAAATAGAGCCCAACATATAACAAGCGCAGTTTGCTAATAAGGCAATGAGAATGTCGCGCACATTAGGCGTTATCGATTCAAGTAGTACAAATTCTGAAGACACTATCGTCGGCGAGTTCACCACACCTTGCAATAGAATGTAGCACCAACAACTAAAACCGACCGCCAGCCCTAAAAATACACCGCTGCGATTACCATGCTTCCAGTACATACCACCAATAAGCGCTGGTGCTAACTGAGCAAAAGCGCCAAACGAGAGCATTCCCAGCGATGAAAGCGAGTCATTGTCCATAAATGACAGGTAGCTAAAGTATCCTAGCCCCAAAATCAACACGATAGCCAAGCGCCTAGCATTAAGCAGTAACTGAGAAAACTGGCTAAAATTTTTCTCTCTTATCTGACCAGTACGCAGCATTAACGGCACTAACCACTCGTTACTCACCATCACACTTATAGTCACGACAGCGACAATCACCATGCCAGTTGCCGCTGAAAGCGTACCTAAGAGTGCGACAACCGCAAGCCAAGGTTGATTAAGCGCTAAGGGAAGGTTTATCACATAAGTATCGGCGGCGACGGCGTCCCCCAATAAAAGCTGCCCAGCTAATGCTAATGGCGCAACGAATATGCCAAACAATAATAAGTAGAGTGGAAACAACCAGCGTGCTTTAAGTATAGTGCGCTCATTTTCGCACTCCACCATCATTACGTGAAACTGGCGCGGCATACACAGAAAAGCCGCCATTCCCACTAGTAACTCAGGCATAAGTGACTCTAAGCGAATATTAGGTTCGCTAATTAAGTCTCGCTCAGTGGCTTGTTGCCAGATATCGCCAAAGCCATCAAACACACCAAAACTAATCACAATTCCTACCAGCAAGAACGCTCCAAGTTTTACTAAAGACTCAAAGGCAATGGCTAACATCATTCCAGGATTATGTTCAGTTGCGTCAAGTTTACGAGTGCCAAACAGAATGGCAAAAATAGCCAAGACAGCCGTGATAATGAGTGAGACCTTAGCCCCATCGAACAACTCACCATCGGGCTGAAAAAGGTTAAGGCTAAACACCATGGCTTTAAGCTGCAATGCGATATAAGGCATGATCCCAAACAGGGCAATAAAAGTAACGATTGCGGCGAGAAGCTGTGACTTGCCATAGCGCGCGGCAATAAAATCCGCAACAGAGGTGATGTTCTGCGCCTTAGAGACGATCACCATCTTGCGTAGTAAGCTAAAACCAAACGTAAAAATAAGGATGGGGCCGATAAAGATAGGCAGAAATGACCACAGATCTTGAGCGGATTGGCCAACTGTCCCTAGAAAACTCCATGACGAGCAGTATACGGCAAGACTTAACCCATAGACCCAAGTTTGAATTCGTTTAGTGATCCCACCAAACCAGCGCTCCGCCCCCCAAGCGATGAGAAACAGCAGTAACACATAAACAATGGCAATGGTGCCAACCAACACGGTCAAGTTCATAGGGTTCTCTTTTTTTAATTCTATTTTGCGGTAAAAAACGAACGAAATCCAGCCGAATTAAAATTACAACCACCTAAAAAATAAGGACATTTAATTACTAGACCAAGGTCTAATAGAGAAATAGCCCTCTCCCAATCCATACTCAGCTTACGCATTATTAGATAAGGGAAGCCCAATGAGCACGCAGTCTCTCTATAAAGTACCAAGTGAAATCGCTGCAAACGCACTTGTAAACGATGAACAATATAAAAAAATGTATCAGGAGTCGATTGTAAATCCTGAAGGTTTCTGGAGAGAACACGGTAACCGTATCGACTGGATCAAACCTTTTACTAAGGTAAAGAAAACCTCATTCGATGACCACAACCTGTTTATCAAGTGGTTCTATGACGGCACGCTCAACGCATCCGCCAACTGTTTAGACAGGCACCTTGAAAACAATGCCGATAAATTAGCGATTATCTGGGAAGGTGATGATGCTAAAGATCAACGCACTCTGACCTACGGCCAGCTTCACTCAGAAGTGTGTAAATTCGCCAATGCACTTCGTAGCCAAGGCGTGCGTCGAGGTGATGTCGTAACGGTTTATATGCCTATGGTGCCAGAAGCTGCAGTAGCAATGCTTGCTTGTGCCCGCATTGGTGCAATTCATTCCGTTGTGTTTGGTGGTTTCTCACCGGATTCCATTGCTTCTCGCGTCATTGATGGTAACTCAAAAGTGGTTATCACTGCCGATGAAGGCGTTCGAGCCGGCCGGAACATTCCTCTAAAAGCCAATATTGATGAAGCCCTTTCTCACCCTGATGTCGATTGCGTTGAAAAAGTCATCGTGATGAATCGAACTGGCGGCGATATCAATTGGGTTGAAGGACGTGATATTTGGTGGGAGTCTTTAATGGAGACCGCATCAGAGCATTGCATCGCAGAAGAGATGGGCGCTGAAGATCCGCTATTCCTGCTCTATACATCGGGCTCGACTGGTAATCCTAAAGGTGTGCTTCATACCACTGGTGGTTACATGGTTTATGCGGCCATGACCCATGAATATGTATTCGATTATAAAGAGAATGAAGTTTATTGGTGTACGGCCGATGTAGGCTGGATCACTGGCCACTCTTATATGGTTTACGGGCCGCTTGCTAATGGCGCCACAGTCCTTATACACGAAGGGGTTCCAAATTATCCAAGTCCTGCCCGACTCGGCGAAATGATTGATCGCCATAAGGTGAATATTCTTTATACCGCTCCAACGCTTATCCGCGCACTGATGGCTGAAGGTAAAGAGCAATTCGAAGGATTTGACGGCAGTTCACTGCGGATCATGGGTTCTGTAGGGGAACCCATTAACCCTGAAGCTTGGCGCTGGTACAACGACGTTATTGGCCATGAGAAATGCCCAATTGTTGATACTTGGTGGCAGACTGAAACTGGTGGCATCTTGATTAGCCCGCTTCCTGGAGCTACAGATACTAAACCTGGCTCGGCGACTCGTCCATTCTTTGGCGTACAACCGGCTCTTGTCGATAATATGGGTAATATCGTCGAAGGAGCTAACGAAGGTAACTTAGTTATCTTAGATTCTTGGCCAGGTCAGATGCGTACAGTATTTGGCGATCATGATAGATTTGTGCTCACCTACTTTAAGACTTTTAGAGGCATGTATTTTACTGGCGATGGTGCTAAACGTGATGAAGATGGTTACTACTGGATCACTGGCCGTGTCGATGATGTGATTAATGTGTCGGGCCACCGCTTAGGTACAGCTGAAGTTGAAAGTGCACTGGTTGCCCATGAGCTGGTTGCCGAAGCTGCGGTAGTCGGTTACCCCCACGATATTAAGGGCCAAGGTATATACGCCTATGTCACCTTGACTAAAGGCTCGGTAGAAACTGAAGAGCTTCGTCAAGAATTAAGACAGTGGGTGCGTAAAGAGATTGGCGCTCTGGCGACTCCAGATCTTATCCAATGGGCTGGCGGCTTACCTAAGACACGTTCGGGTAAAATTATGCGTCGTTTCTTACGTAAGATTGCGGCTAATGAAGTTACTAACTTAGGCGACTCATCTACCCTCGCAGATCCTGCGGTAATCGATACCTTGATTGAGACACGTCTTAACCGCACTGAATAATCCAGTGATACCAAGTAAAAGTTCTATTGTTTGACCTCCCCTAGCCCCTCAATGAGGGGCTTTTTTTTGCCCTGTATTGCATTTGAATATGCCATAAACAAGATCCGTTAATATTTTACTTATCGCATCATCACAAATATGGGATCATCTCAATCATAAACACGTATTCAATTAGGTTCGTTTAGTGCAACTGAGAGATTATCAGCAGCAATCTGTTGACGCCGCCATCAGTCATTTTAAATCAAGTCCTGACTCAGCCGTTCTTGTACTGCCAACTGGTGCAGGTAAAAGTATTGTCATTGCCGAGTTGGCTCGGATCGCCAAAGGGCGAGTACTCATTCTCACGCACGTTAAGGAGCTAGTGGCTCAAAATGCCGAAAAAGTCGGCTTGTTGACCACCAAAGCAGAGATCTATTCGGCAGGGTTAAACCAAAAATCAACTGGCGGTAAGACCGTTGTCGCCAGTATCCAATCCGCTGTAAAGCAACCAACTCAATTTGATGAGCCATATAGCTTGGTCATTATCGATGAATGCCATAGGGTTAGCCCAGATAAAGACAGCCAATATCAGCAACTATTAACTCATTTAAAATCAAAAAATAGCCGCATCAGATTACTAGGGTTAACCGCAACCCCATACCGCTTAGATTTAGGTTGGATTTATCGTCACCACTATCACGGTAAGGTAGGCAATACTGAAAAACCGGTGTTTGAAAAATGTATCTTTGAGCTGCCTATGCGCCCACTCATAAAGCAAGGATTCTTAAGCCAACCAAAGATGTTTGATGGCCTCAGCGCGCAATATGATTTTAGTGAGCTAACGGCCTCGCCTACTGGCGAATATAATGAAAAAGAAGTCAACTCGATTCTCAACCATTGTGGCCGCGCAACCACTGCTATCGTTAAACAATTAATAGCATTAGGTGCTCACCGCCAAGGGATTATTATTTTCGCAGCAACCGTCAAGCATGCTGAAGAAATTGTAGCCAAGCTTGAAGGTGAAGCAGTTGCACTTATCACCGCAAACACGTCACGAGAAGATAGAGACTCGTTAATCGGTGCGTTCAAAGCAAAGAAGATCAAGTTCCTCGTCAATGTTGCTGTTTTAACAACAGGTTTTGATGCACCTCATGTTGATCTTATTGCTATATTGCGCCCTACCGCCTCTGTAAGCCTTTTTCAGCAAATGGTTGGCCGAGGGCTAAGAATCGATAACAATAAAGATGAGTGCCTTGTGATTGATTATGCGGCCAATGGATACGACCTATTTTTCCCTGAAGTTGGACAACCGAAACCCAATAGCAAATGCAAGCCAGTGCAGGTACACTGCCCGATATGCGATTTTGCCAATATTTTTTGGGGCTTAACCGATAATGATGGCGATATTATTGAGCATTTTGGCCGCCGGTGTCAGGCGCTCATAGAAACAGATGGCCGAAAACTGCAATGCGATTTTAGATTTCGCTCTAAGTCTTGTCCAAACTGCGGAGAAGAAAATGATATCGCCGCTAAAGTCTGCCAGCATTGTCAGTCTGTTTTAGTTGACCCCGATAAGCGCCTAAAAGAAGTTCTACAGCAAAAACATCACCACCTGTTTAAGTGTCAAAGTATGTTGCTTGAGCCAGAAGCTGATCGTTTAGTCGTACGCTATATCGATCTCGATGGTAATGACTTCTGCCGTTATTTCAAAATGCAAACCCCGGCACAGATCCGAGCGGTTTTTGCATTGTTCATTTTTCCTCACTGTCGTACTCCAGGTATAAAACATAAGAAATACCAAACACCTCAACAACTGTGTGACGACCAATCTCTCTTTAGGAAGCCTGATTTACTACTACTAAAAAAAGGAAAGAAAGGCTGGGATTTGATGGAAACAATATTTGATTATAAAGGCCGATATCAAACCGAAAAATCACATTTTGAGTAAAAAACAGTAAATCGATTAACACGAATTTAAATATCGATTAGAACAATTGCAATCGCTATGATATAAAGTGTTCAAGCTAAAACTGAGGAAGCTATCATGTTTGTTGTAATTTTCGGTCGTCCAGGTTGTCCTTATTGTGTTCGTGCAGTACAAGTTGCTGAGCAACTCACAGAAAAGCGCGATGACTTTAAATTTAAGTACGTAGACATTCACGCTGAAGGGATCAGTAAAGCTGATCTAGAGAAAACAGTAGGTAAGCCTGTGGAAACTGTGCCACAAATCTTCGTTGATCAAGATCACGTTGGTGGCTGCACTGAGTTTGAACAATATGTAAGAGAAAACGACTTAATGCCTGCAGCATAAGTTTCATGCTCAGTTCATTATAAAAAAAGGAGGCCAAGGCCTCCTTTTTATTAGGGTAAATTAACTAAAGCACATACTTCATCGAAAATATCACTCGATTTAACTCACCATCCATACCATTCTCTTTGGTGTTCTTCGCGTACATGTACTCAACACCTACCGTTAACGGCTTTACTGGCGAATAAAGTAGGTTAATATAACCAGAGTAAGAATCTTTATTTACATTATTACCTATTAAGTCAATGTTGTTCTCAGCCTTGAAGCCAGAACCTGTAATGCTCGTTCTCCATTTATCGCTCCACCAATGACGATATGAGATATAGCCACCGTATGACTCAATTGTTTCAATATCACCAGTAGCATTCAGTACACCAGCATTAACATAGTTAAGTGCCATATAGCGGCCCAAACCTTCACCATAGGTTGCTGACATCTTAATATCATCTTGGCCTACTGGAATCACGCCCGTGAAGCTCACACCATAGCCAAACTCAGAAGAATCGATAGGATTTGCAGTATCCTTATCCTTTTCAACATTTAACTGACGTGCAATACCTGCAAACGTAAAGGCCATACCGCCTTCCGTTTTCATGTTATAGCGCGCTACAAAATCAGGTACCATGCCGCTGCCACTAGTAATGCGACTGCCAGAAACATCTCTATAGCCATTCACTGTCGTTTCAGGGTTCTCAGCTGAGAACTGGAAGCCGCCATTGGTGTATCTCACCATCGTTTGACGCACAAACGGCGTACCTTCAGCAGCACCAATAAAATCTAAGTTCTCTGGTAATGCGCCAGGATTTTGGAAAGTGGTCCACATTTGGCCAGCTGCCCAATTATCAAAACTGACGAATGCTTGTCGAATACGTGGCGAGTAACTATTCGATACTCGTTCATTACCGTCGGTATGAGTCATAAAATCCAGCTCAATAAAACCTGTGAGCTTATGACCATCTAGATCTGTGGAAGACTTGAAGTTAAAGCGCGATTCCCTTGCCTGAAAATCAACAACCTGCTTACCATTGCTTGGATCGCCATATATCGTACCAGGTACATAAAACTGTCGTGATAGACTACCTGAGCCTGGTGCACCGTTGCTGTAATCACTAAACATTACATCGGCCTTCACATAACCACCAAACTTAAACTCGGTATCAGCCTGAGCACTAAAACTCACCGCTGCAATTGTTGCTGCTAAAACTGTTAACTTTGTATGTTTCATTCCCTTTCTCCCAGATATTTTTATTATCTATACAAAATATGACCGAAGTAACAATTCGACAACATTAGCAATAGGTCTATCAGACCAAGGTAGAACACCAAATACTAATTAATCATATATGCATTTAACGATTAAAATATTAGTAAAGAAATATGCAAAGTGTTAATTTTGTTTTAGTTTATCGTAAGTAGCCACCACCTATTAACCCCTTACTCGCACAAGCCCAATCGAACCAAACCCCACAAAAGCTATTAAATACAATGGATTACAGAAAATACAAACTCTAACTTTTCTTTTGACACGAATCTGAAATCTTAATGTCACACTAAAAATTAATTTTAATCATTTTCTTAAAGCCAGCTGATAATTAGACAGTTTCTTTCCAGAACATGCTTCCCCTCTTAAATAAAACACACTTGAGCTAATTAGATTTCAAACTAAGCTACAGCGAAGAATATCTCTCTGCACCGCTTTAAGAAGCCTCAATCATTACTATCTATACCTAACTAAACTATTTCGCAAATGACTTTAATCCATAAGCCGTAGAACTCTTACAATCGCAATCGAAATAAATAAAGCCTGTAAACTTAAAATGGCTGGGGCTGTTTGAAAAAGCTATCTCAGGGAGTGAATAGGAAATGCTGAGTAATGACGCGGCTGAACCTCCGACCAATGTGATAGTTAAGGGTAAAGCCAACTGCATGATCTATAACAAACGTGACTGAGCTTAATAGCTAATTCTGATTAGCCAGATAATTTTCAATTTTATTAGGGAGTATTATTAGAGAGTATTACGAGGAATGAACAAGAAGTGGTGGGCTGTGAAGGATTCGAACCTTCGACCAATTGGTTAAAAGCCAACTGCTCTACCGACTGAGCTAACAGCCCCCTTGGGTATTGCTTTCTACTTCTTTAGCCACTTGTAGAAAAGTGGTG
>NZ_BPFA01000029.1 GCF_019655055.1 Shewanella sp. MBTL60-112-B2
TACCTTCGAATGAAGGCTACGAGATGTTAAAAAAGGAATATCTTGAAAACCCCTCCAAATTAAGCATGCTTTTTAATTCCGAAGGCAAACAAAAAAGCCCCGTAAAAACGGAGCTTTTCTTTTTAAAGATTTGAAAGGATTATTCAGCTAAACCCAGAACTTCAAGTCTTTCTTTCGCTAGAAGATATCTTGCGCGGACATCTTCAATTTGCTCTTGAGTTAACTTCTTACCAAGGGTACGAAGACCGCCATCAGCGTCATTATGGTGAATACCATAAGCAAACTTAAGGTATTCCATAAGCAGCGGCTGAGCATCAAGATATGAGATAGAATTCATAGCCTGAGAAATTTTGTTTGCCTCAGCCCAGTCGCCATTATTGACATACTCTTGCATAGAAACACTAGCTTTTGGGAATATACAACCTACACCGGTAATACCACCGCATGCGCCAGCAAGTCCTGCATGTACAGTTACAGTGTCAACACCTGCCAGAATTTTTAAATCTTTGTTCTCTAGCATCAGCGTTTCAATAGTTGAAACATCTGTCGTTGATATTTTAAGAGCCGTTACTTCAGGTAGAGCAGCAAGTCTTCTAAGAATATCAGTTGAAAGCGCATGATATCCGGCAGCATCTGGGTTGTTGTAAGGCATAATGGTAATGCCAGCTTCTTTTGCAGCTATTGCAGAAAGCTCATAGTAGGCATACATTTCTTCATCAGAAGGAACTTCCTTCGTTTTGGGTGGCATCACCATCACGGTATCCACACCAACTGTCGCAAGTTCTGTAACTATCGTGGCAAGCTCTTCTTTAGTTTCTGCCGCAGCGCCACTGATTAATGGAACATTATATTGTTTAGCAACATCAGAAAGGGCTTTAAGTAAAGCAAGACGCTGTGCAGAGCTTAGGTAGCTATTCTCACCCAGAGTGCCTGAGCCGACAAGTCCACCCATTCTGCTTCCGCCTTTGCCTTGAACTTTCAAAATATCTGCAGCGTATTTTTGGGTTGCTTCAAGGTCTATTTCAACGGCACCGGATTCTGACTCTTTTAGCCATGTAAACACGGCCGGCATAACCGTATAGCGCCAATCTGTGTTATTTGTTTCCATCATATTACCTTTTTATTAAAAATTACATCATACAGGGCTTATTGTATAAAATATACCAAACAAACCACATAAGTTAAACCCCTTTGGCAAATCTAAGCCTTATTGGTAACAAACAGCCTGTGAATATGCTTCTTCATTAGATCCCCTCTTCGATAATGCACCTTTAGGTGTAGTTTGACCGTCCGTGGCATGCTGAGAGATATAGAAGTCATCATGTTCTCTTTCGTAGCACAAAGGTTGCTTTACTCACAGGTAAGCCCTAATTTCTTAAACACTGAATTGTTTACATATTCAGCAACAAGCTAACTCTACCACGAAGCGCTAGACTTTCACTAAGTACAACAAAGTGAATTAGCCTTGGAATGAAGGCTGATTACATTTATTTTAGGGTTGGTGTTACCAAGTAGAGTGTTTGAACTTGTAGCTTCGTAGTTATCCATCGCCTGCAGCGGGGGGATGTGCAGACACTGCTGCGAGACGTTGTATTGGGTAATTGCTGCTTTAACTTAATTGGCAATACCACAAAGTGATCAAGCCTTTGAATGAAGGCTGGTTACATTTTTTCTGAACTGTGGCTTTGGGTAAGTATGTTCAGTCTTGATGATTTATCGCTATCAATCGCCTCCAGCGGGGGATGTGCAGACACTGCTGAAGCTCGCCGCTAGTACCTCCGTGTAGGCTCAACGAAAACATCCCTGTTTTCGACGGCTTCAGCCGTATCTGCACTCGATAATTGGTGTACTTATTTAGATTTGTATTGTTGGTACCTAACACGGAAATGCCCCTTTATTAGTTACAGGCAATAAGCAGGAAAGAACTGTGAAGAGTCAGTTGGCCTACTTTTACTAATCGATAAATGGCAGTCATTGATCGCTTTGATTCAACATCAATACCAATGCTAACTTTGCTCATTTCTGTGAGCGTTTATCCAGCAATACTTTTGTAGAGTACTGATAAATCAATAGCTTTTCTGCAGCAAAAATTAAATAATAGGTTTATTAAATGTGCATGCGCGTTTTCCCAAATATACGCGCATGCGTACTTTACAAATGTTATATTTTTCTGGAGTCCCGTATGTTGCATCAAATTGAAAAGTGGATTGATCAGACGAACATTGAGTACCAAGAACAAAGGATTTCGTGCTCTAAATTCTTTGATGAATTCAAAGGTTTTTATCCTTTAGAGTTCCTTCAGCAATCATATTTTGTGATTGTCGATACTATCCCCAAGCCTAACTTTCCTGAGTTACGCCAAATGGGGTTAGGTGACTTTATAGATATGGAAGTGCACGGAATTACGTACAAAAACACTTATTATGTTCTTCCTCAGCTGGCATCGGATTTGCGCTTACATTTTCACGAACTTGTCCATGTTGCACAATGGGGGCATTTAGGTGCAATACCATTTATGGAGCGCTATATAACTGAAATTCAAACTTCGGGATATCACGAAGCACCTTTAGAGAAAATGGCATACGCTTTTGATGCTCATTTTACAAAAGGTGGCGAGAAAATAGATGTTCCTAATTATGTAGTACAAAAAATATAGCAAGGTGTTTAAATCGAACTAAAACGGTGGGTTACGTTTCGCTTTGCTACACATTTTAACCCACTATTTTAGTCTGCTTAATGCGGCGTTAGTTTCCCAAAAGAGGTAAAACATGGATGTCAAAATCTGGGCATTACTCATATCTATACTTGCCTTCAGTTTATCTTTGATAACTTTTATTCGCACGAATGTTTGGTTCTCAATGGTTTTTAATGCAAGGATGCTTTCATTTAAATGGAGCGAAAAAGATAATCGAGATCAGTGTGAATGCAAGTTCATCCTTTCATGCTCTGGAAATCAGAACATCTATATCGATAAGGTTTATCTTAATAAAGGAGATACAGACATTGTTTCATCAGACTCCCTGCCTTCAGATGTCAAAGTACTACTAACTCCAGGTGAGATTAAGGAGTTCATGTTTACGGCAGATACCTCCGCATTTAGCCATGGGGAAAATCACACATTTGTGTTTACTTTGATTTCTCCAAATGCAGACCAGTTCCACTCTGCTTTATCGATGAAAACAAAAGAGCAGTATCGTAGAAGTATTATTGTTGAGGCAGAGTCATTTGGTAGTTCTAGGTTCGCCCTTAGCTCGTTCAACTTAATTGATATTCTCAACCTTAAACAAGCTCGAGCACGGCGTAATGGAAACTAACAAGAGTAATCAGGCTAGCCCGCTGTTACTAGCGTTACCGTATATCCACTTTCCATACTTTCCCTAATAAGAGTCATCACTTTAAGAGCTTTGACTCTAACTAAATTCTGTCCAAAAATGAGCTAGCGAACGATGGAACTATCTGTGATCACCAAGCAATTCTGTCGTATCTTAATTACCAAGCAACTTTGTCATTGCTGTAACTACCAAGGGAAATTGACGTAACTCTTTTTTTGTGTCTTCTGAATAAATAAATTCAAAATTCAGAGGGCACTAAGGATGTTTTACATGGACTCCCAATCCCAATTCACTGTCGATATTATTTGTAAGGTTATCGATGGAAGGATCAGCATTACTAGTGCTACTACACTGCTCAATAAGTCTAGAAGGACGGTCGAAAGATATCTAAATCGCTACCGTAAAGAAGGTATTCGATTTGTTATTCATGGTAATAAAGGCCGCTCTCCAGTTCATAAAATTGCTAACTCGCTCAAAGAAGAAGTTCAAAATCTTATACAAACCAAGTATTACGATTTCAATTTACAGCACTTAGCTGAGTTGCTGGAGAAGAATGAAGGCATTTCTATCAAGCGTGAGACCTTACGTTCGTGGGCACATGATATTCATCATGTGAAACGCGCTAAACGTCGTAGAAGCCGTGTCAGAAAGTACCGACCACGTATGGAATCACCAGGTCTAATGCTTCAAATGGATGGTAGCCCTCATCGCTGGTTTGGGGAAGAAAAGTCCTGTTTAATCGCTATGGTAGATGACGCTACCAGTGATATACATGCCGAGTTTTTCCCTTCTGAAACAACTGAGGGCTGTATGAGAGTTATGAAAGCTTATATCGAAAAGCGCGGGATCTTTAAAACCTTATATGTCGACAGGGCGGGTATTTTTGGCGGCCCTAAACGCAGTAATTTTTCGCAAATGCAGCGTGCCTGTGAAGAGCTCGGTATTGAAATTATCTTTGCTAACTCTCCACAGGGAAAAGGACGAATTGAACGTTCCTTCGATACCTTTCAAGACCGTCTTGTTCCCGAACTCAGGCTACACGGCATTACAGATATGGACGCTGCGAATAGTTACTTACAAGGGACGTTTATTCCTAACTATTGGGATAAAAATATCACGGTTCAATCCAAAACGATTAGCTCTGCCTTCAAACCATTACCTCCAGAGTTAGACTTAAATGCGATTTGCGTGCAGAAAGAATATCGCACAATACGACGTGACCATACCTTTAGCTTCGACAACAAAATGTATGTTATCGACTCCCCAATTCGCTATTCCATAGAAAATCAGAAAGTAGAAATCCGCTGTCAGTTTGATGGAACCTTCTCAGCATATTTCGGCCACCGTAGACTAGATATCACGGAGCTTGTTGAACCACGAAAAACTCATGAGTATGGGATGGAGGTTCAACGAAAAATCGAGGCTGTAGAGCTTGCTCAGCAATTGGGTAGCATTGCTAAAGCAGCCAGGATTATCGGTTGTTCACGTCAAAGTATTTATACCTACCAACAGGTATTAGAAGCTGAAGGGCCGATTGGTTTAAAGCGGATCAATAAACCCTTAAAGCGCAGTAAAAATAGTATCCCAGAAAGCACAGAGAACAAAATAATCGAACTGACACTAGAAGATCCGCATTCCAATGCTTTGCAACTAATGAAAAGTCTCAAACAAGAGCATGACATCAGCGTTAGTAGCTCTACTATTCAAAACATTTGGAAGAGAGAACAGCTTAATACTAAGGCGCTCCGACTCAAGAGGTCGCAAGCATTGAATATCGATGTGTGATGCAAATTATTAGTGGTGGGGGTAGACTGTACTACTACGACAATTTTGACTGGTATTTATCCCGTCAATTTCCCCTAGTAATGACAAACATCTGAGATAACTAATTCGGAAGGATGATGATTCAGATGTCGGTACGGCTGTGGGCTTAGGTTTCAAGGATGAAACCGCAGAGCGGCCATGGATGGCTTTATAGCGTCCCACAGAAGTAGTGACATATGAGCTGACTGCGAACTGTAGCCTTTCTTCGTATCCTCAGTCTTCTAATAACATCCGTGTTTAACGGCCAGTTCGCTATCCCTCGCTTTCGCTTATTAGCGCATGGCTTCGCCATATTCGCCGTGGTGAATAGCTTTTGTCCAATAACGAGTTATGGTTCTAGTGTAATGGCATAGCTAATTAACCCACTTAATTCTAAGCATAAAAAACCTGCACAGTGCAGGTTTTTTCTGATGCTAAAACCAAGGCTCAATTACTTAAGCGGCTGGTTTTTCTCTGCAAACTTATTAAAAATGGCATTGAAAGACAAAGAAGCGCCATGAGCGATTTTGTCTGATAGCTTCTTCTTAAGCTGATACTGTACCTTAATCACAGTGCGCTCATTGGCAAGTTTCATGATGACATCATCACTAGTGGCGATTTCATCAACTAAACCAAGCTCAATCGCTTGTTGACCATACCAATGCTCACCTGTTGCCACTTTCTCAAGATCTAAATCAGGGCGGTATTTGGCAATAAACGCTTTAAAGAGCACATGAGTCTCTTCCAGCTCTTTTTGGAACTTTTCACGTCCTTCATCAGTGTTTTCACCAAAGATAGTCAGAGTACGTTTAAAGTCGCCTGCAGTGTGCTGTTCGTAATCAATATCGTGCTTTTTCAATAAACGATTAAAGTTAGGCACTTGAGCTACCACACCGATTGAACCTACGATAGCAAATGGAGCTGAATAAACCTTGTTAGCAACACAGGCCATCATATAACCGCCACTGGCAGCCACTTTGTCAACACAGATGCTCAAAGGGATCTCTGCTTGTCTTAAACGGTCAAGCTGGCTAGAGGCTAAACCATAGCCGTGAACCATGCCACCACCACTCTCAACATTAACAATCACTTCATCGCCTTTCTCTGCGATAGCTAAGATAGCGCTGATCTCTTCACGCAGTGACGCCACTTCACCGGCGTCGATACTGCCCTTAAAGTCAACAACAAACACTTTAGGCTCAGCTTCTTCAACCTGATCCTTTTGCTCTTTCTCTTTGGCTTTCTCGTCAGCCTTTAATTGCTTCTCATAGGCTTTGAATGCTTTTTTAGATAATAACTCTTCTTTTAAGTCATGCTTCAATAATGCTAGGTTTTCGCTTAGGTTGGTTAACTTAAGCTCGCCCTTTTCAGCTTTCTGCTTCATAGAAGACGCTAGGACAACAATCACTACCGCAATTATCGCCGCAACAATAGTAACCGCTTTGGCCAAAAACAAACCATATTCGTACAGGAATTCCAAAATACTCTCCAGCTAGACCAATTCACTCTTCAATTTGCAGCTATTCTAGCAGCCTATTTAGCAATAAAACATGGCAATAAAAAACCCAGCTTTCGCTGGGTCTTTTTTTACACAATTATAGGTTTTGTTGTGCGTACGATAGTCCGTCTTATTGTGCGCAGGGGGCCACTACATATTGTGCAGCTTCGCCGGTCACTAGACCTAAGAAGATAGTCGGGCTATCGGCCTGTGGAAGACCTGCACTGTATGAGAAGAACGCAGCCTGAGTTTGCATCTCTACCGTTGCAATATCTTCAAAACCGTCTGTTACCCCCTCTACTGGCGATGGGTCGACTAGCGAGCTGTGGTGGCCTTTAGAGAAACGAACAGCTCCTGAGCCAACAGTTGTGCTATCAATACATGCAAGCCCTAGGTTTGCAATCAAAGGTTCTGTACCTGAAGTAGGGAAACCTGCAACACTATTAGGTAGTGTCTGATCAGGAAGACTGTTTGCTCCATCACCGACAACTTCAATTAAGTGAAGTGGAAGTCCAGTAGCCTTAAGCATAGCTGCATGGTTAATCGGATCGGCACTATCAACAGCCGTTTGAACGGCAAATGCAAATGTAGGTAAGAACGCATCATAAACTGACTTAACTAACGCATCGTATTCAGGCGTATCAGGTAGATAACCTAAATCTTTGTTCGCTTCATCGACTAACGCCATAAATGCTTCTGTCGTCACGATGTTTTCAAACAGCATAGGACCAAATGTAGCAGAGCCGATAAAGGTTCCAGCAAATCCACCCGATGGGGCGACGAGTGACGTAGCATTAAGTTTATAAACGTGGCTTAAATCAGCTCCAGATGGATGAGTAAGACCAGTGCTAGCGTAAGTCGCAAAGTTAGTACCAACGATAGCGCCTAGACTCAGACCTTGTGCACTAAATTGATTAACATCGAATAGTTGAGGCGCTTGTAACGCCATTAGCTTGCCTGCATAGCCAGTAAACGCTGCGCGAAGGGCTAAATGATCGAATGTAGCCTGACGGAAGTTATCACGTACTGTCAATGTACTACCAATATTAATAAAAGCTAACGGATCGCCCATTGAAAATAGAACATCATCACCAATCACTGCACCATAGGCTGGATCCGTTGCCGAAACGGTATAAGCACCAGGAACCAGCAAGCCCTTACCAAATGAGCGTGCGCCGTGAAGTGGCATATCGATTGCGATTGTCGCCACGCCAAGCTCACCATAAGTGCCCGCAAAAGCGAACGCCATCTCCTTACCACCGCCTAAACCATGCATAGCAATAGTTACTGGCCAGCCAGTAGCAGGCGCTGGTGCGAAGTTTGGCACTGTCATTTGTACAGGTACCACTTCGTAATTTTTAATCTGTGGAATTGGGTTAAACTTGGTTAAATGTCTCGCCTTATCAACCGCGGTGCCATCATCTAACATCCAAAGCTTACCCGCAAGTTGTGAAGGATCGCTCAGCGCGGCTACAGGGTCTTCAATTCCATTTTCTATTGCTTGAGCAAAATAGTTCTCTTGGCTCAAGCTGCCGCTTTCAAGCGCCTTTAATACCGAAACAGGACTGTCATAAGCCGCTGACCAAATACCGTTAATCGTTGCATTACCTTCAGCATCTAAACAGTTGGTTGATGAACAATCGCCATAAATCGGTAACTTTATCGCAGCGGTCCAGACATTTACCTTACTGGCACCTTCATAGGCGGGGTGCTCTGGTGGCATCATCAAGGCTTGTGCCAATGTATGGCCGCTGTCCGTTGGCGCTTGAACGAACTCTGGCATATAGCCAGGTTGGCCAGCAATCAACAGTTTAGAGACTTCATACACATCAGCAACAGACTGAGTCGTAAACAGGCCTGAATAGCTAACAGAGTCAGTATCAACACCAGCTCCAGCCATGCCTTTCTCATAACTGTTTACAGCCGCTTGCAGTGCTAACTGCTCGGGTGTTTGCAGTGGCTTAGTTTCAATATCAAGCTTTAGTAAGCCATAAGTTGAAGAGCCAGCAATAGAGCGGCCCGCTGAATCTTGAATTAAATCAGTGGTGGCATAGATATAGGATTGGTTGGCTTTAAGTGGCTTTAATGGAACAATGACAATAGAGTTACCAGAGGTTGTCGTCACGAAATCAACACCGAACTGCAGCTCTGCGCCAACCTTACAGGCTGTAATATCTGGCAGTGCTTTACACTCTGGATCCGATGATAAGCCGCCACCAACTGTGGCTTCAAACATCTTTACCGCACCTGGTTGCTCAACCGATGCTTTGCTTAATGTCAGCATCGCGCCATCGTTATCCATGGCAGGTGCCACTGCGATACTGATTGGGGCGGTTGTCGACCAACCGTCTAGCGCGCCAAGAGCGATAGTTGGATCGGTGTAATCACCATTTTCTTCACTTGGCGCGTCTGGATCATCACTTTTAGGAATATTAATGGTACCGTCAGTTGTACCACTAAAAAGAATATCATTCGGTAGTGGGAGTTCACCTGCCCCCGGATCAAAAACGATAACTGACTGAGGAACCAATGGCTCAGTTTTATCCACTAATTCATTATAACTGTCTTCACTACAAGCGGTTAAACCCAATGCAGAGGTGATTGCTACGCCCAAAAAGAGTTTTTTCATCTTTTTTCCCCAAATCTTGTTGTAATAATTTTGTTTTCATTTAGAAATTGGTCACAATAGTCGACAATGTATAACCAATAGGACTTATTGTTAGTCCTTAACTGAGTTCAAGTTAACGTAAAATTATTGACTTAGCTACAATTTTGTTACAACCGACCATCGATTGAGCGAGTAAAAATTAATCGTTTGTTTTAAACGGCTGTTTATCATATCAGCGACTCTAGAAGTGACGGGCGTTTGAGCTCTGAGGAAGTATTAACTCATGTTGGAATATCAAGCAGCAAAAGATCTATTAAAAGACAAAACCATTTTAGTCACTGGCGCAGGAGACGGCATAGGTAAGGCCGCGGCAATCAATTTTGCAAAACATGGTGCGACAGTTATTTTACTCGGCAAGACAGTAAAGAAATTAGAAGCTGTATATGACCAAATTGAACAAGCGGGTTACCCGACTCCTGCAATTGTTCCACTCGATTTAAAAGGCGCTACTGAACAAAACTATAAAGATATGGCCGACACCATAGAAGAACAGTTTGGTCAGCTAGACGGTCTGTTACATAACGCCAGCGTATTGGGTGTATTGGGTCCGTTTGAGCATATGACAATGACGACGGTAAATGAAGTCATGCAGGTTAATGTGATTGCTGAGATCATGTTGACTAAGGCTATGCTGCCTGTAATGCGTAAATCACCGAGCGCATCACTGCTGTTTACCTCTAGCAGTGTTGGCCGCCAAGGCCGCGCATACTGGGGCGAGTATGCGATTTCAAAATTTGCCACAGAAGGCATGATGCAGTCTCTTGCTCACGAATATGAAGGAACGAATGTTCGTGTCAACAGCATCAACCCTGGCGCCACACGCACAGGCATGCGCGCTAATGCCTACCCTGCTGAGAATCCGCAAACACTAAAAGCACCAGATGAGATCATGGCAACCTATTTGTACTTAATGGGTGAAGACTCAAAAGAAGTGAATGGCCAGCAGTTAAACGCTCAATAAGGCGTTATTGCCCATAACAGAAAACAAAAAGGCCGCTAAATAGCGGCCTTTTTTATCGATAAACGGCAAGCCGATTAATTAGCTACGCTGACGCGTTGGCTTTGGCTTACCTGTAGCCACTTTATGCTTATGTACAGCGCGCTTAATTTTTGCACTACGTACTTTATTACGCGCAACACTGTGTTTATCAGTGCCCAGCAATGTACGAGTCTCTTCGTCCATACCCGCTGTTTTACGTAAGTAGTTCACTTCTTCAATTGGCAACTCAATCCAACCACCACGTGGCAGAGCTTTAGGCAGTTCAATCATACCGTAACGAATACGGATAAGACGGCTTACCTGAACTTCCTGAGATTCCCATAGACGACGAACTTCACGGTTACGGCCTTCAGCTAAGCTGACGTGCCACCACTTATTCATGCCTTCGCCACCAGCAGCTTTAACTTTGTCAAAGTTTGCAGGGCCATCTTCTAAGGTTACGCCCATGCGTAAACGTTGAATACAAGCGTCTGTCACTTCACCAAACGTACGTACAGCGTACTCACGCTCCACTTCATTTGACGGGTGCATTAGGCGGTTTGCTAGTTCACCATCAGAGGTAAACAACAATAGACCTGATGTGTTGATATCCAAGCGTCCTACAGCAACCCAGCGTGAATCGCGGGTTTTTGGTAGACGGTCAAATACCGTTGGGCGTCCTTCAGGGTCTTTACGACTACAAATTTCACCTTCAGGTTTGTGGTATGCAATAACACGGCAAACCACATCTTCTTCAGAACGAATTGAAACTGTACGGCCATCGATACGGATCTTTGCGTCAGATTCAACGCGATCACCTAGGCTTGCAATTTCGCCGTCAACACTAACTCGACCTGCAGCAATCCATGCCTCCATCTCACGACGGGAGCCATGGCCTGCACGGGCCAAGACTTTCTGCAATTTTTCACTCATTAGTAGACTCTTCTGTTTTTTCGGTCACGCTGCTCTCAACATGGAACAACGCATCCAATGATTTGGCATCTGTCAGAGGCGGAAGATCCGCTATGCTGTCAATGCCAAAATAAGCTAGAAACTCGGTAGTGGTTGCATAAAGTGCCGGTCTTCCCGGAACCTCTTTATGGCCAACGACTTTAATCCAATTTCTATCGTTTAAACTTTTGATAATGTGGCTGCTAATCGCAACCCCACGAACAAACTCTATGTCACCGCGGGTGACAGGTTGACGGTAGGCAATCACCGCCAAGGTTTCTAAAGTCGCACGCGAATATTTCGGTGCTTTCTCTTGCCATAGCGGTTGTAAAAAAGGACTCAATTCAGCCAATGTCTGAAATCGGTACCCTCCAGCAACCTTAACTAATTGTACACCTCGATTGTCATAATCGAGCTGTAACTCTTCAATACATGCCTTAATTTTAACCCGCGACACATTAAAGTTAGACAATACCGTCTCTTTTAATGCCTTTATCGTCATCGGCTTGGCTAGCACAAATAGGCTAGCCTCAATTAACTGCTTAAGCTGATCTGGATTTATCTGAGACAATCAGTACGCCCTAACATGTATAGTTGAAAACGGCTCAGCTTGTACAAGCTCAACCAGCAATTCCTTAACCAGCTCCATCAATGCTAAGAAACTCACTACCACACCACTTCGCCCCTCTTCAAAATCAAATAGGGCCTCAAATGGCAGGTAAGTTTCGGCGTTGAGTTTAGCCAAAATCTGCGTCATACGCTCACGAGTCGATAAGACTTCTCGTACCACATGATGACTTTCGGTTGCTTCAATGCGCTTTAATACTGACGAAAATGCTCTAGCAATCTCAGTAAGCGATACCTCTGGAGGTAATAGCTCTGGTTTAATGTTGTCGGCTGGAATGGCTTTGGCCTGAAACAGGTCTCGCTCCATCCTAGGCAGCTCATCTAACTTTTCCTGCGCTTCTTTAATCACCTCATAAGCTTTTAGCTGACGGATTAGCTGCGCCCGAGGATCTTCCTCATCTTCATGCTCAATCTCGGGTCTTGGCAGTAACAAGCGAGACTTAATCTCAGCTAAGGTAGCTGCCATTACTAGGTAATCAGCTGCAAGCTCAACACGTGCCCCCTGAAGCAGGTTAACGTATTCAAGGTATTGTTGCGTCACAGAAAAAATTGGTAAATCAACAACATCAAGCTTCTGTTTGCGGATTAAATAAAGAAGAAGATCTAATGGTCCTTCAAAAGACTCAAGAAAAACCTCCAGCGCTTCTGGAGGAATAAAAAGGTCTTTCGGCATCACCTTAAACGGTTCGCCTCGAACAACGGCTAAAGGCAATTTTTGCTGAACGCCCTCCATCCGTAACACCCTCTATTTTCGCAAACGCGCGATTATACCTGTAAATGCTATTTGATTAAAGCTATTGCCGCTGCCATTTATTGATAACAGCGGCGGGCGCTCTAGAGGAAGGGAGTCACGTCACCTGCACCTTCACGAATGACTTCTATTTCGCCATCTGAAAGGTCGATAACTGTTGTTGGTTTCTCACCTAAGTAACCACCATGAATAATCAAGTCTACTTGATGCTCAAGGATGTCACGAATGTGCTCAGGATCAGACTCAGTAAACTCCTGGCCTGGTAATATAAGGCTGGTAGACATCAAAGGCTCGCCTAGGGCTTCTAACAGTGCCAACGCAATCACGTTGTCTGGCACACGAATACCGATAGTCTTTTTCTTCGGATTCTGCAAACGCTTAGGGACCTCTTTCGAAGCTTTAAAAATAAACGTATAGGCGCCTGGGGTATTTTGCTTCAGCAAACGATAAGCTTGATTATCGACACGGGCATAGGTCGCAAGTTCTGACTGATCACGGCACATAAGCGAGAAGTTATGGTCGTTGTCGATCTGTCTAATACGAGCAATTTTACTCATCGCATCTTTATCGCCAATCAAGCAGCCTAATGCATAGCCAGAATCGGTCGGGTAAACAATTACTCCGCCGGTTTTAATCACGTTTACGGCCTGGCTAATTAAGCGTACTTGAGGATTCTCCTCATGCATATAAAAAAACTGACTCATTGTACTACCTTCCATTTATCTGACTGCCAAACCCAATCCACTCCTTGGGGTTGGAACATATTTTTACCGATCTCAATCCAGCTACTCGGGAAATGAAAATCGCTACCTAACGAGCAAGTCAGGCCGTTATTAATGCTGAGCGAGATCAGGTTATTACGATCGTCTATCGTTTGTTGACCCAGTACCACTTCCATCGCATCGCCGCCCGACTCTTTAAACTCGCGAACTAAACGCTTGAGCCACTTTGCAGATAACTTATAACCGCTTGGATGTGCAAGCACAGCAACACCACCCGCTTTATGGATAATTTCAATAGCACTGGTCATGTCTCCCCAATTATTAGGAACATAACCAGTCTTACCTCGCGCCAAATATTTCTTAAACACATTGGCCGTAGTGGTGGCGTAACCTTGCTCTGCTAACCAACGAGCATAGTGTCCACGGCTAATAGCGGCCTCGCCAGCAAAGCCTTTAGCGCCTTCATAGGCGCCCTCGATACCTGCCTTCGCTAGTCGCTCGCCAATTTCTTTGGCTCGACTCGATCGTAACTCACGTTGATTAACTAAAAATGCGGCCAACTCGACATTATCGATATCAAGATTAAGCGCAACGATATGAATATCGAAATTATTCCATCGAGTAGAGATCTCAACACCATTAATCAGCTCTAGTGGGGTCTCATGAGCTTGATTAAACTCATGTGCTTCTTTAAGGCCATCGGTGGTGTCATGATCGGTAATGGCAAACACCTGCACGCCTTTACCTATTGCGCGGTCAATGAGTTGTGACGGGGTAAGTTGACCGTCGGATGCGGTCGTGTGGCTATGTAAATCAACCAATTTAAAGTCTGTGATATTTTCATCGTTCATGGGCATATGATACTTGAGTTTATCGATGAAAGGTGATTTTAATCCGGTTTTTAGCAATTTACTCTTAGTTCACTGCTCGAACTGATATCAGCTTTTAAGCAATATCAACTCGCTAAAAAATGATAAACAAAGCATTACCACAGATAAGACTTACAATATTAAGCCTAGTGAAACATGCTTTTTAAATGGCCGTTTTCAATCAGCTACAGCCTACATATCCACTTCACTAATTAAGTAATTTCATTTATTCAATTCCTTGAACAAACGCAACAAATTCATGTGAATTCAATAAGTTTATGCCGGATTCACGGCAGACTGATTACAAAGAATTACTTATTATGCGTGCGCCTGAACGGCATATATCAAGTCCTGCGAATAATGACTTATTACGCAGAGGCTATTGAATGTTCCCCTTTGTTACCGAGTAAAAAATATAATGAAAAAGACATACCTAGCATTAGTTTTAATAGCCGCGATGCCTTTGCTAGCACATGCCGAAAAAGAGATGAAATTTGCACCGTCGTACCTAAGTGTTGAAGGTGATAAAAAGCCTGAGTTAAAACAATGGCGCGACTCAAACTCTTGTAAAGGCTGTCACCCTCGTCAATGGAACGGCTGGCAGGGTTCAATGCACTCCATCGCCTTTATCGATCCAGTGTTCCAAGCTGAATGGGCTATGGGTGAGAAAGAAACCAAAGGCGCAGCTAAAAACCTTTGTGGTGGTTGCCACACTGTACTAGGTACTGTTACTCAAACTGTTGAGTTTAAGTCTGAGTCAGGCAAGTTTGGTGGTTTCACCACTCAAGCAATTGCTAACCAAGGCGTGTCGTGCGAAGTCTGCCATAGTGTTGTAGATACCAACATGCAGCATACTGCTATGGGTGAGCATGGTAATGCTTCACTTGAAATTGCTAATGATAAAGTTAAACGTGGCCCATTTGATGATGCAAAGCCGCGCGGCCATAAGGCTGAATACTCGGAGCTGCACACTAAGTCTGAGTTCTGCGCTAACTGCCACAACGTATTTAACCCAGTGCATGACAACTTTGCCCTAGAACATACTTATGACGAGTGGAAGAAGTCACCCTACGCTGCAGCAGATATTCAGTGCCAAGACTGTCACATGGTGCCAGTTGAAACAGCAATGCGCGTTGCAGACGAAATGCTACCCGCTAAAAAGCTTGAAGAACACCGCTTAGGCGGCAAAGCTGCACGTGGCGGCCCAGTTCGTAGCTTAGTGCACGACCACGGTTTTGTGGGTGGTAATGCCGTTATCGCTCCGCTGTTAGGTGTTAAAAATGGTCAAGCTCATGCTGATGAAGCGGTTAAACGCTTGAAATCTGCAGCAGCACTTGACGCTAAAGTGACAGGTTCTGCAAATGCTCCGGTACTTGAAGTTACCGTATTTAACCGCCGCGCTGGTCATGACTTGCCTACGAGCTTAACCTTCATTCGTCAGATCTGGTTAGAAGTTATCGTTCGTGACGTAAATGGCAAAGAGCTTTTACGTTCTGGTACATTAACGGCTGAAAATGCGTTACCAGAAGGTACCGTTATTTTCCAAGACACTGCTGTTGATGTTCATGGCAAGTCTGAACACAAACCATGGAGAGTGGCCAGTTTCTCGGTACAAAACACCATTCCAGCTAAAGGCTCGAAAACCGTTAAGTACCCATTCACTCTGCCTGCAGGCGTAACTGATTACAGTGTTGAGACTAAGCTCCATTACCGCTCGTTCGACCAAAGCGTTGCGGATCTATTACTAGAGAAGAAAGTGATTGTTCCATCGGTTGAAATGGTGAACCTGAGCCAAACTTACCAAGGGTTAGCGCTTAAGTAATCATTAAGTTTGTCACCCCAAACCCATGTTTGGGGTGATAAGAGCGAGTGCTTTAGACTAGCCGCAATTTAATTGTGCTTGTTGCTGACATTGCGCTAAAGACTGTTCAGCTGATTCTAGCCCAAGACAATAATCAAATCTGAGAGTTCTCTTTTCAGAGCTCGCGCTTTGCAGTGGCTCTAACTGCTGCCAACGCCAACCTTTGATCTCTTTTTTGGTGTACTTTCCCAAGTGTTTATTCGGAATGGAACTTACGACTTCTACATTTTCAGTGTATCCCTCTTCTGAAATATCAAAAGACAATACGGTACATCCTTGCAACTTTGCTTGAACGAGTGCAACTGGATAGTGGGGCGACTTATTGCCTTCTCTATGCCAAACCTTTTGTGTTTTCGGCTCGAGATCAGTCAGTAAAACTTCACCGTAAATGTTTTTAGCCTGACTCACTTGCGGTACGAAGAGCAGCACCAAAATCGCTAATCCTATTACTTTCATATACATTCCTTTGTTTATTATTGCACTCGCAAACTTAATGGCCGAAACCGTTTAAAGCAAGTGCTTAAGCAAAACGAATTTTGCACTTATAGTAACAATATAATAAGCCTATTCGTTTAATTACCCCTGCTTATAACCACTATGCTTATTGCAGTATTCAAACTTTGTGCTGCAGCTTAGATAATGCCCTTCACTCCCATAACTGAATAATCTTATGTATATAACCTTCATTATTACCCTGAGCCTACTCTCGACGTTGCTCGCCACAACCACGCCTGTTTTTGCCCAGAATATTGTCAAGCAAGCGGTGCATCTAAATAGAGATATCAATAAAACCAAAAAACAATATAAAAAGCAGGTAAAAAAAGCTGAACGTAAACTGGATAAGGTACAAGCAAATATCAGTACAGTAAAAAAGGGGGATTATGCTGAGAAACAGTTACATAAAATTGAAGACAAGGCTTCAGATAAACTAAAGGTGGCAAAAGACAAACTTGACCCTAGGGATGAAATTGCTGACAAAGTTTCACATGATCTAAAAAAGAAGAAACGAAAACTGGTTGATGATTGGTTAGCCGAGTAATCACTATCGCACAGAGGCACAGAGGCACAGAGGCACAGCGGTAACAGACTGTGCCATCAACAATTAATCGCTTCGGGCCTCCAAGCCCCCCCCTTCAGTCTAGCTCTTATGTAAACAGGTATAATGTAAACAGATATCATGTAAACAGATCATTGGAATCAAGATTTCAGTTTAACGAAATGACAAAGCGAATAACGCCTGTTTTCATCTAAGCCGCTACCATTGGCTTACACTTTTTCCATGTATACTTGCGTGCTACACTCAGTGCCACTTTTTGAATTCTGAAACTGAATATTCTCCTATGAAACAGTTGCTCGACTTTTTACCGCTTATTATCTTCTTTGCTGTCTATAAATTCTTTGATATTTACGTTGCCAGCGGTGCGTTAATCGCAGCAACAGCGCTGCAACTTGTCATCAGTTACCTGCTGTATAAGAAGCTTGAGAAAATGCACCTAATTACATTCGTAATGGTGACAGTATTTGGCACATTAACCTTAGTGCTACACGATGACTCATTCATCAAATGGAAGGTCACCATCGTTTATGCATTGTTTGCCATCGCACTAGGTGTTAGCCAATTAATGAACAAACCTATACTCAAGAGCATGCTTGGCAAAGAACTTGTCGTAGAAGATAAGATATGGGCACGCGTCACTTGGTACTGGGTCAGCTTTTTCGTGGTTTGCGGCCTAGTCAACATTTACGTCGCTTTTAGCTTATCTCAAGAAACTTGGGTTAACTTTAAGGTATTTGGTTTAACCGCCTTGACGCTTATCAACACAGTTTTAACCGTACTTTACCTGTTTAAAAACATGTCTGAAGAAGATCGTAAGGAACTCAAATAATGTGGTACATGATTTCATCGCAAGATATCGAAAATAGCCTAGAGAAACGTCTATCAGTTCGTGCCGATCACTTAGCACGTCTACAGCTTTTAGCCGATGAAGGCAGACTGCTCATCGCCGGGCCTCACCCAGCAATAGACAGTGAAAACCCAGGTGAAGCGGGCTTCACAGGCTCATTAGTTGTTGCCGATTTCGCATCGCTTGAAGATGCACAGCTCTGGGCTGATGCCGACCCTTATATCGCTGCTGGCGTATATGAAAGCGTTATTGTTAAGCCTTACAAACTAGTATTACCGTAATTAAGAAGGACCATGCAGTGAAGATTGTTTCATTTAATATCAATGGATTGCGAGCAAGATTGCACCAGCTTCAAGCGCTTATCGATAGTCATCAGCCAGACGTTATTGGCCTGCAAGAGACAAAAGTGCATGATGAAGCGTTCCCTTTAGCTGATGTAGAAGCTATGGGCTATAAGGTGCACTACCATGGCGGTAAGGCACATTATGGCGTTGCAATGCTGTCTAAACTTGAACCTGTTAAGGTACAAAAAGGTTTCCCCACTGACGAAGACGACGCTCAGCGCCGGATGATCATGGGCACCTTTATGCAGGCAAATGGTCGCCCACTGACAGTCCTTAACGGCTACTTCCCTCAAGGTGAGAACATCAGCCATGAGACTAAGTATCCAGCCAAGCGCAAGTTCTACAAAGACTTGATGCTTTACCTAAATGAGTATCACAGCAGTGACGAAGATATCGCAATCATCGGCGATATCAACATCTCTCCAGTGGACTTAGATATAGGTATTGGTGAACCTAACGCTAAACGTTGGCTTAAGACCGGCAAGTGCAGCTTCCAGCCAGAAGAACGGCAGTGGCTAAAAACCTTGATGGACTGGGGTCTAGTCGACACTTTCCGTGAACTCCACCCTGAGCGCACTGAGCGCTACTCTTGGTTTGATTATCGTAGCAAAGGCTTTGTTGATAACCGCGGCCTACGTATTGATGTTGTCTTGGCTACCAAGTCATTGGCTGAGAGGCTCGTCGAGTCGGATGTTGATTATGATCTACGTGGCATCGACAAGCCATCAGATCATGCGCCGATTTGGAGCACATTCAGCTAGTTAAGCTGATTTCGAGTTAGCTCATTCAAAACGAGCCGCTATAAAAAATGCCAGCAATTGCTGGCATTTTTTCATTATCGACTAAGTCGAAAACAGTCTTAAACTAACTGAGCTTATATTGGCCTAGGATCTGCTCTAAACCTCTGGAAGAATCAGTCAAATTAGTCGCTAGATCCCTCGAGCTTTGAGCCGTTTG
Source organism: Shewanella sp. MBTL60-112-B2 (assembly GCF_019655055.1). Taxonomy (GTDB): domain Bacteria; phylum Pseudomonadota; class Gammaproteobacteria; order Enterobacterales; family Shewanellaceae; genus Shewanella. Next base: position 19,267 of record NZ_BPFA01000029.1, read on the forward strand.
TTTAATCGTTTCAGCCTGGGCACGAATATCATTCAACTGAGTTGCAATTTCACGTGAAGCCGCACTTTGCTCCTCCGATGATGCCGCTATCTGAGAGCTCATATCAAACACTATGCTAATAGACTCTGACATGCTCTCCACATCTTGGCCGACTGACTCGATAGCCGCTCTGCCCTTGTCTGCTTGAGATACTATCTCATTAGTTATGCCAGATAGCTTGCCAGTGCCTAATTGTAACCCTTCAATCATAGATTGGATCTCAACTGTCGCTTGCTGGGTTCGGCTCGCAAGCGTTCTCACCTCATCGGCGACAACGGCAAAGCCTCTGCCCTGCTCTCCTGCACGAGCGGCCTCAATTGCTGCGTTAAGGGCTAGCAAGTTGGTCTGCTCCGAAATACTGTTAATGGTTGTCACTACCGCGCCAATATCTGACGCTGCTTGAGAAAGATCTTGCACCGATACTGAAGCTTCAGAGATTTTGGTACTTAGCACCGCAATACGCGCAACTGCTTCAGTAATTAATGTCTGACTATTGGCTGCCTGCGCCGCATTTTGCTGGGTCTGCTCGGAGGTATTAGACGCGCTATGTGAGACTTCTTCCACCGCTGCCGTCATTTGCGCCATGGCGACCGCAACCGTATCAAGAAATTGATGCTGATAATCGGTGAGTTCTACGCTATGTCCCGCTTGCTGAGTAAACTCATCCGCCGCCTCATTTAGGGTCTGTGCATTGCGATTTATCGCCTGCACCATCTCACTCATATTATCTGCGCTACGGTCAATTTCACGGGCAATAAGGCTAAAATCGTCTTTACCAAAGAAGTTAAGCCTTTGGCTTAAATCACCGTCAGCCAGACGCTTAATGGCCATATACATATCCCATAAGCCGCCACCGAGTGAAGTCGACACCCAGTAACTTATCAAGAACAAAGGCAATAACCCGGCAAAGGCTAACAACAGCATTTTATTAGCATGAGCCAGCCCCTCTTGCTCCCAACTCGTTACATCAACTTGAGCTGTTAAAGCATTATCACCAACTTGAGCACTCACAGTTTGTAAGTCATTACGGCGCTCGGTAATCAAGCTGCCAGAAACTCTCAATTCGGCTTGTTGAGCAAACTCGGTCAGGGCGCTTCCAGTCAAGGCTTGAGATCTAGCGATAGCGGCATAGGCATCAATACTCGACTGAGCACGATTTAAAGAGGAGGATTCAATTAACGATTGAGTATGATTGTAATTGAGCGTGGCGATAGCGGCGGTGATCATTGTCACCATGGTACAAATCACCCAAAATTTTCCATTCAAGCTAAGTTTGATTAGTACAGCATCGACTTTACGAAAACTAATCTGTTTCATTATTATTTTTCCTTGGCTTAGCCTTACGCATACTACTTTGGCTCTCACCAAAGCCTAAGCTTATTCCTTAGGCCTAAGGAATAAGTTAGCTCAGACTTTTATCAGGGATTAGCCTGAGGTTAGCCCTAACTTGAGTGCAGAGGTGTAGCAGGCATGCGTAACTATTTATTATAAAAAACACACCGGATTAAACTTATACTTAGTTAAAAATACCGGTTTAAAAAACTGATTTGAAAACTCGGTTATATAAATAAAGAGTGATAAAACAAACTATGACTCTTTAACCTCAGATCCTAAATTTCCCTGCATTTTTTGAGTAAGATTAATCAACTGCCCCGTCAGTAAGCTCATGCTATACCCAAGCACGGCTCCAATTAACAGTGGCGGAAGGATCGCCACGATATCACCGCCCATTGCAAATGTAATACAGCAACCAATAAAGGCACCTGGAATAAATGCCAGTTTCTGGTAACTCGCTTGTAAGCACATTGCTGCTGTTGCAATACCGGTAAAGGTATACCCCATCACTGGCGATACAAAAAAGCTGCTACCCGATATGATTAACCAACCCCAGAACACTCCTGACAGGTTAGTCGTCATCGCCATCAACATGCCCTTTATACCCGAATGGGTTTGGGCAAAGAAAGTGCTACAGCTTAGAAAACCTATCCATGTCACAAGATGAAGTGCATCGGCAACACCGGCCCATACTGCAGCGAGTAATCCAGCTGAAATAGCAATCTGCCAACGATTTTCCATAGCTTACCTCTTTACCGGTAACTCACTTACAGCAAGTGAGTTAGTATCAGGAGAGCTAAATTACCTTTTTTATATGTAAAAAAACACGATCTAAAGCCAATTATCGGCCTCGATTGCCGAGAAATCGCACAAAACGGCTATTTTTGTAGTAAAAAAACAGAATTATCGCTAACAGAAAGTGAAATCGAAGGGAGTGTCGTTCATTCCTAGCCGATAGCTTTGTGTATGCGGTGCAGCTTTAGCTTGGTGCAGTATGTGTAAATGAAAGGGTTAAAAAGTAATGAGTAGCCGGCGCTTTAATATAAAACAGCCTCTTCACATTGCGAAAAGGCTGTTAAAGGTATTTTTTTTTAGAGCCAACCTTACAAAAGCTGTTACAGCGAGCTTAAATAAGCGACTGACTAGCTAAAAAGTTGATCCGCTACGAAAGGATTTTGTACTCGCTCATCGCCAAAGGTCGATAGTGGACCGTGACCCGGGATAAACTGAACATCACTGCCTAATGGCCAAAGCTTTTGGGTGATAGAGTCAATTAAATCTTGATGATTCGATAATGGGAAATCGGTTCGACCGATCGAGCCTCTAAACAGCACATCACCTACCCAAGCTAACTTTGCCGATGGAGCAAAAAACACTACGTGGCCAGGAGTATGACCAGGGCAATGCAGCACCTTCAAAACTTGATTACCGACTGTAACTTCATCACCATCTTCAAGGTATTGTGTTGGCGCAAATGCGTCACAATGCACAAAACCAAAATGCTGACTCTGCTTTGGTAAGCTAACGAGCCAATATTCATCGGCTTTATGAGGGCCTACAATGGGTACATTGACTTGCTCGGCTAATGATTTCGCCGCACCAACATGATCGATATGACCGTGCGTCAGTAATACTTTTTCCACCACCACGTTATTTTTGGCAGCTTCTTCTAGAATACGCTCGATATTACCACCTGGGTCGACTACCGCCGCTTTCATGGTTTGTTCGCACCAGATTAAACTACAATTTTGCTGGAATGGGGTGACGGGTATTAACTGATACTTCATCGATAATCACCTATGGCTCTATATTTCGCTGTGAATGGATAAAGATTACGCCATGTTGGCCGCTTCGACTATCTATAATTAGGATAATTTGATCTAACGCTCACAAAATCTGCATTATATTTTTGCCTAGCCCCATCTTGGTTTGTAGCGATAGCTTTCCACCAGCATAAACACTGCATTGCTTATAAAAATTGTTATAGAATCGTCGTTATTCATTTGCTGTCATTCTGGTACGCATTTACCCGTTTGATGTCGCAACCTTAAGTTGCAACCTAACAAGAACTCCTAATAAAAGGTCGACTCTATGACTTCTGAATTTTCTGCATCACTCACCTTTTCTGGCATGATTGCCCGTAAGCACCAATTTAGTTTACCCCTTGATTATCAACAGCCAGATGGCGAGCACATTTCGGTATTAGCACGTGAGATCTCAAGTCCTGAAAATCAACATAAGGCCTTACCTTTTATTGTGTTCTTTCAAGGTGGCCCAGGATTTGGAGCGGTCCGCCCTGCCGCAAACGGGGGCTGGATAAAGCGTGCCCTCAAAGAGTATCGAGTATTGCTACTCGATCAACGCGGCACAGGACTGTCAACGCCGGTGAATTTTGCCAGTTTGGCGCACTTATCTGCCAGCAAGCAAGCCGAATACCTAAGCCACTTTAGAGCTGATAATATCATTCGTGATGCCGAGTCTATTCGTAAACAGCTCACTAACGATGAAAAGTGGACCATTCTTGGACAAAGCTTTGGTGGTTTTTGCGTACTCAAATACTTAAATGATGCGCCTGAAGGACTTGCTGAAGCCTATATTACCGGAGGCATTCCGTCACTAACCCGCAGCGCCGATGATGTATATCAAGCAACTTACCAACGTGTACTGGCAAAGAACCAAGACTTTTTTAACCGTTTTAGTGATGCTCATGATTTAGTTAAAGCATTAGCAAGCCATATCCAAAGCAACGAAGTGATACTTGCCACTGGCGAGCGCTTAACCGTTGAGATGCTACAGCTGCTTGGGATCAATATAGGTATGGAGCAAGGTCCAGAAAGCGTCTATTACCTTCTAGAACAAGCACTAATCGAAACGGCGTCCGGTACTCAAGTTAACCCTCTTTTCTTGGCGCACTTTTGCCAACTGCTCGATTTCAATACTAACCCAATATTCGCCATGCTGCATGAGTCTATCTACTGCCAACAATCGGCGTCTAACTGGGCTGCACATCGCGTTAGGCAGCAGTTTTCTGAGTTTAACTATCAAGCCGATAAGCCATTCCTGTTTACCGGTGAAATGGTCTACCCGTGGATGTTCGAGCAGTTTAATAACCTTAAACCGCTAAAGCAAGCTGCACAGACACTAGCGGAGAAACAAGACTGGCCTCAGCTATATCAAGTCGACAAACTTGCCAACAATCAGGTGCCTGTCGCTGCTGCAATATACAGTGAAGATATGTTCGTTGAGATGCAGTACAGCCTAGAAACTGTGGCACAAGTCGGCAAGCTCAAATACTGGTTAACCTCCGAGTATGAACATAACGGGATCCGCATGGATGGCGAGCATATTTTAGATAGATTAATTGCAATTAATCGCGGGGAAAAGCTGCGTTAATTAATAAACTCTTAAGCTTGATAGGACATTATGTAATCTGTTCCTCACCTGTATCACTTTCGCAAGCCTTATCAAGGCTTGCTTTTTTTTGCTCTAAAATCCCCCTCAATATCTGTATTGGAAATTCCACGATTTACCACTCATACTTTTTATAATCGTTTTTAAAGAGTCGCTTTTAAAGAGCCGCTTTGAAAGAATCTCTTTAAGCCATTGCCCTTAAAGCTAGTCATTCTTAGAACGCATTATTAACTTAAGGAGATATTGATGAAGAGTAATCGACTCGACAGTCTACCCGGCGAAATTTTAGTCGGCATTGCCAATGAGCACCTGCGTTTAAACTGTAAGGATCAACAGGCGTTGTTCTATGATTTAGATATCTCAAGTGAGTTATTGGAGCAAAAATTGGCTGCTAGCGGATTTGAGTATGATCCAAGCTGCAACCAATATAAGCCTCGCTAACACAAAAACACTTACCCCATTAACGCTTTATGCACTAATTCCCTAAAAACTAAAGGCGCCCGCTTTAACCGAGCAAGTATATATATCTGCCTTAAGCCCGGTTTCTCTCAGGTAATCACGCTCAACCACAGTCTTTACAGCATCAACCAGTCCATGGGGTACCAAAGCGATAATACATCCGCCAAATCCGCCGCCTGTCATTCTCACCCCGCCATTGCTGCCAATAACCTTAGATACACAGTTAACCAGATAATCGACCTCTACTGTTGTCACCTCAAAATCATCTCTAAGTGAAGCATGGGAGTCATGCATTAACTGACTCATCTTAGCGATATCGCCTAAGGTTAACGCTTCAAATGCCTGTAAGGTTCGGCTGCTTTCTTGGATCACATGTCGTGCACGCTTAAATAACAGTTCTGGTAGATCCCCTTTTGCCGCCTCTAGGTCTTGCATGCTGACATGACGTAGCGAAGATTGATTAAAAAACTGCGCCGCTTGACTACACTGCTCACGCCTATCGTTGTATTCGCTCCCCACTAGTTGGCGTTGCACATTGGAATTAATCACCAGCACTTGTAATGATTTATCTAAGGTTACGTAGCGATAACTTAAGTCATTACAATCGAGAAGCATGGCTTGTTTATCTTGGCCCAATGCTGAAATAAGCTGATCCATAATGCCGCAGTTACAACCTACGTAGACGTTCTCGGCTTGCTGACCAATCAATGCTGCGCCAATACCATCCATTGGTAGCTTATAAAGCTGACTAATGGCTTTAATCAGCGCGATTTCGAGAGAAGCCGATGAGCTTAACCCTGCTCCCTGTGGAATGTTGCCGCTGATCAATAGATCGCAGCCTTGCATCGAGTCGGCGCTATCAATTGACTCGTTAAAAGGGTTTTCAAAAGGTGTCTTAGAAGAGTCGTCAAGTGAATCAAAGTGACTTAATATGGATTGTATGACGCCTTTAACGTAGTGGCTCCAACCAACTCGCTCATCGAAGTTAATAGACTCTAGGCTAAAGCTGACTCTTGCGTTATTGAGATCACTGGCAATCACATTAATACAAAGATCATCACGCTTTCGTGCCACAACATAGGTACCCATATCAATGGCGGCGGGCAATACAAAGCCATCATTATAATCGGTATGATCACCAATAATATTTACCCGGCCTGGAGCATAGGCCACTATGTCAGCCTCAAGCTGATAGAGCTGCTTGAACCTTTCACATATTGTCAGTTCATCCATCACTCTTGCTCCAACTTGTAATGAATACCGCGGGCATCTCGCAGACGCATAGCGGCCTGCTCCGGCGTAATATCTCGCTGCGTTTCAGCCAGCATTTCATAACCGACCATAAACTTCTTAACGCTAGCACTACGTAGTAATGGTGGATAAAAATGAGCATGTAAGCGCCATTCACTGTGCTTAAGCCCATCATAAGGCGCACCTTGCCAGCCCATAGAGTAAGGGAATGAGCACTGAAATAAATTGTCATAACTGGTCGTTAGCTGCTTTAGGATCTCCGCTAACGACCTTTGAGTTGCTTGAGTTAAATCTGTCATACGCTGGATCTCAAAGCGGGGTAGCAGCAAGGTTTCAAAGGGCCAGGCAGCCCAGTAAGGTACTACCACCAGCCAGTCATCATTACATACAACTATGCGCTCTTGGCGCTCCAGCTCTTTATCCACGTAATCTGCGAGTAAGTTACTGCCGTGGGTTTGGCTGTAAGCCAGTAAGTTACCTTGCTTAATATCAACTAAACTTGGCAGTTGTTGCTGCGCCCAAACCTGCCCATGGGGGTGAGGGTTAGAACACCCCATAGCCGCCCCTTTGTTCTCAAAAATCTGTACCCAAGAATAATCACGTCCAAGCTCAGCACTCTGTTCTCGCCATGTGTTAACCACCTGCTCTATTTCAGCTACAGACAATAAAGGTAACGTCTTGGAGTGATCGGGGGAGAAGCAGATCACTCGGCTTTCGCCTCTTTCGGTACTAAATCTAAATAATGGATCGTCATCACTCGACACTGGCGTATCAGGAACTAAAGCTGAGAAATCATTTTTAAATACAAAAGTGGATTGATAGTCTGGATTAGTCTCGCCGTTTACCCGCGTGTTACCCGCACATAAAAAACAACTGCTATCATGGCTAGGTGAGTGAGAGGTGTCTGCTGCTTCGACCTGCCCCTGCCACGGACGCTTTGCCCTATGGGGAGCGAGTAATACCCACTCAGACGTTAATGGGTTATAGCGTCGATGAGAGTGCTCACTGGGATCGAAATTTACATCAGTTATTTGCGTCATGACCATAATTGATAGGCTGAGTATGAATACCCCGTATGCTCAGCTAGTTGAGCCTAACAGTCATTCCTGAAAAGGTGCTTTTAATTCCTATAAAACTCTCACCATAAACTCCCACCCTAAATTCTCATCCTAATCTCTCCCGCTAAACTATCATCAAAACCACTCAAGCAATGCCAAATAGAAAAAACCAACATACCAATATGCAAAATGTGCTTTGCTAAGGCATTAGGGGCTAATGTTCAGATGTAAAGTTTGACTTTAGCCAGATCAAGCCTGTCGTTAGCCTAAGATGTTTGCTTTCGATGGCACTTTATACTCGGTACAAAAACGAACACGAATAAATAATTATGATATTCTATTTTATTAATAATTTTTTGTTATTATCTATTTTAGGACTGCAAGCCCAGAGAATTTTATGCTCAACCCAATTTGGTTAAAGACCTTTACAACGCTTATCGAGACTGGCCATTTCACTCAAACAGCAGAAAAGCTGCATATGACTCAACCGGGTGTGAGCCAGCATATCAAAAAGCTCGAGCAGGCCTGCGGTCATTCGCTTATTAAGCGTATTAATAAGCAATTTGAAATTACCGAACAAGGCAGGCAGGTCTACGGTTACGCTCAACGGATGGCTGTGCAAGAAACCCAGCTAATAGAAAGTCTCAGCTTTGATGATCCTTATTCAGGTCAATGCCGTTTATCTTGTTCAGGCGCTTTAGCTCTTTTGTATTACCCAGAGTTACTTAAACTACAGCAGCAGCACCCTTCACTATCTTTCCATCTAGAAGCTGCGCCTAACTATAAAATATTGAAGGATATTTCTGACACTAGCATTGATATTGGATTGGTAAGTCATAAGCCTAGTGCGAGTGAATTAATTGTTGAACCTATAGGTTATGAACCTTTATGTCTTATTATGCATAAAAGCTATCAAGACAAAGTCGTCACTAGCCAAACGTTAACCCAATCCGGTGCGGTCAAACATCCTGATTTTACTCACTATTTATCATTATATTTGGAACAATGTAACCAAGCAGAATTGACAGAGGTTAGTGTGGATAAAATACCCACTGCGAGTTACGTCAATCAGCTAAGCCAGATTCTGTTGCCTGTTTCACTTGGTATTGGCTTTACCGTGTTACCTAAAAGTGCGTTTGATAGCTTCGTAGATAAAAAGAATCTATATATCCACCAACCGAAAAGTCAGGTCACCGAGCAAATATATCTGGTACGCAAACGGAACCGTCAACTGCCAGAAAGGTATCAAGTTTTACAAAAAAGTCTTAAAGCTTGTCTGCCGAGTCGTTAAACTTGCAAGCCCTTTACTTTGGTCGTTCGTTATACCAATTAGTATTAAGGTGTAGTGGCTCAGCGAGGAGGAGCGGTTATGAGGCAAGATTGTGAGGTAAAATAATGAAATGCTCCTCAGTAACGGCTGCTGTGATACTCTCGATAACGACTACAGCATTAGCCTCAATAATAGCGCCTGCGGTGTACTATGAGTAAGAATGAGGAGTGAAAGCGAATTTGATCTAAGGCTAGGCTCGTTAACACAGCATCAAAGTGGCTAAAATTCGCCATTCTGCAGCGATTTTGGCGGCCTATCCTGCGTGGAATGAGTCTGCCCAAAAAAGCTCTAACTAGATAAGCTTCTTATACTGATTAGTTTTAACTCACCTGCAAGCACAGACAAACTCACTTTTGCTAACAAATACCACTAACATGTAAAATAATTACTACGTAGCGCCCAATAACGTATAAAAGTCTCAATTAATGCTGCGTTCCGCTTTGTTGAAGATAGCCTTTATGTCAGAATATTACCAATTAGGTATTAACTTTATAATTAAGTTAATAAAAATTTCTGTCGCCTTATAGCTACAAGCCTACTTTTCACCTACAAGCCAAAATTAGACCCTAAATGAACTCATATTCGCTCAAGACAAAGATCCTTCTATCCGTTGTGCTAGCCTTTTCTGTCGTCATCGGATTGCTATCATGGCAAAGTTATTCGAGCCAAAAACAACTGTTAATGGACAGCAGTGCCGATCAAGTTCGCCAACTAGGTGAGCAACAAGCAAAACAGATCCAAGAATGGTTGGCGGATCGACAACGCATCGTAGCCGCAATGGCTGAGAAAGTTGATGGTGATAGCCAAAGTGTTCTACAACAGGCTCAACTATCAGGCCCTTTTGAATTGTCTTATTTCGGCTCTCAGTCGGGGCAAATGTTAGATTCTGATCCTAGTATTGATCGTACAGGTTACGATCCTCGTAGTCGCGGCTGGTATCAGCAAGCCATTGCCAAGCAAGCTCCAATTCTAACCAAACCTTATATTGATGTTGCTTACAATATTCTCGTTGTGACGATGGCACAACCAGCTAAAGGCGGCGTAGTGGGTGGCGACTTGTCGATTGCCAGCCTGGTAGATAATGTTAACCACATGAAATTACCTGCTAAGGGCTATGCCATAATGATGCACAAAGATGGCACCGTTATCGCTTATAAAGACCATGCTAAATCCATGGGACCAATACAAAATATTGATCGCCAACTTAATGCTCAAATCCCCTCAAGAAGCCGTCAGACAGATAGCCTATTACCGCTTTATTTTGAAAGTGAAGGCCGTGAAAAATTACTTTGGGGCTCAGAGATCCCAAATACCGATTGGGAGCTTATCTTTGTTCTCGATAAAGAAACCTTAGAAGCCCCGTTATCTAAACTATTGCTTACCCAGCTAGGCTTATCTGCACTAGCCTTAGTCTTTAGTGTCTTAGCTATATCCTGGTTTTTAAATATCCTGCTTGCCCCTTTAAGCCGAGTGTCACAAGCCTTAGCCCACATTGCTGATGGCAATGGCGATCTAACTCAACGTATCGAAGTCGACACCCAAGATGAAGTGGCTATGCTAGCAGCAAGTTTTAACCGTTTTGTGGCCAGCCAGCACCAATTAATCAGCCATATTCGACAGCTGGCCGGCGAGCTTGATAGCGATGCTCAACACAGCTTAGTCACCAACCAAACCACTGTTGACGAACTACAGCGTCAACAGCAAGAGGTCACTATGGTGGCTACCGCCGTCACTGAAATGGCCAGCGCTACCCATGAAATTGCCGCTAATGCAGAAAATACAGCGACCGCTGCCCAGCAATCGGCAGCTAGCAGTGAAGAAGGTAAAGACTTAGTCGATAAAACCCGTAACACTATTAATTCTCTTGCTGATGAAGTGGGTCAAGCAACCGATGTTATTGGCGAGCTCAATCTTCATGCACAGGCAATCTCAGGGATTTTAACCACCATTCAAGGTATCGCGGAACAAACTAACCTGCTGGCATTAAACGCAGCTATTGAAGCGGCTCGCGCCGGTGAACAGGGCCGTGGCTTTGCGGTTGTTGCCGATGAAGTGAGGGTGTTATCACGTCGTACTCAAGACTCAACACAAGAGATCTACACCACTATAGAGATCTTACAAAGCACTACTAAGAAGGCTGTGCACTTGATGGAAAGTAGCCAAGGACTTGCCAGTAACAGTGTTACCGATGTCAATGCGGCAGCTAAAGCTCTTGAGGAGATCACTCAAGCGGTTAATGTGATTTCAGATATGGCTGGGCAGATTGCGACTGCTGCAGAAGAGCAAACTCAGGTAACTAATGAGATCACCCAAAACACCGTCGCGATTAAAGATGTCACCGATGATATTACCGAGTCGGCGATGGACCATTTAAACCAAGCTCAAGCGCTAAAAGATAGGGCCGATAACCTTAATTCAAAAGTCGCGACCTTTATCTTGTAAAGCTAACTGAGTGATAAAAAAGGGAAGCCTAGTTTGTGGATGACACAACTAACGCTTCCTTTTTTGTTAATGCTAAAGGCTTCGAAAACCTAGAGCTAATACCAATTAGTATCAAGATTTGGTCGCTCAGCGAGAGTTTAGCGGCACTGAGACAAGGTCATTAAGTGCTCCTGCTTTAATGACATTCGCAGCATCCATGCTGCTCGCAACGAGTGAAGAGCATAGTTAAACTAGGTTTAAGCTCCCTCTTTGTTTATTAAGAGTCGCAGTATCAGAGCCGCTAAAACTCGCCATTCTGGAGCGTTTTTGGCTGCCTACTTCTGCGTTGAATAACCTCACAAGGGAGCAACCATTCTTTCAGTTACCCGCCTTGAATTAGTTTGCCAAAAATGCTCTGAGTAGATCAACTCCTTATACTGATTGGTATAACTTTTCAAATCGGCTTCAAGCGCGCCACCCAACCACCACTAGGAGCAAGGGTTATGTTGATTTTATCCGCCGATGTCACCTGCTCAGCTCTAGTCTGATAATCACTGGCATATTTATCGGCATTAATACCATCGGCGAAGCTATCCATTTGATATGACTTGCTTGTACTCTCAGCAAGAAAGCTCAAATCAACAGTAAATTCACGAGCTTGAGAATTGCCCATCACACCAATAAACCAGTCATCACCTGAGCGCCTCGCAATAATAATGTGGTCGCTTATTTTTGCTGATAACACCCGTGTTTCATCCCATACAGTTGGCACGCTGGTAATAAATACGGTGCTTTCATGCTCACGTAGATAATGTGACGGCGTATCGGCAAGCATCTGCAGCGGGCTTTCAAACACCACATACATAGCTATCTGATGCACCCGAGTGGTCTTGCTCATTGGACGATTGAAGTTAATCCTAAAGTTATCAGGCTGGGTGTTGATCATAGCTCCAGGGGTATAGTCCATCGGGCCAGCAAGCTGGCGGATAAACGGTAAGGTTAAGTTATGCTCCGCGGTAATGTAGTCAGCCCATTTATTGTGCTCAAGGCCGCGTACGCCCTCACGGGTTATCACATTAGGATAGGTGCGTCGCAAACCCGCAGGCTTATACGAGCCATGAAAGTCCACCAATAACTTGTGCTTGGCCGCTTGCTCGGCAATCTTCCAGTAATAATTAACCATGGCTTGATCGTCTCTTTGCATAAAGTCGACCTTGATCCCTGCTGCGCCCCAGGCTTCGAATTGTGCCAAGGCTTGCGCTAGCTCATTGTCGAGTGTCTTCCAGATCACCCAGAGGATCACGTCAACATTTTTACTTTTGCCGTAAGCTATAATCTCTTTCACATCGATGTCATCGACCACATTTAGCACGCTGTCTAAATGGTGCCAACCCTCGTCTAATACTATGTATTCGATGCCGTATTTTGCCGCAAAGTCGATGTAGTACTTATAAGTTTGCGTATTGACCCCAGCCTCAAAATCGACCCCAAAAACATTATTAGCGTTCCACCAATCCCACGCTACTTGCCCAGGCTTTACCCAAGTTGCATCGATAGCCAACTCATCAGCTAACAAGTATGACAATTCATTAGTGAGTAATTCTGCATCATTTTGAGCAATAGCAAACACTCGCCACGGAAACTGCCCCGATTGCGGCGCGTCTTCTATCGCCGGCCTGTGAGCGATAAAGTCTGCACGTTTGAGAATATTCTCGTTTCTGTCTGAGTCTTGCTTAAGCTCACTGCCCAGCACGACTGCGGGAAATCGGCTATTAAGCCCCAACTGGTCACTGCCCTCTACCCAAAGTCCGGGATAATCTCTTAAACCTGTTTCGGTAATAACCAGCTTAATACCATCAACATCAACTAACAGCGGCAAACTCGCAAACTGCTTAGCGCTGATCTCAGCAAGCTTTTTAGGCAAATAGAGCCGCTCATTGTGGCTAATGAAACTGGTTTCCTCTGGAAATAACACCAAGTGATCGTCAGTAAAGTTTATCGCCACGGTTTCATTGTTTACCACTATGTCCCCACTTTGCTCAGTAATAAAGCGATAGGCTAAACCTTGGTCAAAGAGGCGAAAAGCTAAGGTCAGTTGATTATCAAAACTCAATGTCAGCTGGTTATAATGCTCAACTATGCGCTCAGATTTTTGTTGCACATGAGGCTGTAACTCTCGGTCAATACTCTGGCGACTAATATCGATAAGCTTGGCTTTGGCCAGACTCGCCTTCATTCCTTCAAGCGTGATATCGGCTACCGCGTTATGTAGAACTTGTTTACCTGACACGCTTAACGAGTAGTTGATGCCTTGAGCGACCGTTTTGCTAACACTTAACTGTAATTGGCCATTAGGTGAGGCTAAGGTGTATAGCGCCGTGTTGTCAGCGGGAGCAGCGAGATTAGCCGCATTCGAATTTGCCCCATGGGCAGGAGCACATAGCACCAGTAGCAAACAGCTAAGTGAAGGCAATAGTGAGCGCAATAATGAAAGTAACGGTGAGCGAAAAAGTACCGATAATTTGAGGGTTTGGTTATTCATAGAGGTCTCTCGAGCAAGCTTAAGTTAATAGCGTCGACGTTGAACATAAAGACAGCATAAAGGTAGGCTTCTAAATCTTAAGCTGAGTAATTCAGGCGAGTAAGCTAAGCCGTTGCGACTTAACCTACTCTGCTGAGTTATTCTTCTGAGTTATTATGCTTAGTACCTTTACAGACTAACGCTAATCGGAGACAGGCCATCCCAGTTGATCAGCTGCAGCTCCCCTTGCTCCTGCTCAATAGTCACTTTAAAACCTTTATCGGCGCCTTGTACGCGGCTCACACAAACATCGAAATTGCTCTCAAACGCGCGAATATGCTTCAGGCACATATTGTCCCAGCCTGTTGGTAAATACGGCGCAACGTCAAAACGCTTAAAACCTGTTGGCTCGATACCAAAAATCCCCTCTGTAACCACTCGAGCATAGAGTGCACTCTCTGCCGATAGATGACGTTGGTCACCTTCTGGCCAAGCTTCCACCGCGTATGGCACGTGTTCACCAAGCAGACGCTTACGCGAGTAATACTTGAAGTAGCGCATTGCCGTATCTGTCTCTTGAGCGGCAAAAATGCCTCTAAACGCATAGAGCGTCGCTCTATCCCAAAAGGTCTTATTGCCGGCTTCGCTATAAATTCCTTCAGGGCTCCACAATTGCTCTGATAGAACCGCTGCAAGAGTTTGATCTTTACGGTCAAAAATACCAAATGAAAATGGCAGCGCAATCCAAGCTCTTAATTTTTCATTGCCTTGATAGTACTGGTAAGTATCAAAGCCTTGAACATTGGCGCCAAAATAACTCTCAATGTCTTTAGCAAGCTTAGTCGCACGTTGCTGGTATTCAGCGGCGATACCTGTTCGTCCGAGCTCATTATTCAAGTGGCTGGCAGAAACCAGCGCGCCGTAGGTCAGCATATTGGTACTTAAATTAACATCGCCTGCAGGGAATCGACCTTCTAGTTCATCACTGTCAGAGGCAATCACGCCTTCATCTGTTTGTTTAGCGTAACTAAAATCGATACACCAATCGATTAAAGGCAATAACGCCTTCGCCTGCGCTTCATCGCCGTAAGCCAATGAAAAGCGGCTAGCGCCGTAGGCTATCATGGCGCAGTCACCTCTATCGCCCGCGCCGTTCCAAATATCATCTCCCTCGGCAATAATTGAAGACGGTATCGCTTTTCCTTCATCATTCATAAAGCGAGCAAAATGTTCAAAGCTATTAATTGCCGACTCATTACCGACATCATTGCCTAAAAATGGAAAAAACGGATTGATATACTCTGCCTGATCGTTTGCCCAAATAGCGGCGTAATAGCGCCCGCCACCAGGTGCATGCATCAAACCGCCCTTAGTTCTAAAAATCGATTCCGCACTACGAATTTTTGCAAATTCAAACATCTTGTTGATGTTCTCATCGGGAGTGACCAACTGCAGGTTTTTATTCAGGCTCGCCACATAGTCTTTACGCAGCTCCAGCTCTTTAACCGCATCAAACTCGTTAGCTTGTCCCGCCTTGGTGGCTTTAAATTCTAGATAAACCGTTAAGACTTCATTCGGAGCTAATTTAAAGGTTCCTGCTCTGTCGCTTGTTGCTTGAATTTTGTAGCTGCCGTACACGCCCTGCTCTTTAGGCGTATCGACTTGATAATCTAACTCCCCAAGCGTCACCTCAAGGCTATTGCCACTGTTATTTTTAAAGCTTAGCGCTTCAATCATCACTGGCTGCGTGGTGCTTGGCGATAACAGGCGCGTCAGTTCGAGCCCCTCACCAATTTGGCTAATAAGCGAGAGTCGGCCATCGATTCGAGCCTGGGTTAGCAGCTCTTGTTCTACTGGCTGACCATTAACGCTAATACTAGGTGAAACTGAGAGTGGAAAATCATGAATAAGGCTAGCGTGAGTGTCGTTTGGAATAGTGCGCAGCATCGGCCATACCAGCTTACGACTCAGGGACAGGGCCCCATTAGCATCACTGCCGTAATAGATAATCGCTGAGGTTTGTTCACCGCTCATTTCAATATGATCTTCATGGCTATCTTTAACATCCCACACTAGACCTGCACCCGTTTGCTGCCAGCGGTCAGTCAAAGTATCGGATAAACCATTCAAAAATTGCTTAGCTTGTTCTGCTTTGAGCTGTTTAGCTTGCTCTTGCTCGGCTTGAGCAACTGATTGAGAGTCATTAGAACAGGCAGATAATATGGCGATGGCGCAGGCAGAGGTGACAAATAGATTTCTCATAGATCTCTCATTATTATTGGCGTGATTCGAGTCAGCTTGTTAGTTAATAATCCTGACTAATCGATACAGGTCATTAAAACTAATATATTTATTGAAACTGATTGAAGCACGAACAGTCATGAGTGCTCTTACTAGAAAGCCCTAAAGCCTTCCTAAAAAATCACCTCAGCAATTTACTTTTCGTCTGAACTCGAGTGGTGACATACCAAACTCTCGCTGAAAAATATCATAGAAGCGACTAACCGAGCCAAAGCCCGCTTCTAATGCAATATTGAGTACAGGACTTTGGGTATCAATGAGGAGTGCTTGGGCATGTTGTAGCCTAAGCTGGTTGATATATTGCTTAATCGACACTTTCATCACCCGATTAAACAGCTTCATGGCGTAGTTTTTATGTAGCCCTGTTGAGCTTGAAACATTTTCAATTGTAATTTTTTGATCGTAATTATCGGCAATATAACGCAGCATGGTTTGAATATGGTTTAAGCCTCCAAACACAGGTTTATCTTCCTGTTTAGTCACACGATTAGCTAGCTCGAAGGTACTGTAATCTTCTATCGACATGCGTCGAATACGGCCGCGGATCTCGTTAATTACCTGGCTGGTTAGTAAGGGATCATTTCTTTTAATATCAGTTTCCCAGATCTGCGTCAGCTCTTTATCGCACGCATATAAGCTGTCAGATACAATAACCTCACCATGCAGCAACTGGCTCACAAAGCTACTTGGCAGCATCCAGGTTAAAAAAGATTGCAATGGGATATAGATATTAACCAACTCGCCGTCACCACGAGAGGCGACCATTTGATGGGGAAATGAGGCCCAAAAGATAATCATCCGTCCCTCTGGTACAGTGATCTCTTGTCCATTTATCAGGTAATCTGCGGAGCAATCAAACAGGTAATTGATCTCTATATGGCCATGCCAATGGCTATGGGCCATTACAGCGGGCTTTTTACGATGCAAGCCAAATTGAGTATCTTGAGCTTGCACCGCTAATGGACTGGCTTCGTTAAAGGAGATCTTCTCAACCCATTCAAACATCTGTCTCATCCCATGATTACTGATCAGCTCCCAAGCTAACCCATAGGTCTTAGCTAAACAAATGAAAGTTACTAAACAAGAACTAAGGTTGAGTTTTTAGGAATCTTTATGTGCTCTTACTTTTTCGCACTGGAGCGGGCTTTTTAGATGTTGTCTTGCTTGTAGTCTTAGATGTCGTTCTAGTTGCAGCCGTGCTCTTCTTACCCGAGTAACGACGCTTTTTAAAACCAGTATCTGGTGATTTAACACCTTGCAATGAAGTCGGCAACTGCGCCCCCGCCTGCTCGATTAGTTGCTGCAGAGAAGCTAACAACGGCTCCATAAAGCTCTGATACTTCGCCTCTTTACGGCTAATAGCATCAAGATTATTTTCCCATAGCGCCGTCATATCCGGCGTAGTCGCACTTTGGGGTAAGCTGTTTATCAACCCCTTGCCGACCTCAGTCGCTACAATTGATTTACCCTGACGCGTTAAATAGTTGCGCTTAAACAGCAGTTCGATGATCCCTGCGCGTGTTGCTTCAGTCCCCAGCCCATCGGTGTCCTTTAAGATTTTGCGGATCTCGCTATCTGTCACATAACGGCTGATCCCAGTCATAGCGCTGAGCAAAGTTGCATCGGTAAAATGTTTTGGTGGCTGGGTCTGCTTTTCGAGTAACTCGCCTTGCTCGCAAAGTAATACTTGGCCTTTTTTGAGAGCGGGGATATTAGCTAAGTGCTCATCATCATCTGTTACTTGCCCGCTGCTTCCATAAGTATTGGCTTTATCTTTGCTTTGCTTTAAAAGCTGCTTCCATCCCAATGCCACCTCTTGTTTAGCCTTCGTCTTAAATAAACCACCCGCAATGATAATCTCAACTTGAGTTTCTTTATAAAGGTACGCAGGGTAAAACTGCATCAAATATTGCCGGGCAACTTGTAGATACAACTGTTTTTCTGCCTGACTCAAGTTTTGTAAATTAGCTGGTTTCTCGGTCGGCACTATCGCGTGGTGAGCTTCGACTTTTTTATCATTCCAAGCTTTAGATTTAAGCTTGGCATTAGGCTGCTCGATGCCTGCCACTAACTCACTTGCACCATTCAGCACGGCAGCTATAACACTTGGAGCCAAAGCATGTTGTTCAGCAGGTAGATAGCGGCTATCTGAACGAGGGTAAGTGATAAGCTTATGTTTTTCATATAACGACTGGCAGGTATCGAGTACCGACTTGGCACTCATGCCAAAGCGTTTAGCCGCATCAATCTGTAGTGCCGATAGGCTGTAGGGCAAAGGTGCGTTTTGTTTCTTATCTTGTGCCGTTACCTTTTCTACAGTGCCGTTTTGGCCATTAATTCGTCCAACCACATTCTGTGCTAACCCTTTGGAGAGCACTCGTCCCTCTTCATCCATATAAGGTTGGCAAGCCTCACTAGGTTGCCATTTGGCACTAAATCGCTGTTGATCATCGGTGGCTAAATGAGCCAACACCTCATAGAAAGGCTTAGAGCTAAATCCGGCTATTTCGGCGTCGCGACGAACCACTAACCCAAGTACAGGAGTTTGAACTCGCCCGACAGATAACACGCCCTGATAACCGACTTTACGCCCTTGAATGGTGTAAGCCCGAGTCATGTTCATACCATAGAGCCAATCTGCGCGAGAGCGCGCTAACGCTGAGGTCGACAAGGGAATAAAGTCACGGTTCGAGCGTAATTGCCCTAACGCCCTTTTCACCGCTTGTGGATTTAAATCACTAATAAGTAGACGTTGTGCCTGTTGTAACTTAGTGCCCTTTACGCCTAGGTGAGCAATAATTTCATCGACCAGCAACTGCCCTTCGCGGTCTGGATCGCCAGCATTTACAAGCTGACTAGCCTCCTTGACTAAGCCTCTAAGCACCGCTATCTGGCCACGCATCTTATATTTAGGCTTCATCTTCCAAGTTTCTGGCACTATGGGCAGATGCTCAAATTTCCATGACTTGTACTCTGGAGAGTATGCATCCGGCTCAGCCTGCTCGAGTAAGTGGCCCACGCACCAAGAGACACAATCGCCATTGGCGGCGCGAATAAAACCATCCCCCTTCTTTAAGGGTTTAGGTAACACGTCGGCAATGGCTCTACCAAGACTTGGTTTTTCAGCAATATATAAGATCATTTAGAAAAATTGCGATTACTGTATAAATTAACAGTAACTGTACATTGAAGCGCTAAAGGGTGCAAATGAAAGCCGTCACTCAAAAGGCATAATTAGCAGCATGATTAGTTGCATGAGTAAGTTTTGCTCAGACAATGTAAATTTTGTTGAGAACAATTCTCATTAAGTGTTTTAATTCTTCAATCTTAACTGTGGAGAAATAATGATGATTGCAACCTTAAGTCATCGAGGTATTAGGCTCGATAAACTCATGCTTTTTCACTTACTCCTTATCACGTCATGGCTACTAATTATTGCTCCATTTATTCAATCAACAATAATCAACGCCCCGATGTTACTCGCCGGAGTATTGGTTCCTCTAACTTGTATCAGTACCTTATTCGGTCTTAAGTTAGGCCATGACTTTAACAAGAGATCTTATAGCTTGTTATTTGCCAGCTGGATGCTGGTTTGGTTTATCCACCTACTGTAATACTCAGTCGCTTTTATTTTTGCGTACAAAAAAGCCGAGCAAGTGCTCGGCTTTAAAACATCAAGACAGACTTAAAGCTGGCTTATGGATGACAAACGTTATGCATCTCTAAGTTAGTGCCAATGTCTTTGCTACGATTGGCCTTAGCATCATCGTTACGCAATTGCGTAATGTAATCTAAATACTCTTGGTCTACGTCATTGGTGACGTACTTGCCATCAAATACTGAGGTTTCAAATCGCTTGATGCTTGGATTTTCTTGACGTACCGCTTCAATTAAATCCGGTAATGATTGGAAAATCATGCCGTCAGCGCCAATCAAGTCATTGATCTCTTCTACATCACGGCCATGAGCGATCAGCTCATTGGTGGTTGGCATATCAATACCATACACATTCGGGAAACGAATTTCTGGTGCTGCTGAAGCAAAGTACACTTTATTGGCGCCCGCATCACGTGCCATCTCAATGATCTGCTCAGAGGTAGTACCACGCACGATAGAGTCATCAACAAGCAATACGTTCTTGCCTTTAAACTCAGCACCAATCGCATTGAGTTTACGGCGTACTGACTTCTTACGCTCTTGCTGACCCGGCATGATAAAGGTACGACCGATATAACGGTTTTTAACGAAACCCTGACGGTATGGAAGATCCATATGACGTGCGATTTCGAGTGCAATATCACAAGAGGTTTCAGGGATCGGGATCACCACATCGATATCATGATCTTCCCATTCTCTCTTAATCTTTTCGCCCAACATGGTTCCCATATTTACACGGCTGCTATAAACAGAAATGTTATCTATGGTTGAGTCTGGACGAGCAAAATAAACGAATTCAAAGATACATGGAGAGTAGCTTGGCGAGTGGGCACATTGGCGAGTATAAAGCTCGCCGTCAAGGGTGATATAAACGGCTTCACCTGGCGCAACATCACGCATAAACTCGAAACCTACCGCATCTAGCGCAACGCTTTCAGATGCAATCATGTATTCAGTACCAGTCGCCGTTTCATGCTTACCTAGCACTAATGGACGAATACCAAATGGATCTCTAAAAGCAACCAGACCTTGACCGATAATCATGGCCGCGACCGCATAGGCACCACGAGTAATTTCATGCACCTTGCCAACGGCATTAAACACGTCATCAGCATTAAGATCATCAGTAGTCGTACGCTGAAGCTCATCTGCTAACAGGTTAAGTAGTACTTCTGAATCTGAAGTGGTATTAACATGACGGCGCTGCTTCACTAGACGCTCGTGCAGCTCAACCGTGTTGGTCAAGTTACCGTTATGCGCTAGAGAGATACCAAAAGGAGAGTTAACATAAAACGGCTGAGCTTCAGAAGCGCTTGAGCTTCCTGCCGTAGGGTAACGAACGTGACCTATGCCCGCATTGCCTTGCAGACGTTGCATATGCTTTGGTTCAAAAACGTCTTTCACCAAACCATTGGCTTTACGCAGTCTAAACGCGTTGCCATCGACGGTCACAATGCCAGCAGCATCCTGTCCACGATGCTGGAGCACAGTCAGTGCATCATAAATGGTTTGATTAACCGATGACTGGCCAACTATTCCGACAATACCACACATGGGTAAGCTTCCTCATTGTAAGATGTTCTATTATTTAATATTTTTGCTTTAAACGAATATAAATATTCGTCTAAAGCCAAGTAATGCTTTAGTGCATTTTATATTTTGGGTACAAAGCTTGAGGTGTTTTCCAAGTAGTCAAAAAACCACTGGATCACAACTCCAAATTCGGGCACGAGTGTAGAATCCTGCCACCAATCTGTGTTGGGTGCTCCGGTAAAAGCATCCATAAAAAACAATAACGCGCTCACGATTAATGCGCCTCTAAGCGCACCAAAACACAAGCCGAGCACTCTATCAGTGCCTGACAATCCGGTTTTAGAAACCAATTGACCTATTAGGTAATTAACAAGTGCGCCGAGGATAAGTGTTGAAACGAACAAAATGGCAATAGCGACCCCATTTCGAACCATTTCATCTTGCATCTGGGTAAGATGCGTAGCGAGCTTGAGATAAAACTGGCTGGCAATAAAAAATGCGGCAAACCAAACGACGAGAGACATGGCTTCTTTTACAAAACCACGGACCAAACTGATCAATGTTGATAGTCCGATAACGATAATGATGGCGTAATCAATCCAAACCATTTAAGAAATAATCCAGCATAGGGTTTAAGACGGCGCGATTCTAACAGAGACAGAGTTATTTCTCACGCTTTCGCGGCGAAATAACTTTTTCTCAAACAAAGACAATCACAATTTATTATTTTTCAACGGGATTATAGGCGATGACACGCCCTTTCAGTTGAGTCAATTTTTCGATATCGCCTTGCATACGGCTCAGCTTATCTTTAGAAACGTTAGGACCAACAAATACCTTTGTTAACTGACCATCTACAGGTTTAGTCGGCAAAGTATAGGCAGTGAAACCTTTGTCTCGAAGGCGTTTAACTAGACCTCTAACGTTGGCAGCATTATTAAAACTACCAAGTTGAATCGTCCAAGCACCCTTCTGTTTTGCTGCAGGTTTAGCTGCTGGTTTAACGACAGGTTTAGACGAACTGGCTAGCTTAGGCTCTTGCTGTTTTGTTGACTGCCCCGCCTCTTCGGCAATATGCCAGGAGGCATCACCGGATCGATCGCCATCACCGGAACGATCACCATCACCGGAACCATCGGCCGATGAAACCTTATCAGCAGATAATGAACCATTATTAACACCAAGATCGACCGTTTCAATATTCTGAGCAGGCAAGGTGCTATCTTGGATCTCTGGTCTTAGAGGAATTTCAGCAAACTGCTCTTCTTCGCGCTGCTTTTTACCATCTAATACATCGGGTAAAAAAATCACCCCTAATGCCACAATAACGATGACACCAACAAGGCGGTTTTGAAATTGATTAGACAAGTTTCTCTCCCTTAAACAACTCTTTAAAACCGGCAACTGTGTAAAATGAGCCAAATACAATAACGATATCATCGCTGTGCAATTGCGCTTTAACAGCTTGCCAAGCATCGCTCATCTGCTGATAACTAGCCGCTGCTACACCTTGCGGCATTAACAGATTTAACTCAGCTGCAGATGCGCCACGCGGCACGGATAAATCACATAAAAACCACTTATCAACATCACTGGATAGCTCCAGTAGCACAGAGCGAGCATCTTTATCTTTTAACATGCCACAAAGTGCAAACAAGCGCCCTTTTGTCATAGCAGCCAAACGTGTTTTTAAATAGCGCGCCGCATGAGGATTATGGGCCACATCTACTATCACTCTAGGGGACTGGTTAAGTGTTTCTAAACGTCCTGCGAGCTGGGTGTTACCAACAGCTTTGGCAATAATCTCAGTGGAGATAGTCGGGCAAAGATGCTCGAGTACCGCAATAACGGTGGCAGCATTAGGCTGGGGAAGATATGGCAGCGGCAAATGAGATAAATCGAAATGATGACCCTTATAATGCCAATCTTTGTCATTACACTGGTAGCTGAACTCACTATTGACCCGGTAAAGCGATGCTCCAATGTCATTAGCCAAGTCAATCAAAGAGCTTGGGCAGTCAGGCTCTCCCACAATTGCAGGGCGACCTTGTCTAAATATGCCCGCTTTTTCTGCACCAACTAACTCTCTGGTATCACCAAGGTACTCTTGATGGTCAAGATCGATAGACGTTACTACCGCGATATCGGCATCGATTAAGTTGGTTGCATCTAGGCGACCTCCCAAACCAACCTCAAGTAATACCACATCAAGCTTGGCTGCTTTAAAGAGGTAGAGACCTGCTAATGTAGCGTACTCAAAGAAGGTTAATGAGATTTCCGCCCGAGCAGCTTCAATGGCTTCGAAGGCAGCAACTAAAGCAGCGTCAGTGGCATCATTACCATTAATCCGCACGCGCTCATTGTAGTTCAGAAGATGTGGCGAACTATAAACACCAACCGTTTTACCTGATAACTGCAACGCAGCCTCAAGCATAGCGCAGGTGGTACCTTTACCATTAGTACCTGCTACAGTGACGATTTTAGTTGCGTCTAAATGGTTCAACCCCATTCGCGTAGCAACCTGTGATACACGTCCAAGACCCATATCAATTTCGGTTGGGTGAATCGCCAATAAGAACTCTAACCAAGTGCTTAAAGCCGCACCAGACTCAGGTGCTGCTTGCATTAATGTGTCATTTTCAATCACAAACAAGTTATCCATTTAAACCGTATTAAACGGTTCCTTAAAAATATCATCCCGAAAAAGCGCTAAACCACCTGAAACTTTGCTGATTATCTAGCAACACTATAAAACTGGGCTTAGTCCAACATGAATAGCGGTCCAAGTGACAACTTAGGCAATTGATAGCTTTCAGGGTAAGTCACGTCGACTAAATACAAGCCGTTAGGTTTGGCAGTTGCTGCAGCTTTATTTCTGTCTTTAAGTGCCAGTAAATGCTCTATCCACTCGACCGGTTGATTACCTAAACCTACTTCTAGCAGCGAGCCAACAATATTGCGCACCATGTGATGCAAGAAAGCATTCGCCTTAATATCAACACAAATATACATGCCTTGACGCGACACGTTCACTTCATGAACACAGCGAAAAGGTGTATTAGATTGGCATTGGATGGCTCTAAAACTGGTAAAGTCTTGTTCGCCAATGAGAGACTGTGCCGCTTGATGCATCTTAGTTTCGTCGATATCACCAGGGTAATGGCTCACACCACTACGCAAAATGCCAGGGCGAAGCTGATGGTTGTAAATCATGTAGCGGTAACGTCTTGCTGTTGCTGTAAAGCGTGCGTGAAATTCATCATCAACAACTTTAACCCAGCGCACAGCAATATTGTCTGGCAGGTTCACATTCACGCCAAGTGTCCAAGCTGTATCTTTGCGCACTGCATTGGTCTCAAAATGAACCACTTGTCCTGTTGCGTGAACGCCAGCATCAGTTCGGCCAGCACATTGCACAGCAATAGGTTCGTTGGCAACTATAGAGAGCGCTTTCTCTAATCGCTCTTGTACTGTGTCAACTTCCGCCTGACGTTGCCATCCGAAATATTGACTACCATCGTACTCTATACCTAGCGCAACCCGCATTCCACACCTCTATAACTCAGTTAAACTGTTATTCGACTGCCAGTGTTTTCAAGGCAATGCAGTCGGATAGACAAAATCTTTTAATAGCCGGCGATTCTAGCATACTCAAGGCAAACGATAAGTATAAAAAAGGCGCCATAGGCGCCGTTTTTAGTTGAGGTTTTTACACTAACTCTTTGAGTAAGCCTAAGGCTTCGGCCTGTTGACGATCGTTACCGTCAAGTTCGACCTCTTTTAGTAGCGCTCGTGCACTGTCACTGTCATCGATTTCAATATAGGCACGAGCTAAATCTAACTTAGCATTAACCGAGTTTTCTTCATCATCGACATCAACCATTGGAGTATTGCCCTTTAGAGAGTCTAATTCCCCCATGTCGACATCGAGTTCTTTATAAAGATCGATTTCGCCGCTATCTTCATCGGCTTCGCTCAACAACCTATCGATATCAATAAAGCCGTTATCTTTTTGGAAGCTGGTTAAGTCGTGCATAGCAACCGCGCTTTTACTCGGTTCTTTGCCACCTAACTCTTCTGCATCCAAGGCAGCTAGAGCCTCGTCAACGGTCATTTTACTATCATTGTCGAGTGAGAATGTCTCATCTTCAAGGTCAAGTGTTGTATCTTGCGCCGAGCCTTTCGAGACCAACCCGCTTAACAGCTCATCATCAGACACTTCAACTTTATCAGCTTCTGAAAAAGCCAACTCAGTGGCAAGTTCAGCATTGGGTGCTGCAGGGGCGTCATTACCACTTTGAGCGGCGATGCTTTCCCAGTCTAAACTGTTTTCTTCTGCTTTCTTATTTCCTTTTAAGTCATCGAAGAAACCACTTTCTTTATCAGTCTTTTCGATTACTTGAGGATCTAACTCTGAAGATAACTCTTGTTCAAGCTCTGGCTCTGGCAGTGTAAACTCAAGCAACTCCTCATCATGATTGTTACTAGGCTCTGCATCAGTGTTAGCTTTAACGCTGCTCGGCTCAAAATCACTCAAATCAAAGTCTAAACTATTGCTATCCTTAGCGCTTACCTTTGGAGTCTCTTTTAGTTCATCCAACGTCTCATCGATTGCAGCAGATTCAGTTAGAGCAAGCTCAGTTGCAATAGCATCTTGCGGCTCTGACTCTAGTTGCGGTTCTGGCTCTAGTTCCAGCACGCTCTCTTTAGCATCTATCGGCGTATCAAAATCTGCCAAAAGCGCATCAAGTTCACTGTCTAGCTCACTATCAAGCTTTTCTTGTCCTGCGTCATCGTCAGATAAATCAAGTTCGGCTGCGATTTCAAAACCAAGCTCAAGTTCTGCTGCCATTTCATCAGAAAGCGCATCAACATCGCTTTCAGTATTGTTTACGGTATGTTTTGCAGTATTGGCTTGGTTATCTGTTTGATCATCAAGCTCAGCTAGCAACGCATCTAAGTCATCCTCGGCGGCCTTAACTTCTGGCTCATCAGCTTGCTCTAGCTGCTGATTTGCACTGTCAAAATCTGCAAGCAAAGCATCAATATCATCTGCTGGGGCCTCTGCAGTCTGCTCAGCAGGTTCATCAAAACTTGCTAGTAACGCATCTAAGTCTTCGTCTTGAGTGCTTTCTAAGTCGGTGTCTTGAGCAACAAACGACTGCTCATCAAAGCCAGCTAGTAGCGCATCAAGATCGTCGTCTGCAATGCTTTGTTGTTCGCTGTCTTGAGCTACAAAAGGCTGCTCATTGAATGAAAGGTTTTGCTCAGTTTGCTCTGCTGGCTCATCAAAACCCGCGAGTAAGGTATCTAAATCGTCGTCTTGAGTCGTTTCTTGCTCAACAAAAGGCTTTTCATTAATCGTTAAATCATTGTCTGTTTGCCCGACAGGATCATCAAAGCCTGCAAGCAATGAATCCAGATCATCTTCTTCAACTGATTTAGACTGTTTTTCAAATGCATCAAAGTCATTGGCTTCATTTTGATCTTGCTCACCCATGGCTTCAGCCCATAGGTCATCTAATGACTGGCCTTCATCATTAGAGTCTTCAACGACAATATCTTGCTCTTCTTGTTCAGCGAGACTTGCTGCGCCTACAACCGCGAGCTCCTTCAATGGGGCTTGCTCTGCAGCGTCGTCTGTATCTAGATGAACCGCTAAACCATCGGCATCGTCAGACTTTTCATCGATGGAAGTGTCATCTTTCATGCCACTTAGCTCTTTCTCAGCAGCCTGTTCACTCTCCTGCTCAGAATTAGCATCGTTCCTGCGGCGAATAAATAACCAGAACAAAGCCACCACAAGTAAAGCGGGTAAAACTGCACCAAGCACCAATAACAATGGGTTATCCATTAAGGTTCGCCAAAGATCCGATGTTGGCTCTTGCTTAGGGGCACTGATGGCGCCAAGCTGTTGCTGCTTAAGCTGTACTTCTTGGTTTAGCGCTTGATTCTCAGATTTAGTATCTTGCAATGCCTGCTTTAAAAGCGCGTTTTCTTGTTTAAGCTCCGCGATTTCTTGCTGAAACGCCTCGGTATCCGATGAGCCGACCACTATTTCATCGCTTGCCCTTGCAAGTTCATCGGTAAGCGCTAAGTTTTGCGCTTGGATGTCTTCCACTTGTTTCGTTAACGCATCAACTTGTGCTGATAACTCTGTAATCAATGGGTTTGACTTTGAAGCAACGGTCGATTTAGCAACAGTCGCTTTTGGCGTTTCAACCTTTACCGCTACAGGCTCTGGAGTTACCGGTTTAGCCGCTACGCTTGTTGCTGCCACGCTAGGTTTAGCTGAAGCGGTTGACCAGTTACGATCGTTACGCTCTGCACGTGCTTTGGCATCCGTTTTGGAGATCTGTTGCATCACAGCTTTAGTCGGCACTAACAAAATCATGCCGCGCTCTAAGCTGTTGTAGTTTTTACTTGAAAATGCGTGGGGATTAGCGTCATACAGCGCCGCCATCACCTGGTAAACGGTGACACTATTATCAGGCTTTAAAGCCTGTGCAATACTCCAGAAAGTATCCGCCGAGGTTGTTGGGCCGTATTGACGAATGCTTTGCTTTACCTGACCATCAGGCCCTGTAATTTTTAATGGCTCGGCAACAACTGGGTTAATCGAAGGGGCAGCAAAAGCCACTAACCCCGTGGCTAATAAGCCGACAAGATGCGATGTGCGAAAGTTCATCAATCCTTCCCTTTAAAGCACGCTGGAGTCACCACCCTGGTGACGAGCTTTAGGCAATTGTATTTATTGAGATTACTATAAACTAGATTCTGTTGCCCTGCTACTGTTCACATCTTTAAAACATAAAAAGCCCGCAATTAGCGGGCTTTTAAGTTCTTTAATTTAGTTCTAACTAAAAATTAATAATAATCTCTAATCAAAACTTCGGCGATCTGCACACTGTTAAGTGCTGCGCCTTTACGAATATTATCTGATACAACCCAGAGGTTTATACCATTGTCATGGGAGATATCTTTTCTCACACGGCCAACATAAACAGGATCTGTTCCTGCGCCTTCTGTTATCGCAGTAGGGTAATCTTCGTCACCTTCGAACAGTTCTACACCCTCTGCACCGCGTAATACCGATTTAACATCTTCGGCATCAACAGGTTGTAATGTCTCTAGGTGAATCGCTTCTGAGTGACCGTAGAATACAGGGACGCGCACAGCCGTTGGGTTAACAACGATGCTATCATCACCAAAAATCTTTTGCGTTTCCCACACCATCTTCATTTCTTCTTTGGTGTAGCCATTGTCCATAAACTTATCAATTTGTGGCAATACGTTAAACGCAATTTGCTTAGGATAAGTTTTAGGCTCAACTGGCAAGCCTTGTAGCAGCTTAGCGCACTGGCCTGCTAATTCTTCAATCGCTTGCTTACCTGAACCAGAAACTGACTGGTAAGTTGCCACGTTAATACGTGAAATACCATATGCGTCATAGATTGGCTTAAGCGCAACCAACATCTGAATAGTTGAACAGTTAGGGTTAGCGATGATGTTACGGTTTCTGAAATCTGCAATCGCTTCAGGGTTTACCTCTGGGATCACTAATGGTACGTCGATGTCGTATCTGAAGTGAGAGGTGTTATCAATAACAACACAACCGTTTTCAGCAGCAATGGGTGCCCATTTAGCCGATACGTCACCACCTGCAGAGAAGAAACCGATTTGAGCCTGTGACCAGTCAAAGGTATCTACATCTAAAATTTCGACCTGTTTACCGTGGAAGCTGACCGTATTACCGGCGCTGCGACTGCTGGCTAATGGAAATAATTTAGCAACCGGAAAGTTACGCTCTTCGAGGATCTCAATCATTGTTTGACCCACTGCGCCCGATGCACCTAATACGACAACATTAAATTCCTGCGACATAATTACAGCTCGACTCCTGAAAACCCTAAATTGGATAACCAATTTACATTAGTTTGCCCCGTATTGCCTACCTTTAATGCACTAAATTCGCGGCGATGGGTGTGATTTTTTCTCATATGATCAAACCCCTGGTTATTTAGAAACATTTTTCTAAATAATTCGTCATCATCGCGTAAATCGTATACAAATCTGGCGAGCTGTAATAGTGCTCTTTCATCGCTGAATTCTTGTACGTCAACCCGCTCACTCCAAAGGGCTGGCAGTAAAGACTCCATCTGTTTATCCGCTTCGATACCCAGTACCTCGGCCAATTTTTGGTACAGCATATAAGTGCCACGAGCTTTGCCTTCAAGAGAGTAGCCAGCGATATGGGGCGTGCAGAACTCAACATAGGGCACTAAGTCTGCCATAGGGTGAGGTTCACCTTCCCATACATCAAGCACGACTTTTACGTCATCACGTTGTTGCTTGAACTTAATTAAGGCGCGATTATCAATCACCTCGCCACGGCAACAGTTAAGCAGCCAAGTATTCTCTCCTAGGCTATTTAAGCGTGCCTGGTCGAACAAATACCAAGTTTTGTATTTACCTGTTTTAGTAATTGGCACATGTAGGCTAATCACATCACACTTTTCGATTAAGGTTTCTAACGACACAAAATCCCGAGGATCGCCACTTTCCTCTAACAAAGGATCATTTAAAACAAACTCAATCCCATAAGCCTCAAGACATTTAGCCACTGCGGTGCCCGTATTACCCGCGCCAACAATCCCCACCATCTTACCTTTTAGTGGACTGTTATAACGCTGCGCCAACTCAAGCATGGCGATAAAGGTGAACTCCCCCACAGCTGTGGCGTTACAACCCGGGGCGTTAGAAAAAGGAATGTTGCGACTTGCGAGGTAATCTAAATCGATATGATCTGTGCCTATGGTGGCGCTACCAACAAATTTAAGTTGGTTATTCTGAGCTAACAATGCTTGGTTAACCTTAGTCACTGAACGGACGAGTAACACATCGGCATCGTTAACTTGCTCAGACGTTAGCTCCCTGCCGTTTACGGTTTCAATCGTGCCCAAATCACCAAATAACTGCTGAACATAAGGCATATTCTCATCGGCAAGGATCTTCATCAAAGTTCTCGAAATTGTACTGAATATTATGAGCTGCATTCTAGCAAGATGAACTATCCATTAGAAACAAAGGATTGAAAATAGAAGCTCATTCTCGCTTGTAATCTGCTTTAAAGCAGCTTTCAAAGTAAAGCCTGTCACCTGTCTGTTTTACATAACCACAAAAAACACACCGCACTTGTAATTAGTCATTAATTTTAAGCTTACCGTGACAGCTTTAAGTTGTTCATCCAAGTGCCTAATGCTAAGTTGTTAATCATTTGTGACATTAGATTACCCCTCTTTTTGCATCCTATTTAGTGAGGTGTCATTAGAATTCGCACCAAGGCTCAGTTTTAAGCAAACTCTATCAAAAAAGGTCCTTAATAAGAGCAACCAACAAGGGCTATCAATAAGAGCCATCGGCACAAGCTTTAAACAAAAGGATATCTACACTTGAAGTTGAATATTGTTCGTAGGGATAAATTGTCAGATGAAGAGCAACAGGCTCTTTGGGATGGCATTGAAAGTTTCACGCAGCCTATCGTTGGTGATACAGGTCGTCATGAATTATGTTTTTTAATACATGGTGAAGAAGGTGAACTTGTCGGCGGAGTTCAAGGAAATTATGACAATTTTGGTTGGCTTTGGATTGATTCATTATGGGTATCAAAAAGTGTCAGAGGCCAAGGGTTTGGCATACAGCTATTAAATGAAATAGAAAGTGCTGCTGTCGATAATGGCTGTAACAACTCTCATTTAACCAGCTTTAGTTACCAAGCGGCTGACTTTTACATAAAACAAGGTTATGAAATATTCGGCAAGCTTGAAAATTACTCTAAAGAACATAGTCGCTGTTGGCTAAAGAAAGAGTTAGCACCTCACTGCGAATAACAAAAGATCAGATAATAGGAGAGTATCAATGTGGGAATTAATCTCATTCATGTTAGCTTTCGGTGTTTTCATGCTAATCATGCATTATTGGATGGACCCAAAGAAATTAATAGAAGACATTCGGTCTCTCAAGCAGTCAAGCGATAGAATTGATTTACTTGAAGAAAGAGTTATCGAACTGGAAAAGGCTGTTAACGCAAAAAAAGATGATGCCCCCACCTTATCCAAGGACAAGGCTAACGATGTACGTTAAGCGCATAAACAATAAAAAGCCAGCAGCGGTTGCTACTGGCTCTTCGCTCTTCATTTAGCTCTTTAGCTAGACTTCTTACTTAGACTTCTTACTTAGACTTCTTACTTAGACTTCTTACTTGGACTTTTCACTAAGACTCATTGCTTAGTTCTAGCAGTTTAGCTGCAACAAATAAGTCTTGAATAGCGATGCCTGAACTATCAAAAATAGTAATCTCATCATGATTAGACCGCCCTGCTGATTGGCATGTTATAACGTGACCTATCTCTGTCACTGGTACATTTTCTGAATGCTGAAATTCGCCAATCACCAACGACTGCGCCTGATAGTCACAAAATAAACTTGCACCTTGGTACAGCTCCACTGGTAGCTCCTGCTTGCCGACTTTATCTGCTCCCATGGCTGAGATATGGGTTCCCGCTTTAACCCAGCGAGCCTCAAATAGCGGCGCAGTAGCTGTGGTGGCGGTCACGATAATATCTGCATTTTCACAGCCATATTGGGCGCTGCCGACAGTACACTCTGCTTGTAATCCTTTATCCACTAGTCGCTTGATAAAGGCTTCGCAGCGATTCCTATCTCGGCCAACCACAATCACCTTAGAAATGTCGCGTACTTCTGCGATAGCGAGTACTTCGTATTCAGCTTGATGCCCGCTGCCAAATACTGCCAATACGGTGGCATCTTTTCGTGCTAAATAATTAACTGCTACAGCGTCTGCAGCCGCGGTGCGGAAAGCATTAACTTGTGTTGCCGCAACGACTGCAACCAGCTCACCGGTTTCAGGGCTTAACAGAAATACATTAGTGCCATGGCACGGCATGTTTTTGGCTTGATTACCCGGCCAGTAACTTCCCGTCTTCCAACCAACGAGCGTCGCAGTTGAAGCCGATTTCATTGAAAACATCGAGTCCGTTTGTGGCCCTGCTGCATTCACCACTGGAAACAGTGTCGCTTCATCGGTAGTGGCCGCGATAAACGCTTCTTTAACAGCTGTATAGGCCAGTTGATGAGTGATAAGTTTTGCGGTTTGCGTTTCATTTAAATATTGCATGTTACCAGCCTTGGATTCGGTTCCAGATCTCATAGGTTTCATTCTCTGTATCAAACACATGGTAGTGTTGATGCATAGAGGCTGTGGCGCAGGCATGGTTAGGCAAAATATGTAATCGACTGCCCACTGGGAAGTTATCTAGATTCAAGTCACTATTATCTACCGCGCCAATAATACCATGCTCTTGGTTTACAGAGATGACCTGTAGCCCATCAAGCACTATTCCACCGCTCTGTGTGACCAAACCATAGCCACAATCTGTAGGTTGACCTGCTGTGCCGCGATCTAAAGACAGCGCCATCCAGCCCGCATCAATAAATATCCAGCCCTTTTCTCTGTTATGGCCAATAACCGTTGTCACCACGCTTGCAGCAATGTCCTCAAGCTGACAGACGCCGATCCCTGCCATCACTAAATCGAAGAAACCGTAAACCCCGGCTCTAACTTCAGTGATCCCTGTAAGATCTTGATAACTGTGGGCCGTTGGTGTCGAGCCAATACTAACAATGTCACACGGCACGGCAGCAGCGCGAAGGTTATTAGCTGCTTTTAACGTCATTTTAACTTCATTTTTGGCCGCTTCAGCTAAGGACTTAGGATCGAAACAAAGATAAGATTCACCCGCATGGGCAAGTACGCCATGAAAACTCGCTGCGCCTTGGTGCAATATGTTGGCAATTTCAATCAGCAATGGATCATCTGGATGAATACCGCCTCGATGGCCGTCACAATCAACCTCTATCATTGCAGGGATCACGCAGCTATGTTGCTCACTATATAGGCTCACAAACTGTGCTTGCTCTATGGTATCTAGCAGGACTCGAACTTCTGCTCCTTTGGCGATAAGCTGAGATATTCTTGGTAATTTTCCCTCAGAAATACCCACTGCATAAACGATATTGCTATAGCCCTCTTCTACCAACGCCTCGGCTTCTTTTACCGTCGACACCGTAATTGGAGATGTTTTTAGCGGTAATAGATGCTCAACTGCTTCGATTGCTCTTACCGTTTTAAAGTGAGGTCTTAATTCAGCCCCTAATCCATCTGTCTTATTACGTAACCGGGCTAAGTTTTTCAGTACAGTTTGCTTATCTACTGATAAAAAAGGTGTATCAAGACTCTGGTACTTACTTAATAGCTCTGGGTTATGGGTTTCACTAAGCAACATGAACATTTTCCTGTTCCATCTATAAAATCATTTCTGGATTGATGCAACTGAACGAGATCAAACCAGTGAGTAGAACAACAGTATCCAAGAAGTATGTTTTGTTTTACATTAATACTTATTAAGGTATAGATTAAGTCCAAACCAAATGATCACCACTGAAGATCTAAGATTTATCACCACAATCGCAAGCCATAGAACCTTAGCCGATGCCGCTAGATCCTTAAATATCACCCCACCATCGGTGACACTTAGATTGCAACATATTGAAAAAAAGCTATCGATTAAACTTATCCAACGTCCCTCTAGAGTTGTAAGCCTTACCGAAGAAGGACAACTTTTATTGGATAAAGGCCTGCCTATTTTAAGAGGGCTTGATGAGCTACAAGAACAGCTTGATGAACTCAGGGAACATGTCTGCGGCAAACTCAGAGTTTTGGCACCTTTAGGTTTTGGTAATGATTATATCGCGCCCTTGCTTGGCGAATACAAGCTCTTGCATCCTCAGCTTGATATAGAACTTGAATTATCAGATAACCCCAATTGGTCTAGTCATCATAAATGGGACATCATTATTTATATCGGTGCGCTCAATGACTCTTCGCTAAAGATGATCACTTTGGCAAGTAATCAAAGATTTATATGCGCTTCTCCAGCCTACCTTCAGCAAATGGGCGAGCCAAAAGAGCCCCAAGATCTACTCAAACACCGCTGCATTGCATTAAGGGAAAACAACGAGGATGTTACCTTGTGGCCGTTTACCAAGTTGTCACCTGAGAAGCTTTCACATGAGAAGCTCGCAAGTGAAAATCTTGAAATGGTTAGGATCACGCCGACACTGGCAAGTAACGAGGGGCGGGTGATTAAAGATTGGGCTATGGCAGGGTTAGGCGTCATTATGCGCTCAGAGTGGGATGTGCAGCCGCAGCTCAACAGCGGTGAACTAGTGCGCATATTAGCCGATTATTCTCTGCCAAACGCTAATATCGTCGCGCTATTATCAAGCCCAGAAAAAGAACGTTCGGCGCGTATTTCTGGCTTTATTCAACTACTAAAAGAACGGCTCAATCCGCTTCCCTGGAAGTAATAGATAACGATATAACAAACTTTATACCAATTAGTATAAAGATTTGGTCGCTCAGCGAGAGTTTAGCGGCTCTGAGACAAGGCAACGAGTGCAGAGCATAGTTATTCTACGTTTAAGCTTGTTAACGCAGTATCAGAGCCACTAAAACTCGCCATTCTGGAGCATTTTTGGCTGCCTACTTCTGCGTTAAATAACTTCACCAGGGAGCAACCATTCTTTCAGTTATTCGTCTTGAATTAGTTTGCCAAAAACGCTCTGAGTAGATCAACTTCTTATACTGATTGGTATTAGGTGTACTACTTCGTCAGGCTTCAGGCACAAAAAAAGGAAGCCTAAGCTTCCTTTTTAATACTATCTTTAGTGGCTGTAAGTATTACTTGTACTTACGCATAACCAAAGTTGCGTTTGTGCCACCAAAACCGAAGCTGTTGCTCATCACAGTGTTAAGCTCTTTCTCGGTCATTTCAGTCACAATCGGCATACCTGCAGCTTTTTCATCGACATTATCGATGTTGATGCTTGGTGCGATAAAACTGCTTTCCATCATGATCAAGCTGTAAATCGCTTCATGAGCACCTGCAGCGCCTAACGCGTGACCAGTCAAAGACTTAGTCGATGCGATTGCTGGCAGATTATCACCAAAGGTTTCACGCAGTGCTTCAAGCTCGCGCATGTCGCCTACTGGCGTTGATGTGCCGTGAGTATTGATGTAATCGATAGGTGTATCGACATCGGCAAGAGCCATCTGCATACAACGTACAGCACCTTCACCCGATGGAGCAACCATATCATAACCGTCAGATGACGCGCCATAACCAATGATCTCAGCGTAGATTTTTGCGCCACGTGCTAGTGCGTGTTCTAACTCTTCAACAACAACGATACCGCCGCCGCCAGAGATAACAAAACCATCACGGTCTGCATCATAAGTACGTGATGCTTTGGTTGGCTCATCGTTATACTTAGTCGATAGTGCGCCCATAGCATCGAAGCCCATGGTTAGCGTCCAATCGACTTCTTCTGAACCACCAGCAAATACCATATCTTGCTTACCCATTTGGATAAGTTCAGCCGCATGGCCGATACAGTGTGCACTGGTTGCACAAGCAGAACTAATTGAGTAGTTCATGCCTTTAATCTTAAACGGCGTAGCCAAACATGCGCTAGCAGTGCTCGACATGATACGCGGCACAATATACGGGCCAACGCGCTTAACGCCTTTTTCACGTAGTGTGTCAGCAGCTTGAACTTGGTTTGCTGAAGATGCGCCGCCGGTGCCTACGATAATACCGACACGTGGGTCTGAATACTGCTCTTCAGTCAAATCAGCATCTTTAATCGCTTCTTGCATTGCGATATGTGCATAAGCTGCTGCATTACCCATAAAGCGCAGTGCTTTACGGTCAATATATTCTGATGGGTCAATCTTAATGTCGCCCCAAACATGACTACGCAGCTTCATTTCTTCAAACTGATCTGAGTGGGTAATACCACTACGACCCGCTTTTAATGATTCAGTGACTTCTTGCTTGTTGTTACCGATACTTGATACGACACCAAGTCCAGTGATCACGACTCTTTTCATTATTAACTTTCCATTTTGTACATCTAGTACCAATTTTGCTGCACCAATGGTATCGCTTTTCATCCATTTAAGTGGTCAGCTTTCCATAAGGAACACAAAAATAATGCTCATTATGAGACCTTACGTATAAACTTTGCCAAAATGTGCCCATAAAAATGTACAATTTCCGCAAGTAAAACCGATTATAAAGCATATTTGTGTGTGCTTAATTTAACATTAAAGACGTAACCATGACAGTAAGTAAAATTCTCAAGCAGATCATCGACAGTAAAACCACTAAAAATCTGGTCATTGGCCAGATAGGTTTAGGTAGCATTGCCAAGCTTAAAGAATGGGTAACTCTACTCGCTCACCAGCAAGAGAAGCTTACGTTAAAGATATTTGCCGATATAAACGAGGCATCACTTACCCTACTGACAGATAAAGAGTTATCTGAATTGCTATGTCCTCAAGGAAGCGTAACTTTAGCTGCAATTGAAGGCTGTCAGCGAGTCATCGTTAATAATGGCAAACTCACTATCGATTTTTATCTAGGGCCATACCTAACGCAACTGCAAGCTTTGCCTATGGTTAGCGATGGTTTTGTTGATGGCTGGCACATCAACAGTGATGCAGAGCAAACTCAGATTACCCAACCACTGTTTTGGCAGTTGGCAAAGTTAAGTAAAAATGATGCCCTATTGAGCCTGGATGAAGTTCTTAGCGCCGAACAATGCCAATCACTCTACTCTCAGGCTAAACAAGTAGGTTTTTTACGCTTTGCCGGCAGCGTTGTAGAGAATACACAGAGCCGCGATGATATCTGTTTTCAAGAAAGAGCCGCTATGCGTTCGCAAAGCCAAGCCTTACAAGCTCCTTATCCGATATGTTCTACTGCAAGTGCTGCACATGTAAGCCAAAGCATTGCTATCATTGGCGGCGGCGTAGCCAGTGCTTGTTTAGCCTTATCATTAGCCGAACGAGGACAACACGTCACGCTTTTCTGTGAAGATCATGCCTTGGCGCAAGCTGCTTCTGGCAATAAGCAAGGGGCTATCTATCCGTTGCTCACCCCAGATAACAACACCCTAAGTCAGTATTTTCAGCAAGCTTATCTGTTTAGCTTACAAAGACTCAAGAGCCTAGCCGCGCAAGGACACGCCATTGATTTTGACCTGTGCGGCGTAGTGCACACAGGGCACGATGAGCGCAGCCGTAAGCGAGTGGCGAAGATTATTAATGGCCACAGCTGGCAGCCGAGTATCGCTCAAGCGATTACGGCCGAACAGGCGACTAACATTGCTGGTGTAAAAGTGGCTGACGGCGGTATTTTTTACCCTATGGGTGGCTGGGTGTCACCACAAGACTTTACCCAGGCGGCTTTTAATCAGGCTAAGACGATTAGCGATGCCACACTAAAGCTCAACACTCAAATTACCGACATACACTACAAAGATGGTAGCTGGTATCTCGATAGCAACACTGAGACATTTGGCCCTTTTAAGGCGCTTGTCGTTGCAAACGGCAAATCGATTACGCAATTTCCACAGACACAATATTTACAAGCGACAGGCTTTAGGGGTCAGGTTAGTCATGTTCCTTCGCGAACAAAATTGTCAAAACTCAGCAGTGTTTTATGCGCCCACGGCTATATGACACCTAGCAATAATGCCTTACATTGCCTAGGCGCAAGCTACGTTAAAAATGCAGGTAATACCGATTATTGCCCGAATGAGCAGGTCGAGAACTTACATAAGATTCAGCATAGTTATGTTGGCCAAGACTGGGTGGAAGACATTGATGTATCAGGCCATAGCGCTCGTGTTGGCGTACGTATGGTGACCCGCGATCACGCGCCTATGATGGGCCCAGCTCCGGATCTCGACTCGATCATGGATTTATATCAACAGCATCAGCTAACACCGCAGAGCCGTAATTACTGGCAAAATCATAACGCCCCTGTTCACCAAGGTCTGTATGTACTAGGTGGATTAGGCTCACGAGGATTAAGCTCTGGGCCACTCGCCGCTGAAGCTCTTGCGGCGCAAATTTGTGGCGAATTAATGCCTATTAGCCGTGATTTTGTGGCGCTACTCAACCCAAATCGAATGTGGATGCGTAAACTACTCAAAGGTAAAGCGCTAGAGATAGCTGCAGAGGCTTAGCTTACAGCTTATCAACCTCATGCCCGAGTATGTAAAACCAGAAAAGCGCCTAATCGGCGCTTTTCTTTTCTTGAAACTAACATCATAGTTAAGGCTAAAATGTAAGACTAAAATACAAGGCTATGGCTTACTATTCGGCTCCTGCATTCATAAGCGCATTCTTAAAGTCATTAACCCAACGGCGATAAACGGTTTTGACATCGCCCCAATTAAACACTTGAGTATTTTGACTCCATTGATTAAACCCTTGCCCTCTATCAGCCGCTTTAGCTAACACCTCACCGGTCTCGCCATCTTTAATCACCGCAAGTAACATCATCGAGCCAGAATTCTCTGTATAGGTTCTACCCATCGAGCTGAAACTTCTTCTACTGGACTCCAGAGGAGCACTGAGACGAATATCGGTAACCGCAGCTTCAATGACTAGAGTATTAGGTTCAGGTTGAGCGACCAACTCAAATGGTTGTTCAGCGTTGAACACTTCTTTTACCGTAAGGCTAAACTGCTCTGACATTTTAGTCAGTGCCTCTTGAGGCAACTCATAGGTAGCATTGAGGCCATCGGCTCTTTTATCTATCTTAGGTGGTTGGTAATCGGCAGGATGATCGTTGGTTACTTTAACAGGTTCAAAATAGAGCTTAGTGTACTTGGCCCAGTTTACATCTGGTCGAGCATAAGAGAGATCCAACTTAGAATGCTCAACTTTAACTAAACCGTCTTTAGTCATCTCAGCATCGGGGCCTTGCTGTAGCCTTGCTGGCTCAGAACTACAAGCCGTTAAGCCTAATATGCCCATGACTATGACTATGACAGACTTTAAAAGCCTGTCGCCCTTACACACGTTTGTCATCCAAATCATTTTGATCCATCCCTTAGTATTTAATCTGTCAGCGTCAAGCTGCTAATGAGTAGCTGCAAAGCAATTATTCGCTAATTTATATTCGCTAATTTAGTTACTATTTAATATGGATAGAAATACATAGGGAGTCAATTGAGTCACAAAACAATCAGGTGGTTATGGGGAAATGATCCCCGTTTAATACTGCACACAAAAAAGCCAGTCGGGAGTTCCAACTGGCTTAATACAAGCGTCAACCTATTTTAGTGCTAGTCAGTGCTAACGTTTTACCCTAACTCGGTTGTTTGTATCTCGACTACTGCGAATAAGCTCGTCACTAGCAATAGAATTCGATTTAGCGAGTCTATCGTATAGCAATACATTCACTGAGGCCGCAAGATTCATACAGCCTACCGTAGGCACATAGACCACGGCATCAGCACCATTAATGACTTGTTGACTGATAGTGCCATCTTCAGGGCCGAAGATGTAAATTGCTTTTTCAGGGTGCTCAAATTCCGGAAGCGGGATAGCCCCTTCAACTAGGTCAACACAAACCACTTTTACGTCGGGCTCTATGGCATCGAGCAATGACTCGACTTTCATCAACGGAATAGAACTACTGGCACGTTTAGTGTCGGTATTATATTGCGCTGTGCCATTAGTGGCGGCTAGCTCATAGCGTTTACCGGTATAAAATACCGCATCAGCACTATAACAACCCACGGCGCGCATTATACCACCGACATTTGTTGGACTTTTTGGGTTAACTAAACCAATGCCAACATAACTACTCTTACTCATAACAGGGTAAACTCTTTCACTCTATCTAGAGGTGAACACATTAATTAATGCGTTCACCTTAACTAGCAACTAGTTTGTAAGTCGCCAGCTTTTATTATGCAGCCAGTTTAGTGCTTAATTGAGCCCAAGCATCGCTCACTAATGCGTAATCACTATCACCTAGCTCTTCTCTTGCTAATGCTAAACACTCGCTCATTTTAGCATCTAACGCGCTAAGTCCTTGCTCACTCTCGACTTCAAGCTGCGAAAGCACAACCGCCACATGGCCTTGTAAATAACCACTTGCAAATAACGCGTCATCATCACCTTCGGCAACAATGGTTTCAATCCAGTCTTGTAGTGTTTGCTCGTACTGCTCAATCATTGAGGGCTCCACATGCTTATCAATTGGAGTGCGGATCGACAATCGTTCTATCCACACTCCAAACTTGTCTTAAAATCGTAAATGAACATCACCAAGCGCAGTTTTCTGCGAACCCAGCGATGAGTATTTTTATGCTAAATCCGGATTAGCGACTTGATACATCACGTAATCGTGATACCCAGTAATCACTTTATAGTAACCCGTAAGTGCTTTATCTAATTCAGGGTCGCCACTATCCACAATTAATGGTCTTCCATCAAGTGCTTTTAACTTTGTTTTTGTCGCTAAGATAACAATATTATCTTTGCCAACACGCCTTACTAGCTCAGGGCTTAACTGCTGGTTACCTCGGCCTAATATATGCCCTTGGCCGCCAATTAGGGTAATAAATAGCTTTAGCGCTTTATTTTCAGTGTGCTGTAGTAACTCATCAGCAGAAAGGTCGTTAGCGACTAAGACTTCATCTTGAATAAGATCGACGCCTAATAGGGTATTTTCAATCCCCAGTTCACTCATTACCGCAGCAACTGTGCTACCCGAGCCAATGATACAAAGATTACCTTCCATCTGCTCAATCGCTTCTGCGGCGATATCGGCAAGCACCAGCTCATCACTCTCTTTACCGCCCATCTTCACTGCTTGCACATACCTTGGCTCTGCAGGCACTAGCATTTCACCAAAGCGCTTGGCGCGAACCACACCGGTTCTAAATGCCGCTTCATCGATATCCATTACATCGGCGCTCATCAGGCTGACTAATTCACCCTCTAATAGCATTTTGACCACCATGCCTGAAGCATGTGGCGTTATGCCGTACACACCAGAATGAATTTTAACACCAGCAGGCACACCTAATACGGGAATATTATCATCAGCGATGGCATACACATCACGGGCTGTACCATCGCCACCAGCAAATAGCAGTAAGTCCAAGGTCTCATTTAACAGCTCTGCCACGACTTTTTGTGTGTCTTGAGCCTCGGTTTGCAGAGGTGCTTGATAAACAACACGAGTCGTAAAGCCCATCTGCTTAGCGATAGTCTCGCCCATATCACCCGAGGCCGTAATCACCTCGATGCGAGCTTTATAAGGCTCAATCACTGCAAGTGCTTGCTGCATTCTTAGATGAGCTTTAGGTACAGCGCCTTTGGCAAGCGCTTCTGCAGCCACACCGTCACTGCCTTTTAATGCGACACTGCCACCAAGACCTGCTAATGGATTGATGATTAAACCAAGACGAAACTTGCCCACAATTATGACTCCATTTTACGTTGTAGGTTAAACCCGTTAAGCGACGGTCGCTTTAGGCTTAGGAATAAAGAGCACGGCTAGCATAGACAAGAATGCGCAAGCTGCTGCAAATATCCAGGTAGATACAGCGCCTGAGCCATCGCCCCAAATAATGCCACAAAGCAAAGTGCCTAGAGCGCCACCTACACCAAAGCTTAAACTGGCATAAAGTGCTTGGCCCTGACTGCGACGACTGGTATCGAAATGTTTATGAATAAACTGTATCGACGCAGCATGGGTTAAACCGAAGGTAAAGGCATGCAATAACTGACTTATGCTGAGGCAGATAATATTATCAACGCCGTATGCTAACAATAACCAGCGCACTGCGGTTAATCCTATGCTCACGACTAAAAGAAGGTTAACCCCAAATCGGCCAAGCAATTTCGGCGCATACATAAACATAACGATTTCGGCCATCACGCCAAGTGCCACAAAGATCCCTGCCGTTGCCTCTGTGTAACCCGCTTGCTTTAAATAAAGCACAAAAAAACCGTAGAAAGGCCCTGCACTCATCTGTAGCAACATAGCAGAGAGCAAGAACCAAATGAGCGCTTTATCGAAGACTAACGGTTTACGTTTCTGGCTTTTATCTACGATGACGCGATTAGACGGCAATGGTAAGGCGCTGACTAGCATACCAATAAACAACGTCATACCGATATAAGGCAAGATCTGCGGCCCAAAGTGGTCAATGGCAAAACCGCCGCTGATCACCAACACGATATAACCGATACTCCCCCAGCTACGAATAGCGCCATACCGATTAGTATCATCACCTAAGGTTTCGAGAGTAATCACCTCAAGTTGAGCTAATATGGCATTCCAGAAGAAGGTATAAACAGCGAGACTGATGGCTAGATAAGTTAAACTGCCATCATAGAAAAACGTCAGATAGCTTATCGCCGCTGCACCGGCACCTATTTTAATTAGCTCGGAGCGCATACCCGTTCTATCGGCAACGATAGCCCATAGATTGGGTGCGATGATCCGCGTGGCCATTAAGATAGCGAGTAGGAAACCTATTTCTTGGGCGTCAAAACCACGACTGTCAAAAAACACCCCAAGATAAGGCACCATGATGCCAAGAATTGAAAAGAAAAAGAAATAACAGGCACAGAGCCAGCGAAGTTGCTGCTCTGTGCTTTTGGGATGAAACATCAACGCATTCCGATAATAGGTGTACTGCTATTCACATCCATATTTTGTGCACGGTGGCGTAATAAATGATCCATCAGCACGATAGCCAACATGGCTTCGGCAATCGGTACTGCTCGAATACCCACGCAAGGGTCGTGACGACCTTTAGTCACCACTTCCGCGGTTTCACCTTGAGCAGTCATGCTTTCACCCGGCACACTGATACTCGACGTCGGCTTCATCGCAATATGAGCAACGATAGGTTGCCCTGATGAGATACCACCTAAAATACCCCCTGCATGGTTAGATGCAAAGCCTTCTGGCGACATCAAGTCTCTATGCTCAGAGCCTTTTTGATTGACAACCTCGAAACCATCACCGATTTCAACACCTTTAACCGCATTGATCCCCATAAGTGCATGAGCAATATCGGCATCGAGTCGGTCAAATACTGGCTCACCAAGACCCACTGGCACACCCGTTGCCACGACAGAGACTTTAGCGCCAATAGAGTCACCGCTCTTTTTAAGAGCGCGCATGTACTCATCTAATGAATCAAGTTTGGATGCATCAGGAAAGAAAAAGGCATTTTGCTCAATCTGTTCAAAATCGACAGTCTCGGCTGCAATCGGTCCAAGCTGTGATAGATAAGCATGGATTTCAACACCGTGAACTTGTTTAAGGTATTTTTTAGCGACTGCCCCAGCAGCGACTCGCATAGCCGTTTCACGGGCAGATGAACGGCCGCCACCGCGATAATCGCGTTGACCGTACTTCTGTTGATAGGTGTAATCTGCATGCCCCGGACGGAACAAGTCTTTGATATTTGAATAATCTTTACTGCGCTGATCGGTGTTTTCAATCAACAAGCCAATTGAGGTACCTGTGGTTTCGCCCTCAAATACTCCTGACAAAATACGCACTTCATCAGGCTCTCGACGAGCAGTTGTATAGCGTGAAGTACCCGGACGGCGGCGGTCTAAGTCGTGCTGCATATCCGCTTCAGTCAACTCAACCCCTGGTGGGCATCCGTCGATAATGCAGCCAATGGCGACACCGTGGCTTTCACCGAATGTTGTTACTACGAAATTTTGACCAATACTGTTTCCCGACATTCGCTTTTAGCCCTCTATCTCTTTATTTTAATTATCATTTAGCCGCACGTTGTCGGTAAATCCTCGATACCAACCTTGTTGTAGGAGTACAGATTGGTAGTAAGCCGCAGACTAGTCTGCGGCTAGAACCTATTATTCACTATCTTTATAGATGGCGAAAAGTGATTCATTTTCAACTAGCTGATCACGAGTTAGTACAAATACACCGTCACCGCCATTTTCAAAGTCGACCCATGTAAATGGTACTTCAGGGAATTGCTCATTAAGATGTACCATAGAGTTGCCCACTTCAACCACAAGCAAGCCATCTTCAGATAGATAATCTGCCGCATTAGCAAGAATGCGCTTAGTTAGATCTAAGCCATCGCGGCCCGAACCTAAACCAATTTCTGGCTCATGATGGTATTCCTCAGGCATATCACCAATATCTTCCGCATCCACATAGGGAGGATTAGATACGATTAAGTCGTAATGAGGACCTTTTGGAATCGCAGAGAAGAGATCTGACTCCATCGGGAAGACTCGATCCATCACATCAAGGGTTTCGATATTAATTTGCGCGACTTCTAGCGCATCAACACTGATATCTAAGGCATCGACTTCGGCATCTTCAAATTCGTAAGCACAAGCGATAGCGATACAAGCACTACCGGTACATAAATCAAGTACACGGTTAACTGGCTTGTTGTATAACCAAGGGC
Source organism: Shewanella sp. MBTL60-112-B2 (assembly GCF_019655055.1). Classification (GTDB taxonomy): domain Bacteria; phylum Pseudomonadota; class Gammaproteobacteria; order Enterobacterales; family Shewanellaceae; genus Shewanella. Next base: position 64,013 of record NZ_BPFA01000029.1, read on the forward strand.
TGAAACGGTTTGCAATTAACTCGGCAATTGGCGAGCGTGGAACAAGAACACGTTCGTCAACAAAGAACTCAAGCCCAGCAAACTGCGCCTTATTTGTAAGGTAAGGAACGGGTAAACGCTCTCTTACGCGGCGAATGATAAGCTCAACAATTTTATGCTTTTCACTGCTGGTTAAATTAGAGTGAATCACTTGCTGACCGATCTCTTCAGGCAGATGCAAAGCGTGGAATACTAACGCAATAGCTTCGTCCCATGCGTTATCTGTACCGTGGCCATAGTAAATGTTTGCATCATTAAAACGACTGACGCCCCAACGTAGCATATCGCCAATAGTACGTAATTCTGTTACCGCTTCATCAACAAAAATCTTATCCAAAATTCACTCCAACTTTTTAATTCCGACTCATTGTAACTGAACTCTATTCATATGGCATAGGATTCAATAAAATAGAAGGATGAATAAAAGCAAAGATAACGACGATTTGGCCCTTTTTGCAGAGCTAACGAAAGGAATAAAACCTTTTCAGCAAAATAAGCGCCATTTTATAGCGGCTCCTAAGGACCGAAAAATTATTGAAGAGAAAGAGCAGCAACTGCATGCTGATAGCTATTTCTCCGACACCTATCAACCTCTATTGCCGGTTAATGGTCCGATGAAGTGGGCACGAGATGACGTGGATAACCATGAAGTCAAACGTTTACGTCGTGGTGACTACGTACCAGATCTATTGCTAGATATGCATGGGATGCGTCAATCGGAAGCAAAACTTGAGCTTGCTGCATTGATTCAGGCCTGCATCAAACAACAAAGCCATTGTTGCTGTGTGATGCATGGATACGGGACGGGAATTTTAAAACAAAATATCCCTATGTGGTTAGTACAGCATCCTCATGTCAAAGCCTTTCATCAAGCCACTAAGGAATGGGGGGGCGATGCAGCACTGTTAGTGTTAATTGACATTGGCGATCAGCCCTACCGCCGGTAAATCTAGATTAATCAGCATCATAAACACAAATAAGAGTTTAGGGTTAGGTTAGGATTAGAGTTAGGCTTAGAGCTAAAACTAAAATAGAGCCCCAAATTGCTAGTCTAAAAGTCAAAAAGGTGAGCCTTCTAGATACACTCGAATGACTCACCTTTTATTATTCTTTATACACCTAATAGGATTCGGCTTAAGCTAGCTAATCGAATGTGGTGCGTGCTGCCAGACCAGATGATTTCTATCATTTAATCTTTCAATCAAGGTCACTCCAGAGGTAGCAAACAGTGGTGGCTCAATACCAGGCACTAACTCACTCACTAGGTAACCGAGTAACGGCATATGAGCAAGAACTAACACATTCTTAGCTTGATATTGCTCGGCGTAGGCAAGCACAAGATCGGCTACACGACTAGGGTCACCTGATGGCACTAACTCATCTAATGTGATCCACTTATGTGGCTCAGGAAAGTGCTTACTCACTTCTTGCCAGCTTTGCTGCGCTCTTAAGTATGGGCTGACCAATACCAAGTCAAATTCTTTGGTAGTAAGCCCTAACCAATTGCTCATAAGGCCTGTGTGGTGGCGGCCAAGATCGGTAAGGGTACGTTCCCTATCTGAATGGGCATGATAGCCCGCTTCACCGTGACGCATTAAAAATAGCTGCATACTGCTTGGCTACTCCCAATTCTTTATTGTTATTTTTTAATTGTAGTCCGAATCTAGGTGCCAACCTACCGTTATTTCATTAATAATTAGTCGAATAGATCGATAACGACTAAAATATTTCTTACACTCGATGACAAGCTAAACTCAAACTTGAGAGAAATTTAATCAATTCGTAATTAATTTCACTGATGCAATAGGTTGTGTTTGAAGATAAGTCAAAATGATGGCAAGTTAAGTCTTAAAGATTGATCAAATAGTTACCGTAAAAAAGCATGCCGTGTCAGGCATAAACGCAAAATAAGCTACCCCTTCGTTTATTGGTGATATTGGAGCCACTCTTTGTCGAAAGCTAAACAGATTAAAACCAGTCCGAACGATCATCGACTATACCGCCATATCACACTCGATAATGGCTTAGCCGTTTTACTGGTTGAGGATCAACAGGCTAGCCAAGCTGCGGCCTCTATGGCTGTAGCGGTCGGTCATTTTGACGATCCTGTTTCACGTCCCGGCATGGCCCACTTTCTTGAACATATGTTGTTTCTCGGTACCGAAAAGTATCCAGAGTCGGGTGAATATTCCGCATTTATCAATCAGCACGGCGGTACGAATAATGCTTGGACGGGTACTGAACATACCAACTTTTTCTACAGTATCAATGCCGAGCAATTCGAAGCCTCGTTAGATCGCTTTAGCCAATTCTTTATCGCTCCGCTGTTTAATACTGATTTGGTTGACCGAGAGCGACAGGCTATTGAATCTGAATTTAGCATGAAGCTAAAGGATGATATTCGACGTGTTTATCAAGTTCAAAAAGAGACGGTGAATCCTAAGCACCCTTTTTCAAAGTTTTCTGTTGGTAACTTAAAAACCTTAGCAGGTGCAGAAAGTGACTTAAGACAAGAGCTGCTGCACTTTTATCAACAAAAATACAGCGCAAGCATCATGACTCTTTGCCTAGTTGCTCCTCTAAGTTTAAAAAAATTGGAAGCAATTGCGAATGAGTACTTCAGTAATATTAGCGACCATATCCGAACAGATACTTATCCGGATATTGCTATATATTTACCTGAGCAGCTGCAAACACAAATTAATATTGTGCCACTAAAAGAGCAAAAACGCGTCGCAATTACCTTTGCCCTGCCCGCACTCGAGCACTTTTATCAACACAAGCCGCTAACTTTTATCAGCCACTTACTAGGTTATGAAGGAAAAGGCAGTCTACTGTGCTATTTAAAGGAGTTAGGGCTTGCCGATAACCTCTCTGCGGGAGGCGGCGTCAATGGCTATAACTTTAAAGATTATAATATCAGTATTCAGCTGACAGACCGAGGCATTGAAGAGTTAGATACCGTTGTTGAAGCAACATTTGAATACATAGAATTAATCCGGCTACAGGGCTTACAAGGTTGGCGTTATGATGAAAGGGCTACATTACTAAAAATTGCCTTTCAATATCAAGAACAGGTCAACCCTTTAGATCTGGCTAGTCACCTCAGTATTAATATGCATCATTATGATGTTGAAGATATTATTTACGGTGATTACCGTATGGATGGTCTCAATGTCGAAGAGACAGAACAACTACTCTCTTTGATGGCTCCGCATAACATGCGGATACAGTTAATTGCGCCAGAATTAGATACCAACAAACAAGCCGATTGGTATCACTCGCCTTATCAGATTACCGCCATAGCTGCCGATAAAATAGCTAAATGGTCAAACCTCAGTGTACGTAAAGCGTTGAGCCTACCACCCAAAAACCCTTTTATTAGTAATGAGTGTATTGCTCGTCCAGACAAAAGTACTAATAAGGTGCCAGTTGTCGTTGCACAAAAACCGGGATATCGGATCTGGCATCGCAAAGATGATGAGTTTAACGTCCCAAAGGGGCATTTATATTTGTCGTTAGACTCAGCACAAGCTGCCGCTTCTCCTAAACACGCAGCGTTAACCCGTCTCTACGTTGAAATGCTACTCGACTATCTGACTGAATATACATATCAAGCTGAAGTTGCTGGTTTAAGCTACAACATTTACCCGCATCAAGGTGGCATCACGTTACATTTAACAGGGTTTACTGGCAAACAAGAGGCGCTGCTGGAGTTAGTTATCGCTAAAGCAAGAGAGCGTAACTTCACCCAAAGCCGCTTCGATCTTATTAAGCGACAAATACTTCGCGCTTGGTACAACCATTCTCAGGCTAAGCCCATTTCTCAACTATTTACTAGTCTAACGGTAACTTTGCAAAAGCGCAGTTTCGAGCCGGCGAGAATGGCTGAGTTACTCGAAGAAATTACCCTTGATGATTTACACGCCCACGTTAAAAACTTTTATGAAAAAATTCATTTGGAAGGACTGGTTTACGGTGATTGGCTTGAGAGTGAAACAAAGGTGTTGGGTGAGCGGCTAGAAAAGGTATTATCACTAGTAACGACTCCCAGCAGGGAATCATCACGAGAACTGATTGATCTTTCTGACAAAGGCACACTATTACGAGAGATCCCAGCATCCCATCCTGATAGTAGTATTATCGTCTACTATCAATCCGATGTAGCGACTCCCGAAAACATGGCGCTATTTAGCCTTCTGAACCATACCATGTCCTCAACTTTCTTCCATGAGTTACGAACACAGCGTCAACTTGGTTACATGGTCGGTACAGGTTACCTGCCATTAAATCGTTACCCAGGTATGATTTTTTATATTCAGTCTCCAACAGCTGGTCCAAAACAGTTATTAGAAGCGATAGATGAGTTTATCGCTGACTTTACCTATGCCATTTTACAAATAACTAACGAGCAATGGGAGTCAACTAAGTACGGGCTGATCACTCAGTTACTTGTAAAAGATCAGAGCCTTAAAACCCGTAGTCAACGTTACTGGTCAAGCATTGGCAACAAAGACTATAAATTTAACCAACGCGAGTCTGTCGCAGAACAAATAAAATCGCTCACCCGCGCCGATCTTATTAAGTTTATTATGCAGAAAATGCGCACCAAACATTGTGACCGATTGGTGTTGTTTAGCACAGGGGATTGCCACATAGAACAAACTCCTCTTGAGTCAGACAAGATGATCACTGATCTTCGTGCATTCAAACAGAGTGCGCAGCAGTTTGATTATTAAAATAATTATCTGCTTACAATATCTCCGCTCCTCTAACGATAT
>NZ_BPFA01000030.1 GCF_019655055.1 Shewanella sp. MBTL60-112-B2
ACAGCCCCCTTGGGTATTGCTTTCTACTTCTTTAGCCACTTGTAGAAAAGTGGTGGGCTGTGAAGGATTCGAACCTTCGACCAATTGGTTAAAAGCCAACTGCTCTACCGACTGAGCTAACAGCCCCATCTGGTACTACTGGTGTCTTTCACCTAATTCATTAGAAGACTAATTTATTGGTTAAGACCCCCTCAAACGACTGTGTCGCTCTGAGGGCGCCTATAATACCTTTTTCATCTTCGCATGCAAGCGCAAATTTACCATTTCACTGCGTTTGTCTGAAAAACAATCTAAGAGATTGTTTTATGAATAAATCAGCATCAAAGTGATGAAAGTTGCTGCAACGCAATTCGGGCTGCTGCGCTGTTCGCATATTCCTGAGTAACTTTTTGATAATAAGCTTTAGCTTTAGCTTTATCTCCAGTCTTTTCTGCAATCATACCCAGCTTGACTAAACTTTCGCCACGCTTGCTTGAGTCGGTGTATTTTTCAACAACGGTAGTAAAAGCTTTAGACGCTCCGACAAACTCATTCTTATTATAAAGTAGCTGACCTAACCAATAATTAGCATTGGGTGCGTAGCTTGAGTTTGGATAACGTTCGATAAATTGCGCAAAAGCAGGAATAGCAGCTTCGTACTTTTTATCTTTTAACACTAAATTGACCGCTTGCTCATAGCTTGCAGTTTCACCTAGGCTTGAAGATGCTGTAGGTGTAGTGCTGCTCGTATCAACTGCGACCGCAACGGCAGGCTTTGAAGAAAGGTTAGCTATGTCTTCATATAATTGGCGCTGTCTTTGTAACATCTGCTCAATTTGATACGACTGCTGCTCACTTAGCCCACGTAAGTCTAGAACTTCTTGCTGCAGCGTCTCTAAACGCTGCTGCATTTGAAATTCGCTTTGTTGCTTAGCTTTAATAACTCGCTCTAAACGAGCAACTCTATCATCTGTAGAGCCACCAGCAATATCCTGAACAGGAGCAGGCGCTGCGTAAGCAGAACCTGCAACTAGGATGATTGCCGCTGATAAAACGGCGTATTTCATAAGGTAAACCTTTTATCAGTGCTATTAATAAACGAGTACTGCACGACGGTTTTTAGCAAAACCGTCATCTGAGCGAGAAAAATCCATTGGTTTCTCTTCACCATAACTCACGATGCTCATTTGGCTTGGTTGAACACCCATGCCTTGTAGGTATTTAGCAACGGCTTTAGCACGACGCTCACCTAGTGCGATGTTATATTCAGGTGTACCACGCTCATCGGCATGACCTTCGATCATCACTCGAACATTTGGGTGCTCAACAAGGTAGTCACCATGAGCACTCAAAACCTCTGCAAATTGCTGAGAAACCGAGCTGCGGTCAAAATCAAAATAGATAATGTGTTCTTTTCTCAACTCTTGATACTTAAGGCGTTGCTGCTCTTCAGGAGTTAAAACCGGTGCAACTCCACCTGTTTCAACACCATTGTTAGCATATTCACTCGATGAAGAAGACTCAGTAGAGCTCGTTGCATCCGTTTCAGACTCAGAAGTTGAGCTACAGGCGCTGATAGCCATAATAGGAAGTACGACTAGCATGGCTTTAAATAGCTTATTCAGATCCATTTTTTAAATCCTTAATCTTTATAGTTAGAGAAATGGTGACCAAGATGGTGATTTAACTTCACCCTGCCCTGCTGGCAGTCTTGCTTTAAAACGTCCATCCATAGAAACCGCAGCCAATACCTGCTTCCCTTGATATGTCGTTCCATAAATAACCATGGTGCCATTAGGCGCCACGCTTGGTGATTCATCTAATCGCGTACTGGTCAGGACTTGCATAAAACGCGTTTCAAGATCCATACGCGCAATATTAAACTTACCATTGGTACGATTAACAAAAATAATACTACGGCCATCCGGTGCAATAGAACCACCTAGATTCCATTCGCCTTCAAACGTTAAGCGAGAAATTTTACCTGAATCAAGGAAGACGCGATATAACTGTGGGCGTCCACCGCGCTCTGAAGTAATAAGAAGCGACTTACCATCAGGGAACCAAGACGGCTCAGTATCGATAGCATAGTGATTCGTCACTCGCTTAATCGCCTTAGTCGCAATATCAACTACATAGACTTCTGGCTGACCATCCTTCGAAAGTGTTACCGCTAGTTTCTTACCGTCTGGTGAAAATACTGGCGCACCATTAATACCGTCGAAGCTGGTTATCTTACTGCGTTGCTGAGTATAGATATTTTGTACAAACACCTCAGCTTTACGGTTCTCAAAGCTTACATAAGCTAGGCGCTGTCCGTCAGGAGACCAAGATGGTGACATCAGTGGCTCAGGGGAGCGTAGCAACATCTGCTCGTTATAACCATCATAATCAGCAATCATCAGTTTATATGGAGATTTTTCACCGTGATTAACAACCACATAAGCAATGCGAGTTAAAAATGCCCCACGAATACCGGTCAACTTCTCGTAGACAACATCACTGATCCGGTGACCGTACTGACGAAACTGCGCCGCACTAATTACGGTCTCGCGACTATCTATCACCAGATCTTTAGCAGACATAGAATCAGGTTGAAGTTGGGCTTTAACCAAGTCAATCAACTCAAAACTCACTAAATACTTATCGCCTCCACCTGCATAAGGCTTAATCGAGCCCATCACTACCGCTTCAGCAGGCTGCGCCATCCAGGCAGATGCATTAAACTGCGCCAAGGTGCTAATGCCACGCTGAGGTAAACTCAATTCGTCGGCAGGGCTAAACGTACCACTTCGTGCAAGATCTGACATCACCACATCAGAGATCTGTGATGGCATAGGTCCGGTGCCTTGCCAAACAAATGGTATAACCGCGATGGGTCTCGCTGCATCAACCCCTTCGGTAATAATAATATCTAATGCGGCCTTTACCGGCATGCTGCAGATAAGCAGACTTGTCAGCAACCATTTTCCCAAATTTTTCATGAGACTCCTTTAATCAAACTCAGGTTGAACTGTTAAGTTAATTTCTTTTAGCTTGTTATAAACGTCTGGTTCGCTCGATACCGGTAACCTGCCCGCTTTATTAATCGCAGCTTTAGTCGCACGACAAACAACGCTATCACCGTCGAGTGTTTGGCTCGCTGTGACAAATCCATCGTTAGCTAAACGAATGAATACCCGGCAACTCTTGCCACGCATCGATTCATCAACAACTAGGTTGCGCTGAATGGTTGCTCGGATCATTGAGGTATAACGTTGCACCTCTGTCATCACTTGTTTATTACGTGTTTGAGAAAGTGCCGCTTGTTCAGCAGCCAATGCATCTTGCATCATCTGCTCTTGCTCACGTCTTGCTTGTTCTTCAGCTTTGCGCTTACGTTCAGCCTCGGCTTTACGTTTACGCTCGTCTTCAGCCTTTTTAGCAGCCGCCTCTTCAGCTTTACGCTTCTCTGCCGCTTTTCTTGCCGCTTCTTCTGAGGCTTTACGCTCTTTCTCTTTTTGCTTACGCTCTGCTTCTGCTTTCGCTGCTTTTTCTTTTTCCTGTTTCTGCTTCAACTGTGCAGCCTTCGCCGCATCGGCTGCATTCTTTGTTTCAATCTCTTTTTGCTTACGCTCTTGCTCAAGTCGCTTTATTTGAGCCTGTTCGCGCTCACGCTCTTTGCGGGCTTCACGTACCCGTCTATCTGCCTCATCTTGGCGGGCCTTTTCTTTACGTTCAGCCTCTCGCTTTTCAGCTTTTAACTTTTCAACGTGCTCGGCAACCTTCTTTTGATCAACAACCACAGCTTGCACAGCAGGTGCACTCGCTTGTGGCTGCACTTTAGGTTTTTCTGAAAAGTCGACGCCTAAAGCAAGAATAACTATCACGCCAATATGAATCCCAGCTGAAATTGCAACGGGAAGAGTTAAATCAGATTTAGCCGCCACTTATCTATCCTCCGGCGAATCTGTCATTAATCCCACCGAAGGTACTCCAGCATTTTGAAGAGCCACCATCAGCTGAATCACTTTTTCATAGGGAATTGAGCGATCTGCCTTAACAACAACTGGACGTTCTGGTTCTAACTGAATAATTGCCCCAACACGTACAGCAACTTCATCTAAGTCTAAAACGTCTTTGCTACTTGAGCTGCCTACATCAAGGTAATACTCGCCCATTGCATCAATTGATGCGACAACTGGAGGCTTACTATCTGCAGGTAGAGATTCTGCTTGTCCTTGAGGTAAATCGACCTTAACGCCTTGGGTCACAATTGGTGCTGTCACCATAAAAATAATCAGCAGTACCAACATCACATCGATATAGGGCACCACGTTAATCTCAGCAACCGGACGACGGCGCTTCCTTTGGTAGCCTTGATGCATTATGCCTGTTCCTTCTCACTGTATGCTTGGCGATGCAAAATGCTAGAGAACTCTTCCATAAAATTGGCATAAGACATTTCAACTTTCTCGACTTGAGTTGAGAAACGGTTGTAGGCAATAACGGCAGGGATCGCTGCAAATAAGCCCATCGCAGTTGCAATCAAAGCTTCTGCAATACCCGGTGCAACCATTGCAAGTGTGGCGTTTTCTACTGCGCCCAATGCGATGAAGGAGTTCATAATTCCCCATACCGTACCAAACAGGCCAATATAAGGACTGGTTGAACCGATAGTTGCTAATAAAGGTAGATGAGTTTCAAGCTTTTCTAATTCACGAGACAGCGAGACGCGCATTGCACGGTAACTGCCATCCATCACTGCTTCAGGTACACGGCCATTTAACTTACTTAAACGCGCATACTCTTTAAAACCTGTAACAAATAAAGACGACAAGCCTGAGTTACTGTCTTGTCTCGCTGACAATTCCTGATAAAGCTTGTTCAAGTCGACACCTGACCAAAACTTATCTTCAAACTTTAGCGCTTCTTTCTTTGCTGCGTTTAATAACTTTCGACGCTGAATAATCACCGCCCACGAGGCGATAGACAAACCTAGCAATGTAAGCATGACCAATTTAACTAGTAGGCTTGCCTGTAAAAATAATCCAATAAAAGAAATATCAGCTTCCACCTTTAAACTCCTGCGCAATATGTTGGGGAATGGCTTTGGGTCTCATACGTGATAGTGCAACACAGGCAACAACAATGTCAGCCTCACAATACACCACACCTTGCTCATCAATTAAGCGTTGCTCGAATACCATTGAGGCTTTCTTAAGTTGTATGACCTTAGTTTCTACAATAAGGTTCTGCTCAAAGCGTGCAGCCTTACAAAATTCTAATTCTGCACGTTTAACAACAAATGCAGTGTCTTCTGCTAATAAGGCGGTTTGACTGACCTCCATAGCGCGTAGCCACTCGGTCCGTGCCCGCTCAAAAAACTTAAGGTAATTTGAGTGGTAAACAACACCACCAGCATCCGTATCTTCATAGTAAACCGAAATAGGCCAACGAAACATAAACGATAATCGCCAATCGATGAGATAAAATAGAGGCCTACTATACCTAGCCAGTATGCAATTGTGAATCGACATATGTGATATGCCATGCGCTTCTTCATAAAATTTTGTTAATCAACTAAATCCTTGTTGTAAAGGCGCCATAGCAATGAGTACACCGCACTAAAAGCAAACAGCACATTTTATTTCGCCCATAAAAAAGGAAGCCGAAGCTTCCTTTTCAAAAGTTATAAAGTGACTTACTTGGCTATTTTAGCTGGCACCTGTAATCCAAAGTTATGCCAAAGGAAGCTATAAATATCGGCAAACTCATCAATCTTCATTGAGGTTGGCTTACCCGCGCCGTGACCAGCCTTTGATTCAATACGCATAATCACCGGTGCATCGCCTTGCTGCTTCTCTTGCATCAAGGCCCCAAACTTAAAGCTGTGCAGTGGTACAACACGGTCGTCATGGTCCGCAGTCATCACCATGGTCGCTGGGTACGCTTGAGCTTTCAGGTTGTGGTATGGCGAATAAGCATAAAGTGCAGGGAATTGCTCGGCATTATCTGCGCTGCCATATTCACTGGTCCATGCCCAGCCAATAGTGAATTTTTGGAAACGTAACATATCCAGTACACCAACAGCTGGCAGTACCGCGGCAAATAGTTCTGGTCGTTGGGTCAAGGCGGCGCCCATCAACAGGCCACCATTACTGCGACCATAAGCACCTAACTTAGATGAGTTGGTATAATCTTCATCGATCAAGTACTCCGCTGCTGCGTAGTAGTCATCAAAAACGTTCTGTTTTTTATCGAACATCCCCGCCTGATGCCAGCTTTCACCATACTCGGCTCCACCACGAAGGTTAGGTACGGCATACACGCCGCCCATATCCATCCAAGCAATGTTGGCGGGGCTGAATCGAGGTGTTAGCGAAATCGCAAAGCCACCGTAAGCATACAGTAACGTCGGATTTTGTCCGTCTTTTTTCATGCCTTTCTTATAAGAGAGCATCATAGGTACTTTTGTACCATCTTTGCTGGTATAAAAAACCTGCTCAGAAATGTAATCGCTTGGATCGAAAGAAACTTCTGGTTTTGAATAAACGCTAGACTCACCCGTTTTGAAATCAAATTTATAGGTCGTCTGTGGCTGAGTGTAGCTATTGAAAACGTAATAGAAATAATCTTTACTGCGCTTGCCGTAAGGGCCTGCAATTTTTCCTTTACCCGGTAGAGTGACATCTTGGCGTTTGTCGCCATTCATGTTGTAGACCGTTAGTTTACCTAATACGTCATGCAGATAACTCACGACAAAATGGTCATTAACTATCTTTATGCTGCTAATAGGATCTTTTAGCTCTGGAATAATCGTTTTCCAATTATCTTTAGCGCTATTGTTTACATCGACCGCAATAACTTTACCATTCGGCGCGTTATAGTCGGTTTTAAAGTAGAATACTGAATCATCGTTGCCGATAAACTGATACTCAGCTTCAAGTTTGGCAATAAGCTCGACCACTTCAGCCTTTGGATCTTTAAGGGACTTATAAAAGAAGCGATTGCGGCTGTCTGTACCTTGTGAAATATAAAGCAGCAGATAGTCACCGTTCTCCGATACTTCAATGCCGAATCCCCAGTCTTTATTCTGCGGTCTTTCATAGACCAAAGCATCTTCACTTTGACTAGTACCAATTTTATGGAAGTATACTTTTTGGTTAAAGTTAACATCAGCAAGCGCATTGCCGCCCTCTGGTGCATCATAACGCGCATAATAGACACCGCTATTATCACTGTTCCAAACTGCACTTGAAAACTTAATCCAATCCAGCTCATCAGTCAGCTTAGTACCGGTCGCGACATCAATAAAGTGCCATGCCTGCCAGTCTGAACCCGATTTAGAAACACCATAAGCCAGTGTTTTTCCATCATCGCTTACAGATACACCAGATAAAGCAACCGTGCCATCATCAGAAAAACTATTAGGATCTAGCGCTATTTTAGACTGACCATCAGCACCTGTAACATACAGAACAGACTGTGCCTGTAATCCATCATTACGGTAATAAAAAGTATTAGTCCCCTTTTCAAACGGTGCAGAAATCTTCTCAAAGTTCCAAAGCTCAGTGATACGATCAACAATCGCCTGCTTATTTTCGATATTAGCGAGATATTCATGCCCCGCCTGCTGCTGCTCAGCTACCCATTTTTTAGTTTTATCTGATTCAACTTCTAAATATCGATAAGGGTCAGCAACCTGAACACCGTGTATCGTTTCAATAACACTGTCTTGACTTGCCGCAATTGTATTTGTTGTATTGTCTTGTGAAGGTTGTGACTGGCAACCCACGACAGCTATGCCTAAACCTATAGCTAACAAGTGCTTTTTAGTTAGTACCGAATGAATTCGCATTTTATATCCCTGATAAACTGACTCTATTTAATGAGCCTTCTGTTCATATAGTTAGGTTTTTGTAATTAGATAATCTTATTTTGTTCCTAACCCCTTCTTCACTGCGCACTATACAAACTAAAAAAATACATCGCAAAGTTTGTTTCACAATGAGTTTAAGGCTAAGCCACCAGAAATTATTAATAATTTAGCAACATAGATGAATTAAATATCATGCGAAACTCAGGGTGAAGTGTGACCGAAGCCACAGTATCCTTGGTATGCGGAGCTTTTATCGACAAGTTCATCTTTATTCAATATTAGAAAAACTAATGAACAAGTCTAATAATTCTAGTTTGTCAGCTTCAGTTGCTCACCCTATAATTCACCTCGTTTTCAGGAAGTGTCTGCCTAGCAGATTCGGAAACAAAGAACTCTTAAACTTTGGTGGTTATCCACGGAAGTTATATCCCTGGTTCTTATGCTTGACTTCCTTCCTTCAATTTGTTGATTGCAATGATTTATTTTTGCGGCCCGCTTACCATGTAAGCGGGCTCTTTTTTATCTGCAATCAGGCTAATTCGCTCTCCCCCTTATGTTTGTCCCATAAAAAAGCCCAGCAATTAAGCTAGGCTATTTAAATGTCTAAGTTCAGGTTCTAATCTAAGTTCAATTACAAGGGTTTACTAATCCTAATCACTACCCGGCGGTTTCGTGATCGCTCGTCAATCGTTTGATTCGAGGCGACATGCCTTTTCTCACCATGACCCATAGTATGAATTCGGTTTTGCCCAATGCCACTGGACACAAAAAAGTCCTTCACTGAATCAGCACGCTGTTCAGAAACTTTTTGATTGACGCTACGGCCACCATAACTATCTGTGTAAGCATCAATCAACACTAAATCGACGTTCTGATCATAGGCTAGATATTCTTGCACCCTGGCGATCTGCGATTTTGCATAACGTGTCAGTTCGGTTCCGCCAGATTCATAGGTTAGAACTGTAAATGCGATATCTTCAAACGAATAGGGTAATAACGAAGACAAACAAGACTTAAACTCGGCATATTGGCGTCTAAAGTTTACCGCTGATAATCCGACAGCTATTTTATTAGTCTCGTTATACCAATCGGCATAATAAAAAGTCGGCTGCATACCACTTTCTAACTCGGCAAGCATAGACCAAGCAGCATTACGAGGTACTTCTCCGCTAAAGTACTTTTGATAAGTCAGTTCAGTGATCTCTTTAGACAGGACTCCCGGACGCCAAGCTGGAGCCATGCTCATCAATTTAGCTTGTGTCACCTGATCCGGTTTAACCCACATATCTAAGGTGAAGTTTAAGTTGTGATCTTTACCTGCACGGCTTGTGAACACCGCTTTGCCATAAGCAGGAATGTCATGCTCTAAACGGCACATAACAGGGTTATTGCCACTCAAACGCCACTGTGACTCCTCTAAAGAAGCCACATATTGCCTCAATTCTGCATTAGCAAAAAATGGCAAGCACAATAATGATGCTAAAATTACCCTAAGCCGCATAGATCCACTCTCTGAATTTGTATCACTATCCTCTATCGGCAAAGATTTATCTTTCTTTAGCCTATAAATCAATCAAACGAACATGACAGTGATTATCAGTTGCAGCATAATAGTCGCTTGCACACTTTTGGGAAATTTTAATGACTGACACTTTCGACCCTAATTTAATGAAAAACCGCTTTAGAGGGTATTTCCCAGTGGTCATTGACGTTGAAACTGCCGGTTTCAACTCAAAAACAGACGCGCTTTTAGAGATTGCCGTCACTATGCTAAAAATGGATGAAGACGGTGTTCTAGCGCTCGATAAAACATTACATTTCCATATTGAACCGTTTGAAGGTGCGAACCTTGAACCTGAAGCTTTAGCTTTTACCGGCATCGACCCTACCAACCCGCTTCGCGGCGCGGTTAGCGAAAAGGAAGCTTTCTTAGAAATATTTAAAGAAGTGAAAAAAGCGCAAAAAGCCGTTGGTTGTCATCGTAGTATTATTGTGGCGCACAATGCTGCATTTGATCATGGATTTGTTACCCAAGCAATTGAACGTAATGGTCTTAAACGTACCCCTTTCCACCCATTTGCTACATTTGATACCGCAGCGCTTGCTGGTTTAGCCATTGGTCATACCGTACTAGCCAAAGCTTGCTCAATGGCAGGTATTGCTTTTGATAACCGCGAAGCCCACTCGGCGCTTTATGATACTGAACGTACGGCAGAATTATTCTGCTTAATCGTCAACCGCTGGAAAGCCCTAGGTGGTTGGCCATTTATTGCTGATGAAACAGAAGAGGTTGACATCAACTCTACTGAAGAAAAGGCTGAGAGCTAAGCAGAAATGAGTTATTCAGAGTGAATAGCTAACGAAAAGGCGAAGGATTAATGTCTTCGTCTTTTTTATACCCTTTGTCTCGTCCTGGATTGTATGTCTTATCGTAATGGGTATATTAATTTAGTCCTAATTTTAATAACAAAAAAGCTGCGATAAACGCAGCTTTTTTTATGCTTTAACAACTTACCATTTCGTTAGAAATTATAGTGAGTCTGCATTATCAGTTAGGTAAGAAGCAACGCCTGCTGGGCTTGCGTCCATACCTTTGTCACCTTTTTCCCAGCCAGCTGGGCAAACGTCACCGTGATCTTCGTGGAATTGAAGAGCATCAACCATACGGATCATTTCGTCAACGTTACGACCTAATGGAAGATCGTTAACCACTTGGTGGCGAACTTGACCTTCTTTGTCGATTAAGAATGAGCCACGGAATGCAACACCCGCTTCTGGATGCTCAACGTCATACGCTTTACAGATCTCATGCTTAACGTCAGCAACTAGTGTGTATTGAACTTGGCCAATACCACCCTTGTCTACTGGTGTGTTACGCCATGCGTTGTGAGTGAACTGAGAATCGATTGAAACACCGATTACTTCAACGCCACGCTTCTTGAATTCATCCATGCGGTGATCAAAAGCAATTAGCTCTGATGGACACACGAAAGTGAAATCTAGTGGGTAGAAGAATACTACGGCAGTCTTTCCTTTAATTGCTTCAGACAGGTTAAAGGTATCAACAATTTCACCATTACCTAGTACTGCAGCAGCAGTAAAATCAGGGGCCGGACGGCCGACTAATACGCTCATTTTATTTCTCCATCTATGGATTGCTAAAAACGCTGTTTCGTTTAAATCTAGAAGCATTATATGCAGTGTTTTGCTCTATACAAGCTATTTGCGAGCAATATCACTTTTTTAAATGATAATTCTGTTAACTGACCACTATCACGTCAAGTTAACCCTGTTTTCACTGCGACTATTTACACTTTCTTTGCATATTTAGGTACAGCTAATTCACAACTCTGTTCGAATTCAAGATATCCAGCATAGTTACTGGACATAATGCGTATTAACAGGCAAAAATGGACGCAACTTCAAATATAAGAAATAGATTAATCATATTATGAATGCTGTTGTCATCGCTGTATGCCTAATGTTAGGCCTCAGCTTAGCTAGAGTTAATATTGTCATTGCGCTCACCATATCAGCCTTAGTTGCCGGTCTTGTTGGTGGCATGGATCTGCATCAAACGGTCGCCGCTTTTAATACTGGTCTTGGTGGCGGTGCGCAAATAGCTTTAAGCTATGCCCTTCTGGGCGCTTTTGCTGTTGCTTTATCGCATTCAGGTTTAACTACATTGATTTCGAGCAAAGTTATTAGCTTATTAGGCAAAGAACAAAACAGTACCAACAATAACTTCGTGCGCTGGGTGTTACTCTTAACCATTCTTGCGATGGCTATTTCTTCACAAAATATCTTACCGATCCACATAGCATTCATTCCTATTTTAATCCCGCCATTACTGCATGTAATGTCAAAATTAAAAATGGATCGTCGTTTAGTTGCTTGTGTACTTACATTTGGTTTAGTGACTACCTATATGGTATTGCCTGTCGGCTTTGGCGGGATCTTTCTTTACGATATTTTATTAACCAACCTCAATAGTAATGATTTGCAAGCAGTTCAAGCACAAGTTGCGCCGGCTATGATTATTCCAGCTCTAGGCATGGTGTTTGGTTTATTAGTTGCTATCTTTATCAGCTACCGTAAACCTCGCGAATATAAAGAAGAGCAAATTCTAGCTGCCGAACCTGAAGAAGGCTTAAATAAGCGTAATATTGTTATTGCGGTTATTGCGGTTATTTCTACCTTAGTGGTGCAGCTCTATACCGGCTCAATGATTTTCGGTGCTTTGATTGGCTTTATTGTATTTAGTTTTTCTGGTGCACTTAAGCATGTTGCCGACCAAGACATCTTTAACCAAGGCGTTCGTATGATGGCCAACATTGGCTTTATCATGATTTCAGCCGCTGGTTTTGCTGCAGTGATTAAAGGCACTGGCGATGTCGGTAGCTTAGTTGAGATAATGAATACAGCAATTGGCGATAATAAAGCCTTGGCTGCGTTTTTGATGTTGTTAGTCGGTTTACTTATTACTATGGGTATTGGCTCATCGTTTTCAACAATTCCAATTATTGCCGCAATTTATGTACCTTTAGCCATGAGCTTTGGCTTCTCCGTTGAAGCTACCATCGCCCTAGTAGGCACAGCTGCTGCGCTAGGAGATGCGGGCTCACCGGCATCTGAATCGACCTTAGGCCCTACCGCAGGTCTAAATGCCGATGGCCAGCATGACCATATGAAAGACAGCGTTATTCCAACCTTTATTCACTACAACATTCCGTTGCTAGTATTTGGCTGGATTGCAGCTATGGTGCTCTAGGCCTAGGCTTGGGTATTTAAGGTCCTGGGTTCTGGGTCCTAAAAAATGAAAACAAAAAAGGAGCCATTTGGCTCCTTTTTAATGCTAGGTGACTTAATTAGCTAAAATTTAAACCACCTCAACTTATGGCAATATCAGTACTTATTTAGTACCAAAAATCTTGTCACCAGCATCACCTAGACCTGGCAGAATGTAACCTTGCTCGTTTAAGCAGTCATCAATAGAAGCTGTGTAAAGCTCGATATCTGGATGCGCTTTTTCTAGAGCTGCAACGCCTTCTGGCGCCGCTACAAGCACAAGTGCTTTAATCGCAGTACAGCCACGTTCTTTTAGTAGATCGATTGTTGAAATCATCGAACCACCGGTTGCAAGCATTGGATCAACAACAAGTGCAATACGTGATGGCATGTCGCTAGCTAGTTTTTCAAAATATGGTACAGGCTCAAGTGTCTCTTCGTCACGGTAGATACCTACAACAGAGATACGTGCACTAGGAACGTGCTCAAGAACGCCATCCATCATACCAAGACCGGCACGTAAGATTGGCACTACAGTTACCTTCTTACCTTTGATCTGTTCAATTTCAACAGGACCATTCCAACCATCAATCGTTACTTTTTCAGTTTCAAAATCAGCCGTTGCTTCATATGTAAGTAGACTGCCTACTTCTGCCGCTAATTCGCGAAAACGCTTCGTGCTAATGTCACCTTCGCGCATAAGTCCAATTTTATGACGGACTAAAGGGTGCTTAACTTCAACGACTTTCATGTTGTTCTCCTGATTTTCTAACGTATTTTTTACGGTAAATTTTAACGATTCTAGTAGATTTGTTCATATAGGAAAACTTAAAGTTTCAAAAAGGCGGCAAATCGTGACCTCTGTCGCTAAGTTAATTGAAAAACTTACCTTTCGACGCTACTCACAAGCTGATAGAATAGCGCCGCGTAAAATCCAATAATAATCGATACCCGTACCCGAGAGGATCTCCGTGAGCACTCCTACTACCCCACTAAGCTATAAAGATGCAGGCGTTGATATTGATGCCGGAAATGCACTAGTTAACAACATCAAGTCAGCAGTAAAACGTACCCGCCGTCCAGAAGTAATGGGCAATCTAGGTGGTTTTGGTGCACTTTGTGAGCTACCAACTAAGTATAAGCATCCAGTACTGGTTTCTGGTACTGATGGCGTTGGTACCAAGCTACGCCTTGCTATCGACTACAAGAAGCACGATAACGTTGGTGTTGATTTAGTTGCAATGTGTTCAAACGATTTAATCGTTGCCGGTGCAGAGCCACTGTTCTTCCTTGACTACTATGCAACAGGCAAACTTGATGTCGAAGTTGCAACTGCAGTAGTTAAAGGTATTGCTGAAGGCTGTGTACAATCAGGCTGTGCATTAATTGGCGGTGAGACTGCTGAAATGCCAGGCATGTACGAAGGCGAAGACTACGACCTAGCAGGTTTCTGCGTTGGTGTTGTAGAGAAAGAAGAAATCATCGACGGCACTAAAGTGCAAGACGGTGATGCGCTTATCGCATTAGCTTCAAGCGGCCCTCACTCAAATGGTTTCTCACTTATCCGTAAGGTATTAGAAGTGAGCAAAGCGGATCCTGAGCAAGAGCTTGCAGGTAAGCCACTTATCGACCATTTACTAGAACCTACAAAGATTTACGTTAAGTCTCTGCTTAAGTTGCTTGAACAGCATGATGTTCACGCAATGTCGCATATTACGGGTGGTGGTTTCTGGGAAAACATCCCACGAGTACTACCTGAAGATTGCAAAGCCGTGGTTAACAGCGACTCATGGCAGTGGCCTGTCGTATTTAACTGGTTGATGGAAAACGGCAACATTTCACAATTTGAAATGTACCGCACCTTCAACTGTGGTGTTGGTATGGTTGTCGCCCTACCAGCGGACAAAGTCGATTCAGCCTTAACACTGCTAAATGCAGAAGGCGAGAACGCATGGTTAATCGGTAACATTGCCAAGCGTAACGGCGAAGAAGAACAAGTGGAGATCCTGTAATGCCCCAGAGTTGTCGCGTTTTAGTATTAATTTCAGGTAATGGTAGTAATCTACAAGCCATTATCGACGGTTGCGATGATAACCTCCAAGCCGAAGTTGTTGGCGTGATCAGTAACAAGCCTGACGCCTATGGTTTGATCCGAGCTCACCAAAATGAGATTGATACCAGCTGCGTGATAGCTCATACCGGCGAAACAAGACAAGAGTATGACGCTAGACTGCTCAATGCGATAGAAAAGTACCAGCCAGATCTTGTGGTCTTAGCTGGCTTTATGCGCATTTTAAGTGATGAGTTTGTGCAGCGTTTTGAAGGTAAGATGGTAAACATCCACCCTTCTCTCTTGCCTAAATATACAGGTTTGAACACGCACCAACGTGCTATTGATGCAAAAGATACTGAGCATGGTGCAAGCGTACATTTTGTGACACCAGAGCTCGATGCAGGCCCGGTGATCTTACAAGCAAAAGTACCAGTTTATGGAGACGATACAGCAGATACATTAGCTGAACGTGTACATGAACAAGAACACGCAATTTACCCGTTAGTGGTTAAATGGTTCAGCCAGAATCGCTTAAGCATGGTAGATGGCGCTGCTCAATTAGATGGTCAGTTATTACCAGCTAATGGTTACGCTGCTGACTAAGCAAATATTTAAATAACAAAAATACAAAGGCACCTTAGGGTGCCTTTTTATCCATTTATAAAGCCGTGCTAAGTCATCTATTTAACTTCAACAATATCACCTGGCTGCCAACTTTTATCAAACCAAGATTCTAATGGTCCATAGAGACGCAGTAAGATAAACCAACCTTTGTTCGGTACTGTTTGGATCCAATTATTCTCTTTGCCTTCTGGCGCAGTTGGACCGAAGTAAATATCCACTGATCCATCGGCATTTTGAGCCAAATTATCACGCTGATTATTGCGACTTGGGAACTGCTGACCTGTCTGTAGCTCAGAGCGTGTTTGAGTATCGTAGGCGACTACTGACCAGAAATTTTTTGCAGGGACATCGGCTGGGATATTCAGTTTATAGGTGTTACTGCCATTTAAATAAACCGAATCTTTCGATTTATCTAGCATGGCATATTGTGACCCCTTACCAATCAGTTTAAAGGCCATAGCGGGAGTATTAACCGTCGCCATGTAGAAGAAGTAGCTACGAGCATCTAAATTGCGCCCTCCTTCGCCATCGTCAATTAACCAGCGATAATCCCCACCAATAAAGGCCGTTTTCCAAAGTCGACCAGGATAAACATAAGCGGCCTCATCTTGCGGCTGGAAAATTAACGCTCTTGCTGTTGCGTTACCAATAGCAACGCCATCAGTTAATAATCCTGTCATGTGCTCATTCGGCGTAAAAGGCTTTCCCTTTTGAATGCCGATACTCGCCATCAAGCCTCTAAGCTCAGGATCGATAAATGACACAGGCTCTTTTTCGAGTACAGGCTGGATCTCTTTAAAAAAGTGAAAGTCATTAGCATGTACAGTATTAAACTCTAACCCGCTGCCCGACTTAAAGACCATCTTTGGTGCTTGACTCTTTTTAGCAAGTGAATAGATCTTAAGGTGTTGCTCAAAAGCTTGCACTGCTGAATCTGTCTTGCCGTCTTTTAAAAAGCCCCGTGCAATAAACCAGTTGGTATAACTTGTAGACTCAGACACAAAGTAACCTTTAGGTACTTCACCTTCATAGCCTGGTGGTAAGATAAGATACTTTCCACCTTTGCCTTTATCTGGACCGACAATTCCCATATCTGTAACGAATCTAAAAAAGGCATCATTAACCGTCGTCGGTCCCATGCCAGCAGGAACTTCTACAACGGTCGGCCCATCGCGTTTAAGATCTAAAAAAGCAGAGGCATAGACTGTGTCTGTATTTCCCGTTAAGAACAATGGATTTGAATCCATCAATTTATTAAACAGTAACACTTGGTTTGATTGAGTGATCCCTAGGTTTTCATGTCCAATCCGCAATGCCTCAAGTGAAGCCATGGGAATAGCATTTAAAAACACCTCGGTAGCACGAATCGTATTGAGATGATCATAGAGTTTTTGGCTAGTTTCAACAGTAGGAGCCCCGTCATGAAACGCCAAGGTACCAATACTCGTTTCAACCTTATTGGGCGTCATAATACTTGCGGGGATGGGAGTGTTATAACCGGGTGTAACCTTCTCATCCGCAGCCAAGTGCCCAGATAGCCCAAACAATACCGCCATTAGAGTCGCTAGGGTGAATGTATTTTGCTTTCTTTCCATGTGCATATCTTCCTAATCTGAATATCAACAAGGCTTGCCTAAGCCACTTGATAAACTACGAAAGCAATCAACGTCGGTCAACCTAAAGCGTAATACTATCGCCATTTAAAGTCATAAGCATTTAGAATCATAGACATTCAGAATTATAGTCATATCACCTAATCATCACCTTTCGACGAGCAAGTAGCATAAAACATCACCCATCAAACCATGTTTCAAGCTAACTACACACTTACCAGCATGTCATGGCTGCATTATCCGTTCGCTAAAACAATACGATTTCTACCAGCAGCTTTCGCTTGATAGAGCGCTTTATCTGCCCCATCAAGTACCTGATGCCATAATTCAATCATAGCTAATGTTTCTACAGGCTTAGCGACTCCCATTGATATCGTAATTTTCAATTTATGCTCACCAACAACAATATCTGTATTCTCTATCGCCTGCCGAACGCGTTCAAAATGTTCAAACAAGGCAATGGCTGTTTGTGGGAATGAATGATTTGGCCAGCTCATTAGCAGAACAAACTCTTCTCCGCCCCATCGAATAATTAAATCATGCTTACGAATACTCTTGTTGATCACATTAGCAACTTGGATGAGCACCTCATCCCCAATATCATGACCATAACAGTCATTAACGCTTTTAAAGTGGTCTATATCGATAATGGCTAAACTCATCATGTTTTGATTTTGTGGCTGTTGACGCTGCAGTTCCAAAAAATCAGAGAAATAGCGCCGATTATATAAGCCGGTTAGCACGTCGATATGTGACTGTTTATACAACTCAAGATTAGAGGACTGCAGGCTCTTATTGTCATTTTCTAAACCGAAGCGTTTCTTTATCAGCAAAAAAATAGAGACGACTGCAACAAAGATAAAAAATAATAAAAACTTCTCCCGTAACTGCTGCTCTGCGAGTCTAGAGTCCTGTAGATCATTTTCAGCTTTTAATACAGCT
The DNA here is from genome assembly GCF_019655055.1 of Shewanella sp. MBTL60-112-B2. Lineage (GTDB taxonomy): Bacteria > Pseudomonadota > Gammaproteobacteria > Enterobacterales > Shewanellaceae > Shewanella. Next base: position 17,861 of record NZ_BPFA01000030.1, read on the forward strand.
AGTTCTTGTTTACGGTATTTTTCTTGGTAACTTTGACTAAGATCTAACGTCATCTTAGCTCTTCGATCAAACAATAATATCTTGTCTTCTTCATACGCTCTGCGCTGATAGTTCAATGCTGCTTTATAATCTCCCTTTGCCTCATAGGCTAATGCATAAGTATTAAAGGTATCGGCTAAGCCTGAGCGTTTTTCTATTTGTTTATACACAGATTCACTGTCGGCTAAAGATTGTAATGCTTCATTAATTTTACCAATCTTAATCATAGCCTTAGCCGATATTCGGTTGCAATCTCCTACAAACAATGGATATTGACGGGCTAAAGCAGTCGCCACACATTTTTGTCCTTCTTCAATGGCTAACTGATACTCGCCTGTCGAAAAGTAATACTGAATCCAAGAAGATTGAACATTGAGCTTTACACGCAAATCACCTGTAAAATCAGCACTTTTACGTGAGGCAATTAAGTAGGGTTTACTTTCGCGCCAACGCTGTAACTTCCCTAGAATAAATGCAGCATTATTATTAAATGCTGCTTTCTGGCCGTAACTTCCACCGAATTTCTCGACATGCTCCAGTGCCTTGTTGTTTGCCTCAAGTGCTTTACCCCAGTCTTCTAAATCAACATAAATTATTGATATATTTGATAATACTTTACTGACGTAGCTGTCTTCAGGTTTAGCCATAAAAATATCCAGTGCACTTAAGTAATACTCAAGTGCGCTGTAATATTGATCTTGAAAGAAATAGAGTGCAGCTTTGGTGTTATAGGCTCGTCCAGTAAGGTGATGAAAATTAGCCTGCTTTGACAAACTAATTGCTTCATTAATTAAGGCTAAACCATCATCAAACCGACTTTGTTTCGCAGCAAAAGTGGCTAACCACATCTTAGCTTCTGCGATGAGCCAGTCTACTTTTAGATTTTCAGCGACAGAGAGCATTTCAGACACGGCTAACTCTGCAGCCACTGGATCTGCAATAGACAATTCAATGTCATGTAAAGCTCGGTAGTATGCAAATGCATAATAAGCAGACTGATTAGCCTGCTCAGGTGAAATTAACAGCTGTAATTTTTGCCGCTTTAATTCTCCGTCTAAATCAGTTTGCTTAATCAAGGTTACAATTTGCTGACCCTTTTCCAACTTTTCGATGGTATTAAACGGTGAGAACTCAACTGAACCAGCAGAAAAAGAACAAATAAACGAGCCAAAAAAAATACAAAACACAATGATCTTTTGCATAAATATATCGACAAACTGGTTTGGAAAGCAGATTTAAACTTAGCTTCAGAAATGGCTAATATAAGCTTTAAAAACAGCCTGTTACACCAGAAATCTTTATTATCTATTAATGATTCATACAGTATCTTAAATATTAACTAGGTCAACATAATTGTTAGCTTTGAGCGGTTCATTGCCGACTAACTATCCGAAATACATATGAACTAGAAAAACCACATTATTGTGAATCTATACACAGATAAACAGGTTCACTATCCAAATTAAATCAGCACTTGGAAGCCAACCAAAAGCCCTAGCCTAAAATAACGTTTAGCTCTAAGTTATCGACTTGTCTGCAACACTTTTAGCTACTCGCTCCAATTTTTTATCTCAACACATGATGAAATGCATTGTTTTTCAACTCCAATTAGCATTAGATTAAGGTTAGTTATTCGGCAAACTAATGTGAAGTAAGAGAGTCTGATGAAAAATATTATTTGCGATATTGATGGAGTTTTACTGCATAACAACCAGCTTATTCCTGGCAGTGATAAGTTTATTCACCGCATACTCGAGCAAGGCAACCCACTGGTTGTGCTCACCAACTATCCCGTACAGACAGGTAAAGATCTGCAAAATCGCTTAGGTGCTGCAGGGCTAAATGTTCCTGAAGAGTGTTTTTACACTGCAGCAATGGCCACTGCTGACTTTCTTAAACATCAGGAAGGAACCAAGGCTTATGTGATTGGTGAAGGAGCATTAACTCATGAGCTATATAAAGCTGGCTTTACTATTACAGATATTAATCCTGACTTTGTCATCGTCGGCGAAACACGTTCATATAACTGGGACATGATCCATAAGGCAGCTAGATTTGTCAGTGAGGGGGCGCGCTTTATTGCCACCAACCCTGATACTCACGGGCCCTCTTTCAGCCCGGCTTGTGGCGCCTTATGTGCTCCTATTGAACGGATCAGCGGTAAGAAACCTTTCTATGTCGGTAAACCTAGCTCTTGGATAATTCGTTCTGCGTTAAACCATATTGGTGGCCACTCTGAGAATACAGTTATCATTGGCGATAACATGCGCACAGATATTTTGGCGGGTTTTCAAGCTGGCTTAGAAACTATTCTTGTTACCAGCGGTGTTAGCTCGTTAGCCGATATCGACAAAGAGCCCTTTAGGCCGAATCATATCTTTAACTGTGCAGGTGATATCGACATCCTCTAAAGCGAATTGAGATCCGCCACCAACTAATCGTCGCTCGCAAGTTCAGTTGTTTAAAGGCCTAAACTACAGATAGAGCAGCGTCGTTCTGTCGACTTAAAGCGAGTTTATAAATAGTGACTCTGCCGTAAGCGTCATCATTCACGCAATATTAAGTAACATTTTTAACAACAGATTACCAACCAGCCCCCTTGCTATAGGGGGCAACTTTCCTCCATCATGATCCTTCGCTTAAAAAGTCTAAAACAACAAAAATAATAGGACCAATCATGCGTTCAATTCTTCCCTTATGCGCACTCGTATTACTCAGTGCTTGCGGCCAGCAAGCCAGTAATCTTAACGACCCAAACAAGGTCAGTTTTGACGAGAGCCGTTTTCGCCAAGATATCAAAATACTCTCATCGGACGAATTTGAAGGACGAGCCCCAACCACCAAAGGCGAAGAACTCACCCTTGCCTATTTAAGTGAAGCGTTTGCTGCAATGGGACTCGAAAAGCCTAACGGTAAAGATTATTTGCAAGCTGTGCCAATGGTTAGCTATATCGCATCTGAGGAACAAACGATTCGCTTAGGCGATATCGAGCTTAAACATCGACAAAATATCGTGATGGGTAGTCGTCATGATGTGGCCAAAATTGCTATTAATAATGCACCACTGGTATTTGTTGGTTACGGGATTAATGCGCCAGAGTATCAATGGAACGATTATCAAGACTTAGATATGACAGGTAAAATTGCGATCATTTTAGTTAATGACCCTGGTTTTGCTCGACCCGATTCAGGCAAGTTTAACGGCAAGGCTATGACTTACTATGGCCGCTGGAGTTATAAGTTTGAAGAAGCCAGCCGTCAAGGAGCATTGGGCGCAATTATCATTCATGACACCAAGCCTGCTTCTTATCCTTGGTCTGTAGTCGAAAACAGTTGGACGGGGGCTCAACAAGATCTTGTTCATAATACCAAGGAGCAAAATCAGCGAGTCCAAGTCGAAGGTTGGATCAGTTACGACGCTGCAACGACATTATTTAACAAGGCTGGACTATCCTTAGCGACCGTGTCAGACCGCGCAGCAGCAAGTTCTGTAAACCTACCACTAAACCAGACTGCATCCATTGCCTTTGACAATAAAGCAGAGTATGCCAATAGTTATAACCTAGTTGCTACCTTACCCGGTAATAGCCGCGCAGATGAACATATTTTGTTTACCGCTCACTGGGACCATATAGGCATAGATGCTAACAAAACAGGCGATCAAATCTACAATGGTGCCCTAGATAACGCTTCTGGCACTGCTGGGATTTTAGAGATTGCACGCCAATTTGCGGACCAAGCTGACAAGGGTCACCCGCTTGCCCGCTCGCTCACCTTTATCGCGACAACAGGCGAAGAGCAAGGACTGTTGGGCTCTCGCTATTACGCTGCAAACCCAATTTATCCGCTGGATAAAAGCGTGGCCGTTTTTAACTTAGATAGCACTAATGTCTATGGCCGTACCACGGATTACACCATAGTAGGTAAAGGTAAGTCCGAGCTTGAGAACTACCTTATAGATGCCCTTAAAACCCAAAACCGCACCGCAAAACGCGAAAAATATCCTGAATCAGGCGGTTTTTTCCGTTCCGATCATTTTAGCTTCGCCAAAGAAGGCGTGCCTGCTGTATTTGCAGGCGGTGGTAGTGAGCCTATTGATGAGGCAACCGCCCAATATAAAGCTGCAATGAAACTGAAAATGAAAGGCTGTTACCACAATGTTTGCGATGAATATCGTGAAGACTGGGATCTATCCGGTGCACTTGAAGATTTAGCCATCTTCTATCATGCCGCTACGAGCTTAGGTAACAACCACGACTGGCCGGGTTATTTTAAAGGCACAGAGTTTAACGCTTTACGCCCTGCAAACGACAACATAGAGCAAGCGAGTAAATAGTATTAAAAATGGCAATAGCCATAAACCTTACCCATTTGACGTTTTCAACCAGCCGGCTTGCCACCCACTTGTCGGCTTTTTTTTACCTAAATTATAAGTGAGGTTAATCAAAGCCACGCCTCTCTCCTGTTGATGATGTTCAATAATGGTCAAAATTAGTCCAAAAACGTAACTGCTATCAATAAACTTAGTCAATTGGCTTTAATTGAAACTGCATTACGATATATCCAATCAAGCTTAACTATAACGCCATCGCAATTATCGATAAAACAAAAAAACAAACACCACAATGAACATTCATCATTTCAGCGATTTAAAAATCAACTTTTACATAGCTAAAGCAGCGCTTTTAACAGTGATTATTCAAAATCAGGTTTGTATTCTTAAATATTCGATGGCAGAGTAATACTCAATTGAGTTTAAAACAGAATTTTTTTGGAGTGACCTATGTGTTCAATTTTTGCAATTTTAGATATTCAATCGGACGCGACTCCACTGCGTCAAGTCGCTCTAGAGATGTCCAAACTTCTGCGTCACCGCGGTCCAGATTGGTCAGGAATTTACAGCAGTGAAAAAGCGATTTTAGCCCATGAGCGATTAGCGATTGTCGATATAGAACACGGCGCTCAGCCACTGCTTAGCCAAGATGAATCCATAGTGTTGGCCGTTAACGGTGAGATCTACAACCACAAAGAACTTAAAGCTGAACTTGGCGATAAATACAGCTACCAAACAAACTCAGACTGCGAAGTGATCTTGGCTCTTTATCAAGAGTACGGTACTGAATTCTTAGATAAACTAAACGGGATTTTTGCCTTTGTCCTTTACGATAAGTCCAAAGACACTTACCTGGTTGGCCGCGACCACATGGGTATTATTCCCCTCTATACCGGCCACGATGCAGAAGGTAACTTCTACGTTGCATCTGAGATGAAAGCTTTGATGCCTGTATGTAAAACGGTAGAAACCTTTACTCCAGGCCATTACCTTTCAAGTGAGAAAGGTGAGCTGACCCATTACTATCAACGTGACTGGCGTGAATTTTCAGCAGTGCAAGATAACCCTGCAAGCGCTGAAGATGTACGTGATGCATTAGAAGCAGCCGTTAAACGCCAACTAATGTCTGATGTGCCTTATGGCGTATTACTATCAGGTGGTTTAGATTCATCAGTGATTTCTGCCATCACCCAAACGTTCGCTAAACGTCGTATCGAAGATGACGGTGAAAGCAACGCATGGTGGCCACAACTTCACTCATTTGCCGTTGGGCTGGAAGGTGCACCAGACTTAATTGCCGCGCAAAAGGTAGCCGATGCGATTGGTACCATTCACCATGAAATCACCTTTACTTTCCAAGACGGTATCGATGCGATTAAAGATGTAATTTACCACTTAGAAACTTATGATGTAACCACTATTAGAGCGGCTACGCCTATGTACTTGATGGCACGTAAAATCAAGGCTATGGGCATTAAGATGGTATTATCAGGTGAAGGCGCCGATGAATTGTTTGGCGGTTACCTCTACTTCCACAAAGCGCCAAACGCACAAGCCTTCCATGAAGAGCTTGTACGCAAGCTTGATAAACTACACCTATTCGACTGCTTACGCGCTAACAAAGCAATGGCAGCATGGGGTCTTGAAGCTCGCGTACCTTTCCTAGACAAAGAGTTTATGGATGTTGCTATGCGCACTAACCCTGATGCAAAAATGTCGAAGAACGGTAAAATTGAGAAGCATATCTTGCGTGAAGCCTTTGAGCACAAGTTGCCTAAGGAAGTGGCTTGGCGCCAAAAGGAGCAGTTCAGTGACGGTGTAGGTTACTCATGGATCGATGGCCTTAAAGATCACGCTGCCGATAAAGTTGACGATTTAAAACTGGCGAATGCCAAGTTTAGATTCCCTTACAACACGCCTGAAACCAAAGAAGCCTACTTCTACCGTATCTTCTTTGAAGAGTTGTTCCCTCTTCCAAGCGCAGCAGAAACCGTACCGGGTGGTAAATCCGTCGCTTGTTCAACACCTGAAGCACTAGCATGGGACGAAAGCTTACAAGGCATTATCGACCCGTCAGGTCGAGCAGTACAATCAGTACACGACAGCGCCTACTAAGTTTCTACTCATGAGCCAGAGCTCATGGCAAAACAGCGTCATGTTCACGTCATAATTAAAAAACCACTCATTTGAGTGGTTTTTTGTTGTCGCAATTACACCGATAATGACAAGTTATTAACTGCTAACGGTTAATTTAGCGCGCTAAAATAGTGCTGCTGATTAATATCCACCACTTCTAACGTCACGCTATTTACCCTTGAAGTAATTAAGGCAATAGCATCATAGACACGCTCAAGTAGCATAGCTTTCTGCTCATCGCTTCGACCCGGCATAATAGCAATGTTAAGGTGAATAAATTGAGCGCCCTCTTCTTCGCCAACCTGAAAGAAGTCACAACGAAGGGCCCGTGTTTTTATCGTCTGAGGTTCAAATAACTCCGTTTCACTCAGGCCTCGGTGAGTTTCACTGACTAACGCTTCAATTGATAGCACTTCGGCTAGGGGGGCGGAATATTCAATCGTACAATGTGGCATATGCTGCTCTTCTCTTTGCTAGTATTGGTTTTTTAAAAATCAGTTGATAGAAGCTATATTAGTCAATGCTGCTAATCCATTATCTGCAGCAATGGCAGCTCACTCAGACCAGACCGCGTATTCATTGCCATTGACATCGAGAAAATGAAATCGACGTCCACCGGGAAACGAGAAGATTGCTTGAGAAATCTGACCTCCCCCTTGTACGACTTTGCTCTGTGACTCTTCTAAATCACGAGAGTAGATCACAATCAAGGGACAACCTGAACCAGTTGTAAAACACCTGTCACTGACGAAGAAACCACCCGTTATGCCCACATCAACAAAACAGCTATAATCCGCTCCATAATCAACAAATTCCCAAGCAAAAACTTGATTGAAAAAAACCTTGGTTTTATCAATGTCTTTTACCGGGATCTCTAGATAGTTAATACTATGATGTTGGTTTTTCTGTTGCTGCATCAGTCACTCCTGTGAACATGTGTTTTCCGCCATTGATTAAAACATATTCAGCTTTAGATAACAGCCCTAAGTTTGTCGTGAATACCAGAACAATGACAGCAACAAAAAAGAGAGCCGAAGCTCTCTTTGATTTAATCTCTCTTTAATTTATTCAGTGTTAATACTTTAACCTTAGCCCTGAATAAGCGCCGCTGCTAGGCCTATCAAACCACCAAAGACACCGCCCCACACCACTAACCAACCTAAGTGTTCACGGATCATCTCTTGTACTATTTCTTTAACAAGTTGCGGAGTTAATTCATTGAGCCTTTGGGTCACAATCTCTTCTACTTTTGCGCGCATATCCGCAATCATATTAGGTTGCTCAAGTTCAGCTTTTAGTAATTCATAAAAGTCGTCACCCTGAGCGATTTCACTCAACGAACTTTTCATTTTCTCAATAAAGGGTTCCCGTAGCGGCGTAATGGCATCAGAGCCACCAAACATAGCCAACATCCCACCGAATGAAGATTGCTCAACGGTCGTCACTAAGGCATCGAATGCAGGTGATAAATCAATATTATCGATAACAGGTTGTAAGTTTAATTTTTTTTCTATGCCATCTTCACCCGATAAAAAACGATCAATATTTTCTTCAGTAAAGAACTGCTTCATCATCAAGTTCGCAATAGCTTGTTTAAACTCTTCGAATCGAGATGGGATAACACCAGAGCCATATAAACCTGGTACCTTCTCAAACAGCATATGAATAGCTAACCAGTTGGTCACCGCACCAGAAAGTGCAAATAAGCCAACCGTTAGTACAATTGGTAAGGCAAACAGATAACCCACAGCAACAAGAATGGCTGCAAGCAGATTAGTGATAACACTCTTATTCAAGCTAATTCCCCAAAGCAAGATTGAAAACGCGCTATGGTACCAATCAAGAAAGACTGGAGGCAATAGCTCGTAACAGGCTTAATTCTAATAACTATGGTTAACGCGCCATTATCGCAAAATCTTTAGCCACTAGAGTGAATCATTCAGTCCAAAAAACATTCACCGCTGAAGACGACTTGCCACTCCACGTGCTGTAGTAACAAATATTTTCACTAAATACGCCAGAAAGAATATGATAGCAGCTTCATTTCTATGATAATGAACCTAAAATTAAAATAGGTGTATCAAGTTTTATCAGCCCTTTCTGTTAAAGCAAAAACACTCTGCCACATTTAATTCGACGAAGGTCAGTATGTCTTTTAACTCAAAATTACTTAATGCTGTTCTCAATGGCTATCGGCAGCGCCCAAGATCTCAGCGCCTGCTAATCATAGTTTCAGCCATTTACTTAAGCTTTACCGCCCTTTTAGGCCTATTGGTTCCCTACATTATTGTTAAGCAAGCACCGAAGCAATTATCACAATTACTGCAGCGACCAGTAACATTAGAAAGAGTGACAATTAATCCTTTCACTCTAGAAGTCGCCGTTGATAACTTCGAGCTTCACGAAACCAACAATCAGCCCTTTGTCGGCTTTAAACAACTCAGTTTTGAGTATCAATTCTGGAACTCTGTATTCAATACAGCGTTTAGTGTTGCAGACGTTACCTTAACGGCACCTTCGATAAACATTGAACGACTCGCGGCCCCTCAAACTTTACGCTTTAATTTTTCAGATATTCTCGACACATTGGCAAAACGTCCCAAAACTGAAGAAAATGAGCAGTCAACCGAGCCAGCTGGGATCCCACACTTTATTGTCAACGACTTGTCGATTGTGAACGCCGATTTGAGCTTTGTTGATCACGTGACTAACAGCCAGTTGAACTATCCAGCGCTTAACCTCAATGTTAAGTTTTTCGATTCCGCTCATGTCATCAAATCGGCATTGGAAAACTTAGGTGACAAGCAACAAACTAACCATTACGCAATACACGTTGTAGGACGTAAAGGCGGTGATATAGCCACACAAGGCTTAGTACAGCTTTCTCCGCTGAATATTGTCGGCGATGTGCAACTCACTAACATCCAGTTGCCACAATTTTGGTCGTTTATCTCTGGGCAGTTTACGCCAGTGTTAACCTCTGGCCGTTTAAGTCTATCAAGCAATTATCAGCTTCAGATCCAAAATGATAAATTAGAAGTCACCACTGACCTTGGCCTAGTCCAACTCGATGATCTTAACTTTGACTATCAGCAACAATCGATAATCAAATTACCTATGATTGCTCTTAAAGGAATAGCATTCGATTTACAGCAGCAAACGGTAACGGCAGCAAGCCTAGAGACTCAAGGTTTAGTGCTTAACGCAAAAGTGGACAAAGATGGCGTTGATCTTGCCAAAATCTTTACGCCAATAACTGAAAAGCCAGTAAGCACCAAGGTACAGGAAGCTGATTCTGAAGCCGATAATTCAGAAGTGACGGGCACGGAGTCAGCAAAAACGGCTAAACAGAATTGGACGGCTGTACTTAAGGCTATCGAGCTTGAAGGTTATCAAGTCAATCTTACTGAGCAATTAGTGACTAAAAACACTCTTTGGCAGATAGGTGATATCAATTTAACAACAGGCGCAATCGATGCAAGCCTTGCCAATCCTATTGACTATCAACTGTCGCTTAACGTCAACCAAGAAGGGATAGTTCAATCTAGCGGCAGCATAGATGCATTAAAGCAGTTGGTGGAAGCTAAGGTTTCAATCGCTGAGTTTGCCTTGCCGCAAATACAAAGTTATCTGCAGCCTTATGTCAATATCAAGCTTCAGCAAGGTGACTTCAATACCCAAGGCGAGCTGGTTGTCGATGCAAAGGCCGAGCAGTTAAGCTATATAGGTAACTTAAGCGTTACCGATCTACTGATTAAAGATACGGTACAGAAAAAAGAGTTGCTCAAGTGGAAAACACTCGAGATCAATCACCTTGCGTTCGATAAGCAGGAGAACCGCCTCGATATTGACCAAGTTAATCTGAACAAGCCCTATGGTCGTATCATTATCGCCAAAGATAAAAGCACCAACATTGGCGATCTCATCGTGGTACAGGCACCTTCAGACAACAGCACTCACAGTGACAGTAGTGCAAATGAAAATAATGCTAACAAACAGACCGACCAGAAAAAAGGACAGCAAGCCGCTGTCAAAGCAAAGATCTCGACTACACAAGCTAACAAAACCACGGCGAATGCTTTGGGGTTAACCATCAATCAAATTAGCTTTAAAGATGGCTCAACCTTCTTCGCTGATAACTCACTAACGCCTAACTTTGCTGCCAGTATTGAGCATTTAGACGGTAGTATAAGCAAGTTATCTTCAAGCAGTAAACAAACTGCATCGGTGGATCTTAAAGGTAAAATCGATCGCTACGCGCCGGTTACTTTAAAAGGGGATATCAATCCCTTGCTGGAACAACCCTACTTAGACTTAGCCCTTAGCTTTAAACATGTCGAACTAACATCAGTTAATCCCTACTCGGGTACCTACGCAGGTTATTACATTGATAAAGGGTTATTATCGCTAGATCTCAACTATAAGCTCGATAACAGCCAACTCGTCGGTGATAACCATTTAATTGTCGATCAGTTAAAGCTGGGGAAGCCTAGCGACAGCAGCCTAGCGACGACTCTTCCTGTTACCCTAGCGATTGCCCTACTGCAAGACCGACACGGCGTGATTGATTTAGGCCTACAGGTCTCTGGTGATGTTGATGACCCAAGCTTTAGCATCGGCAGCATAGTGATGACAGCCTTTAGCAACGTCATCACCAAGGCGGTCACCGCTCCGTTTACTCTACTGGCAAATTTACTTGGCGCCGATGAGGGCGAATTAGACAAGATACAATTTGCTCCCGGTATCGGCTCTTTAGATGCTAAAGAGCAACAAACCTTAGATAAATTAGCCAAGGGTCTGAATGACAGACCTATGCTGACCCTTAATGTCGAAGGCGGCGTGAATATGCTTGAAGACAGTCAGGCACTCAGTGAACAGCAACTCAAAACTAAGCTTGCTCAAACGGCTAAGCTTGATGTCGCATCGCTACCTAAGGATTTATCGCCAAGCAATTACCCTATAACTGGGCCGCTATCCGATGCCCTAGTTACGCTCTACGAAGCTGAACTTGGAAGCTCAGCTCAAGCGGTGAAAGAGAAGATAGAGACAGAGCATCAAGGCGAAAACAAGCTCACTGATGAGCAACTCTCCCAACGCTGGCACATTGCCCTTTATAACTTTACCTTAGGAGCACAACGTGTAGCCGAAGCGTCTCTTGGAGAGCTGGCACAAACACGTGCCACAGCAGTAAAAACCTATTTAATTGACAAGAAAAATATCGCACCGCAAAGAATTTTCTTACTCGATAGCCGAGTCGAACTCAATACTGGTGAAAGCCAAGCACTGCTAACCTTATCAGCTAAGTAATCCTAGGCACGCTAATCTGCGCTGAGCTCTAAGTTCAGCTTAGCGTGCTGTTTTTATTGCACATCTCACATCTGTTTCGCTTTTTTAAAGCGGATCCGTTAAGGTCTAAACACAAGCTTAAGCGTCACAGTCAATCACCACAGAAAGTATTGGCAGCAGCAATCAAAGGACTGAACATATGAAACTCGCCCTATTGAGCGATCCAAATACAACCAATGCCCAAATGGCAATTAAGTCGCTGCTTGCCACACTCATAGAGTCAAGCTCCTTAAATGGGCTGCAAACACTCACTCCAATCAAAGTCGGCTATATAGCATCACAACCCGACGCACAAAGAGAGTATTTTCAGCAAGCAAAAGTGCTATACCAAACATGTGGTGCAGAGCTCAGCGTCTACCTCGAATTAGAAGCTGGCTTTTCACAGCATGCGCTCGAACAATTGCTAAGCTGTGATGCTATTCACCTCTCTGGTGGCGACACCTTCCGCTTCTTAAAAGCACTAAAATCCAGAAAGCTTCTACCTGTTTTACGCCAATATGCCATCAATGGTGGCGCTCTTATTGGCGTGAGCGCTGGCGCGATGATAATGACCGCCTCTATTGCAAGTGCTCCGCTGTGCGGCGATACCAATAACTGCCAACTCGAAGACTTAAGCGCACTTAATTTAGTGGAATTTTTGTTTGCACCTCACATTGAATTACTCACTAGCCAAGAACAATCGCTAAGCGAGTCTTTTCAACAACAGCTCGCACAATTCACCCAGCAGATCTGTTTATGTCCAGACGGTGCAGCCCTTTTGTCGATTAACAACGAACTAAAACAGCTGGGTCAATGTCATTGGCATTTGTCGTGAAAATGAAACCCATTTTTTAATCATTGCTTTCAACCCTGTAACGCTTGAGTTAAAATCTGCGCGAGTATCAATACATCAGAGGTAGTTAATGTTTATCATTCGTTGGGTATTAGGCCGTATCATTTTGTTTTTAAATTTTGTTTTTTCGCCTAAAAAACTTAAGCGTCCGCAAGAAGAACAACAAAAAATCGACAACGCAACCAGCAACATGACTATTTACGAATATAAGGCTTGCCCATTTTGCGTAAAGGTTCGTCGTTCACTACGCCGTCAAGGCTTGAATATCGTCACTCTCGATGCCAAGCAAGAACCTCACAAGAGCACGCTTCTTAGTGAAGGCGGCAAATTACAAGTTCCATGCATGAAGATTGATGAAAATGGTCAATCAACTTGGATGTATGAGTCATCAGAGATCATCAATTTTCTCGATAAAAAATTTGCTTAAGCAGTAAACTTTTTCTCTACCCCTTGAGCTGTCAACGGTTCTCAAAAAAGGACAAAGAGTAAAAGAAAAGGCAGCATATATATGCTGCCTTTTTCATATCAATTCCCAATATCGCTAAGCCGGATACAGAGACTAGCAACCTTTATTAATGGCCGCAAAATCCTGTGCTATACGCAACTCTATATGCATAATACCAATCAGTATAAAGATTTGGTCGCTCAACAAGAATTTAGCGGTTCTGAAGCGAGGTCATTAAGTGCTCCTCGGTAACTGCTCCTGCGTTACTCTACCTCCTATATCCATATAGTCGTGCATTCATGACATTCACCACATCTGACCTCCAAGGATGGAGGAAATGTCTTATGTATGTCAGGAACATACAAGACCATGATGCTCGCAACGAGTGAAGTGCATAGTTGAACTAGGGTTAAGCTCCCTCTTGTTCCTTAAGAGCCAAAGCGTCAGAGTCGCTAAAACTCGCCATTCTTGAGCGTTTTTGGCTGCCTACTTCAGCGTTGAACAGCTTTACAAGGGAATAGCCATGCTTACAGCTATTCGCCTTGAATTAGTTTGCCAAAAAACGCTCTGAGTAGATCAACTTCTTATACTGATTAGTATAATACCTATCTGGCATTAGTCGGCGCAATTAGTGTGGCCTTACCAAGAAGGTGCTGATAGATATTGTATCCCGCTAATGCCGCTGTAGCGTTATCAGGTAGATCGATATGAGCGACATCCAGTGCATAGACAGTGATCTGATAATGGTGTGGTGCTGAACCCGCAGGCGGACAAGCACCGCCAAAGCCCTTAAAGCCAAAATCATTAGTAACCATGCTTGCTCCCTCAGGAAGATTGGCACCGCCCTTTGCCCCCGAGTTTGCTGGTAAACCTTTGGTGCTAGCAGGTATGTTCACAACTAACCAATGCCACCAGCCACTACCTGTTGGCGCATCAGGATCGTACATGGTCACAGCAAAACTTTTGGTTCCTTTAGGTATCTCACTCCAACTGAGCTCCGGAGAACTATTTTCTCCACTACAACCCCATTGATTAAATATCTGGGCTTTCTTAAGCGTCTTGCCTTCGTTGATATCAATACTGTTAAGTTCTAAGGCCTGGCTTGGAAATGCCAGTAAACAAAACAGTGCCAGTAACATAGTTTGATTTACTCTCATCGCTTTCTCTACCTCAACGTTATATGACTAAACCTGTCGCTCAATAAGCATAGTTGAAATATAACTATTCAAATTCTAACCTATCATTTAACGACTCAATTCAATTGACTTGGCGATTCACTTTCGATGTTCTGATGGAGGGAAAAACGGCTATTGAGACTTCAGTGACTAATTAGGCCGCCGCAATTATTTGACTGAAATAAATCTGTGTATTATAGCTTTAGGCAGGATAATTCTTGGTACTCATGGATGGAGTCGTCAATTGAAATGCTCTAAAAGTAGTTCATGCCCATTTCCTTGCGATAGCAAGATCCCTGAAAAGTTTCAGTCTTATATCGATGTAGGTATATGTAAAGTGATGGACGCTAACTCACTTCCTGACTCTATTGGTGACAAAATCACAGCGTCACTGATGGATAATTTAGATGCTGCCCTCTTTTGTAATAGAGTGACTGAGTACTTTGACAATATCTCCCCGCAAAGAGAACGGATCCTTGATCGGCTTATTGTTCACCAATTTGAAGAGTATTATGCGCAAGTCATTAGCATACTTTCCGTTAGAAAAAACAAAAGTCGCCAATTTGGTGATATTTTCGATGTGATCCCTCGAGGTAAATGTTTAGATCTCTTTCTATCTCTAATCAAAGAACATTGTATGGGGGCCGAACAAATAAAATTATTTTCTCAAAAGGTTGATGTATTAACGCAGAGCTTTGCCAATGAGAAAGGGATTGATTGGCAAAGGTTGTACGCCAGCCAAGAGTATAAAGCCTGCATGACGGAGGTGTTTTCTATCATCTTTCGTCACTTTGTAGATAGACCCGTCCCAATTCCGGCCTTGACTTTAAAACTTGATAATAAGCATCAAGCACAAAGAATTAACAAGCTATTAAGTTATATGGGTAAGTTATGGTTAAACCAACACATTGACTATTCAATATAGAAATATATTTAAAATAGATGAGTATCCAATAGCTTAGTTATACCAATCAGTATAAAGATTTGATCGCTCAGCGAGAGTTTAGCGGTTCTGATGCAAGGCTACGAGTGAAGAGCATAGTTGTTCTACGGTTTAGCTCGTTAACACAGCAGCTGAGCCGCTAAAACTCGCCATTCTGGAGCGTTTTTGGCTGCCTACTCCCGCGTTGAACATCTTCACAAGGGAGTAACCATTCTTTCAGCTATTCGCCTTGCATTAGTTTGCCAAAAAACGCTCTGAGCAGATCAACTTCTTATACTGATTGGTATCATTCATCATCCTGATTCATAGCCTCTTTGATTTCATCACTATCGAAACCTTTACGAGATAAATAAGCGTAAGCTTTCGACTTTTCTTTATAGTCCGACAAATCATATCGCTTCTTAGCAAGTTCATTTTTACAACTTTGATAAAAATCAACATCCCCAGCAAGGCTCAATTGGTACATAGTCTCTTCAAAGTCACTTAAATCGATCAAACGTTGCTTAAGCTCCTGCTGAATCAGAGTTTGGCCTTTCCCCTTTTTGTATAACTTAATTATTTCAGTGGTTAAGTCTGCTTTATCTGCTTTAACGGCTAATTTACTGCGAAGAGAGTCGCGCATCGGATGCTGCGCTAAAGCGTGATCGATCTCTACTCGAGAAAACCCTTTTGCCGTCATCTGGGCATAAACTTTCTCGCTGTTGGTACCATAGAAATTCTCATATCGACCGAGCAGCCTTGAGGTTGCCATCTCGAAACTATCAACATTTTGCTCATCCATCACCCGCTCGATGGCACAATCAATCTCAGTAATCGATACGCCACGCTGCTGAAGTTTGCGCCTTATGGCACCAGCGCCCAACTCATGGCTAAAAGCCAGCTCGCAATAACGCACTGCAAACTCAAAATCACTTTTGAGGTATCCGCCTTCTATCAATCTGGAGAGTACTGTATCAATCCACTGTTGATTTTCTGTTTTACGCTCAAGCTTGCTGCGAATTTCATTAATAGTGAAATCTTGCTGACTTAGATGCCAGTAAGCACTATTAAAAACGTTGTCGATGGTTTTGGCTTGACGTAATGGTGGGCGCTGCATAACGAATTGAACTTAAATTAAAATAACCAAAATCAGTGTAGCAGACCCCTGCATTATTGAGGAGTCCAACTTAGCTCCCATCCTAAACTCTTAGGCTAAAACAAGTAAACCGAGTGTGTCGTCGACTCGGTTTAACTCATTGATTGCTTAGTTAATTAATTAGTAAGCTTAACGACTCTTATTAATCATGCCCTTGAGCACAATTTCGTGATAACTCACCAATCCTGCAATGCTCCCCTCTTCAACCACTGGCGCCTTAGTAATACCGAAACGGTCAAACAAACGTGCACAGTAACGTACATCCATACTGCCCGGCACGCATAGCACAGGCTTGACCATGACTTCATACACATTGACTCGCTCAGGCGCTCTGTCTTGTGCCAACACTTTTTTAGCTATATCACTCATAAGCACCATGCCATACTCGTCATCATCATGCCGTTTATTGACAAATAGCACGTTCACCTTGTTTTTAACCGCGAGTTCAATGGCTTCAGCCACGGTTTGTAAACCATCGATCATGGCATAATCTTGACTCATGACATCATGATTTCTTACCAGGTTTTCATTCTTCATATTTGATCCTCAATGTCATGAGTTAACTTTTGTACCTGATGAGCGACCCCTACAGCGTCTTCTACATCAATTTGAATCGCAATGCCTTTACCTGAGCCACTATCAAACTCACCGACTTCACTAACCGTTTCTAAAATAGTTCGGCATAGATGCTCTTCAACCAACAGCAACACCACATCCCGCTGAATATCTAACGACAAGCCCATAAATGTCTTTTGCTGCTTAAGGCCTTCACCACGAGCATGGTTGATCACTGTAGCGCCTGTAGCGCCTTTACTCCGAGCCGCATCCAAAATCGCATCGGTACAGGCATCATCAATAAACACCAGAATAAGTTTAAAGCGCATTATCTCGCTCCTTTTGGGTTCTGTTCTTAAATTCCACCAACTGGGCATAGCCCATTACAGTGATCATTGGAAACAAACTAGCAAAGGCGATGAGCCCAAAGCCATCAATAAGCGGATTACGTCCCTCGACATTGGTCGCTAAGCCTAAGCCTAATGCTGCGACTAACGGCACGGTGACGGTGGAGGTAGTCACACCGCCCGAGTCATAGGCAAGCGGAACGATCATTTTGGGAGCATAGAAGGTTTGAATGACCACCAGCACATAGCCGACCATAATGTAGTAGTGAATAGGATCCCCCACCACAATACGAAAACACCCTAGCGCAATACCAAAGGCAACACCGATAGCCACCGAAATACGCAAACCTTGAATGCCTATGGTGCCACCAGATACTTGGTTTGCCTTTATCGCAACCGCGATAAGTGATGGTTCAGCAATCGTGGTACTAAAGCCTATCGCCGCTGCGAAGATATAAACCCAATAGTAGTCCTGCCAACCATTAACAGTATTTTGCAAGTCGTCTTCATGGATAAACTCATGGGAGGTCAGCTGTTCGGCCATACTCTCACCGATTGGGAACAAAGCCATCTCAAGGCCGACTAAGAAAAAGCTTAGCCCTAAAATCACATACACAAAACCTGCAACTACTCGCCGCCAATTAGCAACCGGCCTTTTTAATACTCCTAACTGAAAACCAAAGAGGATAATCGCAATAGGCACCACATCACGTATGGTAACCAGCAAGGTATCAAGCACTTGCTCAAGTAGTTCCATTAGATCACTCCCATTTAAAGTACTAGTATCAACGCTCTGGCATTAAAGCACCTGCATTAAAGCACCAGCATTCCGTAGATAAGCACAAAAATCATCGGCATTAAGCTGGCAAAGGCAATCAAACCAAAGCCATCAAGCATGGGGTTGCGTCCCTTAATCACAGTCGCTAAACCGACACCTAAGGCGGTCACTAAGGGGACGGTAATCGTAGATGTCGTCACCCCTCCCGAGTCATAGGCAATACCGATAATATTTTCAGGGGCGAATGAAGTCAGTATCATGACGATGATATAACCCGAAATAATCAGGTAATGGATTGGCCAGCCTTTTAAAATTCTAACCACGCCAAGCAAGATAGCTAAACCAACCGATAACGCCACTGTTAATCTTAATCCCATGGCGTAACTATCCATCGCCTCCTCAGAGGCTTTAATTGCACCGGCTTCTGCAGCCACCTCTGCAGCTTCGTTTGCCACTGCGGTTAATGCAGGTTCGGCTAATGTGGTCCCAAAACCCAGTGAAAATGAAAAAACCACCAGCCAAAATACACTTCCTTTACGAGCCAAAGCTTGTGCAAGCGACTCACCAATAGGAAACAGGCCCATTTCTAGACCGAAAACAAAAAAGGTTAAACCAACCACGATGAAAACGAGGCCTATAAGAATGGAAAACAGATTATCGGGTGCCTGTTGTAGAACAAATACCTCAAAGAAACAAACCACTAATATAATAGGGATCAGATCCTTGAAACTATTTAATAGTGCTTTTAACAACTGCTTGATTGAAGCCATACTCACTCCTTTGGGGCCACATTTTTAGTGTGCCAAAACCAGCAAAGATAACAACAAACAACTAACAAACTTTGCAACAACTTTGAGTAAGATCAAATATCAGCCATTTATTAACCACGGCTAAACTGTTAGGCAGTAAAAACATACAAATCGCTTATATTAAAATCAGTAACTCATCGGCTTGAAGCCTGCCTGTATTCACTAAAGTGCCGACTTAACGCTCAAGTCTCTCAATTAACCATCAATCACACACAAACAACCACCCCCCTCAAAGTCAATTTTTAGCAAATTTCACTCAAAAAACACCAAAACAGCCCCGTAAAGATAAAATCTTAGAAAAATATTCACCCAATTAATGAAAATCCGTCAAAAACAGTAATATTCAATTGACAGCTTTCACCTGCAAATGTTTTTATATAGCCATTGAAACAAACAAGATGAATTTTAGATGACACAGTTTACAACTTTCCAAAACATTAATTGGTGGTGGCACTTCCCAACTTAGCGGGTGGTGTGAAACTGTGTGCTCAAATAACTGAGCCAAGATTCAACAAGAAAGCCCGCACACTCTGCGGGCTTTCTTGTATCTAAGCGAAAATAAATCGGTAAGAAGAGAGAATACCCAGAGCAGCAGGCTTAAGATAAAGTGAGATAAAACAATGAATAATGCGTTACCCTACAAGGCAGGAGCATAAGCATGACAACCGACACAATCGCTAAAGTCGTCACTCAAAAAGAGGCGCTGGCGTATCATGAAGATCCGCTTAGCTTATACCAGCATGTGACTCAAAACGCCCCTCACACTATGCTGCTAGAGTCTGCTGAAATAGATAGCAAGGACCACTTAAAAAGTATCGTGCTGACTCACGCAGCCATGCAAATTCGCTGCGACGGTTATCAACTTAAGTTTAACGCGCTTACTGATAACGGTAAGACTCTACTTTCACCAATAAAGTCATTCTTCGAAAAAGACTTTCCAAGCACCAAAATAAACCATTGCGATGAATTAAGCTTAAGCCTGACTCTTCAAAAAGACTCTCACCAACTCGACGAAGATGCACGTTTAAAATCAATCTCCCCGCTTGATGGCTTAAGAATGTTGGTTAAGCACATCCGCTGCGATGAAAGCCCTGAGTTTGAAGATCTGTTTTTAGGTGGCGTGCTTGCTTATGACTTGATTGATACGGTTGAACCACTGCCAAGCGTGCCAGAAGGTAACAACACCTGCCCTGACTACCTATTTTATCTCGCTGAGACCTTAATCCTTGTGGATCATCAGCAGCAAAGTGCTGAAATCGTCACTCACCAGTTTGTTCAGCCAGCACAAAGCCCTGTCGATAGCATTAGCGCCTCACTCGCTCAACGTATGACAGAGTTACAACAAGCTTGTCACTCATTAACGCCCATTGCCGAGTTACAAGCCGTTGAAGCCCAAACCCAAGTTAACATCTCAGATGACGACTTTAAAAACACAGTTAACGACCTTAAAGAGCACATCATTGCTGGCGATATTTTCCAAGTCGTACCATCGCGCAGCTTTAGCTTACCTTGCCCGAACACCTTAGGTGCCTACCGTGCATTAAGACTGACTAACCCAAGCCCATACATGTTCTACTTTCGCGGCGACGACTTCACCCTATTTGGCGCGTCACCTGAAAGCGCACTTAAATATGAAGCCGCAACCAATCAGGTCGAGATCTACCCCATTGCTGGTACACGTAAACGCGGTAAAACGGCTAACGGTGAAATCGATTTTGATCTCGATAGCCGTAATGAGCTTGAGCTGCGCCTAGATAAAAAAGAGCTATCCGAGCACATCATGCTAGTCGATTTAGCCCGTAACGATATCGCTCGTATTAGCCAAAGCGGCACCCGCAAAGTACCTGAACTATTAAAAGTCGATAGATACAGCCATGTGATGCACCTAGTCAGCCGCGTTACAGGTCAACTACGCACAGATCTAGATGCACTGCATGCCTACCAAGCTTGTATGAATATGGGCACCTTAACCGGAGCGCCTAAAGTCAGTGCTGCGCAGCTTATTCGCGGCGCAGAGAAAACCCGTCGTGGCAGCTACGGCGGCGCAGTGGGTTACTTAAATGGTTTGGGAGATATGGATACCTGTATTGTTATCCGCTCCGCTTTTGTCAAAGAGGGTACCGCCTTTATTCAAGCCGGTGCAGGCGTCGTGTTCGACTCAGATCCACAGGCCGAAGCCGATGAAACTCGTCAAAAGGCCCAAGCCGTTATTTCAGCGATTAAGATGGGAGGTGGACTATGAAAATCTATCTACTCGATAACTTCGACTCGTTCACCTACAACCTAGTTGATCAGTTTAGAAGCCTAGGCTATGAAGTGGTGATCTACCGCAACGATGTAGACGCAGACTTTATTGCCAGCAAACTATTAAACGAAACCGTACCTGCAGCCCTAGTGTTATCACCAGGTCCAGGCGCCCCCCATGAAGCGGGTTCATTAATGGCCTTAATTGAGCGTGTGGCCGGTAAAGTGCCTATGCTAGGTATTTGCCTTGGCCACCAAGCTTTAGTTGAGCATTACGGCGGTAAAGTTGAGCGAGCAAACCAAGTGGTGCATGGTAAAGCCAGCCCGACATTTCATAACGGTGAGGATATTTTTGCCAACCTGCCCTCGCCGCTTCCTGTAGCCCGCTATCACAGCTTAGTCGCAACCCAAGTGCCAGATTGTTTAGACGTTATCGCCACGACAGAAGAGATGCCAATGGCGATTATTCACCGCCAAGATAAAGCCGTTGGGTTTCAATTTCACCCAGAGTCGATATTAACCACGCTTGGTAGCCAATTATTAGTGCAAAGCTTAGATTATTTGTCTCGCGCACTGAATGAAAACAGCCAGAATAACGACAAAGGATAAGATGATGACTCAAATAGAAATCAAACCTACAGCAGCCCTTATCGAAACACTTTATCAAGGTGAAAGCTTAACGCGAGCAGAAGCTAAAGCGCTATTTAGCCAGATCATTCAAGGCGAAATGAATGAAGTCACCATGGCAGGCATGCTAGTCTCCATGAAAATGCGTGGCGAAACCATTGATGAAATATCCGGAGCAGCCGATGCCCTGCGCGCGGCCGCAAAAGCCTTTCCAACGCCGAGTGAATCGACCGTAAATCAGGGTATTGTCGATATTGTTGGTACTGGCGGCGATGGTCACAACACCATTAATATCTCAACCACTGCAGCCTTTGTTGCTGCGGCCGCGGGTGCCAAAGTCGCTAAACACGGTAACCGCAGCGTATCGAGCAAATCAGGTTCATCAGATTTACTGGCACAATTTGGTATCGATTTAACCATGGCACCAGAAACGGCGCGTGACTGCTTAGATGAACTAGGACTGTGCTTCTTGTTTGCACCGCACTATCACGGTGGCGTAGCCCACGCAGTGCCTGTACGCCAAGCACTTAAAACTCGCACGCTATTTAATGTATTAGGGCCGTTGATTAATCCATCACACCCTGACTTTATGCTACTAGGTGTTTATAGCCCAGAACTAGTTGCCCCTATCGCTCAGGTCGTAAAAGCCCTTGGTATTAAGCGCGCCATGGTGGTTCACGGTAGTGGCCTTGATGAAGTTGCACTTCACGGTGACACCTTAGTCAATGAGCTTAAAGATGGCGTTATCACCGAGTACCGCATTACTCCAGCCATGCTTGGTGTCATTCAAGCAGAACTGACTGATTTAGAAGGCGGCGCACCAGAAGAAAATGCTGAGTACACCCGCGCCATATTACAAGGCACAGGTAAAAGCGCCCATATGAACGCAGTTGCTATTAATG
Organism: Shewanella sp. MBTL60-112-B2; assembly: GCF_019655055.1. Taxonomy (GTDB): domain Bacteria; phylum Pseudomonadota; class Gammaproteobacteria; order Enterobacterales; family Shewanellaceae; genus Shewanella. The sequence continues at coordinate 40,507 of NZ_BPFA01000030.1, forward strand.
CGGGTTGCGCCCTCTATGTGGCAGGCGTTTGCGAAGACATCAAGTCAGGCACGGCGCTAGCATTAGACACCATTAACAGCGGCAAAGCCTACCAATTATTAACCCAGCTTAGCGACGCTAGCCAAGCTGGTAAAGGAGCTTAATGTGAGCACGGATTTAAGAGACGCACCCGCAGTAAAAGAAAGCAATGTACTGACTAAAATTGTCGATACTAAAGCGGCGCATATTGCCTCACTCAAGCAGCGCTTTGCTGAAGATGACTTATCGCCAAAAGTGTCTGACAGAAGTTTATTTGATGCCCTTAAAGCGCCAAATGCAGGCTTTATTTTAGAATGTAAGAAAGCCAGCCCATCGAAAGGGCTTATCCGTGATGTGTTTGATGTCGACGCTATCGCAGATGTCTACAACCACTACGCAGCGGGTATTTCGGTATTAACCGACGAGCAGTTCTTCCAAGGTGATATGGATTATATCCCGCGTGTACGTGCTCGCGTCACTCAGCCAATTTTATGCAAAGACTTTTTTGTTGATGAGTACCAGGTCAAATTGGCTGCACATCAAGGCGCTGATGCCATTTTATTAATGCTATCTGTACTTGATGACAATCGCTATCAAGCCTTAGCCGCCGAAGCGGCCAAGTATCAACTTGATATCTTGACTGAGGTGAGTAATGAAGCCGAGCTAACTCGCGCCATTGCGCTTAATGCCAAGATCATCGGGATTAATAATCGTAACCTGCGCGACCTGTCTACTGATCTTGCGACCACAGAGGAACTTGCGCCGCATATTCCGGCCGACAGAGTAGTGATCAGCGAATCTGGCATTTATAACCAAGCCCAAGTTCGCCGTCTAGCACCGCTTGTTGACGGCTTCTTGGTTGGTAGTTCATTAATGGCTGAAGATGATTTAGATCTAGCTTGCCGCACGCTAACTTTTGGCCACAACAAGGTATGCGGCTTAACTCGCATCGAAGACATGCTAGCTGCCGCAAAAGCAGGCGCCATTTATGGCGGCCTTATTTTTGCGCAAAAATCACCACGCGCGGTAACCGCTGAGCAGGCCAAAGAGCTAGTACAAGAGTTAACGCAAAGCGGCACTAAACTCAATTTAGTTGGCGTGTTTGTTAATGAAGCGGCCGATGTGATTGCCAAGCTCGCGCTTGAATTAAACCTGTTTGCCGTACAACTTCACGGTAAAGAAACCGCACTCGAAATTGATACATTGAAAGCAATCTTAGCCACAAACAATAGCTCAACTCAGATTTGGAAGGCGGTTGCGGTAGATGTGGCAAGTGAGCATGAGTTAGACATTCCAGCAGGCATTGATCGCGTGGTATTTGACAGCAAATCTGATGGCCAATTTGGTGGCACAGGCCAAAGCTTTGACTGGCAAAAGATACTTCCGAATAAAGAGCTGGCGTTACTTGCCGGTGGACTCAGCCCTGACAATGCGGCGCGAGCCGCTAGCCAAGGCTTTTACGGCTTAGATTTTAACTCAGGCCTTGAGCAAAGCCCTGGCATTAAAGATCCAAGTAAAATTAGCGCAGCGTTTAAGCTTTTACGTCAGTACTGAACTGAGCAGAACTGAAACAAACTAAACCAAACAAAATTATCGTCATATGCCCCAAGCGCCTGTGACCACAAATTGAAAAGAAATAGGATAAGATTATGAGCAAGTTAAACCCATACTTTGGGGAATATGGTGGTATGTACGTACCGCAAATTTTAATGCCAGCACTTAAGCAACTTGAAACCGCTTTTATTGAAGCCCAAGAAGATGAAAGCTTTCAAAAAGAGTTTACCGAGCTATTAAAGAACTATGCAGGTCGTCCAACCGCATTAACCTTAACCCGCAACTTAAGCCCTAATCCGCTGACTAAGATCTATCTAAAACGTGAAGACTTGCTACACGGCGGCGCTCACAAGACTAACCAGGTACTAGGTCAGGCATTACTGGCTAAACGCATGGGTAAAAAAGAGATCATCGCCGAAACCGGCGCGGGTCAACATGGCGTGGCGACAGCACTTGCCTGTGCATTACTGGGCCTAAAATGCAAAGTATACATGGGCGCTAAAGACGTCGAGCGTCAATCACCAAACGTATTTAGAATGAAGCTAATGGGCGCAGAAGTTATTCCGGTAACATCGGGCTCTGCCACCTTAAAAGATGCGTGTAATGAAGCGATGCGCGACTGGTCAGGTAGCTATGATAAAGCTCACTACCTGCTTGGTACGGCAGCTGGCCCGCACCCGTTCCCAACAATTGTACGTGAGTTCCAACGTATGATTGGTGAAGAAACTAAGCGTCAAATCCTTGAGCGTGAAGGCCGTTTGCCTGATGCGGTTATCGCCTGTGTTGGTGGTGGTTCTAACGCTATTGGTATGTTTGCTGACTTTATTGATGAGAAAGACGTGGCACTGATTGGCGTTGAACCTGCGGGTAAAGGCATTGACACACCTATGCATGGCGCGCCGCTAAAACATGGTAAAACGGGTATTTTCTTTGGTATGAAAGCGCCACTAATGCAAGACAGTGAAGGCCAAATCGAAGAATCTTACTCAGTTTCGGCAGGCCTTGATTTCCCATCTGTTGGGCCGCAGCACGCGCACCTTGCCGCAACTGGCCGCGCGACTTACGAGTCGGCAACCGATGATGAAGCGCTTGAAGCTTTCCAGTTACTGGCACGCTCTGAGGGTATTATCCCGGCGCTTGAGTCTGCTCACGCTCTTGCTTATGCAGTAAAGCTTGCAAAACAAGCCACCAAAGAAACCATTTTAGTGGTAAACCTGTCTGGCCGCGGCGACAAAGATATCTTCACGGTTGCGGACATTCTTGAGAAACAAGAAGTTGAAGAGCAAAAGGCTGAGAAACAAGAAGTTGAAGCACAACAAACTGAAACCCCAAACAACTAGGAGAGTGGCAATGAGTCAACGTTATCAGGCAGCCTTTGCCGCCCTTAATGAAAAAAACCAAGGTGCATTTGTGCCATTCGTGACCTTAGGCGATCCGTCACCTGAGCTATCGCTAAAAATCATCGACACCTTAGTGGAAAACGGCGCAGACGCTTTAGAGCTAGGTTTCCCGTTTTCCGACCCATTAGCCGATGGCCCCGTTATTCAAGGCGCAAACCTGCGTGCCTTAGCAGCTGGCACGACGCCATCTCAATGCTTTGAGATGCTAGCTAGCATTCGTGCTAAGTATCCAGACTTACCGATTGGTTTACTGCTGTACGCCAACCTCGTGTTTGCTAATGGTGTCGATACTTTCTACGCCAAGTGCCAAGCAGCTGGAGTTGACTCAGTGCTGATCGCCGACGTACCCGTTGAGGAAGCGGCGCCGTTTATCGAGTCAGCCAAAAAGCATGGCGTGTGCCCTATCTTTATCGCACCGCCAAATGCTGACAGCGATACCTTAAAGTTGGTTAGCGAAAAAGGCGAAGGTTATACTTACCTGTTATCGCGTGCAGGCGTGACGGGCACAGAGTCAAAAGCTGGTATGCCTATCGGTGATATTCTAAATCGTCTAAAAGAGTTTAATGGCGCGCCGCCACTACTCGGTTTTGGTATTGCCGAACCTGCTCAAGTAAAAGCTGCTATTGATGCGGGCGCTGCAGGTGCTATTTCAGGTTCTGCGGTAGTAAAAATCATTGAAGCGAATAAAGATAACGAGTCTGCGCTGTTGAGCGCCCTTGCTGAATTTACTCGCAATATGAAAGCGGCAACAGCTCGTTAATTTATAGTCGAACAATCCCTAGCTAAGAGTTACAGATATAAAAATAGCGCCTTAATGGCGCTATTTTTATTTGTCAGCTCGATTCTGTAGCCGATTAATTCAGCACTGAATCACTTTAGCATTTCACTGTTATTTTAACATCTCACAGTTATTTCAGCATCTCATTAGCCCGAATAACCTGAGCGCGGTAACCCGTCGCAAACATATCATGGCTGTCGATATTGATGCGAACAGCAGGCTTAGTTTCGCCATATCTGTGCTCAACCAAGATAGATTGCACCTTACCTGTGGTGTCATCCATCTTTAAGTTACCGTAACCACCGCCTAAACCAAACAGGCCAGCAGAAGCGAAATAGCTCATCATGCTATCTTTATCCGCTTGGTATTTAACGATAGACGTCACCGGTGAGTAGCCTTCATAACCCAGCTCATCTTTACCGTATTCCCAGACTTGCTGAACCGTCATGTTTTGCTCATCAATCTTATACTCTACCGAGCGAGAGTACTTTTCATTAGCAAACATCGGCTGACCTAAATCACGACCATCACCGTTATCAAACACGGTTAAGGTACCCTTTTCTGGCACCAAATACGCTGTGTGTGATGTCCAGCTAAAGTCAAAATCTTTATCCTGACAAGCGCCTTTCTCGTTACACCAGATTGGCTCACCGTCAGCAGTGATTGGCTTAAGTAGCTTGTCTTGGAACTTGTCGCTCCAGCCCTTACTAGCACTTAAAATCCACTTAACTTGCTTATCACGGCCAATCTTAATCACCGCTGATTGATGGCGTGAGCTGATAATAATACTGTCGTCGGTTGGATCATATTCAATCGAGTTTACATGGGCCCAGTTACGACCTGTCGCAACGCCGTGAATATCGCCATATGGCGCCTTGGCTAAGTCTTCTTCAGTGGTTTGATGACCCGCATCGTCAAGGTTAATGTTCAAACAAACCGCACCAGCATCAAGCGATAACAGCGCTGCATCACGCATAGGATCTAAAATGGTATTTAAGTCCCAGTAATCAACTAACTTACCTGTGTTATCTACTTCTATAATCTGATCACGCACAGTATTAACTAGGCGGCCATCAGCGGTACGGTAATCTTTGGCTGCTGCACGGATAAACACGTTACCGTTAGCGCCTTCGATGCCTTCATGAGAGGCATCGATAAAATTACCCGGCAGACTGTGCTCAGAGATCATCCGCCCCATGATCGACATTTTCTTCCAGCCTTGGCCCTGCACCCACACCATGTTGCCGTCTTTAGTGACGTTCATGCCCATAGCGTAACCTGCGTTATCGTAGGTTTTAGCGTCATGAGTGGTATACGGGTTCATATACCAGCGAATATCGCCTGCTGTATCGATAATAAAAAAGCCCGGCTTGCCATCCCAAGAAAAAGCGCCTGGTGCATCAGAGTTATTGTGCATCAAAGGGGCGGCTTTACCGTCGGCATTGGTCCAGTTTACAAAGTACAGTCGGTCTTTAAAGTCGGCATCAACATGCTCTACTTCAACAAGTGGTGCTTTCGCCCACTGGCTTTCAGAAAACCCCATGTCGATATCAGGTGTTAGCATCTTATAATCATGAGACTTTTGCTCACCGTTCTCGGTCCATTTAACGGTAAAGGTGTTCATAAAGGCTGGGTAAAGACCAAAGATGGGTACCCCGCCCTCATCCATCACGCGCATATCATCTACTTGATAGCTCAAGCTCACACCGTCAGCATCATTAGCATGCACAGTGACTTCTACGCCTGAAATGGTATGGCCCGCTAAGGTTACTAAGGCGGTAAGCGGCGCGTTTTCATAGGGGTTATGAATGATATAACCTAAAGGCGCCCCTTCAACAGGCTTAGGTTTCATGCCATCAATAGAAGCAAAAACTTGGCTACTACAAAGGCTAAGAGATAGGGCTATTGCCGATAGAATTAACGAGGGTTTAGACATTTAATTGATATTCTCAGCGAGTCAAAAACTGAGGCCGATTATAAGCAGCAAATACAATAAAAACTGCCGTCTGATTAACACTATAGCGAGTATATTTCGAGTTTGGATTAGCGATCACGGTTTATCATTTTAGTTTGCTCTAGATGCAACTTTTACGATATTTAAGCATCATCAAAAAGCCCCGAATTTATCATTATCAAAAATCGTTTTCACAGCTTATAAACGCGGTGTTAGCCATGATGTTCAATATGTTTAGTAAATGGCGATTTTATCCTAAAAACGCCATTAGAGTATCTGCAAACCAAGCTCAAAGTTACCGTTAAGACCTTGCTTTATACGCGTTGTGGCTTACTTTTTAATGTCTATAACAACAGCGTGCTTCTTGAAATACCAAACCGCAATTGGCACTTCTATTACCGCGTACACAATAAAGGTAAACCAGAACCAATTGGCACTAAAGAAGAGTAAACTGAAATCATATCCAGAACCCCAATACTTAAGCCCAACCAGTATCATCACAAAGCTTGAGCTGGCGATATCACACAGTGATATTTTGTTGAAATCATTGCCAGCAAGCTTGGGGTAAATAGAAAAATACCCAAGTACGACAACCGCCAGCACTAAGCCGATTATCGATAATTCTGCCATTCCCATCACTCACTCCAAATTGATGTAGTGATAGCAGCTAAGCCTGCTATCACTACGTTTATAATTACCGCACATGCTTAAGCATTGCATGGTCGATAACTGTTATTAAAAGTCCTTTTCACCTTTTATGATCTCTGGGTAACCGCAAATCGCTTTTGAAGTCTGCATTCCCGCCATAGTCGCAGCTTCAACACAGCCAGCGTTAATTCCGGTTTTAATCCAATCACCAGTCACAAACAAGTTATCTATACCTGTGCCATCAGTGTCAATACGATACTGAGTACTGCCCTTCACCGACATCACATAACGCTCAGACGGGTCAACATTGGCGCGCCAATATTGGCTATCAAATCTGGCCTTACCTTCTGCCTCACTGTCGTCATGTAACCAGTGCCATGGAAACTCAGAGCCTGAATCGCCATCTTTAGCAGGTACATTATCCCACAACTTATGGATTTCATTCTCTAGCTGAGAAATCGCCCCCAGCTTAGCTGCTAATGTTTTTTGCGCCTGAAATCCAAGTTCAGTAATAGGCGGATAACTGTCTACAGGCAAAGCAGAGCAGAAGTAACTAGCATTTTTAGGCTGCACGCCTTGCCAGTCTTCTTTATCGATCAAATGAGTCAGCGACGCCCATGTATCGAAAGGCTCAGTAAAGCCTGACAATACTGGCTCCTCTCCATTATCAGGACGCAGAGGCCAGCCTATGCCTGCTAAATCTTGATCCATCCATAATTGATACGCCTGAGTGGCAACCGTTTTGACCTTATCGACGCTTTGCGATAGCGCCTGACTTTGTTCCATCACTTCACTGGCAACATGGGGCACTGAGCCTATCGACAAGCCAAAAATTACCTTGTCGAAATCTTGCCCTTTCACTAGACGCTTCTTTGGCAGTGGCTTATTAAATTTCTGCTGGTAAACATCGTCCCAATTACACCAAAAATGCTCCAGGTTAATGTTATTGGCTTGCAGCAATTGGGCTTGCTCAGTGTCAATCTGCTCATAATTAGGCTCACTCGGCCAGCAAGCTAAACCTTTAACATCAACAAAAGGGTTATATTCCTGATATTCTGGTTTTAAGGCGACTTGCTCTGTTATTTCAATCGCTTGAACGCTTGAATTATTGCAAACTAAGTTATCGACTTTATTAAAGAAGTGGAAATTAACGCCACGGCGTTTCAGCACCTCATAATAAGGGGTAAATACCGTATCGCCCATGCCAGCCTGCATCTCCCACATCACCCCGCCTTGGTAACAAAAAGCGATACGTAACATAGAACGGATAATGGTGCCCGCCTCTAAATTAGGCTTATCAAAGTTGCCCTGCTCGTAAGCAAAAACTAAGTCATAAAAGCCACGCACCGGCGCAGAGTCAACAGTAAACGTCTGATTTGCCCCATGCTTAGTTAACCATTCGCGGTAATCATAGTCATTGATCACATCAAACCCATGCTTAAACACATCATCAGCAAACATACCTTTGAGTATGGTTAAACCAAGATCGGCGGCAATATAAAGCCGTCTTAGCTCATCGTTAGTTTCCAGCCTATCGACAAAGCGCTCCTCTAGACGAGCTCTAAACGCATCAACTGCAGATTCAACAAAGCCACCTTCATCTTCTGTATCATGATGATGCTCTATACAATCTCGGCCAATCATCTGATTAAAATGGCACTCTAACTTATCTGCCAATGAGCTGATGCTTTCTTTAGCATCATCAATCGAATCTTCAATTTTTTCATTAAGCTCAGCGAACCACTCCTTACTAAACCAATGCACAGGTCGAGCCGATTCTTTGGCATCGCTATCAAGCGTATCAAGCAGGTCATCCATTTCGGTTAGCCAATGACGGATCCAGCTAAATGCAGCTTTCACCACTTTCCACAGCGTCAAGACTTGAGTGCTATCTCCCGGCAAACCACTGCGTTCAGGAAATTGGATTGGCCAACTATCGGAGTCACCGCCAATATCTTCTTGCAGCACAATAAAGTTATGCGGTTTAAACGCATCAAGGAAGGTGGCTAAAGGCGCACCTTTTGGCCGGTCGAGTTCCTCATAGGCTTGGCGCATCAAGCTAAAGGCATTTTGATAGAACCCGAACCAAATATGCAGCCCATGCTCTTCGATCCGTTGACTCTTGGCAGCATTACGGCCGCTGGCACCTTTACCACCAATGCGCCAGCCCATCTGATATATGTCGATTTGGTAGCGGTTTTGCCAACCTGGCTGCTCAGTCAAACACATTGCAGAAGTGATGGCAGCGACGCCGCCGCCCAATATGGCAATTTTCTCTTTCTTTACTATCGTGTTATCGACCAGCACCTCGCCTTGAGGCACCTCAAAATCAAAATTCACATGGTAAGGTAATAATACATTTTGCTCGCCTAACTCAACCCCTAGTGACTCTTTGAAAGGGAAAGAGTCATTATCAAAAATGGTTGCCAACAGATCATTTTCAAGCAAAGACACCGAGTGTACTTTATTAATTTTGGCAGGTGCCGCCGTAATGGCTTGATACACTGCTTTGTCGCCTGCGCTGTCTGGAAGCTGTTTTAAAAATATCTGATCGATTGCAGGTTTAAATAGCAAGCTATAAAGCTGCTCTTCACCTAGCTTGTCTAGTTCTGGAATAAAATCAGTTTGCTCTTTAAACAGTTGCCATGTCTGAGTCATCGCCTCAATCGTCGATAATTGCTGCTCTTCTTTGGCGTTACAATCCACGCTTAATAGCGGATGCATAGCAAGCTCTGTTTCAGGGGAAAAATGCTTAAAGCTTTTAGCCGATAGGCTTAATTTCGTCAGCGGCTGTCCAGCCTCTGGCATCTCATACTCACACATGTATTTAGGGTAACCGAACAGCTCTCGACCGTTGATTAATGCCATGGCGTCATTAACGAAGATGTGCAGCGGATGAAAGTACACATGGCTAATATCATCACTATCGCTGCTATTTTGCTGCCCTACCATCACCCAGGTAACAATATCCGTTTCCTGGATCCAGCCTTTGGCTCTATCTTGTGGGTTCTCGGAGTATGCCTTATCAACCCGGGTAAAACTGGTCAGCACATAAGGTGATAGCACCTTGAAATACATAGCTGTTCCAGCGACTTGGTTAAGACAGGTATCTATGGACCTTTGCAAGTTTTCAAGTTTGCCTTTTAAGAAAAAGCCATACATATCGGCTTTACTGAGCACTAACGGTGAGTGCATTAACATAGAGCCTGGTGGGTAAATAAAATTGGGGTGTTGTGCTTCCATTGCTTACTTCCTGTAATTCCCAGAGTTAAACACATATAAAACATGTATTAGACGAATAGTAAGCAATTAAAACATGGATAAAGAGTCAACACAGCATCGTGGGATTTTTTAGCAGAAAAATTGTTCAAAACAAATGAAAACAGAAAGCTAATTTAAAGAAACTGCCTGTTGTAAATCTGAATCACTAGAAGGACCTTTTCCTTCAAACACAAGTTCGTGTACCTATAAATCGTTAAACATAGCCTTCCCCTTTAATTCCTTTAATTCCTTTAATTCAATTTCAAGCAAAGCCTATTTGGTGATAACGGACCTAACTGAAGTAGGTAGTTTAGGACTGAAAAAAACGCAGCCAAATGGCTGCGTTTTTATGGGTTCAATCATTCAAATTTAGGGCTAGTCATCTAGTCATCTAGTCATCTAGTCATCTAGTCATCTAGTCATCTAGTCATCTAGTCATCTAGTCATCTAGTCGAATATTCTCTGGCTCAACACCTAGACTTTCAAGCATCGCGATAACCGATGAGTTCATCATTGATGTAGGGCTACATTGCTTTAGCCCTTCCCTACTATCGGTTAATAATGCTTAGATTTAGCTGTGCGCTTAGTCACCAAAATCATCTAGTAGAATATTCTCTGGCTCAACACCTAGGCTTTCAAGCATCGCGATAACTGATGAGTTCATCATTGATGTAGGACCACACATTGCTTTGGCCCAGCTAAAGCCTCTCCAATCATTGAAACTTAGGGCTAGTCGCCAAAGTCATCTAATAGGATGTTCTCTGGCTCAACACCTAAGCTTTCTAGCATCGCGATAACTGATGAGTTCATGATCGGAGGTCCACACATGTAGAACTCACAATCTTCTGGCGCCTTGTGATTTTTAAGATAATTCTCATAAAGCACGTTATGGATAAATCCTGTGTAACCGGTCCAGTTATCTTCTGGTAGTGGATCAGACAGTGCCACATGCCAAACAAAGTTATCATTTTCAGCTGCTAAGGTATCAAAGTCTTCTTGATAGAATACTTCGCGAGTTGAACGCGCGCCGTACCAGAAGCTCATCTTACGCTTAGTTTTAACACCTTTAAGCTGGTTGAAGATATGTGAACGCATTGGTGCCATACCAGCACCACCACCAATAAACACCATTTCAGCATCCGTTTCTTTAACGAAGAACTCACCGAATGGGCCAGAGATAGTGACTTTATCACCCGCTTTTAGGTTAAAGATGTACGATGACATTTTACCAGGAGCGATATTGTCGCTTGGCGGCGTAGCAATACGCACGTTAAGCATGATACGGCCTTTCTCATCTGGATAGTTAGCCATTGAGTATGCACGCAACACGTCTTCATCAACTTTAGACACAAGCTTAAATAGGTCGTACTTTTCCCAATCATCACGGTACTCGGCAGGAATATCAAAATCCGCATACTTCACTTCGTGAGCCGGTGCTTCAATCTGGATGTAACCACCCGCTTTGAATAGTACGTCTTCGCCCTCAGGCAATTTAAGTAAAAGCTCTTTAATAAAGGTCGCTTGGTTATTGTTAGAAATAACCTCACATTGCCATTTTTTAACGCCGAAGATCTCTTCTTCAACTTCCAGTTCCATATCGGTTTTAACCGATACCTGACAAGCTAAGCGACAACCTTCTTTGGCTTCTTTCTTATTAATATGGTCACGCTCTGTTGCTAAGATCTCACCGCCGCCAGATTTTACTTTTACACGGCATTGACCACATGTACCACCGCCACCACAGGCAGATGGAATAAAGATATTTTTGCCCGCTAACGCGCCTAATAACTTATCACCCGCTTGGGTCGAAATACTCTTATCAGGATCGTCGTTAATACGGATATTAACGTCACCTGTAGAAACCAGTTTGCTCTTGGCGAATAAAATCACCATAACCAATATGCTAACCACGAAGGTGAACATACCGATACCAATTGCCATTTCCATCGAATCTACCTTTTGTTTAATTCGTTTTCATTAAGGGGTTAATGTGAAATCGCCCTTAAATAGAAATTCCGGAGAAAGCCATAAAGCCTAACGCCATCAGACCTGTGGTAATAAACACAATACCTATGCCTTGCAACCCTTGAGGAATTGCGTGGAACTTCATACGCTCACGCAGACCCGCTAGCATCACAATCGCCATTGCCCAGCCAAAGCCTGATCCCATAGCAAATACAGCTGACTCTGCTAGGTTATAGTCACGGTTTGCCATAAAGATAACACCGGCAAAAATCGCGCAGTTAACGGTTAACAGGGGTAGGAAAATACCCAATGAGTCATATAGTGCAGGGATGTACTTATCTAAAAACATTTCCAAGATCTGCACTAATGCTGCAATCACACCAATAAAGGTAATTAGCTGCAAATAGCTTAAGTCCAGTGCAGGGTAACCTGCCCAAGCAAGTGCACCCGGCGCAAGAATATTGGCGTAGATCAATTGGTTAAGTGGCACAGCAAGTGTCATCACTACGATGACGGCAATACCTAAGCCAAAAGAGGTCGACACCTTTTTCGATACCGCTAAGAAGGTACACATACCCATAAAGAACGACAGCGCCATGTTGTCGATAAACGCAGCTTGTATAAACAGATTAATATAATGTTCCATAAAGCCTCTTAACCTCGCTTGCGTTGAATGACGTTAATTGACCAGATCATCAAGCCAATTAAGAAGAACGCACTCGGTGGTAGCTTGAACATTTCATTCGCTAAGTACCAACCGCCGTTTTCCACAGTTTGAAAGATCTCATGGCCAAACAGTGTGCCGCTGCCAAGTAGCTCACGTACAAATGCCACACCAAGTAAGATCACGCCATAACCTAACGCGTTACCCACTGCATCAACCACAGCTAAGTGAGGCGGGTTCTTCATGGCAAACGCTTCAGCGCGGCCCATGATGATACAGTTGGTAATAATCAAGCCGACAAATACTGATAGCTGACGCGAAAGCTCATAGGCCACGTCTTGCAGCACCATGTCTACCACAATGACCAATGAAGCAATGACCGTCATCTGCGCAATAATACGCACGCTGTTTGGAATAAGTGACCGTATGCTTGAAATAATCAAGTTTGAGAACACCAATACAAAGGTCACGGCTAACGTCATAACCAGTGCCGTTTGCATCGAGTTACTAACCGCTAACGCCGAACAAACACCCAAAACCTGCATTGCGACTGGGTTATTAGCAAAAATAGGCCCAGTTAGCATTTCACGAGTCGAAATAGATTGAGTACTCATCCTTTATACCTCCGACGCTTTTAATTTTTTAAAGAAGGCTTCGAAACCTTCAGTGCCAAACCAGAACTGAATCGAGCGTTGTACACCGCGGCCTGTCATAGTTGCGCCGCTCACTGCATCAATAGCGTGAACATCGCCTTCTTTAGCACCACCTTTAACCACTTTGAAAGAGACCTTGCCCTTCTCGTCAAAGATCTGCTTGTTATGCCATTGATTGGTCCACTCAGGATCGTTAAGGAAGTCACCGATACCCGGGGTTTCACCGTGCTCATAAAACACCACATTTTCGATGGTATTTAAATCAGGTTTCACCGCGATAAAGCCATAAACCATTGACCACAAGCCTTTGCCGTAGATCGGTAGAACCACGCTGGTGAGCTTGCCGCTATCGTCAAAGACTTTAAACACGCGCACTTGATTAGCACGGGTTTTGATCTTGGCTTTATCTTGCTTTTTCTCAAGCTTGATTGAAGTTTCAGGGTTAATCGACGCCATGCGTGGATCAAAGTCCATCACAGTTGCGTCACTCTGTGCTTCACCGCTATCGAGTGAAACCAAAAATGGCTTAACGTCTTTAGCAAATAAGGCTCTGAAATCTTGACCACTTAGGTCTACATCCGCCGCTATCAGAACGTTACGCATCAGTTCATCACGCTTCTTAACTAACTTGCGCTCTTTAAGGACTTCTGCGGTACCTGTGATCATAAATGAACACAATAAACATAGGGTCACGGTAAAAATCATGGTGCCCATAAAAGAATCTTTCTTAAGTGCCATTACGCTTTCTTCTCCGTATTGACCTGACGACTCGCACACTTTGGCGTCCGATAGATGACGTATTCAAATATCGTTTCCCAAATATTGGCAATTAACATCACTGGCAATGCTGAAAATGAAGCGCTGCCTCTATGCATAGAATTAGCTCTATTATCCATGACGTTTAAGCCTCCGCTTGATGTTAGCCTTGGCTACCAGATAGTCGAAAATCGGTGCCCATAGGTTAGCGAACAAGATGGCAAGCATGATGCCTTCAGGCATTTTCGGGTTAACTACACGGATAAGTACGGTCATAAAACCAATTAGTAATCCGTAAGCGACTTTACCTTTACGGGTATATGAGGTGGTTACCGGATCGGTTGCCATAAACATCATACCCAAAGCAAAACCACCGGTGACCAAATGCCATGTCCAAGGCATTGCGAACATATCGTTTTTGCTTGAACCAATCACATTGAACATTGTGGCGGTTAAGATCATGCCAAACAGTACGCCAGCAACAATGCGCCAGTCAGCTAAACGAGTCAGAATTAAGAAACCGCCACCTATCAATAAGGCTAAAGTACTGGTTTCACCAATTGCACCAAGGGTAAAGCCGAAGAAAGCGTTCCACCAGTTAGGGTCGCTAAAGGCGTTAAACCAAGCGTAATCAGCAAAGCTCACTTTGCCCGCAGCGGTTTGCATTAAGGTGGTTGCGCCAGAGAAACCGTCAACCGCGACTAGCTGACTTACCGCTGTCACTTGTGATGGGTAGGCAAAATAGATAAATGCCAAACCAGCTAAAGCTGGGTTTAAGAAGTTGTAGCCCATGCCACCAAAGACTTCTTTTGCCATGATCACACCAAAGGTAATACCCATGGCAACCAACCAAAGCGGAGTCGAAACAGGTAAAATCAAGGTGAACAATAATGCGGTAACAAAGAAGCCTTCATGAAGCTCCTGCCCACGCACTTTGGCAAACACCATTTCCCAAAATAAACTAACAGCTAAAGCCGTTAGATAAATAGGTGCATAAAAGCTCAGACCATAAGCAAATAAACCTGCAATACCGGTTTGCTCGCTAAGGCCGCCAAAGACAAAGTTAAAAATCGCTAGTTGCCACACATCAGCTGTTGCTAGGCCTGACGCCACAGCAATCTGCGCTTGCAAACCTATGTTGTACATACCAAACAAAATGGCAGGCAATAAACATAAGCCAACAATTGTCATAGTACGTTTTACATCAATCGCATCACGAATGTGCACCTTACCCTGCGTGCTACGACCGTGTGCAATCAGCAGTGAGCTTAAATAGCCCTTAACTGAGCTGCCCGGCGCATAATAATCCTCTTGGATATCAGGCTTTTTATCTTGCTGACTCATTACCCTTCCCTCTCAATAATCTCTAAACAAGCACGTAGTTCTTTACCGAAGTCGTACTTGCCTGGGCACACAAATGTACACAATGCTAAATCTTCTTCATCAAGCTCTAACGCACCGAGCTGCTGCGCTTCATCAGTGTCACGTACCACTAAATCTCTGACTAAGAGAGTCGGTAAGATATCCAGTGGCATCACGCGGTCAAGCTGACCAAACGCCATCATAGCGCGGGCAGAGCCGCCTGTATGAGTGGTGAAATCAAATAGTTGCTTAGCGCCTTTTAAACGAGACGTTACCGCGCGGGTAATGGAGAATTTCTTTGAACCGCCACGTACCCAAGGGAGTACTTGGTGCTTAGCATCTTCTTGCAATACGCTAACTTGGTTATGGAAACGGCCAAGGAAATCAAGTGGTCCAGTCGCTGTATGACCAGATAGCAAAGAGCCTGAAACCACGCGAGAGAAGCCTTCTTTGAGCTCTCCCGCAGTTACTTCAGATAGCTTTGACCCTGCTTGTATACGTACTAGACGCGGATTAATCACATCAGGACCTGCCAATGCCACGATGCGGTCGCTATAAATCTCACCCGTTAGGAATAGCTTACCGTAGACGATTACGTCTTGATAACCAAGGTGCCACACTGGGCGCTCAAGGCTTGCAGGTAAAATGAAATGGATATGGGTGCCCACATTGCCAGCAGGGTGCACACCAGCAAAGTAGTGATTGCTGACTTTAGGTAAGTCATGACCAGGTAGTGGCTCGCCTTGCTCCTGGCATAAGTGAACCTTACCATCGGTAAGCTGACTCAATACCTGTAAACCCGCCGCAAAGGCCTCGGTCTGCTCAGCAATCACCAGTCTTGGTTCTGCGGCCAATGGATTGGTGTCCATTGCGCTAACGAAAATACCGGCTGGGCTACTGTCTAATTGAGGAACTTTAGAAAAAGGACGAGTACGTAGCGCGGTCCACAAACCACTCTCTACGAGTTTATCTTGTACGGCTTGACGGCTTAAAGAAGCGATATCTTTGCATGGAGTGAAATGCTTTGCTTCGGCGCCATCACATTCAATAACGATTGATTGGAAAAGTCTGCGTTCGCCTCGGTTAATGGCAATGACTTTACCGCTAGCGGGCGCGGTATAAATAACGCCAGGCGTTTTCTTATCTTCAAAAAGCGCTTGCCCCTTTTGAACACTATCACCCACCTCAACTAGCATTGTTGGTTTTAAACCAACATATTCCTCTCCGAGCAAGGCAACATGAGACGTTTTAGGTCCATCATGGATCACTTGAGAAGGCTCACCAGCTATGGGTACATCTAAGCCTTTTTTTATCGTTATCACTTGGTTTGAGTAACCTGCCATCACTAAAATCAACCGTTAAAATTTTGGATACCCAATAGTAAATGTTTGTTAACTAATATTCCAAGTTAGACTTCACACTTTCCTGCCAAAGTTGTAAGTTACCAACAAAAAATACCTACATACGACTAAATTTCGTGACGCAGATTCAAAATCATAGCGTTAATAAGTATTTATGTAGTTTTACCACGAACATAAGTTCCAACGTGCACACCCACCCGCAACATCAAGGAAGCAATCACCCAAAAACAAAACCCAAAATAATTAAAGACTTGCAACCAAATAACGCCAAATGCGCGGCGAAAATACATTTAAAACAACTCAGCAACCAAATCAACAGCTTGTAATATTACACAAATTAAAAAAACACCAACAAAAATGTGAACCATCGCCATTATCAAGATTAATATTCATGCTCCTGTCGCTATCAAATGAAACAAATATCTGCCTTGCTTCAGAGTCACTAAATTCATCCATACGGTTAGCTTCAACCGATGAGTCTGTCAGCCAATAAACTGCACTGTTAAAATAAGCACTAGCTGCTTGGTTTTCTCTATTTAATCGCGATAAAACGGCCAACTGGTCGCAACACTGCAATCTAAACTGTAATCTAAACTGTAATCTCAGCATCAATACCGCTAAAGCTGCACTAAACTTAACCATAAGGCTGAATATTGGTTATTTATTTTGCTATTAAACAAACTGCCCACCTTTGGATCATTGCTACTGGTTACAGTTTTACTGCAACTGTGTTTTTGTTGCGCCGCAAGCTACGCCAATACAGCTCAACAGCCAAATATTAAGCCTCGGCCACAAGTCGTGGTCTTGGAGTTTGAGGGGGCTATCGGCCCAGCCACCAGCGAATACTTAACCCATGGTATCGATCAGGCAAACGCAAGCTCGGCACTCGGAAATAGCGAGATAGAGCTCATTGTTATTGTGATGGACACACCTGGTGGCCTTGTCTCCAGCCTAAGAGATATCAATCAAAGCATTTTAAACTCCGAAGTCCCCATCGCTTGTTTGGTCGCGCCGCCTGGAGCGAGAGCGGCCAGTGCTGGCACCTATATTCTTTACGCATGTCATATTGCAGCCATGGCTGATGCCACGACTCTAGGCGCGGCGACGCCTGTCAGCATTGGCCCAGGCAGTGCCCCTACTCCTGCGCCCAAACAAGATCCCAAAGACGATAAAGAGCCCGCTCCGGCCACGCCCAGCGCCATGGAGAAGAAAATTCTCAATGATGCCATCGCCTATATACGAGCGCTGGCACAGCTTCGCGGCCGTAATGAGCAATGGGCAGAGCTCGCAGTAAAAGAAGCTGCAACCCTCACCGCAAAAGAAGCCCTCGAGATGAACGTCATTAATCTCATCAGCCCTGATGCGCCGCGACTAGTCAACGAGCTCACTGGCTGGCAAGTTGAGATAGACAATCAGCAACTGACATTGGCTTTAGATAATGCCGAGTTACATTATTTAAAACCCGATTGGCGCAACCGTATCATTTCGACGATCACCAACCCCAATGTCGCTTACATTTTAATGTTGATCGGAATTTACGGCATTTTGCTGGAATTCTATAGCCCCGGCATCGGGATTGCGGGGATCACTGGTGCCATTAGCTTACTGGTTGCCCTCTATGCGTTTCAGATGTTACCGATTAGCTATGCCGGACTCGGACTTTTACTACTAGGACTGGCATTAATCACTATCGAATCTTTTGCCCCCAGCTTTGGTATTTTTGGCTTAGGAGGCATTGCAGCCTTTGCCATTGGATCGCTGTTTTTACTCGATACCGAAACCGATCACTTTGTCCTTTCTCTTCCACTCGTTGCCGCCGTTTCGGTCGCTGTCACCCTAATGTCCATGCTAGTGCTAGGCACATTATGGCGAAACCGCAAATCGCCCATCGTCAGTGGTGATGGCCAGATAGTGGGTCAAACAGCATTGGTGGTCGATGACTTTACCCCTTCAGCTGAACAGATGAATGCGGCAGAGAGCAGCGCTTCTGCAAGCCGTCCTCTTAAACACAGCGGCTTTGTGCTGCTCAATGGTGAGATCTGGGCGGCGAGTTCAGACTATCCGCTTAAAAAGGCGCAACAGGTGACTGTAGTGATACGTCACGACCTTTCATTAGAGGTCAAACTAACCCCTGCTTCTCATCAAGAAGTACTAAATAGCTAAGGAACCGAATATGGAACCCATCCTCAGTAATGGCAGCGTGTTTATAGGCATATTGACCTTCCTACTCGTCGGCTTACTCGTGAGCATGTTTAAGATCCTAAGGGAGTATGAGCGTGGCGTGATCTTCCTATTAGGCCGTTTTTATCAAGTGAAAGGGCCGGGACTCATTATCGTGATCCCCATAGTGCAACAGATGGTGCGAGTCGATTTACGTACCGTAGTGATGGATGTACCGACTCAGGATGTGATCAGTCGTGATAACGTTTCGGTACGAGTCAACGCGGTGATCTATTTTAGGGTGATCGATGCTCAAAAAGCGATTATCAATGTAGAGGATTTCTTACAGGCAACCTCGCAGCTTGCCCAAACCACCCTGCGCTCGGTACTTGGTCAACATGAACTCGATGAGATGCTAGCCAACAGAGAGATGCTCAATACCGATATTCAGGCCATTTTGGATACCCGTACCGATGGCTGGGGCATAAAAGTCTCTAACGTCGAGATCAAACATGTGGATCTGAATGAAACCATGATACGCGCAATTGCTAGGCAGGCCGAAGCAGAGCGTACGCGTCGAGCAAAAGTAATTCATGCCTCCGGTGAGATGGAAGCCTCAGCTAAACTGGTAGAAGCAGCAGAAAAGCTATCAACCGAACCTAACGCGATATTGCTGCGTTATCTGCAAACGCTTACCGAAATAGCAGGCGAGAAAAACTCCACCATACTGTTTCCCCTGCCCATGGATCTACTCAAAGGCGTGCTAGGCAAACAAGATAAAAAGCCCTAAGACTTTGCAGCTAAGTCCATACATCTAAGCCCTTACAGCTAAGTCTTTACAACTAAGCCCTTACATCTAAGCCCTTACATCTAAGCCCTGCAATCAAAAGCCGAGTCTCAGGTACAAAAAAGCCCTCAATTATAACCAGATAATCGAGGGCTTTTAGCAGAAAAGATTAAGCGTTAGCTGTTAGCTTTTACTTGAACAGGCTCAGCTGCAATTTCTGTTTCTGGGTTAAACTTATCGATAACCACAGCACAAACCGCATCGCCAGTAATGTTTAGTGTCGTTCTGATCATGTCAAACACACGGTCAAGAGCAAACAATAGTGGTAGACCTTCAATTGGAATACCTGCCGCAACTAATACCGCAATCACTAGGAACGATGGACCTGGCACACCAGCTTGACCAATTGCGCCCAGTGTCGATGTGAAGATAATTGCTACATAAGCCGCAAGACCTAGCTCTACATTGAACATTTGAGCAAAGAATACCGCAACTAGACCGTAATAGATCGCGTTACCGCTCATGTTAATGGTTGCACCTAAAGGCAGTACGAATGCAGCTGTAGACTTAGATACGCCTAACTCTTTCTCACACACTTCGATGTTAACTGGCAACGCCGCCATAGATGATGCAGTAGACATAGCCAATGCTTGAGGCTTCTTCATTGCCGATAGGAACTTGCCAACCGGAACATTAGAGAAGAACTTCACCATCAATGGGAAGAAGATAAAGCCGTAGATCAAGATAGCCGCAACATAAACTAGGAATAGGTTAAGCACTACAGTCAATGACTGGAAGCCAAAAGTACCCACTGAGTCAGCCATCAAACCAAACACACCAATTGGAGCAATCAACATCACAATGTTAATCATCCAAATAAAGGCTTCAACAATAGTATTAAGTGCAGAAGTAATCGGCTTAGCAGCTTCTTGATTAACTTTAGTCAGCGCGATACCAAAGAAGATACAGAACACTAAGATCTGTAGAATGTTACCACCTGTTAGCGCCTCAAAAACGTTAGTAGGGATCATTCCGATAATCGTATCAGCAACGCCTGGCAAAGCGCCCTGCTCTGCAGTTACCGCAGCTAGACCAACGCTATGCTGTGAGAAGTCCATGCCAACACCTGGCTGGAAAAACTCACCCATAACCAATGCTAAGGTCACAGCTAATGCCGAAGTTGCCATGAAGAAACTGATAGTACCAATACCCACTTTACCTGCAGACGGACCTGCACCTAAGCTTGCAGCACCGGCAATAATCGAAACAGCAACTAGAGGGATCACCAACATCTTAATCAAATGGATAAAAAATGTTCCTAGCGGAGCGAAGATAGAAGCATCCTCTCCCATCATCACACCCACGAGCGCACCCAGCACCATGGCTACAACCACTTGGAATCCAATGTTCTTATAAAACTTTTTCTTTGTGTTCAACACCCTAGCTCCATCACTGACTATTTTATTAAGAGGCATAAATACCCCTTTGTTTATTTAATAACAAAGTAACACGCTAAATTGGCAATTAATGTGATTCACTAACGAGTTATGACCCAATTCGATAATTAGCGAAATTTATTCGACCTAGCTTGAATAATCCTCAAAAAAACCAGCCATAAAAAACAGAAAATGCATTAATCAAATTCCAGTGTTACAAAATATAGAGTCATAACAACTACAGGGCAACTTTGCACACAGATAAATAACACAATATTGTTCAATGCCTTAACTCATCACCTAAAAATCATCCAATACTCATCTTAGTAAGCAAAATCACATTAAGCTCAGATCTGTTCAGCTTGATAGTTTTGCTTTCAGCAGTCCTATCTGTTATTTCAGCCCTAACAGCAAAAAAACCGCCACACTACACATTATTACCTAGCGTTTACTCGGGCCAACAGACTAAATACTGACTATTATTAACTATGGACTTAGTCATTTTATCCAGCCTGTTTTAGCAAGAGTAAAATGACTTGCTAATGATATTTGAGCTTATTTTTACAGAGGGTATTATTATGCGTACTCGCCAAATCTTATGCCCAACAGACTTCTCTGAAACGGCCTCTCACGCTCTAAGCTACGCCATAGAGATGGCAAACTTGTATCAAGTGAATATCCGTTTGCTACATGTTATGAGTAAACCTTATGGAGAGCACAATTACGGTATTGTGGTAGAAAGTATTGCCGAACTGGAGGCTCAGCTTGAAGCTTACTCAAACGAAAAACTCGATGCGCTAGTTAAGGAAATTGAACCACAATTAAATACTCCACTACAGGTTAATACTGCCGTTAGGAGTGGTGATACCTTTGCACAGATTTTGGAGGACAGTGTTGAAAATGACGTTGGTATGATAGTTATCGCAAGTCACGGCCATACAGGGCTTTCTCATATGCTCAATCCTAACGTCTCAGAACAGTTAGCAAATAAAGCCAAATGCCCTGTGTTCGTGGTTAAGTGATCCAAAGAAGGTTCGAGGTGCTAAGTGCTAAGTGCTAAGTGCTAAGTGCTAGGAAAAGCAGATTAAAGCCAAGACGGGCAAGCATAGACGGATAACGCTAAGACGAACGTTTCGCTAAAGGGAAAACGACAAAGGAAAAACCTTAATGCTTTTCCTAGAAGCACAGCGCCTTAGCAGTGAGCCTGCAAACGACCTCGTCCCTGCGCCTTACAAACCCATGAACTGTAAAATCCTGTAATCTCGCTGCTAACTTTCTTAAATTTACGTTATGCTGGCGCCTATAAACCAAAAAATAGAACAAAAAACACCTATGCGCTTAACATCACGGCTTACGACTTTGGCTTTAATTGTGGCAGCGAGTAGCCTACTCAGTGCTTGTAGCAGTCAGCCCGAGATCAATCCTGAAGATTTTGCAGGCCAAGTGTCCGACTCCTTTAGAACCGATATCAAGAGTAATGGCTTAAAGCTATTTACTTACCGTGCGATTCTCACTTTAGAAACACCACAGAGCCAAGCTTTGCCCCACGAAGTACGCTCAAACCAGAAGAAACGTTCTCGTTCTAATAAACGCTATCAAGGGCCAGACTTAAGTGGCTGGACGGCACAGATAGAACATGGTTTGCAGCAAACCATTAAGATGAATGGCTATTGCCGTGAAGGTTATATCGAGCTTAGTCGCACTATTCAGTATGATCGCGGCACCATACGCGGTGAGTGTAATGATGGCGCAGATGAAGCGGATCGAGCTAAATTTGATTCTTAAAAAGTCTAAGCCCACAGATAAAATAGTGGGCTTTATTATCTGAGTAAATCCATTTAGACAACTCAATGTTAACCCCTTAAAAGACGCTAACAGAACTTAATGCACTAAGGGCAGCCATCAAATTTCTCTTTTAACGATGGTGCAAAAACAGTATCAAAAAGTTTTTGTATTTTGGCTTTTGTTGCCTCTTTCCTACTCTGAGGAACATTTATACTTCCTGACTGAGAAAACTTAATAAGCGTGTAATTAACAGGGTTATCTATAAAGGTAACTTTTTCCAATGTAACTATAGTTGTCCACGGCATCAGAGGTAAGCTCGAATGATTAAATGTAGTCACCAACTGATAACTATGATCAGAGAGTTCAATCAATCGCTCTTCACTATGACCGGTTACATTTTCCTCCCCAGCTCCTGTATCAACTTCGTAGCTAACAGTAGTTCCTAGCTCTCTATCTCCTCCGGTTATTTTAATACTGACCAAAAAGTCACCTAATACAGATTCAAACCAGCTTTTCACATTGCCAACCGTTTTCCATGTATTTTCAATTGGACACTGAACAACAACACTGCCAAATGTTTGCATCTCAGAATATTTATTAACAGTAGAGATCGAGTTCGTTGATGCTGATGCAGATGCACTCAA
Organism: Shewanella sp. MBTL60-112-B2; assembly: GCF_019655055.1. GTDB lineage: Bacteria > Pseudomonadota > Gammaproteobacteria > Enterobacterales > Shewanellaceae > Shewanella. The sequence goes on from NZ_BPFA01000030.1 coordinate 63,693, forward strand.
TAAAACATAAATAAAAATATGACAAATTACTTTCATAACAATACTCCTTCTTCATTGCTTGCAAGTCTTAAGCTTTACTTTTGCGTGTTACCGCCAAAATCTAACCCTACCTAAACCTACAATCAAGGGCATATTTTTAAATTCTATAGAGCAAACACCGCTATTTAGTGCATTAGCGTAACGAATCAACTTCAGAGTATGGCAATATCTAATTAAACTCTTTCGCTATGAGTTCGAAATACAACTCAATTACTTAACTCTTTAATAAACTGTTTCCGGTATCGCCTTAATTTAACATTCAGATTCGAGCATATATATGTTGAGCATTATCTTAAAATAACCTTACCTAGGAGTTCTGATTGGTAAAATAGCTCATACAAAAGTTCAGCTAATTTGGAGTTATAGCTATCCAAGTCACTTCAGGTTAAGAGAATATAAGCGTGCACTGTAAATACTCTCTCAAACTATGCTATTGAAGCTGTTCGAGCTAAATTTAATTCTTAAATGCCACGTAACTATAGGCTCTTTGATAAACAAGACTGCCTGCTAGCCAAATGTTATTTTAAACAAAAAGCGTTCACTACGGCGAATATGGCGAAGCCATGTGCTAATAAGCGAGAGCTAGGGATAGCGAACAGGCTGTTAAACACGGATGTTATTGGAACACAGAGGACACGAAGAAAGGCAATAACCTAAGCAGTTTGAACTATTTATCTTTACCTTCCTGCACTTCGTGAAAGCGGAGCGCTTCCTGGTAGGATTCGAGATTTGAAAGAGATATGCCTTTCCTAGATTCTCGCTTTAATTAGATTTATAGCCTGTTGCTGAATGTATGAACTCTTCAGTGACACGGCTCGGCTTTTGATTTCGTAAGAAGTGTCCCTACAGCCTCTACGACAGCTTCCCTGCTGTCGTAGGTCACTGCCGTATTGACACATCAGCATTCATCTCATCAAATTTTCTTATCTAATTGCTGCCAACTCACTTTTGGACAAAAGTCAGTTGGAGCTTGCAGCTCGACTAGCCCTTACAGCGATATCAAACTTCGTTTGATTACAAAGCCCCAAAAGACTCGATATATTTTGGTTAAGAGTGGCATCCAACAAAAGTGGTTCCAATGGCCTGCGGCCAGCGCATGTGCAGACACTTCCGTGACACGCAGCTAGTCCCTCCCTGGAAGCTCGGCCATGACGAAAAGCATCCCTGCTAAAAGGCCAGTTCGGCATCCAGCCTCTCGTTCGAAAGCTTGATAACTTCGTTATCTCTCACCTTGTCATGGACGGTCACGGCCGCATCTACACAAAGTTGGAACAGCACACTCTTTAATGTTTAGAGTTGCGGCTAAAGCCCTAGCTATTTTTTGGACAGCAACTGTTTAGATTATTTGCTCTACTCTGGTGAGTAGATATTAGAAAAAGTATGGATAGATGTCGGCTGCGCGATAGATATCCTTATCTGTTAGGCATTTTTAGGGTAAGTATTTTGTGATAGCGACCTTATAAACATGTGTGGTTTCTGCCACCATGCGAAGTGAATGGTTTGGAAATGAGATTTCGGTTCGTTACTGTCAGCACGTATATAAGAAGTGGGATATCAACGAGCTCAGGATGAACAGGGAAAGGATATAGCTCACCTTGCGGTGATTTTCTACAAAGAATGCAATCCTTTACCGCTTAACACACTGTTGACTCTATTAATGACCGCATGACTTTCAACGATTCTATCGGTTGATAAATTGAAGTCAAATTCAGCGCTCGATGCGTAGCATTACTATGCTTGAATTATTTGTAATCACCTCTAACCCTATTCAGGTCTAAAAGTAAAATTACCATAGGATTATCTATTAATGAAACGTACTTATTCTTTTTTAATACCAATTTTAATGTCCGCCTCTTTTGCTTCAAATGCATTACCATGCGTGCTCAAAAGTAAGGTAACCTCCGTTCTGATCCCTAATAATAATAGGACAGAGATACGGATTAAGACCCAAGCTATTAGCTCGGATCAATCTGCTTATAACAATGGAAGAATTCAAATGTGGGAAGGGAGTTCATATGAAAGATGGAAACAAAAGCGAGATCTATTACTAATGGCTTATTCATTGAACAAACCAATCACCATTCATAGTAATGATGATAATTGCATGGGAAATGATGATGAGTTTCATATAGTAGTGGGATCAAAATGAAAAAGACTATTGGAAAAACATTATTTTCTTTTTTGTTACTGTTCAGTGACCTATCCGTAGGGGCACCATTCGATGTGAATAGAGTTTACAGGTTTGATAGCCGCTCACCAGAAGAGATATTTAAAAAGGGATTTAAGAGTTGGGGGGATAACATGGATTTACTGGCGCATATTTCAGGCGATTCATGTGCAGGACCGAGAGAAACGAGAGATTCAGGTTTTATATCTACAGGAGCAAATGAAGATGGTGTTATTAGTGCAGCAGAAGCCAAGATTGAATTTCAATCAAAAAATATGACTAAAGAAGAGAAAAAAAAATTAAAAATCTATGTTTATGTGATTGAGCCAGATTCTCGTTTTTATCCTGCAGTTGAATCATTACAGTATTATGCTCTACATAGTCCTACTTATATTCCTCCCATCTTAGATGGTTCCGGCCCAGACTTAATTCAAGAGTATGTTAGACCTACATCTATAAATAACCATCATATTGAACAGGTGTATGAAATCACCTTGGATCCTAATGACCACCCTATAATTTCAGCATTACACTCAAATCCTGAATTTGTTCCCCTTCTTACTTCTGCGAATGAAATGCCATTTACCATTGAAAGTCATCATGATTCAAATTCTGATGATACCTTTATATGTATGATGTCATCGCTTCCTATCGGAGGTAGACAAGAAGATATTGATCGTCAAATAGCACTTTCTATACTTTATTTTGGACATTAGAAATTTTACGTTTTGTTTCGATTCCCCCTTGTTGGAGGGGATTGTTGCAAATAATCTGAGTTGGTAAATAAGTGCCCATCATCAATATATCGAATAAGTTTAGGCCACTGATC
>NZ_BPFA01000031.1 GCF_019655055.1 Shewanella sp. MBTL60-112-B2
GCATAAGAATAGTTAATCACCGACATGGAGTTCACGTGACCAAACATCTGCTAGCCATCCTTCTAATTATTTTCTCATTTAGTTCTCAAGCATCCAATTTGATCAATGATGAACGCGTTACAGAACAAAAAAACTGCTTTTCATGGCCGTTTACTGACTATGACTCTTGGCGTAGCGTCATGGAAAAGAAATTTAAAAGGAAAATAAGCTCTGAGGAAAAGCTTAAACAAACTTTATCTCGTTTTGATTCGCGTTTTGGTAAGGAAAAGTTTGATCTTTATAAGGCTAATTTATCCTGCTCTACATTTGAATATCTTGTAGATGGTAATGTCGTAAAGGGCTATATCATCAAGCCAATAGTATCTAGCGGTAAGTTGCCTGTGCTGATTTATAACCGTGGCGGCAACGGTAACTTTGGTGGTGTTGTTTTCGGCGCCATGATGAATAATTTATTTCCTATCGCTAATGAGGGATTCGTGATTATTGGAAGCCAATATCGAGGGACTTTTAATAGTGACTCTATCGTTCAGGATGAATTTGGCGGCAGTGATATCAATGATGTCATCGCATTAATGGATTTTATTCCTAGTATTGAAGGAGCTGATGAGCAACGCATTGGGATGTACGGGGCGAGCCGTGGAGGTATGCAGACACACTTAGCGGTAAAAAAAGCTACTAATATAAAAGCGATAGCAACTATTTCAGGTCAATCTGATCTACTTAAAGGTCTTACTTACCGACCTGAAATGGAAAATGTGTATTTACACCGAATTCCAAACTATGAGCAGAATAAAGTCACTGAACTTAACAAACGGTCGGTATTAAACTGGGTCAATGAATTATCACCCTCAATACCTATCTTACTTATACACGGTGATAATGATAAGCGAGTGTCTGTTAAGCACTCAATGGATCTCGCCGATGCGTTATCAACGAACCAGATCCCTCACAAACTGGTGATCTACCCTGAAGATGATCATTTCTTGAATAAGAATAAAGAAACAGCTGAAAAAGAGCTGGTTAATTGGTTTAAAGACTATCTATAACCAATCACTCAAATGGATATATTCATAGCGGAGTCAACATGAAAACAAATGATTTGTCAAAATCTCGCTATTATTTTAGCGGATCGGTGATTATGTTTTTAGGCTTAATTTATAATCTAATCGAAAAAGATCTGTTAGGTAGTTTTAGCTTTTTATTGTTATCGGTGATATCTCTATCTTTAGGTGTTATCAACAAAAGGGCTGCAACCGCAAAAGAATAATCTTGCGCAAGTATTTTAAACAAAAAGCCACTTTAAACAAAAGGCCACTTTGCTAAATAAAAGTGGCCTTGCTGTAGATTAGAGCGGCTATAGGCTAAAACGCATTCGCAACTAGCCGTTTAAGATATTCAGTGGTTAATCTGTTTCGATTAGATTGTTAATCGCTTTTGAGATCAGATCTTTCTTCATCTGAGTACGGGTAACTTTTTGGTTAAACCAGAAGCTCATCGGTTGGTCGAAGCCAATACCGTGCATGTAGTTGTAAATGGCTTTACGTAAGCCTTCGCCCAGCATTTCATGATCCGTGCCAGTTGGATCGGTAAAGTCGACATCATTTTCAGCGAACAAGATCTCAGGACGCTCGGCTAGGGTGATGCCAAATTGCTCAGGATTGATACCAATTGGACTGTGGATCGTGGCAACAAAACGGTGCCAGTAGGCAGATTGAAAGCAACCTTGTTGCATCATCTGACGCACCATTTCAAGTGAGTCCACTGTTTCTTGCTCGGTTTGTGTTGGGAAGCCATACATCAAATAGGCGTGAACCAATATACCCGCATCGCTAAAAGCTTTGGTGACTTGGGCGACACGCTCAACACTCACGCCTTTTTTCATCAGTTTAAGCAGGCGATCAGAGGCAACTTCAAGACCACCGCTGACCGCGATGCAGCCAGAATCTGCTAGCAACTGGCAGCGGGCTCGACTAAAGGTTCTCTCAAAGCGAATATTGCCCCACCAGCTGATCACAACTTTACGTTCAATTAAGCGTTTTGCTAGTGCAAACAATAACTTTGGTGGTAAGGCTTCATCGACGAAGTGAAAACCAGTCTCGCCTGTTTCTTCGATTAACTGCTCAATTCTATCGACTAAAACATCGGCGCCGGCAGCGTCAAAACGGTCGATATAATCTAGACTCACATCGCAGAAGCTACATTTACGCCAGTAACAGCCATGGGCGATGGTCAGCTTATTCCAGCGGCCATCACTCCATATACGGTGCATAGGGTTGAGCATTTCACATAAAGATAGGTATTCACCCAATGGCAACCCATCGTATATCGGAGCGCCAACATCGGCTTGTGGAATATCGTGCAGCTCGGTGTTTTCATTGAAATGTACGAACTGCTCGCCGTTTTCATCTTCTGCGAGGAAATAGGTCCGTACTAAGTCATCGACCTCACGTTGTCCTTGCAGATATTCTAATAAAGTGATTAGAGGGCGCTCGCCATCATCGAGACAGATGAAGTCGACAAACTCAAACACTCGAGGATCTTTCAGCGCACGCAGCTCGGTATTGATAAAGCCACCGCCCATCACAATAGGGAGTTCAGGGTTAATTGCTTTACAGGTTTGTGCAATACGCAGAGCGCCAAGCATGTTACCAGGGAAGGGCACGGTCAAAGCGACCACACTCGGTTGAGTCTCTTCCAGATATTGTTCGACCAATTGCTCCAAGATCTCTGAGCTGAAGCTTGGCTCATCCATCAAGGTGTCGTAGAGGTTGTCAAAGCTTGGATTCGCAGCCGCGAGTTTCTCGCCATAACGGCTCACTTCAAAATAAGGATCAACTCCTTGGGTGATCACGTTAGACAGGTCGTTAATAAACAGCGTGGCTAGATATTTGGCTTTATCTTGTACGCCAAGGTTACCAAAAGCCGCTTGCAACACATCGCCTGAAACGGCTTCCATCTGTGCAATGGTGTCAAACGCTGGGCCTTCGGGTAAAAATCGGCGTGAGTTAATGCGTAGCGCCAGGCTTGGATCTTTGCCTTGTAAAAAACGAATAGCAGGTTCTACAGCTAAAAGGTAACGGTCAAATTCAGCGAGAAAGTTAAAGATAACATCAGGCAATTCATCGTCTTCAAAGTGCTCATAGTTCTCTTCAACATGTTGGCGAATAACCTCAAGCGCTGGCGCTGTCATCATCTCTAGAAATAGCTCAATCGCAGGATCTCGCTGCACCGCCTCATAACCACGAGAGCGTAAAAAACCGGTTAAATACGCTGTAGCCGGGTAAGGCGTATTTAGCTGGGTCATGGGAGGGGTCATTAGAAGAACGGTCATAGCTTGCCTTTAAAATGTAAAACCTGAAAACACGGCTTAAATCTGAAGGGTTTGAAACGCTTCTCTTTAAACTGAGTGCGGTAGAAAATACCGCCGCCAAAAATAGCAATGGATTCTAGCAAATGTACTGGATAAACGCTCGCTAATTAGCTATTAAGATCAATCAAGCTGTGATAAATACTCAGCTTGACTCACTAGTTTTATGTAGATGAATGATTTTTATCTTAAGGTATTGTTTATCAGTGAAATTATCTATTATTAGTACTAACAAATATGATAGATGAAACCTGTTATAAAGACGATAATCGGCTTGGTTAGCTTGTCGCAACGGTTAAACTGATAACAAAAAATGGCTGAGGATAACTCACTTTACATCAAGCAATCACATTGTTATTTTTTATAAAAATCAGATAAGTGCAGAACCATACTCGAGTTTCAGGGTAACAAGCTAATCGAATAGGCAATATTAGCGCTATTGCTAAGTCAAAATGGAGTTTACTTCTGTCATGCAAGTTAAGCTATTTACTAGAATACTAAAGCCAAAATTCAGCTTTTGGATGAAACCTCTCGAAAAACTTGATTGTGGTTTAGAGACCGATATAAATCATTGGTTAGCGTCAAATCCATCCATTGACGTTATATCAATAAAACAATCTCAAAGTGGTGGCTCATGGATCCCTTCGACTGTTGTTGTCAGCGTTTGGTATCAAATAAATACAGATGATTAATAAACGGGAATGCAGCCCTAGGTCTTAGCTCACTAATATTATGCTTATGAGCTATCTAGGTTGAATATTTTACCTACTAAATAGCATGTTGGCGCCTAAGTATTTAAGTTATCAACTTGTTCCCAATATTCACGCGTTAGTCTTCAGGAATTACAGTGGAAATTATTCTAAGAGACGCAGTACAAGATGATGTTCAGCAGCTTGCTCAAATCCATGTTAACTCGTGGAAATCTACATTTTCTGGTCTTATGCCTGACAAGTATATCAATGGCTATACGCTTTCTTCTCGTGTAAATGAATGGCAGAGTGTAATTCATTCGAGATCAGAGATTGTGGTGGTCGCAGAACGTGGCGGTATAGTGATTGGATTTATGTCTTATCGTGTCAATCCTGAAAACCTAGCAACGATAGAACTGTGTAAGCTTTACCTTTGCCCGAGCGCTTATGGTCAAAGGTTTGGTAGCAAGCTTTTAAATCATTTAAAACTTAGTGCCCAAGCTCAAGGAATGAAAGCGATTAGTCTCTATGTACTCGACAGCAACAAAGTGGCAATTAACTTTTATTCTAAACATGGTTTCGAGTTTTCTGGTGGGTTTGTGTCTGTTGAATTTGAAGGTGCAGCCATTATCGATCTATTGATGACCATCCGCCTCAAATAAGCTGTAAGCCCCTAGAGCAGAGACTATTACGTCATAGTATATTTTAGCCTACAACTATCACCCTTTAATGGCTGTTATGCACAATCAGGAGCGAAGTAGATATGGATTTTGAAGTTGAACTAAACGGCGAGATTGAAGAAGCCGAAATTGTAGCATTATACCGAGCCAACCAGTGGTCTTCGGCAGATAAACCTGAGCCGTTATTGCTTGCTTTACGAAACTCTCATACGCTCGTGACTGCGAGGTTGGATGGTGAGTTAGTTGGTGTCGGTAATGCAATCTCTGACGGTCATCTAGTGGTGTACTACCCTCATATGCTTGTTCATCCCTCGAATCATGGCCAAGGCATAGGCCGTAAAATGATGGAAGCAATGCAATCTGTCTACAGTGGTTTTCACCAACAAATGCTTACCGCTGATGCAGAGGCTGTAGAGTTTTATAAAGCGCTAGGTTTCGAGCGTGCAGGTAAAACTGAACCGATGTGGGTTTATTTAGGGACAGAGCATTAACTGAGGTTCAACATCAGTGTTGTGAGTTGATCTGCTCCAGCAGGTACCCAATGACGCGGTGCAAAGATTGTCATTAATTTGTCTAGCCCAGAGCGGTAAGGTCATAATCTACATCAGACACATACTCAGACTTTCTTGTTGCGATACAAGCCCGCTGCATTGCTATGGCTCGACTCCATTCGAATAGACTGTTTTGTGACACTTCATGGACAAGATAACTTGGATCCACCGTCTCAATTAGATTTACAAGCTCGACACTGTGAAAGCCATTATGAGGGTCTAAGTGGCTGATGTGTTGCAGGGCGACATCAAACTGCTCCCAGAAACCATGACAGTTTTCATAGTGAGATTGTGTTAGAGAGGGAGAGCTAGTAGGTGGATTGCATGCGCTATGATGCGCACGGTCGCTTGGCTTAGTGTTTAAATTGCTATTTAGATGCAGGGTTTTAATCTCTTGGTTTAAATCGAGCTGATGTAGGCGGCTCATTAAAAATGACAACGCTTGTGGTTCATTTCTAAGTTCTTGGTTAGTCGCCATCATGTGCCCAGTATCAAAGCAAATTCCACAGTTGTTATGGTTCACCATGTTTCTGAGTTGATCGTATTCGCATCGATTATCAAGCCTAAAACTCTGTTGCCACCACATATTTTCAAACAAGAGCCAGCCTTTAAAATGACTTTTATTTAGGGCGAGATTGAGCAATTCACTGCAGGCATTGAGGGTATCGGTAAGTGTCCAAGGGAACTGCTGGCAAAAGACGTGTTCCATATTACAGTCCATTGGGTGGAATACCACATAGGGGGCGTTAAGCTCGGCGGCTAGATTGAGCTGGCTCACCATTACATTCACGATATGGTTAGCGTCTGTGCCGCCGTAGAACTGCTTAACTGTTTGCCAGTTACCAAAAATCTGCAGTAGTCGTTTGCTATCGTTGTAAAGCAAGGGAGTTAAAATGGGAAAAGATTGCAGGTGAAAGCCGCCGACTAATTCAGCAGGAATATCATTAGCCTTGATCACCCCGTGGGGATAGATCTCAAAACCCGAAAGCTGCATATGACCCAGCCATTGCTGCGCGCTGTTCCATGTTTCGAACAGGTGGCCTGGTTTTGGGGTTACGGTGATATTGGCTAACTGCTGCATTGCTTTTCCTTGAGATTGCAAACTGGCTCGAGTGTTAAAGTCAGCTTTCTTGATTCACAGCCACTAAATTCACAGCTATTAAATTCATAGTCACTAACTATAAGTCGCTACCAATCCAGTCCTTTACGCGCCATTAGACCTTGATGAAAAGCATGTTTTTCTGGGCGAACTTCACTCACGGTATCGGCAAGTTCTTTAAGCTCACGGTGGGCGGCGCGTCCAGTGATGATCACCGACATCTCTTTTGGTCTTTGTTTTAGCGTATCGAGGATGTCGTTAAGATCGAGAAAATCCCAAGTGATCATGTAGGTAAGTTCATCTAATAACACCATATCGAGCGATGGATCTTGTAGCCAAAGCTTAGCCTGTTGCCAAGCTTGTTCAGCCGCGAACTTGTCTTTAGCCTTATCTTCGCTATTCCAACTAAATCCGGTTGCCATGGTATGGAAGGGCACATTAAGCGATTCAAGCAGGTTACGCTCACCGCATTCTCCGACACCTTTAACAAATTGAACTACTGCCACTTTTTGCTGGTGGCCTAGAGCGCGTGTAATGGTGCCAAAACCTGCGGTGGTTTTGCCTTTACCATTTCCTGTGATCACCAATATTTGGCCGCGCTCTTCTTGAGCATTTTCCATCGCCTTTTCGACGTTTTGTTTATGTTGTTGCTGTTTTTTAGGGTGATAACTCATTAGATTGCCTTTTTAGAAACATTTGCTTTAAAAGCATTAGCTTGAAAGTGGGTTTTGAAAGTTATAAATCACTAAAGTGATTAAGCCTGTGATCTCTATGATCTGCTGTGTTGCGCCCAATGTATCGCCGGTGTAGCCTTGAATATGACGCTGCATTAACTTAATCATGGCGATAAAAACTCCTAGCCAAACCGCGATGAGTGTCAGGCTGCAGCCTAAAGGGAGTAACGTCATTGGTAGCGCACCACTAGCACAAAGGATTAACCGATTCGTGATGGGAAGTTTGGCGTCTTTTTGTGGCGTTTTATTATTGTCATCAGTCCTTGCATAAGGGAGGTAAACCGCCACAAAACCTGCGATAGAACGGCTTGCTGCGTGACACGTAATTAAGGCGAGGCAGGCAATAACTAGCGGTAATTGACTCAGTGCGATAACTTTAATGGCAAAAGAGCTCACCAGAGCTAATACGCCGTAAGTGCCAATTTGACTGTCTTTCATAATGGCAAGCTTGCGACTCCTTTCCCAGCCGCCTCCAAAGCCATCACACAGATCCGCCAGACCATCTTCGTGAAATGCGCCTGTTAGTAATATGATTAACAGCAGAGTTAATACTACAGCTAACTCTTGTCCCATTAACGCAGTAAATGAGTAAAGCAAACCCGCTGCAATCACACCAATCCATAAACCAATAAAGGCAAACCAACGGCTAGATTTGGCAATGGCATCACTATCTTTGGCTACCCATGTTGGCATGGGCAGCCGAGTTAGAAAACTTGCAGCAGCAAGAATAGCACCTATGTGACGCTTCATAGTGTGGCTGCCGCTAAGGGGTGGTGTTCTTGAATTGATGCATCTAGTGAGCGTTGGTCAAACAGTAACTGCCCCATAAACAGCTGACATACTAAGTTTGGCGCACTAGGTAAGTACCAGTGCACATATGAGGCTAACGTATTGCGATGGAGAAAGATCTTCTCCTGCATTTTAGTTTTACCAGCTTGCGAGGCAATGGCTATTGGTTCAAGTTCAATGTTTGAATTTGAGTAGTGGAAACAATGTCCTGTAATTGTTTGGCCATCAATCTTGCCGCTGAGCATACCTAAACCTTGAAGTTTTACCTGCATAGTGGCTTGACCTGGAAGTGCGCCAACCAGATTTGCCACAACGTTAGACTTTGTTGTTAACTGCTTAAGTAAGTAGAGCATGCCACCACATTCTGCTAATGTAGGCTTGTTATTGTTAATATGAGATAAAATAGACTGACACATAGAACGGTTGTTGCTTAGTGCCTCTAAGTGCAATTCAGGGTAGCCACCGGGAAGATAGAGACTATCTGCAGCAGGCATTGCCGCATCCTTAATCGGTGAGAAGTAACGGATCTCAGCGCCTAAATGTTCCAGTAAAGTGATGTTATCGTGATAGATAAACGAAAAGGCAGCATCTTTGGCCACGGCAATTATTTGCCCTGCAAGCGGCTTATCTGTAGGCATTGAAGTTAGCTTGAGTGCAGACTTAGATGTTGGTTTAGCTTCAAACGCTGGAAGTGAAGGGTTAGGCTTTGTAAGCAGAAATTCTGTGTTATCAGCCTCCGGCGCGTTAAAGCATACCGGGTCAGGTAAGGGGAGTTCACAGTGTTCGCCCAATACTTTTGCTGAGTATTGAAGCCACGCATCGATGGATTCAATTTCTTGGGCCTGTACCAATCCTAGATGTCTTTCTGGTAACGATAAATTAGGATCCCTTGGCATAGCCCCACAAAATGCTATGCCATCAGGTAAGCTATCTTTTAACATCAAAGCATGGCCTGGGCTGCCTACATAGTTGGCGATAACACCAAATAGATTCACATCATTACGATAATGGGCAAGTCCATAGGCTATTGCGCCAAAGGTTTGCGCCATCTTATTGGCAGGGATCACAGCAAGCATTGGGATCCCAAACTTAGCAGCTAAACTCGCGCTGTTGTTGTCACCATCGAACATGCCCATAACCCCTTCAACAAGGATAAGGTCGGCTTCTAAGGCGGCTTGATATAAGTGCTGCTTACAAATAGCTTCTCCCATCATTCCCAGATCGAGCTGGTGAGAGGGTTGGCCACTGGCAAATTCATGAAAAATCGGATCGATAAAGTCAGGTCCTGTTTTGAATACCCTGACTTTCTTACCTTGGTTACTCCAGTATCTTGCCATAGCAGAAACTAACGTGGTTTTACCGCTGTCACTACTTGGCGCTGTGATGAAAAGTGCAGGGCAATAGGCTGTTTGCTCACTCATACATGCCAACCCTCAATGCCATCAAAAAGTGAATCTAGATCCAGTGACTCCTCAAGGCTATCAGCCAGTCTATTGAGGTTTTCTTCTCTAAGGCTGCTCATGTCTTGGGCTCGGTTTTGTTGGTAACCAGCCCAGTTAAGCAGTGCGTTGCAGGCTGCAGGTTCATCAAAGATCCCATGAAGATAGCTACCCAATATTTGATCTTGTGGACACAGTGCACCGTCGGCATAGCTCTGCTGATCTGCTTGCAGCATGATAGGTTGACGTTCGTTCACCTTAGTTACACCTGCATGGATCTCATAACCTGTCACTGGGCAGGTGTTTCCGTTAAGAGTGAGGACACCACTTACTTGTTGTAATGTCTTTTGCTGCTCGAGGGAGGTTGAGATATTTAAGTAGCCTAGCCCTTCAAACTCACCTTTTTCACCTTCGACTCCGTGTGGATCGTCAATACTCAAGCCCAGCATCTGGTATCCACCACAAATGCCAATCACTTTGCCGCCAAACCGCAAATGACGGGCAATTTGCTTATCCCAGCCTCGATTTCTGAAGGCGGTTAAATCACCACGGACATTTTTAGATCCAGGTAGTATGATTAAGTCTGCAGCAGGTAGTGGGTCACCGGGTTTAACAAAACAAAGATCGACACCTGGGTGCAGTCTGAGCGCGTCAAAATCTGTGTGATTACTGATTCTAGGTAAACCGGGTACCACGATTTTAAACTGAGTATCATCATCGAGTTGCTGCTGATTGATAGCATCTTCGGCTTCTAGATAAAGACCGTGAAGATACGGTACGACGCCAAGTACTGGCACGCCGGTTTTTTCGGTTAACCAAGTTAGGCCACTTTCAAGCAGTGTCACATCGCCTCTAAAGCGATTGATGATAAAACCTTTTACCAGTTTTTTCTCATCGTCTGAAAGTAGATCGTAGGTACCGTAGAGATGAGCAAATACGCCACCTCTGTCTATATCGGCTACGATAACGACTGGTGTGTTGGCCGCTAAGGCAAAACCCATGTTGGCAATGTCGTGCTCACGAAGGTTCACTTCTGCCGGGCTACCCGCGCCTTCAACTAATCTTGCTTGGGTACCTTCACCTAAAATGTCAAAGCTTTCTAACACCATTTCAAGTAATTGAGGTTTAAAGCTGTGGTAACTGACGGCGTCCATATCTTCGATAGCTTTACCACGGATAATGATTTGTGCACCAGTGTCAGTGTTTGGCTTAAGTAGTACCGGATTCATATGCACACTTAACGGCAAGTTACAGGCTTGAGCTTGCACCGCTTGTGCGCGGCCTATTTCGCCGCCATCAGGGGTGACTGCGCTATTGAGTGCCATATTTTGCGGTTTAAATGGTGCAACTTTAATTCCTTTTCGGGCGAGTACGCGGCACAACCCTGCAACCATGACACTTTTACCTGCGTCGCTGGTGGTGCCTTGCACCATTAATTTATATCCGCTCATGCTATATTTCTCTCTGCTAACAGGTTTGCCTCTAACAAAAGGCTTTCCTCTATTAAATTATTTTTGTAATTAAAATGGTTCAGATGACACTGAACTGCTTGCTCCAGTGACGCGATGATCTGCTGCTCATTCCAGCCAAGAGCTTCAGCAATGACTAAACAGCCGCCTAAGCCACAACCTTCGACAACGATCCCTTGTTCATAAACGTTGAGACATTCAAATGTTGAGGCATTGAAACTGGTGGCGTTAGCCTGGATCTCATCTTCATTTTTAAAATGCTGTAATACATGAAAACCATCCCCTTGAAGTACCCAACGGGTGGTAGAGATCTTAACTGCTTGGTTAAGGTGCTTTGCCTGTCTTGATGCCAGCAATGGCGCGACAAACATCATGCCTCCCGCAAAATGAGGTAACGGCAGTGAACTGGGCCACTGACGAACAAGCGCACATATCGCTTTTTGAATATCATCATGAAACAGACTGTTAGCCAGTATGGTGTCGAGTTCAAACTGCTGATTTTGTGCTAGGTATTGCTGCTCAATGTCAGCCAAAATTTGTGATTTACTGGCCAGTTTGTCTTTGTCTACTGTACTGCCTGCAGGAGACAGTCTTAGCCCGGTTAGCAGTCGCAACCAGAATGTCGAGAAGGTGGTGCCGCCAACGCCGCATTCGGCCAAAATGCTGATACAACCGCGCTCGGCTTGCGAGGTTAAAATCGGTAAAAGATGCTCGCTAACTAACTGCTCGCCATTACTGTTAATTCCGCCAAAATGTTGGTTAACGGTGAGCCACTCCTGTTCAGGCGCTAGAGCTTCAGTTACCTGAGGTTTGGGCACATTGAAATTAAAACTATTAAATTCAATTTGGTAACCAGCCTGATGAAACATTCTTAGTAAGCCACGGGTCAACACTGCAGGGCTAACACCGCGATTTGGTAACAATCCATTCCCGCTTGACTGTATGCCTGGCAGTGGTGTTTGGCTTTGACCGCAGACAATGAGCTCAGTGTCTCTTGTTGGAGTCAGGTGCATTAAATTTTGCCCTACACCCGCATCAGATAATTGATGAAGACTCGGCAATTGTGTGGCTGCACCGTTTAGTATGTTAAAACAGATTGTTTTCATCATATTGTCCATTAGATAGCACCAAGAACTGTAGGGTTAGATACAGAAGCGTTAGAAAATGAAGGATTGTGAAAGCCTTGAAGCTGCGGCCATAAGTGGTCGTCTGCATCTAGATAGGTGTTAAAGTGCAGTAATGCAGCATGCTCTAGCGAAATACGACTAAGGTGTGGATTACCTTGCAAAGTGCTATTGAGTAACTTGGCTAACACCATACGCATCACTCCTGAATGAGTGATGATTAATAAATGCTTACCTTGGTGTTGACGGCTTAAGCTTTCGATACTCACAGAAATCCGTTGCAACAAAGCTAGGCTAGACTCACCTTCTGGCGGGGTATGCTCGAATGGTGCATGCCAGAAATCTGAGTAAGTTTGTGGCTGTTGGATTTGTTGCTCTAATGGCTTTTTGGGGCCAGACGAATGAGTTTGCTGTGAACCTTGCCAAAGTTCGGCGATGCTTTTGCCATCCCATAGTCCAAAATCAAGCTCTTGCCACGCATCATCGATAATAAGCTGACACTGGCTGTTATCAGCTAAATGCTGTGCAAAGCTTTGGCAACGAATAAGCGGCGAGGAAACAATCAAATCAAACGCAGTGGCGCCTAAGCTTTGCTGCATTTGCTGCCAACCTTGCGCAGTTAATGGCGGATTAGTACGGCCAAGTAAGCACTCTGCTTTTTCAGGCAAGCCGTGTCGGAGTAGGGTAAATTGAGTGTAACTCATGTTAACTACCTGACTTTTGAGAAAGTGGTGCGCTTAGCTGAACACTGCGATTAGCACTATCATCTTTTAGAGTGAGCGCAATACCTGCTTGGCAAAAGCAAACTCTATTGGCTATTTGAGCAATTTTCTGATGCATCATCCCGCTGTAATGGACAAATTCCTGACTCATTTCATCATCGGGGATCAAGCTTTGACCGACTTCAGTACTGACTAATACGATGTGGCTTTCAAGTAAAACTAGCGTCTGGCAAAGCAGATCTATTTGTTGCATCACATCGACTGGCGCTAAATTGCGCGCTAACGACTCTTGTGTAGCCATCATTTGATTAGTTAGCCACAGAGTGAGGCAATCAACGATGATGATGCTTTGCTTGCAGTCTAATTGCAGCAGGCTAGATGCTAGCGTTAGTGGCACTTCTTTGGTTGCCCATTCACTTGGGCGCTGTGCTTGATGCAGTGCGATACGTTCAGCCATAGAAATACTTGCATTAGCTGTGGCGATATAGGTGGTAGGCAACGCGGCATTGATAACTTCTTGTTCGGCAAGGCCTGATTTGCCGCTTCTAGCGCCACCTAGGTATAGGCTGATCATAATAATGAGCCCTCGGTTGGTGCGTGCTTATTATTGCTTGGACTAGTCACTTGGCTACTAATGAGAGGCTCTGCAGGGCTCTGCTTAGCGCGGCGGACTTTGTCGATGATTTCACATACCAGCTCCATGCCTTGTAAAACCCGAGGCCCAGTTCTATGCACTAGGTCGCCTTCAATGGTAATGATGTGATTGTTGGCCACCGCAGGGATCTCTGGCCACTTTGCCCAATTGACGGACTCTTGATCGGCATTACCGTGATAAACAGGTTTAATGATCACTTCAGGGATCGAATACAGCACTTGCTCAAGACTCACTTGAGGATATTCGCTGACACTATTTGCAAACACATTATTGGCTCCACACCCCGCGAAGATTTCATTCATCCATGGGCTGGCCGTTGTCGTGAGCGGCATTGGCCATACTTGATAGAAAAGGTTTACAGGTGTTTTGCCTTGATAGGTCGTTTTGAGCTGTTCAAGTGTCTGGTTAAACTTTTTTGCGCTTTGGCTTGCTTCTATATCGTGGCCAGTTAATTGTCCTAGCTCGATAAGACGCTGAGGGATCTGTTTAAGCTCGGTAACACTTGCATCGACAAGATTAAAGCCTAATTCTTTTAGCCGTGACTGCATGCTGGCAGTGGTAGTGCTGCTGACAATAATCGCATCGGGCTGAAGCAGCATTAGCGCTTCATAGTCGATAAAGTCATGGCGACCAATGCGGCGAATGTCGTTCGCTTGAGCAGGGTAGTCAGCATACTCTACGGTGCCAATAATGGTATCGCCGGCGCCAATTTCAAATATCATTTCAACCGCATGAGGCGATAACACAATCAGGCGAGGCATTTTTTCTGCGCTAACAGGAAGGCTGACACTAAGTGCAAGGCTGGTACCGAGTGCAAGACTGACACCAAGTGCATAGCGCTGGCTAAGATAAGTAGCTTTCATCTTAGTCCTCCAGTTGCAGGGGAGCGGCTGAAACAGCGTTAGCGTGAGTCGTTTTAGTCGCGGACTTCATTACTAAAGGTAAACCCGCAACAACCATGGTCACTTCATCAACATGCTTGGCTAATGCTTGATGTAACCAGCCGGATTCGTCGACAAACTCTCTTGATAGTTCTCCAAGAGGCACAATACCTTGACCCACTTCGTTACTGATAAAAATGACTTCTCCAGGCAATTGTGTCATCGCAGTGAGCAGAGCTTGTTTGTACTGTTGCCAGCTAACCTCACTCAGTAAGCAATTGGATAACCACAGAGTTAAGCAATCAACAAGGATAAGGTTGTTGGCGTGACTTTGTTCAATTAGTGCTTGAGGTAGATCTAAACAGGTTTCGATGAGTCGCCAGTCTTTAGGGCGATGACTTTTGTGATGGGCAATACGTTTAGCCATTGCGCCTTCGCTTACTTCTGCGGTAGCGATAACGATGACTTCACCTTGGGTATGGGCCTTCCAAGTTACAGCATATTCTTGTGCTAAACGACTCTTACCGCTGCGAGCGCCGCCAATAATTAATTGCTTCATCTATCTAAACCCTTGCTTACGTTTAACCAACAACCCAATGAAAAATACACTGCCTAACATGGCTGTCATCACACCAACAGGCAGTTCCTGTGATGGCAGCAGTAATCGAGCAAATAGGTCAACCCACACCATTAAAATACCGCCGAGCAAAGCCGTAGCAATAAGTGAGCTTGAGGAAGCTGAGCCTATTAGCATGCGAACGATATGTGGCACCATAAGCCCTACAAAGCCAATGCCACCGCAAGTTGCGACTAATGATGAAGTCATAAGAGCGGTCAGTAGCAGCATGCCTAAGCGCAGGGGCATTACGGCAACCCCCTGGGTATGTGCGCTTTCATCACCCACCATGAGTGCCTGTAATGGGCGCTGAAATTGATAAATAATAAAGGTTGCACACAATACGATGAGTCCTGGCGCCATCAGTGAACTCCAACTCGCGCGGCTAAAACTGCCCATAGACCAAAACAGTACGGCTTGCATTGCTTGCGGATCGGCAAAATAGAGAATGAGATTGGCTATTGATGACAGTAAAAAAGAGATGGCGACACCCGATAATACGAGTGTTTCTACCTGACCATCTTTAGCCATTACGATCACCACTGCAACGGCGATTAATGAACCTAAAAACGCGCTAATAGGCAAAGGGAGCAGAGTCATGCCGCCTGTTAGGGCAAGAATTGCGCCTAGTGATGCGCCAGCAGAGATCCCGAACAGGTAAGGGTCGGCGAGGGGGTTTTTGGTAACACTTTGCAAGACTGAACCCGATACTGCGAGGCCTGCGCCACAGATCATCGCTAAAATAGCCCGTGGCATTCTGAGCTCGATAATGATGCGATCAGCGAGCGAAGTACTTACTTGTGGATCAAATTGTGCACTTAAGGTACGAGAAATCGCGCCTATTACTTCTTTAAGGCTGATGTCAGCTGTGCCCAAAGCAATAGCGATTAAAGGAGAGAGCAGTGCTAAGGGAATTAATACCAGTAATAATAATTTTGGATTAAACAGCCGCATTTCGTCCTCCATCAAAATGGTAGGTGACTCTTGGGTGGCAGCCCTGAGGATGTCTGTCTACTTCGGTTTTTATGCCATAAATGTTTTCGATACTGGCAGGGGTTAGTACTTGCGCTGGGGTGCCAGACTTAATCAATTTTCCTTCTCTTAATAACAGTAGCTTGTCGCAAAATGCACTCGCTAGGTTAAGATCATGGATTGTTGCTACAACTGTGATATTTAAGCTTTTTATAAGTGATAGAATTTCGACCTGATAGCCGACGTCAAGATGATTTGTGGGTTCATCCAGTAGTAATATTTCTGGTTTTTGCAATAGGGCTCTGGCTATCAGTAAACGTTGGCGCTCACCGCCAGAAAGTGATTCAAAAATCTGCTCTGATTTATGCTTAAGGCCAACGAGGGCTAATACTTCATCAATCTGCTGGTTTTCTTTTGCTTTATTTATGCTCTGCCACCATTTTTGTTGGTTGATGAGCCCGGTAGCAAGCAGTTGTCTTGCTGTCATAGAAAAGCCGACAGGTGTGTGCTGCAAAACGACAGCAACCTTAGCTGCAAAGTCTCGATGGGCAATGTTTTTGATGTTTTGATTGTTCAGCAGAACATCTCCGCTGTCTGGCGCGAGGTATTTGTACATACAGCGTAATAATGTCGATTTTCCGACACCATTAGGACCCAAGATCCCAACAAATTTGCCTCTTTCAATGGTGAAGCTCAAATTGTCGAGTACCTGCTTAGACTGTGTTGCCCAACTTAGTTGGTTAACTTGCATATGGGCACTTGTTTGCATTGATATTGGCATTAAACAATCCAATCAAGCGCCGACAGAGTCGGCGCTTTCTTTCTAAATTAAAACGCTTGGTAGCTAACGCTTAAGAACAACTGACGACCTGGGCTGAAATAATTTCTGTCAGAAACGATCTCTTCATCCAGCAGGTTATTAGTCTTGAGTCTGACTTGCCAAGCATCAGCAATTTTGTAGCCGATACTTAAATCAACTTGGTGGTAAGGATCGAGAAAGTCATTCGAGGCTTTACGTTCACCTTGATAGTGGTAGTTAAGTAAAACATCGAATGCGTCCCAGCTGTAACCCATTGCATAGTCGAGTTCATGCTCACTGCGGCCATCAAGCTGTTGATCATCTGCTTTATCTACGGCATCAACATAGCTATAACCGAATTGATGTTCGATCCCCCATGTGGTGTAGTTGAGTGATACTTCGACACCGGTGATTTCAGCGCTCTGAATATTGGCTGGTTTCCAAATTTCATAGCCATCATCATCTAACTCAGGGGTGGGAGCCCATTGAATAAGGTTATCAATAGTGTTGTGGTAAAGGCTGATATAACCACGGAGATTATCGCCTGAGTAGTGCAGGGTAATATCATAGTTTTCTGATGTTTCAGAGACTAAATCTGGATTACCAGTTCCTGGCCAATATAGGTCGTTGAAGCTAGGCGCTTGAAACCCTGTACCTGTGCTGACAGCAAGACGCCATTGGTCATTAAATTGGTAGGCTGCACTGCCGCTGTAAGAGGTTTCACTGGCGATGTTTTCTACATCGTCATAGCGCACAATACCTTCAAGTAATAACTTGCCATATTGATAGCGTGCAAGGGCGTAAATTCCGGCGATATCACGCTCATCAACCGCGTAATCACCAATAATGGATTCTTTAGACCAGTCAATACCGCCAATAAGCGTTAAGTTTGATGAAGCTTGGTATTTGTTGCTCCAGTTGACTTGATCGCGTGTGGTTTTATAAAGCGTGACTGGATAGTCATCTACATCAGAGCGAAAGTTTTCATTTTTATCTTGAGACTGGGCGAGTGCTAATTTACTGGTTAGCTTATCGTTTTCGAACTTTGCGCCCACACTCCACAGGTAATTATCATAATCAGCTTCATTGGCGCGGCTGTTATCATATTCATAATGGCCTGTTTCTAACTGGCCGTTCCAGTTTAACGACCAAAGCTCGTTTAACGTTTGCTCACCGTTAATGCTCAAGCCTAGGCGGTCATAACCGTCATCATCATCTTCAGCGTCATTTTTAACGTTATAACCATCGCTTTGCTCGTGGTTAAGGCTAATACTGGTGTGGCCATCACCATGGCTAATGCCTGCTCCTGCCGTGGCGCGCATATACTGATCGCTGCCGTATTCGGCCGATGCAAACCATTCGCCGCCTTCAAGTTTACGGGTAAAAATTTGAATCACGCCGCCAATTGCATCGCTACCCCATATTGCCGCTCTTGGGCCTTTTACGACTTCGATACGTTCTATATTTTCAGGTGACAATGCATTGAAGCTAACAGCGCCAAGGGTTGCCGAGCCAACCCTGACACCATCGACTAGAACTAACACATGACTGGAATTGGTTCCGCGCATACTGATAGAGGCTGACTGACCCGCACCGCCGTTTCGAGTGACACTTACGCCCGGTAGTGTTTCTAGTAGATCTGCCACAGATTTAGGACTTAGTCGGTCAATTTCTTCCCGTTCGATGGTATTGACTACCGCAAGTTGTTGTTCTTGTTCGGTGTCAAAGCGATCACCCGTAACCGTAATGGTTTCCATAACGGGTGTGGCAGGTATGGCTGCTGCGGCAGTGAAGCTTTGGCATATCGCAATAGTAAGTACGGAAAGTCGCAGTTTAAAACTCATGATTAACCTTTAATTATTTTTTGAGTTAGAAATTTGCGGGAAAATGCGTCGTATTAAGCCGTGAACGAATGACTTTATATATCGACGAATAGAAAATATAGGTGTGTTTATATGTAGAAACAGCGACCTGCATCGTCTATTTGCTCAAGAAACCCGCTTGAGTCAATAGTGCTTATGGGTCGGTCTCCTGGCTCACAGCGTCTAGAAACATTCCTTCCCGGGCTAGCCAGTGGTAATAATGCTTCGCTCTGTTTACAGTTGCAGGTACAGCCGTGGGGTCTCACCACGTTCCCGATTAAGTCGTATAACGCCCTTAAGTGGGCAGGAATATAGCGGTAAAATTCGGGGTGAAACGAGGTAAAGATCACACCCAAAATCGAAAACGGAAAAGACTGTTATTTTCCACAGTCTTTTTATGAGCGGTTTGACGTAAGGTGTAAGCTGGGGTGATTTTTCATTTCTAGTTCAATAGCTTGCTTTTTATACGACGTCCAAATTTGCCATCGTGTTCACATCGGTGATTTAAGGCTGAAAACAAAAAGGCTAACTCTTTTGAGTTAGCCTTGTGGGGTTTTAGCGTGAAGTGGCTAATTATCAAATCGCGGTATTGATAACACCTTGCTTTTGAATGTAGCGTAAGCGGGCTGCAAACATAATTGCTGCGGCTGTTAAACCGGCGATGAGTCCAATCCAGAAGCCTTGAGCGCCCATGTGCGGAACAATTATATCTGTACGCGCCAAAGTGTAACCTAAGGTCATACCAACGCCCCAGTATGCAACTAGCGTGATATAAAATGCGCTGCGGGTATCTTTATAACCACGTAGTGCACCTGCTGTAACCACTTGTACTGAATCAGATAACTGATAGATAGCGGCGAAGAACATGAGACTGCCAGCGAGAGTAATAACCTCTGGATTATCATTATAAAGTAGCGCAATTTCGTTTCTAAATAAGATAGTAATCACAGCTGTGCAGGCGGCTAACGAGAATGAGATTATTAGTGCCAGCTTGGTTACTAGCGCTGCGATTTCAGGCTTATCTTGACCTAAGTAATAACCAACACGAATTGAAACTGCGATACCTAAAGATAGCGGCAACATAAATACGATTGATGAAAAGTTGAGTGCAATTTGATGTCCTGCTACCACTGTGGCGCCCAAAGGGGCTAAAAGTAGCGCGATGATTGCAAATAAACTCACTTCAAAAAACAGCGCCATAGCGATAGGGAAGCCATGTTTTGTCATGTCAAACATGACTTTTGCGTCTGGTAAGTGAAAAGATTTGAACGGAGCCAACTCTTTAAACTTTTTATGCCATTGCATGTAAATAACCATGGCGATAAACATTGCCCAGAACACAAGCGCTGTAGCGATACCACAGCCTGCACCGCCCATTGCAGGCATACCAAAATGACCATAAATGAAGATATAGTTAGCGGGGATATTGACTGCTAGGCCGACAAAGCCAATTACCATAGTCGGTAAGGTATAAGAGATCCCTTCGCTACAGCCTCTTAATACTTGATAAAGCACGAATGCAGGTACACCCCACATAAAGCCATTTAGGTAGCCAACACCAAGTCTTGCCATTTCAGGCTCTAAATCCATCATGGTGAAAATATTCTCTGCAAATGAGAGGATAAGCACCACAACAAGGCTACCAACTATGGCAATATAACCGGCTTGAAAAGCTAATGGTTGAATCGCTTTTTGATTATCGGCACCATGATGGTGAGCAAATACTGGAGTAAAGGCCATTAATAAGCCTTGAACAAACAATAATGCTGGTAGCCAAAGACTGGCACTAATTGCAACTGCGGCCATATCGACGGCGCTAACACGGCCAGCCATAACGGTATCGATAAAGCCCATCATAGTTTGGGTAACTTGGGCAATAAGCACTGGAAGCGCTAATTGGACTAAGCGTTTGGCTTGAAAGCCAGAATGGTTCATGGGTACAGCCCTTAATATACTAACGAGAGATAAGATGTTTACAGGTATAGTTCAAGCAACATGCGAAGTGTTGGCGATAGATAAGAAATCAGGCTTAAACACGCTACAAATCGCAATTGGGCCGGATTTGCGCGAGGGACTTTCACTAGGGGCAAGTGTCGCAAATAACGGTGTATGTTTAACAGTCACAAGAATAGAAGATGATAGGGTGTTTTTCGACGTAATGGAAGAGACCCTTAAGCTAACTAACCTATCAAAACTGAGAGTTGGCTCACAGGTTAACATCGAGCGTTCATTAACCTTCGGAAGTGAGATAGGTGGGCACATTTTATCGGGTCATGTTCATACTCAAGCCGAGGTAGATTTCGTTAGCCAAACTAACGAACATTACGATATTCGGCTGACTGTTGATCCTAAGTGGATGAACTACATCTTGTATAAAGGTTTTGTGGGCGTAAACGGCTGCAGTTTAACAGTTGGAGAGGTGACTGAAACGAGCTTTATGCTGCATTTAATCCCCGAAACGCTAAAACTGACCAATCTTGATGGCTATGTTAAAGGTGACAAGATAAATATCGAGATTGATAGTCAGACTCAAGCGATTGTCGACACGGTCGAACGAGTGCTTGCTAAGAGATTTGCAAGTTAATAGACACTAGCAACTTAATATTAGAAAGTTGACTAAGTTGTCGTTTGTTCTCAGACAAACAAAAGAGCGGATCTATTTAGTAGATCTGCTCGTCATCTGAATCAATAAAAAATTCAATTTTGTGCTGTGCTTCATCCATATGTAATCGCATATGAATTGGGTTACAGCAAACTCGACAATCCTCATAGTAATCCTGATCACCACAAGTCGCATCGATATTGATATGTTGGTGATGCCCACAGTGGGGGCAACTAATCGTCTTATTGATGAATCGCATATTTACGCTCCCATAAAACCTACTGCGCTTCGACCTCCATCTACGGCAATGACTTGGCCAGAGATATAAGGCGCGCTCACTAAATGAGAAATAAGCCCGGCAATATCGTTAACTTGGCCAAGCTTAGCCAGCGGGATAGCACTTAATACGGCTTGTTGCGATGGTTCGTCGGATTGTTCTGGCCATAGAATTGCGCCCGGTGATACGCCATTGACACGTATATTAGGAGCGAGTTCTTGAGCCAGTGACAAGGTGGCCATTTCAAGTGCAGCCTTTGATATAGAGTATAGTCCATGATCTTTTAGCGGGCGTTTGCCGTGGATATCTAAAAGGTTAATCACACAACCCTTATTAGCCTCAAGAAGCGGGCTGAGTTTTTCAGCTAATAGGTAAGGCGCGATAAGGTTTGTTGCAAGCAACTGCTGCACTTTAAGAAAAGAGGTTTCGCCTATTGGTGTCGGGTAAAAGCACGAAGCATTATTAATAAGGACAGATACACTGATAGCTAAAGAATTAATTTCAGCAATTAGTGAGTCGATTGCATCGCTATTAGTTAAGTCGGCTTGCATGATAATTGCAGAGTCGCCGCGCTTAGTATTTAGCTTGTCGCATAGTGCCTGAGCTTCATCAATCGATTGCCCATAGTGGATCACTATATTGTAACCATCATCATGTAATTGAACCGCTATCGCGTGTCCGATACGTTTTGCAGCGCCAGTCACCAATGCCCAAGTTGTCATAACTATGCCCGTATTCTTCATAGATTAAAGATATGGCTAAGTTACAAGATTGAGTTGCTATTAGCCTTTGTAACGACATCATAGCTATAGGTGCTGTTGAATAGAAGATGCTGGTATCGAATAACTAAAGTTATAGATGACTCGTTACGGGTTAACTTGCTGCCTCGAAGGGGATTAAATTCAACCAGTTCTGCATTGGTTTCTACTTCTTTTAGAGTCGTGCTTTCTTGTAACAAAGAAAGTGTCATCTGTGCCAAAGCGTGATTAAGTTCAGTTTCAATCTGAGTGGCGATCACTGTTTTATCTATATCAACTTGCGTTACAGGTTTCACTTGGTTTATATCAACTTGAAAAAGTGCTGCGGCAAACATCAATGTATTAATCATTACGATCTCCTTATTTAGATGCGGTGATAATAGTGAGATAACGTGAACAAACTGTGACGCTAAGTGACTATTTTTATTACATTCGCCTCTATTTAATTTGAGTGATTAATAAGAAAAACTAATATGATGGAAAACTTGCATCGCACAGCCCGTATCACTTAGAATTGACGGCTTGCGCGCTGGATACATCAGACTACAGTAAGGTCTAGTCCCAGTGGCGTAAACCACACTTAATTTTAAAACCAAGTGGCCCTACGTGGGGGTCACCACTGGAAAAGGAAATATCATGCCTGTTATTACACTTCCTGACGGAAGCAAACGCGAGTTTGCTCACTCTGTTTCTACTTTAGATGTTGCTGCTGACATTGGTCCTGGTCTTGCTAAAGCGTGTATCGCTGGTCGCGTGAACGGTGAACTAAAAGACGCATGTGATTTGATTGAAACTGATTCAGATCTTTCAATCATCACCGCTAAAGATGAAGAGGGTGTTGAAATTCTTCGTCACTCTTGTGCTCACTTGCTAGGTCATGCGATCAAGCAACTGTTCCCTGAAACCAAAATGGCTATCGGTCCAGTTATCGATAATGGTTTCTACTATGACATCGACTTAGACCATAAGTTGACTCAGGAAGATATCGATGCGCTAGAAAAGCGCATGGCTGAACTTGCTAAAACTAATTACGCTGTCGATAAGCGTGTTGTTAGCTGGCAAGAAGCGCGTGATACGTTTGAATCACGTGGTGAAGTTTATAAAATGGCGATTTTGGATGAGAATATTCCAAAAGACTCAACGCCTGCTCTTTATCACCATGAAGAATACATCGACATGTGTCGTGGTCCACACGTACCAAACATGAAGTTCTGTCAGAACTTTAAGTTGATGAGTGTTGCTGGTGCATATTGGCGCGGTAACTCAGACAACAAGATGTTGCAACGTGTATACGGTACAGCTTGGGCTGATAAGAAAGCCCTTAAAGTTCACCTTAACCGTCTTGAAGAAGCGGCTAAGCGTGATCACCGTAAAATTGGTAAGCAGTTAGATCTGTACCATATGCAAGAAGAAGCACCTGGTATGGTGTTCTGGCATAACGATGGTTGGAGCTTATTCCTAGAGCTTGAGAAGTTTATTCGTCAAAAGCTAGGTCAATATACTTACCAAGAAGTAAAAGGCCCATTAATGATGGACCGTGTACTTTGGGAACGTAGTGGTCACTGGGACAAGTACTCAGAAGCGATGTTCACAACAAGCTCAGAAAATCGTGAATACGCGGTTAAGCCGATGAACTGCCCAGGTCACGTGCAGATCTTTAACCAAGGTCTTAAGTCATACCGTGATTTGCCATTACGTATGGCAGAGTTTGGTTGTTGTCACCGTAACGAGCCATCAGGTTCATTACATGGCCTAATGCGTGTACGTGGTTTCACTCAAGATGATGCACATATCTTCTGTACTGAAGAGCAAGTGCAGCAAGAAGTGAGCGCATGTATCAAGATGGTTTACGATACATACGAAACATTTGGCTTTAATAGCATTGTTGTTAAGTTGTCGACACGCCCAGAAAAGCGTATCGGTGATGACGATATGTGGGATCGTGCAGAAGAAGCACTTAAGCAAGCATTGACGGCTAACGGTATCGAATTTGAAATTTTACCGGGCGAGGGCGCGTTTTATGGTCCTAAGATTGAATTTACATTGCACGATTGTCTAGACAGAGCGTGGCAATGTGGTACAGTGCAGCTCGATTATGCGTTACCTGGTCGTTTAGGTGCAACTTATGTTGCTGAAGATAACAGTCGTCAAACACCTGTTATGATCCACCGAGCGATTTTAGGTTCGTTAGAGCGTTTCTTGGGTATTCTTATTGAAGAGTACGCAGGTAAATTCCCTGCTTGGTTGTCACCAGTTCAAGTTGTTGTAATGAATATTACCGACAAACAGTCGGATTATGTCGATAATGTAGTCAATATATTCAAAGAACATGGAATTCGTGCAACTAAAGACTTGAGGAATGAGAAGATAGGCTTTAAAATACGCGAACATACCTTAAGGCGTGTGCCTTATCTGTTGGTCGTAGGTGATCAAGAGATGGAAAATAAGGAAGTAGCGGTGCGTACCCGTGAAGGCGTTGACTTAGGTAAGATGCAAATCGAAGAATTTGCTACTAAGCTCAAGAACCAGATTTCGCTCCGTAGTCTCAATTTGTTGGAGGATTAGGTCATAAAGATCAAAAAAACAGCAGGGCGCCAGGCGGCCCCGAACAGAATCAACGAGCTCATCGTTGGTGTATCTGAAGTCCGTCTAAACGGTTTAGATGGTGAGCAGTTAGGCATCTTAACTATTAAAGAAGCACAAGAAGTTGCTGATGAAGCAGGTGTAGATTTAGTAGAAATTAGCCCTAATGCTGAGCCGCCAGTTTGTCGTGTTATGGACTACGGTAAGTTCCTTTTTGACAAAGCAAAAGCTCAAAAAGAACAAAAGAAGAAGCAGAAAATTGTACAGGTGAAGGAAATTAAATTCCGTCCCGGTACAGACGAAAACGACTACCAGGTAAAACTACGCAACCTGACTCGTTTTCTAGAAGACGGCGACAAAGCGAAAGTAACGCTGCGTTTCCGTGGTCGTGAGATGGCTCACCAAAGTTTAGGTATGGATCTTTTGAACCGTATCAAAGCTGATTTGGAAGTTATAGCAGTAGTGGAGTCTTTCCCGAAAATGGAAGGTCGCCAAGCTGTTATGGTTCTCGCGCCGAAAAAGAAATAGTAAGGCAACCATAAAAGTAACAGGGGCCTCTTGAGGTTTCCTGTTCGCCTTGCGTTTTATTAATTGTCCCAATGCGGAGTTTTAGCAATGCCTAAAATGAAAACAGACAAGGGTGTACAAAAGCGTTTTAAGAAAACCGCTAACGGTTTTAAGCGCAAGCAAGCCCATTTACGTCATATTTTGACCAAGAAGAGCACTAAGCGTAAACGTCACTTACGTGCAAAATGTCAAGTAGCTAAGTCTGATGTGCCAGCAATCGCACGTCAACTACCATACGCTTAATTAAAGGAGCAATGAACAATGCCTAGAGTTAAGCGTGGTGTAACCGCTCGTGCTCGTCACAAGAAAGTACTTAAATTAGCTAAAGGTTATTATGGCGCTCGTAGCCGTACTTACCGTGTTGCTGTTCAAGCAGTAACTAAAGCTGGTCAATATGCTTACCGTGACCGTCGTCAGAAGAAACGTCAATTCCGTCAACTATGGATTGCACGTATCAATGCGGCATCTCGTCAAAATGGTCTGTCTTACAGCCGTTTCATTAATGGTTTGAAAAAAGCATCAATCGAAATCGACCGTAAGATCCTGGCTGACATCGCTGTTTTCGATAAAGTTGTATTTGCAACTTTAGTTGAAAAAGCAAAAGACGCTTTAGCTAAGTAATTAGTTTAGAATCTTTCGAAAAGGGAGCCTTTAAGGCTCCCTTTTTTTATAGCTATAATTTAATGTGCTGTAGCAGATATTGTGTAGTCGATATTGTGTAGTCGATATTGTGTAGCTTTAGTATTGATATCACCCTGTAGAGAACCGGGCAACTCTCGTAGAGCGGCAAATTCTTTATAATGATACGTATTCGAAGTGGATTGCGTGACAAATCGCAGCGCTTGCTATATTGCAGCCAAAAAAAACCAACTGAAACAGTTGGCTTTTTGTATCGAATAAACAGTATTACTGTGCGTCTAAGAAGCGCTCTGCATCTAACGCAGCCATACAGCCAGTACCTGCAGAAGTAATTGCTTGACGGTAATGTTGATCCATTACGTCACCAGCGGCGAATACGCCTTTAATGCTAGTTTGAGTCGCATTGCCGTTTAGACCACTTTCTACTTTGATGTAGCCATTGTTCATTTCAAGTTGGCCTTCAAACATTGAAGTGTTTGGTTTGTGGCCAATAGCTACGAATACACCTGCAACTTCTAGATCTTTAATCGCACCGTCTTTGGTGCTCTTCATCTTAAGACCTGTTACGCCCATTTGGTCGCCTACAACTTCATCAAGCGTGTTATCTAAGTGAAGTACGATATTACCGTTCTCTACTTTATCCATAAGGCGCTTAGTTAGAATTTTTTCACTGCGGAATGAATCACGACGGTGAATAAGGTGAACTTCAGATGCGATATTGCTTAGGTAAAGTGCTTCTTCGACTGCAGTGTTACCACCACCGATCACCGCAACTTTCTGGTTACGATAGAAGAAACCGTCACAGGTTGCGCATGCCGATACGCCGCGGCCTTTAAATGCTTCTTCTGACTCAAGGCCAAGATACATAGCTGAAGCACCAGTAGAGATAATTAGTGAGTCACAAGTGAACTCACCATTGTCGCCTTTAAGCTGGAAAGGGCGCACATTAAGGTTCACTTCGTTGATGTGATCGAAAATAATCTCAGTTTCGAACTTTTCAGCGTGCTTCTGCATACGCTCCATCAATGCTGGACCGGTTAGGTCTTCAGCATCGCCAGGCCAGTTTTCAACTTCTGTAGTCGTTGTTAGCTGACCACCTTGCTGTATTCCTGTGATCAGTACAGGCTTTAAGTTTGCGCGCGCAGCGTAAACTGCTGCAGTGTAGCCTGCTGGGCCTGAGCCCAGAATAAGTAGTTCACAATGTCTAGCTTGGGTCATTAGTTTCTCCGTTCCTTAACGAATGCAGTACTGCAAGGGGAATTGCTTCCCTCTTGTTTTACGAATTGCTGCGATTGTATGGAATTTCCGAAGGCTGGTAAAGCTCTGTCTTAGTGTTTAACGTTGACAGAAGTTAGCTTATGTAGTGATATTTGACGGTTTTTAGTGGGTTTTGGCTGCTCCTTATCACATTTTGGTTTATTCTATAGCGCAAAGAACGAGAGTTGGCTTGTTTGCAACGTCAAACAGTAACAGTCATGCCGTATTAGCAAAAGTAAAAGGAAGTGTTATGCGTATTACCGCGAATTTTGATAGTGGAAATATTGAAGTTATCAATCTAGATAATAAAGATGACGTCCAGTTAGCAATCCGCCCTGATGAAGGTGGTGAATTTTTTCAGTGGTTTAACTTTAAACTCGAAGGTGTGGTGGGTAACCAGTACACACTGAATATCGTTAATGCAGATAAAGCTTCTTACACTAAAGGTTGGGAAGATTACCAAGCGGTAGCAACCTACGATAGACAAAATTGGTTTAGACTGCCGACTCAATACAAGGACGGTAAGTTATCTATTGAAGTCGACTTGGATTGCGACGCGATTCAAATTGCTTATTTTGCGCCTTATAGCTACGAGCGTCACCAAGACCTATTATCTGCGGTTCAAGTTCATCCTCTAGTGCGACTTGAGCACTTAGGTTTAACTCTAGATGGTCGTGATATGACCCTGATTAAAATTGGCGACGGTGATGAAGACAAAGCCAATATCTGGATCACTGCACGTCAGCACCCAGGCGAGACGATGGCTGAGTGGTTAGTTGAAGGCTTAATGAACAACCTGCTTGATGGTGATTGCCCAACGGCTAAAGCGCTATTAGATAAAGCTAACTTCTATATCGTTCCGAACATGAACCCAGACGGCAGTGCTCGTGGCCATCTGCGTACTAACGCTGTTGGTACCAACCTTAATCGCGAATGGAAAACGCCTTCTTTAGAGAAGAGCCCAGAAGTTTTGTACGTGGTTAACAAGATGAAAGAGACTGGCGTGGACCTTTTCTATGATGTGCACGGTGATGAAGGTCTACCCTATGTCTTCCTTGCGGGTTGTGAGGGAGTACCTGCGTTCACTGAAAAAGACGCGGCACGCCAGCAAGCATTCGTTGATGCATTACTGATGGCAAGTCCTGATTTCCAAAATGAGTTTGGTTACGATAAAGACGAACCTGGCCAAGCTAACTTAACGGTTGCATCTAACTGGGTTGCTCACACATTTGGTTGCCTTTCAAATACCCTTGAAATGCCATTTAAAGACAATGCCAATATGCCAGATCTAATGGCTGGTTGGTCGCCTGAGCGCTGTATTTATCTTGGCGAAGCATCATTGATTGCAATGAATGCGGTCGTTGATAAACTTAAGTAAGACTCTAGCGGTCGACTTAAGACGTAAACTAAGAGGTAGCCAATGGCATTAGTTAATTGTCCTAGCTGTAATAAACGCATCTCAAGTATGGCTAAAGAGTGTAATCATTGTAAGGCAAGTATTTCTGCAGACAATGAAAGCCTAAAAGTGATTAGCCACATCAAGCGTTCTAATCAGTTAATGAATCAGAGCTTTTTAGCGTTAACGCTGTTTATTGGTGGCGTAGTGACTTGGTTTTGGGGCGGAGAGCCTGCTGAAGGTGCAAGATCGTATATTGCGATAGGTGCGTTTTCACTGGGCTTTGTTGGCTACTTAATTACTCGAATACAGATCGTTTTGCATAAACGGAAGAAAGTATGACCGATATAAATAAAGTTATCGACGATATGCCTAGCGAAGTTTACCAGCGTCTTTTAAGTGCTGTAGAACTGGGTAAGTGGGAAGATGGTAGCGTATTGACTGCAGAGCAGCGTTCTTCGACTCAGCAAGTGGTAATGCTCTATCAAGCGAGAAGACTCAATCAGACCGACCATTTCACGATCAATAGTGCAGGGCAGGTCAACGAGCTATCTAAGTCTGAACTTAAGAAGCAATTCAAAGGTGAGGCGATAGCCGAGTTTAAAGAGCAGGAGCTCTAGTTAGCAATAGTCACAACGTCGTGATCTAGATGAGTCTGCAGAGTGTCAACTTCACGGGACAAGTTCAATAAAAAGCCCAAGCTTAATACTTGGGCTTTTCTTTTATCCAGACCAATTCAAACGTTATTTTCTTATTACCGATTGGTATTATACCAATCAGTATAAGAATTTGATCTACTCAGAGCGATTTTTGGCAAACTAATTCAAGGCGAATAGCTGCAATAATGGTTATTCCCTTACAAAGCTAATCAACGCAGAAGTAGGCAGCCAAAAACGCTCCAGAATGGCGAGTCTTAGCGATTCTGATGCTGTGTTAACGAGCTTGAACGTAGAACAACTATGCCCTTTACTCGTTGCCTTGCCTCAAAACCGCTAAACTCTCGCTGAGTGACTAAATGTTTATACTGTTTGGTATTAGTCGGCGGTTAATTCACCAGCGATAGACACTTTCATTTCAGCACGGATTTCATCTGGAGTCATGTCGGTAGACAATAAATAGTGCAGTTTAGTCAGTGCTGCTTCTGTCGTCATATCGTAGCCGCTGGTAACTCCAGCTTCTGCCAATGCGTTACCTGTTGCATAGCCGTCCATGTTAACGCGTCCCTGTAAGCACTGGGTAAGGTTAACTATGACGATTCCACGCTTCTGTGCATCTTTTAAGGTTTTAAGTAACTCTGGTGTTTGTGGCGCATTACCGACACCAAAAGTCAGCAAGATTAGCGCTTTCACAGGTTGCTGAAGTATATTGGCAAAAATTTCGGTGTTTATACCCGGATAAAGAGTAACTACGCCTATTGGTTGTGGGCTTATTTTTGCGACTTTAAGTTGAATTTTTGGATCAAATTTAGCGCGTTGCCCAGCATGCCAGCGAATTTTAATTCCTGCTTCCAATAGCAGCGGGAAGTTAGGTGATGCAAATGCATTGAAGCCATCGGCATGAACTTTGGTAGTGCGGTTACCTCTAAAGAGTTTGTTGTTAAAGAACAGGCAAACTTCGGCGACCGGATAGTTGGCAGCAATATATAACGCGTTGAGTAAATTCGTTTGGCCATCAGAACGCAATTGAGCAAGAGGGATTTGCGAACCCGTTACAATGACCGGCTTTTGTAAGCCTTGTAGCATAAAAGAGAGAGCTGATGCGGTAAAGGCCATGGTGTCGGTGCCATGGAGAATAACGAAACCATCATACTGATCGTATTTTGCTTTAATATCATCGGCAATCATCTGCCAGTCAGTCGGTTTCATATTCGCAGAGTCGATAAGTGGCGAATATTCATGAATGACAAAGTCAGGCATTTCGTCATGATAAAACTCGGGCATTGCCTTGACGCAGCCAGTTAGGAAATCGGCAACAGGAGCGAAGCCATGATCGGTTTTTTGCATACCGATTGTGCCGCCAGTGTAGGCTACATAGATAGAACGTTTTGGCATTTGATTTTGTTTTTTAGTTTTGGATAAATGACGATGCAGGGATTATATACCCAAAGCTACATAAGTTGCAGGACTCGTAGTCAAATTAGTGAAGTCGCCGAGGAGGGCAACGTATAAAGATTAAAAAGCCCGGTGAAAACCGGGCTTTGAATACATGTAATGTCAATTATTGCGAATGATTAGAAATTACAGGTATCGCAATAGAGATAAACACCATTTGGATCATCGAATGCTTGGAACTCTTCAATGACACCAGACCATTGACTAAGAAGGGTTTCAATAAGAGAAGATTGACGCGCACTCTGAGGTAGATGACTCGAAGCGGTAGCAAACATCTCCTGAATAAACTGCTCTTGCGGAGAGAGCTCTCTTTCAATCACCTCGGTATCAAAGGTATCGAGTGAAGCCATTTCTGCGGCCTTGCTTACTGCGTCTTGTAACTCACCTAAACCATCGACTAGGCCAAGTTCTAATGCCTTACGTCCGGTCCATACTCGGCCTTGAGCAATGCTATCAACCTGATCTAAGCTCATATCACGCTCTTTAGCGACTAATGAGATAAAATCGTAGTATCCACGTTCAATATGGCGCTGAATAACAGCCTGGATTTCAGGGGTTAGGCCTTTAGTAACAGAGAAGCCCGTCCAATCAGAAGTGCCAACTCCATCGGTGTGAACTCCAATGCTGGCTAACGAGTCTTCAAAGGTCGTGATCATCCCGAAGATACCGATTGAGCCAGTTAGTGTAGTTGGCGTTGCATAAATATAGTCAGCACTTGCGGAGATCCAGTATCCTCCTGATGCGGCGTAACTGCCCATGCTAACAACCACAGGCTTATTAGCCGCCTTTAACGCAAGGACTTCTTGTCTGATTTGTTCTGACGCAAAGGCACTACCACCAGGGCTGTCGACTCTGAGTACAACCGCTTTTACTGAGTCATCGAAACGGGCTTTTCGCAGTAGCTCAGATGTACTGTCACCACCGATTTGTCCGGCAGGTTGTGAACCATTTAAGATATTACCTTTGGCGACAATGATACCAACTTGATCATTTAAAGATAATGAAGGATAAGTTTGAGTCACAGAGAGATAATCATAAAAATCGATATGATTAAAGCTGTTACCATCGCTAGACTTGCCGACGGCATCGACCATTGAAAGCCTAAACTCTTCAGCAGACTTAAGACCATCGACCCACTTCATATTAAGCGCCATGTTAGCTGAATTCCCCTCCGCCTTATCAAGCTGGGCGAGGTATTCTTCTGCGCTAAGTGATAAATCTTGGTTATCTATGCCACGGTTATTTGCAACCGTATCGGCATAACTTTGCCATAGATCGTTTAAGAGGACGAGGTTTGCTTCTTTAGCTTCATCAGACATGTTGTCACGAATAAAAGGTTCGACTGCTGACTTGAAAGTACCGACTCTAAATACGTGAGCATTGATTTTAAGCTTCTCTAATGCAGACTTAAAATAGAGGCGATAGCGCCCTAAGCCCTCTATTTCGACACTACCTTGAGGGTTTAGATAGACTTTATCGGCAAAGCTTGCAAGGAAGTATTGATTCTGACCATACCAGTTACCATTGGCGACAACCGTTTTGCCTGTCGCCTTGAATGATTCTAAGGCGTTACCGATTGATTGCAGCTTACTTATGCCGGTGCCGCGCAACATGCCTAAGTCCAATACCAGCTGACTAATACGCTCATCTGA
Source organism: Shewanella sp. MBTL60-112-B2 (assembly GCF_019655055.1). GTDB lineage: Bacteria > Pseudomonadota > Gammaproteobacteria > Enterobacterales > Shewanellaceae > Shewanella. The sequence continues at coordinate 32,291 of NZ_BPFA01000031.1, forward strand.
GGCCGCGTTATTAATGACGAATAGCACATCAGCAAGTAAAATCTCACCGCTGCCGTCGGCTTCTTTGCCACTTTTCATCGCAGCTTCAATAGGATCGACTTGACGCTTTTGATCAACAATGGTGCCAGATAAATTAAGCACAAGAGCAGTGCCATTTTTAACTTCGACACTATCATCTGTACTTAGACTGACGATGATAAGGGCAATTACACCAAAGAAAATGAGGTTAAGAAACAGCTTTCTTAATCCATTGACGGTATTCCAAATAAGGAGGAATATCCTTTTAAAAATAGAGGGTTTAGTGGACATCAGCCACTCCTTTATCACTGAGTTGGCATAATGCTAACTGAAATTCAGCCGGAAAGGAAAACTCAATTGTAAAGGAATCTATTCATACACTTATTGAGGTTATGGTTTACTCAGGGTATGCTGGATTAAATCACTTGTTTAAAAAGGATGTTTGAATGTCGTTTCCGCATTTATTAGAACCCTTAGATCTGGGTTTTACCCAGTTAAAAAACCGAGTATTGATGGGCTCAATGCATACTGGTTTGGAAGAAGAAAAGGGCGGCTTTGAGAAACTGGCAGCGTTTTACAAAGAACGTGCATTAGGTGGTGTAGGCTTAATCGTAACCGGCGGGATCTCGCCGAACCTGAGAGGTAGACTGGCACCAAATGCCTGCCAACTCAGCTTTCCTTGGCAAGTTAAGAAACATACCAAAGTAACACAAGCAGTGCACGAAGCTGGCGGTAAGATCTGTATGCAACTCTTGCATGCTGGCCGTTACGGCTACCATCCTTTTTCTAGTGCGCCGAGTAAGATTAAATCGCCTATTACTCCTTTCACTCCATCTGCAATGTCAGCAAGGCAGGTTAATGGCACCATTAAAGATTATGCCACCAGCGCGGCATTAGCCCAAAAGGCGGGCTATGACGGTGTCGAAGTGATGGGAAGTGAAGGTTACTTGATTAATCAGTTTATCAGTTCTCGTACGAATAAACGTGATGATAAATGGGGTGGGGCATTTGAAAATCGTGCTCAGTTCCCAATTGAAATTGTAAAACAAATTCGCGCCAAAGTGGGTTCAGACTTTATCATTATATTTAGGTTGTCTATGTTGGATCTTGTCGATAATGGTTCGACTTGGGAAGAGGTGGTGCAACTGGCTAAATGGTTAGAGCAAGCCGGTGTGACGATAATCAATACCGGTATTGGTTGGCATGAGGCACGTGTCCCGACTATCGCCACTAGCGTACCGCGAGGTGCCTTTGCCTGGGTCACCGAGCGTTTAATGAAAGAGATGTCTATTCCGCTTATTGCCACTAACCGCATTAACACCCCAGAGATTGCCGAGCATATTATCTCATCGGGTCAGGCTGACATGGTGTCGATGGCACGGCCATTTTTGGCTGATGCAGATTTCGTTAATAAAGCTGCAGCCAATACTCCAGAACTTATCAATACTTGCATCGGTTGTAATCAAGCGTGTTTGGACCACAGCTTTGCGCTTAAACGTGCCACTTGTTTAGTTAATCCGCGTGCTTGTTATGAAACTGAGCTCAATTTCACTCCTGTACAAAACAAGAAACGTATTGCTGTTATGGGCGCAGGTCCTGCTGGCATGGCATTTTCTATTTATGCGGCGAGTCGTGGCCATGAAGTGGTGTTATTTGAGGCTAAAGCTGAAGTGGGTGGTCAGTTTAATCTGGCTCGTAAGATCCCAGGTAAAGAAGAGTTTAACGAAACTATTCGATACTTCCTTAACCAGATAAAACTGCATAAAGTCGATTTGCGTTTAAACACTCGCCTCGATGCCAGTGTGGTACGTGATGAGAAGTTCGATGAAATCGTTATGTCTAGCGGCGTTAAGCCTAGACCCATCGACTTACCAGGTTTTGATAGCCCCAAGGTGGTCGATTATCAGCAAGTGCTTAATGGCACAGCTGAAATAGGTCAGAAGGTTGCGTTGATCGGCGCGGGCGGTATTGGTTTTGATATGGCTCACTTCCTGTGTGAATCAAAGTCTTCAACACTGGATCTAAACCGCTGGTTAAAACAGTGGGGAATAGACAAAGACTATAAAGAACGTGGCGGATTAACTGCGCCAGTGCCTGAAGATAAGCACAGAGAAGTTTACCTGCTACAGCGTAAAACCACCAAGATGGGTAAGGGCTTAGGTAAAACCACAGGTTGGATCCATCGTTCAGTGCTAAAACAGCACCAAGTAATGATGAAGACAGGTGTAAGTTATGAGAAGTTTGACGAACAAGGCTTACACATTAACATTGATGGTAAATCTGAAGTTTTAGATGTCGATAATGTCATTTTATGTGCAGGCCAAGTATCTAATACTGAGCTTGTTGATGAGATGAAGTCTACAGGAATTCCTGTGCATCTTATCGGTGGTGTAGATGTGGCTGCAGAGCTTGATGCCAAACGCGCTATCAGACAAGGCGCAGAGCTTGCTATCGCACTTTAGGCTCTCAATAGCTTGAAAGAGCATAACAACAAACCTGCTAATGCCTTAAAGTTTTAGCAGGTTTTTTATTGCTGTTAGATAGCAAACTTAACGGACTCATAAATTTATATATAACAGCGAATTGCTTTTAATGTTAAAGCTTGAATTCACACTTCCTTCACGCTCACCTTATTAAACTGTGTAAATTAATTCAGCTATTGGTTTAGTATGTACTATAGTATTGATTACTAATGATAACCTTAGCAAGATAGCCGTTTAAATCGCCTTTTATGGTTAATTAAATACGCTAGGTGATGCTATCTCTAACTGATAGATATATTTTTAAGTTGTTTTTATTCAATCGCTTACAAAGGAAATGTTGACATGAAAAAGTGTGTATTAGTAGGTGGCTTGCTCTTAGCTTCATCAGGTGTATTAGCTGCGCAAGGTGTAGATAAAAAAGGTGGCTTCATTGGGCCGAGTAACGTAAAGGTTCAGACTGTAGCTGTTGCTTTAGAAGCGAAAGATGACACACAAGTGCTGCTAATGGGTTATATTGTTGCGGGCTTAGGTGACGAAGAATACCAATTTAAAGATGACACCGGTGAAATTGTTATTGAGATTGACGATCGCGATTGGAATGGCGTAGAGGCGACACCAGAAACCAAAATAGTGATTCAGGGTGAAGTCGATAGCGGTTGGTCTTACACCACGATTGATGTGGACTCGGTTAAATTAGCTAAGTAACTCTGCATTGCCTATAACAATAGGGAAGCTTCGATTTGAACCGTAACGAATGCAAGATGCTGACCTCGCCAAGTTTGTCTTGATACTATAAAGCCCATTACGCATTAGTGGGCTTTTACTTAAGTGGTGTATTTCTACTTTGAACAAGGGGCAAGTTGATCTTGTCATTTACATTGGGTGTCAGTGTTTGAATCATAAAGCTATATTGCAAAAGCTATATTTCAAAAGCTATATGATGTGATCGAATATGCTGAGGAAGAACTGGAATTTAATGGTAAGGAGGGCACTGAACGCTTGGTCTCAACGTCCACTGGTGCAATTTTATTAACCCCCGATGAACTTAGAGAAATTAAAGAGCTTCTGCCCTAAAAACAGAGTGTCCGCAATATTAAGTGTAAGTTATTATAACTCTATGAAGTGTCTACTGTTCTATGGGCTTACCAAGGTGTGATATGTTTGGGGTTAGCCTTGTACAGGCGAATTGGCAGAAGAAATCACTTCGCTGTTAATAGCTGGTGACATATCAGCTTTTAGATTGGCAGTTCGTCCAACAACCTCTGCACCTTCGGCAGAAAGGGCCAAATCGATATCACCATCGGGTACGCAGCAGCAGGGCAGGCATTCATCATCTTCGAGCGTAACCAGCGGTTCGCGAATATAACTGACCGTACCACGCTTAACCTTAGTTTTGCATTGGCCACAGTAGCCGCTACGACACTCTGAGAATACCTTAACCTTCTTTTGTTCAAGCGCTTCAAGCAAAGTCTGGTGTTGCTGGTTAAACAGCAACACCGGCATGCCTTGAAGGCTCACAATCGGAGCCTTCTTAAAGCTAGCTTGACTAAAGTTGACAGGCTTAAAGGTCAAAGTCAGAGAACTCGTCGTCATCGATTGAGGAATCGATTTGACCAACAAGATAAGAAGACACTTCTACTTCTTGTGGCGCTACCTGTACTGAATCACTTTCTAACCAGTTCTTCATCCAAGGTAGTGGGTTACTCTTCTCTTCATAAGGAGAAGCAAAGTTTACCGCTTTCATACGTTCGTTAGTGATGTATTCAACATACTGACAAAGAATATGTTCGTTAAGACCAATCATAGATCCGTCTTTGAATAGGTATTTTGCCCACTCTTTTTCCTGCTCAGCAGCTTTGATAAAAATATCGATTGCCGTCTGCTCACACTCTTTAGCGATTTCAGCCATTTCTGGATCATCTTTACCAGCGTGCATGATCTTCAAGATATGCTGAGTGCTGTTTAGATGCAGTGCTTCGTCACGAGCAATAAGGCGGATAATTTTAGCGTTACCTTCCATGACTTTACGTTCTGCAAAGGCAAAAGAACATGCAAAACTCACGTAGAAGCGGATAGCTTCAAGTACGTTAACCGACACCATACATAGATAAAGGGCTTTTTTGATTTCACGTGTTGTGACTTCAATGATTTCGCCGTCGATCTCGTGGCTACCTTCACCGAGCAGGTGATAGGCCTGGCTGAGCTTGATTAAGTGATCGTAATAGTTAGCAATATCGCTAGCACGCTTTAAGATCTCTTCATTTTCGACGATATCGTCGAACACGATTGAAGGATCGTTTACGATATTACGAATAATATGCGTGTATGAGCGCGAGTGAATGGTCTCAGAGAAAGACCAAGTTTCAATCCATGTTTCTAGCTCTGGTAATGATACCAGTGGCAAGAAAGCAACATTCGGTGAACGGCCTTGAATTGAATCAAGTAGCGTTTGATATTTAAGGTTTGAGATGAAGATGTGCTTTTCATGCTCAGGTAGCGCTGCGTAATCGATTTTATCTCGGCTAACGTCTACTTCTTCAGGACGCCAGAAGAATGAAAGCTGCTTTTCGATCAGCTTTTCGAATACTTCATATTTTTGTTGATCATAACGCGCTACGTTAACTGACTGACCAAGAAACATAGGTTCTAGCAGTGCGTTGTTTGGAGTTTGACAAAATGTTGAATAGGCCATTTTTCTATCTTCCGATAATGGGGGCTAGGCCCCCTTAAATTAACGTTTAATACTAATGATTAAAATCTTGGTTAGATCTTACATGCGCCGCCAGCGCAACTGTCATCTTCTTTCTCAATGGCAGTGATATCGTCAAGACTATCTGAAGCTCCATCACGAGTATTGTGATAGTAAAGTGTCTTCACACCATATTTGTAAGCGGTTAATAAGTCTTTCAATAGTACCTTCATAGGTACTCGACCACCCTCAAAACGGCTAGGGTCGTAGTTGGTGTTAGCTGAAATCGACTGGTCGACGAATTTCTGCATTAAACCGACTAACTGTAAGTAACCATCGTTATTAGGCATTTGCCATAGTAACTCATAGCTATATTGGTACTTTTCAAAATCAGGTACCACTTGCTTTAGCTGACCATCTTTACTGGCTTTAACACTGATCAAACCACGTGGTGGTTCAATACCGTTAGTCGCGTTAGAGATCTGTGACGAGGTCTCTGATGGCATTAACGCTGAAAGCGTTGAGTTGCGTAAACCGTGAGTTTTGATCTCTTCACGTAAAGTGTCCCAGTCAAGGTGTAGTGGTTCATCACAAATCTTGTCTAAGTCACGCTTATAGGTATCAATTGGCAATATACCTTTAGCATAAGTCGTCTCGTGGAACGCAGGGCAGGCGCCTTGCTCCTGAGCAAGCTTCATCGATGCTTTTAATAGGTAGAATTGAATTGCTTCAAACGTCTTGTGAGTAATACCGTTCGCTGAACCGTCAGAGTAACGTACGCCTTCTTTTGCTAAGTAGTTAGCAAAGTTAATTACGCCTATACCTAGTGTACGGCGGTTCATCGATGCTTTCTTAGCAGAGATGATTGGGTAATCTTGATAATCAAGTAAGTTATCAAGTGCACGTACTGCGAGATCGGCCAGTGGCTCAAGCTCTTCTAACTTCTTAATTGCACCAAGGTTCAATGCCGACAGAGTACAAAGTGCAATTTCACCATCTGGATCGTTAATGTTATTTAATGGCTTAGTTGGCAATGCAATTTCAAGACACAAGTTAGACTGACGCACCGGTGCAACCTTAGAGTCAAATGGACTGTGGGTATTACAGTGATCAACGTTTTGAATGTAGATGCGGCCGGTTGAGGCGCGCTCTTGCATCATTAATGAGAACAGCTCAACGGCTTTTATCTGCTTCTTACGAATACTAGGGTCAGCTTCATACTTAAGATATAGACGCTCGAACTCTTCTTGATCTTCGAAGAATGCATCGTACATACCTGGTACGTCAGATGGGCTGAACAAACTAATCATGCCGCCTTGAATTAGGCGCTGATACATAACCTTGTTAATTTGAACGCCGTAATCTAAGTGACGAATACGGTTATCATCAACACCACGGTTGTTCTTCAGTACCAATAGTGACTCAACTTCTAGATGCCACATTGGGTAGAATAGGGTAGCTGCACCACCACGAACGCCGCCTTGAGAGCAAGACTTAACCGCGGTTTGGAAATACTTATAAAATGGTAAACAACCTGTGTGGAATGCTTCACCGCCGCGAATAGGGCTACCTAGGGCACGGATACGGCCAGCATTGACACCAATACCTGCACGCTGTGAAACATACTTCACGATTGACGATGAAGTCGCGTTAATTGAATCTAGGCTGTCACCACACTCAATCAATACACAAGAACTAAACTGACGGGTAGGCGTACGTACACCTGCCATGATAGGTGTTGGTAGCGAGATCTTAAAAGTAGAAGTCGCGTCATAGAAATCTTTAACGTATTGAAGACGCGTGTCTTTTGGATACTTAGCAAATAGGCAAGCAGCAACCAAGATATACAGGAACTGAGCACTTTCGTAGATCTCGTGGGTGACACGGTTTTGAACCAGGTATTTGCCTTCAAGTTGCTTAACTGCAGCATAAGAGAAGTTCATATCACGCCAGTGGTCGATATAGCTATCGAGGATATCGATCTCTTCTTGAGTGTAGTCTTCTAAAATATGCTGATCATATTTACCAAGTTCTACTAATTTAACCACATGATCATAAAGCTTTGGTGGCTCAAATTGGCCAAAAGCTTTTTTACGAAGGTGGAAAACAGCTAAGCGTGCAGACAGAAATTGATAATCTGGTGATTCAGGCGAGATTAAATCTGCAGCTGCTTTAATGATAGTCTCATGGATGGCTTCAGTGGCGATGCCGTCGAAAAACTGCAGATGAGAACGCAGTTCAACTTCAGATACAGAGACGTTGTTAAGTCCTTTTGCCGCCCATTCGATAACGCGATGGATCTTCTCGAGATCGATAGTCTCACGTTCGCCGCTACGCTTTGTGACTGTCATATTGCTATTCATTAAAGATAAACCTTGGTTTTTATATTTATGAAAGTGACCTGCTTAGGTGCACCGTACGTTTCCTTGTAAACAAACAGTTTTAACCGAAAAACGGAGAGTTCCTTTTTGTTGACACAAACGACTAAATAGTGCCTGCCTTTGTCACTCACACACTATATATGGTGTTTTGAGATTCAATAGCTACAAGATAGTGAGGTTATTGGTTTTTTGCAAGTGGGAATTTAGGGGACAAGTTGTGGATATCTTGAGGATAATCTAGCCTGTTAGTAACGGCTAACCGTTAAAGCTTGTTTTGGTTTGATTTCCTTTTGCAAGGTTAATAAATAAACAAATAAAAATGATCTGTCGGATCGCCACTTAGTTGAGCGATCTAAGCAGATCATTTTGACGACTTTAGTATTAAGTTTGCAGCCTAATTAATCACGGCTGAAAATGTGTTCGCTTAGAAACTTAACCTTGCTGCACAAGAGTAAAAAAGTCAGCTAAATGATCGCCTGTCTCAAAACTGAGATCGGCAGGCCAAAGCGAAACATCATCATTCACGCCAATATAACCCCAAAGGGCAAGGCCTGAGATCATATTCGCGGCTTTTGCAGCGACAAGATCGCGCTCTGCATCACCTAAATAAAGAATATGTTCAGGTAATACTCTTAGTTGCTGCGCGGCTAAGTGCATCGGAGCCGTATGAGGCTTAGAGTAATGCGTCGTGTCACCACTGATTACCGCAGGCATTTTTGCCGTAAGACCGAGTCGATTTAGCAGCGGTCTTGAAAAGCGAGCTGGTTTATTGGTTACCACACCATAGGGAATACAAAGTCCGTTAAGTGTGTCGAGTAACCTATCTAAGCCTGCAAATAAACGACAATCGTCACCATTTATTCGCTCATAGTTATCGAAAAGCGCTTGCTGTAGCTCGCCGATGTACTTTTCATCGAGCTGTGGTAGGGCGGCCTTAATCATGGCGATACTGCCATGGGATGCACTGTCACGGATCTGCTCAAAGGGGACACGTGAGTGCCCATTTGCTTCTAAACTGAGGTTTAGAGCCTCAATCATATCCGGCGCGGTATCGGCAAGCGTACCATCAAGATCGAATAATACGCCTTTAATACGTAGCGATTCAGCCTTAGTCATTTTTAACCGTAGCGATCATGTAGTTCACTTCAAGGCTCTTGGTATATCTAAAGATATCGGTAATTGGGTTATAGGTGATACCTACAGCATCTTTGCAGAACAGTTCTGCATTGTCGGCTAAATCGATAAGCTCAGATGGTCTGATAAACTTATTATGATCGTGGGTACCAACAGGTAGCATCTTTAATACATATTCAGCACCAAGAATGGTTTCTATATAAGCACGGATATTACGGTTAATCGTTGAGAAGAAAACATAACCGCCAGGCTTCACCATATCAGCGCAGGCTTGAATAACGGAACTTGGGTCTGGCACGTGTTCAAGCATTTCCATACAGGTAACAACATCGTATTGGCCACGGTGTTCATCTCTATGGGCTTCTGCTGTGTTTTTGATGTAATCAATTTCAACACCAGTTTCCAGTGCATGCAATCTGGCAACATCTAGTGGCTCATCGCCCATATCAAGGCCGGTAACATTAGCGCCAATTCTTGCCATGCTTTCAGACAAGATCCCGCCGCCACAACCAACATCCAGCACTTGTTTACCAAAAATTCCGCCAGCAGTTTGGTCTATATAGTTAAGACGCAATGGGTTTAAGTTGTGTAGTGGCTTAAATTCGCCTTTAGGATCCCACCAAGTGGCGGCCATTTTCTCAAACTTTGCGATCTCTTGTGGATCAACATTATTATGTGTTTGCACTTTATTACCTCACAGTGACAAAACCGTATTTAGCGCCAGATTATAATGAATAGTGGCAATAAACAAACAAGTTATGATTTTGCAGAACAATGTGGTGAAAAAATGCGCCTATGCCTTGATTTTAATCAAGTGAATTGACTTTATCTGGTTATTTAAAATGAATCGATGTTTGGGTCTAGCGCCATAAAATAACTGTGTTAGAATGCCAAATCACGTTTTCAAGCATAGCTATTCTAGGAAATAGGAATAGCACGCTAAATTTCAGGGGATCGAGCAGTTTATGACTGATCTGGCTTCATCTATAACACCAATTAATATTGAAGACGAATTAAAGAATTCATACTTAGATTACGCTATGAGTGTAATCGTTGGCCGTGCATTGCCTGACGTTCGTGACGGTTTAAAACCGGTACATCGCCGCGTGCTTTTTGCCATGAGCGAATTGAAAAACGACTGGAACAAGCCTTATAAAAAGTCTGCCCGTGTCGTTGGTGACGTAATCGGTAAATATCACCCGCATGGTGACACTGCTGTATATGACACAATCGTTCGTTTGGCTCAGCCTTTCTCTATGCGTTACCCACTTATCGATGGTCAAGGTAACTTCGGTTCTGTCGACGGTGACGCTGCAGCTGCAATGCGTTATACCGAAATCCGTATGGACAAGGTTGCTCACCAGTTACTTGCTGATTTAGAAAAAGAAACAGTAGATTTTGTGCCTAACTACGATGGCACTGAGTTTATTCCTGCCGTTCTGCCAACGCGTATTCCAACACTGCTTGTGAATGGTTCGTCAGGTATTGCGGTTGGTATGGCTACAAACATTCCGCCACATAACTTGAATGAAGTTATCAGTGGTTGTTTAGCGCTAATCGAAGACCCAGCATTATCTATCGAACAATTGATGGAATATATTCCTGGTCCTGACTTCCCAACTGCTGCGATTATTAATGGCCGTAAAGGCATTATCGATGCGTATAAAACTGGCCGTGGCCGTGCTGTTATGCGTGCTCGTGCAGAAATTGAAGAAGAGAACAACCGTGAGCGCATTATTGTTCACGAGATCCCATACCAGGTTAACAAAGCGCGTCTGATTGAAAAAATCGCCGAGCTTGTTAAAGATAAAAAGATTGAAGGTATTAGCGGTCTACGCGACGAGTCTGATAAAGACGGTATGCGTATTGTTATCGAGATCAAGCGTGGTGAAGTGGGCGAAGTTGTTCTAAACAACCTTTACGCACAAACACAAATGCAGTGCTCTTTTGGTATCAACATGGTTGCACTGACCAATGGTCAGCCAAAACTATTTAACTTAAAAGAGATGCTAGAGTGCTTTATTCTTCACCGCCGTGAAGTGGTTACTCGCCGTACTGTATTTGAATTACGTAAAGCTCGTGAACGCGCACATATTCTTGAAGCGTTAGCGGTAGCACTAGCAAACATCGACCCAATTATTGCGCTTATTAAAGCATCTCCAACTCCAGCTGAAGCGAAAGTGAAGCTAGTTGCAGAAGGTTGGGAACTTGGCCATGTTAAAGGCATGCTTGAAAAAGCTGGCGATGATGCGGCTCGTCCTGAATGGCTAGAGCCTGAATTTGGTATTCGCGACGATAAGTACTACCTGACAGAGCAACAAGCTCAAGCAATTCTGGAACTACGTCTACACCGTCTAACCGGTTTAGAACATGATAAGATCATTGCTGAATACGAAGAGCTACTAGAAATCATCGCAGCACTACTATTTATTCTTGGTAGCCCGCAGCGTTTGATGGAAGTGATTAAAGAAGAGCTTGAAGAAGTTCTAGCTAATTTCGGTGACGAGCGTCGTACAGTTATTAACGCTAACGAAGTTGATATGAGTCTTGAAGACCTTATCAATGAAGAAGATGTAGTAGTTACGCTTTCACACCTTGGTTATGCAAAGTATCAAGCACTAACTGATTACCAAGCTCAGCGCCGTGGCGGTAAGGGTAAAGCAGCGACTAAAGTTAAGGACGAAGATTTCGTTGAAAAGCTTTTGGTTGCTAACACTCATGACACCATTTTGTGCTTCTCTGACTTCGGTAAGATGTACTGGTTGAAAGTTTACCAGTTGCCATTGGCTAGCCGTACTGCTCGTGGCCGTCCAATTGTTAACTTGTTACCGTTAGCAGAGGGTGAGCGTATTACTGCGATTCTACCTGTACGTGAATATGCTGAAGATAAGTACATTATCATGGCAACATCACACGGTACGGTTAAGAAAACAGCTCTAACGGCTTATAGCAACCCACGTGCAAACGGTATTATCGCTGTAAACCTGAAAGATGGCGATCAGTTGATTGGCGTTGACATTACCGATGGTAACGACGATATCATGCTGTTCTCTAACGAAGGTAAAGTGGTTCGCTTTAACGAGAAAGCTCGTAGCTCTGAAACTGGTGAAGTGAAAATTGATCCAGAAACAGGCGAAGAAGTTATCGCGCTTCGTGCAATGGGTCGTACAGCGACTGGTGTTCGTGGTATTAAGCTAGAAGATGGTCAAACTGTTGTATCGCTAATTGTACCTAAGGGTGAGGGCGATATCTTAACTGTGACTGAGAACGGTTATGGTAAGCGTACTGATTTAGCAGAATACCCAGCGAAGAGCCGTGGTACTAAAGGTGTTGTTTCTATCAAGGTTAGCGAACGTAACGGCGCCGTAGTTGGTGCAGTACAAGTTGGCGAAAATGATGAGATAATGCTGATCAGTAACAAAGGTACTTTAGTACGTACTCCAGCTACTGGCGTATCAAGCATTGGTCGTAACACTCAAGGTGTGACCATTATCCGTACCGCTGAAGATGAGAAAGTTGTTGGTCTTCAACGTATCGATGAGATTCAAGTTCCTGAAGTTGAGCTTGATGAAGAGGGTAACCCTATCATCAATGAAGGTACTGCGGAAACGGAAGTGGCAGCAGAAGCAGAAGCTGTTAATACCGGATCTGAAGTGACTGAAACTCCAAAAACGGAAGATTAATATTCATCAAACAAGATGAAGTATTAATTTGATAAAAAAGGATGCCATTGGCATCCTTTTTTGTTTTCAGTGACCCATCCTTAATAACGTTGACACTTTTCAAAACCTGAAGACCTCAAAGCTTCAAAGTTTCAAAGCCCTTAAGTCAATAATTCAGTAAGTCAGTAGGATTTTTACTAATGCCTAGAAAGATAAAGCCACCTACTTCAGTAGGTGGATTTTTTACAATGCTAGCTTAAAGTTAACTGTGTTTGAGAGTTATACGATTTGGGCGTAGCAGCAATCAATTTGATGCTTCCCGTTTGTCGTTTAAGACTGAGTAGAAAATTACTTACCTACCTTGTCAGCTCTTTTAAAGGCATCTCGCCAAAACTGTGCACTTAACTTAGCGATGACTCTGGACTCGCCGTTTAATAGCATTGCCATACCTATGTTGAGTTCTGGTGAGTAGGAGATCTCTGCTACATAACCAGATACCCAGCCAGCATGATAGATAAGTGGTCGTCCGTTGAACTCATATACTCGCCAACCTTTACCGTAATGGGCACTGTCGAGGAAAGGACGCCAATCTCTTCGGCGTAACTCTTTGGTCGTCTTAACGCCTGGCGTAGTAATGTCTTCTATTAAACTTGCAGACAGTACTTCGGGGTTTTGGCCTAAGTTAGCCATTAACCATTTTGAAAGGTCGGTAATACTCGCGTTGACGCCTGCTGCTGGTGCTAGCTGATAATAGTTTGGTTTAACTTTTACCTGTTGAAACCCTGATTTGGTTTTGACGTGGGGTTCCGCTCGATTGCTTTCATTTAGAAAAGCATCGAAGCCCACTGAGGCTGTACTCATACTTAATGGTGCAAAGATCCGTTTCTGAATAAAGTTTGCGTAGCTGAAAGTTGATTGTTGTTCTATGGCTTCTTTGATAAATGAAAACGCTACATTTTGATATCCATAGCAGAGCCCCGGCTGGCAAATCGGGGTGAGCTCATCGAACTTGCTAACAATCTTGTTGAGATTAACATTAGCGTTAACTAAGTTGTCGTAGCTATTGGGCATTAAGCCAGTACTATGACCAATGATATGGCCTAAATTAATCTGTTTTGCGTTTTGTTGATCCGCCAAAGTAAATTTTGGTAAATAACTAATAATAGGCTGTTGCCAATCCATCTTGCCTTCTTCGACTAACATGGATGCAAGTGTACCGGCGAAGGTTTTAGAGACTGAGGCGAGCCTAAATACGGTGTCCGCATCTATCTTTTGGCTACTATTTTTGCTTCTTTTGCCATAGGTGCCTAACTCTAAGACATTATCAGCTTCAACGATTACGAAAGCGCCGCCAGGAAGCTTGTTTTTTGTTAGCTCATGATTAAAACGTTTTTTGAAACTATTTGAAAGATCAGTATATTCGGACTCTGCTGCAGACGCTTGCACAAGCGTAAGCAAAGACCCAATAGATAAAGAGCTGATCAAAAGGAAAGACTTTAAAAACATGTATAAATCCAATGTGCCGCTATAGCGGTCTGTTTAGTATTTTTTGCGACTTAAAGTACTAACAATAGATGTTAACCTAGGAACATATTCGTTGTTGTTAAGTACAAAGCCTTAGTGCAAGAGAGCATGAAGACTTGATAATTACTAACATTTCGCCTCTAACACTAACCTGAGCAGTATTTTAACCATAATGTTAGCAAAAGCAGATATTAAAATTCAAAAATAGTGAATTGATATGGCTTGGTTTATGTGATTTTTTAATGTTAGCTGCCAAATAGTTGGGATATACTGATTGTAATAAATAATACCCTAATGTTTTTACTGATAATAATAGAAGGACAATACTGTGAGCGCGATTTTCAACTTCTGTGCAGGCCCAGCCATGCTCCCACCTGCTGTAATGCAAAAGGCTCAGAAAGAACTGTTAAACTGGAATGGCCTAGGTATTTCCGTAATGGAAATAAGTCATCGTAGTAAGGAGTTCATCGCGTTAACTGAGCAAGCAGAAGCGAATTTGCGTGCGCTGATGGAGATCCCATCAAATTATCATGTGCTGTTTATGCATGGTGGTGGTCGTGGCCAATTCTCTGCTGTTGTGAATAATTTTCTTGGTAATAACGGCAAAGCGCTTTATTTAGTTGATGGTAGCTGGTCTAAGGCAGCGGTTGAAGAAGCTGAAAAGCTCGCAGGTAAGAGCAATGTGGATAGCATTGAGCTTGTGAAGGAGGTTAATGGCTTAAATCAAGTCGTTATACCGGACTTAACTCAGATTGATAAAGATTATCGTTATGTTCATTACTGTCCAAATGAGACGGTTGATGGTATCGAAATTTTTGATAACATCAATAGTCCATGGCCTGTGATTGCCGATATGTCTTCTAATATATTATCGCGTAAAATTGACGTAAGCCAATTCGGTTTGATTTATGCTGGGGCGCAGAAGAACATTGGGCCATCAGGTTTAAGTATCGTAATTGTCCGTGATGATATGTTGGCTCTGCCAAGTTTGCCGCAATCTTCTATCATGGATTATCGTTTGGCGGTTGAAAATGATTCTATGTATAACACGCCTCCGACTTTTGCATGGTACTTAGCGGCCGAAGTGTTTGCTTGGCTTGAGCAAGTCGGTGGAGTAGCCGAGATGGAAAAACTCAATATTGAAAAGGCTAAGCGCCTTTATGAGTGCATCGATGAGCTAGATTTCTATGTTAGTGGTGTGGCAAAAGAAAATCGCAGCCGTATGAATGTGACATTCCAATTGACCAATCCTCAGCTAGATAGTCAGTTTTTAGCCGAGGCTCAAGCTGCCGGCTTAGTGGCGTTAAAAGGGCACCGTAGTGTGGGTGGTATGCGAGCGAGTCTATATAATGCTATGCCGTTAGCGGGTGTAGAAGCTTTAGTCGGATTTATGAAAACCTTTGCGGCGAACAATGCTTAAACACATTCTTGGACGAGACAATTAGCCTAAAAAAAGCCGACATATAAAAGTGTCGGCTTTTTTATTGCTGTAATCGCATAACACCAGCGGATAGCCTTTGTTAGAAACTACTTAGGTTAGCAGATTACTTTGGCAATCGACTCGGCTAGGTAATCAACATTGCCTGTGCCAATACCCGCGATACTGATCCGGCTAGAATCTACCATGTATACACTATAATGTTCTTGCAGCTCGGTTACTTGAGCTGGGGTGATCCCAAGAAAAGAGAACATACCTTTTTGCTCTGCGATAAAATCAAAGTTACGTTGCACGCCTTTTTCTTTTAGCTTGTTAACCAGCATTGCTCGATTGCTATTAATGCGTTCACGCATCACTTTAAGTTCATCTAGCCATTCTTGTTTGAGCTCATCTGAACCTAGTATCGTTTCAACAATCGCAGCGCCGTGGGCTGGAGGCATTGAGTAGATACAACGGACGACATACAAGAGTACAGAAAAAGCAATGTCTGCTCGGGTTGAATCGCGGCCTATGATAGTGCAGGCGCCAATTCGCTCACGATATAACCCGAAATTTTTCGAACATGAACTGCATAGGATCATATTATTAACCGATGCTGCCATCTTCCTTACGCCATAAGCATCTTCAGCTACGCCGTCACCAAAACCTTGATAGGCCATATCGATAAGCGGAGTAAAACCTTTGTCGGCAGTTAATGCGATGATTTCATCCCATTGCTTCGGGGTTAAATCCATACCACTTGGGTTATGACAACATGCATGTAGCAGCACAACATCATCTGAACTCACTTGTGACAAGGCAGCTTTCATTTCATCAAACTTTAATGATTTAGCATCGTAGTCATAGTAAGGGTAGGTCTTGACGGTAATACCTGCAGCTTCAAATAATCCAGTGTGATTTGCCCATGTCGGATCGCTGACCCACAAAACAGCATTTGGGTTGCAGCGTTTAATAAAGTCGGCAGCGACTCTTAACGCTCCCGTACCGCCTGGCGTCGAGACTGTGCGGACTCGGTTAGCTAGAATTGCTGGGTTATCTATACCAAATGCCAGTTCAGACATAAGGCGATTAAAGTCGGCAGAACCTGTAGGGCCGATGTAAACTTTTGTTGACTCGGTGTCTAATCGGAATTTCTCAGCCTTTTTCACACAAGAGAGAATAGGCGTATGACCTGACTCATCTTTATAAACACCTACGCCTAGATCGACTTTTTGAGGCTGAGTATCCTCGCGATATTTAGTGAGCAAGCCTAAGATGGGATCGGCAGGCATAGCGGTTAATTTGTTGAACATGTCTGAGATTACCTCTTTTGTTATCGGCAAGTTTTCAGCCGTTGTCGTTATCAACTTAGAGTAACTTAATAAATGTAAAAATGAATAGGATTAGTAATAATATTCATCACATCAAGATCCGGCAATTAATAGTTCCACTCAATTTATTGCATAAAAAATAGCCCTTCAATGGCAAGCTTAAACTATGACTTATCGATACTTGAGAAGATTTCGTCTATTAAAGGTCGATTTTAATAAAAAAGTGTTGAATCCTTCGGCTCAATGAGTAATTTTATAACTACGAAGTTCAAACAAACGCTCAGTTGACGGTCATTTTGTCGTGGTGGCCGCATTACGTCTTCTAGCATGAACATCTACTGTTAACCCGCGGGCGAGTTTGACCCCCGCAGCAATAATAAGAAGTATGCAATGAATCAATTACGATTAGAGCCGATCAAACAAGTATCAGGTACCATTAATATTCCTGGTTCGAAAAGTATTTCAAATCGTGCTTTATTATTGGCAACTCTTGCCGAAGGCACCACGACACTCACCAATTTACTGGACTCAGATGATATTCGCTATATGTTGGCATCTCTGAAGCAGTTAGGTGTCAATTACCGTCTATCTCAGAACAATACTGTTTGTGAATTAGACGGATTAGCAGGGCCATTAAACGCGAGTGAAGCGCAAACCCTATTTTTAGGTAATGCCGGAACGGCAATGCGTCCTTTGTGCGCAGCGTTAACACTAGGGCAAGGTGATTTCACATTAACGGGTGAGCCACGTATGGAAGAGCGTCCTATTGGCGATCTTGTCGATGCGTTACGTCAACTTGGTGCCGAAGTCAGTTATTTAAAGAATGATGGCTTTCCACCTTTAAGCATCGCTGCTACGGGTTTAAACGGTGGCAACGTCGAAATTGCAGGCGATTTATCTAGCCAGTTTTTAACAGCATTGCTTATGGTTGCTCCCTTAGCTAAAGGTGACGTGAATATTCAGATTAAGGGCGAGTTAGTCTCTAAACCTTATATTGATATTACACTTGCTTTGATGGCGCAGTTTGGCGTTGAAGTTCAAAACAATAATTACGCTTCGTTTATTATCAAAGCGGGTCAGCGTTATGTTTCGCCAGGCAAAGTGTTAGTTGAAGGCGATGCATCGTCCGCATCATACTTTCTTGCTGCGGGCGCTATTCAAGGCGGTGAAGTCAAAGTTACTGGTGTTGGCAAGTTATCGATTCAGGGCGATGTAAAGTTTGCTGATGTGCTCGAACAGATGGGCGCTGAAATAGAGTGGGGCGATGACTACATTATTTCTCGTGGAGCAAAGCTAAACGCTGTCGATTTAGACATGAATCATATCCCTGATGCCGCTATGACTATCGCAACGACGGCGCTATTTGCGACCGGCACAACCCATATTCGTAATATTTACAATTGGCGTATTAAGGAAACCGATCGCTTAGCTGCAATGGCGACTGAACTGAGAAAAGTGGGGGCAATTGTCGATGAAGGCCACGATTACATCAGTGTAACCCCACCGGCAGAATTAAACACTGCAGCCATTGATACCTATAACGATCACCGTATGGCAATGTGTTTCTCTATGCTAGCGTTTGCCGACTGTGGCATTACCATTAATGAGCCCGAGTGCACCTCTAAAACGTTCCCTGATTATTTTAATCAATTTAATGCACTTGCTAGATGAGCGTAAACCCCAACAAGCAGTAATATGCTTCAGGTTGACCATGGTTAACCTGAAGCTTTGCTGAACCAAGTTCCCGAATATTTGAAGTTTTTGCCGCTTTCTTAAGTTACATGGTTTATAATGCGCGCGCTCATTTTTCGGTTATATCAAGGAAGATGGAATTTCTTGTGGAGGATTTTATGTCAGAAAGGGCGCCTGTTGTCACTGTTGACGGCCCAAGCGGTGCGGGAAAAGGTACTATTAGTCAGTTACTTGCTGAGCGATTAGGTTACAAGTTACTCGATAGTGGTGCAATTTACCGCGTATTAGCGTTAGCTGCTATTCATCACAATGTAGAACTAGATAATGAAGAAGCGTTAACATTACTTGCTGCACATTTGGACGTGCAGTTCGTGACGGGTAATGAAAGTAAAGGTATTAAAGTTGTATTAGAGGGTGAAGATGTCTCGATTACGATACGTAGTCAAGAATGCTCTAATGCAGCATCAAAAGTAGCGGCGTTCCCAAGAGTAAGGGAAGCGTTACTACGACGTCAGCGTGCTTTTGCTGAAGCACCTGGTTTGATCGCTGATGGTCGTGATATGGGCACTGTGGTTTTCCCTGCGACGCCAGCTAAATTGTTTTTAACGGCGACGGCGGAAGAAAGGGCGCAAAGACGCTATAATCAGTTGCAGGACAAGGGCTTCGATGTTAATATCGATCAACTTTTGTCTGAGATAAAAGAGCGTGACGACCGCGATATGAATCGTAGCGTCGCTCCTTTGGTGCCTGCCGAAGACGCTTTAGTCATCGATACGACCAATATAAACATTGAAGATGTGTTGGACTTAGCGCTAACCCATATTCACCAAAAGCTCCAAGTACCGGCGTAAGCGGGTACTTAACTATTTGCCCCAAGGATGAGGCAAATTATTATACTGACTCCACGTCCAGGATGGTCCGTGGTTTATTAAAGAAAGTAACTTAAACATGACTGAATCTTTTGCTGATCTATTTGAACAATCCCTTAATGAACTTGAATTCCGTCCTGGTTCTATCGTACGTGGTGTAGTTGTAGCCATCGAAAACGGTATGGTACTAGTTGACGCAGGTCTTAAGTCTGAAAGCCCAATCCCTGCTGAACAGTTCAAGAACGCTCAAGGCGCTCTAGAAGTTGCAGTTGGTGATGAAGTTGACGTAGCTCTTGACTCTGTTGAAGATGGTTTCGGTGAAACTCAACTTTCTCGTGAGAAAGCTAAGCGTCACGAAGCTTGGATCGTTCTAGAAAAAGCGTACGAAGATGCTGAAACTGTAATCGGTATCATCAATGGTAAGGTTAAAGGCGGTTTCACTGTTGAATTAAACGGTATCCGTGCATTCCTACCAGGTTCTCTAGTTGACGTTCGCCCAGTTCGCGATACAGCTCACCTAGAAAACAAAGAATTAGAATTCAAAGTTATCAAGCTTGACCAGAAGCGTAACAACGTTGTTGTTTCTCGTCGTGCAGTTATCGAATCTGAAAGCAGCGCAGAGCGTGATGCTCTTCTTGAGAACCTTCAAGAAGGTCAATCAGTTAAGGGTATCGTTAAGAACCTTACTGACTACGGTGCATTCGTTGATCTTGGTGGTGTTGACGGTCTTCTACATATCACTGATATGGCTTGGAAGCGTGTTAAGCACCCATCTGAAATCGTTAATGTTGGTGACGAAATCAACGTTAAAGTTCTTAAGTATGACCGTGAGCGTACACGCGTATCACTAGGTCTTAAGCAACTTGGCGAAGATCCATGGTTAGAAATCAGCAAGCGCTACCCAGAAAACACACGTTTGACTGGTCGCGTTACTAACCTAACTGACTACGGTTGTTTCGTTGAAATCGAAGAAGGCGTTGAAGGTCTTGTTCACGTTTCTGAAATGGATTGGACTAACAAGAACATCCACCCATCTAAGGTTGTTAACCTAGGTGATGAAGTTGAAGTTCTAGTTCTTGACATCGATGAAGAGCGTCGTCGTATCTCTCTAGGTCTTAAGCAATGTAAGACTAACCCATGGGATGATTTCGCAGAGCGTTTCAACAAGGGCGACAAGGTTTCTGGTAAGATCAAGTCAATCACTGACTTCGGTATCTTCATCGGTCTTGACGGCGGCATCGACGGTCTAGTTCACCTTTCTGACATTTCTTGGAATGGTACTGGCGAAGATGCAGTTGCTGAATACAAGAAAGGCGACGAAATCCACGCTGTAGTTCTTTCAGTTGACCCAGAGCGTGAGCGCATCAGCTTAGGCGTTAAGCAAACTGAAGACGATCCATTCAATGCATACCTTGCTGACAAGAAGAAAGGTGTTGTAGTAAATGGTGTTGTTACTGCAGTTGACGCAAAAGGTGTTACAATTGAACTAGCTGAGACTGTTGAAGGTTACCTTCGCGTTTCAGATATCTCTCGTGAGCGCATCGAAGATGCATCAACAGTTTACTCTGTAGGTGACAAAGTCGAGTCTAAGTTCATGGGTGTGGATCGTAAGAACCGCACTATCAGCCTATCTATCCGTGCGAAAGATGAAGCTGAAGAGAAAGAAGCAATGGCTAGCTTGAACAGCCAAGAAGACGCTGTGATGAGCAGTGCAATGGCTGAAGCGTTTAAAGCAGCTCGTAAATAATCGCCTTGAAGTTCAGGGGTGCTAGCACCCCTAAAAGGTGACTGTGTTTGGCTTGATAATAGAGGGTATAGGATGACTAAGTCCGAACTAATCGAAAAACTTGCCACTAGGCAGTCGCAGCTGTCTGCGAAAGAAGTGGAAGCCGCTATCAAAGAAATGTTGGAGCAAATGGCTGATACATTAGAAGCTGGAGATCGAATAGAGATCCGCGGTTTTGGTAGTTTCTCACTTCATTATCGTGCGCCACGCACTGGCCGTAATCCAAAGACTGGTACTTCAGTCGAATTGGAAGGCAAGTATGTACCGCACTTTAAGCCAGGCAAAGAACTGCGCGAACGTGTTGATGCTATTAACGCGTAATTTACATTGTATTAAAAGCCTCCGTTAGGAGGCTTTTTTATACCTAAAACTTAGGTATCACTAGCTAGTTCTCTCTTTTTCTTAGATAATTAAAGCTCACATACGCGTTCATGGAGCAAAACGTGAAGTCATTTATCATCGCTTTTATCGTCGCTGCGTTTTTTTTCTTAGCGCTTATCTTTGGCGCCCGAAACGAACAGGTTGTAACCATTAGTTATTTTGTTGCTCAGGGGGAATTTAGATTACCTCTGGTGTTAGCTTCTGTGTTTTTGGCTGGTTTTTTGGTGAGCTGGATTTTTGCTATGTACCATATAGCAGGGCTAAAGTTATCTTTACGCCGTGCAAACAAAAAGCTATCTACATATGAAGACAAACAAGAGCAGTCAAAATCTGTGGCAGTGAAAAGCACTGATAAAGAAGTAGACGCCTAATATGTTAGAGATCCTCTTTCTGCTTCTTCCAATTGCTGCCGGCTACGGTTGGTATATGGGGCGCAGAAGTGTTAGACAGAAGCAGACAAATCAACGTAAGCAGCTAAGTCGAGACTATTTTACTGGACTTAATTTTCTATTGTCTAATGAGTCAGACAAAGCTGTGGATCTATTTATCAGTATGTTGGATGTCGATGACGATACCATCGATACACACCTATCTTTAGGCTCGCTATTTCGTAAACGTGGTGAAGTCGACCGTTCAATCCGCATTCATCAAAATTTAATCGCAAGACCAAGTTTAACTACTGAGCAAAGAGACATCGCCATGATGGAGCTTGGTAAAGATTATCTTGCTGCGGGTTTTTATGACCGCGCAGAAGAGATTTTCATCAATTTGGTTAATCAAGACGACCACAGCGAAGAAGCTGAGACCCAGTTGATTGCAATATATCAAGTGACCAAAGATTGGCAAAAAGCCATCGATATTATCAAAAAGCTTAAGCGTAAACGTCAGCAAGAACTAAAGCATGAAAGTGCTCATTTTTATTGCGAGTTGGCAAACGAAGCTGAAGATGATGCATTAAAACTTAAAAACCTACAGTCTGCGATTAAACAAGATAACCAATGTGCTCGAGCCTTATTAACCTTAGCCGAGCAATACTTAAAGCAAGAAGAATTTAAGTTATGTAAACAGACCATTGAGAAGCTGCTTACTACTGATATCGATTTATTGCCTGATGCCTTACCGATTGCTAAAGAAGCGTACTTGCTAACAAATGACAGTACCGGCTATCAAGAGCTCTTAAGAGAGGCGATTGAAAAAGGCGCGGGTGCAAGCATTACGATTACGCTTGCTCAGCATATGATTGAACAAGGGCATCCCAAAGATGCAGAAAAGCTGATTATGGAAGGTCTAATTAGACACCCAACCATGAAAAGCTTTCAGCACTTAATGAAAATGCAATTGCAGCAAGCGGAAGAAGGCCAGGCAAAGAAGAGTTTGTCGATGCTAGAGCAGCTTGTTGAACAACAAATTAAATATCGACCAGGTTATCGTTGTCGAGAATGTGGATTCCCATCACACAGATTATATTGGCATTGCCCCTCTTGTAAGCATTGGGGCAGCATAAAAAGGATCAGAGGCCTAGACGGAGAGTAACCGTAATTGGCTCTGGTTTATTAACAAAAACAGTAAAACCTACACCGCAAAGCGATTGGAGAAACAATGACTAACAAGCCTATTTTAGTTGCCCTAGACTATGATAATAAGAATGATGCTTTGCAGCTAATCGATCAATTAGATCCTGATATGTGCCGCCTAAAAGTTGGCAAAGAGATGTTTACTCTTTTTGGTCCACAGTTAGTAACCGATATCCACAGTCGTGGATTTGAATTGTTCCTGGATTTAAAGTTCCACGATATTCCAAACACGGTTGCTAAAGCGGTTGCTGCCGCAGCAGAGTTGGGCGTGTGGATGACAAATATCCATGCATCAGGAGGTTTAGCCATGATGGAAGCGGCTAAACGCGCACTAGAGCAATATGGTGATAAAGCGCCACTATTGATTGCAGTGACAGTATTAACATCCATGAGCGATGAAGAGCTTAAATTACTCGGTATTAACGTTCCAGCTTCAGAGCATGTATTGCGCTTAGCGGCGTTAACGAAACAAGCAGGCCTTGATGGTGTGGTTTGTTCGGCGCAAGAGTCAAGCTTGTTAAAAGCGCAGTTTGGTCAAGACTTTAAACTGATCACGCCTGGTATCCGACCTGTAGGCAGTGATAATGGCGACCAACATCGTGTGATGACGCCACCTCAAGCTTTAGCCGCTGGTTCTGACTATTTAGTGATTGGCCGGCCAATTACCAAAGCCGCAGATCCATTAAAAGCATTGCAGGCAATTCATCAAACAATTGCTTAATCGTTTGATGCCTAGTAGGTTGGTCTAAATCGCAGTGAATGATTTAGATAAACCTTTGGGAGAGAAGTGACGATGTTTAGCTATCAAGGAAAGAATGTAGTCGTAGTTGGCGGTACTAGTGGGATCAATCTAGGTATCGCTATTCGCTTCTCTCAAGCTGGCGCCAATGTTGCTGTTGCAAGTCGTAGTGAAGACAAAGTGACTGCTGCTGTAGGGCAACTCAAGCAAGCTAATCCTGCTGGAAATCATTTTGGTGTGTGTTTTGACGTTAGAGATCTAGAAGCGTTAAAGCAAGGTTTCAAAGTCATTGAAAACAGCTTTTCACATATAGATGTCTTAGTCAGCGGCGCAGCGGGTAACTTTCCATCGACGGCTGAAAACCTATCTGAAAACGGTTTTAAATCTGTTATGGATATTGACTTATTAGGTAGTTTTCAGGTGTTAAAGCAAGCGTATCCGCTGATAAAGGAACATGGCGGTGCTATCATTCAGATCTCGGCGCCTCAGGCATATATACCAATGCCTATGCAAGTACATGTTTGCGCAGCCAAAGCTGGTGTTGATATGTTAACTAAAACATTGGCTATTGAATGGGGCTGTAAAGGGATCCGCATCAATTCAATTGTACCTGGCCCTATCGCTGGTACAGAAGGCTTTGATAGACTAGCGCCAACAGCGGAATTACAAGCGCATGTGGCAAAAGGCGTCCCTTTAAGACGCAACGGCCAGTGTGATGACATTGCCAATGCAGCATTGTTTTTAGCGTCAGATATGGCGTCATACATCACAGGTACGGTATTACCTGTTGATGGTGGTTGGTCACTTGGTGGCGCGGGTGCCGCGATTGCTGAAATTGGTCAACTCGCCAAACGCAGTTAAGTATAGAGATAAAGTAAAAGTTAAATAGAGAAGTAGAGCTATGGCAAACCCATTTCAAGAGCAGCTTTTAAAAGCGGGCTTAGTTAGTAAACAGAAAGTAAAAGATACTAAAACGCAAAAGCGTCGTGATAGAAAAGCCAAAGTTGATGATGGCTCAGAGGCATTAAAGCAAGAAATTGCAGCTAAAAAGCAAGCTCAGGTAGACAAAGATAAACAGTTAAATGAACAGCGTTTTGCTGAAGCTTCTGAAAAAGGCTTGGTACGTGGTCTTGTGACTGAGTTTAAAAAGTTTGCGATTACTGCACCAAAAGATGCAGAAATTAAGTTTAACTTTACCTTCGAGAATAAGATCTACTCATTATACGTCAATGAAAAGATGCAAAGTGAATTGTTAAATGGTCACTTAGGGATCCTTCGTCACGAGGAAGTGAGTTACTTGGTACCACATAAACTGGCTGAGCGGGTTAACTTATTAGTGCCAGCTTGGGTTGGTTACCTATGGACCCAAGAAGAGAGCACTGAAGTTGTTGAAGAAGACGATCCATATGCAGATTATGTTATTCCAGATGATCTAATGTGGTAACCATAATCTGCTGTAAATCTATCTGTTGTAACGGATAGACAGTTAAGCCTTAAAGCCATAATGAGACACTCATTATGGCTTTTTTGCTATATCAAGCGTAAATAAGTATTTTTCTATCCTTACATGTTAAACATTACGGGCTATTAAAAGCTGCCTCATTGCTATGCGGCTGAATTAAATTCACTTTGCATATTGTATATCAATTGTTACATTTTTGTTTCGTTGGGTCTAAGGCCATTTGTGTCAGCCCGATTTAGCGTTTGATAATAACGAAAGTGGAGAATTGAATTGATATGTCTAACAATAAAAATGTGTTCAAACCTTTATATCTAAGCCTAGTAATCGCGTTGTCTTTAACTGCCTGTGGAGGAAGTAGTGATGACACATCAGCTGATGTCATCATACCGGAACCGACACCCGTGCCAGAAACTGATAACGCAGGTGAGGAGTTGGTACTTGATACAGTAAGAGAGCATATCAATACGAGCGAGCCAATTTCATTCTATGTGGATGTGCTCGATCCCGCTGCTAGCTTAGTTGTTAGTTTATTTAGTGGTACCGAAGATAAGTCTCTTGGTGATCCCGATGTTTACGTTCGCTATGAAAGTACTGCGAGTGCAGGCGAAACAGGTGAATTTGATTGTGTTTCATATAATGCTAGCGATTATAACGAAACCTGCATTATTGATGACGTAGAGGCTGGTCGTTACCATATTCTAATCGATGCCTATAGCGATAAACCTACGGTGGATGCCTCTATTGTTGCGACCACTTCTTTATTTAATCAAAGTCTATTATGCGAAGAACCCGTTAGGATCCGAGCGCAAGATCTAACCGATGAACAAATGCTCGCTGCATGTAATGTCATTATTGAAACAAAGCAGCGATTTGACTCTGTGTTAAGTGCGAGTATCGCCCCTGATTTTGGGGCTTCTGTTCCAAATGATTTAAATGAAGTTACCAATATTAATATTTTTAGCAGCTTATCGAACCATGCAGCATGGGCTGAGCACTTGTTTGATACACCCAACACCAGTGGCATTTATTTTGAAACGTCACCCACCGACTGGTGGCATGACTCAACCATTTTAACCTTTAACGCGTTAGAGTGGAGTGGGGGAAGAAACGTTATTCGCTCTTTAAGTCATGAATATGTTCATGCTTTAGATGGCCGCTATAACAAGGAAGGCGACTACAGAGCTGACATGGCATGGTGGAGTGAAGGGTTAGCTGAATATATCGGGACTTATTATCAGCGTAGCTACCAAAGTCTTGTAACAGCAAATGAAAGTGAATCTTATACACTGAAACAAATCTTTGCAGGCGATGCTGATAGCTATTCATGGGGCCAATTGGCTGTGGCTTTTCTTATTGAAGAGCAACCTGAGCGAGTGACCTCTATGCTCAGTGAAATGCGTGCAGGTAATTGGACTGAATATAATACGTTATTAGCGGATATCGCAGCTTCCCATCAACTTGATTTTGAAACTTGGTACACACAAAACCTGATAGAGCAGTTTGGCCTTAACGATAAAGAGTTAATTCTTGGAGATTATGAGCCTATAAATGGCCGAGGTGGTTGGGTTTTCTCTGTTGAGGTTTCTGAGGGAACTGAATCCCTTACCGTGAATAGCTTTGGTGGCTCAGGCAATGTTGACATGTGGGTGAGCTTTAACTCTGCATTTCATCCTAGTGTTAATGATGCTAGTTTATGCGCATCAATGACAGATAATAGTAACCAAGAGTCTTGCATCATAGATGCTCCTAATGCTGGCAAATACTACATCACAATTGCTTCTGATTTTGCTGGTGGCGATATTGTCGATCTGTATTTATCAACTTGTTCAGGTAAAGACTGCACGGTTTCACTACCAGCGCAGCAAGCCTTAACAACCATTACCGAACCTTATTTACCTCATTGGCCAGAGAAAGGAACTTTAGGCACCTGTAGCCTCGCAGAAACTTACCGTACTTCATATGATTACGCTGAAGATGTTTCTATCACTAATACTACGGATACTGAAGTTAAAGTGTATTGGTTAAGTAATAGTAAGGCAGATAAATCGGGTGGGGCTTACATGACGTTGGCACAAGGCGATAGCTTTACACCTGATAACTGGTACATTGGGGAGCGAGTCATGTTAACCGACAAAACTGATAACTGCCTAAGTGTGGCTATTCTAAATGATGAAAATAATCAATTTCAAATACTAGAGCAGCATGTAGAAGGTGCTGTGGATGTAGTTGAGATCCCTGAGGCAACGGCAGAGATGGGCAGTTGTGATTTAGCTGCACCCTATACTCGTGAGTCAGATTATGCGCCAGAGTTTATTGTCGCTAATACATCGACAACACCTTATAACTTGTATTGGATCGACTTCAATTCTGGCTTGCCTAATTTGAGTAATAATTATGCAACTCTAGGCCGAAACGAAATGTATACAGCAGATTACTGGGTTGTTGGTGATCGTATGATGGTGACAGATAGTGACAATCAATGCATTGGTGTTCTTAACTTAAACGCAAGCAGCAATATTTTTGTTCTTGATTAATTGACACCCATTAGCAGATAAAAGGCTTGGAACACATGCTCCAAGCCTTTTTTATTGGCAGAAGATGCGCTAAGTTGATGTCCATCTTGTGTCGTTGCAATGGGTATTAGAGTAATTAATGACTTTTACTATGGAGCGTAAAATTTGACTAGAATCGTTATTTTTGGCAATTCAGGCTCAGGTAAGTCCACCTTAGCAAAACAGTTAAGTGAGAAGCATGGACTCGCTCATCTTGATTTAGATTTAATTGCCTGGTTACCACAAATGCCACCTAAACGAAAACCTATACAAGAATCCGCAGTGGAAATCGAACGCTTTGCCCTAAAAAACAATAACTGGGTAATAGAAGGCTGTTATTCGGATCTGTTGCAATTGGCGATGAGCCAAGCGAGTGAAATAATCTTCCTAAACTTAAGCGTCGATGCTTGTATAGCCCACACTAGAAAACGCCCCTGGGAGCCCCATAAATATGCTTCAAAGCAAGCGCAGGATAACAATCTAGATATGTTACTTGAATGGATTGAACAATATGAATCTAGGCAAGATACCTTCTCGTTATCGGCACATCAATTGTTGTTCACTCAATTTAATGGCAAGAAAACCATGATCAACAGTAATCAATAAAAGTGGCTAATATCTGCAGCTTGACGTCGGCGACCAAGTTGCTATTTAGTCGATCGCTACAGGCTAACTTTTGCCCCAAAATGAGTTAGCCTTCGAATGAAGGCTGATTACATTTCTTGTTTGTATCGTTGCTACATGGAAGCGAGTTCTGTGTTGCTGCTTAATCGTTATCAATCGCCTGCAGCGGGCGCATGTGCAGACACTGCCGTGACACGCTGCAAGTCCATCCTTGGAAGCTCGGCCATGACATCCATGTCATGGACGGTCACGGCCGTGTCTACACGTGGTAATTGTTGTACAAATTTAGGAAATAATGGTTCGGTTTCTAACTTGAAAATGCCCCAAAGTGAGTTAACCATCGGATGAAGGCTGATTACATTTTTTTGTATTTGTTACTACGGGGTAGCCCGTTTGAACTTGTAGCTTCATGGCTATTAATCGCCTTCAGCGGGGTATGTGCAGACACTGCCGTGACACGCTGTAAATATGTCCCTATACGTTCTGCGGTTTCATCCCTGAAACCGAAGCCCGCAGCCGTATCAGCACTAGGTTAGACAAGCACGATTCTGATGCTTAGGAGTAATAGCTATACCGCTATGCTGCTTATCTCTGTTGCTCTTCTCCGTGAACTTCGTGCCCTCTGTGGTGAATAGCTTTTGCCCCTTTACTGGTTACAGTTGATATGCGAAATTGAACGCGTGGGAGCCTGTTGCCCGACTTTTATCAATCAATAGCAGTCGTTGACTAATTTCGATTCAACCTCAATATCAATGCTCATTTTGCAAATTTTAATGCTCGTTTATCCAATAACATTCTGCTAGAGTTCTAATAAATCAATAGTTTTGATTTGGAAAAGCTTAAATAATAGGTTTGTAAAATGTGCATGCGCGTTTTGCCAAATATACGCACATG
Organism: Shewanella sp. MBTL60-112-B2; assembly: GCF_019655055.1. Lineage (GTDB taxonomy): Bacteria > Pseudomonadota > Gammaproteobacteria > Enterobacterales > Shewanellaceae > Shewanella. Next base: position 61,503 of record NZ_BPFA01000031.1, read on the forward strand.
CGAACTATACAAATGTTAGCTTATAAGAGGATATATGGAACTTCGGAATGAGATATTAGATGACTATACTCGTTACTGTGAGCGAAAAATTCTTGAAGAGTTTCGGGCGAAAACTCCAAATCAATATGATCCTATTTATTCATATCAAAGATA
>NZ_BPFA01000032.1 GCF_019655055.1 Shewanella sp. MBTL60-112-B2
AGCACTTGGTAAGAGTGGTGCGTTAACAATACTAAAGCAATTTATAAAACATGCATCTTTAGATCATAGATATCATTATTTTTGTTTTATTCCCAAAGGTCTCAATTTGCAAAAGTCAAACAATGTTTCTTTTGTAGAAGTTTCTAAGTTGGGTTGGTTTAAAAGAATCCTATGGGATAGTTATTTTTTTGAAAAACAGTTAAAAACTCATGGTGTTAATCCCGTAAAAATTATCTCATTACAAAATACATCCATTAACTCTGACAAAGAACAAATAATATATCTTCACCAGCCTCTACCCTTTTCTAGTGTGCGTTGGTCATTCCTTAAGAAAGAACAATTTAAACTATTTTTATATAAGCATTTTTATAAGTTTTTTATTTTACTATACGTTAGGAATAATACAGTTTTTGTTGTACAAACCAATTGGATGAAAAGTGCACTGTGTTCCACTTCTAATATTAATGAAAACAGAGTGCACGTAATAAAGCCAGATATAGAACTTCCTAATGTTGTTCCTGATGATAATCCGAAAAAAACTGCAAGTATACATCATACTCTTCTTTATCCGGCAACACCGCTTTTTTACAAAAACCATCAAATCATCTTGGATTCTCTCAAGATAATTAAAGCTAGAAATGAAATTAGTAATATAAAATTTCAAGTTACTTTTAAACCCGAGGAGTATAAATCATTTTCTGAATCAGTGAACCAATATGGTTTAAATGATAATGTTGATTATTTAGGCACTATTCCTTATGGCGAACTTATACAGAAATATCAGTCAGCTTCAATGGTTCTATTTCCTAGTTATGTCGAAACATTCGGTTTACCTTTGGCTGAAGGGGCTACTTTAAGAAAACCTGTGTTATGTAGCGATTTTCCATTTTCAAGAGATGTATTAAATGGTTATCCAGGAGCAACATATTTAGACTACAAAGACCCTCTTGCTTGGGCTGATGCAATTACTAATACATTAAATAAAATTAAATGTGATTCTTTACATAATGGGGACTTCACTTTTAAACCGTCCTCTTCATGGAAAGATTTTTTTAAATTAATATAGAGATTAATATGTTTAAAGATAAAATACTCTTAATTACCGGTGGAACAGGATCTTTTGGTAATGCTGTATTGCGTAGATTTCTCGAATCAGAGATTAAAGAAATCCGTATTTTTTCTCGTGATGAAAAAAAACAAGATGATATGCGAAAGGCATTCTCCAATGATAAACTAAAATTTTACATTGGTGATGTTCGCGATCCACAAAGTATTTCAACAGCTATGCGTGGTGTTGATTACGTATTCCATGCTGCTGCGCTTAAACAGGTGCCTTCTTGTGAGTTTTACCCATTAGAAGCTGTTAAAACTAATGTGTTGGGTACAGAGAATGTATTAGAGGCTGCAATCTACCACGGTGTAAGTCGGGTCGTTTGTTTGAGTACTGACAAAGCTGTATACCCAATCAACGCTATGGGTATTTCTAAAGCGATGATGGAAAAAGTGATTGTTGCTAAAAGCCGTAACTTAGAAGGCACTAATACGGTTATCTCGAGTACACGTTACGGAAACGTAATGGCTTCTCGTGGTTCAGTTATCCCATTATTTATCCGCCAAATTATTGAAGGAACTCCACTGACAATTACTGATCCATCAATGACTCGTTTTATGATGACATTAGATGATGCCGTGGATCTGGTTTTACATGCTTTTGAGTATGGCTCTAATGGTGATATTTTTGTGCAAAAAGCACCTGCAGCAACCATTGAAGTATTAACTCAGGCAATACTTGAGATGATCAACAAACCCGAACATAAAGTCAATGTGATTGGTACTCGACATGGTGAAAAATTATTTGAAGCCTTATGTAGTCGTGAAGAGATGTTTGTTGCACAAGACCAAGGTGAATATTACCGTATACCAGCTGATAATCGAGATTTAAATTATTCAAAATTCTTTGAAGAGGGCGATTCAGATTTATCCAAAGTTGAAGATTATAATTCTCATAACACTGAACGACTTGACGTAGAAGCTATGAAGCAATTACTACGAAAATTAGATTTTATTAGAGAGATAGAGTCTGGAAATTTAATTGTTCCAGAAGGCGTTTAAAATGAAAGTGTTGATTTTTGGTGCGACAGGAATGCTTGGTTATAGTCTCTTTACTAATTTAAGTGATTATAAACATTTACACGTATTTGGAACTGTTCGTAATGTAAATGAAAAAGAACGATTTTTTAAGAATTTAGAACATAAATTAATTGAACATGTTGATGTCACGGAAATTGCTAGTATTGAGCATGCTATTCAGCAAGTTTCCCCTGACGTGGTATTGAATTGCGTAGGACTAATTAAACAACATGACGTTTCAAAACAAAATGTGTCAGCAATTGAAATTAATTCGCTTTTACCACATAAGTTGGCAAGCTTATGCAACAAACACAATGCTCAATTGATTCACTTCTCGACAGATTGTGTTTTTGATGGCCAGAAAGGAAATTATACAGAAAGTGATCTTCCAACAGCAACTGATCTTTATGGCAAGTCCAAATGTCTCGGTGAAGTCAACTACGATAGACATATTACGTTAAGAACTTCTATTATAGGTCATGAACTAGTCACATCAGTGAGCTTGATTGATTGGTTTTTGAGCCAAAATGGTGAGGTAAATGGTTTCTCCAAGGCTATATTTTCTGGGTTGCCAACTTCCTATATTGCAAAGATACTAGTAGATAACGTTTTTGAAAAAACAGATTTAACAGGCCTATACCATTTATCTGTAGAACCTATCGATAAGTTTTCGCTAGTTTCTTTGGTTGCAGAGATATATGGCAAAGAAATAACTATTAATCCAAGCGCTGACCTAGTGATTGACCGTTCGTTGGATTCAACTCGTTTTAGAGAGTTGACAGGCTTTGTCCCCCCGACATGGCGTGAGTTGGTTGAATATATGCGTAAAGATTACTTGAAGAGGTATACATCATGAAAAAGCTTAAAGTAGTAACGGTAGTCGGGACTAGGCCTGAAATTATTCGATTATCATGTACTATTGCTAAACTCGACCTACACTGCGAACATATTTTGGTACACACTGGCCAAAACTATGATTTTGAACTTAATCAGATATTTTTTGATGACTTAGGTATTCGCTCTCCTGATTATTTTCTCGAGTGTGCAGGTACAACTTCTGCTGACACAATGGCCCAAGTTATTAGCAAATCAGATAAATTGTTTGAAGAGTTAAAACCTGAAGCTGTACTTATTTTGGGGGATACTAATAGCGCTTTAGCTGCAATTTCAGCAAAACGGAAAAAGATCCCTATCTTCCATATGGAAGCCGGAAATCGTTGCTTTGACTTGCGTGTTCCTGAAGAAATTAATCGTAAAATAGTCGACCATATTTCAGACGTTAATATGCCTTATAGTGATATTGCACGTAATTACTTGTTACGAGAAGGAGTAAGTCCTGAGCTTATCGTAAAAACTGGCAGCCCAATGGATGAAGTGCTGACCTTCTATAGAAATAAAATTCAAGAATCTGAGGTGTTGATTCGTCTCTCTTTGGAAAGAGATAAGTATTTCCTCGTTAGTGTTCATAGAGAAGAGAATGTTGATTCTGAAAAAAATATCTATGCGTACGTAGAAGTCTTGAATACAATTGCAAGTAAATACGACATACCTATTATTGTTTCAACTCATCCAAGAACTCGTAAGAAAATTGAAGCACTCAATTTGGAGTTCGATAGTAGAGTACAACTATTAAAGCCGCTAGGCTTTAGTGATTATGTTCACTTACAGAAAGAGGCAAAAGTAGTACTTAGTGATAGTGGTACTATCACAGAAGAGTCTTCTATTCTTAACTTTCCTGCAATTAATATTCGTGAAGCTCAAGAGAGACCGGAGGGTTTTGAAGAGGGGGCTGTTATGTTTACAGGAATGTGTGTGAACCGAATTCTTCAGGCAATTGAGATACTAGAGACTCAACCTCGAGGAGAAGTTCGATTGATTAATAAAGTTCAGGATTACATCGCACCTAATGTTTCTGATAAGGTTTTACGTACTATTTTAAGCTATACCGATTATGTGAATCGTGTTATTTGGAAGAAGTATTAATGCATTTAGCATTAGTTATTGATGATTACCTGCCACACAGTACGCGTGTGGCAGCAAAAATGTTTCATGAACTTGCTGTTGAATTGCAGAGCATGGGCTGTGTAGTTACTGTTATTACTCCTCACTTCTACGAAAAGAATGACTTTATTGAAGAGGTTTATGACGGTATAAAGGTGTGGCGTTTTAGTTCCGGCCCCATTAAGGACATAGGAAAAGTAAAGAGAGCTATAAATGAGACACTTCTTTCTAGTCGTGCTTGGAAGTCGATAAAACACAAGGTTGAAGCTAAAACATTTGATGGTGTTATTTATTACTCACCCTCAATTTTTTTTGGGGGGGTAGTCGCGAACCTTAAGCAAAGGTGTAGCTGCCCAGCATATCTGGTGCTAAGAGACTTCTTCCCGCAATGGATTATAGATGCCGGTATGATTAAAGAGGGGTCATTGATTGAGCGTTATTTCAGATACTTCGAACGACACTCTTATAATCAAGCTGACATGATAGGTATTATGTCAGAAAAAAACATGGCTTTATTTAATAAAAGTACCAAATCTCGATATCAAGCTCAAATACTACGCAATTGGGCTGCTCTAATCCCATATGAACTATCGAATAAGCATAATTCAATAAGGCGCAAACTGAATATACAAGATAAAGTGATTTTCTTTTACGGTGGAAATATTGGACATGCGCAGGACATGGCCAATCTTATGCGTCTTGCTAAGAGTATGCTGCCTTACATAGATGCTCATTTTCTTTTTGTGGGGCAAGGTGACGAAGTTGAATTGATTAACAATCTTGTAACTGAGTGGTCATTGACCAACGTAAGCTACTTACCATCCGTTAACCAATCAGAATTTAAGGATATTTTAGCTGACATTGACGTTGGACTTTTCTCGTTATCTGCAAAGCACACCGCTCATAACTTTCCTGGTAAGTTATTAGGCTATATGGTTCAGTCTTTGCCAATTTTAGGGAGTGTCAATGAAGGAAATGATTTACAAGAGTTAGTTAACGAGCATGGTGCCGGACTTATTACTGTTAACGGTGAAGATGAGCAGTTCTTAAAAAATGCTATTTCCTTATTTCAAAATGCTATATATAGAAAAACCGTTGGACAAAAGGCATACACGCTACTTGAACATGAATTTTCAGTTAATTCGATCGCTACAAATATTTTGGATAAATTAAAGGGTAATCATGAAAGTTCTGGGAAAAGAATTGCTAGATAACCTTCTAGGCGATGCTAAGGCCTCACCTAGAAGGCGAGCACACCTTAACTTACACAAAACTTTTGATGACAAGGTTCAACGATTATTTATAGCTTTGTCTAAAGGCAGTTATGTCGAACCTCATTATCATGAGTTACCTCATCAGTGGGAGATGTTCGTCGTTATCAATGGCGTTATAAGGGTTACCGTTTACAATTCTGACGGAAGTAAGTTAAAAGAGTTACTTGTTGGAGATGGGGAAGAGTGTCGGGCTATTGAATTTCAACCTTTTGACATACATAGCGTTGAATGTATTTCAGACGATGCACTTATGCTTGAGGTAAAAGAAGGAGCTTTTGATCCCGATTTTGCTAAGGTGTTACTCACCTCTGGCTAGCAAGGACTTTAATTGGCATTAAATACAACTGCCAGTAAATGTATATTCAATCTAGTTTCTCATTTTAAGTGTAACTAGGAGTAACCTAATCTGGTTTGAGTGAATATTGCATCAGTAAATGGTAAAGCCTCGTCAACCTATTAGTTTTAGCTGTTTGTACTATGTGATGCATTAGCCCCTTTGACTATATTTAAAAATACCATGTATATAACCCGTTTTATAGTTAATTCAGCACTACTATCGTCAATAGTAGTGCTTTTTTGGTAAAAATGGCCTTTCTACTATCAATAGTTATCCATTATCCATTATCCATTATCCATTATCCATTATCCATTGAGATTGATATGTCCTTAAGTTTATGTTTTGCATTTATCGCTTCATTTTCTAGCTTGTTGACTCTTCGAAAGTTTGCTAAGCGAATTGGGCTAGTGGATAAGCCTAATGAGCGAAAGCACCATGAAGGTCAGATCCCACTCATTGGCGGTATTTCTATATTTCTTAGCCTTTTATTTACGCTATTGCTTTTCACACCTCTGGATAAAAATGTAGTGCTGTATATTTGTTGCTCTACTGTTTTGGTTGGCTTGGGAGCTATTGATGACAGGTTCGATATTAGCTTCAAAGTTCGTCTAGTTATTCAGGCAGCTATTTCACTCGCTATGATTCTTGTTGGTGAGAAAAGTTTACATAATCTTGGTTGCTTAATGGGCAGTGAAGTTATTCAGCTTCCTTTGCTCGTAAGTTACTTAGTAACCATATTAGGGGTTATTGGTGCAATCAATGCCTTTAATATGGTTGATGGTATCGATGGTTTACTTGGCGGCTTGGCATCAGTCACTTTTGGTGCGTTAGGCGTGTTATTTTATCAAAGTGGTAACACTGAGTTAGCTAAATACTGTTTGTTGATAGTAGTTGCTATTTTACCTTATATATTGCTCAATTTAGGGATTCCTCTAGGGCAACGTTTTAAGGTATTCATGGGGGACGCTGGTAGTATTTTTATTGGCTTTACTGTGATCTGGCTATTAATTGAAGCTAGTCAGGGAGCAAGGTCGAATGCTATTCGACCTGTTACAGCACTCTGGTTAATTGGTCTACCTCTAATGGATATGGTTTGCATTATGGTGAGGCGGATGAGGAAGGGACAATCGCCATTTAAACCAGATAGAGAGCATTTACACCATATTTGTCAGCGTATCGGTTTTTCTTCTCGTAGTTCGTTATTGGTTATCTGCCTAATGGCTAGCATTATGGCGGGTGTTGGTATTTGGTCCGAGCTACATTCTGTTAATGAAACCATTATGTTTGTTGCCTTTTTAATAGCGTTTGCCATTTATTTTTACGTTATAGCTTACATTTGGAAAATTACTGCCTTCATTAAGAAGAAAGTTAAGGTTCCTGTTAGTTCGCTAAATTCATAGCTTGCTAGCAGCTCTTATTCTGGTAAGTAAATCGTTTCAGCATAATCACAAGTGTCATTTTCGGTCGGCAGACGTAAGTTCATATTAATGTATTTGATAGCTGTTATAATCGTGGGATTAGTTGTAAACTTGGACATTAAAATGAATGATTACCGCTTGTACTTAAGGATAAGAAAATGAGTTTAATCGAGCCATTCTTTATGGCATTTTTATTGAGCTTTGTTGCGATTAAATTTACAGCGCCTTACGCTGCTAAGGTAGGGTTGGTCGACCTACCAAATGCCCGTAAAGTTCATGATGGTGCTGTGCCACTAATTGGTGGTATTGGCATTTTTTTTAGTGTATTACTTGCTTCGTCAGTTTTCATTGAGTACAGCAGAACCCTAAACCTTTACCTTATCTCTGCAGCGCTAATTTTGTTTATCGGTGTTCTTGATGATCGTTACGATCTATCAGTACGTTTGCGAATCGCGGCTCAGGTAATAACGGCATCTATCTTGATCTTTGGTGCAGAATCTTATCTGACCTCACTAGGGAGCATCTTGTTCTTTTTTGAGTTAAAACTCGGTTATATAGGAGTTCTAATAACGGTATTAGCCGTAATAGGCTCTATCAATGCGTTTAACATGGTCGACGGTATAGACGGTCTTGCTGGAGTGCTCAGTATTGTAACGTTTTCCTCATTAGCTTTCTTATTTTACCAAGCGCAAAACTCCTGGACAATCTTACCTATATTGTTCATCGCTGCTATCTCAGCATATCTTTTTTTTAATTTACGTTGGCCATTTAGTTCGTTACAAAAAGTTTTTATGGGTGATGCTGGTAGTATGTTAATTGGTCTGACAGTTGTTTGGTTGTTGGTGATTGGTACTGAGTCAGATAATCCAGCATTTTCCCCTGTTACAGCACTTTACTTAATTGCTATCCCTTTAATGGATATGGCGGCAATTATGTATCGAAGAGTTAAAAAAGGCCATTCTCCTTTTAAACCAGACCGGGACCATCTTCATCATATATTTGAACGTGCGGGTTATAGCCGTAAACAAACTTTAGTTAGAATTTCTATGTTGTCAGCAATCCTTGCTACGATTGGTATTTCTGGCGAATTATTCGTAGTTCCAGAATACATTATGTTTATAGGATTTTTAGCTGTTTTTGCAACATATAATTGGGCTTTAGCTCATGTATGGCAAATCTTAACGTGGATTAGACGTACTTCTTGATCGTTTGATTTATATCATACAAAAAATCCCCGAATGGGGATTTTTTGTTTTTAAATGTGTTTGAACACGGGTGATGACTTTGAAAAGTAACGCTAAAACTACCGATAAAGCCCAGGCTATAACTAAAGGGATTGTACTAGCCGGTGGTGCTGGTTCACGCTTGTATCCTATTACTCGAGGGATCTCTAAACAACTGCTGCCAGTTTATGATAAACCGATGATCTATTACCCTCTTTCAGTATTGATGTTGGCGGGCATTAGAGAGATATTGATTATAACAACTGCAGAAGAATTAATACTATTTCAACGTCTTCTTGGTGACGGTAGTGATTTTGGTGTACATCTGACTTTTGCTATTCAGAAAAAGCCTGAAGGTATTGCACAGGCATTTATTATTGCGGAAAGCTTCATCGGCAATGACAATGTATGCCTCATTTTGGGTGATAATATCTTTTATGGACAAGGTTTTAGTCAGTCTTTGAAATCTGCTGCTGAACGGCGAGCTGGCGCGACAATTTTTGCCTATCAAGTTGTTCAAGCTGAAAGGTTTGGGGTTGTTGAGTTTGATAAAGACTTTAAGGCGCAGTCTATTGAAGAGAAGCCTATACAGCCTCAATCAAATTGGGCTGTGACAGGTCTTTATTTTTACGATAGCAGAGTGGTTAGTATTGCAAAGAACTTGTCACCATCAGCACGGCATGAGCTAGAGATCACCGATATTAACCAAGCTTATTTAAAGTTGGGTGAATTACAGGTAGAAAGGCTAGGGCGCGGCTTTGCATGGCTAGACACTGGTACGTTTGATAGTTTGCAGCAAGCATCGTCTTATGTACAAACCATTGAAACTGTACAAGGGTTAAAAGTAGCTTGTTTAGAAGAGATAGCTTGGCGAAATGGTTGGTTATCTGATGACGATATTGTTCGTATCTCGCAGCTAATGAAGCAAAATAGTTATGGTCAGTATCTTATCAGATTGCTGCAAGACAGGATTGAACTATGAACCAAGTGATATTGATTACCGGAGGTTCAGGTTTTATCGGCTCAGCATTAGTACGTTTTTTAATTCATCACACTGCACATACGGTGATTAACTTGGATAAACTGACTTATGCTAGCAATCCAGCATCTTTAGGCGATGTAAGATTGTCTCATCGCTATCATTTTATTGAGGGTGATATCTGCGATGCAGGCTTAGTATCTAATCTGCTTCATGAATACCGGCCAACTAGCATTATGCACTTGGCTGCAGAGAGTCATGTTGACCGCTCGATTGATGGGTCTGCTGAGTTTATGCAAACCAACATTATTGGCACTTATACATTGTTGGAAGCATGCAGGAAGTATTACACCACACTTGTAGATAGGAAAAGGGACGGTTTTCGCTTTCATCATATCTCTACTGACGAGGTTTATGGCGATTTAGACTTTGGGGAGTTATTTACAGAAAATACCCGATATGATCCGAGTTCCCCGTACTCTGCGAGTAAAGCTGCATCCGACCATTTAGTGCGAGCTTGGCACCGGACCTATGGCTTACCAATTGTTGTGACAAACTGCTCTAATAATTATGGTCCTTTTCAGCATGCCGAGAAGTTAATTCCGCAAACTATCACCAATGCTTTAGCTGGTAAGTCAATTCCTATCTATGGTAATGGTTTACAGATCCGAGACTGGTTGTATGTTGAAGATCATGTCAGAGCGCTGTATAGCGTTTTGACTCAAGGCAAAATTGGTAAAACCTACAACATCGGTGGGAGTTGTGAAAAGCGTAATATTGATGTTGTAAACACCATTTGTGAGCTGTTGGAAGAACTCGTTCCGGTCAACGTTGACTCACTGGCTGCTAGTGGTAATGCCCTCGGATTTAAAAGCTTAATTACTTATGTAGACGATAGACCTGGGCATGACGTTCGTTATGCGATAGATTCGAGCAAGATCCAGCGTGAATTAGGTTGGAAGCCTATCGAATCCTTTGAGTCTGGCCTAAAAAAGACGGTAGAGTGGTATGTAAAAGAGGCGGTAGAGTGGTATGTAAAAGAGGCGGTAAAAGCAAAGGCTTATGAAAAAGCTGATAAAAGCGAAGACGGCGCAAGCTGAGACGGAGAAAATGGAACGGCTTGTTGCCTACGGTATACGGAACGTTCGCAAGCTCACTCACGGAACGCTGCGCTGACGGTTAAGGCCAAGAAGATCCTAGGGCCTAGGAAAAGCAGGTCCTAGATAAGAGCTAAGACGGTACAAGCTGGGACGGTAAACCGAGCGGCCTGTTTTGATTACTGCATGAAGAGCATTCTTGCCACGAAGCGCTGCGCTTTTACGGAGGACACGGAGAAGTGCGTAGAGCAAAAGATTAGCGCGATTTTTAGTTGGTCTTGATGTTGCTTTTCTTCGTGTCGAGTAGCGCTCCGAGTCCTCAGTGGTGAATAGCTTTGGCTTTAGCCTGTTCCTATTTTAATCTCTGCGTTAGGTAACAGTTGGCGGTATTTATCTGCTAACGCTTGTTTGGCCTCGGTGTCGCCGTGGACTATGCGGATGTGTTTCGGTTTGTGTTTGATACCTTCAACAAAGTTTATCAGGTCTTGTTGATCTGCATGGGCTGAATAGCCACTGATAGTGTGAATTCCCGCTTTAATATCAATTTTCTCCCCCTCTATGTACACGTAACCTCCGCGTGGTCCGTATGTTTGAATATCCCTTCCGATAGTTCCTGTAGCTTGATATCCCACAAAAAGTACATCTGCAGTTGGCTCAGGTAAAAATCGTTGTAGGTAGTTAACGATTCGTCCGCCTGTACACATCCCGCTTGCCGCAATGACAACTGCTGGCTTTTGTCTGCTTGAAAGATAATTTATTACCGCTAGGTGATCTTGGTGGCTATCGATGGTGTAAAGCTGATTAAAATCCAGTGGATGGCGTTGCTCCGCTAACACGGATTTGGCCTCCGAATCCCACAGCTTTTTATAATCAATGTACTTTTCGGTAAAGTTTGCCGCCATAGGCGAGTCGACAATGATGTCTATACTCTGCCACATGGGGTCTTGTTGTTGGTTATGGATAATTTGTTCTAATTCATACAGTAACTCTTGTGTTCGGCCAATGCTGAAAGCTGGGATGAGTACGACGCCGTTGTCGCTAACTGATTTTTCAATTACTTGACGTAAGCTTTCTGCTCGTTGTTCGCGGTTAACGTGATTTTTATCACCATAGGTGGACTCAATCACTAAGATGTCGGCGCGCAATGGGCTTTGAGGGCTTGGCAATAGTGGTGTGTTACTGGCACCTAAGTCTCCTGAAAATACGACTATGTGCGTGTCTTGCTCGCTTCCTGGGTCACCGTTTGGGTTTGTATCATCGCTACTATTCTTGTGAGCTAGCGATAGGTTACTGAGCTCTATTTCAACATAGGCCGAGCCTAGTATATGGCCTGCAACATTAAACCGTGCTTTTGTCTGTTGGTATCCACTATCACAGAGGTTTACGTTCAGAGTAAACCATTGATTATAATCAATAGGCTGAATTAACTGCTGTAAACGCTTTAAATATAAATTAATTAAGTTTTGGTTACGGGTGACACCGACTTTGAGTGCATCTTCAATGACCATAGGCAGTAGGGCGGCGGTGGCTGTTGTTGCATAGATAGGTTTGTTAAAACCAGCAGCAAGTAAATATGGGATCCTACCAACATGATCAATGTGGCAGTGGGTAATAATTAACGCTGTGATATCACGTAATTCAAATTCTATTTGGAGTTGATCTGCTGCGCTCTTTCCTGCTGTTTCAGCTCCTTGAAATAGGCCGCAATCGATTAGAACGCTTGAGCGGGGATTGATATCTAGCTGATGGCATGAGCCCGTTACACCATTTACCGCTCCATAATGGATTATTTGCATATTCGATTTCCTTATCGTTGTTATTAAGCGCAGAGACTAGAACGAGGCTCCGCCACGGCTAGAGCGTCGCTACGCTCCTGCTAGATTCTATACGAGCTTAAAGCAAGAAGGTCCTAGGTTAAAGCAAAGACGGTACAAGCTGAGACGATTATAGAGGAACGGCCTCCGGCCTACAGAACGCTTCGCTTACGGAATACGGAACGCTTCGCTTACGGTTAAAGATTAAGAAGATCCTAGGCCCTAGGAAAGGCAGGTTCTAGGTAAGAGCAAAGATGATACAAGCTAAGACGGGGTAAGCAAAGATGGAACGGCCTGCGGCCTAACTAGGAAAAGCAGGTCCTAGATAAAAAGTTAAGAAGGTTCTAGGCTTTAGGGAAAGCAGGTGCTAGGTTAAAGGATAGAAGGTCCTAGGTACAAGCAAAGACGGTTAAGAGCAGAAAAGCTAAGCGAAAGCTGAAGGCAACGCTGTTTCGTTTTTGATTTTCTAGCAGCGAAGCGTCCTCGCAGTGAGCCTGTGAACATCCTAGGATCTCGTACCTTCTCAGCTTTAACATATGTGAGCCTAGAACAATACTTTTGTCTTGTTGAATGCTATTTTTTGCGGATATTTGTTAAGGTTTATGGATGAAAATTGCTATAGCAGGGACAGGCTATGTAGGCCTATCAAACGCTGTATTATTGGCACAACACAATACTGTTATGGCTGTTGATATTGTTGCTGAAAAAGTTAACATGATTAACCAAGGTCAATCACCTATAGCAGATACCGAGATAGAAGCCTATCTCAGTAATCATAAGCTCGACTTAACGGCTATGCTTGATAAGCAATTAGCCTATCAAGATGCGGATTATGTGGTTATTGCAACGCCGACAGATTACGACACCAAATCCAATTACTTTAATACCTCGTCGGTTGAAGCAGTTATTCGGGATGTGTTAACTATTAATACAAATGCAGTTATGGTGATTAAGTCGACTGTACCAGTCGGTTATACCGAGTCTGTTAAACAGAAGTTTGATACTAAAAATATTATTTTCTCACCTGAATTTTTACGTGAAGGCCGTGCGCTTTATGATAATTTGCATCCGTCTCGCATTATCATTGGTGAGCGCTCAGAGCGCGCTGAAGTGTTTGCTAACTTACTTAGCGATGCTGCAGTTAAAGACAATATCGACATTCTTTTTACCGACTCGACTGAGGCCGAGGCAGTTAAGCTTTTCTCTAATACTTACCTTGCAATGCGTGTGGCGTACTTTAATGAATTAGACAGCTACGCAGAGTCTCATGGTTTAGATTCTCGACAAATAATTGAAGGTGTTGGGTTAGATCCTCGTATTGGAGCACACTACAACAATCCATCATTTGGTTATGGTGGTTACTGCCTACCAAAAGATACCAAGCAACTTAGAGCTAATTACGCAGATGTGCCAAATTGTTTGATTAGTGCGATTGTTGATGCGAATTCTACTCGTAAAGACTTTATTGCTGATTCTATTATCAAGAGGCATCCTAAAGTCGTGGGTATTTACCGCCTGGCTATGAAGTCTGGTTCAGATAATTTCCGTACGTCTTCTATTCAAGGTATCATGAAGCGCATTAAAGCCAAAGGTATTGAGGTTGTGGTATTCGAACCTGTGCTTAATGAGTCAGAGTTCTTTAACTCACGTGTAATACAAGATCTGAACGAATTTAAGCAAGTCTCTGATGTGATAGTATCAAATCGTATGGTTGATGAGTTGGCTGATGTAGCTGCAAAAGTGTATACGCGAGACTTATTTGGGTCGGATTGAGCAAAGGCTGAGAAGGTCCTAGGTAGAAGCAAAGACGGTAAAGCGGAATGACCTGCGGCCTACAGAACGCTGCGCTTACGGTTTAAAGCAAAGACGGTTAAGAGCAGAAAAGCTAAGCGAAAGCTGAAGGCAACGCTGTTTGGTTTTAGATTTCCTCGGAGCGAAGCGTCCTAGGTCCTAGAACCTTGTTTATTCAGTGAGCTTGCGAACGTTCTAGGATTTAGGATCTTCTTTTAACCTTAAAATCTAGACTAATTTAAAAGAAAATGATGAAATTAATACCCACCTCAATTCCTGATGTGTTGCTGTTTGAGCCGAAAGTATTTGGCGATGAACGAGGCTTCTTTATGGAAACCTTTCGTCAGTCAGAGTTTGAGGCGCTGTTTGCTGAAGCGGGCATGGTTTGCCCGAGCTTTGTGCAAGAAAATATGAGCCGTTCGGCTAAAAATGTACTACGTGGGCTGCATTATCAAGAGGTGCAACCACAAGGTAAATTGATCCGAGTAACTGCTGGTAGTATTTTCGATGTTGCCGTCGATATTCGTAAAGACTCCAAAACCTATGGTCAGTGGTTTGGGCAAGCCTTATCTGCTGAAAATAGACTGCAAATGTTTATCCCTCCTGGCTTTGCCCATGGCTTTTTAACCTTAAGTGCCCATGCTGACATTATCTATAAATGTAGCGATTACTATGCGCCTGAGCATGAAAGATGCATTGCGTGGGATGATCCGTTGTTAAATATCCAATGGCCGATAGACGAAGGTGTTGAGCCGATTTTGTCGGAGAAGGATAAAAGGGCTAAGAAGGGCGCTTCGCTTCTAGGTTAAAAGCTAAGAAGGTCCTAGATTCTAGGAAAGGCAAAGACGATTAAAGCTGAGATGGAAAAGCTGAACGGCCTTTGGCCTGACGGTTTACGGAACGTTCGCAGGCTCACTTACAGAACGCTGCGCTGACGGTTAAAGCGGCGTTATCTATATGATGTGGTCAACTAAAACTGTACACCAACAGGGGATACGTATTTACGCAGCCGTTTCAGCCGCTGTTGGTGTCATGTAATTATTGTAGCTATGACCCCGTTTTGTATTGTAGTGTTTCAAGATATAGTTGATGCAGTCGAACTCAGCTTCCTTAAAACTGTTATAGCCATATTTAGGCATCCATTCTGTTTTAAAGCTTCTAAAAAATCGCTCTATCACCGCGTTATCCCAACAATTCCCTCTTCGGCTCATGCTTTGAGTGATTTGATACTTCCACAACATTTGTCGATATTGCAGGCTGCTGTAATGACAACCTTGGTCTGAGTGAAATATCAGGTTTTTAGGACGTCCCCGTTGTTCAAATGCCATTCTTAAAGCTGCACAAGTTAAGTCAGTATTTGGACTACCTGAGCACGCCCAGCCGACTATCTTTCTGGCGTATAAATCCATTACCACAGCTAAATAGAGCCACCTTGTCCCTGACCAAACGTAAGTTACATCGCCACACCAGACCCGGTTTATAGCTTCAACGTTAAACTGTCGTTTTAATAAATTAGGCGCAATTTTAGATTCGTCATTTGCCACCTTATAACGATGTTTTCTGGGCTGGCTACTGATAAGCCCTGCATCTCTCATTAAACTTGCGGCCTTATAACGGCCAACATTTTCACCCAGTTGATTAAGTTGACCAGCTATCGTTCTAGCTCCCGCAGAGCCGCGACTATCACTATGTATATCAATCGCTTTTTTGAGCAATAACTCACGTTCTGGTTTTATTAATTCACGGTGTTTTAGGTGGTAATGATAGCTGCTTCTCGGGATTTCAAATAAATCACAAAGTGGTTTAACACTGTTTTGCTCTCTCGATAACGATTCAATCAACGCTATCGTTTGATGCTGTCTTGCATTAAGAGAGCGGTAGCTTTTTTTAAGATGTCTTTCTCCCATTCAATTTTCTTAATTTGAGCTTCAAGCTCTTGAATGCGCCTTTGCTCTGGAGTCATAGCGTTGGTAGATGGAGTAATACCTTCAAACTCTTGCTTTAGTTGGATAACCCAACGTCTCATTGCTGTTGGGCCTACACCGGTAGCCTGACAGGCTTCACGAATGGTATAGCCTTGATTAATGACAAGGTTAGCTGCATCAATTTTAAATTCTGTTGAATATGTTGGTTGAGTCTTCATTACTTTTACACCGTTCTGTATTAAGGAGAGTTTACCTCATATCGGTGTACAGGTTTATTAAGCCACAATAATGTAGGTCGGCATTTATGCAGTCAATTTCCTAATATTTGAATGAGTTGTTGATGGGCTAAAGTCCAACCTACGGAAAAGAAGGTTCTAGGTACAAGCAGAGACGGAAAAGTGGAACGGCCTTTGGCCTTAGGTTGACGGAACGTTCGCAGGCTCACTTACAGAACGCTGCGCTGACGGGTAGGGCTAAGAAGATCCTAGGTACAAGCAAAGACGGTTAAGAGCAGAAAAGCTAAGCGAAAGCTGAAGGTAACGCTGTTTGGTTTTTGATTTCCTAGCAGGACGAAGTCCGTCCTCGTAGTGAGCTTGCGAACGTCCTAGAATCTAGGTCCTTCTTTTTATTGCTTCAATAAAGTCTTCAAAATCACTTAAATGATGCTTGATAACATGAATCACAATGTCAAGGTTGAGCTCTTGATAGTCGTGTACCGCTATGTTTCTTAGGCCCACCATTTTCTTTAGGTTATCAGCTAATGCTTCGTTCAGTACATTATTTTGTGCTAACAAGGTTAAGCTATCTCGGCTGCTTTGCGGGATACCGTATTGATGTTGGCGGTTTAAATGATTTGCTATATCAATGCAAGCTTCACAACTACGTTGTAGGTTGAGTATCACACTGTCTTGCAGTGTCAAATCTTGCTTAAATGACGTTCCATCTCCATACACATCATTTATACGTTTTAGACAGCGTTTGATCGTGGCTATTTTATTGATGAGAATATCATTCATTGGTTGTTCCCTTACTGCTATGCACCACTTTATTAGAAGTGAAATCGGCTAATATCATACTTCTTTCTGCTTGTAGGTGTTGGTACATGGACATGGTTTTAACCGTAAAATAATTATCATCATTCTGGCTTCCCCATAGCAATTTTCCCTGAGTAATCACCTGTTGGCACAATACAGTTGATGCGGTATTTAAATCAATTAAATCGACATCGATATTGAGTTCACATGCTAATGTTTGAGCAAGTTGCCAACGGTTAAGGTTATCTAGTGCCTTAGCTGGCAATATAGCAATATCTAAATCACTTTCAGAATGTTGCTCACCACTAGCGAAGGAACCAAATAAATAGATAAGTTTTACATCTGGGACTTTGGCGAGAATAGAATTAATCAAAAATGTTTTATTTAAATTAAACATAATTATAAAAATAGCCCATGTGACTTTATGGTTTTGCTCAGTTGAGTGTATCACAGTGGGTTGAAGCTAAGAAGTTAAAGCCGAGCAAGCAAAGACGGTTAAAAGACGGTACAAGCTGAGACGGAAAAGCAGAGCGGCCTGCGGCCTTACGGTTTGCGGAACGTTCGCAGGCTCACTTACGGAACGCTGCGCTGACGGTTAGGGCTAAGAAGATCCTAGGTTCTAGGAAAAGCAGGTCCTAGGTTAAAGCATAGAAGGTCCTAGGTTCTAGGGGAAGCAGGTTCTAGGTACAAGCTAAGACGGAAAAAGCGGAGCGGCCTTTGGCCTGACGGATGACGGAACGTTCGCTGGCTCACTTACGGAACGCTGCGCTGACGGTTAAAGCGCCGTTATCTATGTAGGTCGGCATTTATGCCGTCAATTCTCGTATATTTAATGTACGTTGATGGGCTAAAGCCCAACCTACTTAAAAGCAGGTTAAAGCTAAGAAGGTCCTAGGTAAGAGCAAAGACGGTTAAGAGCAGAAAAAGCTAAGCGAAAGCTGAAGGTGGCGCTTTTTGGCTTTGGATTTCCTCGGAGCGAAGCGTCCTAGGTCCTTCTTTTATCCACCCATCCTTCTAAAGCTTCAAATGCATTTGGTGTATCTTTTCCCCAAAACAGCTCGCTTACGTTTTGGTACTCTTCTAGGTAATTCTCTTGGTAGTTTTCTTGGTCATTATTTTGCTGATCTTTTTGATAACGGTCTCCACAATCAGGTTTTTGTTTAGCTATTTTCACCGGCGTTAGCTGCTGTAATAACTCATCAAAATTTGTGCATTTTGGGGCGATGTCAGGGAGCTTTGTCGCGTAGTCATAGATATTGCGGCAATCTTGTTGGTAATGCGCTTCGTCAAAGCGGTAGAAGCATATTGGCGTGTTTAACGGTAATGCATCAATAAATAATGACGAGTAATCGGTGATGAGTAGGTCAACCTGTTGTAAGAAGCCATATACATCTCCCAAGTGTGAAATATTAATGATGTTGGCGTATTCAGTTAGCTCATCAGCCAAGCTTGCTTCATTTGGATGTAGGCGTAATAAAAACAGTTGGTTATTGGCTACTAAGTGATTCGATAATTGCTGCCAATCAAAAGCACTGCTGTATGGATTGCCTTGTTTATGGCTATCGCGCCACGAGGGAGTATATAAAATGATGCTTGGTGTTGGTGTTGGTGTTGGTGTTGGTATTGGTGTAAATGTAGCTGCTTGCTCGAAGGCATCATTGCTGTTTGGCTGCATATTTTCTTGTGTGATAGAGCTAAAAATCTTATCGAGCGGTTGGCGCTTGCTTGTGTCGAGCGCGTAGTAATCCGTTCTTGGGTTCGTTGCTCGTAGCAACTTAGTCCCACTAGTTACTGAGCCATCAGCGTTATGGTAATCAGAGCCTTCAGCGGCATGAACATCAGAGCCATCAGCTTTATCATAATTAGAGTCTTCAGCTAACTGAGTGTTTGAGTCGTTAAGTCTAAATGCACTGCTAAACAAAGAGTCGATAAGCGTACTTGGGCTTAGCATTAAATCTGGGGTGATGCGTTGCTGGTGGGCAAATAGCCATTGTTTACATAATGCTAGTTTACCTTCGGGGTTGAACACTTGTGCCATGGGACCTGTGTTGATGTCGAACTCAATTTTCTTCATCGGCAGTCCATGCCATAGGTTTACTTTGGTTGAACCATTGGCAAGCCACTGGTTAATGTCACCGATATAACTGTTATAAAAATAATACTTAGTGGTTAGGGCGTGATAAACCCCTTTTAGTGACCAGCGGTAGTACACCTCAAAATCTTGGTTCTGTAGCTGTTCAATAATCTCACGATTGCCGCTAATCCAAATGCAGCGAATATACTTTGTCTGCTGCCAGTGCAAGTACAAGTATTTACTGTTATCAGAAAAGCCTTCTTTATAACTACCAAAAAGTGCCTTGCTTGAGCTGCGAGGAGATAGAGCAGCAAGCGTATAAACCAACTTCCTGATAATGACTTTGGCCCAATTAGCCATAGAGAACCTCATCATTTTTTTATCTGCTTTACCGATGTTGAACTGCTTGCAGAGTTGCCGTTTTTATTTCCGACTTGCTTAGGCTGGGCTAAGTTATTCTTTATCTCGGTGGTTGAGATCTCGCCGGTTCTATCTAAATACACCACTTCACATAGTACTGATAGTTCATCAAATTCGCCTTTCCAGTCATCCCCCATGCCAAAGATACTCACATTATACTTGCAGATATCTTTTGCTTTCTGGTTCCAGTGGGTTTCTGGCACGACCATATCGACATATTGGCAGGCTTCAACAATCTCTGCGCGCTGAAAGTAACTAAAAAATGCGGCTTTGCCTTTTAAGGCGTTAAATTCATCGGTTGAAACGGCAACAATCAGTTTGTCGCCCAGTGCTTTTAAACGCTTAAATAAACGGACATGGCCATAATGGAAAAGATCGAAGGTGCCGTAGGTGATAATTGTTTTCATAATATCTCTCCACTTAAAATGATTCTCCGCTATCGAATCGGATGGACCTTGTTAATGCATGGTTATTCCAAGTTCTTCGCTAGCTCTTTGTTAGCTCTTTGTTAGCTCTTTGTTAGTTCTTTGTTGGCTCTGCAGTGGTTGGCGGCTCAGGTGCTGAATAACACAATGATTGCTTGATGAGTTTCCAGCGCTGGATCTTTTGCTTGGTCAGCATGAACTCAGTTTCGATGAGTTGCCTTTCTTCCTCAGGGACGACGTCGCGGCGAAGCTGCAGTGGCCCATATAAACCGAGTTCGTCATCGTTAAACTGCTGCTCTTGCTTTAAAAAAGGAGTACGCCCAAATAAGTGAAGCCTGCCTAACACCACAAGATAAAGCTGTGGCAGTCTGCTAAAAAACAGTGAGTTAAGCTCCCAACGCCAGCTGGTATAACTCTTGTTTTTTAGGGTAATGACATCTTTTATAAATGTGCTTTTACTCGAACTTATAAGGCTGGCAAGTAATAGCAACGGGCAGATTACAACCCCCAAGATAAACAATACAAAAGCGTACAGTCTATCGAGTCGTTTAACTTTGCTATTAGGCGTCTGGGTATGGTTTTTAGCTATGATGCTGTCATCGTTTAGCTTGATTGCCCCGCCAGTACTAGGCGTGATCAGCATGTTGTTACAGATAATGGCATTGCAAACATTAAGATCTTGGCCAACATAAGAGTCATCCAGAATAATGCAGTTTTTAAGGCTAGAGTTGGCATCGACTAAGCAGTTTTTACCCACAATCACACTTTGCTGCATATTAACGCTTTCATCTATCCAGGTGTTATCTCCTATGACTCCCCAAGCATTTTGCATCCGCAGTTGACCCGTTTTTGTTTGGGCTCCAACATAAAAGCCATTTGCTTCATCGGCGCTGCTGCAGTAACGTCCTTTGGGCTCGGATCCTATTACCTTTTTCAGTGCCATGGCTTGATTGGCGCGCATGTATTCATTAAGCGTGTTTAGCATAAAGCAATCGCCATGTAGCACTTGGGTGACGGTATTGTGTTTGTTAGTTGAATGCTCAGTGTTATCACACAAAGGCCAGTTGAGATCCTCTGTGAAGGAAGCCGCAGCGGGTAGCATCATCAACCCGGCATTTTGTTCGTCTAACTTTGCAATGACAAAGCTATGGCTCATCTGCTGACTAAATTGCACAAAATGCTTGATGCAAGGGCTCCTCAACATGTCTCCTCGGGCAAGTAAAATTGGCTCAGCTTTATCGAGTGCGAGCCTTGGAATGATCTTTGAAATATCCTCCTGTTGTTTACTGAGAAAATACTCGACTTCTAAGCCCCAAAGTTCACCGTTACCGACTAATGTTTTGATTTCGCTAACTTGCGTAGAAACAACTAGCTTGACTCGTTCTATTCCAGCCTCAGCCAGATCTTCTAATGTGTATTCGATAATGCTTTTATTACTGATAGGCAATAAGGCCGGACAGTAATAGCTATCGAGTGGAGCTAGTTCTTTACCATCACGGTTTGCAAATATAATCGCTTGCATATCTCGCTCCTTAATACGCGCCACGGGCAAAAATAACTGCGGGGATCGTTTTCAGTAGCAGTAGCAGATCGGCAGTAAATGACTGTTGGTAGATATAATCGATATCGAGCTCAACTTGTTGTTCAAACGGAATCGTTGAACGGCCAGAAACTTGCCAAATACAAGTGATGCCGGGCTTTATCATTAAACGGTTTCTATGATGTAACTTGTACTGTTTAACCTCAGTGACTAGCGCTGGACGCGGACCGACGAGTGACATGTCACCTTTTAATACATTCCATAATTGAGGTAGCTCATCGATAGAGGTTTTACGGATTAAGCGGCCAACGAAGGTGATCCTAGGATCTTTTTTCATCTTAAAAATGACGCCACCATCCATTTCGTTACTGTGATTTAACGCCGCTAAGCGCAGCTCTGCATCTTGGTACATGGAGCGAAATTTCCACATGGTAAACGGATGATTATTAAGGCCCGCCCTCGGCTGGCTAAATAGCGCAGCTCCTTTAGATTCACAGCGAATAAGCGCAGCAACGAACAAAAGACAGGGTGACAAAAGAACTAACAGGCAAGCTGAGATCATGATGTCGAGCAAGCGTTTACAGCTACGAGCAATATGCCTATTTAGATTAAAGATTGCGCGACTAAGATTGGCTTGTCTTGCATCAAATTGGGGAGCTTTTTGGTTTTTAAGTGCCGCTTTATTCAACTCGGTTTGAAGCTGCAGCTTTGTTAGGCTGTGATTTTTCTTCACTGTCGATGACGGTGAGTTAAGCTGCAGCTTATCTAGTTGACGGTTTTCACACCAAACTCGATACAGAAAGCTCTGATTGCCAATAATATAGCGTTTCCACATTCTTTTAGGCTCTTGCAGTAAGCGGTAACACCACTCAAAGCCCATCTGTCTTAGCCAAAACGGCGCGCGTTTAATGCGCTTAGCGTAAAAGTCGAAAAGCCCACCCACGCCAATACCGATAGAGCAAGTCAGCTGCTGTTTATTCGCTTCTAGCCACAACTCTTGTTTTGGGGCTCCCATGGCCACTAGCAAAATATCGGCATTAGACTGATTAATTATGGTTATGACATCTTGATTCTCTTCGCTATTGGAATCGCTATCAAAAAAGCCATGATGGCAGCCTGCAATTTTTAGAGCGGGATACTGCTTTTGCATGTTCACCGCAGCGGACTGAGCTACACCTTCGCCGCCGCCCAGCATAAATATAGATAAGTTATTGTTTGCGGCGAGCTGGCACAGGCGCGGAAACATATCGGTACCGTTGAGGTTATCTTGCAGTGCTTTTTGTTTACTTAGGCAGGCTAAACGTACTCCTATACCATCGGCAAAAATGTGTTTAGTCTGCTTTAGGCACTGGCGGTAAGGCTCATCCTTAGTGCTGATATTTAGGCAATCAGCATTGATAAAGGCGTACTGCTGCATAGGCTGTGAGCGATGCTGGCACTGCAGTAACACTTCATCTAATAGCTGTTTCATGCTCCAGTTATCGAAGGTGATGCCAAATACTGAGATCTTAGCTGTGTTTCTGCTTGGCTTTTTAAAGGCGATACGGGTGACGATATAGACAATCACCAGTCTTAGCAGAGCGAGCAGATAGCGAACTAGGCTACGATGTGCTTTAGCGAGAGAGATTGGCGCTGCCTCAAAATGCAGTCCTGTTGCAGCATTCATCTGCTCGATAGAGGTCAAGCCTGGCTTAATTTGATAGCCTTTTTTTGCTAATGAATTAGCACTAGTATGAGTTTGTCTGCTGCAGGGCTTCTCGGTAGCTTTTGGCAATGCAAAAGTTTGCACTGTGCCCAAGATTGAAAGCTCTCCTCTTAATAGACTGAGCAATACTGGAAGTTTTTTAAACCAGCCCGAATAGGAAAACTGTTTCAAAGCTATGCATTGTAAACCTGACTGTTTTAAATTTGAGCATTGTAAACCCGAGTGTTGTATATCAGAGCTCTGCAAACCTGAGCACTGCTTACCTAGACCGTGAATATACACAGTTTCAAATGCTCCGGGCTGAGTCAAAGCGCTTTTAAGGTATGCATATATGAATAAGGGCGATGTAAGCAATAGCATTAATAAGGCGCTGACAAAGTCAAAGTAGCGAATGCTGAAACGTGATTGGTCATGATGAGTGGTTAGTGGCTTAGACTCTTTATTAGAAAGGGGAGCCGACCCTTTATTGGGGCGGGCATTCGACTCTGAATTCAAGTTGGTGTTTTTCATTATAGAGTCCTTATTAATAGTGAATCTGGATTGCGCGAATGCTTAATACTTATTGTTAACTAAGCACATACTAGGCCAATATTGAAAACTCCAATTATTCAGTGGCTTACATTGATTATTGGGTTGGTTAGATAATTATTTAGAGTAAAAAACTTGGCCATTTGCATCTTGCAAGGCAGGCTGCAAATGGCTTTGGGGAGGGGGAACGGTTTTTGAAACAGGGTTGAGCTTACTATCAGAGTGTCTAACTTATTTGGAAAGTGCTTGGCTTACTCAAGACTACAGAAGCTACTTTAAGAGTGCAGGATTGACTCCATCTCTATTTATTTTGGCGGTTTGAAGTCGGCCTAGTAAAAACTGTGCAAGCTCCTCAAAAACCTTATAGAGACGAAGTGGCAATAGCTTTAACAGGTAGGCTGCCGTCATGGTAGCTAGAGTGCGTCCGGTTTCTGCTTTAATGATCCCAGGGGAGGTTTTGAGTGCCAGATGCAGGTATTTAACCGCTTCTTTGCCATCTTTATTTCGAATGGCTTGCCTGGCAATATACCTAAGTTGATAGGCTCTGGCCTTAGCTTCATGTTGTGCCAGCAACTTAGGAGCATAGCCTTTTGCCTTGTTAATCATATTCTCCCAAGAGGCATACTGTTTTTTTAGATCTGCTGACAGTCCTTGAGCATTTAATCGATAGAAAGTAAGTGGAGCGGGGATCCCCTCTATTTTCCAGTGGGTGGTAGTGACTATTCTTAACCAACACTCGATATCTTCCGACTGGCGAAAGTTTTCATCGAAGTAACAACTATGAGCTTGGTGCTTGTTTAACGCCTGAAATCGAATATCAGATAAGGTTTCGCGGCGAATGACCGGAGCGGAGCCATTGCCCACCGGATTGCGACACAGTAGGTCGCTTGCCTCGATATTAGTGAGTTGAGGCATTTGGTAGATATTAATTTTTTGTCCCTGAAAGTTCATAAACAAGGAGCGACAAAAGCTAATACCTACTTCGGGAGCTTGGTCGAGGTGGGTAACGTGTTGCTGTAGCTTCTCTCTATGCCACATGTCATCAGAATCGATAAACGCTACATATTGGCCAATGGCATGACGAATACCAGTATTTCGCGCTGCGGCTAGACCTTGGTTTTGCTCATGCTCAATTATCTTGATCCTAGGGTCGTTAAACTGTTTGCAGATAGATAAGCTGTTATCCGGTGAGCAATCGTTAATTAACAATAGCTCGAAGTGCTTAAAACTCTGATTGAGTACAGAGGTGATTGCATCTTGAACAAAGGCTTCGACATTATAGATAGGCATTACCACTGAAACCTTTATAGGTGTCACTTTTTTATTGGCGAAATTAGCTGTCATAGCGTGCCTCCGAGCGATAATGTGCTGTATCGGTAATCGATTGAGTCAGTTTTAAGTAGAGTGTGAAACTGGGCATCACGAACAGGTGCGATAGTAAGATCCCAAGCGCGACGGCTTGTAGTCCCCAGATGCTAGAGATGGCAATTGTGACCGCTAAAATAAGGGTGAAACAGCTGTTATATAACAGATTAAACTGGCTTCTACCGGCACTAATTAGATACTGACTAGCGGCTTCACCTAGAGGCCTAACGAGACCGCTTAAGCAAAGCAGGATAAATACAGGCAGCGCTCCAGCATCTAACCATTTCTGACCGTAAACCCAAGGTACATAAAGTGGTGCGAGTAGAGCCTGTAAGCTAATTACTGGGACAGTCAGTAACATGATGAACTTAAGGGACTTAAAATACTTTTGCTCTAATGTCAGCGGTGTGGACTCTGCCGTTTGATCTTTTTGACAAAGATAGGAATAAAGCGCGGTGCCATAGCTTTGCACTAGACCTAAGCTAATTCCTAAACTGGCATTGAAGGCAAAGAAGTACACTCCTAACGCCTCTATTCCAAGAAAATAGCCCACCAAGATGTAATCAATATTTTGTCTAAGCACGATAGCCAAATCACCGAAGCCAACCTGTAAGCCAAACTTGAGTATTGCTTTGGATTTTGCTGGTAGCAGTTGCCACTGGTTCTCTTGGGAAAGGCGGTGGAAGTTGTCATTTGATAAAGTCTCAGGCAGGGGATTGTGGTATCGATGAACCCCAATCCATATAAATACCACAATGACTTTGGGTAAGATAATCGCCCAAATCCCAAGCCCGAGTAAAGCGAAGCTGGCAGTTAGCAAAGCATCAAATACTGTTTGCCAAAGTACGGCTCTACCGACAACTCGCATTCGGTTTAAACGCAGATTGACTGCGGCGTAGAGCATGCCAAAAGGTAGTAGTAAATAGCTTGTTGCCATGAGTATCATAGGAAGAATTAGCTGCAAGTTATCGTAGTAGATTGCAAGCGGCCAGCTGAGTAAGCTCATGGCAACGAAGGCGATAATAGCGGCCAACCAATTAACTCGATTGGCCGCGTGAAGAGATTGTTTAACTTGGCTGTCATCCATTTTAATCAGCGCTGCACTAGAAATTCGACGTGTAGGAGTACAGATGATCTCAAAACAGGTGAGTATGATGGCAACCTGGCCAAAGACTTCGGGTGTGAGTAAGCGCGCAATAATAATGCTAGACCCTAGGCGAACTATGCGTCCCAGCACTTGCGCTGAACCTAGCCAAAATAGACCTTTGGCTAGTGCGCCATTCAAGGCTGTAGATATCGATTCTCGGTATGACAGATAGCTTTGCATATGGGCACCTGTTTAAGAGAGCGCTGCGAATCACATCTGTTCGAGCGATGAAATCATCAATCAGCAGTTAGTAGTGTTAATACAGGGATCATGCCAACGCTGTGTTATAGCCATTATTTATTACTAACATGTTGGTTATTAACCTTATTTGTAATGGCTAAGCCTAGGGAAGAATAATTAAGGCTTGAGCTGGTGGCATTGGGTTCGCATATTGCGAATCAGAATGAAAAGCAGGTTAAAGGCTAAGAAGGTCCTAGGTTCTAGGAAAAGCAGGTTCTAGGTTAGAGCAAAGACGGTATAAGCAGAGACGGATAAGTAGAACGGCCTGCGGCCTTACGGTTTACGGAACGTTCGCTGGCTCACTCACAGTACGCTGCGCTGACGGTTAAAAGCTGAGAAGATCCTAGGTTCTAGGAAAGCAGGTTCTAGGTTAGAGCAAAGACGGTATAAGTAGAACGGCCTGCGGCCTTACGGTTTACGGAACGTTCGCAGGCTTACTTACAGAACGCTGCGCTGACGGTTGAGTGCTGAGAAGGTCCTAGAACCTAGGACCTTGATTCTTCAGTCCGTCCTCGTCCCTTCTTTTAAAGCTCCCCCGACAATAACGAGTCCTGGCCAGAACAGGTAGGCGAGGATCTCGAGATTTTCACCAAAGGTGTATAAGAATAGTTGCAAGATCACCGCTGCTGCGACGGCGCTTAAGGGCGAGCTAAACAAAGTCCTAAGTAGAGCTAGCAGGCTCACAATTAACGGGATCGCTAAGGCGATAGCGCCCACCGCCCCTTTTACAAACAGTAAGCCATACCAAGTATGATGAGAGCCTATCGGCATATACTCCACAAGATGCGGCCCGCGCTCGACAATGCCATGGCCCCATACCACGGCCTCATTGGCCCAACGTTCAAGGGCTATATTAGCCAGCTCTTGGCGCACTCGGGTCGAGCCTGCTCGAGCTGCTTTAAAGGCCTGTACGCTTTGTTGCATTTTTTCGGCGACATAAATTCCAGAAATTCCAAGCAATATAAATAGGGGCGTCGCTGCGAAATAAACCCAGGGAGAACGGCACCAGCGGATAAACATAAAAAATCCAGCTAGCAGCAGGTAACATACCAAGGCTAAACGGGATTGCGACAGTAAGATCATGCAAAAACTGCCGGTAAAACCATAAAATTTAAATCGTTTAGATTTTTCCTGAATGGCAAACGTAAAGAACAAGTTGCCTATCATGCCTAGGGCTGGGGCCCAAGGGGTGAAGAGTCGCCACCTTGGTAGGCCACTTGCGGGATCGATTTCATACAAGCTGACATTAAAGAATTCAGGGCCTGGGCCGCCAATAATACTCAAGGGCGAGGTGTATAGAGTACTAGGCAGTTTTATAGCCCAGGCGAGTATGAAGACTGGTAATAAAATAAGTGTATGTTTACAGACGATACAGCAGGCTCGGTAGATAAGCTCAGGACGGATCTGTAGGCTGCCAAGTAATGGGAATATCGCCAACAGTGCCCAGCCTTTCGCCCAGCCAATACTGGATTTGATGAGTTTGGCAACGCCTAAATCGTGAGTCAAGTGACCTATCACGAGAGCGAGTAACATTACTGCCATCGCCACTATCCAGCAGGTTTGTGTTTTACTGACAATATAAACCTGCTTATCTAGCAGAACTCGCTTCACCATTCGCAGCAATAATACCCATGCGATGACGGGGGCGACAAGGTACATAGCGCCTAAAAGCCAAAACAGATAGGTGCCAGTGATAGCGCGCCAGACGATTAATTCGTCAGAATTTTCTGGAGTATAGGTTTGCGGATCCATAGCATTCCCATTCCTGTAAATAGTGAAATTGAAGCGGCAATCCCCCCGACAATCGCTAGCAGGGTTCGCAAGTTATCGGGTTTTTCAGCTAATGAGGGGGAGGCCATTAGCTGCAGTAAAGGATAGGCTGCGTAAATGTCGGCCTTACCTAGGTCCATTTTAGCCAGTGCGGAAGTAAATACCGCTGTGGCGACTTGATGCTCTCGCTGCAGCCCTTCAAGTTTAGCTGCATCGTCATTGCTGTCATTGAACCTATGATCCCAATTATGGATTTGCTCCGACAGGGCATCAATTCTGTGTCTAAGCCCTTCGGCTTGGGTGTTGAGTGATAGTAATTCCTGCATTAGTTGAGCTCGGCCATCTAAGTCATCAACCGACAGCATCAACATTAAACGTTTATCGTTATAGCCAAGTAGTACCTTGCAGCGTCTGCTCAGCGCATTGAGTACCGATGTTTGTTCATCTTTGAAGGTGACAACTTTTGGATGACGTTTGCCAAAACGACTGCGGTATTCGGCCAATGTTGCTGTGACATTGGTATAGCCAATCAGCAACTGTTGGAATAATTGATCATTTTTAAGCGTCAACAATCCTGCCGCCTGCTTAGGTGTTAGGCTTAGGTGGATTTCAAGCATCTTCTGGCTGGCTTTTACACCTTGAAGTTCAGAGACTAAATTGACCTTGTTATGTCTCAGTCTCTCCATGGTTAAGGCGAGCTCTTTAAACTGATCGAGCGATACTAGGCCATGCTCAGATTGAAACTCGAGTAATTTGGTCTGGGTTAAATTGACTTTATTAGCAAAAGTCGCCATGCCAACACGAATAGCATCTTCACGCTGCTCAATTTCATCTCGGCGTAACTCAGCAAGTAAGGCTTGTAAGCTGTGGTAATGGGCCCAGGCTTTTTGCTGTGCCGCCTTGGCAGTAGTTGCTTTGATACTAAACTGCATCAAGCCAGTTTGGTTAGGCAGTTTCAACTTTGGCATACCAAATTCGCTACCCTTTAGATGCAATGTTTTAGCGGCTGCATTGATAAGTGTTTTGCTGGTTGAAATCGACTTGTAGTTGACCCTAGGGTCAATGGCACTACTTGCATAAGGGGAGTTTGTGGAGCTATTAGCTTGACCGACACTGTCAAGGCTGACTAAGGCTCCGGCACCCGCGCCTGGAAGGATCAGGATCCATTGGCTAACATAACGGCTAGGGCTTAAAAGCGTAAATAGCAGCACTAACAACCAGATTGCAAGTAAGCTAATAGAGGTGACGATGAGATAAGCACGCTTTCTCTTTTTAGCAGATAGCTTACTACCGTTTACAAAGTAGTGTCTTAACCACATAAGCGGGCTGTAGGAGTGTTTAGTCATTATGGCCTCCTATAAGCATTTTTGCTTTTATAGCAACTCAAGTAAGGTTGCAGGAACAAGCACTTCGGTTATGGTTCGTGCTATTTCACGAATATTAGTCACACGAGAGTCGTAACAAGCAATGCCATCTCCGGGCATTAATATTGGGTTCATACCCGTTTCCCATGAGTGTCTGATTAAGCTGTCCATTGAGCGTTCAACCACATCGACTTGAGCGGTTAAAGGGTTCTTAGTTATCAGCAGTAGATGGCGGCTAGCATTGGTTGACTGAGCGCCACCAACACAGTTTGCTGCAATAGCGCCACTTAATAGACGCGTACCATAAGGAAAACGAGTCGCATCGGTATCAACGGCAGATTGGGCGTTACTCGAAGCCGGTTGAGTCAGGTTTGATATGAAAACTCGAATGCCTGGTGCTGTGATCTGTGATGGTCTAGCCAGAGCATCATCAAAGTAGTCATGTTGCGGTACATGGACATGGTCCCCTGACATCAAGGTCATTTTTGGCACAGGGGAACCGTGGATCACGCCGGATAAATCGAGCTTAAAACTGTGCTGCCCTCTTATCACTGTAATCGAAGATATGTCTGCATCAGGGCGAACGCCACCAGATGCTCTGAGTGCTGATGCTATAGTACGTTTCACGGCTTGATCGCCGCTGTGTCCACCGTCATCATCGATGATTTCAAGATCGGATTTAACATTGATCAGATGCTGACCTGGTTCAAATACTCCACCAGATACAGTTACCTCAACTGGCGCCCATGTTAATGGGGTAATACTTAAGTGAACGCTGTTCTTAAGCATAAACTCTTCATCGACTAAATATTGCTTAATCGAGCTTGTTAACTGATTAATGTCTAATCCTTTTGCATGGATAGGTTGCAGAAATGGCAGATAGATATAGCCATCATTATTGACTTCAACATTACCGCTGAACTCTTCACCATTGAGCACAAGGATCTTGAGCCTATCGCCAACAGATAGGCGAATGTTTTGTGGTTGGTGCAGTTGCTGCTGTGATTGATTAGCGTACATCAGCCATGTATTACCCGTTAGATTGTTAGCCGGTTGAGGATTGGTATCTGTGGCTGCCATCTCTTTTTTAATGCGCATGTAGGGCGTGTCACGATCATAAAAGTGGCACTGAGTCATGTTGTCATCACTGTTACCCGCACAAATTGCCGCCTTCTCAGGACGATGAGGGGTGACGCAAGCCGTTAGCTGTAGCAGACACAGGCAAGTTAACAGCGCAACGGTTAAAGTCTTATTAGCACTTCTGCCGTGCATATTTTTGCCTGCGTTCAAGACGTTGTGAATATGACCCATGGCTACGCCCCTTATTGAGCGGCTTGCTCGTTGGAAAGTTCATTGCAGATGTAATCTATTGCTGCGGTTTCATCTTCATAGATAGCAAAGATCTGATGTAAACGCGTCAACTCAATGAGTGAGCGTACGCCTGCTGTTGGAGAGAGTAAGACGATGTCACCATTGTCTTTCTCTATTCGCTTTAAGGCTGAAATAAGCACCGATAGGCCACTAGAATCGATATATTCGACCTTGTGTAAGTCAATCACAAGTTGGGTCATTCCAGCGTCTATTTGTTGTAAAATAGCGGCTCTGAGTGTCGGTGTGTGCGTCATTATGACCTCAACTGGCAGAGTAATTTTACAGGCATTATTTTGTGGTAATTGAGAGAAAGTCATATCGCCGTCCTTAAAAATGCATCAGGCATTTTGCGTTGTTATCTGAACTGTTACTGTTGCTTGCTGAGTCGTTATCAGCGGCAGCTTTTACTCATATTCTTTGTTACTACTTCAACTGAATCGTTAGTCGTATTTTGACTAACATGCTTACTTATCTTGTTGCGTATATTTTGTATTGCAACTCTAAGGCCAAGTTTTATCTGTTTGTATTTTATAGTTTTTAATGAATATTGAGGGGCTCTTGAGTTTACTTGTGAGTTGCCTTCTTTATTTGCGATGCAAAATGGGAAAGGTTAAAAGCTGAGAAGGTCCTAGGGAAAGCAGGTTAAAGGCTGAGAAGGTCCTAGGTTCTAGGAAAAGCAGGTCCTAGGTTAAAGCTAAGACGGATAAGCAAAAGCAGGCTGAGCAAAAATACTGCAAGGTAATGCTGTTTTGCTTTTGATTTCCTAGCAGCGAAGCGTCCTCGTAGTGAGCTTGCGAACGTCCTAGAGCCTAGGACCTTGTTTAAGCAAAGACGGAAAAGCGGAACGGCCTGTGGCCTTACGGATGACGGAACGTTCGCTAGCTCACTTACGGAACGCTGCGCTGACGGTTAAAGGCCGAAAAGATAAGAAGGTCCTAGGTGCTAGGAAAAGCAGGTTCTAGGTTAAAGCAAAGACGGGCAAGCTAAAACTGATAAGCAAAAGCTGGATAGAGCGGTAAGGTCAAAGGCAACACTGTTTTTTGATTTTCCTAGCAGGCCGAAGGCCGTCCTCGCAGTGAGCTTGCGAACGTCCTAGAACCTAGGCCCTTGTTTAAGCAAAGACGGAAAAGCGGAACGGCCTGCGGCCTTACGGTTTACGGAACGTTCGCTGGCTCACTTACGAAACGCTGCGCTGGCTGTTAAAAGCTGAGAAGGTCCTAGGTGCTAGGAAAAGCAGGTTAAAGGCTGAGAAGGTCTTAGGTTCTAGGAGAAGCAGGTTCTAGGTTAGAGCAAAGACGGTTAAAAGCTGAGACGGCTACAGCTAAGACGGATAAGCAAAAGCAGGCAGAGCAAAAATACTGTAAGGCAACACTGTTTTGTTTTTGATTTTCCTAGCAGGCCGAAGGCCGTCCTCGCAGTGAGCTTGCGAACTTCCTAGAACCTAGGCCCTTCTTTTAAATCGCAATGCTAAATTGTAGATGGGTACCGGCTACAGTCTCTTGTAAACGAACGCTGTCCATCCAACTATTTATGATCCAAAGTCCCCTCCCTGAGGTTGATTTAGCGGGGGGGCAGTCGGTTGGAGCTGCTAGGGGCTGCATTGGCGAGTTATCGAGTAGATCGATGACAATCTGTTGATGGTCACAGTGCAAAATGATGATTAAAGAGTTAATTTTTGGGACTGAATGGCTAAAAACGTTAGAGACGGCTTCAAGAACGCAAGTAATCACCTTGAATCGCTTGGTGTCGGATACGTGGTTTTGCAGCATAAACTGCTCTATTTCTCTGCTTATGGAGTGTTTGGCCATAATATTTCTGTCGAGGTTAAACTGTAAGCTATTCATGGTGGTTCCTTACATTTTAGGATCACAATGGGACGAATTCGTCGTGGTTGAGATTAGCATTAACGATATATCGTCTTGTGCTTGTTTTTCTTGCCAAAGCTCAGTGCTGTAACTGAGGTAGTGCAATAACTTTTCTGCTGGCAACTCTCTGGCATCGCTAATATTTTTCAGTAGTTTTGCCAGCCCATAACTCCCAAATTTGCTATGGCGGCATTCATAGATCCCGTCAGAATAGAGCAGCAGTTGTTCATCTGTTTTTAAAGTGAAGTGCTGACTTTGGTAGCAGTGCTGTTTATTTATTCCTATTGGCAGCTGTGATTCAACGTAGCTATCATCGACAAACTTGGCTCCCTGGGGGCTCACTATTATTGGAGAGGGGTGGCCTGCGTTAATAATCTCAATCTCGCCGCTAATAGTGTTTGCGATGCCGATAAGTAAGGTCGCAAAGCGGCCGCACTGCTCTGGGTCGTCAAATTCTCGATTGAGATTGTTAGTTATCAATGCTAAATCAAGTGACTGCCAGACCTGTTGGCTGCTTGATAAGTGTTGGGCCAAGGTAAAACTTAGCATTGATGCTGCTGTGCCATGTCCGCTTACATCTAATAGATAAAAACCGATATGCTGCTGATCGATATTGAAACATTGAAATAGGTCGCCTGCGAGATCTTGAGCTGGCTTAAACTCAGTTGTTACTCGCCATCCTTGATTTAATTTAGAATTCTTGGGTAGTAGAGCGCGTTGCAGCTGAGCGGCGAGAGAGAGGTCGTGTTTTAGGTTATTTAGATAATCTTGCTCTTTTAGGAGCATCTTATTGAGTACTTGATTTTGGCTTTCTAATTCTCGTTGCATCTCTATAAGGCGCAGTCCCGCGAGAATTCTCACTTTCAGTACGCCGCTATGATAAGGCTTCGCAATAAAGTCATCGGCGCCAGATTCAATGCCTTCTATTAGATGAGCATTTTGATTATTGCCCGTAAGCAATATGGCATAGGGCGAGCGGGGCATTGATTTTATGATTTTGCATAAATCAATACCACTGAGCTCTGGCATCATCCAGTCGGTAATCACCATATCAACAGGTTCACGCTGAAGCTGCTTGATAGCCTCATTGGCATTTGAAAAACCTTGAACCGAAAATCCCATTGATTCAAGCAGGCTCAGCAGTAAGCAGCGTTCGCTGTAACTATCTTCTACGACGATGATTTTATGTTTTTGGACTGTCCTCAAAGGCTTGGTTTTAGTTAGCGTCGGGGGCTTGGTCTGAATCTGAGTCCTTGCCTTCGATAAGGGGATGGTCTTAGTTTGTTTCTTAGGCATAGTCATTGTCATTTTATCGCCACAGCCAATTACAGAGGTGTTGTGTAGCAAAGCAAACTCTATGCCAGACAAATGTTAATGCTCACGCCTATGTTTATCTCTGAAGTTTATATCTCTGTTTTATATCAGAGTTTTATATCAGAGTTTTATATCCATTTTTGTAAGTAATAAGTTTGATTGTTCAATGGTTAGGAATTGAAGTTTTTAGTTCCTATTTGCAAAAAGCAAAAATCAAAAAGCTTTTATGTGTTCGATTCTAAGATATTGATCTCTAAGTTTACTTGATTTCAGCTTGTGTAGGGCTGAGCAACTACAACTGTTGTTACTTTGGCATAGGGATTGCTAATTCTAATGCATGCTTTGCAACAGGCGCGAGGAATGAAATGTGATGTCTACACTTAACTCGTTCATAAAAGTCATTGTTTTATACTGGTTTACTTTAATGACGTGCTATAGCACAGCCATTAATGCTGCCGATGTTGAACCTAAGGTGTTGACCTTTGGGGTGGTGCCTCAGCAGGCTGCTAGTACCTTAGCAAAAGGCTGGGCACCAGTATTAGCTGAATTATCGCAAAATGCGAAAATTGATTTGCAATTTGCAACGGCGCCAGACATTCCAACCTTTGAGACGCGTCTAGCTAACGGCGAGTATGATATCGCTTATATGAATCCTTACCATTTTACAGTGTTTAAGGAGTCGCCTGGCTATATGGCATTGGCTAAGGAGCAAGATAAGTACCTTAAGGGGCTGATTGTTGTAAGGAAAGACTCTGGCTTATCTGAACTGATGGATCTAAATGGCAAGTCATTAGCGTTTCCGGCTCCTGCAGCTTTCGCTGCGAGCGTTATTCCTCGGGCTATTTTAAAGCAACAAGGCATTGCTCATAACACCAAGTATGTCGGCTCCCATGATTCGGTCTATCTTGCCGTCGCTCAAGGACTTGTCGATGCTGGTGGCGGGGTAGGGCGTACCTTTAAAAATATGGATACGGATGTGACAGAACAATTAAAGGTCTTATGGCGGACGCCCGGTTACACTCCCCATGCTATCGCCACTCATCCCCGTGTTTCCCATGAGCTACGCGAAGTATTGTTAACTCAGTTACTGGCTCTATCTAACACGAGTAAAGGTCGAGCCCTGCTAGATGGTCTAGGCTTCAAAGCCATGGAAGCTGCGCAAAGTAGTGATTGGGATGATGTGCGTGCGTTATCACTCAGTGAGCTGGATGCGCCGTTAAAGGAGAGTAACTAGTGTCATTTCGAATTAAGACGATTCTTGGGATCGCAATAATCGAAGGCCTGCTATTAATGTTGCTGGTCTACACAAGTGTCGATTATTTGAAAACCTCCAATCAAGCAGAAATTGAGAAACGAGCTAACTCTACAGCCTCACTATTTGCTGCTGCCGCTAAAGATGCGGTAATTAGTAGCGACTTGTCGACGCTTAATGTGCTCGCTAATGAGCTGTTAACCACCTCTCAGGTGCTCTATGTCAATATCTACGATAAAAGCCGCTTATTGGTCAGCGCCGGTAGTGTTGATGGCAACTCTGTGTCCTCATTAGATAGCGGGATCGTAAATGTGGATGACGGGATCTTAGATATAGAAAGAGGTGTGCATGAGTCGGGATTCAACTATGGCAGGGTTGAGCTGGGTTTTGATACGGCGCAGTTAGATAGTTTCATTACCGATGCTAGAACACGGTTTTTAACCATTGCAGGTGTCGAGATGTTTTTGGTCGCCTTGTTTTCTTGGTTATTAGGCCACTATTTGACGCGTAATTTAGCACTGCTGAAAACGGCTTCACAACGGATCTTATTGGGAGAATCACAAGTCCAAATTCCTGTGAGTAGTGGCGATGAAATAGGTCAGACTATGCTGGCTTTTAATCAGATGGTTAAAAAAGTCGCCGACAAGAATCAGGCCTTAGTGAGTGCCAATACTCGACTCAATGCCATATTACAAACTGCTGTGGACGGCTTTGTGGTTGTTGATACTCAAGGTGTCATTGAAGAGGTTAACCCTGCCGTTAGCCGCCTGTTTGGTTACAGCCCTTCTGAGCTTATTGGTCAAAATGTGTCATTGTTGATGCCATCGAATGAACGCAATATGCATGATGAATATATTCAGCACTATTTAACGAGTGCTGATGATAAAACCGTAGGCAAAGGACGCGAGCTGTTAGCACAGAAAAAAAATGGCAGCCTGTTCTCTATTGAGTTGTCTATCTCAAGAATGCGTATCGATGATGAGGTGCTTTTCTTAGGCTTAGTGAAGGACTTAAGTGATGTAAAGTGTGCTCAGGCTGCAGCGCAAAGGACAGAGTCTATTCTGTTGGCGACATTAGAGGGCAGTAAAGATGCCTTGGTGACGATAGATACCAGTGGTGCCATTCAAGAGGTGAACGACGCGGCGTGTTTACTGTTTAAGTTTCACTCTGAACAGATGCTGGGCCAGCAGCTGGAAGAGATACTCTTTAGCGCTGACGATAAGGATTGTTTTCATAGCCTTTTAGAAGAGTACCGAGCCACTGGCGAAGGGCTGGCGGTTAGACATTCTACTCAGATGAAAGCGACTCGCTCCGATGGTGAAAAGCTGGCCATTGAGCTGACACTTATCCCAGTACAGCTAGGCCAAGAAATGTTGGTAACAGCATTTATTCGAGATATTTCACGTCGAATGGAATACGAAACTCAATTGAAATTGGCAAAAGAGCAAGCCGAGCAAGGAAGTGAAGCAAAATCTCGTTTTCTAGCGACCATGAGTCATGAGATCCGCTCTCCCCTGAATGCCGTGTTAGGGAGCGTCGAATTAATATTGGACTCAACATTAAACAAAGAGCAGCGAATATATGCTTATACAGCTAAAGAGGCTGGTACGGCATTGTTGAGTACGATTAATGATATTTTGGACTTCTCTAAGATTGAAGCTGGGCAAATGGTGTTGGAAGAGAGCGTTTTCTCGCCTAACAAACTGGCGATGCAAGTGTTAGAGCTACTGTCTGTTAAAGCTCAAGATAAAGGTATAGAACTGGCTCTGTTTGTCGATAGAAATGTACCAGAGAGCTTGATTGGAGACGGTCAAAGGCTTAGGCAGGTACTGCATAACTTGGTCGATAATGCGATTAAATTTTCATTTGGTGGATGCGTAGCTATAGAGATGTGGCTAGCCGACGCTGGTGAGGCTCGATTGTGTTGCAAGATCTCAGACCAAGGTATTGGGATCAGTGAAGAGTCTCAATTGACATTATTTGAAGAATTCAGCCAAGTACATGATAGCCATAATACCAACTACAGTGGTACCGGGTTAGGTTTGGCAATTTGTGCAGAGCTCATTGCTCTAATGGGAGGGCATATTGCGGTCGAGAGCCAGCAAGGCCGGGGGAGCAGCTTTAGTTTCGATTTATTACTGCAACGGGTGGAGAGTGATAATTCAGATTCGCCTATGCCATTTACGTCAGTATCATTAACGTCACGAGTGCTGTTAGTACACCAAGATAAGGTTTTTAGTGAGCTATTGAGAAGGCAATATAATCAATATGATGTGACCACAGTTTGTGTTGATAGTATGGATGCTCTGTTTAATCGCTTGAGGGGATCTGCTAGGTTTAACTTAATCCTAATCGATGAGCTTTGCCTATCAGACATAAATATTGAGATGGCTAACCAGCTTAAGCGTGATTATTTACGTGATGATGGTTTGCTCACCGCGTTAATGACAACAGTATTGCCTGAGGCTTCTCGCGCACTAAAAGCTTGCGGATACAATCAAGTGATTAATAAACCATTGAG
This sequence comes from Shewanella sp. MBTL60-112-B2, assembly GCF_019655055.1. GTDB lineage: Bacteria > Pseudomonadota > Gammaproteobacteria > Enterobacterales > Shewanellaceae > Shewanella. Next base: position 37,925 of record NZ_BPFA01000032.1, read on the forward strand.
CCGAGATACGATGCTAGGTCTGCTCCTTGGAGAGCTGGGAACGTCTAGTCTGGAGACTCTAGATGAACCCATGATCGCTGTCGCTAAAGAAGCACATCTTCCTATATTGCTAGCTGAAGATAGCCCTGCAAATCAGATTGTTGCTAGTGCAATGTTGAGAAAAGCAGGTTTTCAGGTCGAAATAGCCAATAATGGCCTTGAAGCTCTGGCAATGGCAAACGCTAAAGAATATGGCCTCATTTTGATGGATATGAGAATGCCCAAGATGGATGGTATAGAAGCGACGCAGAAGATATTGCAATCTCGGCCCTCTCAAGTTGTGATAGCCATGACTGCAAACGTGCAAAAAGAGGATGTCGAGCAATGCATTAATGCTGGAATGAAAGATTTTGTACCTAAGCCTGTCAATCGAGTGAATCTTGTTAATGTAGTAAATCAATGGATTGTATCGAATATTGAAGAGGTTATAGTTAAACCTGAAGTCGATGAAGAATATATTGATGGAGTCAGCCATATTATCGATAACGCTAAGCTTATGCCGTTTGAGCTCGCTAAGGCAAAGAGAGTTAACATCGTTAAAAATGAGAGTGATAAAGTAGCGCCAATGCCTAACACTCTGCAAAGGAATGAGGAAGAAATGATTATTATCGATGAGGCCGCTCTGAATGAGTTAACAATCATGCTCGGTGAAGAAGCGATGAATCGAATGATTACGGTTTTCTTAGCTGAAGCAGAGGAGCGAGTACACACTCTAAGCCTTTTAGTTGCAGCTCATAACAAAGGCAATGAATGGGATTTTTCTGAAATAGACCTTCAGGCCCATACACTTAAAAGTAGCTCAGGAAGTTTCGGCGCCAAGGCATTGTCTATTGCTGCTGAACAATTAGAGTTAAGCGCTAAGGCTGAAGATGCTAACCAAGCTCCAGTATTACTGGATGACGTGATCGCAACGGGACTATTAACGATCAAGCTATTTAAGCAACGTTTTGAACTGAAACACCAAGAGTAATTACTGCTAGACTTATTAATATTAGATTCACCACTCATAGGTTTTTACAAAGAGGATTGGTGACAGCAATGAGCTTAACCTTTTGAGTCTAAGCGAGTTGTTACCTGTAGCTGTTTAATTTTCAATAGGCTGATTTTATATGGATATAACAAGCTCATTTACCGCATTACTTGTTGAAGACAGTATGTCTCTCGGAGCGCTTTATACTGAATATTTGCGTACAGAGGGAGCGCGAGTGACTCATGTTAATCATGGGAGTGATGCGTTAAATGAACTTAAACGTTGGCAACCCGATCTACTCGTGCTTGATATCCAACTTCCGGACATGTCAGGAATGGACATTTTAGAAAGAGTACAGCAGGACTATCCTGATATCACCGTCATTATGATTACTGCTCATGGTTCTATTGATCTTGCTGTTGACGCTATGCGTTCGGGGGCGTTTGATTTTCTCGTCAAACCTTTTGATGCAAAACGTTTATCTATTACTGTGCGTAATGCTTTAAAACAGCGCCAGCTGGTTAATCTTGTCGCAAAATACGAGAGTAGCCTACCTAAGCCACATTATATGGGCTTCATCGGGGAATCGTTGGCGATGCAAACCGTTTATAAAACAATTGACTGTGTTGCTAGCAGTAAGGCCTCAGCCTTTATTATTGGTGAAAGTGGCACGGGGAAAGAGGTGTGCGCCCACGCTATACATAATGCAGGTAATCGCAGTGATGGTCCCTTTGTCGCGTTAAACTGCGCCTCAATCCCAAAGGATCTTATTGAAAGCGAGATATTTGGGCACACAAAGGGAGCGTTTACTGGCGCAATAGCCAATAGAGATGGCGCGGCGACACAAGCGCATAACGGCACGTTGTTTCTTGATGAGATCTGCGAAATGGATCTTGAGCTGCAGAGCAAGTTGTTACGCTTTATTCAAACGGGTGTATTTCAACGAGTGGGAGCGACCAAAGAGGAAAAGGTGGATGTAAGGTTTGTCAGCGCGACGAATCGAATGCCGTGGGATGAAGTTAAAGCGGGTCGTTTTAGAGAAGATCTATTCTACCGCTTACATGTGATCCCAATTGAGTTACCTCCGCTTAGAATGCGCGGTAAAGATATCTTGTTACTCGCATCGAGTCTGCTTAAAGAGTACAACAAAGAAGAAGGGAAGAAGTTCAAGGGATTTAGCCCAGAAGCTAAGCAATGTTTAAAGTCTTATCAATGGCCCGGTAATGTAAGACAGCTACAGAATGTGATCCGCCAGATAGTGGTATTAAATGACTGTGAGTTAGTTGAACTCGATATGTTGCCTGTACAGCTGACAGCCGCTTCAAATTCCGATGGTAAAGCTATTGAGGCTGAGTTAACAACTCCTTCTTTCCTTGATGAAATTGAGCAAGTTACTTTTGCTAAAGAGCAGCAATATGCGCCCGAAGCTGCCGCTGATACCCTTAATGAAAACCGTGATGCCAAAAATGATGAGATAGTACCGCTTTGGAAGACTGAGAAGCAGACTATTGAAAATGCTATCGCTCGCTGTGACGGCAATGTGCCGAAAGCCGCTGCATTGCTGGATATTAGCGCTTCAACAATCTACCGAAAACGTCAAACTTGGGATGAGTTAGAAAACAGCTTAAGCCACTAAAATTCTTGCTAATGTTCTAGATTGCTTATGTATTCGATTATCAAGCTTATCCATAGAGCTCGCCTAATGAAAGGAGTAGACTAAGCGTCTACTCCTTTTTTGTTTAAAACTTTCTTGCTGTGAAGAGAACGCCATGAAATATCTTGTTGATACCCATACACACACCATTGCTTCGACCCATGCCTATAGTACGTTGCAAGAATATATTACGATGGCTAAACATAAGGGGATTAAGCTTTTTGCCAATACAGATCATGGCCCGGATATGGCCGATGCGCCGCATTTTTGGCATTTTGTTAATTTGCGAGTTTTGCCACGAGTTGTCGATGGCGTAGGGATTTTACGTGGTATCGAAGCTAATATTAAAAATGAGGTTGGAGAGATAGACTTTTTTGGTGACTACCTACAAGAGCTCGATATTGTGCTCGCTGGTTTTCATGAACCTGTTTTTGCTCCAAGCAATAAAGAAACTCATACCGCTGCACTCATAAACTGTATCAACAGTGGTCATGTCGACATCATTACTCATCCTGGAAACCCTGCGTACCCCATAGACATTGCTGCCGTTGCTATGGCTGCCGCCGAGAATAATGTCGCGCTTGAGATCAATAACTCTTCATTTTTAACTTCTCGAAAAGGCAGTGAACATAACTGTTTAGCGATAGCTAATGCAGTAAAAGACGCTGGTGGACTTTTGGTCATGGGATCAGATTCTCACGTAGCCTATAGCCTAGGAGATTTCACTCAGGCTGAACTGATTATCGAACAAGCTGACTTTCCGATTGAACGCCTGCTCAACCGAAGCCCCGAAGCTTTGCTCGCATTTTTGTCTGCACGAGGCCACGGCTCACTCGATGAATATTCGGTTCTACTCGAAAGCTAAAATTAAAGCTAAGTAAACAGTGAAAAGAGAGAAGAAATAGCTAAACGAGTGAAGAGATAAACAAGATGAAAATTGTTATTACGGGATCAGGTGGTCAGTTGGCGCAGGCGTTGCTATCTATAGCGAAGCTTGCCAAAAATGATGCTGAATTATCCACCGCAGAGCAAATGCTGCTGCATTTTTTTCCCGAAATTAAAGCCTGTATCGAACCCAGTGATGAAGTGGTTGGCGTCTCTCATCAAGTGCTCGATATTGGTGATATCGATTCAATACGTAGAGCATTGGATACAATTGCTCCGGATGTAGTTATTAACTGCGCGGCTTATAACGCAGTCGATAAGGCCGAGATTGATATCGACATGGCCATGGCTGTCAATGCGATAGGGCCTAAATTACTCGCCAGTGAATGTCGGCTTCGACATCTTAAGTTAGTGCATATTTCGACTGACTTTGTATTTGATGGTGAGTTATCACGTGCGTACACAGAGCAAGAACTTTCCAAACCGTTATCCGTATACGGCAAGAGTAAACGTGAAGGCGAGCGCTGGGTCAGTGAAATATTAGGTGAGCAAGCAACGATTATTCGCACCTCATGGCTCTATAGTTGTTATGGCGATAATTTTGTTAAAACCATGCAGAGTTTATTTAAGACAAAAGAGAGTTTATCGGTTGTTAGTGATCAATTAGGTAGTCCTACCTGGTGTGAAGCGCTCGCGGTGGTTATTCTGATGCTGATTAAGCAAAAAAAGCTATCGAATACGAGCGATGGCAATAGTAATATAGAGCAAGTTGTATACCCGCTACATCAGGAAAAAGGTGTCGCTCATTTATATCATTACGCTGGTGGATCTTGTACTTCTTGGTATGAGTTTGCAGGTGAGATTCAGCGTCGAACACAGGTTGGCGAGCCAGTTAGCACAGAGTCAGCTTCGAGCACTGTGGCATGCAAAATAGAGCCCATTACCACTCTAGCTTGGCAAAGGTTACATGAAAATCGCTTAGCAATAAGACCTGCACAAAGTGCCTTAAACGCAGCAAAAGTGAATCAGCTACTCGGCATCGAGTCGAAAAGCTTAATCAGTGCCAATTGGCAACAACAGCTAGAGGCCATGCTTAAATATCAAAAAGTTAAAAGCGAAGAAGGGCTAGAGCTTAGGAAAAGCAGGTTCTAGGTAAAAGGCTAAGACGGTACAAGCTAAGACGAAAAATACGAACGGCCTGCGGCCTGACAGATTACGGAACGTTCGCAAGCTCACTTACGGAACGCTTCGCTTACGGTGAAGGGCTAAGAAGGGCGATACGCTTCTAGGACGTGACTATGTCTTCGCGAGAGTGTCGCGTTGCGACTTCTAGGCTGAAGCTAAGAAGTTAAAGCCGAGCAAGCCGAGACGGAAAAGCTAAAAAAGAAGGTCCTAGGATAAAGTAGGTTATAGGGAAAGCAACAGAAATACTGTTTGGCTTTTGATGTGGATTTTCGTTTTCTTAGAACCTGAAACCTGATTTTTACGTAGGTCGGCATTTATGCCGCCAATTTAGGTGTATTAACTGCAAGACTGATGGGCTAAAGCCCAACCTACGTAAAGAGGGTGGGGCTTTGCTTTCGATTTTCCTAGTAGGACGCAGTCCGTTCTAGAAGTGAGCTTGTGAACGCCCTCGTAGCGAAGCGTCCTAGTTCCTTTGTAAAAAAAAGGCAAAAGCAGCTAGGACTACTTTTGCCTCTGAAGCTAAACGAAGTTTGTTTAGCTTGTGCCGTCTTTGTTTAAATCGGCTTTTATCGTCTTAGCTTTTGCCGGTTTTTATATTAAAAACTTCTTTCCCAGCCGGCGTAAATCGTAGTATCCCAGTCATCACCACCAGAGGTCATATATTTGCTATAGCCTACAGTGCCACCGACTTTTAACGTACCTTGGTAGAACGGTCTATGGTAACTAGTATCAAACTGGTATACGCGCTCATATTCACCAGGAGACACAGGATTACCTCCAGATGGGTTGCCAGTATCAGTCCCGTCAGTGTTGAGTCTTAACCAACGAAACTTATTGCTGATGTTTTGTCCGCCACCTAACTGAGTGATGCCGCCAATAACGAGTGTCGTTGCGTCATTGTCATAGGTGCTGCCTAGGCTTTTTCCATAGTAACGATAGCCATCTTGATAGAAACCATGTTCATAGAGGCAGTTATAGGCATTTGAATCGACTCCACAAGCTACTTGAGTATCTGAGTATTCGATAAACACACGAGTATTGAGATCAGATAATAGGAAATCGACACCGCCCATATTAGCTGAGTTAATTAGCTTGTTCTTACCGTTGTGGTAATCTTCGTGAATACGCTCGTAGTAGATCCCGTAAGGAATACCAAAGGCGGTATCAGACCAGCGGAAATCATAGCCTGCAAGCATATTCTCTTGGCCATTTTTAATTTCACCTTCACTCATGCCACCATTAAAGAGGCCATCCCACCAGTCGCCTAAGCTGTTACCGTAACCTTCACCGCCCCATTGCATGGTCCATGAGAAACCCACTTCAAGTTTGGAGATAGGTCTTAATGTTCCGCGAGCCCCCCAGTGCTTAGCTTCCGGTACATAGCGGTCGCTTTCCATCTGGCTAAATGAGGTGGTAAATGTCCATGGGCCAATCCAGTTAAGCCATGGGGTTTCAAATGCTTGGCTGTTATTACGGCTTAGCGTCATTCCTGGCATAGGTCTAGCGTTGGTGGTTTGAATAAGGCCACTATCCCAACCTGGTCCCCAGTATTTCTGTTGGGCGCCAGCACTGACTATCCAGTTACCTAGCATGACGGCTGCAAAACTGTTATCTAAGCGTGTGCTGTTACCATCGATAGGGTCATAGTGGTAACTTGCTGCTAAGCGACCGCTAAACCAGTCTTTAGTGACTTCAGCAGACACTGCTGCTTCGGCTTTATCGCGATAATCTTGACCAAAACCAATAAAGCGGGTGGTATCTGAGCCGCCAGCAAGTTCTATTTTGCTGCTCATGCCGCGATGATCATGCTCATAAGCGCTTATGATTCTGTCGAATGCATCACGCTGAAGATTGGACAGAGTATTCTGATCTGCCTTGTCCATATCTTGTTTAATACCATCCCACATTAGCGGGTAAGTGGTGATGGGCTGCACAATCACGCCTGTATCAGACAGGAGTTGAATGTCGGCTCTTAGTGGTAAGTCAGTGGGTTCAACCCACCAAGCTGCTTGCACTGAGCTGCAACTAAGCAGTAATAATCCAGATAATAATTTAAGTTTCATTGGGATCCCTTTTATCAATGAGGCGCATTTTAGAGGATTTCACTGCTGGCAGGTAGTGTTAAGGTAAATGAATCGATGATTAGACACAAAGTGTGACAGCTTGAATGTCGGTTAAAGCTAACAAGTCTTAGCTTCTAGGAAAAACAGCTTCTAGGAAAAACAAGTTCTAGGTACAAGCTAAAGCGGTTACAGCAAAGACGGGGTAAGCAAAGATGGAACGGCCTAAGGCCTACAGAACGATTCGCTTACGGAATACAGAATACAGAATGCAGAATGCTGTCCGTCCTCACTGCGGAGCACTCTAGAACTTAAGCTCTATCTCCTTCTCTTAGTCTGTTTTCACCCTAGAATGATTTTTTGGTTATTAATTTTTATGATTAAATACTGGCATAATAGAAACATTACCTTTGACAAATTATAGAGATAACTCACATTGAGCCAGGTATTTAAACAAGAATGGCTATCAGCCATTGTCGATATAGCCACTGAAGCGGGTGACGCCATTATGGCGATCTATGGCGAAGATGACTTAGGAGTTGTAACTAAGGCTGACGATAGCCCTGTTACAGCAGCAGATCTTGCCAGTCATAGAGTTATCGTTGAGCGGTTACAGCAGCTGACACCTAACATACCTGTGATGTCTGAAGAGTCGACGGGTATCGATTGGCAGCAGAGACGTCATTGGCAAGCTTATTGGTTGATAGATCCACTCGATGGCACGAAAGAGTTTATCAAGCGTAATGGTGAGTTTACCGTCAATATAGCCTTTATTGAGCAAGATAGAGCCGTAGCAGGTGTGGTATACGCGCCGGTGCTAGACAAATGCTTTTATGGTGAAATTGAGAGTGGAGCTTGGTTAAAGTATGCGGGAGCGCAGAGGCGATTAACCAAGATTAAAGATTTGAAAACCGCTCCCCCAAGGATCGTTGGCAGTCGCTCTCATTTAAGCCCTGGTTTACAAACATATTTAGAGCAGATTGGTGAACATGAGATGAAAAGCGTCGGCAGTTCACTGAAATTTTGTTTACTGGCTGAGGGAGAGGCTGATATTTATCCTCGCTTAGGGTTAACCAGTGAATGGGATACCGCAGCAGCGCAGGCTGTTTTGGAAAGTGCAGGCGGTCGGGTGCTGCAATACGACACTAATACCCCTCTTAATTACAATCAAAAGGCCGACATACTCAATCCCTATTTTATTGCTTATGCGCCTCATTGGGATTAAGCCAAGTTGATTTAGTTTCTGTTGATTTTAGCTATTGGCGAAAGTCGAACGTGCGGAATTAAAGGCTATTGTCGATTAAAGTATTAGAACGAATTGAAAATACTAGGAGAGAAGAATGTTACGCATAGGCGTTGATCTTGGTGGTACAAAAATAGAAGTTGTAGCACTTAACGAGCAGGGCGAAGAGCTTTTTCGTAAACGCATGCCTACTCCTAGGGAATATAAGGCAACGCTGGATATGATAGAGGCCTTAGTCGCTGAAGCTGAGCGGCAATTAGGTCAACAAGGCACTGTTGGCGTCGGGATCCCTGGCGTTATTTCCCCTTTTTCTGGCCTTGTTAAAAATGCGAATTCGACATGGATTAACGGACATCCATTAGATATTGATTTAGCTAAGCGCTTGAACAGAGAGGTGAGGGTGGCGAACGATGCCAACTGTTTTGCCGTCTCTGAAGCTATAGATGGTGCAGCTGCCGGTAAAGCTGTGGTATTTGGAGTCATAATCGGTACGGGATGCGGCGCAGGTATTGCCATTAACGGAAACGTTCATAGTGGTGGCAATGGCATTGGCGGCGAATGGGGGCATAATCCATTACCTTGGATGACTGCTGAAGAGTTCAACTCAACCAGCTGTTTTTGCGGTAATAAAGATTGTATTGAGACTTTTATCTCTGGAACGGGGTTGGTTAGGGATTATCAACTTGCAGGCGGCGTTGCTGAAAGTGGCATAGAGATCGCCGCGCGAGTGCAGCAAGGTGAAGCTTGCGCTATAGCCACATTTGACCGCTATCTAGATAGACTCGCCCGCTCCTTAGCTCATGTCATCAATGTATTGGATCCTGACGTCATAGTGTTGGGGGGCGGGGTATCGAATATTGATAGTATCTACTCTCGACTTCCTGATGTTTTGCCTAAATATGTATTAGGCGGCGAGTGCCGCACAGCTGTAGTGCAAAACATGTATGGTAGTTCTTCAGGTGTACGCGGAGCTGCGTGGTTGTGGAGTAAAGATGAGACTTAGTTTTGTTAATGACTAATTTAACCACTAATTTTACCCGCTATTGATACCACCTTTTTGGGGATGGTCACAGATAACGTTAATAAATAGAATAACATGCTACACTTCTTAAATATATTCACCTGATTTTGGCTGCTTTATGTTTTGGTTAAAAAAGATAGTGTCGCAGTTTTTCATGCCAGTCCCTTTAGTACTGCTGCTTATTGCACTTGCTTACTTAGTGATGCGTAACCGTCAGTCCTCTAGAGCGTTATTAGCGATAACCGCAGCATTACTGATCACCTTGAGCAGCAGTTGGGGCAGCAATTGGCTACTTGCGCCATTGGAAGATCAATATTCAGTTAATAATAAGCCTATGGCTCATGCCTGCTTGGTGATGGTGCTTGGTAGTGGCCATGATGAAAACGCTAATTTGACTGCGGTGCAGCAACTTTCAAATACAGCCTTAGCCAGGTTGACTGAGGGAGTGCGTCAATTGTCTCTAGGTCAAAACTGTAAACTAGTGGTGAGTGGTTGGAGCGGTGGACTCTCAACTCGCTCACATGCTGATGTGATGTTTGATGCTGCCGTGGAGCTCGGCGTATCGCCTAAAGCTATTATTAAATTGCCATTGGCACAAGATACCATAGAAGAAGCACAATTTATGAAGTGGGAGGTCGAAGATGCGCCTTTTCGCTTAGTCACGTCGGCAAGCCATATGCCGCGTGCAATGGCCATTTTTACTAATGCTAAGCTTAATGCGGTTGCTGCGCCTACCGATTTTGCACAACGGGCCACTTATTGGTGGCGGTTCGATGCACAGAGTTTATTAAATTCACAACGCGCTATTTATGAATATATGGGATTGCTCTGGTTTAAGCTCAAGCATGAAAAAGAAGGTCCTAGGTCCTAGGAAAAGCAGGTTCTAGGTTAAAGCAAAGACGGTACAAGCAAAGACGGAACTGCCTACGGCCTTACGGAGCGCTTCGCTGACAGTTTGGAGCTAAGAAGGGCGCAGCGCTTCTAGGACGTGACTTCGTCACTGCAAGAGCGTCGCGTTGCTATTTCTAGATACTATACAAGCAAAAGCGATATTTAGAGTTTTTACTACTTTAACTTTGTTGCTGTTGGCTTAAGGTTTTCCTAGAACCTAGAACCTAGAACCTAGAACCTAGAACCTAGAACCTAGAACCTAGAACCTTATTTATTCTGTTTTTGTAACCTGCTAGGATCCCGCTGTGCCACAAACAATAAGAGTATGTAAAAGTTGATAAACGAAGCTGTTCTGATCCGCCCCATCATTAAACGTAATGGATTAACACTGACTTTTGCTGGTAGCCTCAGTCTAGCCGCTGGGTTAGGGCTCTTTTTATCGGGGAGTCATCTATTTGCACCTGGAATGATTTGTTTTGCGTTTGGCGCAATCGCTCTGGTTTTGGGGGGGGCTAAATTGGTCGAACCGGAGGTGACGGTTAAACTGACTGACGAGGGGCTGACTTATTTTCATAGACGGGGTCAGGTTGTTATTGAATGGAACAATATCCAACGTTTTGATCAACCCAGAGTTTCTCAGGGGATTGACACCCTAGACTTGCCTTATATAGGCGTAAAGTTAAAACAGATCAGCCCTGTTTTAGAGTGTATTTCGTTGCGATTGGCTGCGGGGTTACTCACCGAGCAACGCCCTCTGTTGATGACAGCTTCAACTCAAGGTGAAGACCTATCTGTGTTAGAAGAGCAGATGAGCGCGGAGTTTACGCCTTTTATTGAGAATGAGGACAGATATAAGGGAGTACTCGCTATGTTTGGTCACCGTTGTCGGCTATTAAATTCACACTTAGGCTATCATCTGTTTATCTCAACAGATTCACTCGATAGGTCAGAAATTGAATTTCTCGCTTTACTGAGAGAGTATAAAAACAATAGTTCAGGGCAGTTGTAGAGCGATTGTGGGCAAGTCGTAGTGCTGGAAAGGTGAATTTAATGCTAGCTAGGGTAAAGTGATAAAGCCGCTAGCATTAAATAGGCATGATGGAGGTTAACTCATACTGAGTTCAGCGTCTTCAATCACTCCTTCTTTAGCTGATTGGCTGTTTTCCTGTTTAGGCGCTGAGTTTGAGGGTAAGAAGGCGATATCATCTCTCACGCGCATTCCAATAAATTGACCACCTTCAAAAATTTCCATCGACTGGCAATTTACTTCACCATCGACAAGACCCGTACTAGTAATGTTAAGCTTTTCACAGGTCAGTTTACCGCGGAAAGTACCAGAGACTCTTAGCTCCGAACAGTGAAGTTTACCATCGATAAGGCCACCCTGTTCGATAGTGACGTTACTACTGGAGCTTACTTTGCCAAAGAGTTCACCAGCAATAAGCGCTTCAGCTGAAAACTCAGTTTCACCAGTAAATTTGGTGCCTTGAGCAATAAATGTTAACCCGCCGCTTCTTTTTTTTCTAAACATAATCGTGTCACAGTCAGTCTAAGTTGCTTAGATGTTACCTTGAAACTCAAGGAAACAAAACCACTTAAATTTGGCGCTAATATGTCATATTTTTGGCTGTTTTACGCGGTGCGAACTATGATTGCGGTTGATGGACAAGGTGCTACACAAGCACCACAGCCTGTACAGGCTTCAAGATCGATTTGAGGCAGGGGGGCTTTACCTACTGCAAGGGTGAAGCTAATGGCGCGGGAGTCACAGGAGTCTTTACAGCTTTGGCACCAGCTCCCTTGATATGCCATACAGCTATCTTGGATTTTGGCCTTAACTTGCCACGGTGTGGTGTTAGTATCTTCAAATAGATCTTCTGGGCAGGCATTTGCACATTCTTTGCAAAAGGTGCATTCATCAAGTTTAAAGTCGATTTCAGGAAAGCCACCATCGCCTTTGACAATGATTTTAGTTTCACAGGCCGAAATACACTTATCGCAGCGGGTGCATTGGTCGGTAAACTCGATTGACTGCTTTACCCAAGGAGGGCGAACTGCATCACTCTTTTTGCGGTTGAAAAGTCTTCTTCTGCTCTGATTAATGCTGCTCATTTATAGGCTCATTTTTAGAAGGTATTAAGATTGTAAGTTTGTTGGCTTACAGGGATTTTAGGTTCTAGGACGTTCGCAGACTCACTGCGAGACCGCTGCGCTTCTAGATACTAGGAAAAGCTAAAACAAAAGTTAGTATCAGTTTAGCTTACGATCTATTTTGCTAGAACCTAGAACCTAGAACCTAGAACCTAGAACCTAGAACCTAGAACCTAGAACCTAGAACCTAGCTAGTACTCAAGCCTAGAACCTGCTTTTCCTAGGACCTAGGACCTAAGACCTAAGACCTAAGACCTAAGACCTAAGACCTAAGACCTTAGCCTTCGTTCTGGTAACCATTCGGATTACTTGATTGCCAGTGCCAGCTGCTTTGTGCCATATCATCGATGCTGTGAGTTGCTTGCCAGTTTAATTCTGTATGTGCCTTTTCTGGGTTTGCATAACATGCTGCAATATCGCCAGGTCTGCGCTCCACTATCTGATATTTGATAGTGGTATCGCTAGCCTTTTCAAAGGCTTTAACCATTTCAAGTACACTGTAACCTTGACCTGTACCTAAGTTATAGGTCACTAACCCTGATTGGGTGTGTAGCTTATCAAGAGCTCGTAAGTGACCTATAGCTAGATCGACAACATGGATGTAATCACGAACGCCTGTACCATCGACAGTATTATAATCACTGCCGAATACGCTTAATTGCTCACGTTTACCGACGGCAACTTGAGTGATAAATGGCATCAGGTTATTAGGGATATCATTGGGGTCTTCACCGATTAGTCCGCTCTTATGAGCGCCTACAGGGTTAAAATATCTTAAGCAGGCGATATTCCAGCTATTATCTGAGTGATAAAGATCGCTAAGGATATGCTCTACCATCAATTTGGACTGACCGTAGGGATTAGTTGCCCCTGTAGGAAAGTCCTCTGTGATAGGCAGGCTTGCAGGATCGCCATAGACAGTGGCTGATGAGCTGAAAACTAGATTTTTAACGTTAAACTCAGCCATGACTTCACATAAGACGATAGTACCTGTGACGTTATTCTCATAATAACGTAGCGGTTGTGCTACTGACTCACCAACGGCTTTTAGGCCTGCGAAGTGAATGACGGACTTAATGTCATGATCAGTAAATAGTTTCTGCAAGAAAGCTCTATTGAGTACATCGCCTTGATAAAAGGTTACTCTTTTGCCAGTGATCTGCTCGACTCTTTCTAGGGCCGTAACGCTTGAGTTGCTAAGGTTATCTAAGATAACGACGTTATTGCCGTTATTCAGCAGCTCTACAACTGTATGGGTTCCGATATAACCAGCGCCGCCGGTAACTAAAATCGTCATTATCTAAAATCCTTTAATCTAGGCGATATGCAACAGGTGTTAGCTATTGTCTATTAGTTAAGTATCTATTACTTAAGTGTCTTAACGATAGCTTTTAGGTACTCAGCGAATTCTGGGCCAATTTCCCTATGACGCAGTGCATGCTCTACATGGGCCTGCATATAGCCTAACTTATTACCACAGTCATGACTCTTACCTTGCATGTAATAGGCATTAACAGTTTGGTTTTCCATCAACATAGCAATGGCGTCTGTTAGCTGGATTTCATCGCCAGCACCTGCAGGCGTCTTAGCAAGGTACGACCAGATCTCGGCAGGCAATACATAGCGACCAACAACGGCTAAATTAGAAGGGGCATCTTCAACGCTTGGCTTCTCTACTAATTGAGTTAACGGCAGTGATTCACCAGGGTTTAGTTCTGCACCATTGATATCGGCAATGCCGTATTGATTAACAAGTTCATGTGGCACGCCTTCAACCATGATTTGACCGACCTCGGTCTGATCATAAATCGCAACCATCTCGGCAAGGTTGTCTTTGCTTAAGTCGCTGCTTGCGTCGTCGATCAGTACGTCCGGTAAAAGTACGGCAAAAGGAGCGTCACCTATGATGCTTTTAGCACATAAAATAGCATGACCTAGGCCTTTAGCTTGTGACTGACGAACACTAATAATCGTGACGTCGTCTGGGCAAATAGCTTGTACTTCAGCTAAGAGTTGACGTTTAACGCGACGCTCGAGTTGAGTTTCTAACTCAAAGCTGGTGTCGAAATGGTTTTCAACTGAGTTTTTACTGGCGTGAGTAACTAAGACAATCTCTTTAATTCCCGCTGCGATAGCCTCGTTGACAACATACTGGATAAGAGGTTTATCCATAACTGGCAGCATCTCTTTTGGAATAGCTTTAGTGGCTGGAAGCATCCGGGTTCCAAGGCCTGCTACAGGGATAACTGCTTTGAGAATTTTATGTTGTTTCATTCTAATCCTATCTACTCTAAGTCAGGAGTGGGTATACAAACCTATATTCTATACCGAAATAAAGCTCGAATGGTGAAGATTTGTTTAAAGCGAGTTGTAAATTAACTTTATTTGCGATTTTGTTGAAAAGTTGAAGAATTTTTCGGCTTAGAGCGACTATTGGCGCAAAGAAAAAGGCTTTCTGTTGTTAAAGCTCAGCTTTAACAGTTCGCGGGTAGAAATCACATAATGCTACTGATGTTGAAAATTAGCGGTTTTAAGGCGGTTGATTAAGCTCGTGTCAATTGTTTTATACGCTTCAAGGCTAAGCATCGGCACGATTTGGAGAGAAAACCGCTTAAGCGTGTAACATTATTATTACACTTAGTGGCTCTTTACTGATGAACAATAAACAGTGATCGGCTTAACAAGTTTGCAGCTTTAGTGAAGTATGAAGTAAGCACTCCTTATCAGTTGTAGAGCGCTTATTTTCACTCTTGCTCCAAACTACTGATTAGAATCATGAGTAAATAACTATGAGTAAACCGCACAACTATACAGCACGTTTGCCAGATGCCGATGGCTATATTGAGTACCCTCAAACTGAGCATGATATTTGGTCACAGCTTTATCAAAGACAGAAAGTCAATCTACCTGGCCGCGCCTGTCAAGAATATAACGATGGCCTTAATAAACTGGGGCTTGCGAGCGATAGAGTGCCGCAACTCTCTGAGATTGACGATGTCTTACTACAAGCTACTGGGTGGAAGACGGCTGCGGTTCCTGCGCTTATCTCATTTGGTAAGTTCTTTGAGCTTCTGGCTAATAAGTCATTTCCGGTGGCAACTTTTATTCGTAGCCGAGAAGAGCTGGATTACCTGCAAGAGCCCGATATTTTCCATGAGGTATTTGGCCATTGTCCATTGCTGACCAATTCATCTTTCGCTCATTTTTCTCATCTGTATGGCCAATTAGGGCTTGCGGCGAGTAAAGAGGATCGGGTCTTTTTAGCAAGGCTATACTGGTTTACTGTCGAATTTGGTTTATTGCGTTCTAAAAGCAACGAATTGAGAATTTATGGTGGAGGGATTTTAAGCTCTCCAGGTGAGACTTTGTATGTTATGGGCTCAGAGCCTGAGATTAGGCCGTTTGATTTAATAGATGTGCTGCGTACGCCATACAGGATTGATATTATGCAGCCAATTTATTATGCCATTGAAGAGATTAGCGACCTGGGCGCAATAGCCGAGATGGATATTATGGCTGCAGTTAATAAGGCACGAGAGTTGGGATTGTTTACTGCAACATTCCCCGCTAAATCGGCTTAGTTATAACTGATAGTTAAAAGAACCGTTAAAAGAGTTAACTAACGCCCATCAGCGATTGTTGTGAGTATTAAGAGGCGTAAGTAAAGGCGAATTAGTAGCAATGATTAAGGAATAGATATGACTGAATTAGCGCAAATGAAATGTGAAGCATGCCAGGCAGATGCACCTAAAGTGACAGATGATGAACTGGCGCAGTTAATCGCAAAAATTCCCGATTGGGGCGTTGAAGTCCGTGACGGTGTTATGCAGTTGGAACGTGTGTACAAGTTTAAAAATTTTAAGTTAGCAATGGAGTTTACTAATAAGCTCGCAGACCTAGCCGAAGCTGATTTTCATCACCCTGGGATCTTAACCGAGTGGGGTAAGGTGACGGTTACTTGGTGGTCGCATTCAATAAAGGGCCTTCATAAGAACGACTTTATTATGGCGGCAAAGACCGACACCTTATTTGAATAAGCTTATAGGCATTTAACGGCTGCAAAATGGCTGTTTTATTACCGGATGAGTTCGTCAAACCTCCGGTATCAAAGGCGTGTTAGCATTGCTGGCACGCATTTATTTTCTTTATGTTACAAATCCTCTGTAAACAAGTCTTGCCACAGCAAAGATAAACTTCTAACGTATAGACGATTACAGAAGTGGATGTTGCTTTTAAGCCTGCTCCCTAAACCGTGCGAATTCCCTTCTGATGGCTGTTTTATCCCAATAACGAGTATTTAAAAAAGGGAACTGCAATAGTATGCGCTTGGAAGTCAGCTGTTTAGACCGAGTGGGTCTCGCCAAAGATATCTTATTGATTATGGAAGACTATGGGATTAATTTGTTTGCTATTGACGCAAGCAACCAAGGTTTCCTATATCTACAATTTGCTGAAGTGAGTTTCGACACTCTCAGTGAATTACTCCCCTTAATTAGAAAAGTAGAAGGCGTACATGATGTACGGACGGTGTCATTTATGCCGTCAGAGCAGGAACATTACGCACTTAAAACACTATTAAAAACCTTACCGGACTCTGTATTTTCTCTTGATGTGAAAGGGCGGATCCGCATCGTCAATGAATCGGCCTTACACACAGTAGGTATGGCCGAACATGAAGTGATAGATGAGCCGATAAATCATTGGGTGCAGGGGTTTAACTTTAGCCGTTGGTTAAGTGAATCAACAGTCCTAGCTCAAGCGACACGGGTAAATATTGGAGAGAATGAATACTTAGCCGAGATGTTACCTATTTATTTACCCGATAGTGGTAGTGATACTCCCATTTTGGCAGGTGCAGTGGTATCGCTGAAATCGCCCGCACGCTTGGGTAAACAATTCAACGCTTTGCAAAATCAATCGAGTGGCTTTGAGAATGTACTCGCAACCAGTGACAAGATGAAAGAAGTACTGGTTCAGGCTCGCCGTATGGCACAGCTTGATGCTCCTTTGTTGATTACGGGGGAAACGGGAACGGGAAAAGAGTTGATGTCTCGTGCTTGCCATGATGCCAGTATGCGCCGTGAACACCCTTTTATTGCGATTAATTGTGCAGCAATGCCTGACAGTGCCGCCGAAGAAGAGCTTTTTGGTTTTGTTAGCAATGGCAACGTGGTTAAGCGTGGCTTTATTGAGGAAGCTAAGGGCGGGACGATTTTTCTTGATGAAATAGCCGAGATGTCTAAGGCTGCTCAGGTTAAGTTATTGCGATTCATACAGGACGGTACCTTTAGACGGGTAGGGGGGGATGAGGAGATCCGCAGTGATGTGCGCATTATCTGTTCGACTCAAAAAAATCTTGCCGAGTTATGCCAAAGTGGCGAGTTTAGAGAAGATCTTTATTACCGGATCCATGTATTGAGTTTCCATGTGCCTTCATTGCGTGAGCGTAAAGTCGATATTATTCCGCTTACCGAAATGTTTTTAGAGCACTACAGTCAGCAATTATCGATCCCTATTCGCCGTATATCTGGTGAGTGTCGTGAGCACCTGTTAGGTTATGCATGGCCTGGCAATGTACGTCAGCTTAAAAACGCAATATTTAGAGCCGTATCTATGTGGGATGGCAGTGCTGAGCTCACGGTAGAACAGCTAAAGCTGCCCTCATATGCTGAAGGGTTTGGCTATTTCGACCATCAGTTTGAGGGAAGTCTTGAGCAAGCGATGAAACAGTTTGAAGCGAGTCTTTTACGAAGATTGTATCCGGCTTACCCCAGCACTCGACAATTAGCTAAGAAGTTGGGTGTGTCTCATACCGCAATTGCTAACAAACTTCGGGAATATAAGATCAATAAGCCAAAATAGGTGTAAATGAAGTGTGCCGTTGATTGCTGTATAGATAGGCTGCTTTCGGCCTAAATCATGGTGATTCGGCTATTCTTAATGAGCTGTATCTAATAGTTTACACTGATGAGGTTAAAGTGGTTAAGTGTGATTTCGTGCACACTATTCCACTTGGGAGTGAGTTGATGTCATTCTATGGTTCGATTTTGAATTATGACCAAGTTTTGATTAATGCTCGCTGCAAATGCTAAATAATAACAACTCGCAGCCATGCCACAATTTTTTAGGAGTGACGATGAAGTTAGCAAGTTATGATAATGGACGCCGTGACGGTCAACTGATGTTGGTTAGCAAAGATCTGACTAAGGCTGTTGCCGTGCCTGCTATTGCTCATACCATGCAACAACTGATGGATGCTTGGGAACTGCTTAATCCACAATTAGTTGAACTGTACGATGCGTTAAACAAGGGAATGATGGATAACGCTGTTGATTTTGATGAATCCAAATGTTTGTCTCCGTTACCAAGGGCTTATCAATGGGCTGATGGCAGCGCGTACGTTAACCATGTTGAGTTAGTGCGCAAAGCCCGTGGCGCAGAGATGCCAGAAACATTTTGGACAGACCCGTTAGTATATCAAGGCGGTTCAGACAGCTTTATTGCCCCTAAGGCTGATATTCCACTCGGCAGTGAGGAGTGGGGCATCGATTTCGAATCTGAAATCGCTGTGATCACCGATGATGTGCCTATGGGCGTAACGGTTGATGATGCTGCGAAGCACATTAAATTATTGATGCTAGTGAACGATGTATCGTTACGTAACCTTATCCCTGGTGAGTTAGCTAAAGGGTTCGGTTTTTTCCAAGCTAAACCTTCAAGCAGCTTCTCTCCTGTTGCTGTTACGCCTGATGAACTCGAAGATAAATGGCAAGATGCTAAAGTGCACTTGCCACTGATTACTCATTTAAACAGTGAGTTATTTGGTCGTCCAAATGCCGGTGTTGATATGACATTTAACTTTAGCCAATTGGTATCGCATGTGGCTAAAACTCGCCCATTGGGTGCCGGTGCGATTATTGGCTCTGGCACTATTTCAAATTACGATCGCAGTGCCGGTTCAAGCTGCCTAGCTGAAACGCGTATGCTTGAGACGATTGCAGATGGCAAACCTTCTACCTCATTTATGCGCTTTGGTGATCGTGTGCGCATTGAGATGTTAGATGATGACAACAAGAGTATCTTTGGCTCTATCGATCAGCAAGTTGTCGAATATAAGGCGTAGTTGATTGCTATTTATTGCGTAGCATAAAAGGCTGACTCTAACGGGTTGGCCTTTTTGTTAGGCTAACGGCAATGACCGGGGGTATGACTATTGTTGTGGCGTAAAAGGAGATATTAAGATGGAAACAACCAAGCTTAAATTATACGGATATTGGCGTTCAAGCGCGGCCTATCGTGTGCGTATTGCAATGAACTTAAAATCGTTGGATGCGGAGCATATATCTGTGCATTTAGTTAAGGGCGGTGGCGAGCAACATCACGAAGCGTATACAGACCTTAACGCTCAAGAACTGGTACCCAGTTTAGTTATTGAGCAGGCAGATAAAGAGGTAGTGCTGACTCAGTCTTTGGCTATTCTAGAGTATTTAGATGAAGCTTACCCTCAGGTATCGTTGTTACCAGCACAAATGTTTGATAAATCCATTGTTCGTGCGATGGCATTGCTTATAGCGTGTGAGGTCCACCCTCTGAACAACTTAAAGGTGCTGCAGTACCTTAGTGGAGAATTAAAGGTCGACAATGACTGTAAGCAAGCTTGGTATCATCACTGGCTCAATCAAGGTTTTACTGCTCTTGAGAAGCAACTAGAGCAACATAGCGGCGATTTTTGCTTTGGGGACAGCCCAACACTTGCCGACATATGTTTAGTGCCTCAGGTGTATAATGCTAAGCGTTTTGAGTTAGATATGAGTCCATATCCAAATATTGAACGAATTAATGCGCATTGCTTAACTTTACCGGCATTTATCAGCGCAGTACCCGAGAATCAAGCTGACGCCAGTTAAACGGTTCAATAAAGCATTACCTGCTTGGTTTAAACCGTTTTTTTGGTTAAGAGTAAAGTCGACTAACGGTTGCGCATCAGAAATTCAACGAACGCCTTATCGGCTTGACTGATAGGGCGTTGTTTTTTCCACGCGATATGTAAGTCTAAAAAAATGGGTGGGTTAAAAGGTTTAGCACAAATGTTGTCGTGTTTTTCTATCACCATTTCAAGCACACTGGTTATTCCATACTCCTGCGCAACAACTTGTTTAATGAGATTAATCAGGTTGGTTTCAAAGGCGATATTTGCCTTAAGGCCCAATTTCTCAGCCTGTTCTAGCATCCAATCTCGGTGAAAATAACCAGGCTTGAAAAATACCAGTTCATGTTGAAAAAACGCTTCAAGAGAAACGGTGTCAGATTCAGCAAGAGGGTGCCTTTTACCTACAGCGACGACCATCTGCTCCTGCAGTAATAGGTGACTGTCAAACTCATCGGTAAGATCATTGGCGGTAATGATGGCGATATCAACATCTTCATTCTGTAGCATTCTGAGAGTATCTCGAGTTCCGCCTTCAAACAGGGATAACTTAAGCTCTGAATGCTGATGGCGAAATGCCATTAATCGTCTAGGTAGATAATATGAACCTAGCATGCCTGGCACAGCGACTCTGACTTCGCCCATCGTTAAGTTGGCCATCGATTTGATATGCGCTTCAGCTTGCGCCATATTTTTGATGATAAGCTTTGCATGCTGATGTAGAGCGCTGCCTTCAGCTGTTAGCGAAAGTGTTTTGCTGCTTTTATTCGGACCTCTATCAACTAGCGTGACACCAAGTTCCTGCTCGAGGCGCTTTATACTTTGACTCAATGCTGGTTGCGCCATATTGAGCCGCTCGGCGGCTTTAGTGAAGCTACCCGCTGTAATTAAGGCATCTAAGTATTTTAGCTGTTTAATATCCATTTTTGCTCTACTAAGTTATTGCTAAATAAGCAGGTCACATTGGAGTGATATGAGCCTATTTCGATGGGGTATTTGTTAGTCTAGTTATAGGTGTTCTAGCTTAAAACTTACATAACAAAAATCAATAACTATTGCGTTTATTAGTTGTTATCCATATGGGTAGCAGGCTGTTACTCTATTTAATAACGAACTAATTTGAGTTTGTTACCCATGAATACCCGTAGTCAGGCGAAGCAAGGTGGTAGTGAGAGTCGCTTAATAATTGGCTTATCTATTGCCTCAATGGTTATTTTTATTAACTTGTACTTAGTCCAAGGCATGCTGCCGCTTATCGCTGATTCTTTCTCTGTGTCAACAAGCCATGCAACGTTGTTGTTGTCAGTCACCAGCTTTACTATGGCTTTCTCACTGTTACTATTCGCGGTGCTGTCCGATCGTGTCGGCCGTAAAAAGCCAATTCTTGTCAGTCTATACCTTTTGGTTATTCTTGATTTTTGCGCACTTTTTATTACCGAGTTTAATCAACTGATCTTGCTTAGAATGATGCAAGGAGCATTGTTGGCATCTGTGCCAGCTATGGCAATGGCCTTTTTTAAAGATGAGCTGGGTAATAATGCTCTGTTAAAGGCTGGAGCAATCTATATCGCAGCTAATAGTGTGGGCGGGATAGCTGGGCGTTTACTTGGTGGCGGTATGGCGCAGTACTTAGATTGGCAGCAAGCGATGGAACTTCTTACTGCAGTGTCATTAATTGGAACGCTTGTGGTGACTTATTTATTACCAAAGAGTCATTTTGAAAAGCCTGAAGTTGAACTTGGTAGGTGGCCGCTCAAGAAAGCTGACTTTAATGGGTTCTGTCATCATCTAGCGGACCCAAAATTACGGCTTATTTATCTTGTCGGCGGGTTGGCCTTCATGGTGATGGTAAACCAGTTTAGCTACATTCAGCTGCATTTGATGGATAACCCCTTTAACTTAGGCCGCTTTGAAGTGACGCTGATTTTCCTTTGCTATCTCAGCGGAACCTATGCCTCTTATTGCTCGGCTAAATGGCTCGGAAGATTTGGACTAAAGAAGGTGTTCATCTGCTCTGTATCAGCGTTACTCGTCGGAACATTGCTTACCTTATTCGATACTTTAGCGGCAATTTTTGCTGGTTTTTTACTTTCAGCATTTGGCTTCTTCTTAATTCATAGTAGCTGTAACGCTTGGGTAGCCTATAGAGCTAAACAGCATCGTGCCAAAGCCACTGCATTGTATCTGTGTAGCTATTACTTAGGCGCCGCGATTGGTGGACCCTATTTACTACCATTTTGGTTGCTATGGGGTTGGCAAGGTGTAGTACTAGGATCTGTACTTGGATTATTGGTGTTGGTATTAGTCGTAATTAAGCTTGTCCAACCTAAATCGGTATCAGGTTCATTATTGATGGAGCAGTAATGATAAATGCCTTGGGGAGCGAAGAAGTGCGAGGCATTAGGTGCAGCAAGTAATCCACGGTCTTTAACCTTATGTCGAACCTGCTGCAAAGCCATACTTGACTCTTCACCTTTATTTATTGGGAGAGATCTGCTGCATGATCTGGTCACTGGGTAACAATTCTAGGTGACCATTCTCATCAAAATACCAACCTGTTATAAAGCCTTTCTGACGCATTTGAACTAAATTCTTCATAACTGATTTAGCTTCCACCAGTGCAGTATCTTGATCGTATTGGCAAGTGAGTTTTAAGTAGGCCGCAATACTTGCTAATGAAGCGGATTGGCTGACATCTGCCATAAGGTTTGTCCAACGATTGGTTATTCTAAAAGAATAGTAGACAACAGTGATGAGTGGCAAAAATACCAAGCAAATAATTTAGCGTAAAAGATCGGCAATATGAGAGTAGCTATAGCTTTCGGGTATGACTTTGAGTTTTAAGACTCAAGTTATAAAGGGGATTGGTTACCAAATCAAATATGTGATTACGGCTAGTTGAATAATTGTTTGTAGGGGGGAGCAACAGAGTACTTGAATTGGATAAATATGGATGACGTAAAACGGAAAAGGGGAGTTAAAGAATGGTGGTCGATACTGGGCTCGAACCAGTGACCCCCTCCTTGTAAGGGAGGTGCTCTCCCAGCTGAGCTAATCGACCTGGGATTTCACAATGTTTTAATTCTTTATGAAAAGAATGGTGGTCGATACTGGGCTCGAACCAGTGACCCCCTCCTTGTAAGGGAGGTGCTCTCCCAGCTGAGCTAATCGACCTGGGATTTCACAATGTTTTAATTCTTTATGAAAAGAATGGTGGTC
>NZ_BPFA01000033.1 GCF_019655055.1 Shewanella sp. MBTL60-112-B2
GTTGTGCACAATCCAGTAATTGAGAGCGACTTTTACATCTTTGTGCAGTCGCTCTCAGCTTGAGAATACCTTGATTAAGTTGTGAATGGCAGTTTTTAACACACTTGAGGGCGAGGTAAAATATCAGAAACGCTTGTACTTCAATAAAATTAAATAGCAAACCAACATGCGTCTAATCTCTTGCCATTTTTCTTTAAATAAATCACTGAGATTGAGGTTTATTTGTTCTGTTGCCTCGTTGAGTGTTTTGTTCCATCTCTTTTTATCATTTGGAGATAAAAGGTTTTTCCAACTACTATATTTTTTATAAACAGTTCTAAATGTTCTTAATAAATTTTTAGTAGACTGGTAGTTCAGGTTTTTACAATTGAAGTTATGTGATATGTAGTTATTTAGATATAATGCCACGCGAAGTTTGTCACATAGTTTTACATCAAAACTTCTTGTTAATGAGTTTGGGTTGTCATGATAATAATAAATTCCATCACACATGCAAACATTTTTAGATTTTAGATATATAAATCTTGACACCAACTCATCTGCATAGTTAACTCTTTCACCTTTCAAGTATTTATCAACTTCATTATAAGCTGATAGATAGGTATTTTTTTTGACTAATCCATTGGCAGACCAACCCCAGCCATATATGCAATGTGAGAAAGCGTCGAGACCAGTACTGTTCAATATATAGTTTGAGGCTCTGTCTACTTTTTTAAGTTGCCTATTACCTTTTTTATCATTGTAAACTAAAGAACTTCTAAACGATATAAAGTCAACGTCATTATTAACTTTGCCTAACGCCTCAGCTAAAGCATTACTAGATAAACTATCATCTGCATCCAATCTTATCACATAATCATAACTAGCTAGTTTTAACGCATTTTTTCTAGATAAATAAATTCCGCTATTATCTTGAGAGGTCAGCTTAATAGTAAATTCGTTAGAATGATATCTAATAATATCATTTACAATATCAATGCTTTTGTCTGATGAACCATCATCAACAATAATCCATTCAAAGTTTTTATACGTTTGTTTAATTAAAGAGTTATAGCACTTTTTTATATTTATCTCTTCATTGTACATTGGGGTTATTATTGATATTGACATATCCAAATCTCATATAAAAATTTAAATTTATTTGCATTTTATGCATTTTATGCATTTTATGCATTTTATGCATTCTATGCATTCTATAAAACGTTACATATATTTCAATAGGAATATAAAGCTATAAGCTAATGATCATAAGTTGATAGCTTTAGAATTGTAACTGTTCTTCTTTTACGTATGTATCTAGACCAAAACGTATCATCATTTTCTATCATAAATAACTTTATAAATTCTCAGTGTTAAAAATAGGCAGTTAGATTACTTTGTTGGTTCTCGCTGTTCATTACTCATACTTATAAGCGGGTTGTTTGATAGCCATTGGTTATAGTAGGCGGCATTTTTTCCGTAGGAGTTATCTGCCATCACAACTTGCCTTCCTAGTAATACCGATAAAATAAGACCGTGGAGTCTATCCGTGTGTACGAGTTCATGCGCTAGAAAGTAATTTGAAGATGTAAATAGTAATGCATCCGATTGAACCTTCCACTCCTTTGCTAATTTATACTTTAGAACAGGAATTTTTTGCATTTTTTTGAAATACTTAAGTAGCATATGGTCTGGTAGGGTTAGCATGTTTACCCAATCGAACTCTTTTTTAACAAACTCTGTGCTGCTGCCACTACTTTCGATATCCTTACGCTTTAAATTAAGCACTCTTCTGACTGGAGTATCTTCGCTGACCACCTCTCTAGCATCAATAAGAGGGTGAAGACTGTGTGCCATGTCAGGCATAAAAGACACTTTATCGCTAAATGATTTGGCGATCTCATAGGATCTTTTATCTCTTACCAGCATAGTGACGTCTGAGTGGCTTCTAAAAATATCCGCTGACTTTTCTTGTGCAGCTTTTGACTTGAAGTAAATAGTTTGTGGGAGTAATACTATTTTTTTATCTGAATAACGTTTTACTATCGATTCTCTTAGCTTCTGGTGTTTCAGATATAGGTCACCAAAATTACCACCACCGTGCAGCATGATTACGTCAGCTTGTTTTAACTTACGGTGATTTATATTTTTTTGAAAAGATCGGTGTATGACGTTAATTTGATGATCATCAATAAACTGCTCTGTGCCTAAATATATTAATGTATCGCCCACATTATAATGTAGAGGGATATCGATATAGGCAACTTTTTTGCCTATGAGTAACTTTGCAATTTCAGCATGTTGTTGCTTTAGTTCGTCTAAGTTTTTTTTCCATGATTGCGCATTTGAATCAATCATATTTTACTACCTTAACTTATTAATTATGTTTGGTTTTTGCAGGCTGTCAATTAGCTTCTATCTTGCTCTATCAACCAGAGCCCAACATACTTGTTAAAATTAACCTGTGCATATGTCATTGCCACAATGAAGCCTACACTGCCATCTAAGAAGCCTCTGCGGATAAAGTAGATATGGAAAAAAGTCCACAGTCCACGTAGCAAAGCAAGTGCTAGTCCTTTTGATTTTTTACCTTTACGGGCATATTTTTGCGAGCCAAGCCATGCATATTGTGCTGCCTTATTGAGTCCATGGCCATAGTCTCTGTGAGTGTAATGAAGTAATAGCCCGCCAAGTTTTCCAGTGTCTCCTGCTGCAGGTATCACTGTCTCGTGCACCTCATCAAGGGTATAGCGTGCCCCTTCTCTCTGAAATAGGCGAAGTACGGCACGTGCGCTACGGCCGTGTTTTAGGGTGGTGCCGTATAGTGTGACCCCCCAAGGAAGGCGGAATGAGGTCTCTTTAATTTCATCCTGTGAAAGCAGTTCGATGAGCGCTAATTTCATTTTTTCATCTAATGCTTCATCGGCATCAATAGACAGTACCCAATCACAAGTAGCCTTATCTAAGGCTCGCTGTTTTTGCTTACCAAATCCTGGCCAATCTGTGATGCTAATATTACTGGTGTACTTTTGGCAGATATTGACAGTATCATCTGTTGAGCCACTGTCGAGTACGATAATCTCATCAGCTAAATCCACGACCGATTTTAAACAAGCCTCAACACGATCTGCTTCATTCTTAGTAATTAAAATAACGGATAAACTGTGCTTTTTCATAGAGGCATATAAAACTTAGTAATAGGATAAAAACTTGAAATCTCTTTATGGGTAAAGAGTTCGTATATGGAGAGCCGTTTAAGGAGCGCTATTATAATTAAAAGCTAAATAAAATATAGTTCAAATTGTGTGCAATATGCCGTTTTCGTCTTAGGTAAGTGGTTAACTGGTATTTATCAATTTCTTGCTTGTTTTAACTATGGGTTAACTTGTTTCTTTGGCGGGAGCGACGAACATGTGCTTAATTGATTTTTAAGAAGCGAAAGTCATCCAGTTTACCTAAATCAATCTAATTGGTTAGTGCTGAAAACGTTGCTTTAGTTGGCGTTTTGTTTGCTAATGAATACGGGTTGTGATGCCTGCTTACTTTGTGGTTACATAATTTTAGTCATATTTTTAATAAATAGGCTGTAACTGCTGAGGCTTTGATTGCTTCAAAGTCAGTATTGTCACCGCTATGTTATGTCTAGATTGGTTGCTTTTTCACTATCAGATACACTTGCCGATCTGATAGTCAGTTCCGCAGCTGTTAATACCCACTCAACAGCCTTGATGGCTTTGCCTCATTATCGATTAAAGTCGGTTATCTAATGCCCCCGTTATCTGGCTTAACAGCTAGCGGGGGATAGAGAACTTATGAATGCTTTATTTTGCTTACCAACTGATATTTAAGGTAGCTAAAAGGCAGTTTGAACATTCTTCTCCAACCTATAGTTTTAAATACATCAAGTTGCGAGATAGGGGCATTTTTATCACAGTACTTCTTATAGAGCAGCAACCAGTCTTGGTGGCATATCTCATTTGGGCGCTTACTTTTGGGAATAAAACGCGGTATCAGCCCTAGGCCAATTTGCTCTGGTTCTAACACCACCAAATTAGAGGCCATAAACTGCTCCCAGTAGGCTTGTAGCTCTGGTGTGTTCTGGTGGCGATGCTGAAGGTAGGGCACAGTACTATCAAGGTTTCTTAGCCAAGCATCGCAATAAATCTGTTCTGCGTGAGGCCTAGTTTTAGGGGCTCCGCGATATTGCGGGTAACCGGCTTTGCTTGGATCGAATTCTCTATCGGGAAAAAGCGGAATATCCCATATTTTGAGTAGATCTTCGGTTAAGCCAAAATGAAAGAAGTCGCTGGGAAGCATGACGACTTTTTGTCCATCGGCATAAAGGCGAAAATAACTAGTGTTAGTAACAACTCTCTCTTTAAATAAGCAGTTAGCATCACTGCGCGCTGGGTAAGCCTGTTGCGCCGCGACAAAGTCATTGCTGGTAAGAAAGTTATCAGCACGTATTTTGACTGCGTAAGGCGTATTTACTTGCTTAAGCCCTTCGGCGCTGGAAACGATTTGACGATTAAAGTTTAGTTTTCCTGGTTCGCCTTTTGCGTTATAAGAGAAAATTGTTGGCCCAGGGTCTTTATTTAGTAGTAATAGATCAGGATTTAGGTCGTGGCAGTCCTGCCCCTCCCAGGTCGATAGTATAATCGTCGCACCGGGTAGGTATGTCCTAATGCTTGCTATGCACTTATGTGTAATACCAGGCTCTTGTGAACGTCCTTGGTAGGCTTGAACTGGTCCCTGAATAACTACGCTAATATCTTTAAAATCTATACTCATATGCTTGGCTTAATGATAATGGACTAGGCGACCCAAGCCATTTAATGGCCTGAGTTTCTAAGTGGTTTAACTATGCGTTAATGAAGTCTAAGTATTCTTGAGGAACTCCGCAAAAAATCACTTCATCACGGTCAATTAGATGATAGCGAATATCTTTACCTTCATTAATTAGGTAGTTATATAGTGGAGCGATGTAAAGCTCTTGTTTTTGCCATTCAGATGCCGGTCTAGATGCTTCTAACTTAAATATTCGTTTGAAATCCCCTGCGTGGTTAAAGTGGTAGAGCCCACTACTACATAGATCTGAAATAGGGTTTTTCTCAGCCGTTTCTACAACTCGGTTGCAGCTAGTAGATTTAGGCTTAGCATATGACCAATTATTTCCTTCACCTTTAAAGACTTCAAGATAACCATCACACTCATGAATGACTTCGGGAAAAATAAAGTCAGGTCTGAATGTGTCAATGTTAAAGATAGTTATAGGCTGCTGATCTTCGCAATCTTGAATGCCAAGGTACACAGTTTCTGCTTGGCCGCGGGTTTCGGCGTCTAATGTTACGATGCGGTAGCTTTTTATCCCAAGAGCCTGGCAGCGAGACTCTACAAATTTCGGCGTGTCGTAATCACTACGCACAATGAAAAGGAAATCAGTTGTATCAAAGTATGCTTTAAAGCTCAGAACTGCATGATCAAAAAGGGGGATACCATGGGCTGGAAGCATATATTTTGGCTCTTTATAGCCCGCTTTAAAAAAGCGTGAGCTTAAACCTGCCATTGGGATCACTATCATTAGATACTTCCTGTGTTTAATTGGAGTTTGTCATATAAACGATAAGCGTTGCCGATAAAGCCAAGTTGGCGATCGGGTTTATCACTATGCAGCGGCAACATGGATATAAACAGTTGGATTTGCATGGCATAAAGCTCGTTTTCGGTGATTGCAAACTCTTCATTTATTAGTGTTATAAAGTCTGCAATGATCTGCTCTTGTTGCGGCTCACAAGCAATACTAAAGCTTAATTCTTGAGCCGCTAACTCGCTGTCAAAATAACCGGCAATAATTGAGTCATAAAGGCCAATGACAGAGTGTGCTAGTTTGGCGATGTCATATACCGTGTTGCCATAGATTTCGATATTCTCTTCTGCATCGATCCCTCTTGGATCAATAACCTTGATATTGCAGGTTCTAAAGTCATATAAAATATTGCTAAAGCAAAAGTCGCCATGTAATACGTTCATTTTTCCTGTATCAGTTGGCAAGAAGTTAAGGCTTAACTCGGCTAACTGATTCAGGCTAGGTTGTAATTTACCATTAACGGTTAGCGGACGATCGATATCTAGTTGGGCATTGGCAGCATAGGCTAACAGGCGCTGCTTAGTTTTGTCAGCAAAGAGTGAATCTAGAGTTGGCTTGTCTTGAACGCAATACTCGCTTGCGTGTTGTAGAAATTGGCAACAGCTTTTTAAAATTTTACGCCAGGAAAAAGCTGGTAATTGGCTGAAAACGTATAGCTCATTTAGCGCAGTTAGATGTAAATATTCAATGCTGTAACTAAAACTATCTGCAGTCTCTTTAGTGGATAACAGTTGAGGTGTATAACAGCGCAGCAGACCTGGAATTGATTGATACCAATTTGCCTCTGCTGAGAGTTTATTTTTTTTGTAACTGGTCTTGGTGACGACCTGCCCAGCAATGTGCATCTCATTAAATACCCGCTGGGTCGTCATGCGAGATTTTGATTGGTAGTAAGTGTGACTATGTCCGAAATCATACCAATTTTGATAGATATTTGGCGACATCCCTTTGTCTTGAATGTAGCCATTAATCCCTTCAATAAAGTCCCAGTTTTGCT
Source organism: Shewanella sp. MBTL60-112-B2 (assembly GCF_019655055.1). Lineage (GTDB taxonomy): Bacteria > Pseudomonadota > Gammaproteobacteria > Enterobacterales > Shewanellaceae > Shewanella. The sequence continues at coordinate 6,624 of NZ_BPFA01000033.1, forward strand.
TAACGATATGGCGAATAAGAGCTTTGGGGGCTGAGAAGCTAAAGAAGCCATTTGAGACTAGCTCACCACTCGGTGATTGTTCTGCTGAAAATGAATTCAACTTGGCTGTGTAGGGATTATATTCAGCCCAATCATAATTATCTTCAACCTGACTTAGGCCTAATTGATCCATTTCAGGCGATAGCCGATCAAAAAGCGTGTCACCGTGGAGGATAAACAGCGGCTCATTATGCGAGAATTCAAGTAAATTTAAGCTGTAGACGATCGACTCTCCAAGGCTAAGATGAGTCGGTAAATATAACAGCTCAACGCCCCGATTAGTTAAAGTATTGAGGTCGTATTGGCTCGGTTCAAACCCTTCGGGTAAGGTCAGTACGACCTTTTCATTGCTAGGAATAAGAGCGAGTTGATGCTGGAACAAGCGTTTATTCCCCACAGGCAAAAAACTGGGAGGGAGTGAGCCAAACTCAGATTGTAATTCAGTAGTGATAAAAGCCGCAGAAGTAATTAAATACATGCTTTGTCTTCAGTTATGAGTTGTTCAATTTCTTCTTGGCTAAGTCTTGCAAACTCTGACGGTCTTATTGCTCTATCATCGATATAAAACCCTTCATGGCCACACCAAGGTTTACCCACTAAAATCTCATCGTAGGGAACATGGTGTTTATCTAACCATGCGGTAATAATAGGCAAGGTGTGGATATTTATTTTGCCAACATTCCCCTCAAAGGTACGCATATTACGTGCCGTTGATATTACGATTTCAAAGCCTTTAGCTTGGTACTCTTTGAGCCTAGCTATCACTTCTTGACGAGGAGATACCTCCTCATAATTACTGGTATCGGCTTGAGTCAGTGTGCCGTCAAGGTCTACGATGAGTCTTTTCATAAAAGTGAATGGCTGATATGTTTTTGATTAGATTACCTTACACTTTTTCCTGGATGAAGTCATATCGATTAGCCTGTGGTGCATTAGCATGTTGGAATCTTGAAACTCTATTTTATGTGCTCAATATTGGTCAAACTGAGTTATAATTTTAAAAATATTGTTTGGCTTAAATAGACGATTATGAATCGCACTAAAAAAATCACCTTAAAACACATGAGCAAGCTTAAAAAAGCCAATGCTAAACTGCAAAATAGCAACAAGCCGAAGTACGTTTCTAAGGCCGAAAGAGCGAGGCTAGAGGCTTTAGATGCTGAGAACTCTGAGCAAATAGACAGCGAGTAGGTTGTTTATTGCGCAAAAAGCCACATTTCATGATCCAGATGCCATAATTCCGACACGGCTAATATTATTTACCCTAATGAATATGACAGAATAGCCGGCTAATTTTGGTTTTGTAGGTTTTTCACTACAAAACCTAACGGATAGGAGTTTCATGAATACTGTTTATTCAATCGGAGAACTAGAATCATTTTTGGTCGCCATCTTGGTACTGTTTATCGGCCACTCAGTTAATCGTCACGTTCCTTTTTTCAAAAAGTATAATATCCCAGAGCCCATTATCGGCGGCCTGGTTGTCGCAGCAGTCATTACTGTTCTTCATTTTCAAAACATTACGCTAGCCTTTTCTTTGCCAATGCAAAATACGCTAATGCTGATGTTTTTCAGCACTGTGGGTCTTGCTGCCAGTTATAAACTGCTCGCCCGGGGTGGAAAAAAAGTCTTTATTTTTCTTGGTATCGCCTCGATTTACATCATTTTGCAAAATGCTGTCGGCGTGAGCTTAGCATCGGCTCTAGGCTTAGAACCATTGATGGGCTTAGTCGCTGGTTCTATCACGCTATCTGGTGGACACGGTACTGGTGCGGCATGGTCGCAGACGTTTGCCGAGCAGTACAATATGAACACCCTTGAATTCGCCATGGCTGCAGCAACATTCGGCCTAGTTATGGGCGGTATCATTGGTGGGCCTGTGGCACAAAGGCTGATTGATAAACACAAGCTTGAATCTTCTTACGGTATCGGTGGTAACCATCATAAGGACCACCCAGATCTAGTTACCTATGATCAGCTAGAAGAGGATAATGTCACTGCTAAGAGCGTATTAGAAACCTTGTTTGTGATTATGCTATGTGTCGCTGGAGCCAAGTGGTTAGGGCATTTAGTCGCAAGTTTTGACATCAGTTGGTTGAAGATGCCGGACTTTGTCTATGCATTATTTCTAGGGGTGGTGATCACTAACTTCACCGAGATGACCCGCGGCTTTAAGATGAATAATGAGTGCGTCGACATCTTAGGAACAGTCGCCTTATCCCTGTTTCTTGCCATGGCGTTAATGAGCCTGAAGCTGTGGGAGATCTTTGACTTAGCGATTCCATTATTGATTATCTTGATGGTACAAACCGTCGTTTTAGCCTGCTTTGCATACTTTGTTACTTTTAAAGTGATGGGTTCTAATTATGATGCGGCAGTGATGGCGGGCGGACACTGTGGGTTTGGTATGGGAGCGACTCCTACAGCAGTGATGAATATGGGAGCTCTGGTTTCACGTAATGGCCCATCACCACAAGCTTTTATGGTGGTACCTATTGTTGGAGCTTTCTTTATCGATATCGTTAACTTAGTTGTACTACAAGGCTATATCAGTTTTATCTTGTAGAGCTCAGACTATCTAGCCCTAAAACTGGTTAACTCATAAGGCACGCACTAGCGTGCCTTTTTTGTCGGGGATTAAACGAGGTGGCGTCCACCATCAACTTTTATAACTTGGCCTGTGACATAATGGCTTTCGAATAAATATTTCACTGCCCTTAGCACTTCTACTTCGCCGCCTTCTTGTTTGATTAATGCTTTTTTTAAAGCCTTCAACTTATAACTCTCATCGTCATCCGAGTTAAACATTAGCATAGCTGGCGCAATACTATTGACCTTGATCTTGGGAGCGAATTTGGCCGCAAAAGAAAGGGTTAAATTGTGTAGTGCAGCTTTACTTGCAGCATATGCAGCATGTTTTTTACTACCTTTATCAACGACATAATCTGTTATGTGAATAATGTCGCTGTGGAGCGCGGCATTATTTTGTAATAACGGCGCTAACGCTAAGTTGATCGCATAAGGCGCAGTGGCATGGATCCGCATCATTTTTTCAATTGTGCTAATGGCATTGCTGTCATCATCAGGCAGCCAGTCTGATGCATTATGAATAATGGCATTAAGACTGGAGTAGGACGTTTTTATATTTGCGACTAGTGCATCGATTTGGTCATTGTCATAGAAATCACAGGGATACAAAACCACACCTTGGGCTTCAAGTTTCTGCAACTCAGGCCTCTGTGTGCGGTAAGTTCCTATCACTTGGTAACCCATTTGTGTGAGGTGATTGGCGAGATATAAGCCTACCCGCTTTCCCACACCTGTTATTAACACTATTGCGGTCATTTAACTCCCGTTTATTACCTCAGAAACTCAATGCGTGTGGCTGGATTTGATTTAAAGCAACCACCAAGAGCTGTTGTTTGTGTTTGTGATTGCGTATCCATAACGCCGCGAGATTTAACACAGTAATGGGTCGCTTCAATGCTTACTGCGACATCTTCAGTTGCCAGTAGTGTCTGTAGCGCCACAAGTACCTGTTTGGTTAGGCGTTCCTGTACTTGGGGCCGTTGGGCAAAAAAGCGAACAAGTCGATTAATCTTAGATAAACCTATGATGGTGTACTTGGGTATGTAGGCGACTTTTGCTAAGCCATCAATAGTGACGAAGTGATGTTCGCATGTACTGACAACACTAATATCACGGACCCTAATCATTTCCTCGGCCCCCATCTTATTCTCTATTTGGATGATTTTAGGAAAGTTACTGTAGTCTAGACCGGAAAAAACTTCATTTACATACATTTTGGCGATGCGGTGTGGTGTTTCACAAAGGCTGTCGTCGCTTAAGTCTAAACCTAAGGCTGAGACTACCTCAGTCATTAAACCCTTAATACGCTCATATTTTTGTTGGTTATTCATATCGGTGGGGATCAGTGGTGTTTCTAGTCCTTGAGCAATTAGGGCTTGTTTTACTTGTTCTGCTTGGGGTTGCTCCATCATTGGTTCCTCCATGGCGCCTATACCTAAATATTATTCGCGGTGATATTCGAGTGTGAGAGATACTGAGTCGGCAAATCGAAGTGCGTGGGGTTTGTCGACACTGACACGGGCAAATTGTACCCATGAGTGCTGACAACTTATTTCAAGTACGTCAGAAACTAGCTTTTCGAGCAATAAGAAGCGGCCCTGTTCGACATGGAGAATGACCGCTTTGGTTATTTTTTTGTAATTAAGGGCTGCCTCAACATCGTCTTCTAAAATGGCATTTTGAGCGGGATATCGGATCTCGATGTTGATAACTACATCCTGCATTTTCTCTCGTTCTTCTAAATTAAAGCCAATAAAGGTCCGTAAGCGTAAATTTGTAATTTTGATGGTGGCCAAACTCTTCGTCATTCCTCGTCCCCTTCCTTCAAATTCTAGAGTTAAATACGCAATATTCGCTTCTATAGATCATTTGCTTGAGCGGGTGTTTTTGAGGAGATCTAAACTCGCTGTTACTGCGTATTGGGCAGTGAGGATTGATTGAACAATTAAGGGAGAGTTGTAATGATAATTAACCAACAAGTTTGGCGCTCACTTGGCTACGCGGGGCTCTTGCCTTTCATTATTGCAGCCATTATGAGCTTGGCTGGTTGGAGTTTGCCTTGGTTCAATCCAGAATTCGCTTTTGTAAGTTATAGCGCCATCATTCTTAGCTTTCTTGCTGGGACTTTGTGGGGGCGAGCGTTATTTTTATACGCAGCCAATCTAGCTAACTTACTTATTTTAAGTAACTTATATGCGCTTTTGGCTTGGTTGGCATTGATGTTACAACAAACTATGGTTGCACTGGTCATTCTCGCTTTTGGGTATTTTAGCTTGCTAGGTGTTGAAAAAAACTTCCAAAACTTGCCTGTGAATGATGAATATCAACAGATGCGTACCGTACTCACTTCAATAGCGTTGTTGACACACTTCTTGATGTTTATAGCGTTAGTGATAGGAGGTTAGCGATGAAATTAAGAATATTTTACGATTCATATTGTCCTTTGTGTGATGCTGAAATGCAGCAAATAAAGCAGCTTGATACTGATAATAATATTGAATTACAAGATTTGAATCAGGTCAATTTTGCAAGTCTATTTCCTCATATTGATGCTGAGTTAGCTAATCGGATTTTACATGCAGAATTGGCAGATGGCACGATAATCAAAGGGTTGGATGTGACTTATCGAGCATGGGAAGCGGTTGGTAAAGGGCGTTGGTTGGCTTTTTTGAGAGCGCCACTTATCAAACCCGTAGCCGACTTAGGTTATCTCTTCTTTGCAAAGCATAGATATCGAATTTCATATTTATTAACGGGTAAGCAGCGCTGTGATAGTAGGACTTGCTCCCGATAGCTCTCTGAGCGACTAGAATTAATTTTGACCTTGATGCAATCAATAACGATTGAGATTCGTTATAGCTATTGAACATCTTATCAATCAAAAGGACATTCAGATATGAAATCGACTAAAACAGCCGTAGGTGCAACCGTCGCGGGTATTCTTGCTGCTAGCCTTTCATTAGGGGCGCAAGCGGTGCCCGATCAACCCAAAGAGTGGGAGAAATGTGCTGGCGTAGCAAAAGCTGGAGCAAATGATTGCGGCGCCTTAGATGGCAGTCATGGCTGTGCAGGCCAAGCTAAAGAAGACAACATGGCTACCGAATGGATTTATGTGCCAGCAGGAACTTGCGACAAGATTGCTGGTGGTGAAGTTAAAGCGGTTAAACCAGCTAAAAGCTAGTGGCTTCATCAGCTATTAGGGGCGCAGGCATAGGTCTGCGTATCCCCCATGTTCAGCAACTACTGGCGGATGATTCCTTCGAACTCCCTTGGCTCGAAGTGCTAGTCGATAATTGGCTGGTTGATGGTGGTTTAAATCAGCATCTGCTCAAGGCTGTCAGTGAGCGCTTTGCATTAGTTTTCCATAGTGTGGGGTTATCACTTGGTGGCCCTAATCCTCTTGATTTGGAATACCTTCGAAGAATAAAAGCGTTAAAAAAGCAATGTGGCGCGCATTGGTATTCTGAGCATGCCAGTTTTTCAGGTAATGACGACTTTAAAGTCGCCGACCTATTGCCGTTGCCGTACACCCAAGAGGCGGTGATGCATATTAGCCAGCGCATTAAGCAGACACAGGACTTTTTGGGTGAAAGGATTTTGCTAGAAAACGTGTCTACCTATATGAGCTGTCGGCATAACGAATTGAGCGAGGGGGAGTTTATTGCAGCCATAGCCAAAGAAGCTGATTGTTACCTGTTACTCGATATCAATAATGCGTTCGTCACTAGCGTTAACCTCAATCAATCTATGCAGTCATTTATGGATTCTATTCCGGTTGAACGAGTTAAGCAGATCCATCTTGCGGGTTTTCACGATAAGGGCGATTACTTGCTTGATGCCCACAATCATCCTGTTGCACCTAGCGTGTGGGAGGCATTTAGAACATACACCCAACAGCATGGTGCGATCCCTAGCATGATTGAATGGGATAGCGAGATACCGACGTTGGAGCGCTTACTACAAGAGCGACAAATAGCAGCCGATATATTAGATGCGGCGCCGACTATAACTGCTCACGATGTTGAATCGAGCAATACGACAATTACTGATGAGCACGCTAATGGAAAGGAAAATGAACGATGCGCTTAGCAGATTGGCAATCGGCCTTTATCTATGCGCTTAAGCCGCAAGGTTGTGCAGATAGTCTTATCCAGCTAGTCAATGAGCGTGAGCAGGATAGGTTAGAGGTGTACCGTAATAATGCTTTTCAAGCGATATTGAGTGCACTGCAATTAGTGTTTCCAGTCTGCCAAACGGTAGTGGGCGAAACCTGTTTTACACAATTGGTAAAAGGCTATGCTCGGCAATGCCCATTAAATGACAGTAACTTGAATCGATATGGACAGAACTTTGCTCACTGGCTAGCGGTAGAGGTTCGTCAGCATCAAGGCTTTAAAGAGCTGCAGTACTTACCTGAACTTGCTCAATTGGAATGGCTATTAAACCAGAGCTATTACGCGATGGATGTAGAAGCGATGATGCAGCCACCCAATAGCAGACTAGAGCAATTAGCCGAGCTAAACGAGGAGGAGCAACAACAGGCGATGTTATTGCTACGACCGGATCTCGCTCTGCTTATCTGTCATTATCCGGTGCAGGAAATTTGGCATCGACATAATCCGAGTTCGCAAAGCAATATTAGTGAGCATATTGATAGTGCAGCCTACTACCTAGTTACCCATAGAATCGGTTTTAAGGCGCAGTGTAGTCTAGTTAAGCAGCCTATGATGCAGTTGCTGCAAGCATTAACGACTGGGCAAACACTTGCGCAAATAACCGGCTCGGCTCTAGATCTTAGTCTATTGACGGAACTAATTGAGCGACAGTGGATCTGTGGCTTTAGGTTCGTTGCCGAAGCTGGCTAGATCTTATGGGTTGGGACTGATGAGTAGGAAGCTGATGGATAGAGAGCTGTTACAGAGTTTGTATAGATACTGTATTTGTCTTACTGGCAATAGCGCTCTAGCCGAGGATTTATTGCAAACGGCCGTAGAAAGTTGGTTAAAGAGCAGTAGTCGACCCGTTCAGTTAAAAGCTTACCTTAGAAAAGTGATCCGTAATCAGTTTATCGATGATTGCCGCAGGCTCAAGCTGGTGGACTTTGAGCCGCTCGATGACAATGCGCCGGTGTTACTCGACGAAACATGTCTAGAAGAGATTGAAATTCAACATAACCTTATTGAGTATCTATTTGAGCAGCTTAATCCTGCTGAAAGAGAGGTGCTATACCTGTGGGCTATTGAAGGTTATAGCGCAGCTGAAATAGCAGCAGATCTGCATCAACCCCGCGGCACTATTTTGTCACGTTTACACCGTATTAAACTGAAAACAGCGGATCTCGCACTCGATGATTCTGCACAAACTATCGGAGGGCAATAAAAATGACTAAGAAAACAGATGCCGCCGATCTGAGCTTTAAAGCCCTGGTTAAACAGCATATTGAATCGCAGACAATGAGCGACGAAGGGCTAGCGAGAATAGAGAGCTTATTGGTTGGGGTTGAGCAGACTGAAGATAAGTCTCTTAAAAAGGCGGAGCAAGATGAGGCTCATCAAGTTAAAGCTGCTCAAGCTAAAAATGCTGGGGCTGAGTCATCAGCTGCGCAGCTGAGTAGTAATGATTTCGCGGCTGGAGAGGAGCGGAACCATAATCGCCCAACGCGATTTAAGAGCATGTTGGCGTTGGTTGCTAGTGTTTTGCTGCTAGTGTTTAGTTTGCATTGGTCGCCAGAGCTCTCTTGGCAAGGAGGAGTGAGTATTAATCAGCAGTCAGGCGTGAGTGATATGAGCATCAAGATTGCTGCGGAAGTGGCTAAAAACCATATAAAGATGAAACCACTCGAAGTGCAAACTGCTGAGCTTTCAACACTAAGGGATTACTTCACCGCGCTTGATTTTACACCGGCGAGCTCTAGTCGTATTGGTGGGGGGAAGCAGATGATAGGCGGCCGATATTGCTCTATTCAAGGGCTGACGGCTGCGCAGATAAGGTTTGCTGATAAGCAGCCTCTGACCTTATACCAAGTTCAATACGATAAGGCATTATATGGTGAGCTTCCCAGTGTAGATTTAGGTCAACAGCCTATAGAGCTGGTGGACAGAGGCGTAGCGGTATCTATATGGGTGGAAAAAGGGTTATTAATGGCGACGGCTCGCTCAATTGAATAACCCAAAATATGATTGGAACAATGGTGGCTGGCTACTCAGTGGCCTTATTATCACGACGATACAATTGCCATTGCTCTATTTGCTCACCACTAGCTAAGGTGCAGATACTAGTGGATAGATCGACACTTCCCCCTTGGGCTATACAATTTTGTGTTGCTGGGTTGGGTTTACCTACCTGAGGTTTAATTAACTCAGATTTTGTATTTGAGTCTGTGTCAGTGCTTGTGTCAGTCGATGGGTGATCGCGACGATATAAGCTCCACTCCTCAATACGTTCTCCGCCGGGTAAAGAGCAATAACCCACTTCTCCGTCGGCTTGCTTTTCAATATCCACGGTACCGCCTAGCGATACGCAATAGGTCGAAGCTGGGTTGGCTAATTGAGTGGCTGGTGGGGTTTTATCTGCAGCTGGGTTACAGGCTGACATTAATAGTACGCTTGTGCAGATTGCGATGAGCTTAAGAGAGGTGATTGGCTTTTTGCGGTTATTCATTAGCGACTCCATTGCAGTCTTTAATAGCGTTGATTAAGTTAATACACGTTATTAACGTCATGGCGGCTAAAAAGGGTTATCCGTAATATAGATTGATTTGTAAGCAATGTATATTTAACACAATATTAGTTGTTTAGGCTTATGAAATTGTCGATACAGGGTAATAATGTATAGCGAGATTAAAAATGAGAGCAATATCTGGGAAATACAGAAAATAAAAGTGGCCACAAGGGCCACTCAGTATATCGGATATATAAGGAGGTAAAGTTAGCCACACACCTTGCACTGCGCCATTTTCGGTAGCTTCATCTCTCTAAACTCCATGGTCATGGCGTCAATCATCAAAATGCGCCCAGCCAATGTTTGTCCCATATTGGCAATTACCTTAATCGCTTCCACAGCCTGTAAGCAGCCAATCATGCCGACTACAGGAGCTAAAATACCCGATTCGACACAGCTAAGCTGTTGCTCACCGAATAGCTTACTAAAGCAATGATAACAAGGGGGGCTTTCTTGGTAATCAAACACTGTCACCATGCCTTCCATACGAATGGCTGCAGCAGAGATAAGCGGTTTCTTGTGCTTGAAACAACTCTGGTTGAGCTGCTCGCGCACGGCAACATTGTCGGTGCAATCCATCACGATAGAGTGTTGCTCAACTAGGGCATCAATTTCATGGTCATCGAGTACCGCATTGATGGTTTCTATCTGAATGTGTGGATTCAGCGCGGTAAGGCTCTGCTTGGCAGAGTCGACTTTAGCTTGGCCTACATTGGCATCTTGGTGTAAGACTTGTCTTTGTAAGTTTGAGATCTCGACGGTATCGAAATCCACTAAGGTCATTGATCCCGCACCAGCCACTGCAAGGTATTGGCTGGCAGCGCAGCCTAAACCTCCTGCACCAATGATCAATACCTTAGCTTGCTTAAGCTTTTCTTGGCCTTCAAAGTCCATCGATTTGATCGATATTTGGCGACTATAACGCAATATTTCTGCATCAGATAAAATTTCATCTGTTGCTGTTTGTTCGGTAGACATCAAATTGATCTCATCAGTTTACGCTGTGCTCTTGTTAGCAAAGCACGCTATTAAAAGGCTCTACAGTCACTTGAGTGCCATTGCTTAAGCCATCGCAATCTTGCGCTAAGATAATAAAGCAATTTGCTAGAGTCATTGAGGTCAGCATGCCAGAACCTTGGCCGCCAGTGACTTCAACTTCGGCTTCACCTTCAGCGTTATAGCTTAAGATGGCGCGCTGGTATTCGACTCGACCCGGGAACTTACGAATTTCCCCTTTTAGCGTCGCCTTTAGGGTGACAGGCTTAACTTGAGGTAAGCCTTGCATCTTATTGAGCAGTGGCCATACAAGCTTGTAGAAAGTCACCATAGATGAAACAGGGTTGCCAGGTAGTCCACAGAAAATGGCATCGCCTAGATGGCCAAAGGCAAAAGGCTTACCCGGTTTAATGGCAAGTTTCCAGAACGTGATTTGACCTTCTTCATCTAAGATCTGCTTAGTGTAATCGGCATCACCTACAGAGACGCCGCCTGAGGTCAGTACCATATCGGCGCATTCCGATGCGGTTTTGAATGCTTGGCGAATCGCTTCTTTATCATCTTCGATGACGCCAAGATCGATCCATTCGATGTTTGCGCGGCTCAACAAACCTTGGATGCTATAACGGTTAGAGTCGTAGATCTGGCCTGGGCCTAATTCACTACCTACTGGACGCAGTTCGTCACCAGTAGAAAAGAATGCCACCTTTACAATGCGCTTAACACGTAGTTGACTCACGCCGATTGTAGCCAGTACGCCCATTTCTGCCGCACCGATTAAGGTACCTGTAGTTAATACTTTGGTACCGCTTGTGAGTTCTTCCCCACGATAGCGAACGTTAGCTCCTAGCTCTTTAGGCGCCTCAATGGTGATCTGCTCACCATCGGCAGTGACCTTTTCTTGCATTTGTACCGTGTCATAACCGTTAGGCACTGGGGCTCCGGTCATGATGCGAATGCAAGCACCCTTGAGGCATTTACCTGTAAATGGATGACCCGCAAAAGATTGGCCGATTAATTTCAGCGGCGTGCCAGCACTTAAGTCGGCAAAGTTGAAGGCATAGCCGTCCATTGCCGAATTATCAAAGGGCGGGAGGTCGACATGAGAGGCGAGATCTTCAGCAAGTACTCGACCTAATGCTTGTGGCAGTGTCACGACTTCAGAGTCTGTGATTGGCTTAACTTGTTCTAGTAATTTAACGATAGCCTGATCGGGATGCATTAGGCTAGGTTGAGAACATGGATCTGCATGAGTCTGCATCTATCTATCCTTGAGAGGTAAATCGGAACGTTAAGTAAAAACGAATATAGTGCATTATGCCACGGTGAGTGTAGATGGCTATGATCTGCGCGGCAGTTTTTAAACAGAGTTAAAATTGAATCGTAATTTATGCCAACAATTTAGCTTGTATCACTTTGGCGCCGAAAAAGGGCCTTAACTCTGATTTTATTCGTTATTTTGTTAAATGTAATCGCAGTCAAGGTAACGTAGATCACTGTAAATGAAAACCATTATTATTTAATTAACAATCACTTAAGTAAATTTTATTGCAATTAATAGCTAGCTTGATAACAATGACCGCCATAAACCGATAGTCCTAAGGAATAGATATGCTAGCCCAGAAGATGATTGACCAGTTAAATGACCAGATCAACATGGAGTTCTTCTCCTCAAACCTGTACCTGCAAATGAGTGCATGGTGTGAGGATAAAGGCTTTGAAGGAGCGGCTCAGTTTATGCGCGCTCATGCAGACGAAGAGATGGGCCACATGCAGCGTTTATTCACTTATGTGAGTGAAACGGGTGGCATGCCATTACTAGGGACTATCGAAGCACCACAGGCTGAGTTTCCTTCATTGTTAGCTCTATTCGAATATACCTATGAGCACGAGCAATTGATCACTAAAAAGATTAATGAGTTGGCTCATGCTGCATTCACTAATCAAGACTACTCAACTTTCAACTTCCTGCAGTGGTATGTGTCTGAGCAGCATGAAGAAGAGAAGCTATTCAAGTCCATCGTCGATAAAATTCGCCTAGTAGGTGAAGATGGTAAAGCTCTATTCTTTGTTGATAAAGATTTAGCGCAGATGGCAGTAGAAGAGTCTGCAAGTGTGATGACTAGCGCTGCAGTATAAGCCCTAGTTTAACTCTGGATTGTCGATAAAATTCGCCTAGTAGGTGAAGATGGTAAAGCTCTATTCTTTGTTGATAAAGATTTAGCGCAGATGGCAGTAGAAGAGTCTGCAAGTGTGATGACTAGCGCTGCGGTATAAGCCTTAGTCTAACTCTGGTGTAAAAGATAAAAGAGCAGCCTCGCTGCTCTTTTTTATGTCTGCTATGTCTATAATGATTCAACGGCGCTGAGTTCAACGGCTCGGTTGAGATATTGAAATGGCTGAGTTTGACGTAAAAATTCAACTAACTGCGCCTTAGGTAAAGGTTTAGACATCAAGAAGCCTTGGGCGTAATCACAGCCTAAGCCGCGTAATAAGTGCCATTGCTCTACAGTTTCAATCCCTTCTGCAACCAGTGGCATCTCTAAACTTTGTGCCATCATCACAATCGCCTTAATTAATTTAGCATCAGATGGATTGTCTAATACATTATCGATAAAGCTCTTATCGATCTTGATGACAGAGATAGGGCATTGAGTTAAATAGCTAAGTGCCGAGTAGCCTGTTCCAAAGTCATCGAGATAGATATCGACGCCTAGTTGCTTAATCGATTCTAAAGTTTGTAAGCATTGCGGCTTATCTTCTATCAACATGCTTTCGGTGATTTCGATATGTAGATTTTCGGCGGCAATGTTGTGCTTAGCCAATGTCTGTTTGAGTATGTCGAAAAAGCTAATGTCTCTGGAGTGAATACACTGGCGTGCCGAAACGTTAATGGCCATCTTGAGGGTTATCCCTTGAGCGTGCCACTCGGCAAGATCAGCTAGTGCCTGATGTAAGATCCATTCGCCTAAAGGTTCAATCAATCCCGTCTCTTCGGCGATAGGGATGAAAGCTTGTGGCGAGATAACACCGTAATCAGGGTCTTGCCAGCGAACAAGCGCCTCAACACTGGTTACCTCGCCGCTCCGCATATCGATAACGGGCTGATACTCAAGGTAGAACTCAGACTGTTTGACCGCTTTGCGTAGCCTCTGTTCAAGGTGCATGCGCTCAAGCATTTCAACGTTCATCTCTGGTGAGAAATATTGATAATGCGCTCGACCATCGCGCTTGGCCTGATACATGGCCGTTTCAGAGTTATGCAGTAAGGTTTCAATATCTTGACCATCTTCTGGATAGAAAGCGATACCGAAGCTAGAGGAAATAATGGTTTCTTTATTGTCGAACAAGTATGGCTTAGCCAGCGCATCACTGAGTTTCTGCGCCAGTTGTTCTGTACCAATATTGCCGGTTTGTGGTGCGATTACGGCAAATTCATCACCGCCTATACGCGCGATAGAATCGTCAGGACCAAGTACGGCTTCGAGTCGTGTCGCCGATTGCTTGAGGATCTTATTACCCGCAGCGTGGCCGTGGAGCTCGTTAATAAACTTAAACCTGTCTAAATCGATGAAGAAAATGGCGACTTGACTATCAGTTTTCTGTGCACAACCAATAGCTTGCTGCAGCCTTGAGGAAAACAGATGGCGATTAGGCAGTTTAGTTAAGGAGTCAAAGTTGGTCTTATACCAGATATCTTGCTCATACTGCTTGTTGTTGCTGATATCTAAGAATAAGCCAATATGCTGAACGGTTTCATTTTTACTGTTCTTTACTGCAGTGATCTTTAGGTATTCAGGGTAGATCTTGCCATCTTTGCGTTTATTCCAAATCTCTCCCTCCCAGCTATTGTTGCTTGATAGAGATTGCCATAGCTGTTGGTAAAAATCCTCTTGGTGATGGCCTGAGCTTAATATGCTGGGGCTCTTACCTTTGACATCTTCGAGGGTATAACCAGTGATTTTAGTAAAGGCTGGGTTAATCAGTTCGATACGATTGTTGGCATCGGTGACGATCACCCCTTCGGCTGAATGCCTGAATACTGTTGAGGCTTGGTGTAACGCGCGTCTTGATTTCATGCGCTCCGAAACCATTTGGTTTACGGCCAGTGCTATCTGTGCCAGCTCATCTTTACCTTTAACTTCTAAATCGAGCACAAGACTTGGGTCTTTTGCCAGTTTTTCCACATCATTAACTATGCCTCTCACCGAGTCGATAAGGTCGTTGGCGATATTTCTACCGACGAGATAGACGATATAGAAGAAGAGTAAGCCTGCAAATAGACTGATATAGAGGTAAGAGAGGATCTGCTGTTTTTCAATCTCGTTTTGGTGGGCTATTTTAGCTGTTAGCTGAGTATTTATCTGGTGAAGGGCGTCAATGCCTGCAGTTGCAGCTTGCCACCATGACTCGCTATCAATTATTGGTGGCTGCTTTTGTAGTTGATAAAGGTTGTCATGTAAGGCGATATCTTGTGCGAGTCGTTTTAATCTTGCCCCTGCAGTAGGTAACTGGGTTAACTCTGCTTGGGCAACATGCTCTTGATAGCTTTCAGCAGTTTGTTTAATGGCCTGAACTAAGTTTTGTTGCTCTGGGCTGAGTGTATGGTTATCAGTTAAATTTGTAAGCGTCGCTTTTAAGGCAAAGTAGTGTTCTTGAAATTTAGTTAGATAAGCTGGGTTTAGTGTACTCAGGTAACCATTAAAATTATAGCTAAGCCCACGGTAACCAATTAGATCATTAATGATTTCTGCCTGCTCTATCAGGCTAACTTGCTGTTCTACCTGTGTACGGTAACGAGAAACAAGTTGCTGCGTCTGGCTATTCATCAACAGGCTAAAGCTAGCTCGATTATCCTGTGTCATGACTGAAATAGCATTGGTGATCGCATTATCGAGTTGAGTTCTAATCTGCGCAATCTGTTTAAAAGAGTCTGGCTCTAATACAGGTGCAGAAAGTAGCTTATTGACTAAGCCACGCTCTTGACCGGATAGCTCCTGGATCTTGAGCATGTTGACTAAGTCGGCCTGCACTAAAACCTGATATGAGTTATCACTCTTAAAGCGTAGATGTGAGACGAAGTTTATGAGCTTTTGAGTGAGTCTGGAGTAAAAACTGAAGTATTCGGGGGTATTTAATTCGATGATTTTTTGGCGGGCGATACTGAGCTGTTGTCGCGCCAAGCTAGCTTTACTGAGTTGTTCTTGCAGGGTATTAAAAAGTTCGGTGTCACTCTTGACGGTTTTGATGGTTTCATCGAGAGCTGAATTGAATACTAACTCTTGAAACATCTTGTCGGTCGTTTGCCATTGCTGCTGTAGTTCTTGTTTAAATAAGCGACCGTCACTACTTAGGTAGCCTGCCGAAAGGCCGCGCTCTTTCTGTAGCTCATAGATGACATTTTCTATGCCTAAAGCGACTTTGGTGGTGAGCACATTTGCTGAGGCGTGTTGGTACTGCTTAATGAGCGTTGATGCACTAAGCACTGCCAGTAATACCAATATAAATATAGGTAAAGATGCAGATAGGAATAATTTTTGTTTCAAGCTCAATCGGCTTAACACGGGTTGCATTCGGCGATGACCCTCCGCAGGAGATAATTTTGTCTTAGTAATGCAATGCAGCAATACGAAGTAAAAAATACCGCTAAATAATAACCATATAAATAAATATGCGCCTTAGCATGTCCGTTAAAGTTCAGTCTAGGTCACGAATTTAGCAAAATACCTCAAACATCTGCTAAATCAAAGATTTTGCTAATCAGTTTTTATATTCAATGGATATAACTAAGCAATAGTACAACCTGAAAATGGCATAAAATAAACAGCCGCATCGACTGCGGCTGTATAGGTTAAGCTTGATTACTGAGTATTACGATAAGCAACAATGTCTTCAATGGTAAGTACCGGCATATCATGCTGCTGACCAAATTCAACAATTTCTGCTAAGCGAGCCATAGTGCCGTCTGGCTGTGTCACTTCGCATAGCACGCCAAAAGGCTTAAGGCCTGCTAGCTTCATTAGGTCAACGGTGCCTTCTGTATGGCCGCGGCGTTCTAATACTCCACCTGGGCGGGCGCGAAGTGGATAAACATGGCCTGGACGAGCTAAATCATCAGGCTTAGCATCATCGGCGATAGCAGCTTTGATAGTCGTCACGCGATCGGCAGCAGAAACACCTGTAGTTACACCTTGTTTCGCTTCAATGCTAACGGTAAAGGCGGTGCCGTATTGGCTGTTGTTGTCACTAACCATTGGGGGAAGTTGTAATTGCTCGATACGTTCATCGGTAAGGCAAAGACAAACAATACCACTGCATTCACGAATGAGGAGGGCCATCTGTTGATTAGTAAGTGTCTCAGCTGCATAGATCAGATCGCCTTCATTTTCACGATCTTCATCATCGACCACTAACACACCTTTGCCTTGGCGTAGCGCAGTTAGTGCAGCATTAACACGTTCAATTGGATTGCCGTAAGGGGCAAGTAAAGACTGATTCATGGATAACATCCTTAAAATACAACATTGGGTTGACCAGAATCAGGGCGTACAGAAAATGGCACATGGCGTCAGCCAAAAACTTTGGCTAATAGTCATATGCATAATAAGAACAACGCAGAGCACCACAAAGCTAACCCTAGCCTGAGGTTTTCTGGTTTATTCTTATATTCTCTTTCATCCGGACTCAGTGTACTGACTAACGTCAGTACCCATTACCGTCGGCTCTGGAGTAGGTGCAACCTTATTTATAACGGGCGTTATTGATAAGGTCTGTTTACCAGATCTGCTGACCCTAGTGAATATTGGCAGCTATTGATATTGAATAGCGTAAACTAGGCGCTCGCGGGCTTTTATACTGTGATTGATATATGCAGCATAATTTACCGCCGGTGGGGAGTTTCACCCCGCCCTGAGAATTATTCTTGGCTGATTATTAATGAATTGATTAACAAACTAGCCAAGTGGCGTTATGTTGCCCCTATTTAAATAAAATGACAAGCTGGGCAGTTAAAATGGCGCGATAGTGCAAAACTGTCTATACCGTCTGTCGATACTGTGATTCGTGATCGCCCCAGTCAATATACGGAACATTTTGACTGAGATAATAAAGGGATGTTAGATGAAACTGTTTGCTCCGCTCATACTCAGCACTGTATTGCTATTTGGATGTAATAATATGACCACCACCCAAGCTGTAAAACCACCTCAAGCCGATAAAATCCCATATAGCATGACGCTGCATGATGTAACTCGTGTCGATGATTATTACTGGATGCGAGATGACGAGCGCAAAGATGACAAAGTGATTGCGCATTTAAACGCAGAGAATGCTTATGCTAAAGCTGAGTTCAAGCCTTTTGATGGTCTAAAACAGCGATTGTTCGATGAGCTAGTAGGGCGTTTAGATAAAGATGAATCAAGCGTACCTTACTTTTGGCACAAGCATTGGTATTACCGTTATTACAAACAAGGTTTTGAGTACCCTGTTGTAGCCCGTAAAACAGAACTCGATAACGATGCAGAGCAAGTCTTATTAGATGTAAACCTAAGAGCCGAGGGAAAGGACTTTTACGGCTTAGGTCAAGTGTCGGTCAGCCCAGATGAAACCAAACTGGTGTTTGGGGAAGATCTTCTGAGTCGCCGGATTTACACCTTGTACTTTAAAGATCTCACAAGCGGTGAGCTAATGAGTGACAAGCTTGAAGGTACAGATGGTAGCGTCGTGTGGTCTAACGATAATCTGCATCTGTTCTATATCGCCAAAGACCCGCAGACATTGCTCGGTTATCAAGTATTTCGCCACAAGCTAGGTACGGCGCAATCAGAAGATGTGCTGGTATATGAAGAACAAGATGACGCCTTCTACATCAGCTTAGGCAAATCCTTGGATGAGTCGGTTATCGTCTTGCATGCAGAAAGTACGGTAACCAGCGAAGTTAGCATGTTGGATGCCAATACATCTTTGGGTAAGTTTGAGCCTGTGTTAGCAAGAGAAGAAGGGCATGAGTACTCGGTGTCTAAGCTAGGCGACACTTATTACATATTGACTAACTGGCAAGCGAGTAACTTCCGCTTAATGAAAGTGGCGATTAGTCAGGCGGCAGATAAGAGTGCTTGGCAAGATGTTATCGGCCATGATCTGAACTCACGCATAGAAGATGTGTTGCTGCTGAGTGACTATATGGTGGTGCAAACTCGTGAGCGAGGCATCAGCCGTATTCGCGTGTATCCGTTTAATGACCAAGCCGAGTTTGAGCTGGCCTTTAATGATCCCGCCTATGTTGTTGGTTTCGATATTAACCCAAGCCAGCAAAGCGACAAGCTCCGCATTTACTACTCAAGCCCTACTACGCCAGAGTCTGTGTATGAATATGCACTGGCGAAGCCAAATGAGCGTGAACTGCTTAAACAAGAGCAAGTGCTGGGCGAGTTCAATAGCGAACATTACCAAGCAGAGCGTTTGTTTATTAAGGCGCGTGATGGCAAAGAGGTGCCGGTAACCTTGGTTTATCGTAAAGATAAGTTCAATAGAGACGGTACTAACCCACTGTATCAGTATGGCTACGGCTCCTATGGCTATACCGTCGAGCCTGACTTTAGTTCTTCAGTGTTAAGCTTACTAGATCGTGGTGTGGTGTATGCCATCGCTCATGTACGAGGTTCAGAAATGCTAGGTCGTGGATGGTATGACGACGGGAGGATGCTGAATAAGCAAAACAGCTTTAACGATTTTGTCGATGTGACTAAAGCACTGACTGAGCAAGGTTACGCTGCAAAAGATAAAGTCGTTGCTGCTGGTGGTAGCGCTGGTGGCCTACTAATGGGCGGGGTGATTAATCAGGCGCCAGAGCGTTACTTTGCCGTGGCAGCGCATGTGCCGTTTGTCGATGTGGTCACCACCATGCTAGATGAGTCGATCCCTCTTACCACCAACGAGTATGACGAGTGGGGCAATCCTAATGAGAAGGTCTATTTTGACTATATGCTAAGCTACGCCCCCTATGACAACGTCAGTGCTCAAGATTACCCACATCTGCTAGTGACTACGGGCTTGCATGACTCGCAAGTGCAGTACTTTGAGCCTGCCAAGTGGGTTGCTAAGCTGCGTGATGTAAAGACGGACACTAATATGCTGTTGTTCGATACTGATATGGAAGCGGGCCACGGTGGCAAGAGTGGTCGCTATCGCCAATATGACGATACTGCTAAAGAGTATGCTTTCTTCTTAGGTTTGCTAGGGTTAGATACTGCTAAGAATACGAGTCGCTAATGCGCAAGTCTGCAGAGGCAGTTATAGAGCCGCTAAAGTCTACCAAGTTACAAGGTCAAGCAAGCGAAACATTGTGGTATCTGTATATGGTGCGCTGTGCAAACGGCCACCTCTATACCGGGATAACAACAGATGTGGCTCGTCGCTTTAATGAGCATCAAAGTGGCAGTGCTAAATCGGCTAAGTTTCTTCGGGGAAAGGGACCATTAACTTTGGCATATTCTGAAACTGTGGGGAGTCACTCTGATGCGCTTAAGCGAGAGATAGCATTAAAGAAGTATTCTAGAGCCAAGAAGCTGGCCTTGATTGCCACGCGAGATTAAGTATTGATGGCGTAACGGTATAACGGCGTAACCATTGACAGAGGTTACGCCATTTACTGACTAGAGTTAACTATGTTTATTCGGCATAAAGGCTAGTGAAAAACCGATCTTGGCGGGGTATGTAGTTGTTTTCATAATCGAGGGAGAATGCGACTCGGGTGGCTTTACCTTTGACTTCGCCCCGAGGAACAAAGCCATACACCCTTGAGTCGGCGCTGTTGCGGCGATTATCGCCCATCACCATATAATGGCCTTCGGGTACGGTTACCATGTCGAAGCTGCTTAACTGATCGCTGGCATTCTTTTCAATACGGATGCTATGGGATAAGCCATTAAGATCTTCCTTAGCAATCAGCTCTTGAGCACTGCTAGATACCACCGAGTAAGCCAATGCCTTGCCATTAATGAATAGAACTTCATTGTTGAGGCTAACCTTGTCGCCAGGCAAGCCAATAACTCGCTTGATTAAGCGTTTATTAGCAGCTTTTGATTCAAAGACTACGATTTCGCCTCGCTCTGGCTCACCTGTTATGGCTAAGGACATTTGCGTGAAGGGTACGCGTAAGTCGTAGGCCATTTTATCTACCACAATACGGTCGCCCTCTTTAATCGTAGGCTGCATTGAGCCTGTAGGTACTGTATACCAGTCGCCGATAGCACTTCTACAAACAGACATTAAAACAATGAATAGCACTAGTTGACGATTATCTTTCCAAAGCTGTTTTACTTTACTCATAAGGCACTCTACTCAATTAGTCGTTATTCAATTAGTTGGGCAAGGCATTACTGCCGATAGCGATCTTTTAGTCAGCACCTGACTGTTAGGAACAATATCGACCGCAAGCCCTGCGCCGGGAAGCCATATACTCAGATAGCCACAGTCAAATCAGTTAGTGCATACTGACTGAACCGTTGATGTTATCTACGCTTAAGTCACCAGAGCCTGATTCGATAATGCTTAAGCCTAAGGTGTTATCGACATTGATATCGCCAGAGCCATCGTCAATCACGACATGACCATTGACGTTTTCCACGCTTAAATCACCTGAGCCATCGTCGATATGAGTATCACCGCCAATGCTTGATAGGCTAATAGATCCTGAACCATCTTCTAAGTTGAGTTTGCCTGTGGTGTTGCTGATTTCTACCGAGCCTGAGCCGTCTTGGATGTTGAGGTCGTTACCGCCTTTGATCCACACATCACCAGAACCATCATCAAGTGTAATGTTTGCCGAGAGACCTTTGATCTCGATATCACCCGAGCCATCGTCGATATCTAGCACCATACTGCTAGGGACTTGAATGGTGAGGTCTATATAAGGGGAGCGCTGAAAATTAATGCTGCTGTCGAACTCTGCAACTAATGTTGCTTTGGAGCCGCTTTGCTTGAGGCTGAGATTACTTTCGATATCACCATAGGTATAAATATCCGCAGTAACCATGATTTGAGAAAGCCCTTCAACGCCTAAGATCTTGAGGTCACCTGCGCCTGTTTCGGCTACCAAGGTATCGATATCGTTGGCATCCATCTGAAGTTGTTTCTTTTGGTGGTTAAGTGGCCCAGTGCTGGCGCCATTAACATTAATGATGCAGCCAGAAAGTGAAATAGTGATAAGGCTGGCGAGCAAGATAGAGTTTGATTTCATCAAGTAACGTCCTTTTATTATTTTTGGTTGGCAGCATTTACAAGCTGCTGTCATTTTAATACCTATCAATAAGCAGAAATTGTGCCAATAGGTTATCTATTTGTTTTAACTATGTTATCTTTGGTTTGCAGCTGGTGGTAATGGCTAATTCACTCAATAACTATCATTAAAGTTTAATTATTAGTGAATTTACTCAAAGACTTGGCTAAAAATACTGAAGAACCTAGAACCTAGAACCTAGAACCTAGAACCTAGAACCTAGAACCTAGAACCTAGAACCTAGAACCTAGAACCTAGAACCTAGAACCTAGAACCTAGAACCTAGAACCAGCTGGTACTCGAGCCTAGAATCTAGAACCAGTTAGTACTCGAGCCTAGAACTTAGAACCAGCTAGTACTCCAGCCTAGTGTCTGCTAGTAGCCGACTCGGTTTTAAAATTATGTAGGGAAACAGAAATGGATTATTTATCGGTTAACCAACAAGGGTGGGATAGGCGGGTACAGACCCATGTCACATCAGAGTTTTATGATGTTGCAGGCTTTCTAAAGGGCAAGAGTTCGCTACAAGAAATTGAGCTAGCAGCGCTAAATGTAATGGGTAAAAGCTTACTTCATCTGCAGTGTCACTTTGGACTCGATACCTTGTCTTGGGCGCGTATGGGAGCCGATGTCACGGGTATCGATCTCTCCCTTGAAGCCATTACTCAGGCAAGGTCTCTCACTGAGCAGGCTGGCTTACAAGCAGACTTTATCTGTAGCGATGTTTATAGTGTACCTGAAACAGTCACGGCTGAATTCGATCTGGTTTTCACTTCTTATGGCGCTATTGTTTGGTTGCCGGATCTCGATAAGTGGGCACAGATCATTGCGAGTAAGCTGGTGGCTGGTGGTCAGTTTTACATGGTGGAGTTTCACCCTGCCCAAGCGGTGTTTGAGGGGTACAGCTATTTTCATCAAGATGCGGCAGATGTTGAAGATGAGGTGACTTATACCGAGAATGCTAATGACGACACCAATACCTTTATGAGCTGGTCGCATTCATTGTCAGATGTGATTAATGCGCTGATAAAAGCCGGATTAGAGATCAACTTTTTTGATGAGTTTCCGTATAGTCCTTACAACTGCTTCGAGGGCTTATCTGAAGAAACTGTAGCGGTTGAGTTACCCCAAGGTGTAGAGCAACGTCAGCGCTATTTTGTCGAGCAGCAGGGCCAACGTTTACCTCTGACCTATGCGATATCAGCGACTAAAAAAGCCTAAAAGGTACAGAGCTAATTGACCAATAACATAAAGTTAAGCCAAACCTGATTTATTGGCAAAACACTAAGACCCCCAACATAAGCTGGGGTCTTAGTTTCAAAGCTATAAACCACGAAGCACTCACTTCGCTCGCTACACAAAGGGCACGAAGAAAATAAAAGCCCTGACTGGTTCTTCTTAGCGCTCTTCGTGGCCTATCTTTCGAACTTATCTCACGCTGTGAGTAATTTCCTTAAGTTAGGGCATCAGTGCCAATTGGCGCTATTTTTGTGATTGAACCTTAGGACCCTTGAATTAGTTGCTTCTTAATACTGGATACTTAAGGTATTGGTTGTCGTAGTAGGGGCTACGCTTGTAAAACCAACGTAGGCGCGCTTTAGGGTCTGCGGCAAATTCTGCATCGCTAAGGGCTTTATTGAATTCGGCCTGTAGTTCAGGGTCTTCCTTGAGCATTTTGGCTGCTAGTGGCTCAACCGCATAATTTTCAATGTATTCGGTACGAGTAAAGATAGGATTGAAAAATCCCCATTGAAACAGTGAGTCTGCTGATTGCGGCTCCAATAGCAACATGGCGAGATCACCTAATGGTTGCTTGGTATCAATTCGCACTGTACCTGCTGGTAATGTCATCTCAACAGGCTGACTTTGCACCGTGGCTTTGACTCGCTGACGCCCTTCGTAATCTTTGGCGGCAAATTGTGGCTCACTGAACTGATACTGCTGCAGCTTAAGTTCTGCTGGCTTAGTCAGTGTCGTCATACGGATACCATGCACACGTAATCGTTCAATCACCTCTTGCCATTGTGATGGTATGTAATAAGCCGCAGGGCGATTCACTGTTACATCAGCTTTGGTTCCACCAATAACCGGTAGGTTAGGGTATAGCTTAGGCTCGCCATTCCAACGAACGATGTCATTACCGCTAATCGCACTTTGCTCTAGTGTGTAACCTATGCCTTTAAAGTCCCAGCCTTGCGCTTGCTGCTCCTGCTGCCAGGAGAGAGTTACTCTAGGCGAGTAACGATACTTATCTTGCTGAATAGCTGACTGTAATTTAGTGCTATCGTTGGCGATGGCCTTAAGACTGGATTCGAGCATCACATAGGTGCCAAGAACTCTTTGTTTAAAGGGCTTTAGACTGTGGTTTTCAATCAAGATAGTCGGTAGATGACGCGCGTCGCCATAGCCATTAGAAAAGCGTGGGCTAGCATTCCAAAGTGACATGCCTTTGGTGATGTCGGTGTTATCAATTGCGAATACTAAAGGCCCGGGTATGTGCCCCTGTTCAGATAATGCTGACTCGATAGTGGGGCGATAGCTGTTCTCCAGCCAATTGTAGATAGAAGGGCTTTGGCCTTGGGCTAAGTTATAGCCAAAAGTTACATCGTATTGATAGTCGATACCGTCTGTAACGTGAACATCGATATAAAGATCCGGCTGCCAAATGTTGATTGCTTGCAACATATGCTGCATCTCAGGCGTGTCAGCCTTGGCATAATCGCGATTGAGATTTAGATTTTGCGCTGTGGTACGCCAGCCCATATTCACAGGACCACGCTGGTTGACGCGGTTATATTCAGTTGAGCGCTCATGGCCATCGACACTGAAAATCGGTACGAATAGCAAGTTGGCGTTATCGAGTAACTCTGCCTTACCGTTAAATACCATGTCACGCAGCAACATCATGCCAGCATCTTTGCCGTCAATTTCTCCCGAGTGGATCCCTGCTTGGACTAACAAAGTTGGCTTACCATTATCAGATAGCGTGGTAGCGTCTTCAGCGCCCTCCTTGGAGGCGACAATCATCCAAATATCACGACCCTGAGGACTCTTGCCTATGCTGACTTTCTTTAGCAAGTCGCTCTGGGAAATTAACTTATCTAACCAGGCAAAAGTTTTATCATAGCTAGGGCTAGTCTTAAGGCCGTTTTGCTCAAAAGGCGTCGCCCACTCTGCATCAGGGGCTACAACAAGAGATTTACTGCCTCCGTGCCAAGCCATGATGGGCGGTAAGATAGCGTCATTAATATAGGTGTTTGCTATTTGAGGTGTTGTCGTATCCGTTGGGGCTGCAGCGAGATTGCTGCTAGCAAGGAGTAAGGTAATAGCCGGTAGGGAAGATAAGCGCATGGTTAGGTACCCATTTTTTGAACTGTTTGAATTATTTTTAGGCGATTATCTTTCCTTAAATAGTCGCTAAGTGCAACAGGGATACTGTGTCTAAATATGCATGACTTATTATGGCATTAGCTGTTTAGCACAATTAGAAGAGGAGGCGTATAGGCTTAATTTAGGCGGGTAAAACCCAGCTGATGAGGCTCACTACAGCTAGGTTTAGTCTAGATTTACTGCAGTTTATATAACCGTCTTTCAAGGGCGAAACCGACAACACCAGTAGTAAAGAAAAGTATCCCAAAGAGTTGCAGCCATGCGTTAACCTGTCTTGATACGGCAATCTCTTTATCTAAAAAGTACAGCCGTTTGCCGCCTTCAACATCGACACTGAAGTTTTGGGATTTATTGTCTGTAGTGAGTAAAAATAAGCTGTCGCTGCGCATCGTCATTTCGATATTTTTCTTTTCTCTGATGGAACGACTATTAGGCGCACTAGAGTCTATGGTACGCCTCCAGGAGGAAAAGATATCTAATGGTTCGCCAGGTAATACCACTCCTAAAGATTGATATTGATACTGTTTCTCTGAGAACAGTTGCTTACTAAAACCGCTATAAAAAGTGGTAATACCTAGGATGATTAATGCCGAGGCTATGTAGAGAAAGCGTCGTAATGACTTTAGATTTAAATGGGCTTGCTGAGATAGAAAGGCTTCTAGATCTGGGATTTGATTCAGTTGTTGTCGGTGTTTGTCGCTATCAATCGCTTCGAGGAATTGGCTGATACTGATAGACAAGGCATTCAGTAGGCTTCTAAATACTTCGTTCGACGGAATGGATTTATCGTTTTCCAACTTAGAGAGGTAAGACTGTTCGATTCCGACCATTTCTGCAAGTTCAGGTTGGCTGAAACCACGTGCCGTTCGGCATTGCTTTATCTGTTGTCCTAATGTCATATATCAATCCTTTGTTATCCTTGCTGATAAAATTAACTATCTAAACAGTGACTACTCTTGGGTATTCACGGATAAATATGAAGATGAATATTAAAGCATAACAAGGAATATTGGGTAGGAGTGCTGAATGGAGCATGAAGAGGGCGGTAGTAGATTTGTTCACACTATAGTTAGACGTTGAATGCGCATTTACTGATTTATTAAGCAAAAGCCGCTAAAAGAGAGCGGCTTGTTGATGAAGAGAATTGATAGCGCTACATGATTCGTAAAAGCTGACTTCAAAAAATTTCCAATTCTGGCTCATCTTCAAAGATGGCTTCAATTGGCATCTCAAATAAACGGGCGACTTTAAAAGCTAGGGGCAGGCTTGGATCGTATTTGCCCTTTTCTATCGCGTTAATGGTTTGCCGTGAAACTTCGAGTTTTTCAGCCAAGTCAGCCTGGGTCCAGTCGCGCTCTGCTCTGAGCACTTTTAGACGGTTTTTCATCGGTAACTGATCCTTCCTTTAATAATGCCAACCATATAGGTTAAAGCGATTAACGCTATGAGGTATGCAGCATTGAGAGGGGGAACAATAGCGCTATTTTGTAAGATTGAATAGCTGGAAAAGCTAATAATGGCCACTCCTACAGACAAAGCTAGTGCGTCGAGTTGAACCTTGCGTTCCATTTCATCGAGTTGTACCAGAAAGTGTCGATAGCTCATCAACATGGCAATACCAATAAACGTGTGAATGCAGAATGCCAAGGTAAGCAATAATCCGCTGCCAAGCAGTTCATTTTCGCTTAGGTAGGTGCTTATCAATAATGTGAGTGCCCATAAAAGTGCAAACAGATTAACTCGATTGGCATTTTTGAGATCGCGCTTAGGCAGACCTTTGGCGCATATGGCTTCGATGATCTTCATGATTACGGTTCCTTGTGTATTTTAGCTATTCTCACTCTAGCGATGTAAAGTGTGCTTGACTTATAACTTAGAGGTCTAAAGATAATAAGTCAAGTAAGCTTTACTTTAAGTTTGTAAGGCTTTACATATGGCAAGGATGAATGCGGGCCTCACTCAGTTTTTGACTCTAGGATTAGGATCGATTGGTATAGGTCTGATTTTCTACGTATTTGGTCATAAAAAATCCCAGCATATAGCTGGGATTTTAATTGGTTCGCAGTATTAACTGATGCGCCCTAAAAAGGTGCTAGAGCAGTCAATATTAAGCGTTGGGACCGGCATCTTTGATTGAATCTGGTACCTGATATTTCTCGAAGTTAGCCTTAAAGCTATCAGCAAGATGTTGAGCAAACTCTGCATATTTAGCTTTATCTTCCCAAGTGTTGATTGGGTTAAGTAACTTGCTGTCTACACCTGGGATAGCTAAAGGTACATGTAGATTTAGCTTTTCTAGGTATTCAGTCTCAACATCTTTAAGCTCACCCGATACGATAGCATCGACAATGGCGCGAGTGGTTGGGATGTCGAAACGCTTACCAATACCGTGAGGACCACCAGTCCAGCCTGTGTTAACTAGGTAAACTTGACTACCGAAAGACTCGATACGTTTCATTAGTAACTCAGCGTACACCCCCGCTGGGCGCGGGAAGAATGGAGCACCGAAGCAAGTTGAGAATGTTGACTGAATCGCGGCAGTAGAGCCCATCTCCGTTGAGCCTACTTTAGCGGTATAACCAGACAGGAAGTGATAAGCCGCTTGCTCTTTGGTTAGCTTAGAAACAGGTGGTAGCACACCAGAAACGTCACAGGTTAAGAACACAACCGCGTGTGGTTCTGCGCCGCAGTTATCTAACTTACGCTGAGCGATATGCTCGAGTGGATATGCTGCACGAGTGTTTTCAGTCAAGCTTGAGTTGGTGTAATCAGGTACACGGTTTTCATCAGTCACAACGTTCTCAAGCACAGTACCGAAGCGAATTGCATCCCAGATCACTGGCTCATTCTTCTGGCTTAGGTCGATACACTTTGCGTAGCAACCGCCTTCGATGTTGAATACGCCGCCCGGTGCCCAACCGTGCTCATCATCACCGATAAGGAAACGCTTAGGATCGGCTGAAAGCGTGGTTTTACCCGTGCCGGATAGACCGAAAAATAGTGTGGTGTCGCCATCAGCGCCTACGTTTGCCGAGCAGTGCATTGGCAGCACGCCTTTAGCAGGTAGTAAGAAGTTTTGGACTGAGAACATCGACTTCTTCATTTCGCCCGCGTATTTAAGGCCTGCAAGTAGCACCTTACGTTCTGCGAAGTTAATAATTACAGTGGCATCAGAATGTGTGCCATCACGCTCAGGAACACACTCAAAACCGGGGGCATTCATGATCTGCCATACAGGCTTGTCACTGGCATTAAATTCTTCAGGCACGATGAATAGGTTGCGAGCAAATAGTTGGTGCCAAGCGTACTGAGTAGTGACTCGAACTGGCTGATAATGCTCTTGGCTTGCACCGACTTCGAGTTCAGATACAAAAGTGTCTTTGTCAGCTAGGTAAGCTTCAACTCGCTCCCACAGAGCGTTAAAAGCATTGGCTTCGAAAGGCTTGTTGACCGGGCCCCATTCGATATCAGCTTCAGAGCCAGGCTCTTTAACGATGAAACGGTCGTTAGGAGAACGGCCTGAGCGTTCACCAGTCTTTGCAACTAAAGCACCATTGGCGGTCAATTCGCCTTCTCCACGTGCAAGCGCAAGCTCGACTAATTGGCCTGTTGAAAGGTTAAGGTACTCGCGGTTTGATCCATCCGCCATAGGTAAGGTCTCCATCTGTGAGGTCATCAATAAGGTGCTGATCTATTGCGCCAGCTTATATTTAGAGCGATTGTAACTTATGCGGATATGAATATGTGTACTAGATCAAAAAAAACAGTGAAAAGAGATGTGGAAACACTTTTTTTGACATTTTCCTCTGTTAATAAGATGCATTTTAATCATAAAAAAGGCGCCACAAGGGCGCCTTTAATCGGTTTAGCCAATTTGTTTGGCTAACTCAATATGACTTATTGAGTTACATCGCTGGTTGGTGCGTTTGCAAAGATAGCTTCAACATCAATAGCGTCGAAGATGTATTTGCTGTTGCAATACTCGCAGCCCATCTCTACTTTGCCTAGCTCGGCTAGGATAGAGTCGATTTCTTCTCTCGACACAGTACGGATAGCCTGTGCACTGCGCTCTTTAGAGCAGGTACACTTAAAGCTAATCGACACAGGGTCAAATAAGCGAACTTCTTCTTCGTGATATAGGCGATGTAGCACTTCTTCAGCGGGTAGCGTGAATAGCTCTTCCTGCTTAACGGTTGAAGTTAATACAGATAGATGCTCAAACTCTTGGTTGTGATTACCATCGGTAGGCAACACTTGTAAGAACATGCCTGCAGCTTGCTTGGTATCAGCAAATAACTTGATCTTAGTCGGTAGCTGCTCAGATTGTGCGAAGTAATCTTCTAGACATTCCGCCAGAGTGTCTTTATCTAGCGCAACCACACCTTGATAACGTTCGCCGTCATCTGGTGTTAGGGTGATCACCATGTAGCCTTTGCCAAACATCTGCGTAAGACTCGCATCGTCGCTAATATCGCCTTCCCAACGTGATACGCCGCGAAGTTGCTGCAGGTTATTACCGTTAATCACTGCTAGTGATACAGGGCCATTACCTTGCAGCTGAATACTGATATCACCGCTGAACTTCAAGGTTGCAGTTAATAAGGCTGTAGAAGCCATTAGCTCACCCAATAGATGTTGAATAGCTAATGGGTATTCATGTGCAGATAGCACCTCTTGGTAGCTATTTTCTAGCTGTACCAGCTCGCCACGTACACTCGCGTTTTCGAATAAATAGCGATATAAATTGTCTTTAGTCATCTCTTTGTTCCAATCTCTCTAGCTTTCTTTAAAGCGCATTATTTGTCGACGTTGTTTCTTATCCGGCTTCTGATCGGGAGCGGGATTATTAAGAATATTTAAACGTCTTTGCTCTGCATAAGTCTCTCGTTTTGCTATGCTTTGCGGTGTTTCTTCATAAAGGGTTTGTGCTATTGACCCTTTTTGTCGATGTTCTGACAATTCTTTGATGACGATCTCTTTTTCATCATAGCCTTGTCTTAATCTTATCGTGGCACCAATTTCGGCATATTTGCTCGATTTTGTACGCTGGCCGTTATAGTGTATTTTACCACCATTAATCATCTCTTTTGAGATGGCACGGGTTTTATAAAAACGTGCAGCCCAGAGCCATTTATCAAGCCTGACTTTAATTGCTTGTTGCTCGTCACTGTTCATGAGCGACTCCAGTGATAGATTAACCTTATATAAAGTAGGGGGAAGTTCACAAGCTCAGCAGGAATATACAAATCTTTACTTTCCCGCTGGTAAAATAGTGGCAGGCTTCACACCCTTTTTAGGCGCGTAAAGTTAGCATATTTGGTTAATTATGGCCAACATTGCTACAGCAATGGGCTTGTTGGCAAAAGTAGTGTAGGTTAGCATGGATCACAATTTGCTAAATTATCATAATCAGAACAGAGACCTGCATTGAGGGTCCACATAAATATGGATTTATTAGATAAGTTTTTAACTAAAGCGGCTGGAGTGCCTCAAAAGCCAGTAAGTACAGCGATATTTAGCATTGGGCTATTAATAGCTCTTTACTTGTTAGCGCAAATTACTTGGAAATTAGTACCTGAAGACTCGGAGACTGCGCGCTGGGTACCTACGCCTGTCGCTAGTAATGCGGCTGGTCAAGTCAACATCCTCAATCTGCAACAACTCTCTCTCTTTGGTAAGCCTGATGCGGCAGGTAATAAACCTAAAGTAGCTCCTGTAGAAGAAATCATTACCGACGCCCCTAAAACCTCGCTATCTATTCAGCTTACAGGGGTGGTGGCATCAACCACAGAACAGAAAGGTTTAGCGGTTATTGCTTCAAGCGGTAGTCAAGACACTTACAGCTTAGGCGATAAGATTAAAGGCACATCGGCTTCGTTAAAAGAGGTCTATGCCGACAGAATTATTATTACTAACAGCGGTCGTTACGAGACCTTAATGCTCGATGGTCTAGAATACAATACTAATGGCGCGGCTAATCAGCAGTTACAAAAAGCTAAGAGTGTTTCTAAGGGTAAGACGATTGATAATCGTAAAAATAGTGCTGTAGCGGCTGAATTAAGCCAGTCTCGCGATGAGATTTTGGCTGACCCGAGTAAAATTACCGATTATTTGTCAATTTCACCGGTTAAGAGCGGTGGAGAGCTTGCTGGTTACCGTCTTAACCCAGGTAAAGACCGTGAACTATTTAAACAGGCTGGTTTCAGGGCTAATGATTTAGCTAAATCAATTAATGGCTATGACCTAACTGATATGGGGCAGGCGTTAGAGGTAATGGCGCAGCTGCCTGAGATGACTGAAGTCGCCTTGATGGTAGAGCGAGAAGGTCAACTAATTGAAATAATGTTTAGTCTGCCGCAATAAATACGTAGCAGAAATAACAATAGAATTTGCAGTAAGACACATTGAGTTTGCCGCAACGAAAGGGTTTAGGGGAAGTATAACAATGAATAATAAGCGGATTAGACGCAGATTAATCGCCGGTATGGTGATGGGGGCTTCACTACTCGCTCCACAACTTGCATGGTCTGAACAATATGCGGCTAACTTTAAAGGCACCGATATCCAAGAGTTTATCAACATTGTTGGTAAAAACTTGAATCGAACTATTATTGTCGACCCAACCGTTCGCGGAAAAATCAATGTTCGTAGTTACGATCTACTTAACGACGAACAGTACTATCAGTTCTTCCTCAACGTATTACAAGTCTATGGCTATGCCGTTGTCGAGATGGACAACAACATCATTAAGGTGATCAAAGATAAAGATGCTAAAACCGCATCAATCCGCGTTGCCGATGATAATGCGCCAGGCCTAGGTGACGAGATGGTTACTCGTATCGTTGCTCTTTATAACACCGAAGCCAAGCAGCTTGCCCCGCTATTACGTCAGTTAAACGATAACGCCGGTGGCGGTAACGTGGTTAACTACGATCCGTCCAATGTATTGATGATTTCTGGCCGTGCCGCAGTGGTTAATAAGCTGGTTGAAATTGTGCGCCGTGTAGATAAGCAAGGTGATACCGCTGTTGAAGTGGTTAAGCTTGAATATGCTTCAGCCGGTGAAATCGTACGTATTATCGATACCCTTTACCGTTCAACTGCAAACCAAGCTCAAATGCCTGGCCAAGCACCAAAAGTTGTTGCCGATGAGCGTACTAACGCCGTGGTGGTAAGTGGTGATGAGAAAAGCCGTGAGCGTGTGGTACAACTGATTAAAAACCTAGATGCAGAGCAAGCAACTACAGGTAACACTAAGGTTCGCTATCTGCGTTATGCCAAGGCTGAAGATCTGGTTGAGGTGTTAACCGGTTTTGCTGAACAACTTGTTGATGATAAAGGCACGCCACAAGGTGGCGGCAGCAAGCGTCGTAACGAAATTAATATTATGGCTCATACCGATACCAATGCTTTGGTGATCAGTGCCGAGCCTGATCAGATGCGCACCATTGAAAGCGTGATTAATCAGTTGGATATTCGCCGTGCACAGGTACTGGTTGAAGCGATTATCGTAGAAGTTGGTGAAGGTGATGATGTAGGTTTTGGTGTGCAGTGGGCAACCGAAGCTGGCGGTGGTACTCAGTTTAATAACCTAGGCCCAACCATTGGTGAAATAGGTGCGGGTGTTTGGCAGGCTCAAGGTGAAGAAGGCTCTACAGTCTGTAACGACGGTACCTGTACCGAAAACCCTGACACTCGTGGTGATATCACCTTACTTGCGCAAGCATTGGGTAAGGTAAATGGTATGGCTTGGGGCGTGGCAATGGGCGATTTCGCCGCCTTGATTCAAGCCGTGTCGAGTGATACCAAATCAAACGTACTTGCTACACCGTCTATTACTACGCTAGATAACCAAGAAGCCTCATTTATCGTCGGTGATGAAGTGCCTATTTTAACGGGTAGCCAAAATTCGAGTAACGGTAATAGCAACCCATTCCAAACGGTTGAGCGTAAAGAAGTGGGCGTAAAGCTTAAAGTGGTGCCTCAAATTAACGAAGGCAGCTCAGTTAAGCTGACAATCGAGCAGGAAGTATCAGGTATTAACGGCAAGACTGGTGTCGATGTAACCTTTGCCACTCGTCGCTTAACCACGACTGTTATGGCGGACTCTGGTCAGATCGTAGTGCTAGGTGGTTTGATTAAAGAAGAAGTACAAGAGTCGGTGCAGAAAGTACCATTCTTAGGTGATATCCCGATTATTGGCCACCTATTTAAGTCTTCTTCTAGCGGTAAGAAAAAAACCAACTTGATGGTATTTATTAAGCCTACGATTATTCGTGATGGTATCACCATGGAAGGCATAGCAGGTCGCA
The DNA here is from genome assembly GCF_019655055.1 of Shewanella sp. MBTL60-112-B2. GTDB lineage: Bacteria > Pseudomonadota > Gammaproteobacteria > Enterobacterales > Shewanellaceae > Shewanella. Next base: position 39,948 of record NZ_BPFA01000033.1, read on the forward strand.
AGTATAACTACTTCCGTGCACTGCAGCTTGAGCAGCAGGAGCGTGGTGTTAACCTTATGCCAAATACTCAAGTTCCTATCTTAGAAGAGTGGAATCAAGCTGACTACCTGCCTCCAGAAGTCAATGAAGTATTGAACCGTTACAAAGAAGGCAAAGGCTTAGACACTAAGATGCGTGAAACGGATCCTGCTCTAAAGTCTATCTCCAATAGCAAAGATGCCGATAAGCAAGGCACTGATACCGTGACAGATGCTGATGAGTGAGAATTCAATTCAAGTCGATGAAGAGCTAGCGCAGGTCTCGAATGAGCTTGGGCTAGTGTCTGAGGGTGAAGCGGACCAGCTTTTTCATTCAAACAGTAAAGAGCGTTTGCCCTTTGCTTTTGCGCATAGATTCAAGGTGGCGCTAGCCACTGACGAAAATAATCAGCTGTCGCTTTATTATACCCAAGGAACACCTTTAGCTTCCTTGCTTGAGGTGCGTCGTTATTGTGGCAAAGAGCTACCTTTAATTAAGCTTGAAGAGACAGCCTTCGAGGCGCGTTTGACCCAAGCTTATCAGGCAAACTCTTCTGAAGCGCAGCAGATGATGGAAGATATCGGTAATGAGATGGACTTGTTCACGCTTGCCGAAGAGCTGCCGCAAACTGAAGATCTGTTAGAGGGCGACGATGATGCGCCGATTATTAAGTTAATCAACGCGCTCTTGTCTGAGGCGATTAAAGAAGAAGCGTCAGATATCCATATTGAAACCTACGAAAAACAGTTAATTGTGCGTTTCCGTGTCGATGGCATTCTTAAAGAAGTCCTCAAGCCGAACCGTAAACTGTCATCTTTGTTGGTGTCGCGTATTAAGGTTATGGCGCGTCTCGATATCGCTGAAAAACGTGTACCACAAGATGGTCGTATTTCACTGCGTATTGCGGGACGAGCGGTTGATGTGCGTGTATCGACGATGCCGTCAAGCCATGGCGAGCGTGTGGTACTGCGTCTACTGGATAAAAACGCCGGTAATTTAGATTTAGAGCAGCTTGGTATGACCGAAGCGGTTCGTCATCAATTTGATGAGCTGATCCGCAGGCCCCACGGTATTATTTTGGTAACAGGCCCTACAGGTTCGGGTAAGAGTACCACCCTCTATGCTGGCCTTACCGAAATTAACTCGAAAGATACTAACATTCTTACCGTAGAAGATCCGATCGAATACGAGTTAGAAGGTATTGGTCAAACTCAAGTTAACACTAAAGTTGATATGACTTTCGCCCGTGGCTTACGTGCAATTCTACGTCAAGATCCCGATGTGGTGATGATTGGTGAAATTCGAGATCTTGAGACCGCTCAAATTGCGGTGCAGGCATCGCTTACTGGTCATATGGTTATCTCAACTCTGCACACCAATACAGCATCAGGGGCAATTACACGTTTGCAAGATATGGGAGTTGAACCTTTCCTCGTGTCTTCGAGTTTGCTTGGTGTACTTGCTCAGCGTCTTATCCGTACCTTGTGCCCAAGCTGTAAAGAAGCACATACTCCGGATAATCGTGAAAGAGAGCTTCTCGGTATTAGTAGCGATGATCCGCGGGTAATTTTCCGAGCTAAGGGTTGTCAGGCTTGTGGTCATAATGGCTATCGTGGCCGAACAGGTATTCATGAGTTACTTATTGTCGATGATCATGTGCGTGAACTTATTCACACCGGGCGCGGCGAGTTAGCGATTGAAAAACATATTCGTCAATCAGTGCCGAGCATTCGACATGACGGAATGAGTAAGGTGCTTGCGGGTAAAACTACCCTAGAAGAAGTGCTGCGTGTCACTCGAGAGGAGTAAACCATGCCGGCATTTGAATACAAAGCATTAGACAAAACGGGTAAGCAAAAAAAAGGTGTTGTCGAAGCGGATACCGCACGGCACGCACGTACTCAGCTAAGAGAGCAGCGCTTAATGCCGCTGGAGATCACTCCAGTGGTAGAAAAAGAGAGCAAAGCGAAAGCCGCAGGTTTTAGCTTTTTAAAGCGTGGTATTTCAACTGCAGAGCTTGCGCTGATTACTCGCCAAATTGCGACCCTTGTAGCAGCTGGATTACCAGTTGAAGAGGCATTAAAGGCTGTTGGTCAACAATGCGAGAAGGACCGTTTAGCCAGTATGGTAATGGCGGTGCGTTCACGTGTGGTAGAAGGTTACAGCCTTGCCGACTCAATGGCTGAGTTCCCACATATTTTCGATGAACTGTATCGCGCTATGGTGGCTTCAGGTGAAAAATCTGGTCACTTAGAAGTGGTGCTGAATCGTCTCGCCGATTACACCGAGCGTCGCCAGCAACTCAAGAGCAAGATGACTCAGGCAATGATATATCCTATCGTGCTGACAGTCGTCGCTATAGGTGTGATTGCTATTCTACTTGCTGCCGTTGTGCCACAAGTGGTGGGGCAATTTGAACATATGGGGCAAGAGTTGCCTTGGACCACTGAGCTGTTGATCGCTTCCTCAGACTTTATCCGTGATTATGGCCTAATTGTTTTGGCTGTCATTATCGGCTTATTCTTTATCGCCAAACGTTTACTGCTATCACCTAAAAATCGCATGAAATACGACAGCATGTTGCTGCGCCTGCCAGTGATCAGCAAGGTGAGTAAAAGCCTTAACACGGCGCGTTTTGCGCGTACATTAAGTATTTTAACGGCCAGTTCTGTACCGCTACTCGATGCAATGCGTATCGCCAGTGATGTACTTATTAACGTTAAAGTAAAAGCTGCAGTCGAAGATGCGACATTAAGGGTGCGTGAGGGCACAAGTTTGGGAACAGCGCTGGCCAACACTAAACTTTTCCCTCCTATGATGCTCTATATGATTACCTCTGGTGAAAAAAGTGGCCAACTTGAGCAGATGCTTGAGCGCGCCGCCGATAACCAAGACCGAGATTTTGAGTCTAATGTGACGATTGCCTTAGGGGTGTTTGAGCCTATGCTAGTTGTTAGCATGGCTGCTGTAGTTCTATTTATTGTTTTAGCGATTCTTCAGCCAATTCTAGCGCTGAATAATATGATTAGTGGTTAATACTCACTGTCAGCTACAAAGATTTTGTAGCTAGCGTGGGTGAATTAGTTTAAGGAAGTTGTTGATGCAAGCACGTAATAAACAGAAAGGTTTTACCCTACTAGAAGTCATGGTAGTGATTGTTATTTTAGGTATTTTAGCCTCTATGGTGGTACCTAACTTAATGGGTAATAAAGATAAAGCCGACCAGCAAAAAGCGGTTTCAGATATCGTAGCATTAGAAAATGCCTTAGACATGTATAAGCTAGATAACAGCGTTTATCCAACGACTGAACAGGGCCTTGAAGCTTTAGTGCAAAAGCCTACTATTTCACCAGAGCCACGTAACTACCGTGCGGACGGTTATGTGAAGCGTTTACCACAAGATCCATGGCGCAATGACTACTTACTTTTGAGCCCAGGTGAGAACGGTAAACTTGATATCTTCAGTACAGGCCCAGATGGCCAAGCTGGTACTGAAGATGATATTGGTAACTGGAACCTACAGAACTTCCAATAATATGAGTTTGCTGCGATTAAACTTAGCGCGCCAAACGGGCTTCACCTTAATGGAGGTGTTGCTCGTTGTTTTGCTTATGGGATTGGCTGCAACTGCCGTCACCCTTGGCATGGGCGGAGCGAGTAAAGAAAAGGCGCTTGAACGTACTGCGCAGCAGTTCATGATGTCTACCGAAATGGTGCTCGATGAAACGGTCTTAAGCGGCCATTTCGTAGGCATAGTCATTGAAGATACTAGCTATAAATACGTTTATTACGAAGAAGGTAAGTGGAAGCCTTTAGAGCAAGATAGATTGCTTGCTGAGCGAGAAATGGAACCCGGTGTCGAAATGGTGCTGGTACTCGATGGCTTACCATTAGTTCAAGATGACGAAGAACAAGATTCTTGGTTTGATGAGCCACTTATTGAAAAGTCCGCCGACGAAAAGAAGAAGTTTCCTGAACCGCAGATCATGTTATTTCCGAGCGGTGAGATGAGTGCTTTTGAACTGTCTTTCGTTAGCGAAGATGAAATGAAGCAAGATATTGAAGTCGTGGTATTCGGTGATGCCTTAGGTCGTCTACGGATGGGTTTCGAAGATGAAGAAGTCTTATGAGCAGGCGATCTAAACAAATAGGCATGACCTTGCTGGAAGTGATTGTTGCCTTAGCGGTATTTTCTATCGCTGCCGTCTCTATCACTAAGAGTTTAGGCGAGCAGATGGCCAACATGCCTATTTTAGAAGAGCGCACTATGGCGCAATGGGTCGCCCATAACCAGATGGTTGATGCGCGTTTAGAGCCTAAGTTTCCAGAAATTGGTCGTAAAGATGGTCAAACGGAGCTCGCCAATCAAGATTGGTATTGGCGTAAAGAGGTTATCAAAACCACCGATGATAATTTTAGAATGATCCGCATAAGTGTCAGTGATGATGAACGCTTTGCTCGGGTCATTGCTGAGGTGAGCAGCTATGTGCTTAAAGCTGACTAAATCTCAGCGTGGCTTCACGCTGCTAGAGATGCTGATCGCTATCGCTATTTTTGCCATGCTAGGTTTAGCGGCAAATACAGTGCTCAGCACGGTAATGAAAAACGATACCGCTACTCGCGACTTTGCCGCTAAGTTAAAAGCGATGCAGCAAGGCTTTGGTGTGATTGAGCGTGACTTAAACCAAATGGTCGCACGTACACCTAGATTATTAGAGGGCGGTAGGGCCACTACGGTTTTTCAGACGGGTAGCAATATGCTCGATTCTGAGTCGGAGTCTTTAGTCTTTTTTCGCCTAGGCTGGTTAAACCCTGACGGACTCTTGCCGAGAGGCAGTTTGCAGTCGGTGGCCTACGTAGTAATGGAAGGCCAGCTTCAGCGTTGGTATTACCCGTATCCTGAACCCGAAATTGGTGCGGAGCCAATTAAAACGGTGATTATGGAAAAGGTACTTTCTGTGGAGTACGCCTTTTTTGCCGATGATAAGTGGGAACGCCAAACGGATGCAACCAAGTTGCCCAAGGCGATTGCGATAGAAATTGAATTTGAAGATATCGGCAAGGTACAGCGTAAGTTTTTAGTACCAAAGGGCGCTCTTGCTGGTGCCAATGACGATAGTAACGATAGCGGTGATGAGCCACCGATCTCTGATGGTAACCGGGATAATGGTAAAGAGCAGGATGGAACAAATCCGGGTGGATAAGCATGGCCAATAAACAACGCGGTGTCGCCTTAATCGTTGTGCTCTTGATTGTGGCTATGGTGGCTATTATAGCGACCAATATTACTTCACGTAATCAGTTGTCAGTTAGACGTACCTTGAATATGGCGCAATACGACCAAGCGTTTTGGTACGCGATTTCGGGAGAAGAAATCGCTAAGAAGGTGCTCAAACAAGATCTAGAAGATTCAGATACCGTACATTTGCAGCAGTATTGGGCGCTTGCCGATGTAATCTTCCCCGCAGAAAAAGGGGAAATCGCTGGTAAAATTAGCGATATGCGAGCCTGTTTTAATGTGAATTCGTTATCAGCACCTGATGAAAAAGTTGAAAATGGGCAGCCTAAACTGCCATTACCTGCGGTGCAATTTAAGGGATTGTTAGTCGCATTGGGAATGGATGAGTTCGCTGCTGAGCGCTTGGCGCAGACAGCTAAAGATTATATCGACGAAGATCAAACGGCAGGTCCCTACGGTGCCGAAGATGCGGAATATGAGTCGCGTAATGTACCGTATCGAGCGGCTAATACATTGATGAGCCATAAGAGTGAGCTGCGGGCTGTGATGGGCTTTACTCAAGATATTTATTTGAAGTTAGCGCCTTATGTGTGTGCGATTCCGGGGAATACAACCCAAGTCTTGAATGTGAATACCGTACGTGTAGAGCAAGCAGCAATTATTGCGGGTATGTTCGACAACAAGATTTCTGTTGGTGAAGCCGAAAGCATCATCAATCAAAGACCGCTAGATGGTTATGATGACATCAATGAATTTTGGGAAAACTCATCAGTGGCATCGCTTGCTGGTGACGCCAAGCTGAAATCGAGTTTTGGAGTATCGAGTAAGTACTTCCTACTCGAGGCCGGAGCTAAGGTCGATACAGCGGTATTTAGATTAGAAAGCGTACTGTACGGCGACAGTAACAAATTAGAAGTGTTATCTCGTCAGTTTGGCGGGCAAAAATAACAACAGTCCTTTAATGAGTTGAAGAGACTTGTGGAGATAAATCAGTGAGTGAAAGACTATTCATCCGCTTAGGTCAGACAGCCGAGCAAGCGTGCTCTTGGCTGGTTTGGTCTGAGCAGGAACAAGAAATTATAGGTTCTGGTGAGCTTAGCGATGCCAGTGCACTATCGACTCTTACTGAAAGAGCGGGTAATCGCGCAGTTGACGTTTTAGTGCCTGCATCAAGTATTACTTTAACTCATGTCGAGCTACCTGAAAAAAGCCAGCGCCAAGCTGTAAAAGCTTTGCCTTTTATGCTGGAAGAGAACCTCGCTCAAAACGTGGATGAATTGCACTTTGTTACTGGTCCCCGCAATGGGGAAAGCCTAAGCATAGCTGTGGTTGCTCATGAGCAGATGCAGGCTTGGATCGAATGGCTTAGCGATGCAGGTTTGAAGGCTAAGTGCATCGTACCTGATTGTTTAGCACTGCCATTGGCAGAGTGTGACTGGGCAGCAATGAATTTTGGTAAAGAGATTTTGCTGCGAACAGGCCAAGGCAGTGGTGTGAGTCTGACGCAGAGCTGGATGGATGTGGTTTTGCCACAACTGTTAGCAACTGCAGACAATAGCAACACTAGCGTTGCGGCATATACCGATCTGCAAATGGCTGGGGCAGAGCTGAAGTCTCAGCCGCTTGATCTGCCAATGCTAGTGCTTGCCAAAGGCATGCTCAATGCGCCAATGAACTTGCTATCAGGTGTTTATAAGCCGAAGAAAGAGTACGGTAAGCATCTTGTTTTATGGCGTAATACGGCTATCGCATTAGGGGTCGTTATCCTGTTAGCCCTTGTGAATAAAGGGCTGAATATTCACCAGATGAACAGCGATGCGGATAGATTACAGGCGCAAAGCGAGCAAATCTATAAGCAGGTTGTGCCTGGGAGTTCACGAGTCGTAAACTTGCGTTCTCAGATGGAAAGCTATGTGCGTACCCTTCAAGGTGGCGGTAGTGGCAGTGAGTTTTTTGTCATGCTTAGTGGCATGCAAGAAGCCTTCGCGCAAGTACCAGCACTTAAGCCAACTACCTTACGTTTTGATAGTAATCGTAGCGAAATCCGTATGCAGGTTACTGCTAAGAATTATGAACAGATTGAAAAGTTTAAAGAGATCATTGCGCGTTCTTACAAGCTCGATGGCGGTGCTATGAATAGTGGTGAGTCTCAAGTTACCAGCACCTTAACCATAAGGAGCAAATAAGATGGAAAACTTTAAAGCTTGGTGGAGCGGATTAGTTCTGCGTGAGCAGCAGATGGTTGCTGCTTGTGGCGTGGTATTAGTGATAGGTATTTTGTATTGGGGTGTTTGGACGCCAATAGCTAATGCGGAAGATGAGGCTCAGCGTAGACTCGATGGGCAACAAAGTACCTTAACCTACGTTAAGCAAACCGCGAATCGTATTGCTGGATTGAAGCAAAGTGGTGGTAGTAACGCTTTTAGAGGTAGTTTGAGTGCAGCCGTTAACCAAACAGCGGGTGCATTTGGGCTAACTATTACGCGTATGCAGCCGCAAGGTAACAAGATCCAGGTGTGGATGGATGAAGTCCCTTTCGATACGTTATTGAGTTATTTAAACGAATTGGTGCAGAACAAAGGCTTGTCATTAGAAAGCTTAGACTTAGCTGAGTCTGATACTCCAGGCTATGTTAATGTTCGTCGTATTCAGTTGTCCAAGTAAGGTGTTGTAGTGAAATTAGCAAAGATGATTGCGTTAGGCTTTTTAGTCTATTTGGTATTTTTAGTGGTGCTATTTCCGGCCAATATCGCAGTTAAGTTGGCGCCTTTGCCAAACAATGTCGCAATTAGTGGTGTGTCTGGCACTATTTGGACTGGCAAGATTGATATGCTTAGCGTACAAAAGCGCCAAGTGGAAATGATAACTTGGGATTTGAATGTTTGGTCTTTATTGACTGGCACAGTTAAGGCTGATGTGGTTATAGGCAACAGAGCCAGTGCGGTAAATGGTAAAGGAACACTCGCTTATTCACTGAGTGGATTAGATGTTTCAGGATTAAGGTTTGAAGCGCCTAGCAGCTTTTTGTTAGGACGCACTAACTTACCTTTTAGAACCAAAGTTAATGGCGATCTCAGTGTGTTAGTTGATAACTTTGAGCAAGGTTTACCTTGGTGTGAGAAGCTATCGGGAAAGTTATTCTTGAACCAAGTGAACGTTACTAACCAGTTTGGTAAGTACCCATTGGGCGATATCGCATTGGGCTTGGCATGTCTTGATGGCAAAGTTGAGCTCACTACAGATGAGAAGCTAAATGGACTTGGTCTCGATGGCACTATTGTTCTAGCCGATAACAAGATGGTACAGGTGAACGCCAAGATCCGTGAAGTGAACACTCAGCCTGATGACTTGAAGAAAGCGTTATCTTTCTTAGGTAAGAAGGATAGCCAAGGTTACTACCCCATTACTTATCAAGGTCGATTGCCAATCTAGTTGTGACTCGCTAGTTTGATAGGTTTAAATAATATAAAGGCGCTAATGTAGCGCCTTTTTTTGTGTCTGTTTTTTACTGTGCTTGAATGAGATCATCTAGGAGATAGTGATAATCTTCAATGGCTGGGAAATCATTGAATATCTTATTGGGTTTTTGGCTATCAGGGTTGGAAATACCTAATTGATACCCTACGCCCGCCAGTCTTGCCGCCTGTAAAATCGCTTCGTTATCATCAATAAATAGGCAACGGCTAGGCTGAAGATTAAAACGTTCAAATAATTGAACCCAAAACTCTGGATGCTCTTTGGGATAACCCGTTTCGTGACTCGAGATCATTTCATCTAGGCCTAAGCCTAAGTCGGTGTGTTCCAGCTTCAACATTAAATTTTTAGGATGAGCGTTGGTGACTAAGATGCGCGACTTGCCAGCATTCTGCAGGGCTTCAAGGAAGGGCATGCTATCTTGACGTAGCTGGATCCGATCCACTAGAGTGCGATGCAGCGACATAATATCCAGTCCCATCTGCTGTTCCCAATAATCGAGACAATACCAATTTAAGGTACCTTCGACATGGGTATAGCACTGCTCAACCCATTCTCCAGCCTCTTTAACCGATATGCCACGTTGTTGACTCAGCTCCTTTGGGATAAGTTGCATCCAAAAGTGATTGTCAAAATGCAGATCCAATAAGGTGCCGTCCATATCGAGTAAAACACTGTCTATTTCATTCCATGGGAACATAGTTGGGCGATCCTAAAAAATTCAGGTTGTAGATTGGAGCGAGAATAGTAAGATTATACTTGAATTGGTAGTTGCACTGGGATGTGTATGACTAAAAAGAATGAGAAACCAGAGATTTTGCACGCTGAAATAGTGGCAACGAGTCGGCTGTTTCAGATTGAACAGGTGCACTTGAGGTTTTCGAATCAAGTTGAGCGTCAGTATGAGCGCATGAAAGGTAATAACCGTGGTGCAGTCATGGTTGTGCCTGTGCTCAATGGCACAGAGCTTCTATTGGGGAGAGAGTATGCCGCTGGTACTCACAGCTATGAGTTAGGCTTCCCTAAAGGCTTGATAGATCCCGGTGAAGAAGCCCATGAGGCGGCTAACCGAGAGTTACAAGAAGAAATAGGTTTTGGTGCCAGAAAGCTAACCCATTTGATGGAGTTGAGCTTAGCACCGGGTTATTTCGCCAGTAAGATGCAAATATATTTAGCCGAAGATCTATACGAGAGTCGGCTAGAAGGCGATGAACCTGAGCCCATCGATATGGTTACCTGGCCGTTGGCAACGTGGCAAGAGTTACTATCAGAGGAAGACTTTTCTGAGTCGCGTAGCGTAAGTGCTTTATTTTTAGCGCAAAAACATCTAAAGCTTAAATAGTTAAAGTTGACACAAGTTATTGGTATTAGGCGGTTGGAGTAGTTATGAAGCCAGAGAATTATGTAGATCAAGTCATTGAAATCGCTACGCTCGCGGGTAAAAAAATTCGTGAAATTTATCAGAAGGGCGATTTTGAGCGTGAGATAAAGTCTGATAATACACCAGTGACTTCTGCCGATCTCGCAGCTCATGAAATCATTACCGAAGCTTTGAAGGCGTTAACGCCAGATATTCCTGTCCTATCTGAAGAAGATGCCGATATCCCATTTGCTGAACGTTGTGATTGGCAGCGGTATTGGTTGGTCGATCCGCTAGACGGAACCGGTGAGTTTATTGCTGGTAGTGGTGATTTTTCAGTGATCATTGCTCTAGTTGAGCATAACCGCCCTATTCTTGGGGTAGTTTATGTACCAATGACCGACGTTTGTTACTACGGAATCGCTGGCCTAGGTTCTTATAAGCGTAAAGATAGCGCGGAAGTGCGTATTAGCAGTAAGCAACTTGCTAAGGATTCTGATTCACTTCGTTTAGCGGTAAGTCGTCGCCAAGATCCGCAATCTGTGATTAAGCTATTTAACCAAAAGAAACACTGTGAATTAGTGGTGCTAGGTGGTGCGGCGCTGAAAAGTTGCCTGATAGCGGAAGGACGCGCCGACTGTTATGTACGTATTGGTCCAACTGGAGAGTGGGATACCGGCGCTGCGCAGATTATTGTTGAAGAAGCAGGAGGCCAGATAATGGATCTTAACTTGCAGCCATTAACCTATAACGAGCGAGAAAGTCTAGAGAACCCCAATTTTATCGTGGTGGGCGCACCTGCGCTGGAGTGGGATCAAATTTTAATTAATGAATGATTTAATTCAGATTTCTCTGGCCGATAGGCAAGCTCTAAACGCGATCGATACATTAGAGCGGAATTGTTTTCCCGGCCACTGCTATCCAGACTTTTTCTTCAGACAGGCATTAGATTGCTGGCCAAATGGTTTTCTGGTGGCTAAAGATGAGGAAAATAATATCTTAGGGTATTTATTGGCCTCGAGTAGTGATGATCCAAGTGTAGTCTGGATCCTATCTATCGCGGTGGCTGATAGCGCCCGCGGCAAAGGGGTAGGAACTAAGCTTATCTCCCAATTTTTAACCACTTTACCGCAGGGAGTTAATCAAGTTAATTTAACCGTAGCACCAGATAACCCGGCTAAAGCTCTGTATTCGCGCATTGGCTTTGTCGAAATCGGTTTTGAGTCTGATTATTTTGGCGATAACGAACCTAGATTATTAATGTCTTACCACAAGTCGAGCGATAGCTAAGCGGATGTTATTTAGCAGACGTTTTTTCCCTTACTTTGTGACCCAATGCCTAGGGGCCTTGAACGACAACGTATTTAAAAACGTTCTGCTGCTGTTGGTGACCTATTCACAAGTTGAGCAGTTGCCGATCGATATTAATCTGTTTGTTAACCTAGCCGCAGGTCTGTTTATTCTGCCTTTCTTGCTGTTTTCAGCTCACGCGGGTCAGTTAGCGGACAGTGTTGATAAAGCACTGCTAATTCGTAGACTAAAGCTGCTCGAACTCATCATCATGTCGGTCGCTATCTTCGCCATTATGAGTAATAGCTATCTGGTTATGTTGCTATTGCTGTTTCTTACTGGGGTACAGTCAGCTTATTTTGGTCCGGTCAAATACTCACTACTACCTAGAGTGTTACACGAAAGCGAGCTCGTTTCGGGTAATGCCTGGGTTGAGATGGGCACCTTCTTAGCCATTCTGATTGGAACAATTTCGGCAGGAATGATCGTTGCCAGTAACATGGCGACATACTGGGCTGCAGCCACGGTATTTATCCTAGCTTTAATTGGTATGGCTGCGAGTTGGTTTATCCCGAGTATTCCAGCCCACAGCGATGTTAAACCTCGATTTTCTATTATCTTAGCCACCATGGATAACCTTAATAAGGCGCGTAACAACAAAGCCATTTGGACTGCTATTTTAGCTATCAGTTGGTTTTGGTTTGTGGGGGCGACTTATCTTACTCAGTTTCCTAATTTTGCTCGAATAACCTTAAATGCTGACCCTACGGTGGTATCACTACTCCTATTACTGTTTTCGGTGGGCATAGGTGCAGGCTCATTTGTTTGTGAGCGGCTGTCTTGTCGGCGAGTAGAGCTTGGGATCATGCCTTTAGGTTTACTGTTACTCGCTTGCTTCGGAATCGATCTCTATTTTGCTCTACCCAATAAATCGATATTGGTAGAACTGTATCAATTACATAGCTTTATTGCAGAGACAGGGCATTATCGTCTGATGTTTGATCTGTTTATGATTGGTGTCGGAGGTGGCTTATTTATTGTGCCGCTTTATACCTATATTCAGGTGCGAGCCAAAGAGGGCGAGTGCGCACAGGCGATTGCGAGTAACAATATCATCAATGCGTTATTTATGGTGAGTTCGGCTATATTTGCTATGCTGGCCTTGAATGTATTGCAATGGCCGATAGAGTTGCTCTTTTTGGTCTTAGCTGTGGTAAATGCCCTGGTGCTAGTGTATTTACTTTGGCGCTGGCCAGAACTCTTACTCAGCTGCGTGAGTTATTTTGTTCGCAGGGTTACGCATAGAACTCAGGTGCTAGATCGGGATTCTTTACATAAGTCGTCTAAATTATTGCTGGTTACCGAGCAAGCATCTTGGCAAGAGCTCGTAGTGATACTTGGCAGCTTTAACCACCCGGTATTATTTGCCGACCTAACTCAGCAGAGCTGGCCTAATCGTTTTATTGGCTGGGCATTCTCTCGGTTGAGTTGGCAGGCACAGCAGCATGAAGTGGATAGCATTATTTGCGTGGATAAAAGCTCGCTCAGCGAGTATAAAACCCGCGCTGAATTTGCAGACTTTAAAGTGGTGTTAGTTAAGTTGGACGCTACTGAGGGAAGAGTGCTGAAGTTAGCAATAGCCCCATTAGCTGCGGATAACAGCTAATGGGGTTAACTTAAATTAAAGTCGCTATTTAATGGTTATCTAGCCACTGATGCATAGCTTGATGGTCACCCCTGAAGAGGATGCGCTCCGACTTTTTGTCGATTTGGTATTGATACATAGGGTCGTAATACTTGACCAGCAACAACTCAATCCAACCTAAATGACCGCGGGTGTCATTTTGACTTGTTTGCATGCTTAAGGCGTCGATTATCATTGCCTGAAGCTCGTCATGCTGCTTTCCACCTAGACGCTTTTTAATGCCAGTGATGCTTTGGGCCAAATATTGTGCAAAAGCTTCGAAGCCAGCTTCTTCCCCTAATCTTTGAATATAGCCACTGTGCATCTTATGCACATATTCGTTAAGCAGGCGTGCCAGCCTTGCATCCATCGACTCTTCTAACACCAATACACTGGCTGTCTGCATGCCAGAATAGAAAGCCTGAGGTAGGGCCGAGCGCCCAATCAGGAAGCTTTCATCCTCGAGTAGCAAGTGCTTTGCATCGCTGTCTTGGTGTTTTAACAGTGCAACAGCGAGGCTATTTTCAAAGTTGATTTGACTCGGTTGCCCTTCGTGATAGCGACCGAAGCTGGAACCTCGGTGGTGCGCTATTCCTTCAAGATCAACCGCTTCTTTACGCTGTAAAAGGAAGTCAGTTTTACCACTGCCAGTAATTCCGCTTAGGATAAGCATCGGCTTTACATTGGGGGCGCTATCTATCGTTTCAATCAGAAACTGGCGCATGGCCTTATAACCGCCTTCAATAAAGGGGATATCTAAGCCCGCTTCTTTAAGCCATTGCTGAGTCAGCTGTGAGCGCAGACCACCGCGAAAACAATAAAGGTAGCCTTGAGGGTTTTCACTGAAGAATTTTAACCAAGCATCAACTCTCTGTTGCTTCACTTCACCATTAACCAGTGAGTGGCCTAGCTCTATGGCAGCAGCTTGGCCGCGCTCTTTATAGCAAGTACCCACTAGCTTGCGCTCTTCATCTTCCATCAATGGATGGTTTTGGCTGGCTGGAAAGGCGCCTTTTTCGAACTCTATGGGTGCACGCGCGTCCATTATCGGATGATCGCTGACGAGAATTCGGCGATATTCGCTTGCGGGCACTTTATTGAGTGGCATTAGATGAGCTCCACGGTCATTGCCGTACTTTTCTCGACTAACTGGCCAATACAGATAGGTTCAATACCATTGTCGGCGAGTAAAGTTTGCAGCGCTGCTTCACCTTCGGCGGCAACAGCAATTAACAGGCCACCACTAGTTTGCGGATCGCAAATAATGGCTTTTTGTTCTTCAGTTAATGTAGGCAAATGCTCACCATAGCTGTCAAAATTTCTATGGGTGCCACCAGGAATGCAACCTAGCTCCAAGTAGTGGCGGGCATTTGGTAGCAAAGGCAGTAAGCTAATATCCAGCTTAGCGCCTAGGTCTGCACCGTGGCACATCTCAAGCAGGTGTCCGGCTAAACCAAAGCCAGTTACATCTGTTAGTGCATTAACTTGCGGGATCTTGGCAATTTTAGGGCCTAGAACATTGAGTTGGCACATGGCTTCAGCTGCGGTGTTAAGATCGGCATCTACCAACTTTTTCTGCTTTTGCGCCGTCGTTAAAATACCAATACCGAGTGGCTTAGTCAGATAAAGCATATCACCCGCTTTAGCGGTATCGTTCTGCTTAAGTTCATCTAAAGGAATTTGGCCGGTGACGGCTAAACCAAATATAGGTTCTGGCGAGTCGATGCTATGACCACCTGCCAGCATAATACCTGCGTCGGCACAGGCTTTGCGGCCACCATCAACCACTTGCTGAGCGACTTCTGCTGGTAATTTATTTACAGGCCAGCCAAGAATCGCAATGGCCATCATAGGAGTGCCACCCATAGCGTAGATATCACTAATGGCGTTAGTGGCAGCGATACGTCCAAAGGTAAATGGATCATCTACAATCGGCATGAAGAAGTCAGTGGTGCTGATAATACCTGTGGTCTCGTTAAGCTTATAGACGGCAGCATCATCGCGAGTCTGGTTACCTACCAGTAGATTAGGGTCATCAAATACAGGCAGCTGAGAGGCAAGTATAGTGCCGAGAACTTTTGGAGAAATTTTGCAGCCGCAACCCGCGCCGTGACTGTACTCGGTAAGTTTGATTTCTGAATTTGACATGAGCTTAAAACGCCCTAATAAATAGTAAGTAGCCGATCATGATAGACCCATAACGAGGGGACTTCAATCGGCCTCGGGTACAAGTTGAGACTTGAGCCTGATTGCTTAGGGCTATTTGGGGCTGAATTGGTAAATCATGACCCGCCGAAACAAAAAAGCCGCTGTGATAGCGGCTTTGTTTTAATCCTAGCTAAAGCTTGCAGTTAAATTGTGCCAGCTTCTTTGTTGCTGTTTAAAGCGGATTTTTAGTTCCTTAACTTGGCTAAGTAGCTGTTTATCTGCAAGCTGTTTACGCTTAGCTTCAATAAGAGCTTTCTTTGCTGCGTAGTATTCAGCTAAGTGTGCTTTTAATGTCTCGTACTCTTCTTGTATTTTCTCAATGAGTTCTTCGCTATTAGGCAAGTGAGCTACCTTATTCTGAGTACGCTTTAATTGCATTTGCAAACGTGCGTGCTCAATTTTCTCCTGCGGTACCACGCGGCGACCATTGGCAAGCCCCATCCAGGCTAATGTATTGATAAGCCACTTGGTAGGATCGTATTGCCACCAGTGAATGCCATTACGATAGTCATTCTCAAAGATATGGTGATAGTTATGGTAGCCCTCACCATAGGTCAATATGGCTAGGAAGCCGTTATCTCGCGCTGTATTTTTATCTGTATAAGGCTGCGAACCCCAGATATGCGCAAGTGAGTTGATAAAGAAAGTACAGTGGTGAACCACAACAAGGCGCAGCAATCCAGCTAACAATAACATGCCCAATATGTCGCCATTCAACCAACCCAGTAGGATCGGCAAACCGAAGTTCATGATTAGCAGGAGCGGTAGGTAATGCTTGTGTTGCCACATAACGATTTTATCGTTTTGAAGATCACGTACATTCTTGTAGTCGTGATAACGCTGAGCCTGGTATTCACGTAGCATCCAGCCAATATGACTGTACCAAAACCCCATCTTTGCAGAGTAGGGGTCTTTGTCATTGTTATCGACATGCTTATGGTGCACTCGATGATCGGAAGACCAATGCAATGCACTATTTTGCAAGGCTAACGCACCGCCTAAGGCATAGAGGAATCGAACTGAGGCATGAGCTTTATAGGTACGGTGAGACCAGAGTCTATGGTAACCACCAGTAATTGATAAGCCGCTCGCAAAGGCTAGCACCACAAAGGCGACCCATTCGATGGTATCAAACCCGTGAGCAATCCCATACCAAGGAACAAATATCGCGGCGCAGGCAAACGTGATACTAAACAGGCTCACATTCATCCAGATGATAGGAGGTTTTTTCATTATTATTATAATCCCAAGTTGAGCGTACATCTGTACGCTAATTTAACGTGGATAGTGATCGGGGTCAAGTTTGTTGATGCTGCGTTTTGTGTTAAAAAGCGGTATTATTCAAGGAATAATTTTTGTAAGTAGGTTCAACATGGGCATTAGAGCACAACAAAAAGAGAAGACGCGACGGGCACTCGTCGATGCGGCATTTAGTCAGTTAAGTGCTGAGCGTAGCTTTTCTAGCCTAAGTTTGCGCGAAGTTGCGCGTGAAGCGAACATTGCTCCAACTTCATTCTATCGTCATTTTAAAGATATGAATGAGCTGGGTTTAACCATGGTGGATGAAGGCGGACTGACGCTCAGACAGATGATGCGTAAAGGTCGCCAGCGTGCTGAAGCCGGTGGCAGTGTGATCCGAATTTCGGTTGATACTTTTATGGAAGTACTCGAATCAAATCCAAACGTATTCCGTATTCTACTGCATGAGCGTTCTGGAACTTCGGCTCCCTTCAGGGGCGCAGTGGCTCGTGAAATCGAACACTTTATTTCAGAACTAGCGCATTACACCGAAGCAACGGCCAATCGCGCACCTGAATTAGCCCACGCCCAGGCTGAAGCCTTGGTGACTTTGGTCTTTAATGCGGGGGCCGCAGCATTAGATATGAAGCGAGTAGATCGAAAAGTCTTAGCTGACCGCTTGGTGATTCAATTGCATATGATTGCTAAGGGTGCCGATGCACTACAAAATAAGAAAGAACAAAATTAGCTTTTGAATAGCATAATTAAAAACGGCATCCTTAAGGATGCCGTTTTTATTAGAATGATTGTTGAATCATCAGACGTTACTTTTTCTCAAGGAAAACGCCTGACTCCATATGATCCGTATATGGGAACTGATCGAACAAGGCGAAGCGAGTGATTTTGTGGGTCTTACTCAGCTCATCTAAGTTGTCGATAAGGGTATGAGGGTTACATGAGATATAGACGATACGCTCATAATCTTGCACTAGCTTAACGGTATCAGCATCCAAGCCTGCGCGTGGTGGGTCAACAAATATGGTATTACAGTTATAACTATCTAAGTCGATACCTTCTAGGCGTCTAAAGCTACGCTTTTTCGCCATAGCTTCGGTAAAGTCTTCAGCTGACATACGGATAATCTGCAGGTTGTCGACTTGGTTAACTTTGATATTGTATTGTGCTGACTCTACAGAAGGCTTAGCCAGTTCCGTTGCCAATACCCGCTCAAAATTTTGTGCTAGCGCGATAGAGAAGTTCCCGTTACCACAATAAAGCTCAAGTAAATCACCACTACTATTCTTAGTGACATCAATAGCCCACTCAAGCATCTTAACTGACACTTTACCGTTAGGTTGAGTAAAGCTGTTCTCAATCTGATGATACTGTAGTTGTTTACCAGCAACATTGAGCGATTCAACCACAAAGTCTTTATCTAAGATGATCTTCTGCTTACGCGCTCGGCCAATCAAGTTAACGTTAAACTGAGTGCTAAGAGTTTGCTTAAGGATCTTTGCTTGCTGCTCCCACTCGCTATCAAGTTGCTTGTGGTAAAGCAGTGATACTAAGATCTCACCACTTAGTGTTGATAAGAAATCGATTTGGAACAGACGGTGGCGTAAAATAGTATTTGGCTTTAATAGCTCTACTAAAGCAGGCATCATTTTATTAATCAATTCGCTTGCTGGCAGGAACTGATCGCAACGAACCTTACTATCAAGTTCTTTATCGAACATATAGTAATAGAGGTCTTCACCTTCATGCCAAACTCTAAACTCAGCACGCATACGATAGTGAGCAGGTTCAGAACTGAATGACTCTAGTTCAGGTGTATCAAAATCAGCAAATAACTGCTTTAACTTGACGCACTTTGCTTCTAGTTGCACATCATAGGTTGTAGGATCCATTGCTGCTAAATTCATATCTTGATCACCGTTGGCATTAAATTAGGGGCGGAATATTATACTAGATAGCTGGGATGTCCAGTTTCTCACTTCCGATTTTAACTAGGTTGTGGGAAAATTCTAAAGCAATATAGCCTATCATGCTGTTTGTAAGACCTAACGACGCTTCTTTTATGTGTATCGAAACCATTTTTACTCTATAGCGGAGAATACTTTTGTTTGGACCTATTCTTATTTTTGACTCAGGGATCGGTGGACTGTCGATTTTTGATGAGATCAGAAAAGTATTACCCGATCAAGATTGCTGCTATCTATTCGATAATGCACGTTTGCCTTATGGGGAGCTAGAAGAGTCGGTTCTTATTCAAGGCTGCGTGGAGCTGATTTGTGAGCAGGCTGATAAGATCGGCGCATCATTAGTCGTTGTAGCCTGTAATTCGGCAAGTACTTTAGTGCTCCCGGGTTTACGAGAAAGATTATCTATTCCTATTGTAGGGGTCGTACCTGCAATCAAACCCGCAGCAAAACTATCTAGTGCAAGGCATATAGGTTTATTGGCAACGCCAGGGACGATTAAGCGTTCCTATACAAGAGAGCTAATAGAGCAATTTGCCGATGGATGTAAGGTAGAGCTTTTTGGCTCATCGGAACTAGTGATGTTAGCAGAGGCGAAACTTGCAGGTGACGGCGTCGACCTGATTAAGCTAAGTGCCCAACTGGAACCTATACGCCAATCGAATCTAGATACCTTGGTCTTGGGCTGTACTCACTTCCCTATATTAGCGAATGAGATGCAGCAGATCCTAGGCGATGGTGTGCAGCTACTCGATTCTGGAGTCGCAATCGCGCAGAGGGTGGTTTTTCTGCTTAACGAGTTTTCACATAACAAAGCTGCGGTTTGTAGACGGAAGCAGTTAACGGCAATTTATACTACGGAAGAGATTTCGGCGGGGTTAACAACCAGACTAGCTGAAAAAGGATTCACAAAAATAGTGTCACACTCTTCAGCCAATCTAGGTTAGCTATATATCTTTATGCGTTATCACTTTTATCTGAGTCTTGAGATTTAGCTTCACGAACCTTCAATGTTCTTTCTTGAAAATCAAATTCGTTAAGCTTAACCATGGCTTTCTTTGCGCCAGCCTCAGACATTTCAATAAATCCAAATCCTTTACGACGTCCCGTCTTACGATCTCGAACTAAACGTACTGAGTTAACAGGGCCGAATTCTCCGAATAATGATTTAACCTCACCTTCGTGAACTCTATAAGGAAGGTTACCTACATATAGAGTCATGGTTGGGCCACTATATGGTTCGCTGCTGTTAGTTGTAGTACTAGGCTTTTTAGATTGAAGTGAAAAGATAACGCTCGCGATAATAGCGCCAGTAAAGAAAGCTATTGCGCCGTTTAGATCCGGTGCAATCTGAAAAATGGCTAATGCACCTATAATGGCTACTGCCAAGACAATCAAGAATGACTTCTGCATAAATATAATCTCTAAAGAGTTAATAAATGAATTGATAACTAACTGTTAATAACCTGCATATGGTAATGAATTATTGGCCAATACTCTAGTGCGTTGCTGGAAAAATGAACTTTATCTATAACCTAGGGTGAAATTGATGAAGAATTAAACGTGAAATGTAGGATAAATAAGCGCTAACGCGGGCTTTGTTGAAAACTTCAGCAAGCGAACATTTATTTGATAAAAAGCGCTTGCGCTCTTTTTGAATCTCCCTATAATGCGACCCCACTGACACGGTGAAGCAGGCAACTAGCCAAGCACACAGCGTTAGAGAGATTAACTTCTACGGAAATTAACCTCAGGTGACAATCGCTTTGAGAGCTTCGGGTTTTGCTTCTTTTCACGAGAGTGATTAAGAAATCATCACTTGAAAAACTTCTTAAAATAAGCGCTTGACGCCGACACTGGAGAGTGTAGAATACGCCTCCTCAGCCAAACGACCTCAGCGTCTAAGGCGCCATTTTGAAAGGCTTAGCCTTGATAGAAGTGGCACGCTCTTTAACAATATGACAAGCAAATCTGTGTGGACACTCACAGAGATTAAGTTATTCGAAATTGTCTCTCACGAGACAATCAAAAATTACTTAATGAATGAGTGTTCATAGCAATATGAAAAAAGTTTGATTTCACTTTTTAAAGTGGAAACAAATCACAGAATTCGTTGAGCCGCTGATTTAGCCTTACTTGTAAGGTGGATGAAGCAAACAAAACTTTAATTGAAGAGTTTGATCATGGCTCAGATTGAACGCTGGCGGCAGGCCTAACACATGCAAGTCGAGCGGTAACACAAGGGAGCTTGCTCCTGAGGTGACGAGCGGCGGACGGGTGAGTAATGCCTAGGTATCTGCCCAGTCGAGGGGGATAACAGTTGGAAACGACTGCTAATACCGCATACGCCCTACGGGGGAAAGGAGGGGACCTTCGG
>NZ_BPFA01000034.1 GCF_019655055.1 Shewanella sp. MBTL60-112-B2
TAAGCCTGTTGTTATTATTTAACTCATCAAGTTAAAGCGCTAATTAAGCTACTGACGCTAAGGGTAGGTTATATTAGGGAAGTGTTTTGTGACCTCTCTAGCCTTTATCAAACCCGATAACTCCTCTGATATTTTTTCACGTCTAAATGCATTGTTTTTAGGTCTTTTTAGATATCAAAAAATACCATCATAAGTGAAAAATGCGGTCGTCACTCTAATTTAAGTTGTTGTTTTTTATTTGTTTTCACCGATTTTTTACTATCTGTGTTTTTCTGTGTCTCATTTCTTGCTGTAGCGCGTGTTTTTCGCAAAAAAGATGTGGAAAATAGCTGCAACTCGATTGTTTAGTTGTTCGGCTTAACAAGAGAGTGCCTAAGTTGAATGATGATGAAAATACTATAACTAGGTTATAACTAGGAGTGATGATGAAAAGTTGGAAACTTAAAGCAGCCGCAAGCGTGCTGTTTTGTTTCGGCGCAATAGGTAACGCTAGTGCTGCTGGTGATAAGTACAATAGCATCCCAGAAATGGGAGCGTCTGCTAAGAATGCAATTGCAAACTATGCTGGTACAGAAAGAACTACAGGTGTTAAATCACTACACGATTATATTGTTCAAGAAGATGAGCTATTTGATTTCTTATTTCAAAACCATCCAATGTTCAAATATCAAGAAGAAGGTAACTTAATTGGTGATTACCATATTAGTGACCGTGGTGAAGAATATTTAGATACCGGCGGAAGCCAGGCATACAGTAAGCGTGTAGGTCGTCCAAGTGCAGTTCAGTACCGTCTAGGTGCTAAATCAACATTGGATTTCCCAAACAACTTCGTAGGTCCAGAGAAGTGTGCCGAATGTCACGCGACTCAATATGAGAAATGGCAACGTTCGCGTCACGCAAACGTAGTGCGTTTCCCAAGTGAAATTACTGATAAAGAAGTACCAAACGGCGACTTAAACGCACCACTATACGGCAGCGAAGCATCAATGCTTCCAGACGGTGTTCGTGCTAACGACGTTTACGCAATCATCGGTACACCACGTACTAAATACGGTTTCCTAGATTCATGGTTAGTACGCGGTACTTACCACGTTCGTGACGGTCTATTATCAGAAGGCACCGGTAAAATGGTTGCTGGTGGTAACCAGTTCTCACGTGGTTGGGCTGAATGGTTAACGCCAGAAATGGCTAAGAAAATTAATAAAGCAATTCCAGAGTTCCCAGTAACACTTGAAGAATTTGGTGATACAGGTTCGCACAAGTGGGGTATGACTTCATACGGTGCTAAGTACGAAAAAGAGATGCTGTTCCAACCTGGTAGCTCTTACTGTGAAATGTGCCACACCTACAAGTTTGACTTCCAAAACCAGCAAGAGTTCTTCGATGCACTTGGCGACGCTAAGAAGCTACAAGAGCACACTATCTCTAAAGGTATTGCTTGTGAAGAGTGTCATGGCGCAGGTGGTCACTTAGATGGCGGTACTGGCGGCATGCAGTCTAACTGTGAACGTTGTCACCAGCGCTTCTTCTTCGTTGATGCACTAGCTGATACTGAACAAGCACAAGAGAAAATGGAATACGCATTTGGCGTATACATGAAGTCTGCTTGTCCATCTTGTGGTACTGAAGGCTCGCAAATGTTTGCTTCTTCTCACTACGAGAAAGGCATGCGTTGTACAACTTGTCACGATCCGCACGAAGTAACAGACGGTGACTTCCTATCTGGTTTCTCTACGCCAAAACTGAAGAAAGACTGTGTTGACTGTCACGAAGCGCAAGCAACGATCGCTGACAACACTGACACCCACAGCAACCAAACTTGTCAAAGCTGTCACATGCCTAACATGGGTAGCTGTGAGAACTTCGCTGCGATTCAGTTCCCAGACAACGCAGGTTTTGACGCGGTACGTCGTACTCATATGTGGAAGATTGATATCGACCCAGAGCGTAAGACGCTTAACCCACCTGAAGGTCAACCACGTGATTCAAGCGTGAAAGGCTGGACTGTTGCTAAGAACGAAGAAGGTCACAACTACTTAGACTTAATGTGGACTTGTGCTCGTACAGCGATTTCTGACAAAGACGTAGTGGATAACAAGGGTTGTCACAGCCCATTCCAGTCTGAGCTAGAAACTGGCCTACATTACGACGACCAGCTAGAGATTTACGGCGAAGTAATGAAGATGCAAACGCCTGTTAAGGACGTTTACGCCAAAGTTGAACAAGCTCTTGAGCGCATCGATACGCTACTAGAAGTGACTAAGCTGTCTACTGCAGACAAGACTGAAGTGCTAATGCTAGCTGAGAAAGCGCAAGAAACTATTGATCTAATTAAGAAAGATGGTTCATGGGGTGTGCATGGCTTCCGTTACAGCCAGAAGCGTCTAGACGCAGCACTGACTTATGTTACCCAAGCTCAAAACATTCTTGATGGTGTTGGTTACAGCGCTAAAAACATGTAATTGAGTTTATACCGACCTCAACCTAGGGCGACTTAGGTTGAGGTAACAAAGAGAGAAATTATGAATAGAGTACTGGGAAGTGTCGTTTTCACCGTCTTGTTATCAATGCTATCTGCGGGCAGTTATGCCGGTGGTGGTCAAGAGATGGGCCCTGCTAAATATTATGATGAACCGTTAAAAACAATCACCATGATGGAAGCACAAACCTTAGTGGGCAAAGAGGGAGTTTACTTCTTTGATGTCAACACCTTGGAATTATGGGCAGAAGGATTCATTCCAGGCGCTGTTTATTTCAACGTAAAAAATTGGAAAGACTTGCTGCCAAAAAACAAAGACGCAGTCATGGTTTTCTACTGTGCAAACCGTCTTTGTAATGCCAGTGAAATTGCTGCTCGACATGTGATGAAGTTGGATTACACCAATGTTCTTCAGATGCCAGATGGAATATATGGCTGGCGTTTAGCTAATCGAGTAACAGAAAAGCCATAACGGATTATGTAATTTTATTTTTAGTGAGATTGATTCTATGAAAAAGCTTAAAAAAAGTGTCTTGGCCGTTGTGTCTTGTCTAACCCTATCAGTATCTGTGTCGTGTTTTGCTTCTAGCGACTTGACCACTGACGTTGAAAAGGAATCGTACAGCATAGGCGCATCATTTGGTCACCATATCTCTAGTCAGGTATATGGCCAATCTCAGTTAGGCGCAGAAGTTGATATGGCTCAGGTGGTAAACGGTTTACTCGATGCTTTGAAAGATGAGACGAAAATGTCTAAAGAGGAAATTGTGACTTACCTTAACCAACGCGCTGAAACGCTGAATGCGGCGAAGCAAGCTAAGTTAGACGAACTGACTGCTAAGAACGTAGCGGCCGGTGAAGCTTTCATGGCTGAAAACGCTAAGAACAGCGACGTCAAGCAAACTGAATCAGGTCTGCAATATGAAGTGATCACCATGGGTGACGGCGCCATGCCACAAGGCAATGACGTAGTTACCGTGCACTACAAAGGCACCTTGATTGATGGCACTGAGTTTGACAGCACTTATGACCGCGATGAACCAAACCGTTTCTCTTTAGTTACCGTTATTGAAGGCTGGCAAGAAGCACTTGCACTAATGCCTCAAGGGTCAAAATTTAAGTTAACGATTCCACCTGCACTCGCCTACGGCGACCGTGTTGTTGGCATGATTCAACCTCACTCGACATTGGTATTCGAGGTTGAACTAGTCAAAGTTGAAGCGCCTGGTGAAGGTGCTCACGGCATGGGACTAAGTGGTATGGGTATGGGTGGCATGATGGGCGGCTCTATGGGCGCCAATCCACACAATTAAATTTAATATTAATTATTGATATAGAGCCAAAATGAACACTGTACTGATTAGTATCCTGATTATTTTATTCTGCACGGCAGCTTATCTATTTTGTCACCATTTAAGGTATGACAATAAGCTGACTGAACTTGAATCAGAAGTCGGGCACTTTTTTGGCTCTACGATTAGCATCGATACCAATGATGTTAAGCAAAACAATAATTATTACTTTGGAACCATTGGTTTCTTTCTTATCAGCGTTTCAGTCTTACTGTATCTAACAATCGGTAGTTATCAGCATTTGGATTCAGCTCAGGTTGATTACAACATTGATTACCTGCTGGTTGCCGATATCAACAAAGGCCAGAAACTCGCGATAGAAAACCCCGGTGATCCACTAGTGCTATTAGGGCTAGCCCAGTCGTATATCGATGGTGGCTTATACAATGATGCGCTCGAAACCTTAGACAAGTTGCTCACGATTGATAAAGAAAACAGCGAGGCCTTAGGGTTAAAGGCAACGTCCATGTACTACCGAGATGATCGGTTGATCAACATGGATACCTCTTTAGTGATCGCGAGGGCGCTAACTCAACATCACGAAGAGCTCAATACCCGCTTATTAATCGCCAACGATGCTTACCTCAGTGGTAACTATCAGAAAGCAATCGATAACTGGAATATCGTGTTAACCAATAAGGTGCAAGCGTTTAATCGTGACGCGATTAATTTCGCAATTGAAAAGTCGAAGAAAAAATTAACGCAAGTTGATACCGATGTTGCTCATTAACGCCTAAATAAATGCTAGACAGAATATTAAATTAAAAAAATAACGTGTCGGTTTTAAACCGATAATCGGAGGATGCTGTGAGTGAAAATCTAGAGAGACGGAGGTTCCTTAAAGGTCTAGGAGCCAGCTCTTTGATATTGGCACCGCTAGGGTGTAGCTCAGTCAAAGACAAGGAAGATACCAATAAGCCGCACTATGTAATGGTTTTCGACCAAAACAAATGTGTTGGTTGCGGTGAGTGTAAGGACGCTTGTAATAAAGCTAACCACTTACCAGAAGGTAAATCTCGCCTGTTAATGGAAGAGCAATCAAGCGCCGTTGAAGGTCAGCCTTGTCCACACTGTGGCAAAACAAATGACTGTGGTTGTCAGCGTAAGTTTGTACGTGTTTCATGTCAGCAATGTAAGAATGCACCTTGTGTGACTGTTTGTCCTACTGGCGCGGCCCACCGCGACGAGAAGACTGGCATTGTGACTATGGATGCGGCGAAATGTGCTGGCTGTAAGTACTGTATTGGTGCTTGTCCGTACGATGCTCGTTTCATCAACAAAGAAACTGATGTTGCCGATAACTGTGACTTCTGCCTAAACAGCAAGCTTGCCATTGGTGAGTTACCAGCTTGTGTGCAGCAGTGCCGTTACGACGCATTGATTTTTGGTGATGCAAACGATCCGACTTCATACGTGAGTAAGTTATTAGCTGTGAAGGACTCGGTACGCATTAAGCCAGGTTTTGGTACAGAGCCTAGCTTACGTTACATACCTATTGTGAAGTTGGGAGTGTAATCATGGACGGTAATATTGAATTTACAATGGGCCTGTCACAAGGCATCGCATGGCCTTGGCCAATCGCGGTTTACCTGTTCTTTGCTGGTATTTCTGGTGGTGCACTATCTGTAGCCCTGTTCATTCGTTTCTACAAAAAACAAACTGAAAACACACCTTTTTTAAAGGCTGCGTCTTTAGTGTCGTTGGTAACGATTGCACTGGGTATGATCTGTCTGGTTTTAGACTTAACTAATCCGCTGTTCTTCTGGCGTATTTTGGTGTTCTACAACCTAAACTCAGTGATGTCTGTGGGTGTTATTGCGCTATCAGCATACATTCCATTAGTTGCACTAGTAACCTTGTTCGCAATGGAAGAAGAGATCAAAGCCTATAAGCCTTTGAATTTCTTACTGCCTATTATCGACAAGTTACGTGGCCTACGTTCGCCATCTGAAAAGGCAGTCCTAGTACTGGCTATGTCAGTGTGTGCTTACACCGGCTTCTTGATCTCTGCGTTAATTCGCTTCCCAATTATCAATACCTCAGTATTGCCAGCGCTATTTGTTGCGTCAGGTCTTTCTGCGGGTGCTGCAGCAGCAAAAATGATTGCAGTATCGGTATTCAAAGAAGACCTACACAGCAAAGACATGCACACATTACACGCCATTGAATGGCCAGTAATGGCTGCTGAAGCCCTGTTCCTATTCATGATTATCATGTCTTTGGCTACAGGTAATGAAGGTGCACAAGCTGCATTCGCTGGTTTCCATACCGGCGTGTGGGCAAACGTGTTCTGGATTGGTGTTGTGGGTATCGGTTTTGTGGGTCCATTACTGCTTAATTTCGCCACAGGTAAAGCCTTCAGCCATTCGGCTAAAGCCTTCTACATGTCTGGTGCGTGTGCGGTAGTCGGCATGATGTGCTTGCGTATGTTTGTTATTTACGCTGGCCAATTAAATGCCATCTAGTTGGGATAATCGGTAACGAGCTAGCTGCGTAGGTTAGCGACAATATCGATTAATCTGACATTTAATAAGTACTGAGTCTGCGGTGACTCCTCCCCAAATCGTTAAACATAGCGATGGAGTGACCAAAGGCTCAATACAGTAAGTGCAAGCCAGTTTGCGTTGTGGTGGGGCTTAGGCTGGTGATCTTTGAGTGTTTCCCTATGGCACTTAGTGATGAATTCGCTTTAGCTCTACCGCAATGAAAGCGACTTGCTGTGAGTAAGCTAGCCCTTTAGTGTCGCCCCTGCAAGGCAACTGAGGGGCTAGTCTGAAAACACGATGGAACTCGGAGAGAAAATGAAAAAGTTAATCTGTTTGCTATTCCTTTTACCTTTTATAAGCGCTTGTAGCGACAGTGGTGCCGATACCAAGCAATACACGGCCGAGGCCATCCATGAGCATGATCGTTGCCACCTGTGCGGCATGATGATCACCAAGTATCCAGGCCCTAAAGGTCAAGTTCACCTTAAGGGACAAACTGTTGTACCTAAATTCTGTTCGACTCGCGACATGTTTAACTTTGCACTGCAAGCTGAGAACAAACGTCAAATCGAAGCATTATATGTCCATGACGTAGCTGCTACCGATTGGGAGCATCCCAAAGATGAAGCCTTCACCGAAGCAACCAAAGCTTGGTACGTCTACGGCACCAGTAAAAAAGCCGTGATGGGGCCTGCCGTGGCTAGCTTTAAGAACCAAGACGATGCGGTTAAGTTTGCCCAAGAGTTTGGCGGCGCCGTTCTGCCATATGAAAAGATTGATATCGCTTTGTTAGCTGGTGAGTAATGGCTCACTGCTATTACGAGCAAATCAAGTCCGGTAAGTGATCGTCAGTGAGTGGACACTTACCAAACTAATGAATCTATTTATGAAAAATGTCACCTCAGCTCAAGTACTAACACTATTTTACAAGGCAGCGAAACAAGTCTGCCTGAGTGCTTGCCTCTCTCTACTCATAAGCCCTATGAGTTTCGCGGCCACTTATTCGGTTGCGAGCACTGAAAGCCTTAAGCAAGAGCTGCTGACTGTGATAGCAGGTGACACCATAGTGTTAAGCGCTGGCGAATATCACGGCCACTTTGAGATCCACCAAGCCATCAGCTTAATCGGTGAGAAGGGCGCGATTATTGATGCGAAGGGGCGTGGTAGCGCCGTCAATATCTTTAGCTCAGATGTGACCCTTTCCAATCTTGTTATCCAAAACTGGGGCGGCGATCTGTATGAGCTTAACGCGGGTATATTAATTAAAGAGCAAGCGCAGCGAGTTCGTATTGAATCAAGCAAGCTGCAAGGTGACGGCTTTGGTATTTACGCCGAAAACACCAGCCATATTACTGTTGTTAATAATGTCATCGCCGGTAATTCAGCCCTTTATAAGCTCGATAGGGGCGATGGGGTTTACCTTAAAGGTGTCGATGTTTCGGTCATCCACGATAACCAAATTTCAGATGTAAGAGACGGGGTTTACCTCGAAACTAGCACTAACAGCTTAGTGTTCGATAACCGTTTTCACTCGGCGCAGTACGGCATTCACTACATGTATACCAAGCATGATGAGGCCTATGGCAATCAGGTCGATAATGTCGATGGTGGCTACGCCATTATGAGCTCAGAGTTTGTTAACCTGCATCAGAATCAGGCTTCAAATACACTGGATTTTGGCATTTTGCTCAATATCAGTAACCACTGCATCGTCAGTAACAATCGTATGAGTCTGGGCCATAACCCACAAGGTACTGCCGAGCTTGGTAATGAAGGCAAAGGCATTTTTATCTACGGCGCCCGTGATAACGAGATCACCCATAACCTGTTTTCGTCCAGTGATATTGGCATCTATATGGCCATGGGCGGCGAGAAGAATAAAGTTTATGGCAATCAATTTGTGAATAACAAGACCCAGGTGAAATACGTCGGCGACTCGCTGCTTGAGTGGAGCCATGAGGGGCTTGGCAATTACTGGAGTGGCCATATGGGCTGGGACAGCAATCACGACGGTATCGCCGATAAGGCTTACAGACCCAATGACCATCTCGATAAACTTTTTTGGCTCTACCCTGAGGCGCGATTCTTAATGAACAGCCCAGTGGTTGCACTGCTGCGCTGGGTGCAGGGCCAATTTGAGTTTGGCCCAGCAACGGGCATTGTCGATAGCTTCCCCCTGCTGAGTATGGACAGTGTCGATAGGGAGCATCTTTGATGAACAAGTCGATGAAAGCGTCGATGGATGAAAACGGCGATGAACACTGCGATGGATGAAAGGGCGATGAAAACGGCGACCCAACCGCATGGGGTTACTCATAGAAGCAGGACTGAGAATACAATGTCAGAACTCGCAATACAGCTAACCGATGTTAGCCTCAGATATAACGATTTTACCGCGCTAGATAGCGTTAGTTTTGCGGTCGAAACAGGCCATACACTGGCACTGCTTGGCCACAATGGCGCGGGTAAGTCTAGCTTGATTAAAATCATTCTCGGCCTGATCCCGCCGAGTTCTGGCACAGTGACTATTCTAGGGCAGAGCGCGCAGGAGAGTCAGGCACACAATTGTGTACGCCTAGGTTACCTGCCTGAGGATGCCAGCTTCTATGACAAGCTCACAGGCTGTGAGGTACTCAGTTATTTTGCCGCGCTTAAAGGCGTCAGCCAGCGCAGAGTCGAGTCATTAATCGAAGAGTTTGGCCTCGAATATGCCCAGCATCGGCAGCTAAAAACCTACTCAAAAGGCATGAAGCAGCGGCTGGGAGTCGCGCAAGCGATTCTGGCAGAGCCTAAAGTCTTGTTGCTTGATGAGCCTACAGTTGGCCTCGACCCTCAGGCATCGCAGTTCCTCTACGGCAAGATCAATCAACTTAAACAGGCGGGCTGCGCCGTAGTGATCTCGACTCACGAGTTATCTCTGGTGGAGTCTCATCTGGATCGGGCCTTGATTATGGCCAAAGGTAAGCGGGTCGCATTAGGCACTTGCAGTGAGCTTGGCCGTGGCAGCACATTAAAAACCAGTATTAAGTTTACTGAACTCAGTGAAAGGGTTAAGTCCAACGCCTTTTTACAGCAGTTTTACTGTGATGGTTTGCTGCAATTTAGTGCCGCTCACAAGCCGGAAATTATTCAGCACCTTGTATCTCAATGCCAGATTTTTGATTTCGAAATTAACGAGCCAAGGCTCGAAGATATTTATCACGATTTAATGGGTAAAGCCTTACGCTCCCCAGTAGGGCAGTCATAGAATGAACATAAATAGACTTAAATCCCCGATATTGATTATTGCCTATAAAGAGATCTGCGATAGTTCTCGAAATCGGTGGTTAACCTTCATGGGCAGTATATTTCTACTGCTGTCTTTGAGTGTCAGTTTTGCTGGCAGTGCGGTGACAGGGAGCCTGTATCTGCCAGAGCTCGATAGCCTGATGAGCAGCCTATCGACCATCTCGGTCTTTATCATCCCATTAGCGGCTATCTTATTGTGTTACGACGCGTTTGTGGGCGAGGAAGAGGCGGGCACCTTGCTGTTATTGCTGTCGTACCCGTTAACGCGATCGCAAATTATCTTTGGAAAGTTACTCGGCCATATTAGCGTTATGCTGGTGGCTACAGGATGTGCATTTGGCCTAACAGCAGGCTTATTACTGCTTGTGGGAGAGCAATATCACAGTGGCGAGTTAGTGGCGGCCTTTGCACAATTTGTGCTGAGCAGTAATTTGCTTGCGCTGACCTTTATTTTGCTCAGTTACATTGTCAGCCTTAAATGCACTGAGAAAGCCAAGGCCATCGGCTGCTTACTGTTGTTGTGGTTCCTGTTGGTGTTGATTTATGACTTGTTACTCTTAACGCTATTGGTGTCAGACTTCTCTTTTGCTAATCAATTTCTTATCAATGTGTTGATCGCCTTGAGTCCAACCGATCTCTACCGTGCAATCAATTTAGTTGCCATCGAGGGCGAAGGTGCGAGTGGTAGTCTCGCCATGATAGCGACCACAGATTGGGGGCTATCAGGAATGTACGGACTATTTATGTTGTGGATAGGCTCATTGACGCTGATCTGTCATCGTATCTTTAAGGGCAAACCGCTTTAACGATAGGATGTAAACGGGCTCTATAAGGCTAAAGCTAGATACTACTAAGTGGGTAATATTACTCAATGCTAAATTTGTGAACATTGACGGTGATTGGTCGCGCAATAGCTGCCATTATGAGTCAATAATCACATTCTTGTTAATTACTTAGCTGTAGAATTTGCCAACAAAATACCGCTTGTAGACAGTAAGTAATAGAGGCTCATCGTGTTAAAAATCACTCCTTATTTAGAGTTAGATACAGAAGCTAACCAGTTAGTTGATCATGTGAGTGGTAAAAAGATTAGTTTGACCTTCTCTGAGTCTGCAGTACTACATCGCCTTTTGCTTTCTGCAAACCCTGTCTGTTCAAAAGAGGAGTTACTCAGCGCTGGTTGGCCCGACCGCGTAGTTGCAGTGACTTCTTTAACTCAATGTATTAGTACTCTGCGTAAAAAGCTCGATGGCTATCGTGAAGTGCAGCTAAAGACGATTGCTCGTCGTGGTTATCAACTACATATTTCGACTCAGTCCCATGTGAAAATGTTGGCGGTAAATGACGCTGAGTCGATGAAGGCTGCATTTTTTGATGTGTCTTTATTGGTCAAAATTTCAGGCATTGTTATTGCTATTCTCCTACTGGTAATGGCCTGGTATTTCAGTGACTACCACAAGGTAAGGCAGAACCTATCTCGTTGGAGCGCTGACACTCAAATTGAATTAAAAATCGGTGGTTTAAAGGGCGATAGCCAGCTGCTGTATAAAGATGATGCGCCGCATTTACATCCGTTTATGTGGGAAAAACACCTCGAGCCAGATGATAACTTTATGACATGTCATAAAGGCTTTAATGCATTCTCCGCCACCGATGGCGACAATTATTCAATGGCAATATGTCCAGGAACCGATGCAGAGCAATGTGCAGGTAAAGGTTTAATTAATATCACGTCGGTTGATTCAGAGCCTGCCAACTTGAATATGCCTGAATTTGTCGATTTGTCGACCGCGATGGAGCAGCGCATTCGCTATAACCGCGTGATGCTACCTGAAAGCACTGATACCAGTGGCGCTTTCTTAGAGCATAACTACCAAGCGGATGTGTATTTCCCAGTTAAAGGTGAGCTACTTATTCGCGCCGATATCAATATGTCACTGATCTATGACTCGGACGATACCGGTGAGTTTTACTCATCGACTTGTATCACCGACCAAGACTGTTTAACCACCCCAATAAAGTACAAACTGCGCGGTAAGTTTAAGCAATACTCAAGCATGATTGATGATCTTCAGGTGGATATTTTCCAGGTTAAGGTTGAGCAAAAAGATCTGATAAAGCCGGATAAGTTAAACGACTCTGCGGTGCGTTTTTATCGCGATTTACGTAAGCGCGATATTAAGGACGAAGAGTTGTATTTTATCCGTGTGCATCAAGATCATAAAACCGCGGTTTGGACTATCCCGCTGTTTGGGCAGGTTACGGCTTGGTACCATTATGAGAGATTCGATATCTAACTTGATATCGAGGTCAAGTTTGGTGATGCATCAGGCTGCGCCTGACTTATAAGTTAGACTGCGTCTAACAATTACTAGTAATCAAACTTCGTTTGATAAAGGTCGTGGCGCTTCGCTCCACATTGGTAACGCATCAGGCTGCGCCTGACCAAAGTCGTGAGCTTCCAGCTCACACTCGGGCAAAAGGGGGACAACAGCTTCCCCCTCTTGCATCTCCCGAGCCGCCCCAGACGAAGTTGTCTTCCTCGTGCTTATTCGAAATAGTCTAACGCTTCCGATGGGGCATCCTGCCCCGCGAAAACTACGCCCACATCCATGTGGGCATCACGACTATTTCTTCAACGCACTTCGGCAACTCCGAAGGGGAATGGTGTTTTCAGGGAGTTCAGCATTACGCAGAGCTCATCAGCAATAAAGTTGCTATATGAAACAGATACTGATGTAAAAGTAACAACACTTTTTATGTTTTCTTTTAAAACAATGAGTTATTATTGGTTGGTAAAACATTATCAAGACGCACCGATAATATTTAAATATGTAGCAGCGATAACAATTTTATCGCAGCTGCTAATCAATCAGCTGTTAAATTGTTTAAGGAAAGTATGTCAATTGAAGTAACGGCGATTTCGTCATTATCGAGACCGAGTAAGCGGTTAGCTGAGGTTTATCTTTGGATTTTATTTGCTGTCTTAGTCGGTGGCAGAATGATTTTGCAGTTCACTTTAAATCCGAGAAGCTATTTCGATATAGAAAGTATACAGTTTTTTTATTACGACATTTTAGCAATGGCGTTTGTCATGTTATTCCCTATGCTATTTTCACAGATTTTTGGGAAGCTGCCTTTTGAGTATTTGCGCTATAAAAGAGCTTTGAATCTTCTGCAAAAAGAACAAAGTGTTAATGTCGGAGAGATTTATCAGGAAGCAAAAGAAGTCATTGAACAACAGGTATCTGCTAATGACTCAGCTCTTCAGCAAATGCAAAAACTAGCTAAGTCATCTAAAGAAATTTCAGAAGGCTTGTACACAAGAGCCGGTGTGTATTTGTTTATTGGCGTTATTATCGCATTTTCGGGGTTGGCATTTTTCTATATTGAAACAGCTAAAGACGTTGTTATACCGCAGTCTAAACTAGATATATCAAGCTCTTCCTCAAGTAATGTGATGTTGATGGCTCCGAAGTTTGGAATTCTTTTTTTCATTGAAATGGTCGCATTCTTTTTCTTACGCCAATATAGAGAAGCAATGGATGAATATCGTTACTACGAGTCCATCAAGAGAAAGCGAGAAGAAAATCTAGTTTTAATGCAATTAAATAGTGAGCATGATGAACCAATGTCTATTAGCGAACTATTAGAAAAAGCCGCTTTCTACAGTGAACACAAAAACCTTAAGGCCGGCGAGAGCACTGAGATAATTGAGTCTCGTAAGCTTAGTAGCAACGAAATAGCGTTAATGGAAAAAATGCTAGCGACAATGACGTCGAAAAAATAATTTAACCGCCTAATGTAAGAAATATATGGACACTCTCGGTTAGTCAAGATAGAGCTTAACCATAGACACCCATCATTAATGGCATGTTTGTAGACCTCTTACTAAGCTTTAGTTATTGCTGAAGTAGGAGGTGATTATGCCCCGCGCTAGAAGTACGCTAATTAGTCTTGAAGACACGCCTTATTATCATTGCTGCAGTCGGGTGGTTCGACGGGCTTTCTTATGTGGTGATGATAAGTACACAGGCAAGAACTATGACCATCGTCGTAGCCCCATCATAGACACCCATCGTTAATGGCATGTTTTGTTGCCTCTTACTAAGCTTTAGTTATTGCTGAAGTAGGAGGTGGTTATGCCCCGTGCCAGTGAAAGCCCCATCATAGACACCCATCGTTAATGGCATGTTTTGTTGCCTCTTACTAAGCTTTAGTTATTGCTGAAGTAGGAGGTTGTTATGCCCCGCGCTAGAAGTACGCTAATTAGTCTTGAAGACACGCCTTATTATCATTGCTGCAGTCGGGTGGTTCGACGGGCTTTCTTGTGTGGTGATGATAAGTACACAGGCAAGAATTATGACCATCGACGAGGTTGGGTTGAAGCGCAAATACTCAAGTTAACAGAGGTATTTGCAATTGATGTAGCAGCTTATGCAGTGATGAGTAATCATCTGCATGTGGTGCTCTATATCGACCTAGAAACGGTAAACAACTGGTCTGATAGAGAGGTGGTCGAACAGTGGCATAAGTTGTTTAATGGGACTGGTTTAACTAAAAAGTTTGCTAAAGGTGATGTGATTGAAGAGTGTATGGTCACAACGCTAAAGCGTCTTATTGCGACGTACCGTTCACGACTTTGTGATATTAGTTGGTTTATGCGTTGCCTCAATGAGCCTATCGCTAGGCAAGCTAATTATGAAGACAACTGTACAGGTCATTTCTGGGAGGGGCGATTCAAGAGCCAAGCATTACTGGATGAAGCTGCAGTGCTCGCCTGTATGGCTTATGTAGAGCTTAATCCTATTAGAGGTAAGATGGTCAAAACACCTGAAAAGTCGGACTACACCAGCTTACAATTAAGAGTTAATGCGGCTCTAAAAGGTAAGCAGCCTGCTAAGTTACTGCCGTTTATCGGTAACGAGAGACAACACCAAACCAAAGGTATCAACTTCTCTCTTCAAGATTATCTAACACTTGTTGATGAAACAGGTCGAATGATTCGAGATGATAAACGAGGGGCCATTTCTCCTAGCACTGAAAAGATACTCAATAGGCTGAATATCCCCTGCGATAACTGGATAAAAGTCACCACCGAGTTTGGCAAGCTGTTTCATGGCCCCGTTGGCTCGTTGCAGGAACTAACTCATTATTGCGAACATTTAGATAAGCGACGACGGCACTTCGCTAATAGCTGTCACCATCTACAAGTCGGCTAAGAATTTCTAAACAAATTACTCGTTATACCGTTCTAGTTCGGTTGGATTTTTACGCTCGTTTTTTAGCTTATTTACTCTAAATCCCTCAGTTTTATCCAGTTAATCACTAAATTATTTGCCTGCCATCAAATAATGCTACACCTCATGTTTATAGTTTGAGAAAGATTTCGTAATAACGGTTATATTGTTGATTAATAATGGGTGGCTATGTTTAAAGTAGTCTAACTATAAGATCAAACTGAGTTTGATTGCTCAAAAGATAGTTTGTTAGACGAAGTCTAACTGGAAGAAACAATTAATGATTAACCAAGAGTATTACGTTTGGGCTGAAGACTGTCAGTTTGGCTTACTCGATGCAGCCAATGAGTTTACAGAAACGGTTCAAAATAAAAGAGAACTGCTGTCTGTTGACGAGGCTTTAGCGTACAAGATGACGATTAAAGGTGACAGTGAAGAGTTAGCGGATGTGTACTACTCGCCAAAAATTTTATTGAGTGAAAAATTGTACGCTTTACTGCGTCCGTTTGATTTTCCGTATGTGCAATTTATACCTGCCAATATAGACCAGAAATCTGAAAAATTTTACCTGTTAAAAGTCATCAACTTCATTTCACTCATTGATGAGAAAAAATCAAAAGTGACCATAAAAAGAGGCAACATAAAGAATGTTGATAGGTTTTTATTATCAAGCGAGCTGGCTAATATCAATCTAACAGAAAGATTGATATTTAAAGTTGGTCATAGCCCGGTAACTGTGGTGCACAAATCAATAGTCGATTCCTTAAACACGCAGAATCTCCAAGGCGTGCATTTTATTCCTGTTAGTGCTTGGAGTGCTTGGTTGGCGACCAAATAGCTTAATGATAGACAGCTATGTTAAATGGCAGAGAACATAAACATTTTTAGCTCTTAAAGTGTCAGCTGTAGGCTGATTTATTGTAGGAAAGTATGACCAAATATCTAATTACTTTTTCAGTAATGTTTTCCATATTTGCATGTAGTAGCGATACCACTAGATTAAACCCATCGCATATCCTTACATTGAATGATGTAAGGTTTGATAAAAGTACAAATACGATAGTTCATTACAGCGCTGATTATAAAGATATTGTTATTCCGAGTGATTTTAATGGTGTACCAGTAACCTTTATCGAAGATAGAGCGTTTGCTAAAAGTGCCCTGACCAATATAAGGATCCCTGATTCGGTTACACATATAGGAGAAGAGGCCTTTGCTGAGAACGCTTTAATAAGCGTCAGCATTCCTGATTCTGTTACACATATCGGCAATTGGGCGTTTGCTAAAAATGCCTTAAAGAGCATTACCATTGCTGATTCAGTTACGCATATCGGCGATTGGGCGTTTATAGATAATGCCCTGACGAGTGTCAGCATGCCTAATTCCGTTACCTATATAGGATTTAGGGCGTTTAAACATAATGAGCTCGCAAGTGTTAGCATTCCTACTTCAGTTACCTATATGGGCAAAGAGGCGTTTAGTAATAATGCCCTGACAAGCATCACTATTCCAAATTCCTTTACCTCTATAGCAGAGGATGCATTTGCTAATAATGCCCTGATAAGCGTCACTATTCCTGATTCAGTTAACTCTATCGGAGATGATGCGTTTAGTGGCAATGCTCTGGTGAGCGTTACCATTCCAGATTCTGTTACGCATATTGGAGATGATGCGTTTGCTAGCAATGCGCTAACGAGTGTCATCATCCCTAATTCCGTTACCTCTATAGGAAATCGCGCGTTTAGTCACAATGCCCTAGCGAGCGTCATTATTTCTGGTTCCGTTACCTCTATAGCAAGTGGTGCGTTTAGTGATAACGCTCTGACGCGTGTCACCATTCCTAATTCCGTTACGTCTATAGGGTATGCAGCGTTTTCTCACAACGCCCTAACGAGCGTAATTATCCCCGATTCC
The DNA here is from genome assembly GCF_019655055.1 of Shewanella sp. MBTL60-112-B2. Lineage (GTDB taxonomy): Bacteria > Pseudomonadota > Gammaproteobacteria > Enterobacterales > Shewanellaceae > Shewanella. The sequence continues at coordinate 16,760 of NZ_BPFA01000034.1, forward strand.
GTAACGGCTATAGGAAACAAAGCATTTTTTTACAATGCACTGACGAGTGTCACCATTTCAGATTCCGTCACTTCTATAGGCTATGCAGCATTTTATAAGAATGCTCTGACGAGTATCAGCATTCCCAGTTCAGTGACCTCTATAGGATATACAGCGTTTGCTGACAACGCCCTCACAAGTGTTTCTATCCCGAGTTCCATTACCGCTATCGAAGCTGAGACATTTATTAATAATGCTTTGACGAGCGTTAGCATTCCAAGCTCTGTTACCTCTATAGGCACTGCAGCGTTTGCAAACAATAGCCTTAGGAGTGTCACCATTCCCAATTCCGTCACGCATATTGGAGATGATGCGTTTGGCAACAATACCCTGACGAGCGTCGCCCTTCCTCATTCCGTGACTTCTATCGGGAACAGGGTGTTTGATTGGAATGTTGCAATAATAAGAAAATAATAACCCCAACCCCCCCCATGATAAATGGCCAAGAGGGAGCTGTTGCCCTCTCTTGACCATGATTAGTTATAGGCGGCTTAGCCTATCGAATGTTGTGAATATCTAATAAGACATCACATAAAATACATATTGGCGGCGATGGCTAGCAATAGTCCGGCGAAAACCTTTTTGATTAATGGTACGGGTAAACGTGCGGTGGCTTTAGCACCTAACGGCGCGGTAAACCAAGAGGTGCACACTATGCCTAATAATGCCGGTAAATAGACAAAGCCTGCAAAGCCATCTGCTAGCGAGAAATGGGCACTGCCAGAACTGATATAACCAATTGAGCCGAACAGTGCGATCACAATGCCGCAGGCTGAGGCGCAGCCGATGGCTTTTTTCATATCGATGGAGAAGAATGTCAGTAAAGGCACTAAGAGTGCGCCGCCGCCAATGCCTATCATCGCAGATAAAGCGCCGGTAATGGTGGTGAAAAAGGTGAGTAAGCCTTTATTAGGCATTTGCCGTGTACTTGTTGTGTCAGTTTTGCTGCTGTAAATCATCTTTAATGCGATAAGCACTACGCTTACCGCAAACACTAAGCGCACTGTTTTTTCGGGTAGCAGTGCTGCCACAAAACCGCTAATCAGCGCACCAAGGGCGACTCCCACCATGATCCAAGGTGCTATTTGCCATGGCACATTGCCATTTTTATGGTGGGCGATTGCCGATGAGGTTGAGGTGAAAAGTATCGATGCTAATGAGGTCGCAATAGCTGCGACGACCACTTGTTCTGCTGGTAACACTTCAAAGTAAAGTAAAATAGTGCTCAGCACTGGCACAATAATTAACCCGCCACCAATGCCTAACAGCCCTGCCAGAAAGCCTACTATGCTGCCTAGTAGTGCGCAGCATAAAATCAATAATAACAACTCACTCATGCAATTTATCTCTTCATATTATTTGTGGATTATGACGCGACATGAATTAAATTGGGATTAAGTTAATTTAAATGGTGAACGCATCAGGGCGTTAATATAACGGAATCTAAGTTTAATTTTCAAAGATATACAACATGAAGTTCCTTCACGTTGCAGTTGAATTTAAAACGTTATTCATCGTGTGCTTAACTCGGTATAAATAACATCTAGATGGCAGCATTAAACAAACTAATATTTTGTGGTTAATTGCATGATATGCGCACATCGACGATGCCAGTGAGGCGACTGACTGAATACAGTAAAGGATAAAGGGATACCAGATCACGATGAATAACGATTTTACTTTTACAATTAAGAGCATTTGTCTCGATGAGAACTATCATCCTTCAGACAGTACGCGCATCACTACCAACTTTGCTAACTTGGCTAGAGGTGAGAGCCGCCAGGCGAACTTGCGTAACGCGTTGAAGATGATAGACAACAGTTTTAACGCCTTAGCCCACTGGGATAACCCTGCTGCTGACCGTTACTCGGTCGAGCTTGAAATCGTCTCAGTTGATATGGATGTGCAAGCTGGTGGCGATGCTTTTCCGTCAATTGAAATATTGAAAACCAATATTGTCGATAATAAAACTAACGAGCGTATTGAGGGCATTGTTGGTAATAACTTTTCTTCTTATGTTCGCGATTATGACTTTAGCGTATTGCTGTTAAATCATAATAAAGATAAACCGCAATTTAGTATTCCAGATAATTTTGGTGAATTACATGGAAAGCTTTTTAAATATTTCGTTAATTCGGATGCCTATAAACAGCACTTTAAAAAGCTGCCGGTTATCTGTTTGAGCGTGTCGGATAATAAAACTTATCATCGCACCGAAAATCAACATCCTGTTTTAGGCGTCGAATATCAACCCAATGAATCTTCGTTGACTGAGCAATATTTTAAAAAGATGGGTTTGCAGGTGCGCTACTTTATGCCCCCAAATAGCGTTGCGCCGTTGGCTTTCTATTTCTTTGGTGATCTGCTTAATGACTACAGCAATCTTGAGCTGATCAGCACCATTAGTACCATGGAGACCTTCCAAAAAGTCTACCGACCTGAGATTTATAATGCCAATGCGGTTGCGGGTAAATGCTACCAGCCAAATTTGAACAACCTAGATCATTCCATCACGCAAATTGTTTATGACCGTGTAGAACGTGGTCAGCTGGCGATTGAGCAGGGCAAGTTTGCTGAAGAGCACTTTATTAAGCCATACCAGCGTGTTCTTGAGCATTGGTCAGCTAATTGCGCGCTTTAATTAACCTGATATAGAGAGTATTTATTATGACAAGATTACTACCTACCTCTACAGCAGGCAGCTTGCCAAAGCCTTCTTGGTTGGCTGAGCCAGAAACACTTTGGTCACCTTGGAAATTACAAGGTGAGGCATTAATTGATGGTAAACATGATGCGCTGCGCGTGTCGTTGCAAGAGCAACAGCAGTCTGGCGTAGATATTGTTAGCGACGGCGAGCAAACACGGCAGCACTTTGTGACCACCTTTATTGAGCACTTAAGTGGCGTCGACTTTGAGAATCGTAAAACCGTAAGAATTCGCGACCGCTATGATGCCAGCGTACCAACAATTGTAGGGCCTATTTCTCGCCCAAAGCCCGTTTTTGTTGAAGACGCTAAGTTTTTACGTCAGCAAACTAAGCAACCGATTAAGTGGGCGTTGCCCGGCCCAATGACTATGATCGATACCCTGTATGATGATCATTATGAAAGCCGCGAACAACTTGCCTGGGAGTTCGCCAAAATTCTTAATCAAGAAGCCAAAGAGTTAGAAGCGGCAGGCGTGGATATCATCCAATTCGATGAGCCTGCGTTTAATGTGTTTTTTGATGAGGTTAACGACTGGGGCATTGCCTGTTTAGAAAGAGCAATCGAAGGGCTGAACTGCGAAACAGCGGTACATATTTGTTACGGATATGGCATTAAAGCCAATACCGATTGGAAAAAGACCTTAGGTACTGAATGGCGCCAATATGAACAGGTTTTTCCTAAGCTGCAAAAGTCTAATATAGATATTATTTCGCTAGAGTGCCATAACTCCCATGTTCCTATTGAACTACTGGAACTCATTCGCGGTAAAAAAGTGATGGTCGGTGCCATTGATGTGGCAAAGGACACCATTGAGACGCCTGAAGAAGTCGCCAATACCTTGAGGGAAGCGCTTAAGTTTGTTGACGCCGACAAGCTTTATCCTTGCACTAATTGTGGTATGGCGCCGCTATCGCGTGATGTGGCAAGGGGCAAATTAACGGCCTTGAGTGCAGGCGCTGCAATCGTTCGTAAAGAACTTTCTAATCAGGTTTAAAGGCAAGCTATCTATCGCTATCTTTCGGTAGCGAATCCCCCCATATTTTAGATCTAGCCAAGAGCGGATTGCTGCTTCTCTCTTGGCTATTGGGCTATGTGATACTCACAAGCTTTACCTCGCGCAGCTTGATTTAGCCTGCTGTATTTAGCCGGTCTGACACAGCTAAATATATGACGCCCCTCACTTCTCTAATTTTTATTCGCATTCTTTTTAGCAGCGCGATAATCTGCGGTCGCTTTATCTATTTGTTTTCTTATTCTATTCCACCGCCAAGGATGTTGTATGGCCCAGTTTGATAAGTCGATTTCTATCGTTGTTTGCCCTAACTCCCCCGAGAGTATTGCCAGTGCATTAGCTGAATATCGTCAGCGCATAGAGGATGGCTCGTCGTTTCGCTTAACCATGAACCTGCTGCTCAATGTGCAGTTTGTTAAGCCAAATGGCAGCACTCTTACCTTAGAAGATGCCGGCGAGAACCGCGCCTTGGTCGAGCAAGCGCTGAATACTTGCCGTTTTGACGAGAAACACGCCTTTATCACTGAGCCGGTACTATTTGGTGCGGCGTTAAACTTCGCTGAACTCATGCCTGCGGTAGTTGAAACCGTCGAGGCTTTGGTGGCATTTTCTCGCAGCCGTAACGATTCTAATGATCTTTGGCTAGATGATCACAACGCCTTTGGTATCGAAGCCTTGTATATGCTGGTTGAGACCGATACCAGTTATAGCCCTATGCTAGCGCGTTTCCTTGTGCCTTACTGGGATACACAGACTATGACTGCACCGCTGTGTTTACTGAGTGGCTTAGTCGGTAAGCATGGCTGGACGCAAGATCTGATCAAGGCTTATGTCTGGTGTGATAGCGCGGAGCTGCGGCGTTATTTTTTTGAGGAAGAGGATGCGGTGCAAGCTGACTTGCTATCGCACCTACAATCCCAGCCTGACGATTACAGCTATTTTAAAACTGAGCTTTTATCACGGCTGCAAGCGAGCCCGATTTTGGTGCTTGCTGATGAGCCTAGCTCTTTGAGCCAGATGTTGTTTGAGTATTACGACAGCATGGGCGCTTGGTCTGTGGGGGCTGAGCGCTGGGAGTTTGAAGATGAGCAAGAGCAGTGGCAAGACAAGGTAAAGCAGCAATTAATCTGTGGCGCTAAAGTTGAAGATGAAATCATCACTTTAGCGGCAACACTTACTGAAACTCGCACTGAATCTGACTTTTTTGCAGTAGCTGAAGCGCAGCGTAGCGGCATTGAAAACGCTTATCAAGCCTGGATGCAGCCTACTGAGGTTGAAATTGAGGCTGATACAGAAGCTTCTTCAGCAGTTGAACAAGAGGCCGCAGTTAAACCACAGCCAGAAGTTAAAGCAATCCAGTGGGATGAAAAAACAGCTCGCTCATTCTTTAGCTGCTTAAATCCAAGAACAGATTTAATCAGCCAAGAGCGTTTACAGCGCCTCAGTGATGAGCTTGGTCATCGTGACGGCCAAGAGATTGTTGAAGTGCTGCCTTATATGCCATTGCACCTTGGCAGTAGCGCTTATTTAGCACTGCGACTTAACAATCAGCCTAGCGCCGTAGAGCGCGATGCCATTGAGCAATGGTTAGAGCAGCACTTGAGTAAGTTGCTCACTGATTTTGTGCTCAAGTATTGCGATGTGCCTGAAGAGGCTAACGAGGCGCTGCGTCAGTGGCTTTGTGGTGTAGAGCCTGATGCTGAACATTGTGCTGCAGTAGATATTGACGCGCAAATGATAGCGCTTGTGCGCGCGAACATGGCAAAAGACGGCGGTAAGTCAGGGCCTGAAATCAGCGCCAAACAAGCCGCTTATTGGACCTTGTTTACCCATGATGCTGGCCAGCGCTGCATGTTAACCACCTTGTTATTACAAAGTGCTGGCAAGCTCGAGCTATCGAGTCATATAGCGATGCTAGCCAAAAGACATTGGCAATTGTGGTTGGCAATTGCGCCGCAGCGGGTGATAAATCGCGTTGTGAAATTTAAAGCTGATTACGGGCTGTATGCGGCGATTAATGATCAAGATGTCGAGGCCGCTTTATTCGATTTGTTACAGCAATACGGTGTAACAGATGCCATGCTAGAAGCCTTTACTTTGATAGCAGATCAACAAGTTGCCGATTATCGTCCGGCTGATGCGCGTTTTGCCCAGCGTTATGCTGGCAAAGTGGCGCAATATGCCGAGTTAGACTCAGCCGATCTCTCTATGATTGGACGACAGCAACTTAAGCAATTCGAGGCTTTATTGCGAGAGCTTGAGTATTGCCGAGAAGATCAAGTCTTGGAGTTTTTACAGCATGTAAAAGCGAGTAATCCACAGGTCTCGCTGCCGATAATGCCGATGTTTGAGGCCGCTTTACTTAATACCTTGAAAGAAGGTTTTGAAGACGATAGCGCGCAAAGCTTGTATGACAAAATCATGGCTTACCTAGCAAGTGGCGAAGGCTTAGAGAGCTTGAGTCCGCAGGCGTTAAAAATGCCAAAATTGCAGGGCTGGAACCCGTATCCTATGTACCGAGGTAAACTCGGGCCTGCTGATTTTATCTGGATGTTACCCACAGAAATGGCTGAGCGCTTAGCACTGTTTTTAGCGCAATTAGGTAAGCGCGGCTTACATTGGTTGGGTCGAAGCTCTGTCGAGAACGCTTATGTGGCGAGCCTTATTCAAACTGGTCATGTATCAATGGGTGAACGTTGGAGTCACTCAGAGGTGGGCAATGAACGTCATCGGGATAGCGATATGGGCGATGCACTGGATATTGCTAAGCAAAGCTGGGCACTTAACTGGCTCGATAACGCTGGTGTGCCAGAGGCTTCACTGGTGTACTTTGCTGTGCATGAGGGTTACGAGCAACAAGTATTTGTTCGCAGACTTGCGGCTGAAAATCGACTACCAGATATGCAAGATTGGCTCTCGGCTGATGAACGTGTTGAGTTGCTCGAGATGCTGAAAGATGAAGATTCATTGCCTGACGCGACCACGCAGAGCTTTTTGCAAGATTGCTCTAGTACAGTGAAACAACTGGCGGGTAAGTTATTTGGGCATAGAGGGTAACAGCCAACATAATAGGTTCATTACAATAAGATAAGGCTGTGGAGCCTTATCTTATTGTAAGTATTGCTTGATATTTTCGCTTCTAGATATCAGGCGGGACATGAATCAATCGTCTGAACCTAGCAAGATGCGACTCCTCTTTGCGACTGTTCTGGTCGCTGTTGCTTATTACGTTAATATTTATCGCAATGATTCCTTTGTCACTGCTTATCTCACTCCTTATCTCACTCCTTATCTTCAGATAGTTGATTACTCAGCTAGTTCGTTTAATGGTTTTGCTTCCATTAGAGGTTCTATTGGAGTCTCTCTCAAACTTTTGTCATCCGCCTCAGCTTTAACACTACTTCTTTGTGGTTGTTGTTGCGTAAGCCCCATGGCTACTAAGTTTGCGCGCTAAATCGCGTTGCTCGAGTGTGTTTTTTGACCTTGGATTTGTAACTTTTTTGCGATTTAAAAAACCTTAACTTGTGATTTTTAGATCTAAAAACATCTCTTGAATGATATTTATCTTGTTGATTTTAAATGTAAATGTCGTTTTTACATCTAATTGCTTCTAATGCTTTTTTTAGTGTGCTGTAGCGCAAATTTTTACTGTTTTTTATATGGAAAATAGCCCTTGCTCAGTTGTCTAGCTCAATCGGTGAACGGTTAGTTTTAAAAATGTGTGCCAAATAAGGCTCACAAAAAACAGTGAAAAAATAAAATAATGATAAGTAGGAGTGAATGATGAGACGGTGGAAACACAAGGTAGCATTAAGCATGCTGTTTTGTTTTGGTGCCATTGCCAATGCGAACGCTGCTGGAAAATATGACAGTATTCCTCAAATGGGTAAAACCGCTAAAGGGGCAATTGCTGAATACAACGGTATGCAACAAGTCAATGGCGTGAAAACGCTGCAAGACTATATTGTTCAAGAAGAAGAGTTATTCGATTATTTATTTGAGAACCACCCAGTATTCAAATATCAGCAAGCCGGTAACTTGATTGGTGATTACCATATCAGTGACCGTGGTGAAGAGTATTTAGATACCGGCCACAGCCCTAACTACAGTGAGCGCGTTGGTGCGCCTCGCGCGGTTCAATATCGTTTAGGTGCTAAATCAATTCTAGATTATCCAAACAATTTCGTTGGTCCAGAAAAGTGTGCTGAATGTCACGCGACTCAATACGAGAAGTGGCAACGTTCGCGTCACGCTAAAACAATTCGTTTCCCAGGTGAACACCCTGAAGTGGATAACGATCTTGAAAAGACAATGTACAACACCAAAGATACCTCAATCTTGCCTGACGGTATTACGCCAGACATGATCTATGCAACTGTTGGTACTCCACGTACTAAATACGGTTTCATCGATGCATGGCTAGTGCGTGGTACTTACCACATCAGAGACGGTTTATTACGCGACGGTACCGGTAAAATGGTAGCGGGTGCTAACCAGTTCTCTCGTGGTTGGGCTGAATGGTTAACGCCAGAAATGTCTAAAAAAATTAACGATGTTATCCCAGAATTCCCAACAACCTTAGCTGGTTTCGGTGGTTCAGGTTCGCACCAGCAAGGTATGAGTTCATACGGTGCTAAGTACGAAAAAGAAATGTTGTTCCAACCTGCAAGTTCTTACTGTGAAGTTTGTCATACGTTCAAGTTTGACTTCCAAAACAAGCAAGAGTTCTTCGATGCATTAGGTGATCCTAAGAAGCTACAAGAGCACACGATTTCTCGTGGTATCGCTTGTGAAGAGTGTCATGGCGCGGGCGGTCACTTAGATGGCGGTACTGGCGGTATGCAGTCTAACTGTGAACGTTGTCACCAACGCTTCCAGTACGACCCAACACTTGCTGACACGCCTCAAGCACAAGAAAAGCGTGAATACGCCTTCGGTGTGAAGATGAAGTCACTATGCCCATCATGTGGTACTGAAGGTTCACAGATGTATAACTCTGTGCACTACGAGAAGGGCATGCGTTGTACTACATGTCACGATCCACACGAAGTGACTGATGGTGATTGGCAGTCAGGTTTCACTACGCCAAAGCTGAAGAAAGACTGTAAAGACTGTCACGAAGCACAGACTTTGATTGCTGAAAACTCAGATACACACAACAAGCAAACTTGTCAAAGCTGTCACATGCCTAACATGGGTAGCTGTGAAAACTTCAAGGCACTGCAGTTCCCTGACCAAGCTGGTTTTGACGCAGTACGTAAGTCTCACATGTGGAAGATCCAGGTTGATCCAACACTGAAGACACTAAACCCACCAGAAGGTGAGCCACGTACTCAAGGCCCTAAAGCGGGTAAAGGTTGGACTGTTGCTAAGAACGAAGAAGGTCGTAACTACTTAGACTTAATGTGGTCTTGTGCTCGTACCTCTATCTCTGACCACGACGTGGTAGAGAACAAAGGTTGTCACAGCCAGTTCCAGTCTGAACTAGAAACAGGCCTTCATTACGAAGATCAGTTAGAGATCTACGGCGAAGTACAGAAGATGCAAACACCTGTTAAAGAAGTCTTCTCGAAAGTTGAGCAAGCTCTTGTACGCATCGACCAGCTATTAGAAGTCACTAAGTTGTCTACTGAAGACAAGACTCAAGTACTAATGCTAGCTGAGAAAGCACAAGAGACTGTTGATCTAATCAAGAAGGATGGTTCTTGGGGTGTACATGGCTTCCGTTATAGCCAGAAGCGTTTAGATGCTGCACTAACGTATGTTACGCAAGCACAAAACATTCTAGATGGAACAGGTTACGCAGCTAAGTAAGCCGCCTAACTTAACCGCCTCGGCATGCATTGCATAGCAATAATTGCCGAGGCAATAGAGAGAAAAAATGATGAAAAAAGCACTGGGTCAAATATTGGTAGGTCTGACGTTAATCACGAGTTCTGCAGCTTGTTTAGCAGGCGGTGGTTCTGAGATGGCACCAGCACATCGTTATGAGCATCAGCTCAACACTATCGGCATGATGGAAGCTGAATCTTTAGTGGGTAAGGAGGGAGTTTACTTCTTTGATGTTAATACGTTGGAGCTTTGGGCTGAAGGTTTTATTCCAGGTGCTATTTACTTCAATGTTAAAGAGTGGAAAAAGTTACTGCCAGCTAAGAAAGATGCAGTGATGGTGTTTTATTGCGCTAACCGCCTGTGCAATGCCAGCGAAATTGCTGCGCATGAGGCGATGAAGATGGGTTACACCAATGTTCTGCAGATGCCTGATGGCATTTACGGGTGGCGCTTATCTAACCGAGTAACTGAAAAACCATAACAGCAGGATGTTAGGTCATAAACCTAGTTCGTACAGAATTGATTTAAAGAGATAATTATTATGAAAACATTTACAAAAACTACCCTAGCTGTTGTGACAGGTTTCACCCTGTTTATGTCTGCCAACTCAATGGCCGCAACCGAGCTGACGTCTGACGTACAAAAAGAGTCTTACAGTATCGGTGCTTCTTTAGGTAAATATATCTCTGGCCAAATCTACAGCCAAACAGAGCTGGGTGCAGAAGTTGACGTAGACCTTGTGATTGAAGGTGTGGTGGACGCACTTAAAAACAATCCACAGTTTTCAGATGAAGAAATCCTAACATTCCTTAACCAACGCGCAGAGCAGCTTAACACTGCTCGTGAAGCTGCTGAGGCCAAAATCGCCCTAGCTAACGTTACCGCTGGTAATAAATACCTAGCTGAAAACAAAAGCAAAGATGGCGTAAAAGAAACTGCTTCTGGTCTGCAATATGAAGTGATTAGCGAAGGCGAAGGCCGTAAGCCTAACCCACAAGATGTGGTCACAGTGCATTACAAAGGTTTCTTAATCGACGGCACTGAGTTTGATGACTCACACAAGCGTAACGAGCCAAACCGCTTTGCACTAATGAGTGTTATTGAAGGCTGGCAAGAAGGGATCCCTTTAATGAATGAGGGCTCTACTTACAAGTTTGCTATTCCTGCTGCTCTTGCCTACGGCGACAAGCAAGTTGGCATTATCTCACCGCAATCAACACTGGTGTTTGAAGTCGAACTAGTCAAAGTCGAAGCACCTGGCGACAACGCTCATGGTATGGGCTTAAGCGGCATGGGTATGGGCGGCATGATGGGCGGCGGTCACTAATCGCTGCACTTAACACGCTAGTGTTAAGCAAGTTTTTACAGTTAGTTTATACAGTAAGTTTTTTAAACCAGTTTTTAAGTTTGTCGCTTGTAGAGAGTCACTATGAATAGTTTAGCTATCGGCATTACTGTCACCCTATGTGCAGTTATCACCTTAATTTGGCGTCATCATCACTCTAGTCAAAAGCATGGTGTAACCCCGATAGCTAACCTTTGCGAAGATGGAATAGATGAGCAATCTATCAAGGTTAAGGTACCAGTAGGGCTATCTGTAGTGCTCTTTACGACGACAATATTAGTTTACTCACAATTAGGCCATTTCAATGGCTGGAACAAGGGAGTAGTAGACAGCAATATTGATTATCTGATCACCGCAGAAATCAATAAAAACGCAAAGAAAGTAAGTGAGCAACCTAGCAATGAAATTGCATTGTTAAATTTGGCCCAGTCTTATGTCGATGGTGGACTTTATAGCGAGTCAGTACAAACCCTCGATACCTTACTCAAGCTCACGGGCGATGATGCCAGCATTATTGGCATGAAAGCCAATGCCATGTATTACCGTGACAACCGCGAGATGAGTTTAGACATAGATCTGGTCATCGCCAGAGCTTTAGCCCTCGATGAGTTTGAGCCGCAATCAAGACTGCTGCTCGCGACCCACGCTTACCTTAATGGCGAGTATGAAGCAGCCATCGAGCAATGGCAGAAGTTACTCGAAAGCGACAGGCAGAACTTTAACCTGGCCTCAATTAACAATGCAATTTTAAGAGCCGAGCAAAAAATTGCTAATCGTTCAGTGGCTGCATCTGAGTAAAGTCACGTAAAACCTAATAAGTATAAATATATCAGCAAAATAGCTGATAGCTGGAGGATGCTGTGAGTGAAAATATAGAGAGACGGAGGTTCCTTAAGTGCTTAGGAGCCAGCTCTTTGATAATAGCGCCCCTAGGGTGCAGTTCCGTCAAAGAGGGTGAGTCAGATGCAAACAAGCCCCATTACGCCATGGTGTTTGATCAAAATAAATGTACTGGCTGCGGCGAGTGTAAAGAGGCATGTAATTTAGCCAACAATTTACCTGAGGGTAAGTCTAGATTACTGATGGAGCAGCACTCTGGTGGGCTAGAAGGTCAGCCTTGTCCGCACTGCGGTAAAACCACTGAATGTGGTTGTGAACGTAAGTTCGTCCGCGTGTCGTGTCAGCAATGTAAGAACGCCCCTTGTGTCACTGTTTGTCCTACAGGCGCGGCGCACAGAGATGAGAAAACTGGCATTGTGACTATGGACGCGGCTAAGTGTGCAGGTTGTAAGTACTGTATTGCAGCTTGTCCATATGACGCACGTTTTATTAATAAAGAAACCGATGTCGCCGACAACTGTGACTTCTGCCTAAACAGCAAACTTGCTATTGGTGAGCTTCCTGCTTGTGTACAGAAGTGCCGTTACGATGCACTGATCTTTGGTGATATTAACGACCCGACATCCTATATCAGTAAGCTATTACGAGTAAAAGATTCTGTGCGTATTAAGCCAGGATTTGGTACTGAGCCGAGCTTACGTTACATACCTATTGTTAAGCTAGGAGTATAGATATGGACGGTAATATTGAATTTACAATGGGTCTGTCTGAAGGACTCGCCTGGCCTTGGCCTATCGCTGTGTACTTGTTCTTTGCGGGGATCTCTGGTGGTGCGCTAGCCACTGCGTTATTCCTGCGATTCTACAAGAAGCAGACAACCAACACGGCATTTTATAAAGCGGCGGCATTGATTTCATTCGTGACCATCAGCTTAGGTATGTTGTGTCTGGTATTAGACTTAACCAACCCACTGTTCTTCTGGCGAATTTTGGTTTACTACAACCTAAATTCAGTGATGTCGATTGGTGTTATCGCGCTTTCGGTTTATATCCCGTTAGTGGCGCTCATCTGCCTATTTGCATTTGAAGAAGAGATCCGCGAGATCCCTGCACTGAAAGTGCTCGTGCCAGTAGTTGAAAAGCTACAAGGCATTCGTCGCCCATGTGAAGTAACCGTATTAGTACTGGCTTTAGCTGTGTGTGCTTATACCGGTTTCCTTATCTCGGCGCTTATTCGTTTTCCTATCATCAATACCTCTGTTTTACCGGCGCTATTTATTGCCTCTGGTATTTCAGCGGGTGCAGCAGCTGCAAAAATGGTTGCGGTATCGGTGTTTAAAGAAGACCTACATAGCCAAGATATGAAGTTACTTCATGGCGCGGAATGGCCAATCATGTTTGCTGAAATGCTATTCATCTTCATGATTGTCACTTCACTTATGACTGGTAATGCCGGTGCACAAGGTGCATTTGAAGCCTTCCATACTGGTCAGTGGGCGGCGGTATTCTGGTTTGGTGTAGTGGGTATCGGTTTTGGTGGTCCATTACTACTGAACTTTGCTACAGGTAAAGCATTTAGCCATAGCGCTAAAGCATTCTACTTATCTGGTGTGTGTGCTGTGGCAGGCATGATGTGCTTGCGTATGTTTATCCTTTACGCAGGCCAAATCTTTGCAGTTTAACCTGTCGGTGAAACTGCAAAAATAGTAAGAGGTTCGCTCCTAATACACCGCCCCTGCAAGGTCAGTGTTAGGAGTCGAACTCACTGCTAAACAACTCAGCTCACGCCTTGCCACATTAACTGGCAAGGCAGTGAGTGCCTCTATATTCGCATTCTTCCAATTGGGCTCGCTATGAAAAAACTACTACTCACCTTGTTCTTTGTTCCACTTATGTATGCTTGTAGTCAAGGTGGTGCGGCGTCGCAGTCGACTGAGGCGCAACCTATTCATGACCATGATCGCTGTCACTTGTGCGGCATGATGATCACTAAGTATCCGGGGCCTAAAGGTCAGCTAGGCTTGAAGGGGGAAACCATAGTGCCAAAGTTCTGCTCGACCCGAGATATGTTTAATTTTGCACTACAACCAGAGAACAAGCGTCAGATCACGCATTTAAAGGTGCATGATATGTCGGTAACAGATTGGGAACATCCTGATGATAAGAGCTTTATCGATGCAAGCTCTGCTTGGTATGTTTATGGCACCAGTAAAAAAGCTGTCATGGGGCCTGCAGTGGCGTCATTCTCTTCTAAAGAAGCTGCTACTCAATTTGCCACAGACCTTGGCGGAGCGGTTTTAACCTATGAACAGATCACCATTGAGTTACTTGCTGGCGAATAGTGTAATTAGATGAGTTGGTGTGATCTTCTATAATAAGTACAACAACTTGCTGAGTAGGTATAAATCTATGTATACAGCACTTTGCAATATATCAGCGCTTGGAATTCGGCAGGTGACGCGCCCACTTCTGTTATTGATAGGCCTAAGTGTCGGGGCACATTGTTACGCCGAGACGGTCACTGTTACTAATACCTTAGAGTTAACCCGAGTATTAGCCGATGCTAAATCTGGCGACAGAATTATGCTTGCTGCTGGGCGCTATCAAGCGCCGTTGCAAATTCGTCAATCTATTACGTTATCAAGTCTTGGTGACAGTATTATTGATGCCGCTGGCGTGGGCAGCGCCATCACGGTATTTGCCAGCAATGTTGAGATCTCAGGCTTAACCATTGAAAACTGGGGTAACGACCATTACGAGCGTGATGCCGGTATTTTAATTGAGCCTGGCTGTGACGGGATTAAGATCCACAACAACAACTTACAAGGTAATGGTTTTGGTGTGCGCGCCGACGAACTTAGCGGCATTAAAATTCATAACAATGTGATTGTTGGTAACAACACTTTATATACCCTAGATAGAGGCGATGGTATTCATCTGCAACATGTCGTCGATGCTGAGATCTGGGGCAATACCATTTCTCAAGTGCGCGACGGCGTGTATCTCGAATCTGGTAGTAACAGCAAGGTTTACGCTAACCAACTGTTTGACCAGCAGTACGGCATTCATTACATGTACACCCATGATGATGAAGCCTACAGTAATCAAAGTTATCAAGTGGATGGTGGCTACGCCATCATGGATTCAAAACGCATTAATCTGCACCGTAATCAAGTATGGGATGCTATTGATTTTGGCATCTTGCTAAATATGAGCAAGGACTCTCGGGTAGAGCTTAACCGCGTTGAGCAGATAGTTAACCGCAGCGAAAACCAAATTCAGGGCCAAGAGGGCAAAGGTATTTTTGTCTATGGCGCCCGCGACAATATCATTATCAATAACCATTTTGCCTATAACGACATTGGCTTTTATATGGCGATGGGAGGCGAGGGTAATCAGGTTTACGGTAACCAGTTTATTGATAACTTTTCGCAAGTGAAATACGTCGGTGATGCGCAGCTAGAATGGAGTCGTGCAGGCCGAGGTAACTACTGGAGTGGATACCTAGGATGGGATCACAATTTGGATGGTATAGGCAATACGGCGTACCGACCTAATGATAATATCGATAAATTATTTTGGCTCTATCCTGAAGCTAACTTCTTGATGGATAGCCCTATTGTAGTGGTACTTCGCTGGGTGCAGCGTCAATTTGAAATTACAGAGTCTAGCGGCATTATAGATAGTTACCCCTTGTTGGAGCAAAACCCGGTTTTTAGTTTGTAAAACCTTAGCTTGCCAACAGACGGTGCAGTTTTTTCGGAGAACCAATAGCTCCTTGTTTAGCGGTAATAGCGCATCATGCACCATATAAGACATCAGTTTGCTGATTTGGTTTTTGAGTTTAACCGTAGACGAATTATTGCTCGTGTTAGCGTTAAGAATGTGAAGTGTTCGGAGAGTCAATGGATCCTTGTTTAGCAGTATCAGCACGTCATATAAGACATCAGTTTGCCGATTTTCTTGCGCTTAATGATGTGAGTTTCGAAGTTGAGCGCGGTCAGACGATGGCGCTGCTTGGCCATAATGGTGCAGGCAAATCGACTTTGATCAAAATTTTACTGGGCTTGCTCAAGCCAAGCGGCGGTGAAGTCATCGTTCTTGGAGAGCAGCATTCAGGGCAGCGCGCCGACTTAAAAATAGGTTACCTACCGGAGAACGTTAGTTTCTACGATAAGCTAACAGGCAAAGAGATTTTAAGTTATTTTGCCGCGCTTAAAGGTATCGGTAAAAAAAGAGTTAGCCAACTGATTGAAGAGTTTGGCTTAGAATATGCCCAAGACCGAGCCTTAAAGACCTACTCAAAAGGCATGAAGCAGCGCCTTGGATTTGCCCAGGCAATTTTATCTGAGCCGGAGTTATTACTACTCGATGAGCCCACGGTTGGCCTAGATCCGGTGGCATCACAGTTCCTCTACGGCAAAATTGCCGAGCTTAAGCTGCAGGGCTGCGGCGTGATTGTCTGTACCCATGAGCTTTCTTTGATTGAGAACAATATCGATATTGCGCTGATTTTAGCTAAGGGAGAGAGTTTAGCTAAGGGCTCTCTGAGCCAGCTTAGACAAAACAGTGGCCTTAAAACTCGACTGACATCGGCAAACTTAGCAACTTGGGTCGCGCAGCAGCCGAGATTAGCCGCATATTATGCCGATGACGCGTTGCAATTGGATGCTGAGTCTAAGCCTGAAGTGCTGCAGCTATTGATGTCAGACTGCCAAGCTTTTGATTTCAGTATAAAGGAGCCTGCTCTAGCTGAGATCTATCATTTTTACATGGGTCAATGTGCGCAACTTGAAGTGGTGAGTTAATATGATGCCTCAATCAGTGGTGATGGTCATTGCCCAAAAAGAGATCAAAGATAGTCTGCGTAATCGCTGGGTTATTTTTATCTCGATGATATTTCTTATATTGGCTTTAAGCGTCACTTTTGCCGGTAGTGCGGTAGCCGGACACCTTGCAATTCCTGAGCTGGATATCTTGATGTCGAGCCTGTCGACAGTCTCGGTATTTATTATTCCCTTAGCGGCCATGCTAGTGAGCTATGATGCTTTTGTCGGGGAAGATGAGTCAGGCACATTATTGCTGTTAATGTCATACCCTATCAGCCGACTGCAAATTCTAATGGGTAAGCTATTAGGCCATAGCGTGATTCTAGGCGGTACGATAAGTTTTGCCTTTGGGATTACCGGCTTGTTACTCATGCAGTTTGGTGATGGGGATAATGTTCAAGCCACCTTTAGTTTATTCGCACAATTTATCTTTAGCAGTATCTTACTGGCCATTACCTTCATTTTATTGGGTTATATCGTCAGCCTCAAATCCTCAGAAAAAGCTAAGGCCGTGGGCAGTATTTTATTTGTTTGGTTCCTATTCGTGTTGATTTACGATTTATTGTTACTGACGATATTGGTAGCAGATCTGAGCTTTATAAATCAGTATATTATCAATATTCTAATCGCGCTGAATCCAACCGATCTCTATCGAGCTATTAACCTTATAGGTAGTGACGCAAACAATCTAGGAATGCTATCTTCGTCGACTTGGGGAATGCTTGCTCTTTATGGGGTGATGTTGCTATGGATTTCAGGATTATTGTTTATTGCTAGTCAGATATTTAAAAAGCGAACTCTGTAATGCATCAAATAACCACGCCTTGCTAAATTACCAAGACTTTTTAAGTTGATTTAAAAGGTATTTTAAATAAATCATTAACTAGATGCCGTGAAGTTTAGGATTTCCACATATTAAAATGTAAGATATGTGAGCGATAGCATCTAGATCTAAAAGTGCTGATTTGATATCTGGGTGAAATCACGTTTTTAATGATTGATTCGAGTAAACTGACATTAATTTACGTTAATAACTGGGTTGCAGTTAATTGATTTATAGGGGATTAAGGTGCTGAAAGTTACTCCTTATCTGGAGTTGGATGAAGAGGCTAAGCAATTAGTCGATCATGCGAATAATAAAACCATAACGCTGACGGTATCGGAGTCGGCTGTATTACATCAACTGATCCTTTCCATTAGCTCGGTATGCACTAAAGAAGATTTGCTGGCTGCTGGCTGGCCCGATCGTGTTGTTGCCGCAACCTCACTAACTCAGTGTGTGAGTACCCTTAGAAAGAAATTAGAACCTTATCCTGAGGTAGTGCTTAGAACCATCGCTGGTCGTGGTTATCAACTCAATGTCTCTACGCGCTCCCATATCAAGATGCTTGCGGTTAATGACCCTGAATCTGTGCGGGCGGCTATCGTCGATGTCTCTCTACTGGTGAAAATCAGCGGTATCGTCATCGCGATACTGATCTGTCTGTCTATGTGGTATTTCAGTGATTATCACGGCGTAGTTAAGGCTAAGAATAGCTGGGATTCTAAAAAGAATATCGAGTTGAATATTGGCGGAACTAAGCAAGATGTACAGCTTATTCATAAAGATAATGTCACCCACCTTCACGCTTCCATGTGGCAGAAACATCTTGCTCCTGAATCGAATCATCTAGACGATATCAATCAGTTTAAGGGTTATGCCGTCACCGATGGTAATTACTATTCGATGGCTGTGTGCCCAGAAGCCAATAGTTATGGCTGTTCAGGTAAAGGCTTAATCAATATTACAGCGATTGATTTGACCCCCGCAGGGTTAAACATGCAAACCTTTACCGAGTTGACCCATCAGATGGAGCAACGCATTCGTTATAACCGAGTCATTATTCCTCATGATGAGCCCGGGACCAGTGGCTTTATCGAGCACCATTATCACGCAGATGTTTATTACCCTGTGCAGGGCAATATGTTGGTGCGATCTGATATCAGTTTGTCACTGATTTATGGCGGAGAGAACACTGGTAAGTTTTACTCGGCGGCTTGTGTCACCGATGAAGAGTGTAAGACCACCCCGATTAAGTACAAAATTAAGGGCGACTTTACCCAGTATCGGGAAAAAATTGATAATTTCGATGTGGATGTATTCCACGTCAAAGTGGCGCAAAAAGAGCTAATAAAGCCTGATCAAGTGAGTTCATCTGCGATGCATTTCTATCGCGAGATCCGTAAGCACGAGATCATCGATAGCGACCTGTATTTCTACCGAATATATAAAGATGCCGACACCGCGGTTTGGATTGTACCTATCTTAGGTAATTTAGTGGCCTGGTATGAGTATGACAAGGTGAAGCTTTAATAACAGAAGGTTCGAGGTCTTAGGTTCTAGGTCCTAGGTCCTAGGAAAAGCTGAGACGGATAAAGGCCGGTAAAGCTAAGACGGAAAATGCAAAAGCTAAGAAGCGGCAAAGGCGGTGTTTTTTGGCTTTTGCTCTTCCTAGCAGGGCGTAGCCCGCCCTCGTAGCGCAGCGGCCTAGGATCTAGGTCCTTCTGTTAAAGCTAAGACGTAAAAGCACACGATACAGTGTGGCTTCTTTTGATCGTATAGCAGGGCGCTGCCGTTCTCGCAGCGCTCTAGGATCTCGCCCCTTCTTTTCAAAAACTCTTTTCTTCCCCCCATCCCTCCACTGTTTTCGTTAGCTAGATCACAATTAAAAACTGATCACCATGCATGATCGAAACGTTTCGATTACTCTGCTCGCAATTGCCATCGAAACGTTTCGATGGTTAGCGATAAGCCTTAGGTTGATAGATGAACAAACACGCTTTACTCAATGCCGATATGAACTACCTAGCCGCAACATTGGGCCATACCGATGAAGTAACGATTTGTGATGCGGGATTACCCATTCCAGCATCTGTGCAGCGCATCGATTTAGCGTTAACCCACGGCGTGCCGAGTTTTATTGCCACGGTAAAGGTTTGGCTAGCATCATCGCAAATCGAAGGGGTTGTGTTGGCTGAGGAATTTGCCGATGTTAGCCCTGAGTGTCATCAAGCTCTGCTAGCCGAGATTGAAGCCGAGCAGCAAGCAACTGGCCTAAAATTTAGTGTGGAATACATTAGCCATGAAGCGTTTAAGCAGCGTACTCAAAATAGCCGAGCAGTGATCCGCACCGGCGAGTGCACCCCGTATGCCAATGTGATTTTTAAAACTGGTGTTGTATTTTAAGCTTAGCGGAGTCACCTATGACCCAAGCAATATTGCAGTTACAAGCCATTGAAAAGTCTTTTCCCGGGGTAAAAGCCCTAGATAAGGCCTGCTTAAATGTCTATCCAGGCAAAGTGATGGCATTGATGGGAGAGAATGGCGCAGGTAAATCGACCTTAATGAAAGTGCTTACCGGGATCTACAACTTAGATGCTGGGCGTATTGTTTATCAAGGTAAAGTGCGTAGCTTTGACGGTCCTCGTGATTCACAAGCCGCTGGCATTAGCATTATCCACCAAGAGCTCAATCTTTTTCCTGAGCTGACTATCGCTGAAAACATATTCCTTGGTCGTGAGATCACATCCAGCTTTGGGCGTATATTGTGGGATGAAATGAATGCCCAGGCTGCAGCGCTTTTAAGTCGATTATCAGTGTCCCATGCACCACAAACATTGGTTGGTAAGCTGAGCTTAGGCGAGCAGCAGATGGTAGAGATTGCCAAAGCCATCTCGTTTAACTCGAAAGTCATCATTATGGATGAGCCGACCGATGCGCTAACCGACATCGAAACGCAATCGCTGTTTAAGGTGATTAATGAGCTGCGCGATCAAGGTTGCGGTATTGTTTATATCTCTCACCGCATGCAAGAGATCTTTACTATTTGTGATGCAGTCACTGTGCTTAGGGATGGCGGCTTTATTCATGAATGTGCGATTAGTGACATTGATGAAGACCAACTGATTGAGCGCATGGTGGGGCGTAAACTTGCTGACCAATACCCTCGTATCGCGATTACTCATCAAGGTAGCCGTTTAGCGGTCAATCAGTTATCGGGTCCGGGCGTGGCTAACGTAAGTTTTAACCTTAACCAAGGTGAAATTTTAGGTTTCTCTGGCTTAATGGGCGCTGGGCGCACCGAGCTGATGAAAATGATTTTTGGTGCAGAGGCTATAACTCAGGGGCAAATAAGCCTAAATGGCTGCGACATAAAGATCAGCAGCCCGCAGCAAGCACTTGCGGCCGGGATTGCTTATATCTCAGAAGACCGTAAGGGCGATGGTTTATTGCTGGACCTGTCGGTTAAAGAAAACATGTCTATTTGTGCCTTAGCCAAGCTCAGCACTGGGCTGCAGCTGCGCCACAACGATGAAATGGCCGAAGTCGACCGCTTTATCGATGCCTTCAATATTAAAACCCCAAGTCGTGATGCTCGCATAGGTAATTTGTCGGGGGGGAATCAGCAAAAAGTCTCTATCGCTAAAGGCTTAATGACCTTACCACAAGTGCTTATTTTAGATGAGCCAACCCGTGGTGTAGACGTGGGCGCTAAGAAAGAGATTTACGATTTAATCAATCGTTTCAAGTCGCAAGGTATGAGTATTATTTTAGTGTCGTCTGATATGCCTGAGCTGTTAGGTATGTCTGACCGTATTTTAGTTATGCATCAGGGCCAGATCAGTGGCGAATTTGACGCAGCCCAAGCAGATCAAGAAACGATTCTTGCCTGTGCTGTCGGTAAAACATTACACAAGGATATTGCATGAGTCAGTCAATTACAGCGCAGCCATTTTATAAGCGCATCAATAAAGCGTGGTTGATTGAGAACAAGTCTCTGATAGCCTTATTTAGTCTTATTTTTGTGGTGTCTTTACTAAGCCCCAACTTTTTAACCCTTGATAACTTACTCAATATTCTGCGTCAGACTTCAATCAACGCGATTATTGCTGTGGGTATGACAATAGTGATTTTAACCGCGGGTATCGATTTAAGCGTTGGCTCGGTGTTGGCCTTAAGTGGCGCAATCGTGGCGACCCTTATCGGTATGGATGTGCCAGTGGTTGTGGCTTTGCCAGTTGCTTTGATTGCCGGCGCAGCACTTGGTGCGATTAGCGGCATTATTGTGGCCAAGGGCAAGGTACAGGCCTTTATTGCAACATTGGTGACCATGACTCTGCTTCGCGGCGTGACTATGGTATACACCGACGGTCGCCCGGTACCGACAGGCTTTACTGACACCGCCGACAGTTTTACCTGGTTAGGGACCGGCTATGTGCTAGGTATTCCTGTGCCAGTATGGTTGATGGCAATTGTGTTTGCAGGCGCTTGGTACTTACTTAACCACACCCGCTTTGGCCGTTATATTTATGCAGTAGGTGGTAACGAGTCAGCAGCGCGTCTGTCAGGTATAGCAGTCGATAAAGTTAAGATTGCCGCTTACGCTATTTGTGGCTCTATGGCTGCACTAGCAGGCGTTATCGTGACTGCGCGTTTATCTTCGGCGCAGCCTACTGCGGGTATGGGTTACGAGCTAGATGCGATTGCGGCGGTAGTACTTGGCGGCACCAGCTTGATGGGTGGTAAAGGCCGGATCATGGGCACCTTAATTGGCGCACTGATCATTGGCTTTTTGAACAATGCCTTAAACCTGCTCGATGTATCGTCTTATTATCAGATGATTGCCAAAGCCAGCGTGATCTTGCTTGCGGTACTTATCGACACTAAGCAAAAAGCATAACTCGATATTGGCAGTGCGCTTAGCGTGCTGTCTTGTTGTATTTTCCGAATTGAAAAGGTTTACCATGAAGCGACTTGCTAATCTTAAAGCCTCTGCTCTGTTATCGGTTGCATTGCTGTCTGCTAGTGCGCCTTTTAGCGCTAGCGCTCAAGATGCGATTGCTATTGTGCTGTCGACAATGAACAACCCCTTTTTCGTGACCATGAAAGATGGCGCTGAGGCAAAAGCGGCTGAGTTAGGCTACAAGCTGATTACGCTGGACTCGCAAAATGATCCGAGTAAAGAACTGGCTAACGTTGAAGATATGACGATGCGCGGCGTGAAAGCGATATTGATTAACCCAACCGATGCGCTAGCAGTAACCAATGCCATTCGCACAGCCAACCGCGCCAACATTCCGGTACTGACATTAGACAGAACCGCAGAGCGCGGCGATATCGTCAGCCATATCGCTTCTGACAATATTGCTGGTGGCGAACTTGCCGGGCAGTTTATTGCGCAAAAGCTAGGTCAGAATGCCAAGGTTATTCAGCTTGAGGGCATAGCGGGTACATCAGCAGCACGTGAGCGCGGTGAAGGTTTTAACAACGCAGTGACAGCCAACAACTTAGAGATGCTATCTAGCCAGCCTGCGGACTTTGACCGTTCAAAAGGCTTAAACGTGATGGAAAATATGCTGGCAGCCAATGGTGATGTACAAGCGGTGTTTGCCCAAAACGATGAAATGGCCTTAGGTGCGCTGCGAGCAATTGAAGCCGCGGGTAAAGATATTATGGTGATTGGCTTTGACGGCACCGATGAGGGCATAGCGGCGGTTAGGCGTCAGCAACTGTCGGCAACCGTTGCCCAGCAACCAGAGTTACTCGGTGCAACGGCGATAATGATCGCAGATAGAGTCTTAAAAGGCCAAGTGGTTGAAAAATCGATACCTGTTGCGCTAAAAATCATTACTCAAACACAGTAATCTTACTGATAATTTGTCACACTAGCGTGCATTAAAATGTGCACGTTAACGTGCGCGCCAAGTGAACTATCATCATTGGCGTATTTTTCCTCTGAGCCTAACATCATTATGAGTTTGGTTACTGCTTCAGAGGTCATCAAGGAAAATGGAAATGTCTCAGCTAATCGTTTTAGGCAGTGTCAATGCCGACCATGTTCTTCAAGTACCTTCTTTCCCTCGTCCGGGTGAGACCCTACATGGCCGTAATTACCAAGTGATCCCTGGTGGTAAAGGCGCCAATCAGGCGGTTGCCGCTGCAAGATTAAATGCCGATATCGGCTTTATTGCCTGCGTAGGTGATGATAGCTTTGGTCAAAACATTCGCCAGACGTTTGCAAACGATGGCATGGATATTTCGGCAGTACACATGGTTGAGAATACCCCAACGGGCATTGCGATGATTCAAGTGAGTGACTGTGGAGAAAACAGCATTTGTATCGCAGCTGAGGCTAACGATGCATTAACCACAGAGATAGTTGAGCAGCATTCGGTAAAAATTGAGCAAGCCGAGTATCTGTTGATGCAGCTCGAAACGCCATTGGCGGGTATTGAACTAGCTGCGAGTATTGCTAAAGCGAAAAAGACTAAGGTGGTATTAAATCCCGCCCCTGCGCGCAGCTTACCTGATGTACTCTTGGCCATGGTTGATATCATTACCCCGAACGAAACGGAAGCTGAAGTGCTAACCGGCGTTGCTGTGACTGACGCAGATAGCGCTGCCAAAGCCGCTAAAGTGTTGCACGGCAAAGGCATTGCGACTGTGATGATCACTCTCGGCGCTAAAGGTGTGTACTTAAGTGAGCAAGGTACAGGTAGCATCATTGCTGGCTTTAAGGTAAAGGCTACCGATACGACTGCTGCAGGTGATACCTTCAATGGCGCGTTTGTGACGGGATTACTTGAAGGCAAGGCTATCGAAGATGCAGTGGTATTTGCTCACGGCGCAGCGGCTATTTCGGTAACCCGTTTTGGCGCGCAAACCTCAATTCCATCACGAGATGAAGTTGAGCAGTTTTTAGCAGCGCAGTAATTAATATAAGTGACAAGATAGGAAGTTAGCCCATGGCCACCATGAAAGATGTTGCCAAACTTGCCAGCGTATCTACATCGACAGTCAGCCATGTGATGAATGGTACTCGCTTTGTAAGTGACGATATTGCCAAGCGGGTGCAAGAAGCCGCGCAGCAGTTAAATTATCATGGCCCTTCTGCGGTGGCTCGCAGCCTTAAACAGAACTGTACTAAAACTATTGGCATGTTGGTGACCACCTCAACCAACCCGTTTTATGCCGAAGTGGTGCGCAGTGTTGAGCAAGCCTGTTATCAGCAGGGATATAACCTTATTCTGTGTAATACCGAGGGCGATGCCCAGCGCCTTAAGCGTTCGCTTACCACTTTAATTGAGCGTCGCGTCGATGGTTTAATCATGATGTGCGCCATGCTCGAAGGCGACGATGCTCTGCTGTATCGCCGATTGGGTGGTTTACCAGTTGTGGTAATGGATTGGGGCCAAGTGGAGTTTCCTTGTGACAAAATTCAAGGCCACTCGCGCCAAGGTGGCATATTGGCGACGCAATATTTGATTGATAATGGCCACACCCAAATCGGTTGTATTACCGGTCCGCGTAATCGCCAGCAGGCAGATTTACGTTACCAAGGTTTTGTGGATGCTATGGCGGCGGCGAATTTACCGATTAACCCTGATTGGGTGGTGGAGGGTAACTTTGAAACCGAGGGTGGCAAGGCGGCATTTGCTAATCTACAAGCTGCAGGCAAATTACCGAGCGCGTTATTTGTGTGTAATGACATGATGGCGATTGGTGTACTGCATGAAGCCCAGCGCACAGGAGTGCAAATCCCTGAGCAGTTATCGGTTATCGGTTACGATAATATTCAGCTGGCTAAATTTATGACTCCAGCGCTAACCAGTATTCATCAATCGAAAGCGCGCCTAGGCGCCGCCGCAGTTAATGCGCTTATTGCGCGTTTGCACGACCCAAGCTTACCACCGCAATTTATGGACATTGAACCAAGAGTGACTGAGCGCGCCAGCGTGGCAAGCAAGGCATAGCAGCCGAACTCGAAACTAAAGCTAGAGCTAGAACTAGAACCAGAACTAGAAATTAAGTTGCGATAAGCACGATAAAAAAGGCGAGTGGATTATGCATCCTCTCGCCTTTGTTGATCTTACGACCTATTTATACTGATTGGTATTACTTAATAAACGCGAATGCATCACCGTAGAGGTGATCTTCCTCAACGCCCATGGTACGGAACACTTCACGCGCAGCGCCAACCATATCAAAACGCCCTGCAATATAGATGTCATAGCCTTTCAGGCTAGTGAAGTCGTCTTTGATCTGCTCAAGCAGATTAGCTTCTTTACCTTTCCAATCATCAGTTGCTTCTTCGATAACCGGGATAAAGTTCAGCCATGGGTGGGCGTCATGCCATTCGCGAGCAATAGTTTCATAGTACATCGCATCTTGGTTGCGACAACCCCAGTACAATGTGGTTTCAATATCTTGGCCTAAAGCAATCTTCTGCTCAACAATACTCTTGATATAAGAGAAACCAGTGCCGCCAGCAATTAGCAGGCGAGGGCGAACGCTATCTGCTCGCAGGTGAGCATCACCGCCAGGTACTTCAATCTCAATGCTGCTACCTGTGGCTAAGCATTCTTTTAAGCGCTCAACCACTTGCATAGGGTAGCTTTCGCTAACGGCGGCACCGATATGCAGCTCAATATGTTCGGCATCTGGTGCCGAAGCGATAGAGAATGGGCGTTTGTCTTTTTCGCCCATAACCACGCAAAGGTATTGGCCTGCTTTAAAATTAAAAGCGATACTTGGCTTTAAAATAACTTGAAACACCGCGTTATTAAACGGCGCTACTTTTTCAATGGTACAGCTAATGGTGTTCATCTTTATTCCTTGATGAGCCTCTCTTTGGAGGCTTATTAAGTCTAGGTTTATCTGCCTACCAAGTGGGATAGGCAATATAATGATTAACTAATGCAAAGTGCATTATTGTTACAGGGTTGGCGCATCGTCAATGCCAAGTTCATCCCATATGGCATCAACTTTTTGCTTAACGGCTTCATCCATAACAATTGGCGTGCCCCATTCGCGGTCGGTTTCACCTTCCCACTTATTGGTAGCGTCCATCCCCATTTTTGACCCTAGACCTGCAACTGGTGAGGCAAAGTCGAGATAGTCGATTGGGGTGTTTTCTATCATTACCGTGTCACGTTTTGGATCCATACGGGTGGTAATCGCCCAGATCACATCGTTCCAGTCGCGGCAGTTGACGTCTTCATCAACCACAACAATAAACTTGGTATACATAAACTGGCGTAGGAAAGACCAAGCCCCCATCATCACTCGTTTAGCGTGACCCGGATATTGTTTACGGATCGAAATAACCGCCATACGATACGAGCAGCCTTCAGGCGGCAAGTAAAAGTCGATAATTTCTGGATACTGTTTACGTAAAATTGGCACAAACACTTCGTTTAATGCTACACCTAACATAGCAGGCTCATCAGGTGGTCGGCCGGTATAGGTGCTGTGGTAAATGGCATCTTTTCTGTGAGTAATGTGGGTCACAGTAAACACTGGGAATGAGTCGGTTTCGTTATAGTAACCTGTGTGATCGCCATATGGGCCTTCTTCAGCCGTCTCGTCAGGATCGATATAGCCTTCCAAGATGATTTCGCTGGTGGCCGGTACTTCTAAGTCACAGCTTAATGCTTTACACACTTCAGTACGTTCACCACGTAACAGCCCAGCAAAAGCGTATTCGCTCATGGCATCAGGTACTGGTGTTACCGCACCCAGAATGGTTACCGGATCGGCGCCTAGCGCCACGACTACAGGGTAGCGTTCACCTGGGTGCTTCTCTTTGAAATCTTTAAAGTCTAATGCGCCGCCGCGATGATCAAGCCAGCGCATAATCAACTTGTCTCTACCGAGTAATTGCTGGCGGTAAATGCCCAAGTTTTGGCGCTTTTGGCGTGGCCCTTTAGTGATGGTTAAGCCCCAAGTTACCAGTGGCGCCACGTCGCCAGGCCAACAGTGCTGAATAGGCAGCTTAGTTAAATCGACATCTTCGCCGGTTTTAACGACTTGTTGGCAAGGAGGATTGCGTACGGTTTTTGGCGGCATGTTTAAGGCTTGCTTAAACATAGGGATTTTTGAAATAGCGTCTTTAAAACCTCGTGGTGGCTCAGGCTCTTTTAAAAACGCCAGCAGTTCACCTACATCGCGTAGCGCGAGAGGATCTTCTTTACCTAATGCCATGGCTACGCGTTTTGGGGTACCAAAAAGGTTAGCTAGCACAGGCATGTCGTTGCCGACAGGATTTTCGAATAACAGAGCTGGACCTTTGGCGCGTAATACACGATCGGCTATCTCTGTCATTTCCAAATGAGGATCGACGGGATGACTAATACGCTTAAGCTCACCATTGGTTTCTAAGTGGTCTATAAAGCTGCGTAAATCCTTAAAACTCATAGGGGAATTCTCATCGCTATAAACTGTGATATGGCGCGCACTATAGCACTATTCCAACGTGCGTTAAACGCTTGTTCATCAATGCGCGACTTGGATATATTTCAGGCTTTACTGAAGCAAATATGTGCGCAGCAAATGTATTAGCTTGTGGCATTGGTTTAGTCGTTATTTGAGCGTAAACTGAATTAACGCCATTCATGTTTGTTGAGTTGTTACAACAGAGGAAAATAGCGATGAAGATCCATAAACTGCACTGTTACTTTACCGTCTTATTAGGTTTAGCTGCCATGTTGGTAACGGCAAAGCCAGTGGCTGCATTGGCCAGCTCGCAAGTGATAAGCAATGTCAGTGTTGGTCTTGGCTGGAGTAATTATGATTACCGCGATCCTTGGCGCTGGAATGTAGGCGTGTCTAACAGCTGGTACGGTTATCCGTATCGAAATGGTTATTACAGGCCAGGCTGGCGACCCGGTTATAACTGGGGAGTGGGTTCTCGCTGGCGTTACCCTTATGGTTATAACAACCGTTATTACTCGCCTTACCGTTATGATAGGCAAAGCTATAAAGCACCTGAACCTAAGGTGGTTAGGCCGCCGGAGCGTATTACTACCAGCGTGAGTTATTCAACAGGGTTAACACGTCTCCCTGATAATGCACGAGTGATCCAAAAAGATGGTCGTACAGTGTATGAGTGGCAAGGAGTTGAGTATATGTTTGACTGGAATACAAATACTTACCAGAAAGTAACTGGAAATAAATAACAGCTAATAAATGACTTTGCCAAAAAGAACTTATTTAAGGAGATCTTAACCAAAGGGTGTCTAACAAAGATAAATTAGCCGCAAAGGGGCTATTTTATTCAGGCCAAAAAACTTGTTAATCTGAGAAGTAAGTTAACGGCATAACATGGAAGGATGACTTAAATGAGCTGGATGCAATTTACAATTGAGCTGCTGGATAAATTAATCTGGCCGGCAGTACTGGTGTTTGCAGTGCTCAGTTTAAAGCGGCCATTATCGAAGTTGATCCCCTTAGCGAAAAAGCTCAAGTTCAAAGACTTAGAGGTCGAGTTTGGTCAAGGTTTAAAAGCGGTGACGCAGCAAGCGCAAGGGGTTTTTCCTGAGCTTAAAACAGATAAAAAGTCGCAACTTATTGCTTCAGCTAATAGTTTACCTAACTCAGCCATTATTGAAGCTTGGGAGCAGGTGGATTTAGCGGCGGAGCAATTAATTAAGTCTCACTGCGACAACATCAGCTTAGATAAAAATACCCGCTATAAGCATATCGAGAATATTTTGATCAGCGAAGCGCTGATTAATACCAAGCAAGGCAAGCTCTTTAGTGAATTGCGCCAGCTGCGTAATCGGGTTGCCCATGCGGTGGGATATGAGGTAGGTAGGGCGGAAGCGATTCAATATATTGAGTTGTGCTTTAAACTTATTCAACATTTACATAGCTTAACGCCGTCTGCTCTTAGTGGCAGTCACTTAGGTATTAAAGAGATCGCCAGTTAGCGCAGCTTACCATTGGCTAAAGTCGATAAAATATAGCCCAATCATTGATTGGGCTTTATTTTTGGTTAGGCTTTGCTTTTTAAATACATATCATACCGTTGGATGATGAACCCCAGATCTTGAAACTTTTTATTGAAGGTCATGCCAAGCTTTTTCAGTACATTGATAGAGGCGTGATTTCGTTCAACCACGTCGCCAACAATATAATCTAAA
Source organism: Shewanella sp. MBTL60-112-B2 (assembly GCF_019655055.1). Lineage (GTDB taxonomy): Bacteria > Pseudomonadota > Gammaproteobacteria > Enterobacterales > Shewanellaceae > Shewanella. The sequence continues at coordinate 46,327 of NZ_BPFA01000034.1, forward strand.
TCCATATGGTTTTTAGCGTACTCAATACAGGCTTGGTTTGCTTCGGTGGCAAAACCTTGGCCCCAATATTCAGGTGCAAAGCGGTAGCCTATATCCGTTTCATCAATTCGGTAATCGTTTTTAAAGCCACAAAAACCAATCACCTTATTGCTTTCTTTCAATACTACCGCCCAACGAGCGTAGCCAAACTGTAAGTATTCATTGAGCCAAATATCGCGAATAATGCGCTCGGCATCGGCTAGTGACTTAACGACTCCGGCATCGCCTGTGTATAGATTGACTCTTTCATCGGCGTTGAAATCATAGACGGCTTGAATATCGTCAAGATTAAACTCTCTAATGATTAGTCGCGGCGTCTCGGTAATGATTTTGCTCATGGGCTTTCCTTGTCTCCTTGTTCTGCAATTACCATACGACTTCTTTTATTGGATTGTCTGTTTCACCAATAATCGTTTTAACCACTTTATTATCAGCGTCTAACAAGATCAATCTTGGGATCCCACTATTAGCAAATTGCGAGTAGATGGCGCGATCTTCATCGGCGACTAAGGAAAAGTTTAACTCGTATTCGACGGCGAAAGTATTGAGCGCTGCTACCGTTTCTTCACGACCAATACCTATTATGTCGATGTTAGGGCTTAGGTGAATATTGGAGTTTTCCAAAAGTGTCATGGTGCGTTGAGAGTCGTGGCACCAAGTCGCAAATAGGATGAGTAGCTTGTTGTTACTTGATTGGCTTAAATCAATATTGTTGCCTTGAGTATCGACAAACTGACTAATGGGAACATGATCTCCAGGTTTGACATAGGTGAGATACTGAGGCTGTTTAGCTGTGTTAGCGCAGCCACTTATAACAATAACAAGTAGGCTTAATATGAGGGATTTAAAGGCTTTCATTACGATCCTTTTTTATTATAAAACCTGCAAACCAAATAGATGGCTAAAGGTGAGTTAGCAAGGTAAGTGGTAACCTTAATAATGCTAAGCTATCAAAGCTTCCAGTAAATGTATAACTACAGCATGTACATAAGCTCTAGGGCTGAGCGTTTGGTGTCTATTTATTAACAATAAATCCAATATGTTTGTTGACAGCAGTTCGAGTACATCCTATCGTGGTCTTATATCTAATTTGCTGTTGCATAAGTGTTTGATTAACAGAATTTATTAAGGAAGGTCACGTGTTGTTAACACTCGTTCAGGCTTACTACTATCGATAGCCACAATGGCGTAGATAGAGGTTATTTTCATCCCCCCTCATGTTTTAAATCACTCCATTGTGGCAATTCCATTTCTTTCGGAAGTCGGCCACCATCAAAGCCTGTTCCGAACTCAAACTCATATATTTGGAACACCATAAATGAACAAAAGTAAAACCTTCGGCAGCATGCTAATTATTGCTGGTACAACAATTGGCGCAGGAATGCTGGCATTACCTTTGGCCGCATCGGGTCTTGGCTTTGGTATGGCTAGCATCATCATGCTACTGATTTGGTCACTAATGACCTATACCGCGCTGCTGATGATTGAAGTACATCAACACGCCCCTATTGATGCGACCTTACATACCTTGGCGCATAAGCTATTAGGGCGAAAAGGGCAGCTTATTGCCAGCTTTTCGATGATGTTTCTATTCTATGCGTTATGCGCCGCCTACATTGCAGGGGGAGGCGAACAGATCCACAGTAAATTAACCAGCTGGTTTGGACTAGAACTGCCAATGCAAGCTGGATCAATTATTTTTACCTTATTGATAGGCACAGTGGTAGCCATCGGTACTCGTTCGGTGGATCTGATAAACCGCAGCTTGTTTTCGCTTAAATTGATTGCGTTAGTGGTCATGCTGTTCCTGCTTTTACCCCATGTGTCGGTAGAAAACCTAGTCGAGCTTCCTGTTCACCAAGGTTTAGTGTTCGCGTCATTACCTGTTATCTTCACCTCTTTTGGTTTTCATGGCTCTATTCCATCGGTTGTACGTTATTTAGGTAAAGATACTAAGGCGTTACGCTGGATCATCGTTGTGGGCTCTGCATTGCCATTGATGATATACCTACTATGGATGCTAGCTAGTCATGGCGTATTGCCTCAGGAAGACTTAATGGGCAGCCAAAGTTTGAATGGCTTTATCGCTTCTTTAAGTCGAATGTTAGACAATCCGATGATTGCTAATGCGGTATCTATTTTTGCCGACTTAGCGCTAGCGACTTCTTTCCTTGGGGTAAGCCTAGGCCTATTCGACTTCATCTCTGATCTACTTAAGCGCAGCACCAAGGCTAGCCATAGAGTGCAGGTTGGCTTAGTGACTTTCTTACCACCATTAGGCTTTGCTCTGTTCTACCCTCAAGGGTTTATTACCGCATTAGGTTACGCAGCCTTTGCCTTGGTCATTCTGGCTGTTTTTCTGCCAGTCGCTATGGTTACGGCACAGCGTAAGCAGGTCGGTTTACAGGGATACAGAGTAAAAGGCGGCAAGGTAGGCTTAGTTGCGGCAGGCTTAGCTGGTGTATTGATTATCAGTGTGCAATTGATGCAGATGTTTAACCTGCTACCTTCAGTTGGTTGATGGGTCGATAGGTTAAAAGCCAAGAAGTTCAGCTGATTTTGAGTGGTAATTGACTAAAAATCAGCTAACTAAGCATTATTTTGCATTGTTGGCTGGTTTTTTAGGCACTTGAGTCGAAAGAGACTTTACATTGAAGTCGAGTATCCCTATTATCAGCGGCGTTCGGAGGGATGGCAGAGTGGTCGAATGCACCGGTCTTGAAAACCGGCATGGGTTTATAGCCCATCTAGGGTTCAAATCCCTATCCCTCCGCCACATTTAGAGAAAGGGCTTCCAGTAATGGAAGCCCTTTTTCGTATTTGCAATTCAATGGGTTTATAGCGCAGATATGTAGGCTTCAAATCCTTATCCCTACGCCCCATTTAGAAGAGCCCGTTATCTATAGCGGGCTTTTTGCTATCTATGTTTTATAAAGTTGAACCCTAGGGTTCCTATTGTTTAAAGTCTGCTATCCCTCCGCCATATTCAAGATGAAGGGCTACTCGAAAGAGTAGCCCTATTTCGTATTTTCAAATAAAAGCTGAACCCTAGGGTTCCTATTGTTTAGACTCTTTACTAGGGATTGGCTATCCCAGCGCCAAATTTAGATGAGGCCCCAGCAGAAATGCTGGGGCCTTTTCGCATTTAGGAAGTTCCATTTTGAACCCTAGGGTTGCTATTGTTTAGACTCTTTACTAAGAATTGGCTATCCCTCCGCCACATTTAGAGAAAGGGCTTTCCTTCTTAATTGTAGAGAGAGGGAGCTCTTTTTCGTTTCGGATATAAAGCTGATTAGAACCCCTGGGTTCCTGCTATTTACAGATAACTAAAGTTAGCTATGCCTTTGCCACATTTAGAGAGGGAGCTTCCACTTTTTATTCAAGGGGAATAGTCGTATAGATGGCGTGTGGTGAAAGCGGTCCATATTGCGGTGTCTTAACTAGATTAGATTTGCAGCAGATTTTGGTGAAATGGACCTGTTGCGCTGAGTTTTTGTGCAAACTAACCAGTTGGGTGAAAATAGGCTTTACAATGACGCTGAGTATCCCTATTATCAGCGGCGTTCGGAGGGATGGCAGAGTGGTCGAATGCACCGGTCTTGAAAACCGGCATGGGTTTATAGCCCATCTAGGGTTCAAATCCCTATCCCTCCGCCATATTCAAGATGAAGGGCTACTCGAAAGAGTAGCCCTTTTTCGTATGTTCAGAAAAAGTTGATTTGACCCCCTAGTTCCTATTGTTTAGAACCAGCTATCCCATTCGCCACATTTAGAAAAGCCCGCTATTTATAGCGGGCTTTTTGCTATCTACGATTTATAAAGTTGAACTCTAGGGTTCCTATTATTTAGATCTAGCTATCCCAGCGCCACATTTAGAGAAAGGGCTTCCATTCTTGTAATAAATAGCGGAAGCCCTTTTTCGTATTTGCAATTCAATGGGTTTATAGCGCATATATGTAGGGTTCAAGTCTCCAGCCCTTGGCGCCACATTCAGAAAAGCCCACTATTTATAGTAGGGTTTTTGCTATCAGCGATTTACAAATGAGATCCTTAGGCTCCCTTTTACCTCTTGAGCTTGCTATTAACTGCTGTTTATTTAGATGTGGCGGCTGAAGTTTACACAAAATAAAAAGTGTCCTGTATTTGATTTGATGATTTCTCTTTTTAGTTGTGGTTTTATTGAGGATTTATCATCAACTAGTAAGAATGTTTGGTTTTCTTGAGGTGTCACACAGGTTCAGTAAAGTATTGTATTAATTAACCATCATTTACTGATATAAACCATTTCACAAAATAAACTGCAGGCATGTTTAAACGCATTCCAAGCAGTAGCTACCTCAATTCTTTGTATACCCTGGAGCACCAAAATGAGCTGCGAAATGACTCTTGATAGTTTTCTTTCTACCGTTGCTGAGCGTAACCCTAACCAGCCTGAGTTTTTGCAAGCGGTTAAAGAAGTACTCACTTCTATCTGGCCTTTTGTTGCTGCCCACCCTGAATATTTAAATGCTGGCATTTTAGATCGCCTAGTTGAGCCTGAGCGTTTGATCCAGTTCCGTGTTTCTTGGGTAGATGATAGCGGCAAGGTGCAAGTTAACCGCGCTTTCCGTATTCAACACAACTCATCAATTGGTCCATTTAAAGGTGGTATGCGTTTTCATCCGTCAGTTAACCAGTCGGTACTGAAGTTCTTAGCTTTCGAGCAAACCTTTAAAAACGCATTAACCACATTGCCAATGGGTGGTGGTAAGGGCGGTAGCGATTTCGATCCTAAAGGAAAGAGCGACGGCGAGGTCATGCGTTTCTGTCAGGCTCTAATGTTTGAACTGCATCGCCACCTAGGTGCAGACACAGATGTGCCTGCAGGCGATATTGGTGTGGGCGCACGTGAAGTGGGCTACATGACAGGCATGATGAAGAAACTGACCAACAGTGCTGAGTGCGTGTTTACTGGTAAAGGCTTGACGTTCGGTGGTAGCTTAATCCGCCCTGAAGCGACTGGATATGGTCTGCTGTATTTCGTTGAAGCTATGCTAAAAGCCAAGGGCGAATCCTTAGAAGGCAAAACCGTTACCGTTTCTGGTTCTGGTAACGTAGCTCAGTACGCAATCGAAAAAGCGATGGAGATGGGTGGTAAGGTCATTACTGCATCTGATTCTAGTGGTGTAGTGTTCGATCCAGAAGGCTTCACTACTGAAAAACTTGCTAAGCTGATGGAAGTTAAAAACGACCGCCGTGGACGAGTTGCCGATTACGCCTATGAGAATGGTCTAGAGTATGTCACCGGCGGTACACCATGGCAATTTGCTGCTGACGTTGCGCTGCCTTGTGCAACTCAAAATGAGTTAGATGCTGAACATGCTGTAATGTTGATTGAAAACGGTGTGCAAATTGTCGCAGAGGGAGCGAACATGCCAAGTACAGCAGAAGCTATCACTTTAATGCATGAGGCAAAGGTGCTATTTGCACCAGGTAAGGCAGCTAACGCTGGTGGTGTTGCTACATCAGGTTTAGAGATGAGCCAAAATGCATTGCGTTTAAGCTGGAGCCGAGAGGAAGTGGATATGCGTCTACGAGATATCATGTACTCAATCCATGCAACTTGTGAACAGTATGGCCGTGAAGACAATCATATTAATTATGAGTTAGGTGCTAACGTTGCAGGCTTTGTGAAGGTTGCCGATGCGATGAAGGCGCAGGGCGTCTACTAAGCTATCTATATTGAATGTTTTGAAAAGGGCCTTTAGGCCCTTTTTTCGTTTTATCTTTCGAACTATAGACCGTTGTAATGGGAAGGTCGCTGGATGAGTCGATACTGTATTAAATGATAAGGTTAGCTTTGGGCCGTTTAATTGAAAAGACATTACCTTTATACATTATCTTATCTGGTACAAGAGGTATAAAGTCAAAGTATGGGCTTATATAAGTATCATTTTTGATTTTGGGCTTGAAAAGGGACGATCCGAGTTTTTCAGGTATTGAATAATGCCATAAAGTGAGGGGCTACTAGTGAATGAGTGCGAAGAAATGTAGTTATTAGCAGCTGATTGTGCATAACTCTGTGTGTAAACTGTTGCTTGGCTGTGCCTTGTAAGGGTATAAAAATTAAATGTATTTTTGTTTCAAAAAGCCCTTGCACTCAGATCAAAACTCCCTATAATGCGCATCCACTGACACGGCACAGCAGGCCAACTAGCTAAACGAAAGGTTAGATAGAACGGGACTTGCAGCAGCGTTAGAGAGATTAACTTCTACGGAAATTAACCTCAGGTGACAATCGCTTTAAGAGCTTCGAATGATGGTTGTTAACACGAGAGTGAACAAAGAATCATCGCTTGAAAAACTTCTTAAAATAAGCGCTTGACGCCGACACTAGGAAGTGTAGAATACGCCTCCTCAGCCAAACGACCTAAGCGTCTAAGGCGCCATTTTGAAAGGCTTAGCCTTGATAGAAGTGGCACGCTCTTTAACAATATGACAAGCAAATCTGTGTGGACACTCACAGAGATTAAGTTATTCGAAATTACTTCTCACGAAGTAATCAAAAAATTACTTAATGAATGAGTGTTCATAGCAATATGTAATACAGAATTCGTTGAGCCGCTGATTTAGCCTTACTTGTAAGGTGGATGAAGCAAAAAACTTTAATTGAAGAGTTTGATCATGGCTCAGATTGAACGCTGGCGGCAGGCCTAACACATGCAAGTCGAGCGGTAACACAAGGGAGCTTGCTCCTGAGGTGACGAGCGGCGGACGGGTGAGTAATGCCTAGGTATCTGCCCAGTCGAGGGGGATAACAGTTGGAAACGACTGCTAATACCGCATACGCCCTACGGGGGAAAGGAGGGGACCTTCGG
>NZ_BPFA01000035.1 GCF_019655055.1 Shewanella sp. MBTL60-112-B2
GGAAAGTAGAAGCAAATATCCATCAGGGCCAGAGGAGTACCTCAATAACAGGCCGAATATATGGGTGCAATGAACTCTTCTCAAAGTCGATATTAAATATCTTGCAAACCGGATGGGTCCATATATGGTGAATGTCACTAATGCAGGAGCATTTAATGACCTTGCCTCAAAACCGCTAAACTCTCGCTGAGTGACTTAATGTTTATACTGATTGGTATAAGACCGCATTGGTTATTCGAAAATGCATCAAGATAAAGCTAACCCGTCTAAAGAGTTAGCTTTATTTTTCGCCCCACATTGGTTAATATTTAAACATAACTTTTAGCGGGTAATATTATGTTAGTGGTGACCAACTATCCCAACGTGCCGATTGCAACATCTAATGCTGCAACCGATTCTGCGCGCACGGATAGCCAACAGCGACCACCGATTATCCCGCCTCAGCAGCCAACCAAAGGCCACGAAGAACGTGCTTTTAATCCGCAGCATGAACGCACAGCCGATCAAACACAGACCCAAGCTAAGCTTCGCGAGTCGGTGCAAGAAAAACAGCAGGGTCAGTCTCAACAAGAGCAATCTGGCCAACAAAAGCACAAACAGAGCTCAGCACTCAACCTAAAACAGCTTCTTAGCCAGCGCGGTCCACTCAAACGCAGCGATATAAAAATCCCAGAGCAAACGGTAGCCAGCCGCGAGGTGAAAAGCGACAACAAGCCAAGCTTGCCTAATGAAACATTGCAGTTTTACCAAGATTTTGGTGTGAGGATTGAAGCTTTTTACTACCAGCGCACTGAACCGAGTAGTCCTCCGGACTTTTTAGAAACCGCATAAAAAAACCGACAAACTCAGTTGTCGGTTTTTTTGTGTCTCGATTAACGCTGATTACTTTTTAAGTTTAGCGAAAGCGTCGGCAAAGGCATTACCCATTGCGGCATTAGCCTGCTGCTTTGGTTTGTGAGTCTTTTGCTGTGGACGTTGATTAGCGCCTTTATTAGGGCTACCTTTGTTTTGGTGGTTTGCTGGACGCGGTGCGCTCTTAGGTGCATCACCAGCTTTATCATCGAGACGCATACTTAGGCCAATACGGCGACGCTCAGCATCAACTTCCATCACCTTAACTTTCACGATATCGCCGGCTTTAACCACTTTATGTGGGTCGTCGATAAACTTGTCGGTCATCGATGAGATATGCACTAAACCATCTTGATGCACACCCACATCAACAAAAGCACCGAAGTTAGTCACGTTGGTGACCACACCTTCTAAAATCATATCCAGCTTAAGATCTTTAATCTCTTCAACGCCCTCTTTAAAGGTGGCGGTCTTAAACTCACCACGAGGATCGCGTCCAGGCTTATCCAGCTCAGCAAGAATGTCGGTTACTGTAGGTAGACCAAACTCGCTAGTAATAAAGTCTTTTGCTTCAAGCGCATTAAGTAGCTCTGTATTACCGATAATTTCTGCAACTGACACACCTTTTGCCGTCGCAATAGACTCTACCAATGAATAAGCTTCTGGATGCACTGAAGAGCTATCGAGTGGGTTATCGCCCTCTGTAATACGTAAGAACCCCGCAGCCTGCTCATAGGCTTTAGGCCCTAGACGTGCCACCTTAAGCAAGGCTTTACGGTTATTGAAACGACCTTGCTCGTCGCGGTGTGTCACAATATTTCGTGCTAGAGTTTTATTAAGACCCGCAACCTGCGCAAGTAACGCAGCAGACGCCATATTCACATCAACACCTACACCGTTTACACAGTCTTCGACAACGGCCTCAAGCGAGCTTGATAACTGACTCTGGCTCACATCGTGTTGATACTGACCCACACCTATCGCCTTTGGCTCAATCTTCACTAGCTCGGCCAATGGATCTTGCAGACGACGTGCAATCGATACCGCGCCGCGGATCGAAACATCAATATTTGGAAATTCTTCAGAGGCTAGCTCAGATGCTGAATACACAGAAGCACCTGCTTCACTAACCATGATTTTGGTCAGTTTAGGTAACTCAGCCTTTACTTGGCTAATTAAGTCGGCCGCAAGTTTGTCTGTTTCACGTGAGGCTGTACCATTACCAATAGCAATCAGCTCAACCTTATGCATCTTCACTAGGTTAGCCAAGGTTCTTACCGACTTGTCCCACTGATTCTGTGGAGCATGTGGGAAAATAGTGGTGTGTGCCATCAGCTTACCGGTGTCGTTGACGATAGCCACTTTAACACCGGAGCGTAGACCCGGATCTAAACCTAGTGTCGCTTTCGCGCCAGCAGGAGCTGCCATCAACAGGTCGCCTAAGTTGCGGGCAAATACTTTAATCGCTTCTTGCTCTGCGCTATCGCGGGTACGGCCAAGAAACTCAGTTTCCATCTGCAGCGCAACCTTCACCTTCCAAGTCGCCGCCACCACGGTTTTTAACCAAGTGTCTACTGCGCCATCGCCCAAGCCTAGCTTAAAGTGATCGATAATAATCACTTCACAGTAACTCGCCTGCTTAGCTTCCTGATCAGGATCGGCGTTAATACTTAGGCTTAGCGCGCCTTCGTTGCGACCACGCAACATCGCCAACGCGCGATGAGATGGCACTCTTGCAAGCTTTTCGGAATGCTCGAAGTAATCTCTAAACTTGGCGCCCTCTTTCTCTTTACCTTTAACCATACGGCTCTCAAGCACTGCATTTTGCTCTACTTGAGTACGGATTTTTTGCAGCAATTCGGCGTCTTCAGCGAAACGCTCCATCAAGATAAAGCGCGCACCATCGAGTACCGCCTTGGCATCGGCAAAGCCAGCCTCGGCATTGATATATTCAAGAGCCGCCGCGTCGCAATCAACCTGACGGTTTGCCAGCAGATAATCGGCCAAAGGCTCGATACCGGCTTCAATGGCGATAAGACCTTTAGTACGACGTTTAGGCTTGTAAGGTAAATAAAGATCTTCTAGGCGCGTCTTGCTATCTGCAGCATTGATTGCCGCTTTCAACTCAGGAGTTAACTTACTCTGGGCTTCAATGCTCGACAAAATCACGTTACGACGATCATTTAGATCGCGCAGATAGCCTAAACGGCTGTAAAGAGTACGCAATTGCGCGTCATCTAAGCCACCAGTGGCTTCTTTACGGTAACGTGCGATAAATGGCACAGTTGCGCCATCGTCGAGTAATGAAATGGTATCGATAACTTGTTGCTGACGAACATTAAGTTCCTCAGCGATGAGCTGTGCAATATTTTGCATAAATAGAGGTCGAGCCTAGTTAATAAAGGATATTGCGCCAAAGATACCACAGCCCATGGATTTGGTTAATCCACAAATAGGGTATTTTGTCGCAGAGCCGACCAGAGAAGAAGTGAGCAGCCTAAGACTGCCGTTAAGAAAAGGGTTAAAGGCCTATTCAAAACCTTGATAGGATATACGATTGATATACCAAACCTGTTCACCTGTCGGCGTCTTAATCACGGCTTCGTCATCAACTTCTTTCTTCAGTAAACCGCGGGCCATTGGCGAGTCGATAGAGATATAGTCTTTACGTCCAAAAATCTCATCATACCCAACAATCTTAAACGCTAGCTTGTTGCCGTCATCATTTTCAATTTCAACCCAGGCGCCAAAAAAAACCTTGCCCTCTTGCGCCGGTGAATAGTCAACAACTTGTACATTTTCTAGCGTCTTACGCAAATAACGGACTCTACGGTCTATTTCACGCAGCTTTCGCTTGTTGAAGGTATAATCAGCATTCTCGCTGCGATCACCTAAACTAGCAGCCCAACTCACAATTTTAGTGATCTCAGGACGATGTTCGCGCCAAAGGTAGTTCAATTCTTTTTGCAGTTTCTCGAAACCTTCACGAGTGACGATTGCGGTTCTCATAGCTTCTACTTTTTAAAGGGGGGATAAAAATTCATGGGCAAAAATAATAGCATAAATCCAGCAAAGCTTAGCTAAAAGCTATTGCGCTTATCGAGCCGGTAGCACGCTATGCCAATTTACTTACAATTTAAGCTAACCAACAATTAAGCATTAAATTTGCTTATATTCAAAAACTTAGGTCAAAGAGTCTTATGTTCAAGATGGGGCTTAGTGGCATTAGTAAAAATGCCTGCTAGTCATTAACATATTAAAACAGCTATATTAGAATGAATCACATTCAATATCAGCTATTTGCCTACTAATAAAGAGTTGGCCGCCGAGTTAAAAGGACCTTAAGCATGGGACAAGAAACCTCAAAAATTCTCGTCGTCGACGATGATATGAGACTACGCGCATTATTAGAACGTTACCTGATGGAGCAAGGTTATCAAGTACGTAGCGCCGCCAATGCCGAACAGATGGACCGCCTACTCGAGCGTGAAAACTTTCACCTATTAGTACTCGATCTTATGCTTCCCGGTGAAGACGGCCTCTCTATCTGTCGCCGACTGCGTCAAACTGGCAACCCAATCCCTATCGTGATGCTGACAGCCAAAGGCGATGAAGTAGATAGAATTATCGGTCTTGAGTTAGGTGCTGATGACTACTTACCAAAGCCCTTTAATCCACGAGAGTTATTAGCCCGTATTAAAGCCGTTATGCGTCGTCAAACACCCGACGTGCCTGGTGCACCAACTCAGCAAGAAGAAGAGATTACTTTTGGTGAATATTCTCTAAATCTTGCCACCCGTGAAATGCATCATGGCGAAGAGAGTATCGCATTGACGAGTGGTGAATTTGCCGTGTTAAAAGTGCTTGTCAGCCACCCAAGAGAGCCTCTTTCACGTGATAAGTTGATGAATCTGGCACGTGGCCGTGATTACTCTGCGCTGGAGCGCTCGATTGACGTACAAGTTTCACGCCTACGCCGACTCATTGAAAAAGATGCCGCCAACCCACGCTATATTCAAACCGTGTGGGGATTAGGCTATGTGTTTGTGCCTGACGGCCAGTCACGTAAATAGATAAGCTTTTTAACTAGATGTCGATAAACAGACGATGGTGGCAGCGCTTACTGCCACGCAGTTCCTTCAGCCAAACCGTAATGTTGATTGGCTGTTTGCTGCTAACTAACCAGCTGGTGTCATACATCTCTGTTGCCGTTTATTTCATTAAGCCCAGCTATCAGCAAATAAACCAGTTGATAGCAAGACAAGTAAAATTGCTGTTCGTCGATGGGGTCGATATCGGCCGCGAACACCTCACCATGGTTGACGCACTTAACGCAAAAGTGCGCGATGACACCATGCAGTTTTATAACCAAAAGCAAGCTCGAATAGCGGGCATTGATCGCGCAACCTACTACAATTTTTTATCTTCGCAAATGTCTGAATACTTAGGTGGCGAAGCCGAGGTCCGAATCGCTCAAGGTGAAGAGTTTGAGATCTGGATCCGCCCACCTCAGGCACCATCAATCTGGATTAAAGTGCCATTAACAGGCCTCAACGAAAAAAATCTTTCACCGCTGACGTTATATTTAATGGTTATTGGCGCGTTAAGTGTGGCCGGTGGATGGTGGTTTGCCCGCCAGCAAAACCGCCCGCTAAGGCGATTACAAAAAGCTGCCATTGCCGTATCTCGTGGTGACTACCCTAAACCGCTGCCATTAAGTGGCTCGACAGAAATTGTCGAGGTGACCAACACCTTTAACCAGATGTCTCACAGCATGAAACAACTGGAGCAAGATAGAGCCCTGTTGATGGCCGGGATCTCCCACGATCTTCGCACCCCTCTTACACGCATCCGACTCGCATCAGAGATGATGGTCGATGAAGATCAATATCTGAAAGATGGCATAGTCAGCGATATTGAAGATATGGACGCCATCATCAATCAGTTCATCTCTTATATCAGGCAAGATCAAGAAGGCACCCGCGAACTCGAGCAGATCAACGATTTAATTCAAGACGTGATTCAAGCTGAGTCTAACCGCGAAGGCAACATTGATTCAGAGCTCACTGAATGCCCAAGCGTGCCGATGCAGGGCATCGCCGTTAAACGCGTACTCAGCAATCTAGTCGAAAATGCCTACCGCTACGGTAATGGATGGGTACGCATTAATTCACAATTTAACGGCAAGTATGTTGGTTTTAGTGTTGAAGATAATGGCCCAGGGATTGACGAAGAACAGATCCCAAAACTGTTCCAACCTTTTACCCAAGGCGATACCGCTCGCGGCAGTGTCGGTTCAGGCTTAGGGCTTGCCATTATCAAACGTATTGTCGATAGGCACCAAGGCAAGGTGATCCTCACCAATCGCAGCGAAGGTGGATTACATGCTCAAGTTTGGTTACCGATTGAATAGTTATCCCCTGAATGAGTTTTGTTCAAGTCATTTCAATTAAGGGCTTAGCTGTAATTTTAGTGTAACGAAAAAGCCATACTCTAGCGCCATCTCAAGTATTTGGCGTGTAAGATGAAAATCTCAACTCTCTCCCTTTCGGCCTCAATTACACTGTTATTGATTGCGGCGTTACTGGCCTCAGTCGTGTTCTGGAGCAACGACAAGCGCCAGACCATCGAGCAACAGACCCTACAACTGCAACAGATCCAACAGAGTTTTTTAGTCGAGATAAGGCGTGAACTCGATAGCTATTTATCCAGCGGAGACAGCAGTAAGCTTAAGGCTGCCAAAGTTAAACTTGAGCATATGCAGGAGCAAATAGCCTCACTAGCCGATTTAAAAACCAAACATCTACAGCAAGTGGTCGGAACTTTTACCCAAGCATTAGATGGTGAGTATCGAGCGGCTGGAAAGTTAGCAGGCAACCCGAGGCAGCTATTATCTCACGCCGAATCAGAGATGTTAGATTACAACGCTCGTTTAGCCGATTACGCCATTATAGGCTTAGGCGAACACCCTGCACTCGCTGATCAATACTTAAGGTTAACCAGAGTGTTACCTCCGCTAGTCTATAGCTTGTCACAGATAAGTGACGGTTACCTTGTCGGCAAAGAGCAACGGCTCAAGTCCATATTAAAGAGTCAAATAGCAGAATTAGAAGAATGGAATGCTCAGCTCGACTCCCTTGCATTAATTGGTATCTATGAGGTACTTGAAGCAGATGAGTTTGCCCTTGGCGAAGATGAACCAGAAACCATAGAGATAGGTGAAGATGCGCGAGCGGAACTCCTTAGCCTAAGTAAACGCTACAGTAAAGAGATCGATAATACTCACGCGCTGATCATTGAGAACCAACAATCACAACTATCATTAATTCAAGATGTTAGCGTTATAGAGCAACAGTTATTAGCCCTAGGTGCTCAGCAGCAAGAGCAGAATGTACTCCTGAAACAGGGATTGATGTTTGCCATCTACACCATGGTTACCATCTTAATTATTTTTGCCGCCACTTACCTCATTTTATTACAGCAATGGGTAGTTAATCCGCTCAAGCAACTTAACAGAGCATTTCATAAACTCACCGAATCAAACAGTCGTGAACGTATCCCTATTCTCAGGCGCTGCGAAACAGGGCAAATAGCCAATTATTTTAATCAGCTACTCAATCGTTTTGAAAAAGAAGATGAGTTACAACGACAACAGATGACACAAGTTTCTGACTCGCTGAGCCAACTAGTGAATCGCATTGGTCATATTTCTGCAAGCACAGAGCAAACTCAGCAAGTCGTGCTAACCGCGCAGCAGCAGACTGAGCACATCCGCTCCTTAGCCAAAGAAGTATGTGACACCTCTGAGAAAGTTGAACAAAGCGCTCTGCAAACGCAACTGCAGATGCAGCAGAGCCAACAAGAAGCCCAGGCAGTTCTCGATGCGACCGACGAGACTCGCTCTGCCGTAGACCATTGTCATCAAGCCTTAACCAGTCTATCGACCTCAGTTGCCGATGTGTCACAAATCATCGATGTTATCGGAAATATTGCCGAACAAACGAATCTACTGGCACTAAATGCAGCTATCGAAGCGGCCAGAGCGGGAGAACAGGGGCGAGGGTTTGCCGTGGTGGCAGAGGAGGTGCGCAACCTTTCACAGCGCACTCAAGTATCTCTGCAAGAGATTATGGATATACTCAATCAACTCACTCAAGCCAACAACGACTTAGACTCCAGAGTGGAAGGGATTAAAGATGCTACCCAAGTACAGAAATCCCGCGCCAACAGCCTATGGCAAGTCGCCCAAAGCGTGCAGACACAAGCCAGTGAAATGGCGATTACCGCTCAACAAGGCGCCCAACATACTCAACAGCAAGTCCGACATTTAGATGACTTTGCCACTGCGATGATAAGCCTTAAAAATCACGCCAAGGCAGCATCAGATCAAAGTGAAATCATTGCACAGGAAGTGCAACAAAGTGTTGATAGTATAGAGATAAGCTTAGGGATTAAAGCTGCTTAATAAAAAAGAGCCATGCGGCCCTCTTTTACTTAAAGCAGTCCTACTTAAAGTGCTGCTAAAATCGCTTCAGCCGTGCTCACCTCAAAAGATTTCGGCGCTTCAATATTTAGCGTCGTCACTACACCATTATCTACCACCATGGCATAACGCTGAGAGCGCACTCCACCAAATGCAGCTGTGTCCATCTCTAGTCCCAGCGCTTTAGTAAAGCTGGCATCACCGTCAGCTAACATCATTAGCTCAGCTGCATTTTGAGTTTCACCCCAAGCTTTCATCACAAAAGCGTCGTTTACCGAAACACAAGCTATCAAGTCTACGCCCTTAGCTTTAAGTTGATCAGCGAATACGATAAAACCTGGCAGATGTGCTTCAGAGCAAGTTGGTGTAAATGCACCCGGCACAGCAAACAGTACCACTTTCTTAGCGGTAAATAGCTCAGCGACATCATGGTTAACCATGCCATCTTTAGTCAGCTCAGCGAGTGTGCCTGCAGGTAGTTTTTGGCCTTGTTCAATCATCAGATTATCCCTTCTTTATATAGCTAAGTTGAAAACAGTTGCCTAATCCTAGTTGAATTAACACCAAATAAACACTGATAGGAAGCAGGGGTATAGCGACATTAACCTCCACCCTAGCCTATGAATTTGGAATAACACTAAACCATATGTTCCCTTTCAACCCAGCTCTACCACATCAACACTGCAAAATGCTATTATTGGCATTAGCTAGACTTTAGTTTTAACTCTATAAAACTCATTGCGAGTTAACGATTTAATCAATATAGTTGCGCACTTTTTAAGCCTCTGTTTAAGGTCAGATAATCATGTCATTGCCAAAAGATGAACTCCCTATCGATAACAACCAACAACCAAGCGAGTCAGAATATGAAGCGCCTGAGTTATCTATGGTTGAAGTGAGCCAATCGGTTGAGCAACTGACTAATGCAGAAGGTGAAGAGCAAGCTGAGCTTTTCGATGAGATGCTAGAAGAGGCAGAGTCTGGTACCGTCGCGCTATTGCTAGAATCATTACCGCTAGATGAGCGTTACGAGCGTTGGTTGCAGGTTGATACTGACGAGCGCATTGCTGTACTAGACTTGATGCGCGCCGATCCGCGTAACGGCATTCTAGATGAGATGCCGGAACCTGAACTCGACCTATTATTCTCGCAGATTTCACCTGAAGACTTGATTGAGTGGAGTGACACTTTATCTGACGCGATGACCGAGCGCGCACTGTCACAAATGGGCGAGCGCCAACGTCAGCACTATGATCGCTATGACCAATACTCTGAAAATGAGATTGGCCGTTATGCTGAGCATCAATTCTTAGCGCTAAATCTGACTTCTACCGTGTCACAAGCCCAGCGTTTTTTCCGCCGGATCAAACTCGACTGTAATGACCATGTATTTTTGCTCGATGATGACGATAAATATATTGGTAGTGTACGCCGCCACGATGTATTTCGCGCCGCGCCCGAAAGCACTTTAGAAAGCTTACTCTGGGAAGACAGTCGCTCAATTCTTGCTGATTCTAGCTTGATTGAAGCCGCTGAAGCGATTGAGCACAGTAACGAATTAGAAATTGCGGTTGTTGATGCCAACGGCATCATGATTGGCCGTATGACGCTGCGCACCGCCACCGCTCTGGTGCGTGAACATTATGAAGCCCAGTTAATGGCTACCGCGGGTATGGACGAGGACGACGATTTGTTCGCGCCTATTACCGTAGGTGCTCGTCGCCGTGCTGTCTGGCTGGGGATTAACTTACTCACTGCCTTTTTAGCCTCGGCCACCATTGGCTTGTTTGAAAATGTGCTTGAAAAAGTGGTCGCTCTGGCGGTTCTGATGCCAATTGTAGCGTCCATGGGTGGCATCGCAGGTAGTCAGTCACTCACCTTGATGATCCGCGGCATGGCCATGGGACAGATCTCCTCGGGTAACGTCATATCACTACTCAAGAACGAACTTGGCATAGGCATATTAAATGGCGTGTTGTGGGCTATCGTAATTGGTTTGATTGCCGGATGGTGGTTTAGTGATCCGATTATCGGCACCGTAATCGGTGCAGCCATTTTGATTAATATGGCGGTGGCGGCCATTGCCGGTGTCATGGTGCCGATGATCTTGCAAAAGATGAATCAAGACGCTGCGCTGTCAGGCTCCGTGATATTAACCACGGTTACTGACGTAGTGGGCTTCTTCTGCTTCTTAGGTTTAGCTTCAGTACTGTACTTATACTAACGACTGTTACTAGCTGCTGTATTTTACCAAGCGCAGAAACAACAAAGCCTAGCTAAACAGCTAGGCTTTCCTTAATTTTTTCGATTGAAAAACCATAAGTAAACAAAGCCTTGAGTGATCAGGCCCATAAATGTACTTGGCTACTCGACTCTTAGCTGATTATCTTGCCGTACTAATCTCACTGGCAGCCCTAGTTTCACTAAATGATTGAGAATGAATCGCCCTCCCCACGCCCAACCGCTTAATGATATGAGATTAGTATCCACTCCAATCAGCTTTATATCACCGTCGATATATAAACGCGGTGGGCCTACATCTTCCGCCCCTGCTTGAACATCAGCCCAGCTGATGTGAGCCATTTCAGCGCGTAATATCTTTCTCGAATCGTGACCATTTACGCCCGGAGTTAACAACCAAAGCTCCTCTTTAGTTACACAAACCGCCTTAAAGGAGCGAGATTTAACCTCACTATAAAAGCAAAATACATAAGCCAAACAAGGTAAAGCGAGCATGATAAACATAATGACCATCATAAAGATCACTCCCCAATCTGACATAGATTCAGTTCGATAAATGACATCACCGAATTTGCTCCGATAACGGCCTATCGGAAACATAAACTTAAACAAGCTAGGCAGCCAAAAAACGTAAACGTATAGGCCAGCAAGTCCAAAGCAAAATGACTTGATACCATCACGCCACGACTTTTTAGTCATAGTGTATCCCGGCGTCATCGGCAAATGCTTATTTAGCTGTGTAATGATAGCCTTTGCATCATCACCTTCGAATGGGTCTTCTTCTAGATAGATAGTGCCAACAAACACAAGTTCCCGCTGTTTAGCTTCGTTTTGCTCCACTTCTCCAGCTGCAGGCTGCGGTAATATTTCAGCGGGCTGTTTTACTAAATAGATATCAAACCTTTGCAGTAGCAAACACTTAGACTGCTTGTTCTCGAGCAGAAAATACTTCTCAGCCAAGGGTAAAACAAACTCATCTTGGCCATGCAACCGTCTGTAAACCAATACAGATAGGCATATTTGATATGCCACAACACCAACCATTACCATGGTGATATTCGCCAAAGCATAGATATTGCTCACAGCGGCAATCGCTATCGAAAAACCAAAGACCCATTTATCAAGGCCAGACATTCGCGCCGACTTTGATACCCGTAATGAACCATCTTTAAGGTAAATATGCTGGCGTAGCTTAGGTTTAAAAGCAAAACTGACAATAACGTAAACCGTGACTAAACCAGTCAACACTATCGAGAAAGACTGAGCATCATAAAAGCAAGAGCAAATCAGTAACCCTAAACCGATAACTAGGGATGCTTTTTGATAAATACTTCGAGTAAATGGTGTTAATACTGCGTCTTGAATACTAGCCGTTCTGTTCACTTATTCTTCTCACATTAATCCCGCCGCTTGCTGTATTGCTTCTGCTGCAGACTCAAGTGCTTTGAATATAAGCATTATTTTTTATGTTCTCATAGTGTCAGCTAAACAATAATGCTTAACTGTTATCTAGCGCATGAATGACCTGACAATAAAAAGCCCCTTATTAGCTAATCTAACAAGAGGCAATCTTTACGGAAATTGGCAGATTCGAGTGTTATCAAATGCCAAAACGTTACGCTTTATTTCATCTAAACTAAGCCGTCATCGCCGCTTTCACATATACATCGAAGCGGTTTTTCTTAGTAGCGATCACCATGCTAGGTTTTGCGCCATCTAAGTCGTCGGCATAATCAGGGCGCTTAACCACGACGCGCTTTGTGGCGAGTGCCATAGCCGGTGCTAATAGGCCGTCAGCATCAAGATCGGCGCCAACTAAAGACTGAAACACACGCATCTCTTTTTTCACTAACGCGGATTTTTCACGATGCGGATACATAGGGTCGAGATACACCACATCCACTTCGGTATTTGACGCTTTAGCAGCATCAGCTAACGAATCAATACTTGAGCCATGAAACAAACTCATACGCTCACGCATCCAATCGCCAATTTCAGCATCTTCATAGGCGCGGCGCAAGCCATCTTCTAATAGTGCAGCCACAATAGGATGACGCTCAACCATCAGCACTTTACAGCCCAAGCTTGCCAGTACAAATGCATCGCGTCCTAGACCCGCTGTACCATCAACCACGGTAGGCATAACACCTTGCTTAAGGCCGACCGCTTTAGCGATTGATTGACCACGACCACCACCAAATTTGCGCCGATGGGCCACTGCGCCAGACACAAAGTCTACCGAAATGCCTTTTAATTTAGGCTCATCACGTTTGATTAATGTCAGTACATCGTCTTCAAATACCAATTCAAATTCTGCATCGGGATCGTAAACAAGCCCCCAGCGTTCACTGGCGGATTCGATTGTTGGGTAATGGCGATTAAAGAAAATGCTGGTCACAATTAGGCTCTAGTTAGAAATACTGACACTGTGATGATACCACTACACATGCGGAAACTATATCTACCACTTTAACCTCTAACAGTGATTTCAGAGGTATTTTGAACAATTATGCACCTCAAAACTCCTCAAAACGGCTCAAATCAACTGAAAAGCACCTAAAAACCTTCAAGATAACTATAAATAGGTATTTGTTCACATCCTAGTCAATCTGCATCAGGCACACTTTTTGCGCCATTGATAAATCAACTGGCTCTAAAAAGAAAATAAGCAGGGTAAAAATGATGATGACTCCAAAAACCTTTAATAAAAAGCTGTGCTATGCCACGCTTCTTGCTGCATGCTCAATGGGCATGACAGCCTGTTCTGGTGATGATGGTAAAGACGGCGAAGATGGCCAACCAGGCGGCAATACCACCACTCAAGCTGAAGTGCTGACACTAACGCTAACAAACACCGCTATTACCGATAATGTGCTGAGTATCGACTTCAGCGCCGAGAACGAACTGGCTATTCCGGTAATCAAAATTGCCGCGATTAAAGTCAATGCTGCGCAGCTATTGCCGCAAATTGAAGGCGAGCGTTCACAATGGCAAAAGCTAGCAGGTGAAACCTGTTCTCCAGCTAAAGGCTGCGAAGGTACCTTAGTTGACAATATGGACGGTAGCTACCGCTACACCATGAATGCCCCACTATCTATGGGCGGCGTAAGCCATAACGGCGACTTTACCCAACGCGTACTATTTAGCGTACTAGCAACCGATAATGTTCCAGCAACTGAAGTTACCTCTGACTTTAAAGTTGATGGCAGCGAAGTCACTGATAACCGCGGCATCATCGACGGTAGCTCATGTTTAAGCTGTCATGATGATATCGCCTCAATTAAACACGGCGGCGCTAACATTGAAAACTGCGCAAGTTGCCACACTAGCAACAATATGGACAACCCAGCTATGGTTTGGCCTGTATTAGCACATACCGCGCATATTGGCATTACCCCACAAGCACTAGGCAACTGTGCTAGCTGTCATGCTAAAGAAGTGAGCGAAACTGAGCTGCAAGCCACGAACTGGAATTTAGTACCGACCCGTGAAACCTGCTCTAGCTGTCACGACATGACAACCAACCCAGTTTACGACCACAGTACTCAACCAGATAATGGCAGCTGTTTGACCTGTCACTCGCCAGAAAATACTTATGAGGTACATTTAAGTAAGTCAGAAAAAGCCGTTGCTGAAGATGAGCGCAACATCGTTAACGTTAGCTTAGAAACCGCCAAGCTTGTTGAGCAAGACGGTGAGCATTATGCTGAAATCAGCTTTGCACTAATCGATCGCCAAGGCGAGCGCATTAGCGTGGCTAACAACAACCCTGCCGATGCTGATTGGATTAAGAACCTACAGCTATATGTTAACTGGGGCACCTCAGTCGACTTCACCACCAGCCGTGGTTACAGCATTTTCGTTAAGAGTAACAAGAAAGACATTACTCAAGATGGCAGTGTTAACACACCAGCTGGCGAACGTGAGCGTACACCGCTACATGGCTCACAAGACAATGTGTTTACTTACCTAATGGGCCCAATTGTTACTCAAGACGCTATCTCAGGCGACTTAATTGATGATGCAGGCTTTATCACTAACCGCTTTATTTACTGCTTCGATAGCGCACAAAACTTAGTGAGCTGTGACCAAGCCGGTCACACTAAAAATGCAGAAGCGAACAAGCGTTGGTTCTTTGATAAAAATGGCCTAACCGATGCACCAGAAGCTAAGCGCCCTGTAATTGTGAGCAACAAAACTTGTGGTACATGCCACGGTTACGATGAGTTTAACGATAACACTGAGCTAGCTTGTCGTAGCTGCCATAGCCGCAAAACAGAGATCAACAAAGAGCTGGCCGATACCACTTGTTTCTCTGGTCACGACCATGATGAGTTAGGCGAACATATTCGTCCGTTTGAAGAGCGCGCTATGATGCCAGGCGGCAAGCCAGGTTTCTTAAGCTCTACCGCTGATATCGTTGACCCATGTCTGGCATGCCATAACCCGAACACGCCACCGACTCAGGCTATTCGTGAAATGCACACTAAACCAAGCGACTGGGATTATGTTGAGCAGTTAACCGTAAGTCACCCAGATCACAAGGTATGGATGCACTCACTGCACACTAATCAACGTGCCACTCAAGACCGTGAAAATGGTGTGCGTAATATCGAGTTCCCAGCAGACAAAGCAAACTGTTACCGCTGTCACGAAGGTGACACCTTTGGCGTTGACCGTTTAACCGCTGTTGGTCGCCCATTAGCACTAGACTTGGACTACGATCCAGATTCACGTGCTCACCCAGCAACCGATATCACGGTTGATGCCTACACTTCACCTGTTTCGGCAACTTGTTACGCTTGTCATGCTAAGCAAGAAGACGCTAACGGTAAGATGGTAATCAACAAAGCCGTACGCGCCCATATGGAGCAAAACGGTGGTCGATTTGGCGTTGCTGCCAACGAGCTACAAGTTGAAGCGTGCGCCGTTTGTCACTCACTAGACAACCTTAAACAGGTACATAACCTTTAAGGTACAACCCAAAAGTAATTGATGTCCCTGCAAAAGATATCAAGCAGCCCAACGTTTTACGTTGGGCTGCAACTTTTGTACCCATAAAAATTACGCCACTATTAATCCGTAAAAGAGCTTACCTAAATTAAGTGTTTTTATGAATAAATGGACTTTCTCACGCCGCAACAATAGTTGAGCTAGCCTGCAAGGTCGCCATAAATCAGGAAGTCGATCAAAGTTTACAGGCTTAGATTTCCACCACAATGAACCTCAGAATATACTCAATTTGATATCTGTTTTATTAGAGAATGCCAGTGCAACTAACGTCAACGCTAAGCTTAAACGTGGTTCAGCAACATCTATTTGATGCTGAAGACTCGTCACGTATCGAACTCAGCTTCGCCGAGACTGCGGTGCTACAACTGATGCTCAAGCATCAAGGCACCCTAATTACCCGAGAAGCCCTACTAGAAGCTGGCTGGCACGACAGAGTCGTTTCAGCATCGTCACTACAACAGTGCATTAGCGTGCTCAGAAAAAAGCTAGTTAACTATCCAGAAGTCGAGCTAAAAACCATTCCAAGGCACGGCTATGTGCTGCACCTTGCAACGCAAAACCAAAGTAACCATCGCTTTAAAAAGCCAACAGCGGCACTGCTATTTGCCATAGCGGTTATCGCCTCCGTTATCTTGCTCAGTTACGCTTATCTTAACCATCATCAAGCGCCTTATAACGAGAACTTAGTACACAGTAAACTCAGTAACGTCAGTGGCAATGTCCGAGTGTTTACAGCCGCCGACCAAGTGCAGTTGTCGGCCGACATAGCTAATAAACGCCTTGCTAACCAAATAAGTAACGAACCCAATTGGCAAGCGCCATTCACTAGTTTTAGTAGCTTTGCACTGCTTAGCGACAAGATGGACAGCTTTGCTATTTGCCCTGACTACCAACAAGATCAATGCAGCGGCAACCAGCTGATCAATATCAGTAGCGAAACCGCACATGGTAGCCAACTAGAGTTATCTGATTTTCTAACCACTAAGATCAGGATGGAGCAGAAGACCTATAACAAGTTAGACCTACCAGAGCTTAAAAAGCATCAAGGCGATTTAAAAGAGCAGATTTATCATGGCGATCTGTACTTCTCGATTGATGATCACCGCTTAGTTCGCAGCGACATACGTATTTCACTGGTTGATCTAGCACCTGATAGCGGCATATTTTACTTCGCAGCCTGCATCACAGATGAAGACTGCTACACCACACCGATCCGTTACGAGATCCGTGGTCAATTTAAGCGAACAACTGAAAAGTGGCAGCAGCGCAGAGTTGAGCGGTTTGATATTGAAGTCAGTAAAACCAGCCTTTCATCGCCTAATGCATTGTCTGATACCGCGCAAATCATCTATTTGGCCCTAAGAAAACAGCATTTAACCCAAGAACAGTTAAGCTTCTACCGCGTCTATCAAGACGATGGCACCGCCATTTGGCAACTGCCGTTAGTAAATGACAATATTATGTGGATGCAGCGGCAAACCCTTAAGTTGTAAGCGGCTATTTGCGCTAACCTGCAGTCAAATAACCGCTTTGGCTGCTTTCCCGCCTCTCGATTAGCACTGAGTTCTGCACATCCGTACGGTTTGGGTATATAATCAGCGTTCTTTCCATCTTTGGTTTTAAACGCAATGTTAAGTTATCGTCACGGCTACCACGCAGGCAATTATGCCGATGTTCTCAAGCACGCAATTTTGCTACAAGTGCTTAAACTCATGCACAAAAAAGATAAGCCAATGGCTTATATCGACACCCATGCAGGTGCTGGCGGTTATGCGTTAACTGACGAGTTTTCAAAGAAAACCGGCGAATACCTAGATGGCGTAGCCAGACTATGGGAAAGAACCGACTTACCAGAATCTTTAGTGCAGTACATTGAAGATGTAAAACACTTCAATCAGGGCAAACAAGAGTTAGAGTTCTACCCAGGCTCACCTGCTTTTGTTGATATGAACATGCGTGAGAAAGACCGCATGGTATTACACGAGCTACACGGCACCGACTTTTTAACCTTGGACGAGCAGTTTAGCGGCGATCGCGCTGTACGCGTTATCAAGGGCGATGGTCTTAAAGGCCTAATTGCAGCCGTACCACCGCTTGAGCGTCGCGGCGTGGTTTTGATTGACCCAAGTTACGAAATCAAAACAGACTACCAAGATGTAGCCAAAGCGATTATTAAAGCGCATAAGCGTTTTTCTACCGGCGTATTTATGCTGTGGTATCCGGTTGTTGATCGCGACCAAACTGAAGGCATGCTTAAATTATTAGCTGAAAGCGGCATTAAAAACCAGTTACGTATCGAGCAAGCAATCAAGCCTGATAGCAATGAATTCGGTATGACAGCAGCAGGCCTGTGGATAATCAACCCACCATGGCAGCTAGATACTACCGCCAAAGAGATGCTAGATTATTTAGAGCGCCGCATCGGCCATAACGGTGGCAAGACAACCGTTAAGCAGGAAGTGCCGGAATAAAGAAAAAGCTGAGACGAGGTCGGGCTTCGCCCTGCGAGACGTGACTTCGTCACTTCTAGGAAAAGCTAAGAAAGGTTCGAGGTCCTAGGCCGTAGGAAAAACTAAGACGGTTACAGCCGGGTAAGGCCGGAAAAGCAAAAAAGTAAAAGATAACAATGTGCCTGTTTTTGCTTGTATAGCAGGACGAAGTCCGCTCTAGCAGCGAAGCGTCCTCGCAGGTGCGTAGCACCGTCCTAGTACCTTTTTTATAAGTGAGCCTGCGAACGTCCTAGAAACGAGCTTGCGAGTGCCCTATCTTAAATGTTGGCGTCCTCGTAGGTGCGTAGCACCGTCCTAGCAGTGAGCCTGCGAACGCCCTAGTACCTGATGCCTATAAACACTCTTCATCATCGTTAACCTGACGTGTAAACACGCCCAAAATGGCATTGATGATCCCCACCTCAGTATCTCTATTATTCGCTGATGCTTCCGAACTGCCACCAATCACTTGTCGCTGTTCTCTTTGCTCCGCATTACCATGTGCGCCACTGACAAAATCACAGCCAGCATTTGCCACTGAGTTTGATGAACACCCTGCACTGTTTAACACCAGTAAAATCAACAACACAAACGAATTCCGTTTCATAGCTTCCCTTTTTAATGACTGCATTATCAAACATTAACACTTTGCAGTGATTAGATTCTAGGTTCGAATAAAAACTAAGACGAGGACGGGCTTCGCCCTGCGAGAGCGTGACTGCGTCACTTCTAGGAAAAGCTAAGATAGATTCGAGGTCCTAGGGAAAGCTAAGACGGTAAAGCAAAAAGATGTAGAGCTGTTATCTTTAAGCTTTTCCTAGTAGCCAACTTGTTGGCGTCCTCGTAGGTGCGTAGCACCGTCCTAGCAGTGAGCCTGCGAACGCCCTAGTACCTTCTTTATTATCATTGCAACACCGAATGCAACTCATCAAATAGCCAGTGCATCACTGGGCCTATTTGTTTATCGCGGCGATTCACCACGCCCATCTCCACCAGTAATGGCTCGGTAATATACTCGCTTGAAAGCTCTTTTAAATCTTCAATGTACCATTCTGATTTAGCCACATGCTCAGGCACTAATGCCCAGCCTACGCCCTGCAACACCAGAGCGACGATGTAATAGTAGCTGTCGATATACCAATAATTTGCCGACAAAGGCGGTATTTGCGACTGGCCAGTAATATCGCAAATGGCCAGCTGCCGGTATTGCATTAACTCCTCTAAGGTTGGCGCAGGGTTAGACGCTAATGCATGAGTCGGCGCTACGACTAAGCTCTGCTTGAACTGGCCTATTGACATAAAATCGAGCGAGTCAGGTAGTAATGTCGAGGTGTGGAATAAAATGCCTATATCTGCGCGCCCTGCATCCACCCATGCTGCAATATCCTCTTGGGAGCCATTGATAATAGTGAGTTTAAGCAATGGATATTGAGTCGATATACGCTGAAACAGCGCCTCAAAAGCGGTAACAGGTACCGCTTCATCCATAGCTACGGTAAGGCTTATCTCCTCACCCGAGGTTATTGTCATCGCCCGCGCATTAAGGCGTTGGCACTGAGCCAGAACTGACTGCGCCTCAATAAACATCTCTTCGCCAAGCGTAGTGAGCACTGGAAGCCTTGCGCTGCGGTCAAACAGCTCAAAGCCTAAGCCAGCCTCTAAGTTACTAATTGCAGTACTAATACGTGACTGCGCTTTACCCATTTTGCGCGCCGCCGCAGAAAACGAGCCTAGCTTTACCGAATTTACAAAGGCGTTAAGCTCATCAATTGTCCAATTCATACTCAGCCTATTTAAATACCCGCTCAACACCTATCTCAAAAACAGATATCAACCAACTTTATTCAATCTTAAATACAGAGTAACTTGCCCAGCTTTATTGTTCAATATTGATATTCCCATGTTAGATCCAAGCATCGAAAACACTCAGGCTCAGTCAATTAGCCGTACATTCTGGCGTTATACCTTGCCAGCCATTGCAGCCATGCTGGTTAACGGTTTATACCAAATCGTTGACGGTATTTTCATTGGTCATTACATAGGTTTCGAGGGGCTCGCGGCTATAAATATGGCCTGGCCAGTGATCTACTTTATGGTGGGTTTCGGCATCATGGTGGGCATGGGTAGTGGCAGCTTATTGTCGATTCAACGCGGTAAAGGTGACACCCGCGCTGCCGCGACGATTCTAACCAGTAGCTTAGTCATCATGCTTGCCTTAGCTGGCGTATCGACTGCGATTTTATCAGTATTCAGTGACTTCTTTCTTATCGCTCAAGGCGGTGCGGGCAACACCTTAGTGATGGCGCAAGATTATATCGGCGTGTTTACCTGGGGCACTGCAATTACTGTAATAGCTTCAGCTATCCCTTTGCTTATCAGAAATGATGAAAGCCCAAACATTGCCACAGGATTGATGGTACTGGGCGCATGTATCAATATTTTGCTCGATTACTTGTTAATTGGTGTATTTAACTTTGGATTATTGGGCGCTTCAATTGCCACCATTAGTGCACAGGCGGTTGTCTGTCTTTTAGGCCTTTTTTACTTTTGTTCTCGATTAAGCAGCATTAACTGGTCAGCAAAATTTAGCTGGTTTAACGCTGCCTTTGGCAAGCAAATCGTGCTGTTAGGCTCTTCAAGCTTATTTATGTATTTGTACACTAGCTTTGTATTTGCCCTGCATAACCGATTATTCACCGAATATGGTACGCCGCTTACCGTTGGCGCCTTCGCCATTGTTGGCTACTTAATGGTGCTGTATTACTTAGTTGCTGAAGGTGTGGCCGAAGGTATGCAACCACCTGTGAGCTATTACTATGGCGCAGAGCAGCATAAAAACATTAACAAGATGCTTAAGCTGTCGGTAAAGGTGACTTTGATTGCAGGGACCTGCTGGGTACTACTGCTGAATCTATTACCAGAAACCATGGTCGGACTGTTTAATAACGATGATCCCTTGCTAATTGCCACCGCAATTGATGGTATCAAAATGCATCTGTTTGCTATGCCGTTAGATGGTTTTATTGCGCTTTCGTCGGTGTACTTTATGGCGACGAATCAAGGTGTGAAGGCGCTGGTCATCGCCTGCGGCAATATGCTAATTCAGCTACCATTCCTCTATTTTCTACCTAAGGTTATGGGAGTAGAAGGTGTGTGGATGGCGATGCCACTCTCCAACATCGCACTGTGCCTTATCGTAGTGCCTATGGTATGGCTTGATGTGCAGTCGAGAAAAAAACAGTCGACAGAGCAGCAAGATAAACAGCTAACGAGCGATGCAGCCATTACTACGGCGCTCGTGAGTTAAGACTTCAAGCCTTCAAGCCTTGCGGTAACGTTTTAGCAAGATCTGCACTCGTTCTACATAGGCTTGGGTCTCTGCAAAAGGTGGGACGCCATTATATTGGTCCACCCTTGATGCTCCGGCGTTATAAGCGGCGCAGGCCAAGACAATATCGCCATTAAAACGTTTTAATAGCTGGGCTAGATATCGACTACCCGCCAGAATATTTTGCTCTGGGTGAAAAGCATCACTCACCCCCAGCTCATTAGCCGTGGCGGGCATCAGTTGCATTAACCCTTGCGCACCAGTCTTAGAAACCGCCTTAGGCTTAAAAGCTGATTCTGCATGAATAACCGCTCGAATGAGTGCCGCCTCTATGCGGTACTCTCGTGCTGCCATGGCAATTTGCTGCTGATATTGGGAGGTAAATAGCGGTATAGCGCTCCAGTTAATATTAGACTGCGGTTTACAGGCATAACAATCAAAAAGAAGTACCTGATAATGTCCTTGCTCTGGGGCTGAGTCGGAAAAAGCGAGCCCCCCGTCAGCAGTGATGTAGTGATACACCTTTTCACCTTGCCCAGAAACGACTGCAGAGCCTTGAGAAGGCTTGTGCCCTACATTATTGGAGGCCGTTTTACCCAGCACACTCTTATTTGACGGCTTGGCAACAAAATGAGGCTTCCCTGTATCTGCGGCTGCTGCCACTGAGATATATAGCAAACTGAACAACATTCCTTGCTTAATCATAATCCAGTCGAACGCTCCAATTGCAATACATCAACGATAGCAAATAACTGCTTCATCTCTTTGTTTATCTGACTAAATTCATACTCAAATGTCGCCGGCTTAAATATCGACGCCATCTCAAAGCGATTATCTTTGCTACCAAGCATGATCAGCAACTTATTACGATAGAAAGCACACTGTATCTTATTGCCAAAACTGGCTGACAGCTCCTGCAGTCGCTCCATAAAAGTCACAGTTAGCAAATAGCGCGCTTCAATTTGATCGGTAGAAAATACATCAAACTGCTTCTCAAAAATAGGATCTTCGAGCTTCACCCGCTCTAGCCCCTTAAAGGAATCCGATAAGAAGTTAACCAAGCCACCGCGGGTCTTAACGACTACAGTATGGCCACGAAAGTCTTTATGGCTACTGAGCTCAATCATCACCCCTTTAAACACGGTCACAGTGTCGGTCGACTTGTCACGCCTTACCTGTTTAGTTAGCTGCAACTCATTGATGGCAATTTCAATATTTTTGTAGGTGCCCTGCACATAATCGTCAAAGCTAGCAGATTCATAATAAGGCAGCAGCTTAGAGGCTTTCAGTGCGCTTAGGCTCATCTTATGCTCTTTGCAAAAGACAAAGTCATGACCAAAATACTTAAAAATGAGTGGATAAATCTTCTGCTTCACGTCGGTTTTATAATGCTTAATCGGCCTAAATACCCACCAAACAAAAGGCAATGCCAACAAGACTAAACCTATGAGGTAAACCATCAGAGGATCGGAAGTATTCAGATATGGCATAAACAGAAATGCCAAAGTTGCAATGGCAATATAGATGGCAGCGCACAGGTACAAGCGCTGGCGGCACGCCGTTAAACTGGCCACTCGGGCATTTTCAAACTTACTGGTGAGAGGCTCCAGATGCTGCCGATAATATTGCTTAAATTCATCTATCTCAGATGCAGGAGCAACGAGATTATTAGTGTTACGAATAGGCTTTATCGCTGCGCCAAACAGGAAGCTAAAGAAATTCATATTATGGCTAATTCACTCATTTGCAGTTTAGATACGAGTCGTTACCGCAATAACTCGTATTACGGTAATTAAGCTAATAAATTTAAGCTATTTTAGATATTCGGCAGCATCGACTGGGGCTTTAGAGCCCTCGTCAGCTTCATAGAAAGGCATCACCTTGACACTCGCCATAGAGGCAATGATAGAACCTGGGAAGATCTCTACGGCAGTATTCAGTTCAGACACTGCCGAGTTATAGAAACGACGCGCCGCAGACAGTTGAGCCTCTACTTCGTTGTAAGTCTGCATGGCTTGCAGCATGGTATTGTCAGACTTGAGTTCAGGATAGTTTTCAACCGTCACCATCAACTGTGACATTTTTTGATTCAGCTTTTCCGACGCCTCAAGGTGCGCCTTTACAGCCGTAGGATCGACATCGTTATAGCTTTTGGCTGCTAAAGCTCTTAACTCGGTGATTTCAGTCAGTAGAGACTTCTCATGATCCATGTACTTTTGTGCGATCTTAAGAATATTCGGCACTAGGTTAGCACGCTTCTTAAGCTGAACATCGATACCCGATAACGCTTCACGTCCCGCATTACGCTTCTTGATTAAACTGACATACCAAAGATAGGCAATTATCACCACTAAGCCCGATCCCAACAATAACCCTTCCATCCATGCTTCCTATTTATTATTTTTCTATAAAGCTCACTTCGTATTGGCTTACATTTCTGCGATTAAACCAGTGAAGCCATACCCTATTTACTTATCTCTCATACTGTTACTTATTTAGAAAACTAAATCCAGCCTGAACGCAGATTAAGCCGATATTATCTGCGTTACTTTTTAATCAGCGCAGCAAAGATATAGCCAAAATATTGAGAAAACCCCGGATCAAACAACAACTAATCGTACTCTAATTAAATAAAAACACTAAACAGCATATAAATACAGCCAGCGCTTACAAATCAGCCACAACAAAAATTATTAACTATATATATCAATAAATAAGTGCAGTTTTCACTGAGTGATTTTTTGAGCTAAGCAACATTCATCCTAAAGGCTTTTAGTAATAAAACCCCTAAAACAAGCAAACTTATTCACCCTTTTGATTAACTTTATCATTACTCATAAGTTTGTAGAGCTTTTAGGCTATTTCAGGCTTCTCTGCAGCCTTCTCTGGATAAATCTTGCACATTATTGATTCAGCTTAGATACAGTATTCCCTAGTTATAGTAATCACATATCTTAAGTAAGCGTTTAACCCAATCATCCCTTTTGGACTCATTTTAAATGAGTCCTTTTTTGCCTTTAAAATTGCAACTAACATTTTTATATTAGTTACTTACAGCACCTTAAAACTAGACTGAAGCAAGGTTAACAACTGTTAATCTAACTCCTTTTCTCCATTCAGCTTTGATACAGCTAACCCTAGTTATAGTAATCCCACTCCCAACGGAAACTGTTAATCAATCCCTTTTGGACTCATCCTATATGAGTCCTTTTTTTTGCCTGAAATTCATAGAAAACCTCAGTATCATTTCACCTCAAAAACCCTGCAAAGCCGCATTGGTACTCATGATGATGCTTTATCGTGTTATTAACAAATGGGCTGATTTAAGGTTTAATTAATTTTTCTTATCCATCATGCCACATTGACTTAACAAGAAGTGCTTATCAGTAGCTACTCTCGGCGTACACAAGTAGAATAAAAATAACAAAATAATAATTATAAGGAAGATCCTATGAGCTCCAACAATGGCGACAGCCTGCCCTTACCAGGTGATGTCCCTTCCGATCCTAATAATCAGCCAAGTGGTTGGTTTGTCCGCTTCCTTAACGTAGTTGAACGCCTAGGTAACTTACTGCCTCATCCTATTACGCTTTTTGCCATGTTCTGCGCTGCAGTTGTAGTGATTAGTGGAATCGCCGGTTACTTTGAATTAACCGTTGTCGATCCACGCCCAGAGGGCGCATCAGGCCGCAGTGCCGACGGACTTATTCACGTTGTCAGTTTAATGAATGCTGAAGGTTTGCGGATGATAGTCTCCAATTTGGTGACTAATTTTACCGGCTTCACTCCTCTTGGAACCGTACTTGTAGCCTTGTTAGGTGTAGGCATTGCCGATCGCTCAGGCTTATTGTCTGCTGCAATGCGTTTGCTGGTAATGGGCGCATCTAAGCGCTTAGTCACACTAACCTTGGTGTTTGCTGGTATCGTGTCGAACACCGCATCAGAGCTAGGCTATGTGGTATTAATTCCAATGGCGGCGATGATTTTTCACTCTTTAGGGCGTCATCCACTTGCAGGCCTTGCGGCGGCATTTGCCGGCGTATCGGGCGGTTACAGTGCTAACTTACTGCTGGGCACTGTCGATCCCTTACTATCAGGGATCACCGAAGCAGCAGCGCAAATGATCGATCCTGACTACTTAGTTGGCCCAGAAGTAAACTGGTACTTCATGTTCGTTTCCACCTTCTTAATTACTTTCCTAGGCGCCTTTGTTACCGAGAAAATCGTTGAGCCCAAGCTAGGTAAATATGACGCTAGCGAAGCAGCAATCGATCTTAGCGAACAGAAGATGGATACGGTTAGCGCGCTTGAAAAGAAAGGCCTAAAAATCGCAGGTCTGACGGTACTGGTGATGTCTGCAATTCTAGCATTAACCATTATTCCTGAAGGCGCACCACTTCGAAACCAAACAACTGGCTTAGTCGCTGGCTCGCCATTCCTTAAAGGAATTGTGGCGTTTATTTTTGTGTGTTTTGCCATTCCAGGTCTAGTTTACGGCCGCGTAGTTGGCAGCATGAAGCGCGATACCGATGTCATTAACGCCATGTCTAGCAGTATGAGTAGCATGGGCATGTATATCGTTTTAGTCTTCTTTGCCTCACAGTTTGTGGCTTTTTTTAAGTGGACTAACTTAGGTGCGGTATTAGCGGTATCTGGCGCAGATGCACTCAATGCCGTTGGCCTAACCGGGCCGTTAGTATTCGTGCTATTTATTATGATGTGTGGCTTTATCAACTTGATGCTAGGTAGTGCTTCAGCTCAGTGGGCTGTTAACGCACCTATCTTCGTACCTATGTTGATGCTAGTGGGTTACGCACCAGAAACCATTCAGGCGGCTTACCGAATAGGTGACTCTGTAACTAACTTGATTACGCCAATGATGAGTTACTTCGGCCTCATTTTAGCGGTAGCCTCCCAGTATAAGAAAAACCTAGGTATCGGTACGCTAGTCGCGACTATGCTGCCGTATTCAATCGTATTCTTTATCGGTTGGACCTGCTTCTTCTTTATCTGGGTATTCGTGATTGGCCTACCAGTAGGCCCAGGTGCAGCGACTTATTATACGCCTTAAAAGAAGGTCCTAGTTTCTAGGTAAAGCCAAGACGAGGTCGGGCTTCGCCCTGCGAGGCGTGACTTCGTCACTTCTAGGAAAAGATAAAAAAGATCGGTCCTAGGTGCGAGGTTCTAGGACCTAGGAAAACAACAATCAAAAGATTACAGGTGGCATAAGTCAGCTTTGGTCTTTGGTCTTTGGTCTTTGGTCTTAAGCTATTATCTTTTCCTAGTAGCCAACTTGTTGGCGTCCTCGCAGTGAGCGTGCGAACGTTCTAGAAACGAGCTTGCGAGTGCCCTATCTTTAAACGTTGGCGTCCTCGTAGGTGCGCAGCACCGTCCTAGCAGTGAGCCTGCGAACGTCCTAGTACCTATCTCCTAATAGTGAGCCCGTGAACGTCCTAGGCCCTAGCTACTAGTACCTATCTTTTACTAGCTTTATAGAAAAACAAAGCTATATTGACGATCTGACATATCACTCTAGCCATAGTCTATGAAACTCTTTATTGCCTCCGATTTACACGGTTCCCTGTCGGCAACTCAAGCCATGCTGGCTCGTTTTGACGAGTCCAACGCTAACCACCTTATTCTATTGGGTGACCTTCTAAACCATGGCCCACGTAATGCCATCCCTGACGGCTACAATCCGGTGGCGACAGCTGAGGCATTAAATGCCTACAGTAGCAAAATCATTGCCGTACGCGGTAACTGTGACAGCGAAGTCGACCAAGCATTACTACAGTTTCCGATCACAGCCAGCTACGCTCACGTATTACTAGCACAAATGCGTTTATTCTTAACTCATGGCCATATTTACAACCCAGACAACCTGCCACCACTACAAAGTGGCGATGGTTTACTCTATGGTCATAGCCATATTCCAGTGGCTGAATATCGTGATGATGTTTTGCTGTTTAACCCTGGCTCAACCACGATTCCACGCAATAATGGCCGCGCTTCATACGGCATAATGACCACGACAGAGTGTCAGGTACGCGCATTAGACAACGACGAGCTATTACTAAGCTGTTCGATATGCCTTAAAAGATAGGACCGAGGAAAGAACTAAGACGAGGACGGGCTTCGCCCTGCGAGAGCGCGACCTTGTCGCTTCTAGAAAGGCTAAGACGGAAAGGGTTAGAAGATAGGTCCTAGGTTCTAGGACCTAGGAAAAGCAACAACCAAAAGATTCCAAGCACTATGAGTAGGCTTTAGCTTTTAAGCTGTTAGCTTTTCCTCGCAGGTGCGCAGCACCGTTCTAGCAGTGAGCCTGCGAACGTCCTAGATCCTAGGCCCTAGCTCCTATCTTTTAATAACAAAAAGCCCAGCATTTGCTGGGCTTTTTAGTGTTAGCGAGTGAACTCTGTAACCTTTAGGTTATTTGTTCGCTTTAGCTGCTTTAGCTTCTGCCTTAGCAACTTTCGCTGCATCTCGCTCGCGCTTACTGAACATACGCTCAACAATCACGAAGAAGATTGGGATAAAGAAGATCCCCATAAAGGTCGAGCTCATCATACCGCCTAGTACCGCAGTACCGATGGCGTTCTGGCTACCAGAACCTACACCGCTACTAATGGCTAGTGGTACAACACCTAGACCGAATGCTAGCGACGTCATCAGGATTGGACGTAAACGCACTCGAACTGCATGTAGTGTTGCTTCTACAAGTCCCGCGCCTTTCTCGTAGAACTCTTTAGCGAATTCCACAATCAAGATGGCGTTCTTTGTTGCTAGGCCCACTGTGGTCAGTAGACCTACCTGGAAGAATACGTCGTTAGGTAAACCACGACCATTCATCGCAATCAAGGCACCGATAATACCCAGAGGTACTACAAGTACTACCGCAAATGGAACCGACCAGCTCTCGTATAGTGCAGCTAGTACTAGGAATACCACCACAATCGACAAGGCATAAAGCATTGGCGCTTGGTTCCCCGATAAACGTTCTTCATAAGAAAGACCGTTCCACTCGATACCAAATCCTGGTGGAAGCTTCTTAGCCATAGCCTCGATATCATCCATTGCCGCACCTGTACTGTAACCTGGCGCTGTACCACCTTGGATGTTCATCGCTGGTAAACCACCGAAACGTTCTAGACGTGGCGAACCATATTGCCAACTGCCGCTAGCAAATGCCGAGAAAGGTACCATTTCGCCTTTGTCGTTACGCACGTACCAAGAGTCGAGATCTTCTGGCTGCATACGGTATTCGGCTTCACCTTGTACGTAAACCTTCTTCACACGACCACGGTCGATAAAGTCGTTAACGTAATTACCACCCCAAGCTGTACCTAGTACGCTGTTTACTGAGTCAATATCAACGCCTAATGCACGTAGCTTACCGTGATCGATATGGACTTGATAAAGCGGTGCATCTTCCTGACCGTTAGGACGTACGCCCACTAGGTTCGGATTCTGTGCAGCCATACCCAGCAACATATTACGTGC
Source organism: Shewanella sp. MBTL60-112-B2 (assembly GCF_019655055.1). Taxonomy (GTDB): domain Bacteria; phylum Pseudomonadota; class Gammaproteobacteria; order Enterobacterales; family Shewanellaceae; genus Shewanella. The sequence goes on from NZ_BPFA01000035.1 coordinate 28,907, forward strand.
TTCAACTAGCTTTTCATGACCTTGGCCATTCTTGTCCTGCAAGTAGAAGTCGAAACCGTTAGCCGTACCTAACTCAATTACCGCTGGCGGTACAAAGGCGAATACAAAGGCTTCTTTCATCCCCATAAACATGCCCATGGCGCGGTTAGCAACTGACTGTACGTCTTGACCTGGTTCACTACGTTCAGACCAGTCTTTAAGACCAACGAACGCAATACCCATGTTTTGACCATTACCCGCGAAACTGAAGCCCGATACGCTAAATACAGATTTAACGTTTGCCGCTTCTTCAGTTAGGTAAAAATCGGTAACACGCTCAAGCACAGCTTTAGTTTCTTGCTGCGTCGAGTTCACTGGCAAAATAGCCTGAGTGAACAAGATGCCTTGGTCTTCATCTGGCAAGAATGCGGTAGGCATACGCATGAAGATCCAACCTACTGCAACCGTAATTGCGAGGTAAACCATCATAGTACGGCCAGTACGCTTAATCATTGCTGCAACACTGGCTTCATAGCGAGAAGTCAATGCATCAAACTTGCGATTGAACCAACCAAAGAAACCGGTTTTTGCATGGCTTTCGCCTTTGCCAATCGGCTTTAGCATGGTCGCACAAAGTGCTGGAGTTAGGATGATCGCCACCATAACCGATAGCGCCATTGCTGACACAATCGTAATCGAGAACTGACGATAAATAACACCGGTTGAACCTGACATAAATGCCATTGGAACGAATACAGCAGAAAGCGTTAGACCAATACCCACTAGCGCACCAGTGATTTGATCCATGGATTTCTTGGTTGCCTCGATGGGACTGAGACCTTCCTCCTGCATAACACGTTCAACGTTCTCTACTACAACAATCGCGTCATCTACCAGAAGACCAATTGCCAGTACCATAGCGAACATAGTTAGCGTGTTAATCGAGAAGCCTGCAGCGGCCAAAATAGCAAATGTACCCAGTAGTACTACTGGCACCGCAATCGTTGGGATTAGCGTTGCACGGAAGTTCTGCAAGAACAGGTACATGATCAAGAATACTAAAACAACAGCTTCAAGCAGCGTGTGCACAACGCCTTCAATTGATTTCTCAACGAATGGAGTTGTATCGTATGGATAAACCACTTCCATCCCATCAGGGAAGAATGGCTTCATCTCATTGATTTTTCCACGCACACCTTCAGCAGTTGCCAATGCGTTAGCACCGGTTGCTAACTGAATACCAATACCTGCCGCAGGCTTGCCGTTAAAGTACGACTCAACTGCATAGCTTTCAGCGCCTAGCTCAACACGCGCCACGTCTTCTAGAAATACTTTCGCACCCGAAGTGTCGGCTTTAATGATGATCTTTTTAAACTGCTCAGCGTTTTGTAGACGGCTTTGCGCCGATACCGTTGCGTTTAGTTCTTGGCCTGCAACCGATGGAGCACCACCTAACTGACCTGCTGACACCTGGGCATTCTGCTCTCGAATAGAAGAGATAATGTCTTGGCTTGTCAGGTTATATTGAGTCAGTTTTAATGGGTCTAACCATATACGCATCGCATATTGCGCACCGAATAGCTCGATAGTACCTACACCAGGAACACGGCTTAGCGGATCCTGAATGTTAGAGCCTACGTAATCGGCAATATCGTTTTTATCAAGTGAACCGTCTTGTGATACGAAAGCCGCTACCATCAAGAAACCAGCACTCGATTTACTTACGTTAACACCTTGCGCCTGAACTTCTTGCGGTAACAATGGCATTGCAAGCTGTAGCTTGTTCTGCACTTGTACCTGCGCGATATCAGGATCGGCCTCAGCATTAAACGTTAAGGTAATTTGCGCATTACCAAAGCTATCACTGGTCGATGTAATATAGCGAAGGTGGTCAATACCTGTCATTCGCTGCTCAATAACCTGAGTTACTGAGTCTTCCATCGTCTTAGCCGAAGCACCAGGATAAACAGCACTGATCACTACCGACGGCGGTGCAATGCTTGGATATTGCGATACTGGTAAGCCCACAATTGAGAGCACACCCGCCAGCATCACAATAATAGCGATCACCCATGCAAAAATTGGGCGATCGATAAAGAAACGTGCCATAACTCTGCCCTATTTCTGTTGTGTTTCTGGTTTCTTATCTGCGACCAAAGGACCCGCCTTTACTGGCGCGCCTGGACGAATTTTTTGTAGGCCTTCAACGATTAGCTGATCGCCAACCTTTAAGCCGTCAATAATACGCCATTGGTTATCAATCACTTCAGCAGTTGTCACAATACGTGCAGCCACTTTGCCATCTTCGATCACCATAGCGACCGCTTGGCCTTTAGTGTTACGAGTAATGGCTTTTTGCGGCACTAGAATCGCTTTAGGGTCGGTACCCGTATTAAGCACTGCACGCACATACATGCCAGGCATTAACGTGCCATCCGGGTTAGGGAATTCAGCACGAATAATTACAGAACCCGTGTTTTCATTAACCGTCACTTCAGCAAACTGCAGCACACCGGTATGATGGTATGGAGTACCATCTTCAAGGATTAGCTCAACGTTTGCATTTGCAGCCGCTTCAATTTGACCACGCTTAAGTTGAGACTTAAGACGCAACATCTGCGCGCTCGACTGGGCGATATCAATATTGATTGGATCTAACTGCTGAATTGTCGCTAATGTTTGGCTTTGATTAGCTGTAACAAGTGCACCAGCTGTCACATCAGACTTACCAATACGGCCAGAAATCGGTGCCGTTACCTTAGTGTATTCAAGGTTAATCGACGCTGTGTTAATCGCAGCTTTTGCTACAGTTACACGTGCCATCGCCTCTTTATAAGCCGCGTCAGCTTCATCAAAGTCTTGTTGACTAATAGAGTTCAGCTTAATTAGTTTTGCAAAACGTAACGCTTTAGCTTTAGCCGAAACCAATGCTGCTTCAGCGCTGGTAAGGTCCGCTTTTGCACTAACGAGTGCAGCTTCATATGTAGATGGTTCAATCTGATATAAAGACTGACCTTGTTCAACATCTCTACCTTCAATAAAGCCGCGGGTCATAATGATACCGCTTACCTGTGGACGAACTTCGGCCTCTAGATATGCCTTACTACGACCTGGTAGCTCAACCATAATCGATTGAGGCTTAGCTGTAACCGTTATAGCACCAACTTCCATAGGGCCACGTTGCTGTGGTCCTTGCTCAGGTTTTGGTTCACAGCCAGTTATCCATAACGCCACACTTAAAACAGAGGCAATTTTCACTATTTGCCGCATGAGAACTCCTAATAAAAGCCATCTACTCGGTAATCATTTTTTTGAAAGCAGAAAATGCCGTCAATCCCACCTTTGGAAGCATAAATTTTTGTCGAATATTTAACGCACCTTTATCTCACAATGTGTATTCGTCAACAAGGAAAACTCCTAGTTTAAATTGTAAGGTAATGAAAATTTCCGCATGAAATCAGTTATGTGTGTTTAATAATTGTTACCAAACAAGCAGCAATGTGTAGCATGTTAACCCTGAGTTCAAATAACAACCACTAAACAATTGATAATTAACATCAAACTAGCATGACGGATTAATTAGCAAGTTTTTTGTGCTATTTGCACTCAATGTAAGCAACACCTTCAAACTAGTCGTTAAATACGATTGTCGCCAACGCTACAAGCCAAGATCCGACTGATATCGGCTAAGCTTCTACCCGACTCCAGCTGCCAGTGATTAAATACACTCTGCACTTGCTGTAATCCAGCCTTAGAGCTAAAACCATAATCCACCAGACCGTGACTCTTAAGGTAACCTTGCACGTCATTAGTTAATAAAAAGGTATCCTTACCCATAGAGCGTAGAAAATAAGGCCCTGTATTACCACCGAGGCGCGTCCCTTTTCGCTTAAGCTCGGCCCAAAGCCCAGTAATATCGTTACTCGGCCAGTCAGCAATAAATTGGGCAAAACTGCCGTGCTGAGATGCGAGATCGTTAACCATGTGGGCATTGTCGTAAATCGCCATGGTCTTTTTCAGGTGCCTGATCAATTTAGTGTCACTGGCGCGTTCTTGCAGCTGCTCTGGCGACAACATCAATACTTTAAAGGGCTCAAATCCAAAGAAGGCTTTCTCATACTCAGGCCACTTCGCCTCAACAATTCGCCATACGAAACCACTCTGAAACACTTTCTTGCTGATCTCGGATAACAGTTGCGCATCGGTAAACTGAGTCAGCTCCTCATCCGCCAACCCTGTTGGCAATAGACTTTCTAACCCCTTGTCGCCGCCCTTTCTCTGCGATGCTCTGGCATAGATAGCAGCAAACTTTTCAACTTGAGCCATAGTTCTCTCTCGGTACTTATTTAAACAACAATTAAATTAAGCCATCACTTATATTCATTAACCATTTGAAGCTACATCTTTTTAATCGTAGAAGCCAACATAACCCTAAACAAACGCAGCCCTCTCTACATTGAGAGACCCGGTATTAGCGACTAGAGTTAATAGTAACCTTATATTTAATGAACCTACTTTGGCTATGGATCTGTATTACCACCCTCTGGCTCGCCAGTCTCAAAAAACACTGATTGCCCTCTATGAAAAACAGGCAAGCTTTAGCCCGCATATCATTGACTTAAGCAATGCTTTTAGCAGGCGTAGCTTTGGCCAGCTTACCAGCTCAAGCAAGCTTCCCCTGTTACAGAACCGCACTGGAGAGTCATTTAACGATGCCACGATTATTATCGAGTACCTGGATAGTTATATCAGCTCTGGCACTCAGCTTATTCCTATCGAAAAGCATCAAGCCTTGCATGTTAGGCTCTACGACAGATTAAGCGACAATCAATTAGATAGAGAGATTGATGCTTGGTTATTTGCCATTAATACCAGTCATAACCAGATCCACATCAAGCAGTTAGAAAGAGCCATGCTAAGCACTCTAGGAGCTTTTGATAAGCGACTAGCCAACAATCACTGGGTTTGCGGCGACAGCTTCACCCTCGCCGATTGTGCATTTATTCCCTGTCTGCAAGCACTTGAGAGCCGACTGCAATTATTAGACTACCAACACATTGGTCGCTACTGGATCCAGGCAAAACTCAGGGGCTCGGTCAGTCAGGTCATTGAAGAGGTAGAGCTCACCCTCGCCACCGTAGGCCAAAGTGAGCTGGTTGTGCATACTTAGCTTGCCGCTTTAAACTCTATCGGCTCGCTCGATGGAATAGGTAGGTTACACTCTTTCTTAAGCTGCAAGAAACTCTTCCACTTAATCACCTCCGGTGGCAATTGTGGTGCTGGCTCATTGAAACCGACTTCCGCTAGCATAGTAGCAATTGGCACTTGTTTACGCTTACAAACAAATACTCCTCGCACATGGGCGATACAGTGCAAGCCACGCTCGCTCACAAAACGTTGCTCAATATAAAAATACTTCTCATCCCAGCCCACCAGCTTAGTTTCTATCTCAAACTTGGCAAACGGCTTAATGTCGCGAATATAGGTAAATTCAGCCGCATTAACGATAGGCATCCAACCGAGCTTAAGAAAGCGCTTTAAAAAGCCCATCTCGGCCATCATGTAGGTTCGAGCGAGATCCATAAAGGCGGGGTAGCGAGAATTGGTCAGATGAAAGTTAACATCGCAGTCGCTAGGCAGCGCGCGATAGTCCAGTCGGCTGGTATCTAAAAAGTCGATTTTCTTACAATGGCGGCTACGCCAAATAAATAACCAAAACAGCCTGAAATACAGATTCATTTACAACATCCTTGAATAACGAATCACAAAGGCTAACAAAGGTCATACCAGATAACAAGCTTGAGGCCGAACAACAAAAAAGGCGCTTAATGCGCCTTTTTAGGGATAGATATATCGACGACTTAGCCGTTAATGCCGCTATGTCTTAGCAAAGCATCAGTTTGTGGCTCACGGCCACGGAAACGTTTAAACAGTTCCATAGGCTCCTCGCTGCCACCCATTTCGAGGATGTTCTCAAGGAAGCTTTGACCCGTTGCGGCATTAAAAATCCCTTGCTCTTCAAACAGTGAGAAAGCATCTGCAGAAAGCACCTCCGCCCACTTATAGCTGTAGTAACCCGCCGCGTAACCACCTGCGAAGATATGCGCAAAACTATGCTGGAATCGGTTGAAGTCTGCAGCCTTAATCACAGCGACTAGCTCACGTACTTCATCCAACTTTTGCTGGATCTCGGCGCCCTTAGCTGGATCAAACTCTAGGTGCATTTTGAAATCAAATAGCGAAAACTCAAGCTGGCGCAACATCATCATGCCAGACTGGAAATTCTTCGCCGCGAGCATCTTGTCTAGCAGCGCTTTAGGTAAAGGCTCGCCTGTTTCATAGTGGCCAGAGATCTCGGCTAACGCTTCTTCTTCATAACACCAGTTTTCCATAAACTGGCTCGGTAGCTCTACCGCATCCCAAGGTACACCGCTAATGCCAGACACGCCGCCAACATCGATTTTAGTCAGCATATGGTGAATGCCATGGCCAAATTCATGGAATAATGTGGTCACTTCATCATGGGTAAACAATGCAGGCTTACCTGCCACTGGCGCGTTGAAGTTACACGTTAAGTAAGCCACAGGATCTTGCATCCCCTCTAGCGTCTTACGACGGGCACGGCAATCGTCCATCCATGCACCACCACGTTTACCTTCACGAGCATATAGATCCAGATAGAAGCTGCCGCGATGCTCACCGTTACTATCGGTAATATCAAAGAAGCGCACATCTTTATGGTAGGTATCAAACTCTTTACGTTCTTCAACCTTGAGGCCAAATAGGCGCGATACTGTGTAGAATAGACCCGATAACACTTTGTCTTCAGGGAAGTATGGACGCAGGATCTCTTGCGAGATCTCATATCTATGGTGTTTCAATTTTTCAGCGTAGAAAGACAGATCCCAAGGCTCAAGTTCTGTCACGCCACACTCTTTTTCAGCAAATTCTGTAAGTTCTGCCAGCTCGGCTTCGCCTTGCGACTTAGAACGTGCAGCTAGCTCAGTTAAGAAGTCCAGCACCTGCGCTGGAGACTCTGCCATTTTGGTCGCTAACGACTTATCAGCAAAGCTTGTGAAACCCAATAAGTTAGCCAGCTCATGACGCAATGCCAAAATCTCGTCCATCAAGGGACCGTTATCGAACTCGCCAGCATTAGGGCCTTGATCCGATGCACGAGTGATAAATGCACGGTAGCACTCTTCACGCAGCACACGGTTTTCGCTATACATCATCACCGGTAGGTAAGATGGAATGTCTAAGGTGAATAACCAAGCATCTAACTCTTTAGCTTCGGCCATCGCTTTAGCGGCAGCAACCGCAGACTCTGGCAAACCTGCAAGCTCAGCCTCATCGGTGATTACCTTGCTCCAGGCTTGAGTCGCATCTAATAGTTGATTAGAGAAGTTGCTGGTGAGTTCAGACAAACGCTTAACTAACTCGCCATAGCGTAGCTTGTCACCATCGCTCAAGCCGATCCCCGAAAGCTCAAAATCTCGTAGGCTATTCTCAATCAGTTTCTTCTGCGCTTGAGAATAAGTAGCAAACTCGGCTGATCCGGCAAGCGACTTATAAGCCTCATACAGCCCCTGATGCTGACCAACAAAGGTGCCGTACTCAGACAGTAAAGGTAAACAGGCATCATGAGCCTTGCGCCACTCTTCGCTGCTCACAACCGAATTCATATGCGAGATTGGTGACCACAACTTACCGAGTTGGTCGTCCACTTCCTCAAGCGGCGCAACAAGATTATCCCAAGTGAACTCACCTTGATGCTTAAGCACCTCTTCGATCTTCTGGCGACAATTGGCGATACCTTGCTCAACAGCGGGCTGAATATGTTCAGGCTTGATACTTGAAAAAGGGGGAAGCTTGTTGCTGTTTAACAAAGGATTGCTCATCGATGATTCCTTAACATTCTATGTTGATAAGTAAAGAGATAAGGGCTCTTGCCACAATATTCAATCTATAGAGCATAATTGTTTATAAAGTTAATGCGTCCTAACAGTAAAAATCTACCATCACTGCGATCTTAATCAAACTTTTTCAGAGCAAACTTTATACAGAATTGGTATTGCAAACCATGTCGCAAATACGATCTATTATCATTTACATTCATATATATAGTTCTAGTATGCGAGGTGTTAATTCTTTCGCCAATATTTCGAGTTTTATCATGAGAAAAGTCAGCCAATGCACAGCCTTAGCGGCACTATTAATGAGTTCCGCAACCTTTGCCGACGACGCGGCAAATATAGATGATTCCCACAACACTAGAGTCATCCAACAACTTCCGGCAGATGAGAGCAACCAAATCCAGGGGCTTATCGATTTGGGCTGGGATTCAGAGTACATATCTGAAGGCCGTAATAACCTAGACAAAGGTGGCATCTATTGGGCTACTGCTGCGATACAGAAAGATAATCTGACGGTTTATGCCACGGTGGGGCGTGGTGACAGTCAGCATTATACCGAATGGAATTTTGGTCTAGAGTATGGCTTGGATTTAACCGAAAACCTAAGCGCTAGCGTGGGTTATCAACGCTTAGAGTTTTATGGTGACGAGCGCGCCTATGACAACGAGCTATTTAGCACGCTCGAATACACAGCGGTAGACTGGCTAGTGCCATCAGTTAGCTACACTTACTCTACTGAAGCGGCGGGCTATTTCGTCGAAGTCAGCCTACACAGTAACTGGGAACTGGCTCAAGGTCTCACTGTCAGCCCCTATGTTACTCAAGGCTTTGATTTTAATTATGTCACCGAAGAGCATGATGGCGCCAATCACTTTCAATTTGGGGTAGAAGCCGAGTACCTACTGCCTAATAATTTTGTTGTTTCTGGCCATATCAGCCACACCATAGCGCAAGAAGATATCAAGCTTGAAGCGCGCAATGATGGCGTGACTGGCAGCCTAGATGAAACCTTTGCAGGCCTTCACCTAAGCTGGAATTTCTAATTGGCGTGTAGCCACTAGCCAAGCTTGCTCGTTAACTTATGCTTGTTAGCTATACTGATAGTTAAACACTGACAGCTAACCACTTTCGCTCCTGTTAAATCTCGCTTATTGCATCAGGAGCGAATGCTACAATACCAATCCATATCAGATTACATGGACTGTAATCTTGCTTAAGGGGAACAGGGAATGTTACTTCTACCTCGCCTATTATTAGGCACACTCATTATTTTTTATAGCCAAATTGGCTTAGCTAGTGAAGCCGATAGTCCACCACTCGCGCTAGGCAGTGTGCTTAACGATAAGGGACAGCCCATTCATGTTCCCAGCAAAACTCAGAGCCATTTTAATTATTCAGCGCCCGCAACTACCGCCTCACCGCTATCTCCCCAAACCAAGTCCCCCCAAACAAAGCCATCCCATAAAAATCAGGCTAAAAAGCCTAAACCTAAAAGTCGTAAACAACGACTCGCCAGTCGCAGCAGCGTGGCCAACGATCCAGGGTGTCGCTGGCTTAACAACCGTATGAATAACCTAGATAAGTATCTGAGTGCCGGTGTAAACTCACGCAATAGACACTATCAACAGGAACTCGATATCCGCCAGAAAGAGTGGCAGTGTATGAAATGCGGTGCCGAAGGGCCTGAGCAAAGCGATCACGCATCTTGTCAGTACAAGCGCTAATCAGCCCAGCCATCACCCACTATTAGATTCCACTCGTCATAAGTAGGGCTTGAAGCTGTCACTAAGCGTCCCCATTTAATCAGCTAACAACAGGCTTATTAACCGCGTGATTAATGTCCTCTAGCTCATAAGCTGTGGGGCTAGCTGGATCACAAAATTACCTCTACAATGGCTTGTTCTTGAACTGGCTAAAGCCAAATCGTTATTTCGTCATTGATTACTCGTCTTTTACGATAATCGACGTCTTAACCATAATTATCGCAATAGAGGCAACCTTACTTTCGGCCTTTATTGCACAGTTCGCAACCTTATTGGAGATACACATGGCTCAACATTTTGATTATATCTGTCTTGGCGCAGGTAGCGGCGGCATTGCATCGGCTAACAGAGCAGCCATGCGCGGCGCCAAGGTCTTGCTTATCGAAGCAAAAGAGCTAGGCGGCACTTGTGTCAACGTAGGTTGTGTACCGAAAAAAGTCATGTGGTACGGCGCTCAAGTTGCCGAAGCCATGCACCTGTACGCTAAAGACTATGGCTTTGACGTAACCGTTAATAAGTTCGACTGGAGCACATTAGTGGCTAGCCGCGAAGCTTATATCGACCGTATTCACGGCTCATATGACCGTGGCCTAGAAAGCAACGGCGTAACGCTAGTACGTGGCTACGGCCGTTTTGTCGACAGCCGCACAATTGAAGTTAATGGCGAACACTACACTGCCGACAACATCTTAATTGCCACTGGTGGCGCTGCAACGATTCCAAACATTCCAGGTGCTGAGCACGGTATTGATTCAGACGGATTCTTTGCCTTAAACGAACAGCCAAAGCGCGTTGCCGTAGTTGGCGCAGGTTATATCGCCGTTGAAGTCGCAGGCGTATTACAAGCTTTAGGCAGCGACACCCACCTATTTGTACGTAAGCATGCACCACTGCGTAACTTCGACCCAATGTTAAGCGAAGCGCTTATCGAGTCGATGGCTACCGATGGCCCAACGCTGCATACCCACAGCACACCGGAGTCGGTCACTAAAAATGACGATGGCAGCTTAACGCTTAAGATTGAAAATGGTGAAAGCTATGATGTTGATTGCCTTATCTGGGCTATCGGTCGTCTGCCATCGACGGGTAATATCGGTCTTGAAAACACCAAAGTTGAAGTCGATGCCAAAGGCTATGTAATCACCGACGAGCAGCAAAACACTACAGATGCTGGCATCTACTGTGTTGGCGATATCATGGCTGGCGGCGTAGAGCTAACACCTGTTGCCGTTAAAGCGGGCCGCCTGCTGTCAGAGCGCTTATTCAACGGTATGACAGATGCTAAAATGGATTACAGCGTTATTCCTACCGTAGTATTTAGCCACCCAGCTATTGGTACTATGGGCCTTACCCAGCCAGAAGCTATCGCGCAGTACGGCGAAGAAAACGTAACAGTTTACACCTCAGGTTTCACTTCGATGTACACCGCAGTCACTGCACACCGCCAAGCTTGTAAAATGAAGCTAGTCTGTGCCGGTGATGACCAAAAAGTAGTGGGCATTCACGGTATCGGTTACGGTATGGATGAGATTTTACAAGGCTTTGGCGTGGCGATGAAGATGGGCGCAACTAAGGCAGATTTTGATGCCGTGGTGGCCATTCACCCAACGGGCGCAGAAGAGTTTGTTACCATGCGTTAATCTTATGATTAATATAAAAAAAGCCGCTTATCAGCGGCTTTTTTGTATCTAGCGTTTGTCGCTTAATGCCTGAAAATCCATGTTCAAGCATTAATCGGCAATATTACTATTAGCTAGGGGTATTCAAGCGTGCCTGAATAGCCAGCTTAACTTCTTCCTGAGCTAATAATGCCTCTTCCTCTTCCTTGCTACGCATTAGTGCATCGAAGGCTACACGCGCTTCTTGTGCAAGTTCTGACGCTGCAAGCTTGGCCTCTTTAGCCTTCATTGAGTCATCAGTTAACTGGCGTAACTGCTCGATGATCTCATCAGGCGCATCGCCCAAATCAATACTCGATTCGCCGCGTGACAGTGCTTCTTTACGTAACTGCTTCTTAAGCATCCAGATAGCATCGTTAGCTTCACGCTCAAGCTCAGCAGCTTCAATCGCGTTATCACGTAGCCCTTCAAAACGAGCTAATGCCTGACCTTCTTTACTCCAAGGGTCAACATCAGGAAGATCTGAAATATTAATCACAGGATCGACGTAATCATCTTGATGCGCTAAGTCTAACGTCGCCGCCTTAACACCCGAAATCATTAGCATTACCGCAATAATCAATAATGGTAAACCACCCACAATTGCCGCTGTTTGCAATGTTGCTAAGCCGCCCATAAACATCAGTGCCGAAGGCATAAATGATAAAGTGAAAGCCCAGAACAAACGGTTCCAACGCATTGGGTCTTCGGTCACGTTAGTTTGTACAACCGATGCCAAGATATAAGAGATGGAGTCAAACGTTGTTGCGGTGAAAATCACACATAACAAGGTAAATACAGCAATAACCAAAGTACTAAACGGCAGGGTCTCTAAAATGGCGAAGATTGCGCGAGTCGCGCCCTCAGCATTAAGAATGCTCACCACATCAAGTTCGCCAGACAACTGCAGTGATAAACCGTAGTTACCCAAGATGATGAAGTACATTGAACAGCCTAGCGAACCGAAGAACACTGCACCCGATACCATCTGCTTAATTGTTCTACCGCGAGAAATACGTGCTACGAATAGACCCATACTTGGCGCAAATACTAACCACCACGCCCAGTAGAAAATAGTCCAATCTTGTGGGAAATGCGTATCTTCAAAGGTACCCATGCCGCCGAATGGCTCAGCCCAGGTCGCCATAACAAAGAAGTTAGACAACATACGACCAATTGAATCTAAGCCGGTTTCCAACATGAAGATTGTTGGGCCACAAACCAATACAAACAGCAGTAAACCTAACGCACCCCAGAAGTTAATGTTACTTAAAATCTTAATGCCTTTGTCCATACCCATATAAGATGAGTAAGCAAAGATAGCGGTACACACCATTAGTACAGCAATTTGGCTACCAGTCGATGCTGGAATACCAAACAGGTAACTAATACCTTCGTTAATCAGTGGTGCAGCCAAACCTAAGGTTGTTGCCGCGCCGCCTAAAAGACCGAAGATAAACAGTACATCAATGACTTTGCCTAGCTTACCGAAGCTATTGGCTTCGCCAATAACAGGCATAAGCGCAGCAGATACTTTAAGTACTGGCTGCTTACGTACATAAAAGAAGTAAGCAATTGGGATGGCTGGGATCATATAGATACACCAAGCGATTGGTCCCCAGTGGAACAAACCGTAAGTTGCTGCCCAACGCACCGCTTCTTCACTGCCAGCTTCTAGCTGAAATGGTGGGTTTTGGTAGTAATAAGCCCACTCAATGGTACCCCAGTAAAGAATACTGGCACCGATACCACCACAAAATAGCATAGCCGCCCAAGACGCCAGTGCGAATTCAGGCTTTTCATCAGGATCGCCCAGTTTGATTTGGCCGATATCTGAAAACACGATATAGATCATGAAGAAAAAAGCAGCCAATCCCAGACCTAAATAGGCAAAGCCTAATTTGTCTGTCATAAACGTTTTAGCTACCGCAATCCACTCAGCCCCTTCCTCTGGAAAGATCAGCAAAGGGATCACAACAGCACAAAGCAGCATTATTGCGCCGAAAAATGTCGGCTTATCGATAAGCTCGAAGTGTTTTTTCATTTTTTATTGTCCGTAACAACCTAAAAACAAATTTAATTAAGTGCACGCCACAGACTGCTCCCCGTGCTGAAAGGGCCAGACGGGTTTTCTACTAAAAGAAAGAGTATGAATAATGTGTGTGAACGGTTTTTTTTGTGAGTCTTATAACACTCGAAAGTTATCCAGATTACGATTAATATGGACTAAGGATAAAATAATGTTAATCAGCCTAACTGTCGACAAACTTATCTCTCGAATCAATCAAAATTGTGACCAAGTTCTCATATGGTTTTACCCGCCAAAAATTAGGCGTTCAGAAAACAACCAAAACACAACCAACCCCTTTATAGACAGGCTTTATGCACACGCATGAAATGGTTATAACGCCTCACGTTTTTAGGTTAAAAGTATATAAATGAGGCTTTCGGGCAAAATCGAGCCTAAACATGCATAATTCACTTTATTAGGTTGTTCCAGCACATTAAATCAACACGACAGTTCTCTCTAACAAACAAGCTGTAACGTGGATTTTTCTGTGCGATTCTGCTGATTGAAACTGGTGGGAGAGAGTGATTGATATAAAGGGAAGTTGTAAAAGTACCTGTAGAGGAGTGTGGCAGGAGCGGCTAGAACAGTGTCAAAGTAGCAGGCACGATATCATCGTGCCATACAAAACAAGAATCGCTTAACGCTAACAGCGTCAGCAAGCAATTATCGCCTCTTATACACCACACAGAAATTACCGCGCTTAGTACGGCACTTTGAACATCTTTCACAATCCACTTCTGCAGTACTCCCCTCAGACCAACGCTTAAGCAGGTGTGGCTCGGCAAGTAAAGGTCTTGAAAGAGCAAAGAACTGAATATTGGTACTCGCTGCAATCTCTTCAATGGCGCAAATATCCGCTAGGCCGCCAACGGTAATAATGGGGACGTTTACCTCCTGGCTAATCACTGCGCCATATTCACGGAAGTAACCTTCACTTTGTATGGTATAACCATCGAATGATTCACCTACCACGGCATTAGCATTACCGTGAATGTTACCGGATATAATAATTGCATCGACGCCAATCGCAGCAAGCTTTTTACAGATAGTGCGGGTTTCAGCAAAAGTTAAGCCGCCGTCAAAGAATTCAGAGGCGGTCAGCTTGACTAAAATCGGATATTCTTCACCAACCGATTTGCGGATCTCAGCGTAGATCTCCAACAAGAAGCGCATACGGTTCTCAAGACTTCCGCCGTATTCATCTTCACGCTGGTTATAGTAAGGGCTCAAGAACTGATTGATTAGGTAAGTGTGCGCCGCATGGATCTCAACACCATCGAAGCCAGACTCTTGTGCGCGGCGACTCGCCTGTGCAAACGCGTTAACTATGTAATCGATCTCAGGCTTAGTCATCGCCTTACCCATGGTTTGGGTACCGCGCTCAGCAATAGCGCTCGGGGCAAAGATCACTCGCTCACCCACATTGTAAGTGGTCTTAGTGCCACCATAAGCCAACTGCATAACAATCTTCGAGTCGTAACCATGTACCAGCTCAGTTAGCTTTTGGTATTCGGCAATGAACGAGTCGTCATACATGCCCATCATGCCAGCATTAGGCTTTTCTTCAGCCACAATGTTGGCGTAGCCCGTGACGATTAATCCCACCTCACCTTTAGCCAGCTCTTCATACACCGAGTACAGCTTGTCGGTCATATGGCCAGTTTCAGTTGCCATATTTTCCCACGTCGCACTTCTTACAAAGCGGTTTTTCAGTGTCATGTTGCCAATATGGCTGGGTGAAAACAAAATGCTCACGTGCAATCCTCTTAAATCATATTCAATGCTAGCTAGCGACGTTGCCAAACAGTAAAAACACAACAGCCACGCATAAGGCATGGCTGTTGTGTTTTTACTGTTCTCTCTCAATCAATGTATCTTGATCAATATAAGAGCGCAGCAGGCGCAGGATCCTACGCGCAAAATATAAGAAATTCCTTAAGCTAGGTTCAGCTTTTAGAAATTAATCTTGCATATGATTACCCAGAGCATCCATCTATACCCAAATGACCTCAAGATGCTCGTTTCAGAGCTCTATAGTTTAATATGTTCGAAACACTCAGCCATGGAGATTGCTACTTGTTAGCAAAGAAATCCGTCGCTTCTATCAACGCTGTTCTGATCCCGGGCTCGCTAACCGCGTGCCCTGCATCTGGGATCACTAAAAACTTTGCCTCTGGGAACGCTTTATGTAGATCCCAAGCCGCTTCAAAAGGTGTGATCACATCATAACGCCCTTGTACGATAACCGTAGGAATGTGACGAATGACATCGATATTCTCGAGTAGATAATTATCGCTTGGAAAGAAGGCACGGTTTTCAAAGTAGTGGCACTCAACACGAGCAAATGCTTCGGCAAATTCATCTGAACTAAAGTGCTCTTCACGAGCCGGATCGGGTAACACAGATAACATGCTGCCTTCCCATTTTCCCCACACTCGCGCAGCAGCGATTCTTAACGCTTTGTCGTCACTGGTAAGGCGCTTGTAATACGCATGAATCACATCATCACGCTCATCTTCAGGGATAAAACCTATGTATTGCTCAAATAAGTCAGGGAACAGTGTGTGCCCCCATTGATAGAACCATAGAATCTCTTTACGGCGCAGCAGGAATATCCCACGCAATACCAACTCATCAACAACTTGTGGATGATTAATCGCATAAGCCAGCGCTAGTGTGCTGCCCCACGAGCCACCAAAGACTTGCCATGTATCAATACCTAAGTGAGTTCTAATCTGCTCCATATCGCTGAGCAGCCCCCAGGTTGTATTATCTTCGAGGCAGCCTTTTGGGGTACTTTTACCGCAACCTCTTTGATCAAAAATAACAATACGATACAAGGCAGGGTCGAATAAACGTCGACACTGAGGATCGGTACCAGCCCCCGGCCCACCGTGCAGATACACCACAGGCTTGCCATTTGGATTACCCGACTGCTCAACATAGATTTCGTGAACATCAGATACTTTTAGCATTTCCTTGTGAAAAGGCTCTATTGGGGGATAAAGCTCGGCGATCTCATTGTTATTCATATACAGATCCTAATATTGTTATCTTGATACGCTGTGTAGCAGCAAATATTGATTACACCAAAGCGCTGCGGGCCGCATAGCGAGGCTAAGAAAGGTGGCTTTTACGAGGCATTATGGCATACGGCATCCAGCCGAAATCATGAAACCTTTTCAGCTCAAAGCTGACAAATAAAGTGAAATCACGGGGATAATATTAGGGGGAAGAGTAAGCGTTATAGCTTGCAATAAAATCAAAACACTTTCAGTTAAAGCGGCGGTTATTTATCAGCAGCGTCATCATTTAGTTTTTGATTGACCCATTTTTCAAGCAAACTTTCTTTGCCAAGAAAGAACTGAACCGTGCTAATAAGAAAGATAACCTTCACAACTAACATCAGAATTTCAAAAATTAAATACATACACTTCCTAATCACGCTCAATCACGGAGAGTCTATCCGCTCTATGCAACATGCTTAATATATAGACAACCAAAACCTAATGCGGTACAAAACCATCTTTCTTAATAGACTGTAACCACAGGGAACTCTTCGCAGAATTTGAGTCAAGGTAGTGTTTGACCACCTCTTGAGGAATTGAAATATATTTAGCGCTCGGTTTCTTGTTTGTCGCTTCATCTCGATACTGTAAATGCACATTAGTCACGCCAAGCAAACTAAGTGAGGGGATGCTGTATTGCCAATATAGAATGTCTAAATTGTTTTTCTGAGCATACAAATCACCGATTAGAACAATCAGGTTACTGACACCAATCATTTGATAAAACTGACACTCAGCTTCAATATAGCTTTCACGTAAAACAAAAATACCATCCTTTAAAAGCTGACTTTGTCGTGACCAGTCACAACTGCTAATAAACTTATTCACCTCGACCTTCAAAGCTTGTGAGTAATGTACATTTTTCTTAAGCGATAGCGCTCCACCATGCAAACCAATAATATCTGTGTTATCAATCTCTTTTCGCGGCGCAGCTGTAAATACATAATTAGCACACGATGACATACAGTAATCATCGACTTCGACAGTTATCAACTTTTCATATACAAACAGCCCCAACTCCATGCCGACATCAATCTCACCAACATAACAAAGACATCCAAGATTATTTTCAGTACTTCTAGGTAGAATCTGTCAGCTTTAATCACAAGTCAAATAGCCACTCTTTTGGACCATCCCTCAGCCTAAGCGCTGCAATCAGGAGCTAAACATGACTAACGACTCATTACCACGCCAACCTAATGAAAATCACACAGCAGAAACACCAAACATCTGTTTGGTAATTTGAGAAGTTGGGTAAGTTAAAAAAGACTAACTACAATCTAACCAGCGGTGACAATTGGCTGCACCTTGTCGCCTTTTACGTTCAAGGTGTTCACAATAACTCGTCAGTTCTTGCGTATTACCCACAGGGCCTTTGAAGATTTTAGTGAACTCAGCGGTCATTTTAAGCCAGTTTTCAGCCGGAATATTCAAACGATGCAACAGCTTCTGAGAAGAGAGACTAATAGCTCCTCTTTTATCATGGCGCTGAATACGACCGGTATCATCAATCAGTTGAAGGTAATCTTTAGCATTAAACATCAGCCCTTTAGGCATATCTTGATGTTCATTTCCCACAAAATGCAATAACGCTTTGGGTTGCTTTCCATTAACCGCTGCTTTTATACGTAATTGAATACTCGTGAAATCTGAGGTTTCTGGTGAAACTGCCATCTTTGCTCGAATAGGGTTCAAGTCGACATATGCCATACAAGCCAAGACTGCAGTCTCATCGAGCAGTGCTTGGGACTTAAACCTCCCCTCCCAAAAGCGACCTTTACACTTATCTTCTGCATTAGCCTTTCGGGCTATGGGTTCGTTCAATGCTCGCATGAACCACGAGATATCCATCAACCTTATACGATACTCTTTAACCCGTTTATTGATAATGGCTTGCTGATAAGATTCAAGTGACTCACCTTTGATAAAAGCCAGATTAAGGCTGTCACCTTTGAACAGTTGTTGCCATTGCGTGACAACCTCGATATCTGACCAAGACTTGGCTAATTCTGCATCAACCCGTAATACAAGATGCAGGTGATTGCTCATCACCGCAAACGCACAGATATCAATGGCAAACACCTTTGCAAGCTGCAACAATCGCAGCTCAACCCAGTCACGTCTATGCTCATAGGATTGACCAGTGTGCTTATCAACCCCACACAAAAAAGCCTTTCTAACACAACGTGATATACAATGATAAAACGGCGTATCCTCTAGGCTCACTAACGCTTTTCTAGGTGTTGGCATAACAAACTCCTCTCTTCAGCCTTAACCAAAGCCTAGTAGAAGAAACCAGTAAGCACAATTTTGGGTGTCTTAGTTATTATTTCCTTGTGAAAAGGCTCTATTGGGGGATAAAGCTCGGCGATCTCATTGTTATTCATATACAGATCCTAATATTGTTATCTTGATACGCTGTGTAGCAGCAAATATTGATTACACCAAAGCGCTGCGGGCCGCTTAGCGAGGCAAGAAAGGTGGCTTTGACGAGGCATTATTGCATAGGCTAATCCAGCAAAATCATGAAACCTTTTCAGCTCACAGCTGGCAAATAAAGTGAAGTCGCGGGGATAATATTAGGGGAAGAGTAAGCGCTTTAGCCTGTAATCAACGAAAGCCAACGCCACCGGTGATCCATGTTAGTTATGGCTACCTCTTACTGGTCAAAAAGATAATCGCAAAAAGGGCCGTCATCAGAATGGCAGACTGTAGCAGATGAATACCAGCAATTCCTGTCAAACCTGCGACCCAAATCCCGATTAGCGCACTGACGCTATAGCCGACAAATAGAAACTTGTTTCTCATAGCACTCCCGAGAGCAAACCAACAATTAAAAACTTTAAATCAACACCATGAATCAAGAGCGCAAATCAAAACAGTTTTAGTTAAAGCCATGGTTATTAATCAGCATCGCCATCATTGGGTTTTCGATTGACCCATTTTTCAAGCAAACTTTCTTTGCCAAGAAAAAACTGAACCGTGCTAATCAAAAAGATAGCCTTCACAACTAACATCAGTATTTCAAAAATTAAATACATACACTTCCTAATCACGCTCAATCACTAAGACTCAAAACGCACTATGCAAGATGCTTAATATATAGACACTACTAACAACATGCATTAGAGCATGAATCCATTTCAAGCCTGTCACGAAAGTCTGCAAGATAAGCAGCCAAATGCATGACATAAAAGCCAGAAAGGCGGTGATGCGGCAGGAGTTAAGCGAGGTTTACAAAACGCTACCGCTTCATTGATTGCCATAGCATGGATAGCTTTTCGCTTTGCAAAGTCACTTCACAGTAAAAAACAGTCGACACGTTGCAAGTGGAACAGATTGATTTTGAATCATAAAAAGCTATTATTGCCGCTTATCAACCCCTACAAACGATTAAACTAATTCGCCTTGCTTTGCAGGCATATATAACTTCTTTAGAGATAAGCCCTATGTACACTCGGTTGTTGCCTTGTATTTTCATCTCACTACTTTCAAGAACATAACAGAGACATCCAAGATTATTTTCCTTGATAAGAACCGCTATATATTTCTAGCCATTTTTTTAAATAAAAAATAAACAACTTCACAAAAAAAATACAGTACTGATGCTGCTATCATTAACAGTGAAATATCAGTAAGTAGATTATGAAGGTGGCAAACTAGAAAAAATGAAAATAAAGCGATAGATAGCATCAAGTGTTTACTAACTTTAACTTTCGACATAATAAAAATTGAGAATACACAAATTAACGTAACGAAAAAAAACTGTGCTGCTAAATCAAATGAGCTTCCTACATGCCTCAATGAGTAAAGTAGAGAAACGATACCAATTCCCCTAATCACCCATACCGGGATCTCGGTGTTATTGGCAAAACCATCAATCTTTCTAGTAAATTTAAACTTTATCATTAAAGACCTCTACAATATAAAATTAAAGCCATCGCTAAATGAACGATGGCTTAGGTTTAATCTAAACCTTTTTCCCCAAATAACTTATTAGCAGCCAACCACAAACTAGCAGCTCCAGCCCCGGCTAAAGCACCGCTTCCAAAGGCTTTCGCTACGCCAACAACCAAGGGCGGTATAAAAAAACCACCGCCATTAACTTTACTTAGTTCATCTATGCTTAGCTCACGGGTTAAGCTCGACGCGCCATGATTACTATCCATATTATTTATCACCTTGTTCTCCTGCTGCGATAGTTATACCTGCACCAGTTGCAGCCCCAGCACCATAAGCAATTTGAGTAGCAGAAAAGCTTCTATATACAAAAGCTGCACCTCTAATTACTCCTACTCCCACCCAGTAAAGAGCAGCTACACCACCATTAACTTCTTGGATTTCTTTCTGTGTTAACTCTTGCATAATATCTTCCTTAATTTAAACTGTTTAACGTTATGTTTGCCTAAGTGCTTAGCGACTCGATGAGAGTTTCCAAGCCTTAAGCGACTGACCAAGGGCGCGGTTTCCCGCTAAAGTTGCCGCGTCCTTGCTTTTAACCGATACAGTATTTCGCTACTTTTGAACTAGATACCCCATCGTTTAAAATTCTTTTCCCCTTTAGATGTGCTATTGCGCACCTTGCGCTAATTGCTGCATTTCTTCGGGCGTATACACCTTCCCCAGGTGCATCACGACGATTCGCTGTGCTTACTTTATGGTTTCTGGCCTATGCGCAATGATGACTCGGGTCATATTAAGCTGTTTAATTTGCTCGCTAATTTTTGCTTCATTGTCGATATCCAGATGGCTAGTCGCTTCATCCATAAACAGCAAACTCGGTTGCTGATACAAAGCTCTAGCTAGTAATAGCCGCTGCACTTGCCCACCGGAGAACTGACTGCCTAAGCACAATTCTGGGTGTCTTAGTTATTCGTCATATCCTCAAGCATCGAGTGTTTTAGGCTAAGCGTTGCAAACATATCTTTTAGCCTCCGGTTTTCTTCTTCAAGTTCTTTGAGGCGCTTTACATCTGATGCTTCCATACCACCATACTTTGAGCGCCACTTGTAAAAGCTGCTCTGACCTATGCCATGTTTACGGCACACTTCAGGAACGGGCACACCCGACTCGGCTTCTTTGATCATGCTGACAATTTGAGATTCCGTGAACTTACTTTTTCTCATCGTAAATTTTCCTATTTTAGTTAATGGAAAATTCTACTTATGAACTGTTTCATTTTATGGGGGAGTTACATTGTGGTAAGGTGAAAAATGCACAATTAGCAATGGGTGGCCAATGAGTGTGTTTTTAGTTATTTACATTCTTGATAATCTTACAAGACTATCTAGTAACATTATAATCGAGTTATGCGTAACATGTATAATTAACACCCCAAAAAAAGCTTTCGTATAATTTATTGAACGCCAAGATATAAACAATAACAAACTAATAAGAAACATAGGAAATATAGCTAAAGGGGATGCCCAGTGATTAAAGTAATGAGCAACTAAAACTAAAATAAGAATGGATGGTAATGCAATCAAAAGTGGGAAAAAAAGTTCTAATAAAAACACCCCTCCAATTAAGATTACTGTTTCAATTACTGGGATA
>NZ_BPFA01000036.1 GCF_019655055.1 Shewanella sp. MBTL60-112-B2
TTCCTGATAGCATCCCTGAAACAAAACTGGCTAAGGCTGAGACTTTTTCAAAAATAGTAAGAGATATATTCGTTATAAAGATAAAAAATGTTCTCAGTAATAAAAATTCAGCGCTAGAATTTCCCGAAAAATGGTCATTTGAACAAATAATATATTTTCAATACAAAGATGGTGCCGACATGGCCACTTTAGGCTGGGTTTTCTATCAGAATAAAGATAAACCGAAAATTGAGAGTTGTAACTTTCAGGCAGATGTGTTTAGCAGGGCATCGGACGAGTCATATAAAATCAATATTCCGAATTTAACTGTAAAGGAAGTTAGTAGGTTACAAAATGCTATGCCTATATCTGGTGAAATAAACAGAGAACAGTTTCCAATTGAAATATATTCAGATGAAGATATAGCTGCATTTTCAAAAATTTATAAATACTACCCTAGTTTTATGAGTGTAGAATTTGCGTAAAATGTAACTAACGATATGTACATTTAGTTACAGGCTATACTTAAATTTAAAGTGGGTAAGTATAGTTTTTATACGCTCTCACTTAGTTTTATTTATTAGCCCCTAAATTATTAGGGGCTAACGCTGGTTAATTTAATGGCATCTTTTAATTCATTTTCTAAAAATATAGTTTTCAAATATTTCAGCTCCTGAAATGGAACTAAC
This sequence comes from Shewanella sp. MBTL60-112-B2, assembly GCF_019655055.1. Classification (GTDB taxonomy): domain Bacteria; phylum Pseudomonadota; class Gammaproteobacteria; order Enterobacterales; family Shewanellaceae; genus Shewanella. Next base: position 669 of record NZ_BPFA01000036.1, read on the forward strand.
TGTAGACCATGATTTGATATGTGTCATGCTCAAATTGGACTCTAATATCGTTTTTACTCTTTGGAAATCGTGTTGAAAAAAATCTCTTCCCTTGCTTTTTGACTTGTCAACTTTTGACTTTAGTGAGAAATATAAGATCCCACTAGGTTTTAAAGATCTATGAAGTTTGGTTAATGCACTTTGGAACTCTGTTTCATTTAAATGCAGTAATGAAGCACATGCCCAAACTAAGTCAAATACTGGTGGATACTTGATGATTTCAAAAGATAAGTGCTCACAACATGCAAAAGGGTATTCATTACACATTTCTACCATATTTTTTGAAGCATCAAATGATACGACTTTGAATCCATGTTGAATAAAATACTTTGTGTCTCTTCCTACACCACAACCAGCGTCTAAAATTTTAGAACCATTCGGTACAAATTCTCGCACTATATCATATGTAAACTTCATATCAGATGAGTTACTAGTTTGAAGGTAATAGTCAAGATGATTTTTATTGTAAAAATCGATAGTTTTATTTGTTAGTACAGTAGCTTCTTTGCTGTTGTTAATAATTTTTGTTAGTTTATAAATCTCACTATTTATAGCACCATTTATCTCAAGTGGGAAAACGATATTTTCTAAGTGTTCTGCTTGGTCTGTTAGCTTACCTTCGCTTGCAGATTTAATTATTCTGTAATGCGCAGCTAATTTCCCTAGCAATGGATGTAAAGCTGAGTTGTCTATATAGCCGCTGTTCTCTTCAATTAACTTTATAATTCTGTCTGATATGTTTAATATGTGATTAAGTAACTCTTGGTCATGTAGTTTAAATCTATCAATTCCTTTGGTTTTGCTTTCTGGCTTATTTGTTAAGTAGCGCAGCGTCCTGAAGTATTCACCTTGTTTTTTGAGGTGTTTTTTTTCATCGTTAGCGAAGTGTTCATATATAACTCTTGATTCTTCTAAATAAGCATTCAGTGGACCGTAAAACTTTTCAATCTTTTCTTTCGCTTTTAAAATATCTTCTTTGTCTTTCTCTCTTTGCAAAAGATTTAGTTGATGTTTATGATCTTTTGAGTACTTTATAACTGTAAATAGAGCAACAAAAAGTGAAATGAAAACTGTTGCGCTAGATGTTAAACCAGTAAACTCACTAGCTGATAAACCAATAAAGTTTGATTTTTCCTCTTTCTTATCTTTTGGGATAACATTAATAATTGTATGTAATTCAGCTAAGGAATTACAAGATGAGTTCATCTGGCCAGAATGCTTCGTATTAGAAGTTTCCTCCATTTTAGTCATAGAGTTATAGCCTCAGAGATACATGATAACTGTTTGTGGTTTCTTAAGGATGCTATTCCATCCTCAACATGAGCTGCCCAGGCTTGCTGATATGCTTTTGAATCTAGCTCTGGGTAGTACATTTTTAGCATTAATTCAGTGACTTCATTAGTTTCACCTAACCAAGTAAACTTATCTAAAATTAGTGAGCCATCGAGCTTGGCTTCTTGGCCGCGATACCTGAAGTCTGACTCGATTGAGCGGAAAAAAGCGATACGCGCAGATACGTTTGGTGTAATGCCAGTAAACTGCTTAAGTTTTTTCAACTGCTCTTCAGTAGAGCGATTTAGGTTCATCCTATTTGGTAGCATTAGTTGGCTCCTACTACTGAATTTTGTTGTACTTCATTATGAGCAGAGTTTTGTTCCCAGAAATAACCTTCACGCAGTTTAGATGATTTAGTGGCGCCATCAAACTGGATCTCAAAGGCATGAGAAATATCATCTTTTAGATAATCTTCACCAAAGTATGCTTCATCAATCTCGGTATCGGTAGACAGAATTATCACCTGATGGCTCGCCTCAGGGAAGTAGTGCTCAATCAGCTTATCTCTGTGTTTTGAGTCGAGTCGACCTAGCGGCGTATCTATAATAATTGGCAGTTTCTTACCCGATGTTTTACCTAATGCTTCGAGAATTGAAATAGCGTAGATCTGTTTTTCACCGGCAGACAGGCCTTTACGGCTAATGGTGTGTTGATTCTCATCGATTAACTCAACGTCAAAGGTAGTAGTGTTGATGCGTGCTGAAAGCTTTAGGTCTTCTTTACGTGCCAGCTTTTGATAGCTTTTGATAAACTCAGCTTCTAGTTGTTTAACACGTACGGCAGTCAGTTGCTCACTGAATTCAGCTAACAATGCATGAGTATTTTGCGCGTTTGTTAGCGATGCTTCAGCGGTAGAGGCGACTTTATGCTTGTCATGCAGCTTTTGTACTTTGCGCGCGTAATCAATTGCTTCACGGTATTTTCGTTTCGCCGCTTCAGTGGTATCTCTATGCTCTACAATTGCAGCGGTACGACGGCTGTTAAGCTCTTTTAACGCTTCAAGTTGCGTCTCCAGTTGTTCTTGCTCTGGTGCGCGGGCAATATTAATTGAGATTGAATCAAGCTGCTCTTCAACTATAGTTAGGCGTTTACGTGCTTCGTCGAAGCGCTTATAGGAAGAGGGCGCTTGGTTGTTAATCTGCGCTTTTATTTGATCGTATTCTCTATCTGCTAAATCAAGCTGAATATCAGTCTTAACCTGCTGTGATTCACGCTCATTTAAACATTCTTTTATTGTTTCTAATGCGACAAAAGAATTAGATAGCGAGAATGATAACTTCTGCTCTAATTCAGTTAAGAAGCCCTTTAGTTCAGAGTTAAAACTATCAGCTTGCTTAGCTTTCTTTTCGGCTTCTAATTGAGTGAGTAGTGCTTGCATTGCATTGGGGGCCAATGCAAATGGTAGGTCACCTTCCATCTCCGACCGTAGTGTTTTTTCTAGTTCTTTGCGTTCAGCGTCTAGTTCAAACTGTTTAGCCTTTTCTTGCTCACGGCTTTGTGCCCAAGCACCACCTCGTGAAGATAGAGCAAGTTCGGTCTTTTCGATATCTTTAGCTATTAGTTCGATTTTTGCACGGCACAATGATGCTTTGTTGGTTAGCTCAACTGCGGCATGTTCTGCTGCTGTGCGATCAGATTCTAACTTTTCAATTTGAGCTTTGATGTTATCTGGCATTGCTGCGGCATCATGGCGTTTTAGATAGATAGCTAAATCACTACGCAAACGCTCAGCAACATCAATACCTAAAAGGCGTCTAACTGCTGTTTGCAATACTTCACCGGATTCATCTTCTGCAAGATCGGCAATTTTTTCCCCGTCGAAGAAGAATAGGTCTGAGATCCCCGGAGGAATAAGCTCATTAAGGAAGCTTTGGCATTGCTCGTAACTCATACTGCTGAGTTCAGTGTTGTTCTGCTCTAGAACTAATTTATCTTTTTGGCCACGCTTCCAACCGCGGGTGACGCGATACTCGCTTTCAACACCATTTTGGCTATGAGTAAAGATAAGTTGGATAGAGGCTTTATCTGCACTAATGCCGACACCATTATGAATCAGTGCATCTAGCTGTTCTTGATATTGAGCTGAGTTCATGCCGCGACCAAATGCTGCGCGTCCGTACAAGGCAACACGGACTGCAGATAAAATAGAGGTTTTACCTGCACCATTTAATCCACCAAATAACACGATAGGCGATGCAGCCGTTTGGTGTTTACGGGTTACTCTTGGTTCTAAGTCAATCTCGTGTACGCCACGAAAGACTCGAAAGTTATTGATCACCAGGCTTTTGATTATCATCTTAAAACTCCACCTTGGCTTGCTTTTCTAGCTCAAGAATTTCACGTTCATATTTGTCGATTTGATCTTTATGGATATCAAAATCTGACTTACTTTGCAGTTGAGCGTGGCGCTGTTTGATTTCATCAAGCGTGCCCCAGTCTTGCCTTAGTAGCGTACCTAGTTTATCGAATACACCGGTACGACGACTTAGGCCTTCTAAAGAAAGCTCAAGATCCAAAAGCTTTTGTACCATTTCAGGCTCAACGTTATATTGCTCGCCTAAATCGGTAAGAATCTGCGCTTCAACTTCACCAAAACTGGAGTTGTCGTTAATTACCCAATTAAGGTTGACACCAAATACTTCGCGATAGATTTTTGGTAGTGAGTCAGCCCAATCTGGTTCGTTTGGATCGTTTAACCATTCTTGACGAATAGCGTGTAGTTCAGGCTCGGTAACTAAGGTGACTGAATAGCCATCTTTATTGAACTCTCTTTGTTGCACTAACAGTTCAGTTAACCACTCTTTACGGTATTTAAGCCAATAAGGACCGGGAACGTGTGCGCGCTCTTCAGATAATTCTTGGCCGTCCTTTACGCGTTGATAATTGACTTTACCTTGGCGTCGTTTGTAATTGCGGTAGATATCTTTGTTTGCAGGCACATTCGTTTCTGCCAACTTATTACGGAATGTCAGCAGTGGTTGCATCCATTCTTCACCATTTTGGATCAAGCTTTCCATTGCACGGTCTTTTGTGACCACGGTACATGTCCAGCAACCGAAGCGTGAGTTACCGCATGAAGGCGTACTATCGTCGATAACCATAGGGCATTCGCCTTGGTCTGATGAATCTTTATATAGATTCCATAGAGTAAGGTTTTTACCACCCCATGGGTTTTCCCATTCAAGACCATATTCATCAGCCCACTTTTTACCTATCCCCATCGGTGAAATGGTCACCTCTAAACTACAGGCGCGAATTAGCTTCCATACGTCGTCCATACTCCAGGTATCAATTGGGGTATAGATAAATGCATTGGCTAGCGTGGTGTGACGAGCTAGTCGAGTGTTCTCAATTTTATGCTTGGCGATAACCTGCGCACGAGACGCACTTTCTTGGCTGCGAGAGCCTAAAATAACAATCACTTCGTCATGCTGTGATACCTTATCTTTAATAAAGTCACTAACAGGATCGATTTTCATGCGCTCAGTACACCAACGGAAACTTTGAGTTGGTGCAGGGTAACCTTTACCCAGTAAACATGACCAAAACGTTTGGTGCGGTTTTGGTAATACTTTATGTGTTGTTAACGGTAGACCATCTTTCTTGGCATTATTGCCAATGCTTTCAAGTGAACGATTTACATGATCGACAACCAATGGAGTTTCTACCAATGTGTCTGATGCCACAACATATACTGGCTTGGTGCGCTTAGATTCATCAAGTGATAGCAGAGCTAGGTAAATGAGCGTGACAACGGCTGATGAATCTTTACCACCACTGTAGCCAATTACCCAAGGGCGGTTATCAGAACAATAAACACTTTGAACATCATCGATAAAGTGTTTTAACGGAAAGCCTTCGTTATTCTTTTGTTCACGCAATAGTTCTCGACATAAATTGATACTAACTTGATGCTTTAAAGAATCATCGAGTTTGTCGTATTTATCGAGACCTGCTGGTAACGTATCGCTGTTTTTGTATCGCTTGAAACCAGCAAAGAATTCATTTTGAATATATTCTAACTGCTCATCATCTAGCGCATCGGCTTGGAATAAATCAGCCATTGGATGCCTCACTACTTGGTATATGTTTATTTTCTAGAGCGCGTTCTTCCGGCGTTAATGATAGAGATAAGCTTTGCTTGAGTGCATTTGTCGTCAACATTATGTTGGTTGACGCTTTGCTTAACTTGCCATGTAACATGCTGCGGTTGGCCCATACAGGGTTGGATTTACGCCAATCTACATTTTTTAACTGCTTAATTGTTTCTTTCCAGTCATCAGGTTGCGCTGTGATTAATGAGCAACCTAATGCACCCAACGCATGGAGGCCAACGCCGTGCGCATGCACATACTCTTGCCTAAACTGCGAAGGAGATAATTCTTTATTTATTACCATTTGCCATTCAGGTGTTTCTGCAAATACTGCTTGCCAATAGTCAGCGGCTAACTGTTTCTCTTCTTCAGTGAAGCTGTCTTTAACACCTTTACCTAGCAGAGCTCTATTAGCTTGCTTTAAGCTGCTTAAGGTAAATAGTTTGCCGCTTTTTGAGCTTATGCTGGATTTTTCCATTTCAGTAAAACCTTCGAAAGGTTTAACATTTTGCGCTAGATACCTTGCAAGCTCGGCGCTTTCATCGCGACTATCATAAAGAGCTGCCAGAGAAGGGCTGGGTTTTACTGCATATTTGTTTAGATCTGCAAACATCTGTTGGCTGCGTTTCAGTCCTTCATCGACAAAAAACAATACTGCAATATTATCGTGTGCAATCTCTGGTTGCTCTTTGATTGCTGCTTCAATTGCTGCACGTCTATGTTGTCCATCATTAATTAGGATCTGTGCGTCCATGGGGACTTTCAACGTACCTAGATTTGGGGTGTTGTTGTGATCACTTTCTTCGAATATCACTGTAGACGCAACAGATACAGTTAGCGCTGAAAAAACGTAGTCTTTTGGGTTTTCTACTAAATAACGTACCATTTCAGGGATACGTGATTTGTTTAACGTTCGCTGGGCACGCAACTCTGGTGGCACTTCTTCTTCGTCAAAAACGAAGATCTTGGGAATAGTGCTAAGAGGACAAGTTGCTATATAAAAGGGCTTTCCTGCTTGAATGCCTCTAACTGCTGGAAACGAAAAACAATAACCATCTTGTGGGCTTTTCATATGAAACTCCTAACGTTAAATATGACGTTAGTTAAATCTTAGTACGTCAACTTATCACGTCAAACATATAGTAAGACGTTATAGGTATAACGAGGAGGGTGAATATTCTAGATGATTATTAGATGCAATGCACGGAGGAATTACAATTTATAACTGGTTAGGTATACAGTGTTGGTTTGACTCTGATTTAGTCCACTTCCAGTTTGGCTCAAACCCTTGTAAGCCTGCAGAGTCCAGCACTGTTTGTAATACGTGGCTCAGCTTGCCAGTGAATTTCAGTTTGTCAGTTAATTCGCTTTTTGGGCACTGAAGGATGGTTATATAGTCATCAATGATGTCAATACGTCGGTGCTTTATTGCCATAGTAACAGCTTCAAAATGTAGCTTTGTAAAGTCCTGTAAAAAGCATTTGTCTGGTAGTTTGTTACTTTTAGACGAGTTACAGCTGTTTAATATAGGCAAGAGGTTCCAAAACTGATTATGGGCAACATAGGACCAAGGTACAAAATGGTCTAATTCGTAATTGGCAGTGCTAAGTTGCTCTCCGGTAAAAATGCATTTGGGTTGATGTTGCGAGATAAATTCATCCCAAAATTTCCGCTGCTTAACTAATGATTCACGTTTAGTATTCAACGTCAGTTTATTGCTTATCGAAGGCGTGTTTGGGTTTTTTCGCTGTAAGTAACGAATCCAATTTAGCTCGGCCCAACCTTGAACTAAAATGATGTTATTGCATAAGTACTCATACCAGTCTGGGTGTAATGTTATTTGGGGTAAATTACATTCTTCAATAAAGGAAATTTTGTAAATAGGTTTAACAATGTCGAACTGACTTTGTGATAGTTCATACGTTAGGTTATTTTTTTCGGCATCCTTTTTGCCTTGTAATTCGGCACTAAAGAAGGGTTGAAGTAAACGGTATGGCACATACTTTAAAACTTGTTTGTTAATCTTAGCGTTGTTAGTTTTGGCTAACTTTTCGAGCAATAGTGTAAAGGGCTTACCTTTATGCTGTGACAGGTCGACTGCTACTAAATTTAGGTCGTAGAGGTGTTGAACAATTTGATCTTGAGTGCCGAGGTTTAATTTAAAATAGACTGATGGTACCCAAGCGTGAGCTAATAAGTAATGCGCCAGTTCAGTGCTGTTAATTTTTCCGTCCTGCGTTTTCCCATCCTGAATCAAGCTAAGTAAAGCACGAAAGAAAAGTAGCTTGTAGGAGTTGGTTGTATTGTCGAATATTCGGCTTAAGGCAGGAATATCGAGTTTATTACTGGACGGGAGCGGTAACATGAGAAACTCATTAACAATTAAAGTTGCATCATGTTACAGATTTAATGGTAAATCCAATGATTTTTTTGTTTAACATTAATAGCTTTGAGTCAAATTCACATTTGGACATAAACACATTGTCATGCTCATTAAGCCCTAGCAGCTTGCCTAACCTCTTATCAAAACTTAACTGCTTTTTATAAGTCTCGTCATTAGATGCTAACAGTAAGTGCTTGTTGATAAGGGGTGGTCTTGCGTGCTCATCAACATAATCGAAAAAGTCCACATCAAGTTGCCACATCTTGACCTTGATACGTTCTCGTAGAGCAGGAAGAGGGCTAGTGTCAAAATTATCGTAGCCCATAAAGCTGACTTTACCTGATGTTATATGGATTTTTACGATGTCTATTTCGTCTAACTCCCCATATAACTGAACGGCAGCGCCAACATAAACTCTCAGCAAAGCTGGCAGAAGCGGCAGAAATTGTTTGTGCAGTTCAAGAGAGTGGCCATCGTTTAATTTACTTGCAGGTAGTGTTTGATGTGCTTCAATACATGCTTTTTCAATCTCTTCGGTATTTGCGATCCGGTAGAGTAGGGTTTTAGCTTCTGCTTGGGCAACTTTATAGGTGTCGAAGAATACTTTTATATCTCGCTTCAGCTCATTGGGTAAGTGTGTGTAGCCTTTATGCTGTTCAAACTGACATAGAGCAAAATAAACCAATAAGTCCTCTCGCCGAGTTGCAATTGCTGCCTCGAATACTCTAGTTGCTTGCTCACCTTGTACTTGTAGTAGCAGTTTTAGTGCTTTCTTGGCGTTTCCAATCGCGGCGTTTATCTCTGGGGTTTCAGTAAACTCTTCTAAAACGGGTAAACGGCCAAGTTCTAAGCATCTGTCCCAAAAGCGGTTAAGTAGCTCGTGATGTTTCGTAAACAGCAGCCTTGCTTGTTCTTCACTTGTTGGAGTTGGTGTCGTTAATTGCTTCCATGAATGGTGGCGCTTAAAGCGCCCAGAAAGAAAACGTTGCTCTTCAAGTTTATCTTTAAAAATGTAGAAAATACCGGGAGCAATAGTGATTGCGTTTTCATCAAGTGTGCGCTCTATATAACCTTTGAGCTCTGATTGCGCATAATACTTTTGAAAGGTATTTATCGATGTGATGACACCGTCTTTATAGGGCGTGAACTGGCTAATAAATTTGTCATTGGCTAACATTGCAGAAACGACAAGTAATTTTGTTGTAAGCTCCCAAGCGCCAAGGAGTGCTTCATCTCGCTCAACTTTATCTTCAATCACATTAATGACAAAACCGATATTAACGAGATCGGACTTTACCTTTTCAGCTTCTGGGCGAAAGTTTGGATCCCAACCTAGAGCATCTAATCCGTGGGCTTCTAATTCTGTTAAATCATCGCCGCGACCGCAGCCATAATCGAAGATGGTATGCTCGCCATTAAGGTAGCCTTGCTTGGCGAGTTGCTTCATCGGTGCGGAGAGCTCGTGCCTTACAATCGCAGTTTTATGGCGCTCAATACTTGGTGCTGTTGTATTGCTTGGATCTATAACTGCAGAGCTGCGAAATAAACGGCCGTCTACCAACGTATAGCCATGCGCCTCAATGGTGCGTAGCCAACTCTGCTTGAAACCAATCATGCGGCTATTTTGGTAAAGTCCGGCATTTTCTCCTTCTTCAGTGATTGCTTTAAATTCATCGAAACATTCATGTTGAACGGGAAGCATGGTTTCTTTGCGGTGCAGGATTGGCGGATTGTCACCGTCTTTGTAGTCAACGATACGGTGGCTTAGTTTATTGAGGTCAACCGTTACGCTTTGAGTGAGTGATGGATAAGCTTCTGTGAAAAAGGTCGGGTAGGAGAGTAGCGATAGTCTGAATTCATTCCGTGATAACTTAACTATATGCCACTCATTCGGATCTATTTTAAGTGCGCTGCCAACTGCAAGAATAAATTGAGTTAGGGTGTTATCTAAATCTGGAAAGCAGTCTTTATGTAGGTAGATCGCTTCAGGTAGTTTCTTCCCTAAAGGGATTGAGCTAACGAGTTGGTTAAATTTAGTTGCGTCCACGCTTTATCCTTAACTAGCTTGCTGCTTCATACTTAACGTTTGAGTTAGTTACCTTTTGGCGTGAGTAAGTACAGGTAGGCATTACCTTGCTTTTTAAATGTTAATTCACCACGTTCACGCTTATGCATAAGCTCACAGCCAGACAAACCCAAATGCTTCATGGCTTCTTTACTCGTAAGCCAAAGACTAGGCTTATCACTTTGTTTACTGTCTAAATTGTTATCAGTCATCTTGGTATTTGTCGTTAGCCTTAGTTAACTCACTAATTTTAGTTATAGCACTTTGGCTGAACGCTATGCCATTACAAAACTAGTAATCAAGCTGTTTTAACAAGGATAAGGCGTTGTCTCCAATGGCTCGTTTACCTGGCGTTCGTCGGCCTGTGACTTCATTGGTATTCATGAGTTGTACAAACTGACTCATATCAGGCCCATAGCTGATATGCAGTGACCGTGTTTTACCATAGTAATAGATACGATCGAACTTTAAGTTTTCTGCAATCCATTGTGCGACTTCATCCATCTGGTTTGGCATTGAATCAACAACAAAATCTACCGCAGCGCCAAGGCGAGGACAGATTAGCACTCCTTTGCTATTTAGCTCGTGAGAGGCGTGCTGGTCTAGATTTGGCGCAATATGTGGATTTTTATTTTTAGATATTGCTCGCGCTAATTCTGGCGAGCAAAATCCATAGGTGAGGGTGATTGGACCAAACCTGTCAACAATAGGATCGAGAAGGTGTACTGCAACCTCTTTTAATGCAACCCGCGATTCAGCTTGTTTAGGGGTATTTGCAAAATCACTTTTTACACTTCCCCCCTCACAATATGTTAGATCTTGGATGTAAAAGTACTTACTTATTGCAGTATTTTCTCTTTGCTCATTCATTGGGCTACATATCACCACGATGACGTTCTTTTAAAAGGAGCTGCTCGACTTCATAGTAGGTACTTGGGTAACGTTGTATTTCATTAAGTATTTCAGTACCGTCAAAAACAAGAATATTGTGACTATCGGCAAATTTTCTACTGGTGACAGTAACATTGGTTGCATTGGTCACAAAAATCAGCTGTGTGTTGTGACTACTATTTAAATAATAAGACGGTGCTTGTAACAGATCTTCGAGTGCACGCTGTGCATTGTAAAATGCCTTATTGATATGCTTAATCTGAATAAGTTGCTCACCTTCTGGCGTAGTCAAGATAACATCTGCTCCCTTATCATCTAACTCTTCGGTCAGTGTAATTTCAAATGCCACGGCTCTTTTAGCTAAAGTGAGTGCGACAAGTGCTTCAAACTGCTTCCAATTTAGACTATCAAAGTTATTTTGATTAATAACTGTGTCGTCATTGAGTCCATTAATACCACCGGGTATTGGCCTGATATCTTCAGGTGTTACAACTGCATCTTTTAACAAGGTTTTTGTTGATAGCAGTTTATGCAGGTTGACATCAAATGACTCAAACTTAGGGTGGTGAGCAATCGGAACGTAGATATTTACATCCTTTTGCTGTCCGATTCTGTATACGCGATCAGTCGCTTGTGCCTCTTTTGCTGGGTTCCAATGCCTTTCCAGATGGATAACATTATTAGCGCCAACAACCGTTAAACCTACCCCCGCAGCTACCGGTGACATAATGATAATGTTAAAGCCATCTTTAGCTTCGAACTCGATAATCATACTTTTACGAGTTGGTACATTGGCCCGTTTAGATACAGCTTTAGCATCACCATTGATAACTGATATTTTTTCTAATTGATAAAGTCTCGCTAGCGCAATGCTAAGAAACGCCTGTAGGCGCTTATTAACGGCAAAGATAATGACTTTTTCTCTACGATTACGTATTTCGTTTAATATCAGAATAACGGAGTCTAACTTGCTAGATTGGCTTAAAAACTGGCTAATTGACTTTTCTTTTTGCGGTACGTCAATCTGATCTTTAGTGAATAGTTTTGGATGTAAACTGACATCTCTGAGCTGTTGCAGACAAGCTAGTGCAGCATTTGAGTCACCGTTGTGGCTATTAACGATGACTTGCTCGTAATGATTAAGCTGCTCGTTTTCCATATAGGAGCTAAGTTGTTGCTGATATACCCAAACCGGATCGTCGTTAAGGCCTACAAATATATTTTTGGCTGGTAAATCCGCTAGGTTATCTTCCTTAAGCCTTCTAAGCATTAAAGCGCCTACGTTTAAACGCAGCTTTCGCCCAACCTCGCTTCTAACCATGTCTAATTCATCACTTGCAGCCGCAGTGATTGGGGTAACATAGTTACGACGGAAATCTTGGTAATTACCTAAGTAGCCAGGCATTGCGGTATCAACTAAACACCAAAAATCAGCCAGACTATTTTCAACCGGTGTGCCTGTCGCAAGTAGCTTAAATTCAGCTTTTAAGCCCTTTGCCGCACGAGTTTGTAATGTATTAGGGCTTTTTATATTTTGCGCTTCGTCAAAAATAACAAATGACCAATCCACTCTACAAAGTGAAAACTGATAGTCTCTTAGCGTTTGGTAGGTTGTGATGACTAAGCGTTTAGGTTGATCAAGTCGCTCACTATGGAAGTTTTTTCCTACCTTTAATGAATATCTAATATCGGCTTCATCAAGGCGTCCTTCGCCATGGCTATTTTGATTTTTAGTTTCAGCACTAGCGCCTGAAATTTTAAATCTTTTTAGGTCGGCGTTACCTTGCAGTATTACGATATCGGTAAATGGTGATTGGCTAAATGTTTTTGCGACTTCGTCCTTCCAGTTCTCAAGTAAGCTCAATGGCGCTACGATTAGTACTGGCTTTGAATCTTTGCCTGAAGCTGAGTTAAGTTGAAAGTAATGGGATACTGCTGATAATGAAACGAAGGTTTTGCCTAGGCCCATATCATCAGCAAGCAAAGCGCCAGTGACTTTATTATCGGCAATGGTTTTTTGAGTTAAGCCTAAAATCCATTGAACGCCTGACTTTTGATGTTCGAACGGTGTTCTTTTATGATTACTCCAATCTAGTGGCTCTTTATAAAGCACTTGTTGGATTTGCTCTTCAAGCCTCGGTGACGCTATTTCTAACTCTTCATCATTTAGAACGATATCAACCACGTAAGTTTCATGATCACTTTCAGGTTCAATATCTGCTTCTGAGTTATCGAATAGTGATTGCTCAATTTCTTTTCGCTTTAACGCTAGCTGTGAATCAATAGCTGTTTTATCTCTAATATCGACTTCTCGTTCATTGAAGTCCAACATATCTGCACCTGCTGTTACAGCATCTGTGTATGTGGCTTCAAATTCGGTTAGTTGATCTGCATCTTTAATGAGTGGTGTAATATCAGATGTTGGTGGCAGACTGAGCTTTGAAAGTTGCCCGAACCAGTCAATCTCATGTTGATCCGTCTCACCAAAATATGCGTGTTTAAATGTTGAAGCACCGTTAACTCGGATACTAAAACCAGTATCTAGATCAACTAGCGATGCATCAATATACGCTTGAGGCGTTTTAAGAAATTGCGCCACTTGTGATTGTGGTATGACTCTGTTTTCTATTATTTCTTGTGTTGCTTTTAGTGTCTTCTCATCAAGTAAAATGATTTGATCTTTTACTCTTAACGCAGAGTGTACTCCGTTTTGGACTTGTCCAAGACGAGCACGTATTTCATCAGTATTGCTGGCTTGACCTAATTGTGGGACTAAATGCAGATTACCTTGCGCATCTTGCTCGCCAATCACGCTGACTTGCTTTGGTGAGATAATTTCGATGTCATTGAAATGCGATAAATCGATTTCTAAACCGGCTTGGGTACCTTCTTGCAACTGGTTAATGAACTGGAGGTTATCAAATTCTTCTTTTTTACTTTTGTTGTGTCTAGTTAGGGCCGTAAAGGCTTTTAGTTGGTCACTGTCTAACAAATATTGCTGACGTTCAGAAAAGAAAAGGATGGGGCCTTTTAATATATAGGCGCTAGAGTATTGGCCTTTATCATCGGTACATTGAAGCGATACTCTAAAGTTGTTTCTGCGAACTTCACCTTTCACTTTTGCATTAATTTTTCCATTCCAAGCTGGAGGTAATTGCAGCAGAATACGTGCTTCGTCATCAAGTCGAACTGCATTTTCATCTTCAACGATGAAGCCATTTGGAATAGGTTCTGCTAACCCTTGCTCAACTAGCATGTTGAGAAATACATGTTGGTGCTGGATCCAAGAAGGGGCTTTAAGCTCATTGAGTAACTTAGTTAACTTATCCGTGGTAGAGAAGGTTAATTCACCATCATCGGCACTAAATTGGTATCTTTGCTCATTATTACTCTTGCCAAGAAGTTGATTAATAAGAGAGTTAAACATATTTATACTGCCCCATATAATCGCTTATAGCGCTTATAATCTTCTGTTGAAAGCACATCTAGCCCTGTAACATTCATACCTAAGCTTTTTAAAGCCTCAACACCTTGGTATTGCCAGTTGAAATTTGTTGGATTGTGCTGGATTCTTGCACTAGGTCTGCATCCTTTTATCGCCATTTTTGCAGCAAGGCCATTGGTCAATTCACTGTAGCTAGGTGTCGTGCGGTTGTAATTAAACACAAGTGCATCTTCATGCAAATTTGGGTAAATCCATAAATAACAACTGTGGCTGCCTTCAATAACATGGGCATTTTTGAGCTTTAAGTAGATTATCGACTTGTCTTGATCACTGACGACTGAATAGTTAGGTAGCTCATCTTTTTTGTAGTGTAGCTTTAGGTATCTTTCAGCCTGGCGTGATAAGTACAACCTGGAGTTCTCAACTAAGTCTTTTTCAAATACACCCTCTAGGAAATTTTTGCGAGAAGGGTACATACGGATTAATTCTGTATTTCCTGAGGTTTTTGAAAAGTCTTCTAGGACCTCAAGAAAAAGTTTTAAATCTAAACGAGACAGCCAGCCAATTACTTTTTGGATACGAGACTTGCCGAGCTTGTTCCACCACTGCTGGTACTTTGCACTATTTGACGCAACTCTCGGGTCTCCAGCAATGGTTAAGATGACCTGTTCCCAGCTTTTATCTAGCTCTTGTGTATTTGCTCTGTCGATTAAAATCTCAAGTACTTTATGGCCGACTTGCATGGTACGGTCATACTTAGCTGTAAATACATCCTTTTTTATCACTTCATCTAAAATTTTGTGAGGCTGATTTACAGGGATCTTTTGTAATTGCTTAACAAAGTAAATTGAATGAGCATCAGATAGAAACTTACCACTCGTATACTGTTCTAGTCGATTGTCTTTGAGTATTGAATTCAGATCATCTTGCTGTTTTATAGCTGAATTAGCTAACCATTTAGGCCCTTCAATACTAAAAATATGCTTATCTGAACGCTCTGATTGCTTTCTAAGTTCTCTGGCCTTTATGAGCCAATCCCCAAGAGTTTCAACATCGGTTAATTGATCAAAGCGCTGCAGGAATAGGTTTGTCATTGCCGTGGTTATTAGAGCACTCGGTTTAACTTGAATCGAATCGATTTGCTCTAGCAGCTGTCGGCTAAAATTGATTTTACTATTGAGCTCTGAATCGTTAATCGCTAACGATAGGGCTCTAACCATAAGGTGGCTATTTATTAAAGCTGGTGTAAACCTATAAGCCCGTATAGCGTCACATAGATGACGATAGGTGATTTGAAATTCATCACTCGTTTGACCAACATTATCTGTCAGTTTTGATAGTGTCTTAGTATGTTTAGCCATATGCCGTTTAAAGGCTTCCATGTTGACACTATCGAGAGAAAATTTAGGTAAATGAAAGTCGATTTCAAACATTAAAATTGCTCTTTTATGCTTTCAAGATCCAAGAAGCTTGGTTTTTTCACTGTAAAGCGTATATCGATACGCCTATTTTGCTGCATATCATCTGGTGTTAGTTCTTGTTCATTGACTCGCCGCGTAGATGAATAACCACTTACTGAAAATAATGTCTGACCTTGGCTGTTTTGAATCTTATCGAATCTTGGGGCTAAATCTGTTTTGTCGTTCCATAACTCCCACAATGAAATGGCCCTGAATGTCGATAAGCCCCAATTTCCTTTTTGACGAGGAGAGCGGCGGCTATCAGTATGCCCTTCAATGAAAACAGTATCCAAATAAGCAAATCTTTTATCTTTTAGTATCGCCCTATGGATTGTATTACCGATCTCAATCACTGCGTTTTGAGTCGATTCGTCTTCTGGTATGTCAAATTTGTTTGAGGCAAATGTAAGCTGCTGCTCAGGTATACGCAGTACGGTCTCGTTCTCGGTGATTTCAACAACGATATTCTTGGCACTCAATTCAGTCTTGATGTCATGCAAGATGTTACGTCGTACCATCTCAGCCTTTTTTATCTCTTCTATTGCTTCATCTACTTGGTTCTTGGTTTGTGTTAACTCAAGAATAAGTGCCATTGCAGCAAGAATAAAGATCACTAGCAAAGCTGACATAAGGTCAGAGAAGGACATCCAATAGGGATTTTCTTCATCTATATTTACAGGCTTTCTTCTAAATCTACTCATGCAACTTGTCTGCCTGTTTTAGTCTCAATCTCATCAATAACGCTAGACAGCGCCTTCATTGCTGATGTCATTTGTCCTGTATATTCAGAAGTTTGCTCATTCCAAACATTGAGGCGCGCAGTCGTTTGGTCATTCACTTGATTACCGTATTCAACAAGCAAAACATTTAAATGATCTTTTAGTGAAATCACATTGTTTTGTAACTCTTTTAAATAGTTTTGCTGGTGTTCTTTCATATTATCAAAGCTGGTGTCTGCAGATTTAATAATTTTCATTAAGTTGTCAGTTATCACTGTATGAGCTTGGTAATCTTCATTTAATCTAGAGCGCAAGTCTTCAATTCTGTCTGCAGTGATTTGATTTTGCGAAGCAAGATCTTTAGTCGTATTCACGGCCTCGGTTACAGCGCCGGATAATTGGTTACCAGCTTCTTTAATGTTACTTCCCATTACATTCATAGAGCTAGCTGCAACGTTTAATTGCTCGCTTGTTAGCTTCATGTTTGCGGATGCATCAAGGTTAGAGCGCACGGATGCATCAATTCCCTCTTGTAATGCTTTACCCTGTACTAATAGGTTTGAGGTAGCTTTTACTTGTGCTGTAACTAGCTCTTCTACCTGCTTTAGAAGCGACTCTGTACTTGTTTTTAGCTCTGTTGTTTGTTCCATTAACGCATCTTGACGCTTGCTTTCTTTATCAGAGTTATCATTAATCTGTTTTTCTAAAGCTGTTTGCATTTGCTGTGTCGCTTTAGAAATGTTGGATGACATATTCTCACTGATTTGGCTTGTTTGCTGAATATGCTGGCTGAATAGGGCGTCGGCCTTATCTCTATTATTTTGCTCAGTTATTGAACGTTGCTTAGTTTGCTCTTCAATGTTGCTAAGGTTTTCATCAATAAGCTTGGTGAGTACTTGTTTTTGTTCATGGCTATGAGTAACTAACTCGTTTATTTGATTCTTGATTTGCTCGGCAAGATCTTTCTCACGTGTAGTGGCTTGTTCTTGCGTATGTTCCATCTTAGTGACGAACGACTGCATGGTTTGACTCATACTTGAGATCGCATCGTTTATTTTACCTGAGGCTGAATCCATGGCATGACGTTGTTCTTGCCCTTGTGAACCAAAACCTTCCATAAACTTTTCTAGTAAACCTTCCAAGGCTTGCTGGTTCCCTTCAGATGTTTGGTCCACCAGTTTGTTAATCGCAGGCGCCATTATTTTTTCTAGACTAGCTTCTAAACCTGTTTGTATTTGCTGTGAAGATTCAACGAGTGCTTCTTGTAGTTTGTCACCAATTTTCTCAGCTAATCCTAATAACACATCTTTTGACTGCTCACCATCGTCAGCAATTTTTACTAATTGTGATTCAGCGCTTAGTCTTGGGAAAAGCCTATCTAATTGACTTTGGATGTTCATGACTCGAGTTCGGGCGCGTCGCTCAAGACATTTTTCAAGAAAGTTATATATTAAGCTTAAGGCAACACCGTAAACAGATGTCATAAATGCCACAGCTGCACCATTTATCATTCCACTGATGCCTTCGCGAAGTTCATCAACACTTGCACCGGAATCAAGTTGTAATCCACCTAATCCAAGCTGCAGACCAATGAATGTTCCAATGACTCCTATTGCTGTTAAAAAACCAGGTACAGCTGCAGCCATGCGGCTTTCTGTTGAGCCGCGCGCTAATGTTGTTGTGTTGAAGAAATATTCGGCATCGACAGTGTTATAAAGTGCTTGGCCATTTGCAGTTTCGACTTCGACGAGCGTTTCGTCGAACTCTGACCAGAGGTCATGGATAACGGTTATTGGTTCTGACTTTTCAAGCATATCGGAACGTTCATGAAGAACAGTAGCTGATTCTTTACCTTTTATGATTTTTCTTACTAGGCTTGTTCTGCGATATGTCTTAAAAGTCGCGTAAAGTGATAAACAACAAGCTACTGTAAAGGTAACAAGCAATATAAGTACAATAAATGCACTTAAAGAGGCCGTTGAAGCAAAAATACCGTTTTTTAATAATTCAAACTGGGGAATTAGTGGGGTAAAGTCTAAGCTTGAGTTCATCTAGAAGTGCCTAATTGAGAACGAGTGTTTTGATAGCGTATTTGATAAATAAATATTATTACTTTTTATCGAGTAATAATATGTTTATTTATCAAATAAATAATCGATGATTAAATTTGTGAATTACGACTGTAAGTATCACAATCTAAGAGGTAATATTTGCACTCTATACTGCGAGTGCAAATATTAAGTAGAAACTATTTGGAGTTAAACCATTCACTAAACTCTTCAAAGTCAATACTTCCGCTATTATCTAAATCAATTGCATTGAAGCCAATTTCAGCACTTTCACTAGGTTCAATAGCTTCTAGGGCAAGTAAAAGACGCTTAAATTCAGATAAGACGATACTGCCGTCTCCATCTGTATCAAAATGGTCGAAATTTTCTTTAAGTTCTTCTTGGCATATATCAGTCATTATGGACTCCTACGTTAGTTTTTCTTTCTATTTTTCAACCATGAGTGATTGAATTGTTAAGGCCTGCTTCTTGTTCAACTCGATAAGTAAGTCTACTTTTCTCTCTAATTCATCATGGTTATCCCTTACCATTTCGTCTACGAATACAGCGTTTGCTAAGGATAAACCGATAAAACCACCTGAGATTAGAACAAATATAAAGAAGGCTCGGATCAACCATGCTGACTCTATTCCTGTTTGCATGGCTTCGTCGGGAATATCATTCCAGTTTTCAATAGAAAAGACTGTAAATATTGAATAGATAGAGGATACGGGATCACCAAAATATTGAGGGAGCATACTTGAAAACATTGCGTTACCTAACAATGCGAAAACGAACATCATAAGGAATAATAGAAAAAATATCGCACCTGATGCCCGAAGGGCTCTGCCGATATTGGTATAAACTATTTCAGCATGTGGGATAAATTTGAACATCCTGAGTAGTTTGAACAAGCGAGCTAGTCTCAAAATACCAATATTTATGAGGTTTAAAAACGGAAGTGAAACAGCAATGAACCCTACTATAACTACCAAGAAGTCAGCCGTGTTTCCAAAGGTAGAAAAATATTTTTTTAAGCCATAGCATCTAATACGTGCAAATACTTCGATAACAAAGAAAGCAGATAATGACCATATTAGGGTGTTAATTGAGGTTTCAAATTTACTGTGTAAATGGGGGAAAGCATCAATGAAAATCAAAGCTGCATAGAAAAAAATTGCAGTATTGGCCAACCTTGCATCACTTAACACCTTGGTTATTATTGGCCGCTTGCTTAGTTCATCTACCTTCAAATTTAACTCCAGAATTAAAATTGCCAACAAAGTATACACCTGTGTAGTTGTTGGGTGCAACCAACTTGTGTATGAATAATAACCGGAGTTATTAATTTTAACTTTTGATTTTTAAGTGTTTAATAAATTTCTGTCTAAACTGTTAGGAAGCAAAGCGATTAGAGACAACACTACATGTTATTAATATTGGCAATATTTCTAATTGGTTTTTTAGGTTATTTGGCTCAAACAACTGGGTTATGCCTTGTTCGTGGTGTAAATGAGACATTAGCTGGTAAACCAATGTTTCTACTTTCCATTGTAATGAGCGGCTCTTTGGCTTGGATTTCTATACTTATCGGTTACCTTGTTGGTGTTGAAACACCGTTTATCTCTTATGAGTATTCAATATTGGCTGTTGTCGGTGGTTTTCTGTTTGGGCTTGGCGCTTCATTTAATGGTGGATGTGGAGTCTCAACGATTAGCAAATTAGCCAGAGGGCAATTAGTGATGTTTTTGACAATTAGTGGTTGGTTAGCGGGTTGGTTATTGTTAGCTTCTTTCTCTCTTGATTATCGTATTTCACCTTATCAAATTGAGCTTAGTCTACATACAGGAATTCTAGTTTGTATATCTGGTTTCATTTTGCTTTGTACAATAAAAATGACCCGAGATAATCGTAAGCTTTGGCTGAGCATGCTAGGCATAGGCTTGTGCGCTGGTATTGTATTTTTACACGAACCTAAATGGACTCCCAGCGGACTATTGAAGGATGTTAGTTTATCGCTTTGGTACGAAAAATCAGAAATCTGGCCCGATGAAAGCCGTTTTATACTCATAAGTGCTTTAATAGCGGGTATGGTTTTAGCTGCGTTACATAAGAAAACGTTCGATCTTATAGCATTATCTAAGCGCAGTAGCCTGAAACACTTTTTCGCTGGCTGCTTAATGGGGATCGGTGCAGCAATTGCCAGTGGCGGTAATGATAGTCAGCTATTGCTCGGCTTACCTTCATTATCTCCTGCAGGGATCACAACTGTGCTTTGTATGCTAGCTGGTATCGCTGTGGGGCTTAAATTACCTACGTTGGTTAAACTGAGACGTAAATAGCAAGAAGCTACCGAGGGTTAAGGTTGGTATTAATCCCTCGGTAATAACGTTAACAACCAATCTATTTTTATTACTGAGCCCTAAAGTTTCAATCACTAAACACCAGCGAATCCAATACGCCCATGCCGCTGTGGACGCCGCCTTCGGTGGTTCGGGCAGATTTACTTCTAATCAGGTATCCAGCGTAAGCTTGTTGCTCGCCATTGAGATCTGTAATCGCTGCTTCGCCGTTTATATGTACGGTAAACATGCCGTTTTCACTGATAAGATCGTCGACTTTTTGTAGCTCACCCTTGCGTACGGTTAACGCAGTTGTTGCTCTTGCTGTTGGGTGCAATCTGCGCATCAGTGACCAGGCTTGGTATTCGTGGGGCTCTAGTGCAGCAATTTTTGGCAA
This sequence comes from Shewanella sp. MBTL60-112-B2, assembly GCF_019655055.1. Taxonomy (GTDB): domain Bacteria; phylum Pseudomonadota; class Gammaproteobacteria; order Enterobacterales; family Shewanellaceae; genus Shewanella. The sequence goes on from NZ_BPFA01000036.1 coordinate 21,887, forward strand.
AATGTCGTCGCCAAATATGCAGTGGCCGCCACCTTCGCCTTGGTTTTTGAGTACCCAATCATTGTTGCTGCTGTTAGCCACTATTGCGGCGCTGTCTTCAGTGATGGCAATCATTTCACCGAGTAATTCTTTAACGGCGATTGCCTCATCAATGTTTAAGCCAAAACGGGTGAGGGCTGCTGGCTCCATTGAAGACAGTAACATCTGTACTCGTTTGCTGGTGGCCAGTTGCTGGCTAACGGTGGCATTAACGGCGACCCGGTGCTGTTCGATAAAGATGCGAGTTTGCATTAATGCATCACAGCATACGCGGCTGATGATGTCGTTGGCGTGGTAGTCACAATATTGGTAGCCTGCACGTAAATATACAGTGTCGATAGCGCCTACACCGTCGAGTAACAATCTATGGTTATCGCCAGTTTTAAGTTTACCGTGCAACTCTCTAAACGTGCGTCTAATGGTTCGAATGCCTTTAGATTGCAGGGCGTGTTCTAGTAGGTGTTGATCGTAAACATTGTCTTCACCAGCTTGCACAACCATTAAAAAGGTTGGCGCGTTCATGGTGTTATTAATTGAAGATTGCTCAATGGCTACAAACTCAGCATTAATTCTATGTGTGGCGTTAGCTATGCCTTGGGCTAAGTTTTCTATCGCGTGGTTAGCAACTAACTTCCCTGTTGTTGGCGTTGACCACTCACTAAAGGCTTCTGGCGCTTGTAACTGCAAAAACTTGTGTAGCTCGTGTACGCGTTGACCGAATGGGCCCATACCTGCCGCAATACCGTTAAACTCAATTAGTTTTGGACCTAAATTAGCATCATCCATAAAGTCACTACGCATAATTAAAAGCGGTAATCGTTTAGCACTTTGCGCCGCTTGCTGAGTAAGTTGCTGATCAGGTTGGTGAATGGCTCGGTGCATCTCTAATAAGGCATTAAAGAAAGGCTCGCCCTTGGTAATTGGTTCAATCGCTTCGCTGAGGAACTCAGTATCTTCGGATGCAAAGTGGACGAGTTTGCCCAATAGACCTACTGATGCCGTTAACTTTTTATAGCGCGCAGCCGATATCGGCGTCGGCGTTAAGCTAAACGCAGTATGTACGGCTGAATAGGGCGTGGTTTTTAACGCCATACCATGGGTTAACGCCCACTCAATTGCATCTTGTGAAGCTTGTTTGCTTGTGTCGTTAATCATGGTGTCACCATTTATTTTTTTAAGGCCACAGGTAAGACTCATCGTTAATTGGAGTTAAGCAAATTAACCGCGAGTCATTGTTTAATCGCGTGACAATATTTCCGCATAACTGGTAATATAGTTTCTGGTATGGTTTTTTGTCAACTTATAATTCGAAGAAAGCAGAAGTATAGTTCAAAAGCTATCAATGACCTTGGATATTGGGTGAGATGACATCTCGCACGGCAAATATTTGAGGAACGATTACTGGGGGATAAGCTCAATTTGCCACCTTAGATCATGAGTTAGCTAGCCAAACTTTGACGTGCGAAATGGACGTATCGTGAACTTGTGACTATAAATCAGTGAGTATTGTGTATTTTCGCAAAAACTAAACTATTGAAGTTGTAATAGGGAATTGATTATGAAAAACAAAACGTCACGTGTATTGATAGGTTTAACAATGAGTTGTAGTGTCTTAACCTTAGGCATCGGTTATGCACAAGCTGCATCAGCAGCTGATTGCTCAAAGCTTGCAGGTTGTGCACAGAAGAGCTGTAAAGTTGAAGCCTTGATAGCCGATGCAAAAGCTAAAGGGCATGATCAAATGGTCATGCAGTTACAGTCTTCACTTAAGCACGTTAACACCAATTGTACTGATGAAGGCATTAAGAATGATTTACAGACCGAAATTGCTGGAGTGGAACTTCAGCTCGAAAGCGATAAGGCTGATTTAAAGGCGGCTAAAGCTGCGAATGAGTTAGATAAATCCTATCACTATGCACAAAAAGTCCTTGCAGAAAAATACAAGCTAGAGCAGTTGAAGCAAGAACTCGCGAAAATGAAGTAACAGTCGCGTAAAAGAAGCGTGTAAAACATAACTCTTGTCGACAGAGAGGGGCTATGTTTTACACCAAAAGCTTATAGGTTTTATTCTCTGTCTTGCTGTTGAATAAAGTCTTTAAACTCAATCTCATATAACCGAGCTAATACTAAGGTAACCGCAAAAATGATCGGCCCATAGATCAAGCCGATTAGTCCAAATAGCTGTAAACCGCCTAGTAGTGAGAAAAATAACAGTAGGGTACTCATACCAGTATTACCTTGCATGAGCCAAGGTCTGAGAAAGTTATCAATCGAGCCAATAACCACAACCCCCCAAACAATCAAAAATAGCGCCCATTGCCAGTCACCGGTTATAAACAAATAAATTGAGGCCGGTAGCCAAATCATTGCGGTGCCAACAAATGGGATAAAGGAAGCAAAGGCCATCATACTGCCCCAGAATAACCCCGAAAATCCGGCTAACGACATGGCTATTCCGCCGAGCGCGCCCTGGGCTAATGCAGTAAGAAATGCACCTAATACGGCAGACTTAGCAACCACTCCGACTTCATTAAAGATAAGCCCCTGCTGCGAGCGAGATAATGGAATGATGTGGCGAGTGTTATCGATAATTTTCTGTTGATCTCGTAAAAAGAAAAACAATACAAATAGCATCAGTCCAAAATCTAAAACCGTGTCCGCTACATCGCCTGCAATGCCTGTACTAGCAGTTAATAAACTGCTGCTCAGTTGCGTTACTTTTCCGGCAGCTTGTTGCACGAGTTCATCTATCTTAATTGTGTCAAATGGCAGCCACTTATTTAATAAGGCAATGCCATTTTGAATATAGGGATGAGCAAGAAAGCTTTTTGCTCCGCCGTCAGTTAACCAAGCATAAGCATTAGTCATGAAGTTGATGCCTTCATTCATAATGGCCATAGCTACAAACAGTAATGGGATCAACACCATCACAGTCACCAATGTACAAGAAAACACTGAGGCCATATTAGGGCTGTTAGGCATGCGCTGTTGAATTCGAGTATGGATTGGGAGAAATAATATCGACACGATAAATCCGAGTACTATCGAGCCTAAATAAGGGGATATGAGTAAATAACAGGCATAAAAGGCGATCGCTAAAGCGAATAATAAGACTAAGTGGTGCGGTTTGAGTTTAAGGCCACTCATTAAAAGGCTCCCAAAAATGTCAGTAAGCTAAGGTATTAGCAGTACGTTTACTTGTGATTATGGGCTACAGCAGCATTTAGTCAACGCTAACAGTAGGTTCGGACGTTATCTATCTTTGATGAAGTGATAGATCTTGAGATTATTTATAATAGTCACTGCGGTATTAGTCACTGAGGCATTAGTTACTGCGGCTTGAGCTATGCATCGACTTTTCATCGCGTGGTGGATGACTTTTAATGATTTAGATATAAAATATTCCCCCTGCGTCAAGATGTGTCGCAGCTGTGTATTATGCTAATCGCTCAGCAAATTAGAGAGCTTTTGATCAGAGAATTTTTGATGCAAACCAATATCCAGCGCCAAATCGCTATGCTTGAGCAAATACCGCGTCACCCTAGAAAGTTTACCGCCAAGGAGATCACTGAAAAGCTACAAAATCGTGACTATGACATAGGCCTCAGAACCGTGCAGCGAGAGCTAAAAGCTATGTACGACATGGGACTGTTTGGCTTAGTAATGGATGACAGGTGCAAACCATTTGGTTGGTCTATTGCGGCTTGCTGGCGTGGTCTTAATTTAACTTTGATGGATCATCATATGGCATTGGCGTTCCATACGTTAAAGCACAATGCCAAGCAACTGTTGCCGCCTAAAAGTTTACAGCAGCTTACCCCTTATTTTGAACGTGCCGATCAAGTTTTAGGCACGGATCCGGATAATCCCTGGCTGTACTGGACACTTCGTGTCGCCCAGTTGCCAGCACCTTTGCCTATTACCTACGACGATCACGATCCTAAGGCATTAGAAATTGTGCAAGATGCGCTGTTAAACAAGCGACAAATAGCCTGCGAAATTCAGCGTTTTATTAAAGGCAAAAGTTATTGGATAGACTACCGACCGATTAACCCTGAAGGGATAAAAATCTCGGATGGGGTCATCATGCTGGCATTTACTGTGGGAACATCACATACAAAACGGTATGCCAAACCGATTAACTTAATGCGTAATATTCGCTTACTCGATAGCGATGCGATCACACGCGATGATTTTGATATCACGCTTACCGGCGAAGTAAGCGCCACAAGGCCGATAGCTTTAGAGTTAATGCTTTCGCCGTCGGCCAACTTTATTCAGCGTAATGCCAGACTGAGTGACGATCAGCAGATTGAACGACTGGCAAACGGCTATTATCGTCTTAATGCGAGCGTGTGTGATACACCAAGATTAAGAGAGTTTTTGTGGGGCATGGCTGACAGTGTGGAAGTGATCTCTCCCCCAAAACTACGTGAGCATTTCACCCGGTTGATTGGAAAAGTTAATTCGCAATATCAAAATGCTACGACCGAGTCTGTCGCATAGCTAGGTTAATCTCCTCGGTACTATTTAAGTCAAATGACAATACCAAGGAGAAGGGCAAATGTTCGATTTGCATACTCAAAATAACCAAGCACCACGAATAGCCGTATTTGGTGTTGGCGGATGTGGCTGTAATTCAATTAATCAACTCAGTCAGTCCGTGTTAGGTGACAATGTACAGCTCATTGCGGTTAACACTGATGCACAGTCTTTACACGTCTCACAGTGCAGTATCCGACTACAGATTGGCCTTGAGGCAACCAAAGGATTAGGAGCCGGTGCTAGACCACTTAAAGGCTATGAAGCCGCTGAGGAGTCAGAGGCTGAGCTTAGAGAATACATTGAGCTGGCAGATATCATTTTCATAACGGGTGGAATGGGGGGAGGTACGGGTACTGGCGCCATTCCTTTTATGGCATCAGTCGCGACTGAGCTCCACAAGCCTTTAGTGGCTGTGGTGACCACGCCATTTAATTTTGAAGGCCAACAAAGAGGATTAATGGCGAAGAAAGGCGTGGATGAGCTAATGCAGCATGCCAATGCGCTAATCGTGCTGCCTAACGATCAGCTGGTTAAGACACTGGATAAGAAGGTTAGTTTAGTTAACGCCTTTTATGAGAGTAACCGTATCTTGCAAGATGTATTGCAGGGGTTAACCACGACCATTAGTCAGTCTGGTTTGATTAATATCGACCTTAATGACTTTATTGCGGTGGTGAGCCACCAAGGGCGTGCGGCAATGGGAGTGGCCAGACAGATGGCAGGCGAAGATCTGCAACAGACCATCAATAAAGCACTTAAGAATCCCCTGTTAGAAGAGTGCGATCTATCTAAGGCGCAAGGCGCGATTGTAAGTGTGATGGCAACAGAGAATATTGAGCTTAATCAGTACAATAGTATAGGTGAAACGTTGCAAGAACAGCTTGATCCTGCTGCGCTGGTAATTATTGGCCTCACTATAGTCCCAGATCTGGATTGTGAGCTTGAGTTGATGGTGATTGCAACAGGTATGCAAGATGATGCTGGTACGGGAGCGAGTTGTTTTGAGGAGCCGCAAGAGCCTATAAGTTCAATATCTCATCATCACCGTTTTGAATCATCTGAGCTGTTAAATTTACATGATTTTTTAAAAGAGAAATCAGCAAGGGCAATGAAAACTCCTGAAGAGGAATTGGACATTCCAACTTATTCACGTAACAGGAAACTAAGTTAGCGATTAACTATATAAAAAGGCGGCTGAACTGTGGTTATCCTTGTCAGTATAAGGCAACGTAGCTATCAGACTTACCAGCCTGGCTGAATTATGTAATGAACTCATCCGCATGATTGTTGGGATCTGCCAGACAGCTAAAATTAACTAATCTATTAAAGGCATTTAAATATACTTGCTCTAAGTCTTTCATTTGCTCGTTAGAAAGTGTCTTTTTCATCGATGCATAAGAGATAGCTTGGTGTGCGTAACAGACTAACTCTGCTTTACTCCAAGCTCTTTTAAGAGTGGCCATATCAGCTAGGTATAGCCATGGTGTTAAGTAAGCTTCTATTATATTTTGCTTCTCTACACTATCAGGCATTCTATAAATATAAGTGCCGTCGATAAATGGATGACTTATACAGGCATCACTCCAGTCAAAAAAGATAAAGTCGTTGTTCTGCTGTGCGATATTTTCGATATGAAGATCGCCATGAACTAAGGTATCTGACAGTGCAAATTGTTGTAACTCTTCGATGTAGTTAGTTACGGTTACTATAAGATTATTTTTATGAGTTGAGACTTTTACTGGCAGGCTAGAGGTGATATCTAGATCATTTAAGATCTCGCTAAGCAAAGCTGGAAGATCTGTAATTGATCTCTGTAAGCATCCATTGCTTATTAGTTCGCTTATATGCCGAGTTGACTCTATTTGTAGTTTAGCAAACTGACTAAAGGCACCTCGCCACAGCAGATTATCAGCATTTTCTGGCAGGCTGCCACCAAAATACTCGGATAGCATCCATTGGTTTTGGTTTAAAGAGAATAGTGTTGTGGGCACATATGCGGGGAGCAATTGTGTTAACTTTAAGCAAAGTTGCGACTCGTTTGAAAATAGGGGGAGAAAGGCGGTCGCCTTGAAGAAGTAATAACCCCTATTTGTATCTTGTTTTAGAATATATCCTAAAGACCAGCCTGATACTTTTTGTAGTTCTCCAACTGGCTCTAATCCCATTTTTACAAGGTTATTATTAGTCCATATTTGGACTGACTTTAACCAGTCAGGGGAGTCCCAATTTGTAGTTGTTGTCATATGAGGGAGTATACTGCAATCTAAATGGCTTGTTTATTGTGCAATATAGACTGCCAGTCTATGTATAAACCTGCAATCTTTATATCAAATAAAGCCTAGATTTTGCCGCGTTATAAACAATTGATAACCCCTTACGGGGTTATCAATTGTTTAAGCGTATAGCCAGATATCTCGCTTATTCAGCTGTAATAAAATCACTTTCGCGAGCAAACTTAATTGCTTGGTCACATATCTTGATTTGCTGCTCTTTATTCGCTGCTTTGAATTGGTCCATGTAAGCATCTAATGCTTCGCTGGTTTCTTTTGACATGATCATCTCTTCGATGCCAGCATCTTTATGCATCATCATAGATTGGCCAACAATGCTGCCTTCGATTTGCATATCTTGTTCTGCATAAAACGTTGTACAAATCATAAGACTTGCCATGCCAAGCGCAGTATCTTTGTCTAGGTTTTCAGCGACAGCGGTACCTGCGAATAAACAGTTTACAAGACCAGCAATTAGTACTTTTTTCATTATGGTGAACCCTTATTTCATTCCATCAATGGATCTTTTATCTAGATGATATTGCATAGCATTTATATTTTTATGCGGCGCTATGAATTGAGATAAAGGCTAGCATTTAGTTATTATGAGGTGTGTGATACTGAGCTTAATTAATGGGGTTAGATTCATTTTTTGTGTGGTTAATCACGCTTGTTATACAGTTTTTAGATGTGAAAAAAGCTAAAAAAGGCTTCAGGTTTTTCCTCGCTGTTTTTATAGACAATTTACTTTGGTATTAACGGTTTAATGACTTGGTAAATATTTAAGCGCTCGACGACATTAGCGCTATTTGCAGCTTAGATAACTTGATACTATGCGGCGGTATTTTACCAATCAGAGGTTGTAAATGGAGCTTAGGCGACATTCTGTTGAGTTCGGTTTTCTGCAAGGGATCATATTCTGTAATGGTGCCAAACTTTGTGAACAGGGATTAACCATAAACGGTAAGCTCTATGCTTACCCGCAGTTTGATCAAACCGTTGAAGTCCGAGAAGGCTGGTTTACTCAAACATTAGTTTGGGGAGATACGCGTTTTAGTTTTTTCCGCTTTATCGACAGTAAACCTTTGTTTAAATACGCCCTGAAAAACCATTTGTTGCATAGCAAGGCGGCGCTACAAGGCAGCTATGATGAGCTGCTTGCAGATATTGCGCGTTTTGACAGTTGCTTTGGACAACATAAGCGATATTTGCGTGATTCAGATAAAAGCCAGTTGCAGCATGAGTTTCAAGATTCATTAGCGGCATTTGGCCGTGTGGATAATTTTGCTCAGTTAGGGTTTGATACTCACTCATTTAACTGCAGGCTAGCTAAGTTCATTAAGCAGCCTGAGGCATTTACTGCAAAATATAATCAGTGGTGGCAGGAAAAGCAGCTAGATGCTCACCAGCAGTTGTTTGATTCGATAGAGGCAAACCCGCTTACGGCATTGCAGCGTCAGGCCTGTGTTATCGATGAGAATAACACCTTAGTGATTGCGGGGGCGGGGACAGGTAAAACCAGCACCATGGCGGCAAAGGCTGCTTACTTGGTTAATCAAGGTTTGGCTCGGCCCGAAGAGATCTTGATGCTGGCCTACGGTAAAGATGCCAGAGTTGAGCTTGAACAACGGTTAACGAGTATTGCAGGAGACCCCTCCGAGGCAAATGGAGCCTTGTCTAAAGTAAAAGTCAGTACCTTTCATGCATTAGGTAAGGAGATTATCCAGTACTACTTAAATCGCTCGACCCAAGTGTCTGTGTTGGCGAGTGATGATAAGCGTCTAACCCAATTTGTCGATCAACAGATCGACGATATCGTAGCCGATCCACAAATGGCCGATCCCGTTGCGGATTATTTTGGCCGCTATCTGTACCCACAGGTTAACGAACTGGATTTTAACAGCCAAGGTCAATACCGAACCTATCTTAAAAACAACGAGATCCGTGCATTATCAGGCGACCTCGTTAAGAGCTTTCAAGAACTTACCATCTGTAATTATCTTTATAGCCACGGCATTGAATTTAAATATGAGCCGAAATATTGTATAGACAATCATGAGATCTCTGAGCCTGGAAAGAGCGTTTACCAGCCTGATTTTTATATTCCGCTGCTTGATGCTTATCTAGAGCATTTTGGCCAGGATAAACAGGGAAATACTCGACCTGATATCGATAAAGATGCCTACCAGCAAAGCCGAGAGTGGAAGATTGCGCTACATAAGCGACATAACACCTGCCTGTTGCAAACCTTTAGTTGGCAGGCTGAAAAAGGTGGATTAGACAAGGTTCTAGAAGCGCTATTGTGTGAGCGCTGCAGTGAGCTTGGCATTGAAGAGAGTCAACTTTTTAAGCCTATTTCGCCGCAAGAGGTATTTGCTCAGGTTAAGCACTTAGGCGTGTATCGTAATGTGAGCCGCTTGATGTCGAGCTTTTTGGGGTTGTTTAAGTCCTCCAGCTATACCTTAGCAGGGCTTGAATCCATTAATATGCCAAAGGGAACGGGCAATAAAACTTCAACCTATAACCAACTAAGGTGGAAAGCATTCTTACATTTATTTAGGTGGGTTTATAATCGTTATGACAATCAGCTTAAATCACTAAATACTTTAGATTTCTCCGATATGATCGCCGAAGCGCTTAAGATAACGCGAACCGAGGATTTTCATCAGAAAACGGCTGAGCGCTTTAAATATAAATACATTATGGTCGATGAGTTTCAGGATATCTCAGCAGAGCGTGCCAAGTTGGTGACTGAACTGCGAGACTCTAGTCCAGGCTGTGCCCTGTTTTGTGTGGGCGATGACTGGCAGGCCATTTATCGGTTTACAGGCAGCGATTTGGGTTTAACGACTCATTTTAGTGAGACCTTCGGTGCGACCCAAACTGTGATGCTGGATAAAACTTTCAGATTTAATGACAAAATCGAAAAGGTGGCTTCACAGTTTATTCAGGCAAATCCTGCTCAATTAAAAAAGCGGCTTACAACCCATAGTAAAAGTGACAATCCACAAGTTTGTTTGCTGATAAACAGTAAAGAGGCGGCAATTGCGCAGGCTTTTGACAGTATCGATGAAGTCACAAGGCATATAGAAGGAGATAAGCGAGCGACTGTGATGTTAATCGGTCGCTTCAACGCATCGCTTAAAGAGTTGGGTCATTGGCAGCGCAGTTATCCTCAGTTTGCTGTTTCCGGTTTTTCAGCCCACGCCTCGAAAGGTAAGCAAGCCGATTATGTTATCGTGCTCGACGTGAATAACGACAAGTATGGTTTTCCGTGCAAGATAGATAGTGATCCTATCTTAGAAGCTTTGCTGCCAAAGCTAGATGCTTACGCCGATACCGAGGAGAGACGCTTGTTTTATGTTGCACTGTCGCGGGCAAAACAAACGGTATTTGTGCAGGCCGAATTAGGTAAAGAGTCCGCTTTTGTTAAAGAGCTAAGAGGCTATGCAGGCGATATTCGCGTTTACCTTAACGATCTCGCTCCCTTGTACCATGAGCAGCTTTGTTGCCCAGAGTGCAATGAGGGAAAACTTATCCCAAGAGAGGGGCGTTATGGTGTGTTTTACACTTGCTCATTAGGGCAAGAATATTGTGATACTAAGCTTGAAGCATGTCGTGTCTGTCACAGCGCTCCAATGCTTCGCAATGAAACACATCACTTTTGCAGCTCAGCAAAATGTGGCCATAAGACTCCAGTCTGCCCAAAATGCATTTCGGGTAAATTAGTTAAGCGTACCAATAGCCGTACTGGCAAAGCCTTCCTTGCCTGCAGTTTACATAAGCAAGGGGTGGCTGAAAGCTGTCAGTACACCTGCAATGTGCCGGATAAAACACAGGAAACGGCAGCTTAATGATATCTATCGAGCCTTATGAAGTAAGGCTAGGGCTAGGGCCAGAGCTTAGAGGCTAGAGATTATGGCTAATGTAAGTTCAAGATATGCTTAAGGCTAAGGTGCAGGTGAAAGCGAAAGTGTGCTATCAATATTTTTGATGGCACATGATTACAGTTAAGCGTTAAATTAGTAAATCAATTACTTTATTCGATTTAAACCAGCCTGCTAGCCATCGACTAAGCTTGATACTCTATAGTTAATCTAAGCTGTGGAGTGTACTAATGACTTTGCAGCGAGACTTGATTAAAGGCGAGTGCTTATGTCTAAAAATACCTTTATCTTACATTCAAACTATACGCCTTCAGGCGATCAGCCTGAAGCCATTGCTCGCTTAGTCGATGGGATTGATAATGGAAACAGCCATCAAACCTTAAAAGGTGTTACGGGCTCGGGTAAAACCTTCACTGTGGCCAACATCATTCATAGGTTAAAACGGCCGACGATTATTCTGGCCCATAACAAAACATTAGCCGCGCAGCTATATAGTGAAATGAGGCACTTCTTTCCTGAAAACGCCGTCGAATTCTATGTATCATATTACGATTATTATCAGCCAGAAGTGTACCTTCCCGGTAGCGATCGCTTTATTCGTAAAGACTCAGCCATTAACGAGCACTTAGAGCGGCTGCGATTATCAACCACTAAGGCCTTGATTGAGCGTAGAGACGTTATCGTCGTGGCGTCTGTCTCGTCGATATATGGTTTAGGAGATCCTGATGCCTACCGTTCCTTGCAAGTTAAGCTCTGGCTAGGACAAGAAATAGACCTTGATGATTTAATCCAGCGGTTGGAGCGGTTGCAGTACACGCGTTGTAATCGCACTATCAAGCGGGCGACGTTTTTAGTACGTGAGGGAGTGATTGATATCTTTCCTGCTGATTCCGAGCATCAGGCGCTGACAGTTGAAATTGAAGCTGGCCGAGTCAATCAATTGTATTGGATTGATGCCATCAGTGGCCAGCAACTCGAGACAATCGCTGAATATTGTGTCTCGCCAAAAACCTTGTATTCGGTATCTATAGAGCAGGTGGAATTGGCCTGCGGGCAGATAATGAACGATATGGAGCAACAGGTCGCTATACTCAATGCAGATAATAGACTGACTGAGGCGGCGAGGTTATATGAGCGCACAGTGTCAGATCTTGAGCTGTTGCAATTACAGGGCTATTGTCCAGGTATTGAGAATTATGCTTCCTATCTAAATCAGCGCGACCCACAGTTACCACCAACAACTTTGTTTGACTATCTCCCTAAAGATGGTTTGCTGTTTATTGACGAGTCACATGTGATGATCCCGCAGATATCGGCCATGCATAAGAGTGATCAGAGCCGTAAGAACACACTAATTGATTTTGGTTTTCGTCTCCCTTCTGCCCGTAACAACCGTCCGTTGAGCTTCACTGAGTTTGAAAGTATTAAGCCACAAACCATTTTTGTGTCAGCCACTCCGAGCAACTACGAACTAACAAAATCAAAACAGCAGGTATTTAAGCAGATTATTCGTCCAACAGGTTTACTCGATCCTGAAATTGAAATTCGTCCTTCTGACAATAACCTTGAGGATCTGGTTCAAGAGATAGCCCTTAGAGTGAGCGGCAACGAACGGACACTAGTGACCACCTTAACCAAGAAGAGCGCAGAGTCGTTAAATGACTTTTTGTCTGCCAAAGGGTTTAAGGTCAGCTATTTACATTCAGATATCAAAACCAACGATAGGGTCGAGATCATAAAAGCTCTGCGTGTGGGAGAGATTGATGTGCTGATAGGGATTAACCTATTGCGTGAAGGTTTAGATATTCCTGAGGCCTCTTTGGTGGCGGTACTCGATGCAGATAAAGCCGGTTTCTTACGCTCAGAACAGGCGCTGATTCAAATTATCGGCCGAGCTGCGCGTAACGAGAACGGCAAAGCGATTCTATATGCAGATAAAGTGACAACTGCGATGCAAAGTGCCATCGACGAGTCTGCTGAGCGACGAGGCCATCAAATTATCTATAACATGGCCAATGGCGTAGTGCCTAGTTCATCTAAGCGTAGACTCGACTCTGGTAGTCAAACTCAGGTTGCAGTTAGCCACATGGATAGGGCGCAATTTTGTGAGAGTCTGTCAGCCCTGTGTCAGCAGATCACTGCCAAGGAGAAGGAGTTACTCCTTTGTGTCGATGAAGGTGGCGCGGATCAGGCTAAGGTTATTCGAGAGCAGCTTATTGCGCTTTATCGTCAGTTTATCTTTATGTAATTACAGCATGTTATCGTGGTTGATTAAGTCATAACTCAGGGGCCTGCATGGGCTCCTTTTTACTTATTAAAAAGGCTAAGCTACAGACAATTTACGGCATTAAAGACGGAAACTGTAGCTTAGCCTTTGGTTTTTAAGGCGAGGATTGGCGCTGAAAGGTGTAAAATCAATATAATTCCAATATATTAAGATATTGAGGCGAACATCAGGAAATAACAAGTATATTGCTGATGTCGTTCGTCGTTATTTAATAGGGAGATAAATAACTTGAAGCGTATAAGCAATATAAATACCTATATTAAAAATAATACCAAAACCAATGTTATTTTGCTGGCAAGCTTACTGGCTGCAGGTTCACTTCAGGCAAAAGAGCTGGTCACTATGAGTAATGATATCACTGGAGTAGCAGGTTTAACTCCTGCAGATGATCTTTATAAACTTACGGTGTTTGATAACAATTTCATTTTACCGGTTTACCAAACGCAATCTGCAAATCAAGCTTACTACGCTCCTCAAAACCCAAATAATGACGAGATCAGCGAAACCAATGTGCAGTTTCAGCTCAGCCTAAAATATGGCATCGCGAATAATCTATTCACTGATAATGATGGCTTCTACATCGCTTACAGCCAAATATCTAATTGGCAGGCATATGACGACTCAGCCTATTTCCGAGATTCGCAGTATCAGCCGCAAGTGTTCTGGTTTTGGCAGCACGGAGACGCTACCGATGCGTGGAAAAGCACTAGCTTAGGTTTCGAGCACCAATCAAATGGCAAAGGTGGCGTTTATGAGCGAAGTTGGAACCGTGTTTATCTCGAGTTTTCATTAGCGTACAAGGATATTGTATTCAGTATAAAACCTTGGTTGAGAGCGGACTTTTCAGGCACGGATTATAATCCTGATATTGAAGACTATATGGGCTATGGCACTGTCAAAGGGGATTGGTATTTTGGTGAGCATCAAGTGAGCCTAACCATAAGAAACCTGGTAGAAAGTGGCTTTTCTAAAGGCTATGAAGAATTGAGCTGGCGCTTTCCAATATATAAAGGCTTAAGAGGTTACCTAAAGCTGCAAAGTGGCTATGGCATGACAATTTCTGATTATAATCATTTTGATAACGCAGTCGGCATTGGCATTGCGCTGTAAGATTGAGTGGTTATTGAATCAACTTTACTAAGTTAACATTTCAAGGTCTAAAATGAACCAGTTCACCAGTTGGCTTGACTCTAAAAAGCTTAAAGAGCAAGTCGTTAACCCCAATATTGAAGTGGGTGAGTACTCATATTACTCTGGCTTTTATCACGGCAAATCTTTTGAAGATCAAGCTGTGCGCTATTTGCTGGGTGATGGCTCAACCATAGATGTGTGGGAGGCCGGGGTATTTGGCGAAGTTGATAAGCTGATTATCGGCAAGTTCTGTTCAATCGCTTCTGGTGCGTGTTTTATGCTGGCGGGTAACCAGGGCCATCGACTGGACTGGATTTCAACCTATCCGTTTTCCCAAGAGACCTTTGGTGATGGGGTTAACAGTGGTTTTGAGCGTGCGGGCAACACTGTTATCGGCAACGATGTGTGGATTGGCTCTGAGGCGATGATCATGCCTGGCGTGACAATTGGTGACGGCGCGGTGATTGGCGCGCGTGCAGTGATTACTAAAGATGTAGCGCCTTATAGCGTGGTGGTCGGCAGTAACAAGCTGGTTAAGCTGAGGTTCGAGCCAGAGTTAATTGCTCAGCTGTTACAGATAAAGTGGTGGGATTGGCCGCTGGAGAAACTAAAAGGTGCCATGCCATTAATGTGTAGCGCTGATATTGAAGGTTTATATCAATATCATCTTGAGCATCAATAGGCTTTAGCTAGAAGGTGAAGTTAAATTCTGACCTTAATGGTTTACATAAAAAATGGCGCTGACCGTCAAGGTTAGCGCCATTTTTTTCATTGGACTGACAAGACATGCTTGATGGCATGCCCAGTTATCAATTAAGCGTTCTTCTTGGCTTCATTTTCAGCCTGACTTGCCATGTACTCATTGAAGGTACCCTGGAAGTTAACTAGCTTCTTGTTTTTAACATCGATAATACGCGTTGCCAAAGATGAAACAAACTCACGGTCGTGGCTAACGAAAATCAGCGTACCTTCATACACTTTAAGCGCATTATTTAACGCTTCGATCGCTTCCATATCCATGTGGTTAGTTGGCTCATCCATTACCAGTACGTTGATGTCCATCATCATTAACTTACCGAATAACAGACGGTTTTTCTCACCACCAGAACAGTTACGCGCTTTCTTGTTGATGTCGTCTTCTGTAAATAATAGACGGCCTAGCATGCCACGTACCATTAGGTCGTTATGCTTTGGAAGGCGCCACTGAGACATCCAATCAAATAGGCTAAGGTCATTGTCAAAGTCTTTGCTGCTGTCTTGTGGGCAATAGCCGATAGACGCGTTTTCAGACCATTTGATTACGCCATGGTTGTTTTGTAATTCATTTACTAAACAACGTAAGAAGGTTGATTTACCCACACCGTTCTCACCAATAACGGCAAGCTTAGCGCCAGCTTCAAGGATTAACTCGCCGCCTTCAAATAGGGTTTCGCCGTCAAAACCGTGACCAACGTTTTCAAGAATAAGCGCCTGACGGTGCATCTTCTTGCCATCATCGAAACGCAGTGATGGTGTCATACGGCTTGAAGATTTAACTTCATCTAAGCTGATTTTTTCTAGCTTCTTAGCACGAGAACTCGCTTGCTTCGCTTTAGACGCGTTAGCACCGAAACGGTTAACGAAGTCTTGAAGTTCGGTCATTTCAGCACTTTTCTTAGCGTTACCCGCAAGCAACTGCTCTTGAATAAGTGAAGATGCTTCCATGAAGTACTCGTAGTTACCAGGGTAAATACGTAGCTCGCCGTAATCAATATCCGCCATATGGGTACAAACAGTGTTTAAGAAGTGTCTGTCGTGCGAAATGATGATCATGGTGCACTTACGTTTGTTTAGCTCTTCAGCCAACCAGTTAATGGTATGAATATCCAAGTTGTTGGTTGGTTCGTCCAGTAGCAAGATATCTGGATTTGAGAACAATGCCTGTGCCAGTAGTACACGCAATTTAAAACCGGGTGCGACTTGACTCATTAAGCCAAAATGGAACTCTTCTTCGATACCGGCTTCAAGTAGGATTTCACCTGCACGGCTTTCAGCACTGTAACCGTCCATTTCAGCAAACTCACTTTCAAGTTCGCCCACTTTCATACCATCTTCTTCGCTCATTTCTGGCAGTGAATAGATACGCTCACGTTCTTGCTTGATTTCCCACAGTTTTGTATCGCCTTGAATTACCGCGTCAATAACGCTGTATTCTTCAAATGCGAACTGGTTCTGGCTCAAGGTACCGACTTTTTGACCAGGGGTAATTGAAACATTACCTGAAGTCGGTGCAAGCTCGCCACTGAGGATCTTCATAAAGGTGGATTTACCACAACCATTTGCGCCGATTAAGCCGTAGCGATTGCCGTTACCGAACTTAGCGGAAATGTTTTCGAATAATGGCTCTGGGCCAAACTGCATCGTAATATTTGCGGTAGAAATCAAAAGAGTATCCTGAGTGAATAATATAAAGTGAAAGCCAAAGACGCTAACAGGTTAGTGAGACTAATCCTGTTCGAGAGGCAAAACAGCCGCGGATTATACAGAGGTAGGTGCTTAGATGTCGAGCAATCATGCGATGAATCAAGGCTTATTTATTTGATAGGCCTTGTTTTCATCGTTGACGACGCTTTTATAGCGAAGGGTATCGCGTATTATTAGTACATGCAGGCATTAGCGGGAAGTCGGACGGCTATTTGACGACTGTTCCTCTAATGATGATATCAGACAGCTTGTTGCAGTCTTCAGTTTCAATTGCACGAATAAGCTGGGTTACCGCATGGTAACCAAATTCTTCAACATCATGCCTAATACAAGGTATAGAGATCCCAAAATGAGTTGCTGTTTTGATTTCATCAATGCTGTAAAAATGAATATCAGTACCTAGGCGGTAGTTGTGCTGCACACAGGCTTCTAGGGCGCCTAAGGTGATTTGGTTGTTTAACCCAATAATGGCATCTGGCTTTTTCTCTGTAAGATACTGTTCTACTAATTGTTTAGCGAGCTCAGTATTAAAGTCTGCTTTTATCACATCAACTTGAATATTTGAGTCTGCTTCTTCTGCAGCCATTTTTAGTCCAGCAAGCCTTGAGTTGGCGACTTTGGAGTTTGCTGAGCCTGAGACTATTAATACCCGTTGGTAATCTTTTGATATGACTTCTTTACCCAACTTGTAACCTGAGTCAATGTTATCTAAATACACGCCGCAGACATGGGGCGCTTCAATGTGTCTGTCTAGTAACACCACAGGAATAGATAACTTCTTTAAGGTGGCAAAGTAATCTGGAGTGTAATGCTCATCTTCTGAGATCACCGCAATGATAATACCGTCAATGTTATAGCTCATTAGGGTATTAACCGCATTTTGCTCCATTTCTTGTGATTCATCAGAGCTAAAGAATAAGCAGTTATAACCGGTTTTGTTGGCACTGCGGATAATGGACTTTACCGCGCTGGCGAAAAACGGGTTGATGATAGTTGGCACGATCACGCCGATGGTTTGCGAGCGAGACTTTAACCCTTTGGCCATAAAGTTGGGAATGTAGCCCATCTCTTTAGCTATCTTTTGGATCTTCTCACAAGTATCTGGCTTTACTTTCTCTGGTGTCGATAGGGCTCGACTCACCGTAATTGACGATACATTAGCAACTTTAGCTATGTCTGCTAGCTTAATTTTTTTCATCTTATTCTCTGGGCTGAAGTTACCGCTTGCTTGATATAGCTGAGCGGTGAAACGAGCAAACGCCTTAGTCGGTTATCTAATGTTCTGTCGGCAATCATATTTGAGTTTTTGTCATTATAACAGTAATTAAATGTTATCGATGTCATTAATGTGCACTTGTAAATATTAGTGGTTGCTGATTGTTTTTAAAAATGAAAACAGTTATTTCCATTGTCTTGGCTGCATCCCGCAGATTTTGTGAGTTAAAACGCAGTCGTCATTACCGCAAAAGATTATCTTAATTAAAAGTGTTAATGATATCGATAACATTAAATATCAAAAGGGAAGCATTACATGAAAGCTCTGGTACTTGAACAAATCAATGAACTGGTATTAAAAGAGATTGCCACTCCAGAACATGTTGGCGCACATGACGTAAAGATCAAAATTCAAGCCGTTGGCATTTGTGGATCAGACGTTCATTACTTATCTCATGGTCGCATTGGTCACTTTGTCGTTGAAAAGCCGATGATCCTTGGTCATGAAGCGGCTGGTATCGTCACCGCGGTGGGTAGCAATGTTAAGCACCTTAAAGAAGGTGACCGAGTGTGTATGGAACCGGGTATTCCTCAGCCACAGTCTGCAGAAACCATGGAAGGGATCTATAACTTAGACCCAGATGTACAGTTTTGGGCTACACCTCCTTATGATGGTTGCTGCTCTGAGTACGTTGTTCATCCTGCAGCGTTCACCTTTAAAATTCCTGAGCATATGAGCTATGCAGAAGGTGCCATGGTCGAGCCTTTAGCTATTGGCATGCAGGCTGCGACAAAAGCTGAAATCAAACCCGGTGATATAGGCTTAGTTTACGGCGCGGGGACGATTGGTGTTATGTGCGCGCTATCAGCACTTGCGAGTGGCTGCGCTGAAGTCATCGTGGTTGATGTAGTCAATGAAAAGCTAGCAACGATTAATGATTATGACGGCATTACCGTGGTTAATAGCTTAAGCCAAGATGTGGCTAAGATTGTTGCGGCTAAAACTGGCGGTCGTGGCGTTAATGTAGTGTTTGAGTGTTGCGGCGTTGAAGCGGTTATCACTCGTATATGTGAGCATGTAGCGCCAAATGGCACGGTTGTTTTAGTGGGTATGCCTGTTGAACCAGTTAAATTCGACATTGTTGCGGCTCAGGTGAAAGAGATCACCTTCAAGACCATCTTCCGTTACGCCAATATGTACCCTAAAACCATCAACCTTATCGCTTCTGGCAAGTTAAACGTTAAACCGTTAATCAGCAAAACGTTTAAGTTTGAAGACTCACTTGAGGCCTACGCTAGAGCGATAGAAGCCAATCCTTCAGATGTGAAGATTATGATTGAGATGGAGTAACGGATGAATATTGTCGCGGGTGTCGATTGTGGCACACAGGGCACTAAGGTCATTCTGGTTGATCTCGACACATCTTGCGTGTTGGCTGAATGTTCAGCTCCCCATGAATTGATCTCTGAATCCAATGGCCGACGTGAGCAGCTGCCAAGTTGGTGGCTTGATGCTTTAATAACGGCTTTTGAACAAGCGGTAATTACGGCGAATATTGACCCTAAGTTGATTAAAGCCATAGGGGTGTCGGGCCAGCAACATGGCCTAGTCGCTTTAGATAAGCAGAGTGAAGTCATTCGCCCAGCCAAACTTTGGTGTGACACTGAAACCGCCCCAGAGAATGCACAATTATTGCAGATGCTAGGTGGTGAACAGGCGTGTATCGACAAGTTAGGCCTTAGAGTTGAAACTGGCTACACGGCTTCAAAGATCCTCTGGATGAAGCTGCATGAGCCTGAAAACTTTGCCAAGATTGCCCATATTTTACTGCCTCACGATTACCTTAATTTCTGGTTAACCGGTGAGTTCAGCGCCGACTATGGTGATGCTTCTGGCACAGGTTTATTCGATGTGCGTAATCGTTGCTGGAATGAGGAGGTGTGCGCGCTTATCGATCCTAGTGGCAATCTTTTTAACGCGTTGCCAGCACTACACTGCGCGGAAAAGGCCGCTGGTGTGGTGATAGGTCAGGCAAAAGAACGTTTAGGTTTAAGTGATAACGTTGTGGTGTCATCTGGCGGTGGCGATAACATGATGGGCGCTATCGGTACCGGTAACGTCAAAAATGGCATCATCACTATGTCGCTTGGTACATCTGGCACTATCTATACCTTCTCTGACACACCTGTGGTGTTAAAGCATCCGAGTATTGCCAATTTCTGTTCAAGCTCAAATGGTTGGATGCCGCTTATTTGTACCATGAATGTGACCTCCGCCACTAGCCTAGTGCAAGACGTACTCAATATGGATCTGATTGAGTTTAATCAATCACTTGACGCCTCTGAGATCGGTGCTGGCAATATCAGTTTCTTGCAGTTCTTTAACGGCGAGCGCGTGCCTGCATTACCAGACGGGAAAGCATCTATCCATGGTTTAGATGCGGCCAACTTTACCCGTGACAATTTAGTGCGTGCTGTGGTTGAAGGCGCCACCTTTGGCCTGAAATACGGTTTAGAGTTACTGCGTGATGCTGGGATCAGCATTGAGCAGATCAGATTAATTGGCGGCGGCGCAAAGTCCGCTCATTGGCGACAAATGGTTGCCGATGCAATGAACTGTGAAGTGATTTGTCCAGAAGTTGAAGAAGCCGCAGCCCTTGGTGCAGCCATTCAAGCAAGTTGGGCGCTTACTGGTGTAATTAGCTTTGATGCCATTGATGAGCTCATCGTGCTTGATGAAACTAGCCGTACTTTACCTATAGCTAATAACGTTGCAGCTTACCAATTAGCGTATCAAAGATATGTGTCTACGTTAAATAATCAATATCCACAATTACAGGGGCAGTGCTAATGAGTGCTCCAGCTTTATTGTCGGTCAACTCGGTTAAAAAATCTTTTGGTGAAGTGAAAGCGCTTAAGCATATTAACTTCACCCTTAATGCGGGTGAAATCCATGCCTTATGTGGTGGTAACGGCGCTGGTAAAAGTACTTTCCTAAGCATTGTGATGGGTTTTTTGCAGCCAGATGAAGGCAGCATCATGGTTAATGGCGAGCCTAAAGTGTTCGCTAATGCTAAAGAAGCCATAGCAGCAGGGATCACCATTGTTCAGCAAGAGCTGAGCATGATCCCAAACCTTACCGTTGCTGAAAACATCTATCTTGGGCAAGAGCCGCGTAATCGTTTTGGGATTGTGGATTTTAAAACACTCAACCAAAGAGCTCAGGCTCTTATGGATGAATTGGAGTTTGATATTCCGGTTAATGCCATGCTCCACACGTTAAGTGTTGCCCATCAACAATTGGTAGAAATTGCCAAGGCGTTGTCACACTCCAATGCCAATATTGTATTTTTAGATGAACCGACATCAGCCATTGGCGAAGAAGACTCTAAGAAGCTATTTAAAGCGATTAAGTCACTTGCAGCTAAGGGGAAAGGCATTGTCTATGTCTCACATCGATTATCTGAAATCTTTGAAAACTGCAGCCATTACACAGTGTTTAGGGACGGAACCTATATCAGTGAAGGCCTAATCGATGAGATTACTCGAGAGCATCTTATTGAGCGGATCATTGGTGGTCAGATCAACGAAGAGTTTTCAAAGTTCAATCAGCCTAGCGAACAAAAGCTGTTAGAAGTGAAAAATCTAACATCAAATAAATTCAATGATATTTCATTCTCGGTCAATAAAGGCGAGATCCTCGGGATTTATGGGTTAGTGGGTTCAGGCCGTTCTGAAGTCCTTAATGCTATTTTTGGCGTTGATGAATTTTCAAGTGGCACTATCTACTTTAACGATAAAGAGTTCAAAAAACTTAAGCCTAGACAAGCGATAAAGTCTGGTATGGCATATGTCACCGAAGACAGAAAATCGTCAGGTTTAGTATTGAGTAGCTCTGTAGGTGACAACATCTCAATCTCTTCGCTTGAGCAATGCTCAACTTCTTTTGTTGTGAATGAAAAACAAGAGAAGCAGCGAATCGAATCAATGATCGACCTATTTAAGATTAAAACGCCCAATAAAGAGCAAATCGTTGGCAACCTTTCTGGTGGCAATCAACAAAAGGTAGTGCTTGGTCGCTGGTCATTAACCAACCCACAACTGCTTATGCTCGATGAGCCAACACGCGGTATTGATGTAGGCGCGAAAAAAGAGATCTACAAATACATGTCTGAACAAGCTCTGCAAGGGAAGGGGATCATCATGGTGTCTTCTGAATTGCCAGAAATAATCGGCATGAGTGACCGCATTATTGTATTTAAAAATGGTGAATTAGTCAGCGAGCTGTCGCAGGCTGAAGCCACCCAACAACTGTTATTAAGTCTTGCTTCTTAGGATATAAAAAATGAATACATCTGTTGCTACAGATAAGAGTCTGAGATTACCCATTACTCGACTAAAACCACTATTACATAAATACGGCATCGTATTAGCGTTTTTGTTTATTTGCGCGACCATCGCCGTATTAGGTGAAGTCTGTATCCATAATGGCATGTGGGATAGTAATTATTTCTTAACACAAGGCAATTTGTTGTCGGTTTTACGTCAAGTTTCTATCAATGGCATTTTGGCTGTGGGTATGACGTTTGTAATTATTGTTGCCGGTGTCGATTTATCTGTGGGCTCAGTATTGGCGCTTGCGGGGATTGTTGCCGCCCGCTTTGTGACAACCTCAGAAAGTATGCTGATTGGTGGTTTTGATTCACCTATTTTACTACCGCTCATGGTGGCTATTTGTATCGGTGCCATTTGTGGCTTTTTAAACGGCTACATTATTTCAAAATTCCGTCTGCAAGCCTTTATCGTGACCATGGGGATGCTGTCTGTTGCCCGCGGTATGACGATGTTAACAACCGATGGCAACCCAGTATCCTCGCTTGATAGAGGTTTCAGAGCATTAGGTAATAGCTACACCTTTGGCATTCCTACTCCTGTGGTTATCTTTGCTGTGATTTTTGTTGCGGCCTGGTTCCTACTGAATAAGACGGTGTTTGGTCGTTATGTATTTGCGGTCGGGGGTAATGAAAAATCGGCTCAAACATCAGGTATTGACGTGCATAAGGTCAAGGTGGCGGTTTACACCCTATGTGGCGTAATGGCTGCAATTGCTGGTTTAATTTTGACAGCTCGTACGGGTTCTGCTCAAACAAGCGCGGGTTTTGGCTATGAGCTTGATGCCATTGCTGCCGTAGTTATTGGTGGTACTTCTATGGCTGGTGGACTCGGCACACTGACGGGCACCTTGTTTGGCGTGCTGATTATTGGTGTGATGAATAACGGCCTTGATTTACTCGGCGTTCAGTCTTACTACCAACAGATCATTAAAGGCTTGCTTATTGTTGCTGCAGTAATGCTTGACCCATCTAGAAAGCAGTCTCGTTAAAAGATAGACGTTAAATATCTTGTTGAAAACACGCAGGTTGAAAGCAAACTCTTTAAAAAGAGTCGCGATAAAAATAAAAGAAAAGGGCATGACTAAAATGAAAAAAACCATTATCTCTACATTACTCGGCAGTACATTAGCGTTATCTTCTGGGGCTGCATTTGCTAAAGATGACATTAAAATTGCGGTGTTAATGTACGGTATGAAGGCTGAGTTTGTGCAACTTATGCAGCAAGCGGCATACAATCATCCGTTAGTAAAATCGGGTGAAGTTAAAATCACTATGTATGATGGCCGTTATGATGCTTTGGTACAAAATAACCAGGCTGAAACAGCTATTCGTACTAACCATGATGCAATCATCATTAACCCGATGGATTTTAATGCCAATATCGATGTTGTGGATATGGCGAACGACGCGGGTATTCCGGTTATTGTTACCAATGCACGCTTAAATACCAATCAAATGACCGCTGAAGTGGTGTCTGATGACGTTGAAGGTGGTTACTTAGAAGCTAAGTTCATTATGGAGCAAATTGGCTGTAAGGGTAACGTGGTTATTCTTGAGGGACCAAAGGGCGGATCAGGTGAAATTCAACGTGGTCAGGGTAATGAAAAAGCAATCGCTGAATGCCCTGAGGGTGCAGTTAAAGTACTTGAGCGTAAGACTGCCAACTGGTCCCGCGCCGAAGGTATGACCTTAATGGAAAACTGGTTGATGAAGCATCATGGTAAGATCAATGGTGTTATTGGCCAAAACGATGAAATGGCACTGGGTGCAATTGAAGCGATTGAAGGCGCGGGTGACACTGTTGATAACTATGTGATTGCTGGTATCGATGGTGTAACTGATGCATTGCATGCAGTGAAAAGTGACAAAATGACGTCAATTTTGCAAGATGCTAATGGTCAGATGCAAGGCTCTATCGATGTGGCATTACGTCATATAATTGGAGAGCAGTATAAGCCTGCTTCAGGTGTGTGGCAGCAGTATGCAGACCAGTTAAATTGGAATAATGGCGACTCTAAGCGCTATGACATCCCTTGGACAGTGGTGGATCAACAGAACGTAGATCAACTTCTAGAAGTACGTAAGTAGCAACTTGCCAAACAGGGCGTAGGTTTTCTGCGCCCTTTTATAAACGGATCCGACTCGCTCGGTTAATCTCTTTGTTGGTAAATAGATCTGCGTCATCGTTCGACATCGTTGAAAACTCAGAAACCACAGCCCCTTCGCTATGAGCTTTAAACCAATGCTTTGTATTGGGATTTAAGGTTAACTGTTGGCCTTTTTCTAACACCACTTCGTGAAACACTGTGTAGTTGTCTATATCTGTTGGTAGATCAACACTAGGTTTTGGAGTTTTGCTCCCTTCAATAAACACACTTACTTTTCCATATCGACAGCGAAAGGTTTCTTCTTTACCTTGTTGCTTTCCAATAGTCGGGTGAACGTGCTCAGGACAAATTTGCTGAGGTAGCATAATGAGCTCTTTAGCGCAGCACCGCAGAGTGTTGACATAGGTATGAATGATCAACCCTTCCTGATTAAAGTTATTCAAACCAAAATCTGTAAACTCAAGGTTTTCAATCTCGTGTTTAGTGAGATACATACCAGCAAGGTGTAAAAGTTGGTTTACTTGGGTATGGATGTTAGCCATAGCTCACTCTCTTAATTTGGTGATTGCCATTTTGGGACAAGATAATATGTCGGCTAGTTGATTTAAATATGTCATTGATAACTATGAAGGCTAGGTCACACCTATCTCTTAATCTGTACACCAAATTTGGCTAAATTGGCCAGTTCCCTCATGCGCTGCTTTATAATGTGTGGCTAAAAATAAGTGGGCGTTGCTAAACACAGATGTTATCTCCTCCTCTTTATAGCCCTTGTTACAGCCCTTTTTAGCGCGTAATTGAAACAAATTCATTGGCTAGGCAGGTTGGTTTTGGTAAATAAATGAATTTCTAGAACGATTTTCGTGGGTGATAATGGCTTTTTGTTGTTATTATTAAGGCACAGTATTGACCAACGTTATGATTGGTCTTGAGTATTGATTAAATGATGACCATTTTGTCGGTGCTTGTGCTTTACTTCTCTGCCATATTTGGACGCCCCATGATTGAACATCAACAGAACAACCCGCTTCACGGCCTAAAACTTGAAACTATGCTAACTGAGCTTGTGAAGTTTTATGACTATAAAGTGCTTTACGCCGCTCTTAGACTGGCATGCTTTAACTTAAATCCGAATATGGAATCATGCGTTAAGTTTTTGAAAAAAACTGAGTGGGCGAGGGAACGTGTAGAAGCTTTTTACCTATACCGTTTTAAGCGCATGCCAAAAGGCAATGAAGCACAAATGGCACTTAAGCCACGTGAACGTGGTTATGCAGACGGTATTGTGCCGCGTAAACCTGAAAAGTTAACTGTGGAATTAGTTGCAGAAATGCGCACTAAGGCCATGGAAAACTATAAGGAAATGAAGAAAAATGGTTCGCGCCCTCGCTTTGGTAAAGATAAACCCAAAGCACAAGATTCTTATGCGCAAAACCGTCGCAGTGGCTCGAAACGACCTGCAGCGTCACAAGATCCAACTAACCCTTGGGGTAAGTAATCTCTCTGTTATGCCTTAAATAACAAGGCGAGCATCGGGTAAAAATGAAACGGGCATTCAGTTGAGTGGCCGTTTTTTATTAGTGATAGTTAGCTCTCATGCATTCTATGCATAGTATTGTTTCTGATTATTCATTTGTGTCATGTTTTACGCCGCTGTAGGATGCGCGTCTTCTTTTCTCAACCTCAATATCCATGCGTTCTCAAACTCTATTCGCGCAGCTGCTGCGCATGACCTCCTTGTTAATTTTTACACTCATATTGGTCCACTACTGCAAGCCTTTACTTGATGCATTTAGCCTTAATGCAACAGATGTAGGTTGCCATCAGATCCCTAAACCAATAAACGACAATACACATGTAGCAAATGAGGTACACCAATGAGTATCTTTCGCTTCCCCGTTTTAGTCTGGTTAGGCATTGGCATTCTTATTATTAGTCTTGGAGTCCGCCAGTCATTTGGGATCTTTATGATGCCGATTTCAACAACCTTTGATCAAGGGCGTGAGTTTTTTAGTCTAGCAATTGCGTTGCAGAATTTATTGTTTGGTGTATTTCAGCCGTTCGTGGGGATGGCAGCGGACAGGTTTGGCTCTAAAAGAATCATTATGCTTGGATCATTAGTCTATGGTTTAGGGTTACTGCTTACATCAATATCAACGACAACAGAGATGTTTTACGTGTCTATAAGCATGTTGATTGGGTTGGGACTAAGCGCCACCAGTTATGTGGTGGTGCTTGGCGCTGTTGCCAAAGTAGTACCTGCCGAGCATACAGCAAAGGCATTTGGCTTAACTACGGCAGCAGGTTCATTTGGTATGTTTGCAGTGATCCCTGGAGCGCAAAGTTTACTAACAGAGTTTGACTGGCAGACTGCACTACAGGTATTCGCATTGCTTTGCTGTTTCATGTTTGCCTTTGCTTCATTTATGAAAACGGTTAAGCCAACTGAAATGAGTCCTGAGCAATTAGATGACCAAACCTTAATAGAGGCACTTAAACAGGCCTGTACTAATCGTAATTACTGGCTTATTCATATGGGCTTTTTTGTTTGTGGTTTTCATGTGATGTTTATTGCCACTCATTTACCCAGTTATCTAGCGGATAAGCATTTGGATAGCTCAACGGCAGCCTTAGCTTTGGCTTATGTCGGGATATTTAACATCTTTGGCTCATACTTTTGGGGAGTCATGGGGGATAGGTTTAATAAGCGCTATGTAATGAGTGCACTCTATTTAGTGAGAACCGTCGTTATTGCTGCTTTTGTCACTTTGCCAGTGACTAACCATACCGCTGCAGTGTTTGGCGCGGCGATTGGATTTTGTTGGCTTGGCACTGTGCCGCTGACTTCTGGCTTAGTGAGGCAAATTTTTGGGGCGCGCTACTTATCAACGCTATATGGTTTAGTGTTCTTTACTCATCAGCTAGGCAGTTTTCTTGGTGCCTGGGTTGGTGGTCGTATCTATGATTATTATGGCAGTTACGATCCTATTTGGTGGAGTACTGTTGTATTAGCCTTTATTGCGGCTTTACTGCATCTACCTATAGATGATAGGCCTATGGTAATAAAGCCGAAGCTTGTATTGAACTGATCTGGATAGACTATCTAGGTAAAAGAGCCACTAATAAAGTGGCTTTTTTGATGTTTAGTGCAGTTGGGATGACAGTTGAGCTAAAAGCGATATTGATAAAAGTTGCTTTAAGGGATTATTCTCTTAATAAAATGGGTTAAAACTTGGCAAAAAACATTCTCGTTTGTAATTGTTTTACTTAAAAAATGCCTAAAACGATTAAACACCGCCCAACTTGGCCAGCAAATCACCGCTTAACACATAATTGTGCTTTTTTACTTGCAACATTCACGCTATCGCCATACTATAGCGCTCGTTCCAAGGCAACTGCCAAACGAACAGCAAGAACACAGTCGCGGGATGGAGCAGTTTGGTAGCTCGTCGGGCTCATAACCCGAAGGTCGTTGGTTCAAATCCAGCTCCCGCAACCATTTTCTTGAGCAGTACAACCGTAGCTCAGTTGGTTAGAGCACTACCTTGACATGGTAGGGGTCGGTGGTTCGAATCCACTCGGTTGTACCAATTCTTTTATAGAAGAGTTTAAAATCTATTATCCTGTCGCGGGATGGAGCAGTTTGGTAGCTCGTCGGGCTCATAACCCGAAGGTCGTTGGTTCAAATCCAGCTCCCGCAACCAATACAACCGTAGCTCAGTTGGTTAGAGCACTACCTTGACATGGTAGGGGTCGGTGGTTCGAATCCACTCGGTTGTACCAATTCTTTTATAGCAGAATCAAAACATCTATTATCCTGTCGCGGGATGGAGCAGTATAAAAGCTACTCGGACTCAACTCTTTATAAAAGAAAGGCGAAGGTCGTTGCCAGTTCTTTTATAGAAAGTAATCCAGCTCTCGCAACCAATTCTTTTATAACAGAATCAAAACAGTTATTAGCGTCAACACGGACGCGGGATGGAGCAGTTTGGTAGCTCGTCGGGCTCATAACCCGAAGGTCGTTGGTTCAAATCCAGCTCCCGCAACCAATTCTTTTATAGCAGAATTAAAACAGTTATTAGCGTCAACACGGACGCGGGATGGAGCAGTTTAAAAGCTACTCGGACTCAACTCTTTATAAAAGAAAGGCGAAGGTCGTTGCCAGTTCTGTTATAGAAAGTTATTCAGCTTCTGTAATCAATTCTTTTATAGCAGAATTAAAACAGTTATTAGCGTCAACATGGACGCGGGATGGAGCAGTTTGGTAGCTCGTCGGGCTCATAACCCGAAGGTCGTTGGTTCAAATCCAGCTCCCGCAACCAATTCTTTTATAGCAGAATTAAAACAGTTATTAGCGTTTAT
>NZ_BPFA01000037.1 GCF_019655055.1 Shewanella sp. MBTL60-112-B2
GATTATAGGATGCTCAATGAGGTCCTTAGCTAACAGTGTATACGGTGCCTATGGGGCCATTAATGTTAGTGAGCTACAGACGGTGCGGCATTTCTTCGCAGTTGCGATTGAGTCGGCCACAATACTTTATAAATATATTGCTTAAGACAAGGATATACCCATGAGAAATTACGACCTAACACCACTATACCGCAGCGCTATTGGATTTGATCGTTTAGCACAGCTTGCTGAGCATGCCGCATCGAACAAAGCGAATTCTGGTTACCCGCCTTATAACATCGAACTGATTAATGAGCATCGCTACCGCATTACTATGGCTGTTGCTGGCTTTTCGATGCAGGAACTTGATATTACAAGCGAAGGCGATAAGTTGTTAGTTAAAGGCACCAAAGCTGAATCGACTGATGAGCGTAAATATCTTTACCAAGGTATTGCTGAGCGTGGTTTTGAGCGTACATTCCAGCTTGCAGATTATGTCACTGTGATTGGCGCAGATCTTGAAAATGGCTTGCTTAATATCGATCTTAAGCGCGAAATTCCAGAAGCGATGAAGCCACGAAAAATTGAAATTGGTGGCACTAGAATACTTGATGCAGAGTAATCTCAATTAAGAATTAGAAACGAAGTTAAAAAGGGAGCCAATCGGCTCCCTTTTGCTACTTCTGCTATATGGCTCTAGGCTTTCATTGCTTTTTCGCCACGTGCTAAACCTACTACACCAGAGCGGGAGATCTCAACGACCTTAGTAAATTCTGCTAACGCTGCAATACAAGCATCGAGTTTCTCACTGGTTCCAATAAGCTGTACTGTATAGAGACTCTGCGTCACATCAACAATTTGACCACGGAAAATATCAGCTAAGCGTTTTACCTCTTCACGATTGTCACCGTGAGCCTTTACTTTAATAAGTGCTAGTTCACGCTCAACATGGGCTGACTCGGTAATATTCGATACCTTGAGTACATCAATTAGTTTATGTAATTGCTTTTCTATCTGCTCTAAAACATATTCATCAGCGTTGACCGTAACGGTAAGGCGCGAAAGTGTCATGTCTTCAGTTGGCGCAACAGTTAGTGTTTCGATGTTATAGCCGCGTTGAGAGAAAAGGCCAACAACTCGTGAAAGGGCGCCGGGTTGGTTTTCAAGTAATACACATATAATTCGACGCATTAGCTTTTCTCCGTTTTGCTAAGCCACATTTCGTTCATCGCTCCACCGCGGATCTGCATTGGGTGAACGTGCTCAGTTTCATCAACGTGGATATCCATAAAGACCAGCTTGTCTTTCATGCTAAGGGCTTTTTTAAGACCATCCTCTAACTCTGCAGGGTTGCTAATTGTCATACCTACATGGCCATAAGCTTCAGAGATTTTGGCAAAGTCTGGTACAGAATCCATATAAGATTGAGAGTGACGACCAGCGTAGATCATATCCTGCCACTGCTTCACCATACCTAAGAAGTGATTGTTCAAGTTGATGATAATGACAGGGATATCATATTGCAGTGCTGTTGAAAGCTCCTGAATATTCATTTGTATTGAGCCATCACCAGTGACGCAAATTACTGTCTCGTCAGGTTTCGCCAGCTTAACGCCTAGAGCTGCGGGTAAACCAAAGCCCATAGTGCCTAGACCACCTGAGTTGATCCAGCGTCTTGGTTTATTGAATGGGTAATACAGTGCAGCAAACATCTGATGCTGACCAACATCAGAGGTTACGTATGCATCGCCGTTAGTCAGTTTGTGAACCGCCTCGATAACTTCTTGTGGCTTAATTTTCTTGTCGTTAGTTGAGTACGCTAAGCTATCACGTGCACGCCACTTAGCAAT
The DNA here is from genome assembly GCF_019655055.1 of Shewanella sp. MBTL60-112-B2. Classification (GTDB taxonomy): domain Bacteria; phylum Pseudomonadota; class Gammaproteobacteria; order Enterobacterales; family Shewanellaceae; genus Shewanella. The sequence continues at coordinate 1,830 of NZ_BPFA01000037.1, forward strand.
ATCACTCCACCATTGATCGTTAGCACTAGGATCTGTAATACCGTAGTCATTAGTTTCAATATGCTTGAGCATCTCGTCTAAGACTTTTTCAGCAGAACCCACAATTGGGATATCGACTCGAATGGTTTTTGAGATCGAGGAGGGGTCGATATCGATATGTAAAATTTTAGCGTTAGGGCAGTACTTTTCGACATTATTGGTCGTACGATCATCAAATCGTACACCAATACCGAAAATAAGGTCGCTATTATGCATCGTCATATTGGCTTCGTAACAGCCATGCATACCTAACATGCCAACACTGTTTTTGTGAGTGCCAGGAAAGGCGCCTAAACCCATGAGTGTACTAACAACAGGGATCCCAAGTTTTTCAGATAGCGCTAAAATTTGTGCGTCGCAGCCTGATATAACCGCGCCACCACCGACATAAAGTACGGGTTTCTTGGCTTGTAACAGCGCTTGTAGACCTCGACGAACCTGGCCTTTATGGCCTGAAGTCGTCGGGTTATATGAGCGCATGCTGATATCTTCAGGATATTGATAGTCGTGTAATATCGCAGGGTTCATACAGTCTTTTGGTACATCGACAACAACGGGACCAGGTCGGCCACTAGAGGCGATGTAAAAGGCTTTCTTAAGAATGGCTGGAATATCTCTAGGATCGGTTACTAAGAAGCTGTGCTTAACAACGGGTCTTGAAATACCGATCATATCGCACTCTTGGAATGCGTCATTACCAATTAAATTGCTGGGAACCTGGCCTGAAATAACCACTAAAGGAATTGAATCCATATAGGCAGTTGCAATACCAGTAATGGTATTGGTGGCACCTGGCCCAGAGGTTACGAGTACAACACCTACTTCGCCAGTTGCACGAGCATAACCATCGGCCATGTGTACGGCGGCTTGTTCGTGACGGACTAGAATGTGTTCAATCTTGGATTTTTCGTGTAGGGCATCATAGATATCCAGTACGGAGCCGCCTGGATAGCCAAAAATATGTTTAACACCTTCATCAATAAGAGAACGGACAACCATGCTGGCGCCTGATAACTTCTCCATAGTACTTCCTCTTAAGTTACCGCGACGGTATGCAGTATCTTGCTACAGCGACGGTAATCGCTCTAATAATTAAGCTCAGACGGTAATCTTTGCTCGCTAAATAGCCATTTAATCTTAGATAAGGATTAAAACGCAAACGAGTTGCTCGGCAAACACTCAAGCTGAGTGTGTTTTCATCATATAAAACCCATGAGTTATTACAAGTGCTTAAGAAGAAAAACCGTTCTGAATGAAGAAAATTCATTATTGCTAGCAAAATAGTGAGTTAAGTGAGGGGATGAATGGTTGATATGTCGTTAGCGGCTTGTGCTTAAAAGTATTGGCTTAGCCGCTAGTTATGTGCACCGATTAATCTAAGGAGACAGTCGGTTCATGGCGACTTAGAAACTGGCAAAAACCGACTAATAGCACAGCAGATAACATTAAGGCTGAAAACGGCACCGCAGTGCCTGTATAAAACAGTGCCAATAAAGGCCCCGCTAATGCACCAAAACCAAAACGCAATGTACCAATGACAGCTGTCGCGGTTCCGGTCTCTTTTTGAAACTTCATCAGTACAATTGCATCGGCATTAACTGACATAACACCCAAGCAGGCCATTAGCGGCAATAACATCATCACGGTAAAGTGATAGCTTAAACCGAGTAGATTAACGCTCAGCAGTGCAATACCTGAAATAGCCCCGAAAAAAGTCGATACCTTAAGCATTCGTTTGGAGCCGTACCGGCCCACTATTTTACTGTTGACCACGTTAGCCAGCATTAAAGCACCAACATTGGTACTAAAAAGAATCGCGAACAGTGACTTGTCTAAACCAAACACTTCCATATAAACGAATGGAGAAGCTGTTAGATAACAAAAAAAGGCAAATGAGGTGAGTACACCGCTGGCGATATTGAGCTTTACGCCTTTTTTTGTAAATACCGTAGCATAGGCGCCAAAAAAAGACTGAGTACTCCGGCTGCTTTTGTCTTTATCGCTAGGCATCTTAAGTTTTAGGCTCACCAGCAGTAATAAAATGAATGCGTAGAAGGCTAGAATAAAGAAGATCAGATGCCAGTCACCAAGCTCTAAAATCAGACTGCCAATACTCGGGGCGATAAGAGGCGCTAACATCATGATAAGACTGACATAAGACATGCCTTTCGCGGTGTTTTTTCCGTAAAGTTCCTTAATGTAGCCGGGTACCACTACCGTTGCAGCTGCACCGATAAATGCTTGCAAAAAACGGATAACTAAAAACGACTCAATAGAGGTGACAAAGGCGAGGGCGAGACTACAGAGCATAAACCCCGTTAACCCAACAAGTACTAGGCGTTTTCGACCAAATCGATCTGCTAAGGGGCCGAAGCAGAGCATACCGAGTGAATAACCGGCTAAGTAGAGGCTTAGAGACTGTTGCACAAGGGTGATGTCGGTGTCGAAGCTAGATGCTAGTGTCGCCATTGCTGGCAGGTACATGTCAATAGCAAGCGGGGTGATAGCGACAATGGCCGATAACATCGGGATCAACAAAGCCAAACTCACGCCGAATGCTTGTTTGTTGATGTATTGACTATTGGATGAGTTGTTCAAAAAGACCTCTATAAAATACGGCTAATCTACGGATTAAATTGACCTTAGGTTCTGCCATCACTGAGTTACCGATTTTTGAAGGTAACAGGCTTTGGAATAGCTTAACTTGACGTTAAATAAGGTGTAATGCTTCTGGTAGTGCTTACATTGCCGACCAAAGCAGTAACCGCTTTGGCGAATGAAAGGAGCCCTTTAATTGTGCTAAGTATTCAAAGGGGCAGATGCAATTATAGTAGCGTTTTAAACTCAAGAATCAATCCTAAGTCGACCTTAATTTAAAACCTGAACAATTCAATTTGTAAGCAAACGCGTCCTGCACCTTATATGAGCTTGCTATTCGTTGCATGTCACTTAAATGTCTTTTATTTGTCATCTTCATGTCTTTAATTATTTCTAGTTTACTCGTTTTAAAACGAGCAGTGAGCTCATTGCACAGGTTAAGAGTTAACAGGCTCACAAAAAAGATGATTAAAGGAATAATAATGAACAAAAAGCTGAAGTTGATCCCTCTTTTAGTGGGCGCTTGCTGGGTAACGGCTTGTAGTGATGATGGCGAGCAGGGGTTGGCAGGCACTGATGGCTTAAATGCTCTCTCCTCTCAGTCAGCACTTACCATTGGGCATGAGCAATGCGCTTTAGGCGGACAATTACTGACAAGCGGCATAGATTTAAATGCTAATGGAAGCTTGGATCCTGAAGAGGTGAACAGCGCCCAGACTCAATACTTATGTAATCAATCAGCGGGACAGTTAACAGCGACCCTTATTGGCCGTTATCAAAGTGAGGTTTATGGCTTAAGTGCGGCAGAGATTGTTGATTATCATGTAACATCCCAACGAATTTTTGTCGTAAATTCCAAAAGCGGTAAGGTCGATGTAATACAAGCATCAGGGCTAAACTTAGACGATTCAGTGACAGATTCAGGGGCTCTAGCACTCAATAATCTGACTAAGGTCACAGAAGTTGATGTTGCTACAGATCTTGCGCTGCAAAGATTAGGTGGAGTCAACAGCCTGAGTGTCTATGGAGATCTGCTGGCCGTTGCAATAGAGTGTGCAGACGATAAAGGTAACAGTAAACAAGGTCGTGGATATGTAGCCTTTTATCGATTAGATGATAGTGGCGAAGCGGAGCTTATCCAGCAAGTTGAAGTAGGTTACTTGCCGGATAATGTCACCTTTAATCGAGATGGTTCGCTGTTGCTAGTCGCTAACGAGGGTGAGCCAAATTCAGCTTACACAGTTGATCCTGAAGGAAGTATTTCAATCATTGCCATAATTGATGCAATACCCCAGTCGACGGCAACTGAACTGAGCTTTAGCGAGTTTAACCTAGGTGCAGCAAGAGAAACTGAAATTAGCTCACTAATTAAGATTAACGGCCCTAGTGCAAGTGTTGCTCAAGATCTTGAACCTGAATACATTGCAGTTAGTGAAGATAATCATAAAGCTTATGTTTCATTGCAAGAAAACAATGCCATTGCTGTTGTTGATTTGAACAGTATGCGCATAGAGTCAATTTTGGCTTTAGGGCTTAAAGATTATGGCTTAGAGCAGAACAAGATTGATGCCAGCGATAAAGATGGTCAAGTTAACTTCGTTGCCTATAAGGGCGTTTATGGTATGTACCAGCCCGATACGATACAAAGTTATCAATGGAAAGGGGCTAACTTTATTGTTTCAGCGAATGAAGGTGATGCTAGAGATTATGACGGTTTCTCTGAAGAAGTTAGGGCTGATGACTTGACGTTAGACGCAGCACATCCACAATTTACTGCCGCACAAGATAAAACTCAGCTCGGACGTCTAAAAGTGACGACGAGTATGGGAGATACTGATAACGACGGAGATATGGATCAGATAGTCAGTTATGGTGCTCGTTCTTTCTCTATTTGGGACGAACAAGGTAATATCGTGTTTGATTCAGCGTCAGACTTTTCAAGGATCACAGCTGCTGTGCTAGGTGATAACTTCAATAATAATAACGATGAGAATAAAGGTGACAGCCGAAGTGATGATAAAGCCCATGAGCCTGAAGCCTTAGCTTTAGGTAAAATAGCTGATAAACATTATGCGTTTATCGGGCTTGAGCGAAATGGTGGCTTCATGATTTATGATATCAGTAACCCTTTCGCTGTGAGTTTTGTCGATTACGTGGTTAATCGTGATTTTGATACCGAATTTGAAATCGATGGTGACACGGGTGAAGTCATCGGTGATGCGACGCTTGCAGGGGATCTTGGGCCTGAAGGAATGAAGTTTATTTCAGCAAAAAACAGCCCAACAGCTCAACCTTTATTAGTGATAGGCAATGAAGTCAGTGGCACAACCAGTGTTTATGGACTGAGTCTTTAACGGGTTATACCAATCAGTATAAGAAGTTGATCTACTCAGAACGTTTTTTGGCAACTAATTCAAGGCAAATAACTGAAAGAATGGTTATTCCCTTGTGAAGCTATTTAACGCAGGAGTAGGCAGCCAAAAACGCTCCAGGATGGCGAGTTTTAGCTGCTCAGCTGCTGCGTTAACGAGCTAAACCGTAGAACAACTATGCTCTTCACTCGTTGCAAACCACATGGATGTGGTGAATGTCATTAATGCAGGAGCATTTAATGACCTTGCATCAGAACAGCTAAATTCTCGCTGAGCGACCAAATCTTTATACTGATTGGTATTAATCAATAAATAATAGATAACGCAAAATAAAAAACTCCATCACTTCAAAAGTGATGGAGTTTTTTATTTTCATCCTAACTAAGCAAAGTGCTGTTGTTAGGACACTCAATAGCGAATTAAGATTAGAAACCGCGAGGTAATTGGCCTTTACCCGCTAGCTTTTCACGCCAAAGTTCTTTAGGTGTTTTACCACCGCTTTTAGCTGCAGGCTTAGCTGCTTTCTTCGCAGGAGCTTTTTTAGCGGCAGGTTTAGCTGCAACAGCCTTTTTCTCCGCTTTAGCTTCAACTGGGGCGCTTTCACCACCGAACTCGGCTAACATCGCTTCTAAATCACTAAAGCGTAAAGACTTACCGCCATCGATTTTGTACCAGCTACCTTTCTGTTCAATTTTAACAGCTTGGCCATCACGCTGTGTTAGCGCAGCCTCAAGTGTGCTGATAACTTCTTCTTTGGTCAGTTTTGACATAATAATAACCTGTTTATTTTTGTGTGTACTTGAAGGTTTAAACTGATTTTATCGTTTAATGTACCGTAAAGTCCAATTTTAGCCTTATATGGCTGTATTTCTATGATGTTTTGAACACTTTAGCGTAAAAAGTGAGTTGAATCGGTGTGCTTTTTGAGCGCTGCCGTAACATTGTTCGGATTGCGTTCAACTATTTATTTACACTAACAATAGGTTAAAATACGATTTTTGCTACTCTCGGCGGAATTATGACTCGGACCGAATTAAGCCAATATTTGGCAAACTTTTTACAAATTTCTAATTTTAAAGATTACGCGCCAAATGGTTTGCAAGTTGAAGGCAAGGCAGAGATCAACACGATAGTGACAGGCGTGACCGCATGTCAGGCATTAATTGATGCCGCAGTTGAGCTTAATGCCGATGCGATATTAGTGCATCACGGTTTCTTTTGGAAAAGTGAGCCAGAAATTATTGTAGGCATGAAACAAAAGCGGATTAAAGCACTGCTGATAAATGATGTTAATTTATTTGGTTATCACCTGCCTTTGGATGCGCATCCTATTGTTGGTAACAATGCTCAGCTGGCTAATGTGTTAGGGATCACCGGGGCTGAAGTGATTGAAAATGTGGCCCAAGGCTTGATGTGGCAAGGAAGACTCGCGCAACCTTTAACGGCTCAAGCCTTTAATGAACTGATTTCGGCCAAACTTAATCGCCAATGCCAACATTTAGGTGATAGTGATGCCATGGTCAGTACAGTTGCTTGGTGCACTGGTGGTGCCCAGGATTATATTGACGTTGCTGCAAGTATGGGACTCGATGCGTTTATAAGTGGAGAGGTCTCTGAACGTACCTACCATTGTGCGGTAGAGCAGGGCATTCAGTATTACGCCGCAGGCCATCACGCCACAGAGCTTTATGGTATTCAGGCATTAGGTGAGCATTTGGCAGACAAATTTGGCGTTAAACATCATTTTGTCGATATTGTGAATCCAGTTTAATTGTTTACTAGGTTCAACTAGGCCCATAAAAAATGCCGCTTATCGAAGCGGCATTTTTATTTTAACAATTAAGTATGAAAGTTTATTTTACTTTCATACCTGGCTGGGCACCTTCGTGTGGCTCCATGATCCAAAGATCTTTACCGCCAGGACCTGCGGCCAATACCATGCCTTCTGATACACCGAAGCGCATTTCACGCGGCGCTAGGTTTGCCACCATAACGGTGAGCTTACCTTCGAGCTCTTCAGGAGCATAGGCTGACTTAATACCTGCAAACACTTGCTTAGTTTCGCCGCCTAAATCAAGCTCAAGTCGCAGAAGTTTATTGGCTTCTTTAACGTGTTCAGCTTTGGCTATACGTGCGATACGTAAGTCGATTTTAGCGAAATCTTCGAAGCTTATCTCTGCAGCAATTGGATCTTGCTCAAGCGGCGTCTTAACGTCTTTTTTCACTTCAGGCTCAGCAGCGGCTTGAAGGTTCTCTTTAGAGGCTTCAATAATCGCTTCAATGCTCTTCATTTCAACACGTTGCATTAACGCCTTGAACTTAGCGATTTCATGGCCTGCAAGATCAACATCTAGATTGTCCCAGGTCAGTTCCATCTGTAAGAAGGCTTCAACATCTTGTGCAAGCTTAGGAAGCACCGGCTTAAGATAAGTCACCAAGATACGGAACAGGTTAAGTGCGTTACTACAAACCTGATGGGCTTCTTCTTGCTTAGCGTCATCTTTAATTAACTGCCAAGGAGCCGAGTCTGCAACATAGGCGTTAGCGATGTCTGCAAGTGTCATCACTTCGCGCATTGCTTTACCGAATTCACGAGCCTCGTAGAAGTTAGCGATAGTTTCTTGTTTAGCTAAGAAGCTTTCAGTCAGGCTTGTATCGCTAATTTTTGCAAGTTTGCCGTCAAAACGTTTGCTGATAAAACCAGCCGTACGTGAAGCTAAATTAACTAACTTACCGACTAGATCAGAGTTAACTCGCTGGGCGAAATCTTCAAGATTTAAGTCAAGATCATCAATTCTGCTACTAAGCTTAGCCGCGTAGTAATAACGTAGGTACTCAGGATCTAAGTTATCAAGGTATGTACGTGCCTTAATAAAGGTACCTTTAGATTTTGACATCTTAGCGCCGTTTACCGTGACATAACCATGAGCATATACGCTAGTCGGCTTACGCAGACCTGCGCCATCAAGCATGGCAGGCCAGAATAGGCTGTGGAAGTAAACGATATCTTTACCGATAAAGTGATAAACTTCAGCGGTCGAATCTTTACTCCAGTACTCATCAAAGTTTAGATCGTCACGCTTATCACATAGGTTCTTAAATGACCCCATGTAGCCGATAGGAGCGTCTAACCAAACATAGAAGAATTTACCTGGTGCATCTGGGATCTCAAAACCAAAGTATGGTGAATCGCGTGAGATATCCCACTGCTGTAAACCTTGCTCGAACCACTCGCCAAGCTTATTAGCCATCTCTTGTTGTAGAGAACCTGAGTTGATCCACTCTTTAAGCATGCCTTCAAAAGAAGGAAGGTCGAAGAAGAAGTGTTCTGTATCTTTCATCACAGGTGTTGCGCCCGACACGGCTGATTTTGGATCAATCAGATCTGTGGTGCTATATGTTGCACCGCAGTTGTCGCAGTTATCACCATATTGGTCTTCAGACTTACAACGCGGGCAGGTACCTTTAACAAAACGGTCAGGTAGGAACATCGACTTTTCAGGGTCGAATAGCTGAGAAATTGTCTTTGTCTTGATATAACCAGCATCGCGTAGCTTAATATAAATTTCGCTCGCTAGTTCACGGTTTTCATCACTGTGAGTGCTGTGAAAATTATCAAACTGGATATTGAAGTCAGCAAAATCCTTCTCATGTTCTTTTTGAACTTGAGCGATCATCTCTTCAGGAGTTATCCCCAACTGCTGCGCTTTAAGCATGATTGGCGTGCCGTGAGCATCGTCAGCGCAGATATAGTGACACTCATGCCCACGTAACTTTTGGAAACGTGACCAGATATCAGTTTGAATATACTCAAGCATATGACCCAAATGGATTGGACCATTAGCATACGGAAGTGCACTTGTGACTAGGATTTTACGTTGTGAATTTGCCATCTTTTCTCAAAATCGCTGGGAACCTAATTGGAATGGCATAGATACTAACCGATCCAATACATAGTTTCATCAAAAGCTCGCCCAAGTGGATTAAATCTAGACTAATGTTTGCCGGAATATCTGGTACAATTGCGCAAATTATATTTCGGGGGTCTGCATTTTGTCTTCAACACATCCAAATTATCATCTTAATGATGATCTTCTCAGTTCTGTATTGGCGATTCTAGATACGTTTCAAGACTCGTATTTAAATAAGAGCCTATTAAGTGCAGGTATGGTTACTAAGCTTGCGATTGAAGGTAAGCGACTGCAGTTGGGATTATGTTACTCATACCCATGTCAGACTCAGTATCGTGACATCGTAATGGCAGTGACTAAAGAGTTGGCAGTATTGGATGCGATTGACGAAGTTGAGTGCGAAATTGACTTCCAACCTGATACGGTTTCGGCTATCAGCGCTGTGGAACCATTGCCAAACATCAAGCAGGTGATTGCAGTTGCCTCAGGTAAAGGCGGTGTAGGTAAATCAACGACTGCAGTAAACCTTGCATTAGCTTTGGCTGCAGAAGGCGCTAGTGTTGGGATCTTAGATGCCGATATCTACGGCCCATCAATTCCAATGATGTTAGGTGTTGAAGATTTCAAGCCAGTTTCGCCAGATGGCAAGATTATGACTTTTGCACCAGCACATGGTATTGCTGCTCAGTCTATTGGCTTTATGCTAGATGGCGACCAAGCTGCAGTGTGGCGTGGTCCTATGGCGGCGGGCGCCCTAGTGCAATTGCTCACTGAAACCGAGTGGCCAGAACTGGATTACTTGGTTATCGATATGCCACCAGGAACCGGTGATATCCAATTGACACTTTCTCAAAAAGTGCCAGTCAGTGGTGCTGTTATCGTTACTACGCCTCAAGATATTGCTTTAGCTGACGCTAAGAAAGGCGTGAACATGTTCCAAAAAGTGAACATTCCAGTTTTAGGTATTGTGGAAAACATGAGTTTCCACCTTTGCCCTGAATGTGGTCATAAAGACCATCCATTCGGTGCTGAAGGTGGTCAGAAAATGGCAACTCGCTATAATGTGCCACTATTAGGCCAGTTACCACTACAGCTTAATATTCGTGAAGATGTCGATAAAGGTGTGCCTACCGTTGTGGCTGATGAGACTAGCCAGGTTGCGGGTATTTATCGTGAAATCGCGAGAAAAGTTGGGGCTCAGCTTGCTTTATGTCAAGCGCAGCCAAAAGTATCAATCAGCATGTCTGATGACGAGTAAAGGTTAGTTTAATGAATTCTAAAGATTGTGTTGTTATTGGTATTGCAGGTGCTTCGGCATCGGGTAAGAGTCTTATCGCGAAAACGATTTATGAAGAACTGTGTCGTGATCTAGGCACAGATCAAATAGGTGTAATTGCAGAAGACGCATACTATCGCGACCAAGGTCATCTATCGATGGACCAACGTGTTTTGACAAACTACGACCACCCGAAAGCGTTGGACCACGAGTTATTATGTAGCCATCTGCGTGAGCTTAAAGCAGGTAATGCTGTCGATATTCCAGTTTATAGCTATACGGAACATACACGTACAGACGAGAAAGTGACTCTGACACCTAAAAAGGTCATTATTCTTGAAGGGATTTTGTTGCTGACCGATCCCGCTTTACGTAAAGAGATGGATGCGTCTGTATTTATGGATACACCGCTAGATATCTGCTTTATGCGCCGCCTTTCACGGGACGTTGCGGAGCGAGGCAGAACCATGCAATCGGTCATGTCACAGTACACAGAGACGGTTCGCCCAATGTTTTTACAGTTTATTGAGCCATCAAAGCAGTACGCAGATATCATTGTTCCGCGCGGTGGCAAAAACCGTATCGCAACGGATATTTTAAAGGCGCGTATACAGCATCTTTTAGCATAAGCACACGACTTAAAATGTAAGGCAACCGGCGACTATGCGATTAACTGACATTGAAATTGAAGCTTGCTTAGATAATGGCACCATCATAATGGAGCCACGCCCTGCACCTGAAGCGATAAGTGGTGTCAGTGTCGATGTTAAGTTGGGAAACCAATTTCGTGTTTTTAAAGATCATACCGCCCCTTATATTGATTTAAGTGGTCCAAGTGCTGAAGTGCAAGAAGCGTTAGATCGAGTTATGAGCGAAACCATAGTGATTGAAGAGGGTCAATCCTTCTTCCTTCACCCTGGAGAGCTGGCACTGTCGATTACCCATGAGAACGTCACTTTACCTGCCGATATTGTAGGTTGGTTAGACGGTCGTTCATCGCTGGCTCGATTGGGTTTAATGGTACATGTAACGGCCCATCGAATCGATCCTGGTTGGCAGGGTAAGATTGTATTGGAGTTTTACAACAGTGGTAAATTACCGCTAGCACTTAAACCCAGTATGACCATTGGTGCACTCAATTTTGAGCGTTTAGCACATGCAGTTGCAAGACCTTATAACAAGCGTGAAAGTGCTAAGTATAAGGACCAGCAAGAAGCGGTTGCTAGCCGTATTAGCCAGGATAGCTAATGACACAAGTTTGGGTAGATGGACATCCCGGCAATAATGTTAACCCTCTTGATCGGGGATTAGCTTATGGTGATGCTTTATTCGCAACCATGCGAGTACATCAGGGCAAAATTCAATTCTTAAAATCACATCTTGAGCGACTTACACAAGGCGCTTATCGGCTTGGGTTTGACTGGCATCCATCTAATAAACTGCAGCAGCAACTTAGTCGTTTAGCCGAAGCTAACCCTAATTCATGTATCAAAATACTGCTGACGCGTGGAGTAGGTGGTCGAGGATACGCGGCCAGTGTTGTTCGCCATAACCCTGCAATTATTACTCAAAGTGACATAGCGCTGCAAAGCGAGGCAATGCCGGGGTTGCACTCACAAGCTGCTGGGTCTCTAGATGTGACTGAGATTGTGTCGGTGCATAACTTACCTACTCATTATCAAAATTGGCAGCAGCAGGGTGTTTGCTTAGCAGTGTCCGATGTGAGATTAGGGCGGCAGCCTAAGCTTGCTGGTATTAAGCATTGTAATCGTTTAGAGCAAGTACTGATTAAGTCGGTGGATTTGGCACAGTATGCTCAGGACTGGCTGGTCTTGGACTCTGATGATTATATAGTTGAATCATCGATGGCGAATATTTTCTTTGCATTCGATAAGAAAATCATTACACCTCGGCAGAGTTTTGCTGGGGTTGCAGGCATGATGCGTGAGCAAGTTATCCATCAATTATTACAGATGGGGTATAAAGTCGAGGTCACCGACTTTCATTACAGCATGCTAAACACCGCTAAGCATGTTTTTATGACCAATAGCCTGTTTGGGCTTATTGATGTTTTGGCTATCGAAAATATGCGTTTTAGCAAAGCATCTTGGACTTCAAAGATAAGAGAACAACTCAGTCTGACATTATGAAAAAAGCAATTATAAGTCTTTTCGCGACACTTTTTACGTTATCAACTTTAGGCGCTATAGGTGCATATTGGGGATATAACACCTTGCTAGCCTATGGTGAACAACCGGTTAATTTAACGGCTTCACAAGAGCTTAATATTAAGCGTGGAACCAGCTTTAATCAGTTTATTGCTAATTTAGAATCCGAGCAGTTAATCGATGACGGTTGGAAACTGAAATGGCTGGTACGACTTAAGCCGGAGCTTGCCAATATTCGCTCAGGTCTTTATGAAGTTGAGCCGACTGATACACTCAATAGTCTGCTGGACAAAGTCATCAGTGGCAAAGAAAAGTCATTTGGTGTGACGCTATTAGAAGGGCAAACTGTTAAAGAATGGCGTCAGGAGCTTGTTCAGCAACAAAGACTGACTCAACAAGATGATGTGTTTAAGCAAGTGCTAATCGCTAATGGCGATGAATCGGGACTGCCTGAAGGAAAATTCTTCCCTGATACCTATCATTACCGTGCTGGGAGCAGTGACAAAGCATTACTGAATAAAAGCTATCTTAAAATGCAACTTGAACTCGATAAAGCCTGGCAGGGACGTCAAAAAGACTTACCGCTCAAGTCGGCTTATGAGCTACTTATATTAGCGTCAATTATCGAAAAAGAGACAGGTAAAGCCAGTGAGCGCCCTTGGATTGCAGCGGTTTTTGTTAATCGATTACGTAAGGGCATGCGCCTACAGACGGATCCGACAGTAATATACGGGATGGGTGATAACTATAAAGGCAATATTACTCGCAAAGATCTGCGTGAAACCACAGCTTTTAATACGTACCGAATTAATGGATTACCACCAACGCCTATAGCAGCGCCAAGTTTAGCGGCTATTCAAGCCGCCGCACATCCTGCGGATGTAAATTATATTTATTTCGTGTCACGAAATGATGGTAGCCATGTCTTTTCAAGAACACTGAACGAGCATAATCGTGCAGTGAACAAATATCAGAGAAATCGATGAATACACCAGTCACAACAGCTCAATCAGCCAAATTTATCGTTATCGAAGGGCTTGAAGGGGCAGGTAAGTCAAGCGCGATAGCCCTCGTGAGAGATTTTATTGAGAAGCACACAGGTAAAGCGCCAATTTGCACGAGAGAGCCGGGTGGTACACCGCTCGCTGAACAGATGCGCGACTTGGTAAAAATTGCTAACGATTCTGACCCTTTGTGCGATGAAGCCGAATGCCTACTCTTTTATGCGGCTAGAGCGCAACTAGTTGCAAACGTAATTAAACCAGCTTTAGCTAATGGCGAGTGGGTGTTAGGCGATAGACATAATTTGTCATCCCTCGCATATCAAGGTGGTGGCAGAAACTTAATGCCTTTGGTATCAACGATTAGTGATGCGACTTTAAAAGGATTTAAGCCAGACTTAACTCTCTATCTGGATATAGACCCGAAACTAGGCCTCGAACGCGCGGCTCGCCGTGGTGAGCTTGATCGTATTGAGCAACAAGAAATAGAGTTTTTTAACCGAACTCGGGCGACTTTCTTGTCGTTTGCCGATGCTGATGAGTCTATTAAAATCGTCGATGCCAGCCAGAGTATGGCTGAAGTTCATAAAGATATTATTGCGATTCTTCAAGAGCAGAGTTGGTAATATGACGGCGCTTCCTTGGCTGCAAACCACCTTAGATAACTTTTCTGCGCAAATTAAGACTGCCAAAGTCGGTCATGCCTACCTTGTCGGCATGGATGCAGGCTATGGCGGTGAGTCATTAGTGCTTGAGTTAGCTAAAATGGCTCTTTGTCAACAACTTGGACACGGTGGAGCCTGTGGATTTTGTAAAGCTTGTCAACTGATTGAAGCCAATAATCACCCGGATCTTTACCGAGTGGAAGCCGATGGTGCTCAGATTAAGGTCGATCAGATCCGTGAGCTTTGTCAGAAACTGACTACAACATCTCAACAAGGCGGTCGACGAGTCGCGGTTATTTTAAATAGTGAACGCTTAAATCAGGCATCAGCCAATGCCTTACTTAAGACACTTGAGGAGCCTGGCAAGGATACCATTTTGTTTTTGCAAGCAAATGCTCCTAGTCGCTTAATCGCAACTATTAGCAGTCGTTGCCAAAGGTTACGAGTTGAACTGCCAAATAAAATTCAAGTGAAGCAGTGGCTTAAAGAACAGCTAGACACTGAAAATGATCCATCTTGGTGTTTACCCGTCGTTGGCGGGCCGATGGCGGTGATATCTGCAATTGAAACTGAGCGATATAAAACACTAGTAGAGTATAGAAAAGGCTGGACACAAAGTTTGTCGTCGGGTCATCTGTGTGCTAGTTTAATAAATGTTAATGAAAAGCAAGTTTCTGATGCCCTTAAGGTTTTATATCTTGTGCTGCATCGTGCTTTGGTTAAACAGCAAGATAGTGATCCTCTTACTCGAGTCAAGATTGCCAATTTTGCCGCGAAAGTGATGCAGTTAGAAACGCGTTTATCTGTGATGCCAACGGTCAATACGTTAGCCTTATTTGATGCGCTAACCATTGAGTATAATCAGCTAATCAACCAATAGGAAATTATGACTAATCTTGTTGTCAAATTTGAATCTTTGCAGCAACTGTACCGCGCTTATATGCCGTTTATTAAGCCTATTGGTATGTTTGTTAGCTGTAGTCAAAGCTTCGTACTTGGCCAAGAGTTAATGATTACTTATCAGTTACCCGGCACGACTCAAGGCCACGACTTTAAAGGCTCAGTGATCTGGATTAATCCGTTAGGGGCGTCTGGTGGGCGACCCGCTGGCATTGGAGTAAAGATTTTAACTGAGCCTGACTTTCATAAACATCAGATAGAGCAACTGCTTTCCCGTGAGCTAGCCTCCGGCGATTTGACCTGCACTATGTAGCTGGGTAGACTTGCTGTCCTTTTTGTTGTTTGTTGGATTTTCATCGTGCTTATCGATTCACATTGTCACTTAGACCGTTTAAAAATAGCCCCCGATCAGGCGTCTCTTCAAGAAGTAATATCAGCAGCCAAAGCACGAGATATTGCTTACTTTCTTTGTGTTAACGTAAGGCAACAAGGCTTTCTCGATATGAAGCAGAAAATGGCTGCATTCGATGAAGTATTCCTATCTGCTGGGGTGCACCCATTAGATGTGCAAGATGGCTTAAATATTCAAGAGGTTGAGCAGTTTGCCTGTGATGAAAAGGTCGTTGCAATTGGAGAAACAGGCCTGGATTATTTCTACGCTAATGAAACCAAAGCATTGCAGCAAACCTGCTTTGAGCAGCAGATCGATCTTGCCGTTAAAGTGAATAAGCCGCTAATTATTCACACTCGAGATGCTCGTGAAGACACGATTAACTTTCTTAAACGTGGCAATGCAGACCGAGTTGGCGGTGTATTGCATTGTTTTACTGAAGATTGGGAAATGGCAAAGGCTGCAATAGACTTAGGTTTCTACATTTCCGTTTCAGGAATTGTGACCTTTAAGAATGCAGCTGATCTGCGTAACGTGATCAGAAAAGTGCCTAAAGATAGATTACTGGTTGAGACTGACTCACCTTATTTAGCGCCAGTTCCTCACCGAGGTAAAGAAAACCAACCCGCATTTGTACGTGATGTTGCCGAGTTTGTAGCAGAGCTAAGAGGGGAGAAATATCCCGATTTAGCCCAGTACACCACTGAGAACTTCTTTACTCTCTTTAAAGATGCTGCAAGATTAGCGGGTCGCTAATTCTTATAGCAATTAGAAATTTCAGACAAAAAAAGACCCAAAACTATTCCGATTGTTCTGGGTCTAGGGGAATGGCTCACTAGGAGCCGTGCGCTACTGTTGTTACCCTGTGGGTAAAATAAGTTTAATCACATCATCGCTAAAGACTAATGATATAGAGTGTAGACCACCTTTTGAGATTGTGGGTGATTATTTATCAGCACCCAAATGTAACTACTTATGTGAATACAGTGCAATTTTGTCTTTAACCAAATCTCTCGGCAGATTGTTCTTCAATTTATTGCCTAAGTGCTTAGCGACACCGAGTGAGTTATTAGCGTAGCTGACAATAACTTCCCCTTGAGGTTTAACCTTTTCTTGTAAGCTAATGTCTCGTCCCATTAAAAACTCTTTTGCTTGCTCATCACTGAGTTCAAAACGAGTAGGGGATGACAATGCCAAAACAGCCTCATGGCGAACCTTGTAGCCTTTCTTTAATGCATCTGCGAGTTTTATTCCAATTCTTTGGAAACGCATCTTACCGATTAATGGCATAACAGGATTTGGGAACAACCAATACTCCAAGTCGCGTACCATCATCTGAGCATTATCGGGCAAGGTAATGGAAAAAGTGTCCTTGAAGTACTGTGCTAACTCTTCAACTTGCTTAGGTTTAGCCAAGCTAAAAGGAAAGTTCTTCTGCTTTTTTGGCTCTGGTTGTTGGCGTTCTACAGCTGAGATCTTGTGGATTTTTGCTACGAAGAAGCCTTCGCTGTCGAAGATCTGGGGCCATACATGTAAAAAGCCCTCTTCTGTACAAGCTTTATCAGCTTGTGGGAATAGTGTAGCTAAAGAGCCAAATTCAACGGCATCACCATAGAGAGATTTTAGATGGTGACACACATCTTGGTTTTCTTGTCGGCTTAACGCACAGGTCGAGTAAACAAGGCTGCCGCCTACTTTTAACGCTAGAAAAGCTGACTCAATGAGTGCTTTTTGGGTGTCGACAATGCCCTTGTCATCATTGTTATCCCAATTTTTTAGTGCGTCAGGATCTTTGCGGATGGTGCCTTCTCCGCTACAAGGGGCGTCGAGTAATATTGAGTCAAATGTTTCAAACATATATTCGCCAAACACTCGAGCATCAAAATGGGTCAACGCGCAGTTAGCCACGCCCATTCTGGCTACATTAGCGTGTAGCACTTTCACTCGGCTAGCAGAATATTCATTGGCGATTAACAGGCCTTGGTTGTGCATCAGTGCTGCTATTTGGGTGGTCTTTGACCCAGGCGCTGACGCCATGTCGAGCACGACACTATTTTCGAATAAGTTATCGAAGCAAGTCTGTGCAGTTTTTGTGGTTTCTAGCTGCTCCAACAAAGCTGTAGGCGGTAGCATTGAGCTGGCTTCTTGAATGTAGAACAAGCCCTGTAAGTGCTCGATGGTATTACCCAATTGGATTTCTTGATTGAGCGTTACCCAAAAGCCATCTTTGCACCAAGGAATAGGGTCGAAGTGCCAGCCTTTTTGAGTCATCAAATCGATGAAGTCATCGCTACTTATTTTGAGCGTGTTAACTCGAATAGAAAGCCGTAACGGTTTATTGCTGTAAGCGATAAAGTCTTCCATAGAAAGGTGAGACGGGAGATCGCGTTCGATACTATCGAGAAAATTCTGATTAAAATGAGCCATATGTCGAAGATAATGCGGTAAAGTATCGAGATTATAACAGGTTTAAAGCTAAGACACTGCAATATGAAAGATCCACTATGCCATGAAGTGACGAAACTTAAGGCAGCTGATTACAGGTCTATTCTGCATTGGATAGCACTGCTGAGCGTGAATGCTTGTCATGGCTTTTTTGCAATGAGTCGCTGAATAAAAAATTAGTGAGATTGGTTTAACAGCCGCTGAGTAAAAAATTAATGAGATTAATTTAACAATGGATAGAAGGAAACTTGAGTGCTAAATAAGATCTGGTTTGGCTTTTTTGCAACGGCTTTGTTCGCAATTTTGGCACAACTGCTAACGGGCCATACTCAAGTGCTTTCCGACAGCGTAGCTGGGATTTTTTCAAGTTCAAAGTTAGCTGCAGAAATCGCGTTGGGGTTAGTTGGCGTGTTATCCCTTTGGATGGGGCTGATGCGTGTTGGTGAAAAAGCGGGGGTGGTCGCTGTTTTTTCAAAAATGTTTGAGCCGTTGCTATCTAAGCTCATGCCTGAGGTGCCTAGAGGC
This sequence comes from Shewanella sp. MBTL60-112-B2, assembly GCF_019655055.1. Classification (GTDB taxonomy): domain Bacteria; phylum Pseudomonadota; class Gammaproteobacteria; order Enterobacterales; family Shewanellaceae; genus Shewanella. The sequence continues at coordinate 20,121 of NZ_BPFA01000037.1, forward strand.
CACCCAGCCTTTGGTAGTGTAACAATGAATCTTACTGCTAATATGTTAGGCCTAGATAATGCAGCTACGCCATTAGGCCTTAAAGCGATGCAAGATCTGCAAACTTTAAATCCCAATAAGAGTGTGGCAACGAATGCACAGATTTTGTTTCTGGTATTAAATACTTCTTCAATCACCTTAGTGCCAGTTACCGTTTTCTTATATCGTGCTCAGCAAGGTGCGGCAGCGCCTGCGGATATTTTCTTACCGATATTACTTGCTACAACGGCCTCTACGCTCGCAGGGTTAACGTTAGTGGCTTTAGTGCAAAGGTTATCACTTATAAATACCGTGGTGCTGGCTTATGCTGGCATTATTTTATCGTCCATTATAGGACTCGTTTTTTATTTGAGTACCTTAACGGTATCTGCGATAGGCGAGGTTAGCACTGGCCTTGGCAACGGTATATTACTGCTACTGATCTTTAGCTTCGTACTTGTAGCAGGCATGAGAAAGGTGGCTGTTTACGATGAATTTATTGAGGGCGCGAAGGAGGGATTTGCACAGTCGATAAAACTTATCCCGTATTTATTAGCGATGTTGCTGGCAATAGCACTGTTAAGAGCTTCAGGGGCATTAGATTACTTTTTACAGCTAATAGCAGGTTTAGTGGCGTTTGCGGGCGGAGATATCCGTTTTGTTGATGCAATGCCAACGGCAATTATGAAGCCATTTAGTGGCTCTGGTGCTAGAGCCATGATGCTTGAAACCATGCAACATTACGGTGTAGATTCATTTGCAGGTCGATTAGCGGCGATACTACAGGGTAGTACCGAGACGACATTTTATGTATTAGCGGTATATTTTGGTGCGGTAGGGATCCGCAACGGAAGGCACGCCTTAGCTTGTGGATTATTTGCTGATTTGGCAGGGATCGTCGCGGCAATACTGGTTTGTTATCAATTCTATGGTTAATAGCTGCAGGCGCATAAATAGCAAATAGAGGGATAACAAAAACGAGGCTTAAGCCTCGTTTTTAGTTATATAGAATGACCATAGCAGTAAGCTTGGTAAACTATTGCTATTCAATCTGCGCTTTTTGAATGGGTGTCCAACTAAGCCACTTACTGTCAGCTTCAGATTTAAGCGAAAATGTGTGTTGCTTCATTATGGCGTTAGTTGATTGGGTCGTCTCTTCTGTGGCGACACCTATGCCACCGGCAAGGATAGTTTCTAAAGAACCCGTCTCAATCTGAGCCCCTGAAAAGAGTCCAAGATCAACCTTTACACCAGATAGATCCCAAAACACACTCGACTGGTTAATCAAGTGTTTGTACCTGCTCTCAACGTGGGCACTCATAATGATGCCAGTACCTTGCTGAGATAATTGGTAGCTATCGACTTGGCCGATTTTTATCCCTCTAAAGAAAATAGCAGTACCTACCTTTATGGAGCCTAAATTGCTCTTACTCAAATTAAAAGTCAAAGCGTTATCTAGATTATGGAAGGTTTTTTCGAGTTGACCGACAAAGCTGGTTGCCTTTATAGCACTTTGACCTGGAAACACTTCTATATACGGACCGGTCAGTAATGTTTCAGGTGCCTTAATACCGGCTAAAGATATATCCGCATCGATAATCGAGTAGCTTGCATCTTGTTGGTTAAAGTTGGCGGCATAGTCACCATATAGATAAGCTGTAACACTTAACTGCTTTAGATCTTGAGTTAATGTGACCGAGTCAACTTCACCAACCTTGTGCCCCTGATAACGGATAGGCGCTTTTGCTGCTAACTTAACACTAGCAGGGAAGGTGAGGCTGATTGATTTTGCTTGGCTCAAGGCGAGGAAGCGAGAGTCATAAAGATAACGACTATCGGCTATCTGTTTACCCTCAATAAGGCCAAGACTAATTCCGCCTTTTAACGCGGCTTTTAACGGAGCCACTTCAACCTCGACCCCCGATAAACTGGCATTAATTGATACTGCACTGTTTCGCCAAAATACCGTTTTATCATTTAATAAACTTTGAAATGCACGTTCGATGGTCATATCGATGACAAAATTATTGTTTGCTGCTTGCCACTGAACTCCTGTTACTTGACCAATTTGCATCTTCTTGTAATAGATGGGAGAACCTGCAGCTAAGTCGGCTCCATCTTGGCTTAGAATTCGCTTTTTAATAAGGTTATAACTGGCATAATAATTTTTTGCTTCATCACTACTAGCAAATACACGTAATGCACTTTCACTGGTTGCTAACGCTTTACTTGAGCCTTTTACTAGACTTAATGCGCCGCTGGTTAAGGTATTTAAGTCTCGAGTTTTGACTTGAACACCATCGAGGCTGGCATCTATGGCTAAAGCAGACTCTGCGACGAAATGGCTATTTGCGCTAACTAAACCTGTAAAGTCTGGCTCGATCTCTACCTGGTATTCAACTTGAGTTAAGGCTGAATTGAGGTTACTCGATAAAACCTGTCCAATTTTTATCTGTTTGTAGCGGATCTCAGCGCCAGCACTCACTCCTGGATTTGACCCTGAATGCAATGTCAGTAATAGCCTGTTAAGGTTTTTTGGCTCAGGTTCTTGTGTTAGTAATGTATATTGTTGCTTGGCTGCGCCAGTACCGGGTACGAAATTAATAACGCTACCAGTGATTAAACGTTCGGGGTGCTTGACCCCTGCAAGAGAAATATCAGCTCCTTCTAACCAGAAGTCGGCAGTTTCAGTGAGTAACTCTTGATAGTTGCCATCAATTTTAGCTGTTAGTGACACTCCATCATCGCTGAGCGTCTTCTGGATAATTTGCCCAATCTGGATCCCTCTATAGAGGATAGGCGCATTTTGAGAGACCGCTTCATCACCACTGGCCTTGAGGCTAAACATCACTCCGCCTAAGGCATGCTCTTGATTATCATAGAGTGTAAATTCATGTTTATTTGTAGCTGATTCTGAATCATCATCTGAGCTAAAACTGATCCCGCCCGCTAGAATAGATGCAAGGCTCTCGCTGCTGACTTTTATACCTGAAAGAGAGGCATCGATGCTGATCCCTGAGACATTCCAGAACTGGGAGTTAACCTTTACTAGCTCGGCATATTGCTGCTGAATAAAGGCGGTAACTAGAATTTGCTCAGAACCTTCAAGATGGTAGCCAACTACTTGGCCCACAGGGATCTGCCTGTAAAATACTGGTGAGCCCACATCTAATGAACCTAACTTCTTAGTTGTGATATGAACAATCAGCCCCTCGACGCCAGGGGTGATGACTGGGGCTGTAGTCTCGGCTTCAAAAAATGACCTTGAATCACCTTCACCAGGTAAGATACTGATATAATTACCGGAGAACAGCGTATCTAAGCCTTCAACCCCCGTAATGCTGGCTTTAGGTTTTACTAACCAAAACTTAGTGCCCTCATTAACAAATGGTGCTGCGCGATAGTCCATGATGACACTAACGTCTACGCCATTTAGGTCTTTATCGATACTCATATCAACGACTTTACCTACAGTTAGTCCTTGATACTTTACCAGTGTCTTACCAATGTCCATTCCTGTCGCGCTAGGAAAGTGAATAGTTACCTCAACGCCTGATTCTCGAATGCTTTTCACACCGAGCCAAGCGCCTAATGCAAGCGCGATAAGGGGGAGTAACCAAATCGGTGAGAATAGTTTTTTCTTTACGATTTTAGGCGTTTGAACTTGAGTCATCTTTGGCTTCCAATCTATCCCAGAGTAAACGGGTATCTATGACTTTTGCAGCTAACTGCGTGAGTAAAATAACTAAGGCGAATGCTGTAGCCGCAGGCGCGGGTTTTGCGTCTAATAACTGGCCCATGTTTACGACAGCAACGGTTAGAGATATAACGAAAAGGTCGAGCATAGACCAACGTCCTATCCATTCAATAATATGAAAGCCGGTCATCAGCTTCTTTTTAGAGATAGGTAATTTAAAACTAATCGCCGACAAATAAATCGTTAATCCCACAATCTTAAGAATGGGGACCAAAATACTGGCAACAAATAGAATAATTGCGATGGGGATCATGTCTGTTTTAACAAGATGGGCGATGCCAGAGAAAATGGTATCTTGGGTGACTCGTCCCTGATTCGTCAAAGTAGAAATGGGGTAAAGATTTGCGGGGACCAATAAAATAGTTGCGGTTATTAGCAGCGCCCAGCTCTTTTGTACACTTGAGTAGTCTCTGATGGTAAGCGGTGCATTACAGCGACTACAATGAGTTGATTTTGCACAAGTGACTTTATGGCATGTTGTGCATGATGTGAGACCGATATCTTGGCCTAACGTCGCCGGCTGATCATCGTTCATCAAGATAGCTCCACATATGTTCTAAGTCATACTCACGCATTAAAAATAAAGTCATTATAAATAGCATAGTAAAGCAGAAAGTACCGAAACCAAAAGAGACGGTGGCAAAATCGGCTAAGTTGAATGCAGCGACTAAGAAACTAATAACAAAAATTTCCAACATGGTGAGCTGAGTGAGTATGCCTTGGATCTTTAATGAATGCTTTAGAGCAATTCTTAAAGAAGGGGAGTTAAGTCCATACTTTATGATTAAAATTTGCATCAAGATAGAAAGCAGCAACATGCCCGGCGCGATGACGGCGGAGGTCAATACTGCAATTCCAACTAACCAATAGCCTTGATAATAAACAGCTAAGGCCCCCTCTGTAACTGTCGTTGTTCTAATACTGCCTAGGAACTCGAGCTCTAGCACGGGGAATAAATTTGCCGGAGCAAAAAAGATAATAGCTGTTAAGCATAAGGCTAACATGCCGTTTATTGAGCAATATGGCGTATCGTATAGTGAGGTATGGCATCGAGGGCATATGGCACGTACGCCCGTAGGCAGCGCACGCTTCCTAATGACTAAATCACAAGAGCGACACAAAGTAATACTGTTATCTACAGCTTCCTTTCCCATTGGTTTCAATATCCAAGTGTACGAAATATGCGTTAATCAAACGTAAAAGTTAATTTTTTCACGTATGCGATTGAAAATATAGAGCCATTACGTAAATAAGTTTATCAGATAATAGAGAAAACTTGCATAAGAAGTTGAATGTATGAGACTCTCCACTGTATATAAAAACAGTGTGGGGGTTGGATATGGCCGTTGTAACTCAATTTGTTGTCGTTAGAGAAGGGGTTGAAAAGATGACTTTTACATCGAAGAAGGAGGCTGATGCCTACGATAAGATGCTAGATATCGCAGACAACCTAATTCCGTTCTTGAGTAAAAGTGATTTAGAGTTAGAAGAGAAAGATATAGAAAGACTGGGCTTTTTCCTTGCACAGCATAAAGATGACCTTCAAGTATTACTGAAAGGGGGCTCACTTGAGAAAAAGGTCACGCCAAAAAAAGCGGTTAAAAAAACAGACAGTAAAGAGCCAAAATAAAATGGCGTATTAAAATTGCATAGTTTGTTGTTAATATGCTGCTATTACATTCTTATCTGTAGATAAAACTGTTAGGGAATATTAATGGTGAACGCTTTTTATGACACTCTTAATCGTCAAGTGCTGGCCTTACTGGACGGCGAAGATGATTCGATAGCAGCATTAGCAAACTTTTCAGCTCTCTTAAACGATAACCTCACCGATCTGAATTGGGTTGGGTTTTATTTATTAAAGAATGATGAGTTGGTTCTTGGGCCTTTTCAAGGAAAAGTAGCTTGTTCAAGGATCCCAATCGGTAAAGGGGTTTGTGGAACTGCAGTAGCAACTAATGCTAGCCAGCGAATCGATGATGTACATCAATTTGAAGGGCACATCGCTTGTGATAGTGCGAGTAATTCTGAGTTGGTTGTGCCTTTACGTCAAAATGGAAAGGTTATCGGTGTACTAGATATTGATAGCCCTTCGTTATCAAGATTCAGTGAAATTGATCAACAGGGCGTCGAAACTTTGGTAAAAAGTCTCGAAATTTGCCTAATTGGTTAATCTACGACCAATTATTGCTAATTGTAGGTCGCAATCATTTGAAGCCTCTCTATAATAAGCGGTTTGAGTAATGAAAAAAGCAGACACAATTATATTCGACATACGAATACATGGAGTTTGTGATTTGTAGTTGCTAAGGTAGGTTTGGTTTCAGGGGCTAAAAACAGATGTTAACAATTTTTCATTTGTGGTTTGTGCCTAGATCAGACAAATATAAACGACACTTAAGTTGATTAGAGCGATTGAGCTTGTCGGCGGTGTCCCTTTTTTAAAACTGTGGAAGTAAAGATGGAATCAACAGAAAAGTTGACCGATACCAACGCTATTCTTGCGTATTTGTACGAAACATTTCCTTTGTGCTTTATAGCTGAAGGCGAAACTAAGCCATTAAAAATCGGATTGTTTCAAGATTTAGCGGAAAGGTTAGCTGATGATTCTAAAGTCAGTAAAACTCAGCTCAGAATCGCATTAAGAAGATACACCAGTAGCTGGCGTTACCTTAAGTGCGTTAAAGCTGGCGCACAGCGTATCGATTTAGACGGCAATGCTTGTGGTGAGCTAGAACAAGAGCACATTGACCACGCGGCAGCTACACTAAAAGAAAGCCAAGACAAAGCAAAGGCTAAAAGAGTTGCACAGGCTAAAAGTGCAAATCCTGCAGCTAAAACGGCTAAGAAGCCAGTTAAGAAGCCTGTTGCTAAGCGTCCAAAATCAGCTCAAAGCAGCAAACCTGCAAAAGAGCCTGCTGTGGCAGAAAATTTAACGCCTGCGGTTTTAACTGAATTGAAACCAAACCAGCGTGTTAATGTCAAATTAGGTAAAGCACCAGTAGCTGGTGTGATTCTGGACATTAAGAAAGAAGATGTTCAAGTTCAGTTAGACTCTGGTTTAACGATTAAAGTTAGAGCTGAACACATACTGCTGTAATGGCTTAAGAGCACCTAAAGGAGTGACTTGTTGATGCGAAAACTTTCTCTGGCTGTATCCATTGCCGGTATTTTTGTCGGATTCTCGGCGTGGGCTGTTAGCCCAACTATTCAATTCAGCGAGTTACCCGCTCTAAAGCAGGAACCGCAGCATAAAGTAGCCAGTAAGCGTGTTACCGGACTATTTACCCGTTCTCATTATCATCGTTTCGACATGGATGATGCATTCTCACAGCAAGTATTTGAGCGTTATCTAAAACAGTTAGATTACCGTAAGAATGTATTGCTGCAATCAGATATCGACAGCTTCAATCCTTATTCGACGCAATTTGATGATATGTTGAAAAGTGGCGACTTAAACCAAGCTTACAAGATGTTTGAGCTTGTACAAAAGCGACGCTACGAACGTTTTGTTTACGCATTATCGCTGCTTGATGAAGAGATGGCGTTTGATGTTCCTGGCGATAAATACGAGTACGATCGTGAGAATGCGGATTGGCCAAAAACTGAGGCCGATTTAAATGAGCTTTGGCGCCAACGCGTTAAGTATGATGCTTTAAATCTTTCTTTGACCGGAAAGAATTGGGATGAAATCGTTACTATCCTCGAAAAGCGTTATAACAACTCTATTAAGCGTCTAAGCCAGACACACAGTGAAGATGTATTTCAAGGTGTAATGAATGCCTTTGCTCGTACCGTAGAGCCTCATACTAGCTATCTTTCACCACGCAATGCCGAACGTTTCCAGATGGAAATGAACCTAAGCCTTGAAGGTATTGGCGCAGTGCTTCAAGTTGACGATGACTATACCGTAATCAAGAGTCTTGTTGCTGGTGGCCCTGCGGCCACGAGTGAGAAATTGTCTCCGGAAGATAGAATTGTCGGTGTAGGTCAAGATGGTGAAGATATCGTCGACGTTATTGGTTGGCGATTGGACGATGTCGTTGAGCTGATTAAAGGCCCTAAAGGCAGTAAAGTTGTCCTAGAAATTTTACCTAAGAAAGGTGGTACAAGTGCGAAGACATTCGAGCTGACCATTGTTCGAGATAAAATCCGTCTTGAAGATCGTGCCGCAACCTCCAAAGTGGTTGAGCCGACTGAAGGACCTTATGCTAATCGTAAAGTCGGCGTCATTCAGATCCCTGGTTTCTATATGGATCTGTCTAAAGATGTTTCTAAAGAGTTAGCAGAATTAAAAGAAGCGAAAGTTGAAGGCATTATTATCGATCTCCGCGGTAACGGTGGTGGAGCCTTGACGGAAGCGACATTGTTAACGGGCCTATTTATTGAACAAGGCCCTGTAGTACAAATTCGTGATGCTAATGGCCGAGTGTCGCAAAACCGAGATAATGACGGTCGCGTTACTTACGATGGCCCACTGACTGTGATGGTTGATAGATACAGTGCATCAGCTTCAGAAATTTTTGCTGCGGCGCTTCAAGATTACGATAGAGCATTGATTGTGGGTGAATCAACCTTTGGTAAAGGTACGGTTCAGCAGCACAAGAGCTTAGGTCGTATCTATGATATGTACGAAAAACCTATCGGTCATGTTCAATACACAATTGCAAAATTCTATCGTATTAACGGTGGTAGTACTCAGCTAAAAGGTGTGACACCGGATATTCCGTTCCCAAGTGCATTAGAGCCTGGCGAATACGGCGAAGCTGAAGAAGAAAATGCATTGCCTTGGGATAAAGTACCTGTTGCGCAGTATGGTACGCTAGGTGAAATTTATCCTCAGCTTATCGCTAACTTAGATGGCAAGCATCAAGATAGAATTAAATCTGATGTTGAATTTGGTTATATTTTCCAAGATATTGCTGAATTTAAAAAGAATCATGATGATAAAACTGTTTCGTTAGTTAAGAGTGAGCGCTTAGCCGAGCGTGAAGAAAATGACAAGAAACAATTAGATCGTGCTAACGAAAGGCTTGTAAAAGAAGGCCAAGAAAAAGTTAAATCGTTAGATGATATACCTGATGACGTCGAAGTTGCAGATGCATTTTTAGATGAAACTGCATACATTACTTTGGATTTAGCAGATATTGAAAAACTAGCTAAAAATCAGAAGAAGTAATATCGAGTCAATAAGAAAACGCGCTTAATGCGCGTTTTTTTTAATCCAAAATTAATAAGAAGAGGTTTATTCATGTCACAACCACAAGCTAAATTCCTCAAAGACTACCAAAAACCTAATTTTCAAATTTCCCATATTGACTTAGATTTCACTCTTGCAGAAAAGCAGACTCAAGTTGTTGCGACCAGCAAAGTTATTAGACAAGGTAAGCATAATGAGTCGCTTGTATTAGTGGGTGATGAGTTAACAGTGCTTAGCGTTAAGGTTAATGGAGCTGCAGCCGAGTTTAAGCAACTAACAGGTGAACTAGTTATTACGACAGGTCTTGATAACTTTGAATTGCAGATAATCACTCAGCTCGATCCTGAAGCAAACTCCAGTCTCGAAGGTCTATATATGTCTGATGGGGCCTACTGTACTCAATGTGAGGCAGAAGGATTTAGACGGATCACTTATTTCTTAGACAGACCCGATGTATTAGCTATTTATACAGTACGTATTGAAGCGGAAAAAGCGGCTTTTCCTTATTTATTGAGTAATGGCAACCTAATAGAAAGCGGTGAGTTAGACAATGGTTTGCACTTTGCTAAGTGGCATGATCCATTTCCCAAACCTGCCTACCTGTTTGCATTAGTGGCTGGTGATTTTGATTTGCTAGAGGACAAATTTACGACCTGCAGTAATCGAGACGTTAAGCTTCAGGTATTTGTGGACAAAGGTAACTTGAACAAAGCACATCATGCTATGGCGTCGCTCAAGAAATCAATGGCTTGGGATGAAAGCCGTTTTGATCTTGAGTATGACCTTGATATCTACATGATAGTCGCGGTTGATTTTTTCAATATGGGAGCGATGGAAAACAAGGGCTTAAATGTATTCAATACCAAGTTCGTGTTAGCCGATAAAGCCTCTGCAACTGATGATGACTACCATGGGATTGAGTCTGTGGTGGGACACGAATACTTCCATAATTGGACTGGAAATCGAGTAACCTGTCGCGATTGGTTCCAACTAAGTCTAAAAGAGGGCTTAACTGTCTTTAGAGATCAGGAATTTAGTTCCGATTTAGGCTCTCGTGCGGTTAATCGTATTCATGCTATTAAAGTCATTAAAAACCAGCAGTTCGCTGAAGATTCCGGTCCAATGGCCCATCCGATCAGGCCTGAGTCAGTTATTGAAATGAATAACTTCTACACGGTTACTGTTTATAATAAAGGTGCTGAAGTGATTAGAATGATGCATACCTTACTTGGAGAGATAGCTTTCCAGCAAGGTATGAAGTTATATTTCAAACGTCATGACGGCCAAGCTGTGACCTGCGATGATTTTGTTGCTGCGATGGAAGATGCGAGTAAGGTCGATTTAACCCAATTTAGACGTTGGTATAGTCAGGCGGGCACACCGCAAGTTGATATTGAAGAACACTATGATGAACTGGCCAATGTCTACCAGTTAACGCTGTCGCAAATGACCCCAGCAACACCTGACAAGAAAGAAAAACTGCCACTGCATATTCCTTTCGATATCGAGCTTATTGATGTTGAAGGCCAATCTATATTTAACAAGGTATTGGACTTTACAGAGGCTAAGCAGGTCTTTACTTTTGAAGGGATCCAACAAAAACCAATTCCTTCTTTACTACAGAATTTTTCTGCGCCAGTTAAGTTAAACTTCAACTACTCTGTTGAACAACTGATCCATATCATGCGATTCGCCAACAGCGAGGTTGCTAAATGGGAAGCATCTGTTTCACTGTTTAGCCAATCAGTTTGGCAAAATATTGACAATCTACAAAGCAAGCAAGCTATGTACATTGACCCTAGGATCTTAGATGCATTCAAAGGCGTGATCCTGTCTCAGGAGTTGGATAGGGCACTAATGGCAGAAATTTTGTCCTTAACGAGTGCTAATGCTTTGATTGAGCAGAAAGCTTCTGTTGATCTCGATAATCTTGCTCTTGCTAGAGAGTTTGTCGTGCTCGAAATTGCTTCTGGCTGTGAAGATGAGTTATTCGCTATGGTACGAGAATTACAGAATGCTGATGATGCATCCTCTCGTGCGCTTAAAAATGTGTGTTTAAGTTTGCTACTTAAAATAGAGCAAAGTTACGGCACTCTTGCTAAGGCTCAGTTTGAATCGGCGCAAAATATGACAGATAGTTTAGGGGCTTTAACAGCACTAAATTGTGAGTCATCAGCGATCCGTGATGAATTAATGACAAAGTTTGAGCTCCAATGGGCGAAAACCCCTTTAGTGATGGATAAGTGGCTGGTACTGCATGCCACTTTAAATAGCGGTGATTGTATTGATACCTTATTGTCACTGTTTGAGCATGAGGCATTTAGCTTTAATAATCCAAATAGAGTGCGCTCTCTTATTGGGGCGTTTGCTGCAGGTAATACGTTTGAATTTCATCAGAAAAGTGGAGCGGGCTATAGGTTCCTAACCGATGCGATTATTAAACTTAATATTCTTAATCCGCAAGTAGCAGCGCGCATTATTACGCCGTTAATCCAGTTTAAGAAATTTGACTTAAATAGGCAGCAATTGATGAGAAATGAATTGCAACGTATTCTTGCTGTTGAAGATTTATCTAAAGATTTATACGAGAAAGTGACAAAAGCATTAGCATAAAATGTAATTGAAAATATTGGATCTCATTCTCACTCATCGTAATATATGCGAACAGAATTGAGGTCCAATTATTTAATGAGAGTTTGTTTTGGCATCACCACATCAGATTTTTCAATTTCCGCTGAATATCAGTTATCAAGAGTTTCTTCCTTACTACCGAGGCGAGGTTAATCAAGTCGAGGTCGTGGATACCAAGGGACGAACCCTGTGGATCAATGCTCGTCATTTTAGACCCTTCTTATCCAGCATGGGTATAAAAGCCTATTTTAAAATGGTCGTCGATAGTCAGGGAAACCTGATCAGCCTCAGTAAGTGTTAGAGTAATTACTTCAAACGGTCGATTGCTTTAAACGTCAAACCATACCCTAAACTTGGTGCTCTAGGTCATTGTAAACACGTAACAAATGACCTACTCATCCCGCAATTTTAAGTTTACCTATTGCTGATTTAAATACAGCACTAAAATCTACCAATGAACCTGCTCTTAAGTGACGAAATCTTTTGAAGATTTTCTAAATTTCATCCTTGCTCACTTCGTATAAATGCTGTAACAATGGTGTCACCTGTAAGTTAACGAAATGTTGGCTAATCAATTCCTATAACAAAAGAATCCAGCAGGTTACGGAGAGAAGCTAAAATGAAAAAGATTAAAAACGGCTTTAATAAGTCGGCGCTCGCTTTGGGGATAGTTGCGGCGCTTGGTTTTGGCATGACAAATCATGCTAATGCAATCTCATTCAATTGGGGTGAGGTAGAAGGAACATTCGATTCTACTTGGACTGCTGGTGCAAGTTGGCGTGTCGAGGGCAGAGATTGGGACAATCAGATTGGTAAAGTAAACCATCCTCGCTTTGATTGGTCTGGCTACTCAGCTTTTGGGGATACTAAGTACAGTTCGGCTGAGATCTGGGCACAACCAGGCTCTTATTCGAGCAATGGTGATTTAAGTAACCTGTTATATTCAAAAGGTGATACAACATCTGAGATCGTTAAAGGTCTTCATGAGTTGTCATTGAAATACCAAAATTTTGGCCTGTTTGCTCGAGGCATGTATTTCTATGATCGTAAACTCAATGATGGTGACTTTGGTTTTAATGATCCGCTGACGGGACAAGAGTTTGACCCTTGTGCTGATAGCAAAGCGTCTGAAGTACAGTGTAAAGACATACGTTTATTGGATGCTTTTGTTTATGCCGATTTCGATTTTAACGATGGCGCAAATCCACTCTCAATCCGTGTTGGTAATCAGGTAGTCTCTTGGGGAGAAAGCACCTTGATTGCACACGGTATTGGTGTGATTAACCCTGTTGATTTGAACATTCTTAATGCGCCGGGAGCTGAACTGAAAGAAGCCTTTAGGCCACAAGGTATGGTTTGGGCATCATTCGGCGTGACCGATAACTTATCTGTCGAAGGTTTTTACCAATATGATTGGGAACCAGTTTGGGTTCCAACACCGGGCTCAATTTTTTCAACTAATGACTTTGCCGGTTATGGTGGTTATAACCAAAACGCTCAGTTAGGTTTTAACTCTAATCCAGATATGAATCTCGATTTCTTGTTGTCTGAATACAATACCCTTGTGGGTATGGTGGGCTCAGGGCAGGTTGATCCAGCTGATTTAGCTAGATTGGCATTAGCTTATCCAACCAAAGCAACCTTGGTTGAAGATCCTGCTTCGGCAAGTGATGATGGTCAGTGGGGGGTAAAACTTGGTTATTATGCGCCCCAATTGGGTGAAACCGAGTTTGGCTTGTACTACATGAACTACCATAGTCGTCGTCCGCTGATTAGTGGTACTACGGCAAACTTTAACGAAGATGCAATAGCCCGCGATTTACAACGTCTTGGTGGTAAAGCACAGTCTGGCGAGGAGATGACTCGTGAAGATATATTAGCACTAGAGACTTTCTCTAAGGCGCAGATTGTTTACCCTGAAGATATTCAGTTGATGGGCTTTAGTTTTAATACATTAGTAGGTGACACTTCCGTTGCAGGTGAAATTGCTCATCGTTTGGATGAACCGTTACAGATTGATGATGTTGAATTATTATTTGCCGCCATGCCACAGCAACTTGCTAATGCAGGTTTAAACCCTGAATTTGACGGAATTTCACAAGTTGAAAACTACGGTCCTGGTGAATATGCTGAAGGCTTTATTCGTTTAGATACCACTCAGGCTCAGACTACCTTTACTCACCTATTTGGCCCTACATTGGGCACCGATAACTTGACTATGCTAGCTGAAGTCGGTGGAGTATGGATCCACGATATGCCAAGCCATGATGAGTTAAGACTCAATGGTCCAGGTACTTCTCGTTCGGGCGGTAATCCTGATATGCCAGGTATTATCGAAGCGGTACATAACGGTCCAGAAACCAACCCATTCCCAACTGATTTTGCCTGGGGCTATCGTCTAGTTGCTAAAGCTGACTACAACAACGTATGGGGCGGTGTGAACATTGCACCTCGAGTTATTTTCTCCCATGACGTTGATGGTATCACTCCAGATCCTATGTTCTTGTTCACAGAAGGTAAGAAGTCAGTCGCTTTGGGCATTAACTTCGATTACCAGAGCCGTTGGGGCGCAGATCTTTCTTACAACACTTTCTTCGGTGGAGTAGGAACGACCAATTCGATGGCTGATCGAGATTATGTTTCGTTCAATATTAAATATTCAATCTAAAATCACAAGGACAATAACAATGAATAAACTTGCGATGTTGCCTGTAGCAGTGATGATAGCTTTAAGCGCACCAAGTGCCTTGGCTAAGGTTTCTGAAGCAGATGCTGCGAAGTTAGGTACTGAGTTTACTCCACTTGGTGGTGAAAAAGCCGCTAATGCGGATGGATCTATTCCAGCATGGGATGGTGGGATCACAGAGCCTGTTGCTGGTTATAGTAAAGGAATGCATCATCCAGATCCTTTCCCTAGCGATAAAATTGAATTTACCATTACCAATGCTAATAAAGATAAATATAAAGAGTATTTATCAGACGGTCAGATCAAACTGTTTGAGCTATACCCTGAAACATTCAAGATGAATGTGTACCAAACTCGTCGTTCGGCTTCAGTGCCTCAGTTTGTTTATGATGCTACCAAAGAGAACGCGACTCGTGCAGAGCTCATCGATGGCGGCAACGGTATTAAGGGCGCATCAATTGGTATTCCATTTCCTATACCTGAAAATGGTCTAGAGGTGATTTGGAATCATGTACTTCGTTTTCGTGGTGTAGATCTTAAGACCTCTCGTAGTCAAGCTGCGCCGACCGCGGGTGGTAGCTATACCTTAGTTGAAACCACTGAAGAACTGCGCTTTCAATATTCTCGCCCTGAGATGACGTTAGACAAGCTAAGTAAAGACAATACTCTGTTTTTCTTTAAGCAGGTTGTTACTCAACCAGCTCGTCTTGCGGGTACTGCACTGCTTGTGAAAGAGACGATGGACCAAGAAAAGTTACCTCGTCAAGCTTGGACTTATAATACAGGGCAGCGCCGCGTACGTAAGGCTCCAAATGTTGCATTCGACACTCCAGGTACCGTTTCTGATGGTCTAAGAACAACCGATGACTTCGATATGTTCAACGGCTCTCCAGTACGTTACAACTGGGAATTAGTGGGTAAGCAAGAGCTTTATATCCCGTACAACGATTATAAGTTGCACTCAGATAAGCTTGATTACGAGCAAATCATCACTCCAGGCCATATCAACCCTGAATATGTTCGTTATGAAAAGCATCGTGTTTGGGTCGTTAAAGCGACACTGAAAGAGGGCATGCGCCATATCTACAAGGCACGTACTTTCTACATTGATGAAGACTCTTGGCAGGTTTCAGTTGCGGATCTTTATGATAACCGAGATGAACTCTACCGCGTAGCAATAGCCCATGGTTTGAACTACTACGAAGTGCCTACACAATGGAGTACCTTGGAAGTGTTCCATGATCTGCAGTCACGTCGTTATATTGCGATGGGTCTAGATAATGAAGGCCGTATGTATGACTTCGATGCGAAATTGAGTGAAGCAAACTTTACTCCAGCAGCCTTACGCCGTGCAGGTATTCGTTAAACTCGCTTGTTGAGGGGCCCAGGCCCCTCTTTATTTTTTAAGGAAGTCTGTATGTCGTTTAGCATGCTTCGATTTATCTCAACATTGAGTCTTTTAAGCCTTTTTCAATCATCACATGTAATGGCACAAGAGAATTTATTCGAACAACAGATTCAGCCTCTTGCAGCAAACTCATTAGTTTTAGATATCGCAAATAACCAACAATCCTTGGTTGCCGTCGGTGAACGAGGACACGCTTTTGTTTATCAAGATACTTGGAAACAGGTCAAAACCCCAACCCAAGCCTTACTCACTAAACTGTTTTTTATTGCGCCTGATATCGGTTGGGCTGTAGGCCATGACGCGACCATCCTTCATACAAAAGATGGCGGCCAGACTTGGTCAGTGCAAATGCAGTCAGAAGAAATGGAAAAGCCGCTATTAGACATCCTTTTCTTTACTCAGCAGCATGGCGTAGCCGTTGGTGCCTATGGTCTATTTTACCGTACCCATGATGGGGGTAAAACATGGAATAGTGAATACCATCAAGAACTGCTATTTGAAGAAGATGTCGAATATTTGGAAGAATTAAAGGCTGAAGATGAAGCTCTTTATCTTTCAGAGCGAAGTACTTTACTACCGCATTTTAATCGCATTATTCAAGCAACAGATGGCACGCTCATTATGGTGGGTGAGCTCGGTTTGCTTGCCACTTCAAATGATCAAGGTCTGAACTGGCTAAAGCAAGATTTTATGTATGAAGGTTCTTTATTTAATGCGGTTGTTATCAATGACTCTGCTTTTGTAATGGGACTGAGGGGCAATGTATTTAAGTCGGATCTGAGTTTAGTTAATTGGAAAAAGATTAATCTACCTACTGATTCAACTATAAATGCAGGGATTAGCCTCAATGATGGCACATTAAGATTAGTCGGTAATGCAGGCGTTATAATCGATATCTTTGCCACCGGTGAAAGCCAACTTGTAGAGCAGCGACAGGGTGAAAACCTAGTCGCTATTGCCAAAGACTCAGAAGGAAACTTATGGGTTGCAGGTAATAAAGGTCTCATCAAACTAGAACAAAAATAATAGGACCTTACTATGTTAGATAAATTAGTTAATGGATTCGAATCTTATCTATTCCGTCATAGAGCTTTCGTCATATTCTTGTTTGCGGTAACAACAATTTTTCTTGGGATACAAGCGAGTAACCTAAAAATGGATGCCGCATTTGTCAAAAATATCCCACTTAACCATAGCTACATGCAAACTTATTTAAAGCACCAGAAACAGTTTGGTGGTGCAAATAGCATCATGGTAGCGGTAGAAGATACTAGCGGTAATATTTTTAATGCTAATTTCTTCGATGCACTCAAAAACGTGCATGATCAGCTGTTTTTTATTCCGGGTGTAGACAGGGCACAAGTTAAATCACTTTTTTCACCATCGACCCGATTTACTGAAGTTGTTGAAGACGGCTTTGCTGGCGGGCCAGTGATCCCCGCGGATTTTTCTACTACTGAGGAAGGCTTAAAAACCGTTCGAGGTAATATCGAAAAAGCAGGTATTGTTGGTCGTTTGATAGCTGAAGACTATTCGGCGGCAATGGTCAGTGCACAGTTAATGGATTTTGACCCGCAAACGGGTGAGGCTTTAGATACGTTGGCGTTTGCTGCGCAGTTAGAAGAGCAGTTGCGTGAGCAATATGAAACCGATGAGATAAAGATTCATATCATAGGTTTTGCCAAGATGGCTGGAGATGTTGCCGACGGTGCTAAAGGGGTATTGCTGTTTTTCCTTATCGCTATCTTAGTGACGGCGGTGATGGTTTACTTCTTCTCAAAGTCGGTCGCGCTGACAATTTTACCGTTAGTATGTAGTTTGATAGCCGTAGTGTGGCAGTTAGGTTTATTAACTGTTATTGGATTTGGCTTAGACCCCATGTCGATACTTATTCCATTTTTGGTTTTTGCCATTGGTGTCAGTCACAGCGTGCAGATGATCAATGCAGTAAGGCGTCGGGTCACCGATGGACAAACAACAAAGGCGGCGGCTGCACTGGCATTTAGAAGTTTACTTATTCCTGGTGGTGTGGCGTTGTTATCTGACACCATAGGTTTTATGACGCTGCTAGCTATCGACATTGGTATTATTCGAGAGCTCGCGATTTCAGCCTCCTTAGGTGTTGCGGTTATTATCTTAACTAACCTAGTGTTATTGCCTCTAGTTATTTCTTATACAAGTGTGGAACCTCGTAAAGAAAATAAGCCAAATCCTGTTAATAATATTTGGCTTAAGCTATCTAATTTCGCTACGCCAAAATACGCGATTTGGGTATTGATTGTGACCGGGTTGCTTTATGCAGTTGGCTTACAGCAAGCTAATAAGATGAAAATTGGCGATCTGCAAGGCGGAGCACCAGCGCTGCATTTAGACTCTCGTTATAATCAGGACACATTTTTTATTACCGATAAGTTTTCCATTACTACTGATGTGATGACTGTAATTGTTGAGGCATTTCCGGAAGCCTGTACTTATCACTCGGTGTTGACACAAATTGATGATTTTGAGTGGCAGGTAAGTAACACACCTGGAGTTGAAGCAACAGCAAGTTTGGCATCTGTGGCAAAGCGTGTGAACTCTGGCTTTAATGAAGGCAATCCAAAGTGGAGTGTATTGCCACGCACAACAGCAAGCTTAGTTCAGGCTGTAGGCCGCGTACCGACAACATCAGGATTACTAAATAGTGATTGCTCTGTGATGCCGGTCTATTTGTTCCTTAAAGATCATAAAGCTGAAACTATAGAGTTAGTTATTGCTAAGGTTAATGAACTGCAAAAACAGCTTGATACCGACAAAATTCAGTTTAAGTTAGCGTCTGGTCCTGTTGGTGTTATGGCGGCAACCAATGAAGCTGTTGCCGAGGCACAGCTGCCTATGATGCTTTATGTCTACGGTGCTGTGTTTATTTTATGTCTTATCAGTTTCCGTTCACTAAGAGCTACGATAGCGGTAATTTTGCCTCTTTATGTGGTTTCGACGTTAGCGCAGGCGTTAATGACTCAGCTTGATATTGGACTTGCAGTGAGTACTTTACCTGTGATTGCACTCGGTGTGGGTATTGGTGTTGATTACGGTATTTATATTTTATCAACCATGGCTGTACGTTTACGAGACGGAATGCCAGTACAAAAAGCTTATTATGAGGCACTGGTTGAACGTGGTAGCGCGGTGATCTTTACTGGACTGACATTAGCGATTGGTGTGAGTACCTGGTTCTTTTCAGCACTTAAGTTCCAAATGGATATGGGGATCTTGCTCACATTCATGTTTTTGGTAAATATGTTGGGGGCAATAATTATCCTACCATCTATAGCGGCCATGTTTTGGCGGCAGCCCAAGTAGAATCGACTAAAGGGGAGCATTAGCTCCTCTTTTTTTATGCATAAAAACACGTAATATGCGATTGTTATGTCATCCATGTGAATTAAATCGTTGCTAGGTTAAATTGAATGAGGATGTACCACTAAAATAGTTCTCGAAATATGGTGAGTTTAGTAATAAACTTCGCGCATGACCTAGGTCACAGAAATAGGCTCAGGTCCGTTTAAGAAGCATCCATAAAAATTAAAAAGCGCTGCCATAGCCCCTAAGGAAATAGCAACATGGCCTTGAAAGATGCAATGCCTTCAGTACTGCTCGAAAACGTAGTCAACCTAATTCACTCTAAAGTACCCAATTCACAAGCTAAACAAGTAGAACAGTTCGCGACTTGTCTCTATGCGCATATGTCAAAAGACGATCTAAATGCGCGTAACGACAGTGACCTCTATGGCGCTGTTTTAAGTCAATGGAACGCACTGAATAAGACCTCCGTCGGGGAAGGTCATATTAGAGTATTCAACCCGAGTCAGTCCAAGCATGGCTGGCAATCAAGCCACTCGATTATTGAAATTATCCAACCTGATATGCCTTTCTTGGTAGATTCAGTTGGTATGGCAATTAATCGTTTGGGTATCACGGCACATATGATGCTGCACACGCCAATGGTTATAGAGCGCCAAGATGGTGTGGTAACTCATGTGAGTTACAGCTCTGACGAACAAGAAAATGCTGACAAAGTTGCGGTTTTTTTAATTGAGATCGACCGTCAAAGTAGCGATGATGATATTAAGGCTCTAACGAAAGAAATTGAGTCCGTGATTGGCGATGTAGCAGCCGCAGTTAATGACTGGGAAGCAATGTCGGCCAAGCTAGGCGAAACTATCAACGAGTTAGAAAGCCGACCTTATCCAGGTACTAAGGAAGAGCTTAACGAAGCGAAAAACTTCCTCTCTTACCTTAACAATCATCACCTCACACTACTCGGTTACCGCCGTTATGATCTGCATAAAGTCGAGGGTGATTTAGAGTTGGTCGCTGATAAGTCAACCAGCCTTGGCTTGATGACTAAATCAAGTAAAACCAAAACTGAAACTGGTCTGCTTCTTTCAAACTTCTCTGAGAATGCACGTAAAGAGGCGCTAGATAATAGCCTGTTAGTGTTAACTAAGAGCAGTGAAAAAAGCCGCGTTCATCGCCCAGCATATGTAGATTACATCGGTGTTAAACGCTTTGATGAGAAGGGTAATGTTATTGGTGAAGATAGATTTATCGGTTTGTATGCCTCAAATCTCTATAACCGTAGTCCTCGTGAAATTCCTTTACTTGCTCAGAAAGTGCAACGGGTCTTAGACCGTTCAGGTCTTGCGCCTCGTTCTCATGATTACAAAGCCTTGATGCATATTCTTGAGACTCTCCCACGAGATGAGTTGATCCAAGCCAGTGTTGAACAACTTGCTTCAATCGCTCACGGCGTACTTGAGATGCAAGATCGTGACAAGCTAAAACTATTTGTTCGTAAAGATGGCTTTGGTCGATTCTTCTCTTGCTTAGTTTATGTCTCTAAAGATAGATACAACACTAAGTTACGTGAAGACACTCAGCGTATTCTTGCGCAACATTTCAATAGTAGTGAAGACGTGGAGTTCACCACATATTTCTCAGAGTCTACTTTGGCAAGAACGCATTACATTATCAAAGTTGACAATAATAGTATGGATGTCGATGTGGCAACGATTGAGAATAATTTGACCGAAGCGGCTCGCTCTTGGGAAGACAAGCTTGCGAGCGCAGTGTTCAGCGCTCAAGGTGAAGAGTTAGGTAATAGCCTGATTAAGCGTTATGTAGATGCATTTCCGCGCAGCTATAAAGAAGATGTTCTGCCTAGTTCAGCAGTTGTTGATATCCAGCATCTTGAAGAGCTTGATGATGACCATAAACTTGGCATGTTGTTTTATCAGCCACAAGAAACCGCATTAAACGACAATAAGGTACGTCTCAAGTTATTCCATAAAGATGAACCAATTCATCTTTCTGACGTGCTGCCAATGCTTGAAAACTTCGGTCTTAGAGTGATTAATGAAAGACCTTATGAAGTTAAAACAGTCGATGGTGCCACTTATTGGATCCTAGACTTCTTGATGACTACACAAAATGTAGCATCAGATGATCTTGCTGACAGCCAAGAACGCTTTCAAACTGCATTGTCTCAGGTTTGGAAGAAAGAGTTAGAAGATGATGGTTTTAACCGTTTGGTTCTCTCTACAGGTCTAACTGGTCGAGAAGTTTCTGTACTTCGAGCATATGCTAAATATATGCGCCAAATAGACTCTACGTTTAGCCAAGCCTATATTGAAGAAACTTTCTCAAGCTATCCGCAAATTGCTGACTTACTTGTTAAAATGTACATTCGCAAGTTCAACCCTAAGTTGAAAACTCGTACGTTAAACAAGTTTATCGAACAAATTGATCTTCGCCTTGATGATGTTTCGAGCCTAGATGATGACCGAATTATTCGTCGTTATCTTGATTTAATTAATGCAACGAATCGTACTAACTTCTATCAAGTAGCGGATTCTGGCTTACCAAAATCATATATCTCGTTCAAGTTTGAACCTGAATTGATCCCTGAAATGCCAAAGCCGCTGCCGAAGTATGAAATCTTTGTTTATTCTCCACGTGTTGAAGGTGTACACCTTCGTGGTGGCAAAGTGGCCCGTGGTGGCTTGCGCTGGTCTGACAGACGAGAAGATTTCCGTACCGAAGTTTTAGGTCTTGTTAAGGCGCAGCAAGTTAAGAATACGGTAATTGTTCCTGTCGGTGCTAAAGGTGGTTTCGTTTGTAAGCAACTGCCAACAGATGGCGGTCGTGA
Organism: Shewanella sp. MBTL60-112-B2; assembly: GCF_019655055.1. Lineage (GTDB taxonomy): Bacteria > Pseudomonadota > Gammaproteobacteria > Enterobacterales > Shewanellaceae > Shewanella. Next base: position 42,011 of record NZ_BPFA01000037.1, read on the forward strand.
GGCCTTCTTCGCCGAAGGACAAGAATGCTACCGTTTATTTATTCGTGGTTTGCTCGATATCAGTGACAACATCATCAATGGTGAAGTCATTGCTCCTGAAAATGTGGTGAGACACGATGAGGACGACCCATATTTAGTTGTTGCTGCCGATAAAGGCACGGCAACCTTCTCTGATATCGCTAACGAAATTGCTATCGAATATAACTTCTGGTTAGGGGATGCATTCGCATCGGGTGGTAGTAACGGGTATGACCATAAGAAGATGGGCATTACCGCACGCGGAGCATGGGAATCAGTTAAACGTCATTTCCGTGAAATGGGCGTTAACTGCCAAACTACCGATTTTACCTGTTTAGCTGTCGGTGATATGGCTGGTGATGTATTCGGTAATGGTATGTTGTTGTCGAAACATACGCGATTAGTCGCTGCATTTAACCACATGCATATATTTATCGACCCAAATCCAGATGCAGCAACCAGTTATGTAGAGCGCGAACGCTTATTTGCACTGCCACGCTCTAGCTGGGAAGATTATAATAAAGAACTTATTTCTAAAGGTGGTGGTATCTTCTTGCGCTCTGCTAAGTCGATTCCATTGTCACCTGAAATGAAAAAGATGCTAGGTAGTCAAAAAGCCTCTATGCCACCGCTTGAGTTGCTAAAAGAGCTGCTTAAGATGCAAGTGGATCTTATTTGGAATGGCGGTATTGGTACCTATGTGAAAGCAACCAGTGAATCACATGCGGAAGTTGGTGATCGCGCTAACGACGCTATTCGTGTTAATGGCGACGAACTCAAAGCCAAGATTATTGGTGAAGGTGGTAACTTAGGTTGTACTCAACTAGGCCGAATTCAATACTGTGCTAGTGGCGGACGCATGAACACTGACTTCGTTGATAACGTGGGTGGTGTTGATTGTTCTGATAACGAAGTAAACATTAAAATTTTACTTAATGCGTTAGTGGCTGATGGAGAGATGACGGTTAAGCAACGTAACCGTCTACTTGAAGAGATGACGGATGAAGTAAGCCGCATCGTGCTGCAAGATTGCAAAGATCAAACTCGTTCAATCTCGATAACTCAGGTTCGAGGCGCAGAACAGTTAAAAGAGCAAATCCGTTTTATTCATTACCTTGAGAAAGAAGGCAAGCTTGATAGAGCGCTGGAATTCTTACCAAATGAAGATGAACTTGCAGATCGTTTAGTTAATGGTAAATCGTTAACACGTCCAGAGCTTTCAGTTTTGGTTGCTTACGCCAAAATGATCTTAAAAGAGCAGCTTGTTACTTCTGAAATTACCGAAGACAGCTTTTTGAGCCAACTACTTGTTGAATACTTCCCTAAGCAATTACAAGAGAAGTACACCGCAAACATGGCGCAGCATCCTCTAAGAGGTGAAATTATCGCTACATCTTTGGCCAATGAGTTGGTCAACGATATGGGGCTTAATTTCGTGCAACGTATGCAAGATGAGACAGGTGCCTCAGTAGCGGAAGCTGCCATTTGTTATACTATGGCACGCGAAGTGTTTGGTTTAGCTGATTTAACTAAATCTATTACTGATTTGAATGGTGTTATTCCGGCTGTTGTACAGTGTGAAATGCTGCATCAGTTACGTCGCAATATTCGTCGTGCGAGTCGTTGGTTCCTACGCCATCGCAATCGTAACTTGAATATTGAACAGACAATTGAGTTCTTTAAGCCTGTATTTGATGACTTGAAAGTAAGCGTGCATCAATACATGGTTAATGAGGAAGTCGAAGGAATTCGCGCAGAATCAAATGCATTAATTAAAGAAGGGGTGCCTGAAGATGTTGCCATGGTTGTGGCAAATGTCAGTACCTTATTCTCGGCATTAGATATCGCACAAATCTGTGATCTTGAAAACAAGCCTGTCCCGTTAGTCGCTGAGACGTACTTTAAGCTTGGTGCAAGTGTTGATTTACATTGGTTCTTGGAACAGATTAGCGCACAACCTGTTTCAAACCATTGGCAAGCACTGGCTAGAGCGGCCTTTAGGGAAGAGCTTGATTGGCAGCAGCGTTCACTCAGCTCTGTTGTATTGAGAACTTGTACAGAAACCTGTGATGCGAATAAGATCATTGCAGAATGGATTGAGTCGAATCAGAGCCTATTGGAACGTTGGTTCCATATGCTAGCTGACTTTAAGACTTCGCAAAGCCATGAGTTTGCAAAGTTCTCTGTAGCCCTACGTGAACTTAATCTTTTGATCCTTCATTGTGAAGGTCAAAAGTAATCTGATTTTAATCAGCAGCCCTGGCAATTGCCGGGGCTTTTTTCGGTCTAGGAGAAAACATGTTTTATAAAATCGCACAAAAGTTCATGTTTCAGATGGATCCAGAACTGGCCCATAACTTCGCTATTGGCAGTTTAAAATCTACTGGTAATTCACCTTTAAATTGCTTTTATGCGCAAAAAATTAAGCCAGCCCCTGTGACCATGATGGGACTGACTTTTCCAAACCCAGTAGGACTTGCTGCTGGTATGGATAAAGAAGGCGAGTGTATTGATGCATTCCATGCAATGGGTTTTGGTCATATTGAAGTGGGCACGGTTACTCCACGCGCTCAACCAGGTAATGAACAGCCACGTTGTTTTAGACTTAAACCGGCAAAAGCAATTATTAACCGAATGGGTTTCAACAACAAAGGTGTTGATAATCTAGTGGCTAATCTTAAAGCAGTTAAGTCAAATGCGATGGTTGGTGTCAATATTGGTAAGAATAAAGACACACCAGTAGAGCAGGGTAAAGATGATTACTTGATCTGTATGGATAAGGTTTATCCTTATGCTGCTTATATCGCAGTAAATATTTCATCGCCTAATACACCGGGTCTTAGATCGCTACAGTATGGCGATCTTTTAGATGATCTACTTGGATCGCTAAAACAGAAGCAAAAACAGTTAGCAGAACAACATGGTAAGTACGTACCTATTGCTCTGAAAATTGCCCCAGACTTGTCTAGTGAAGAAATTGAAAAAATTGCTGATGCGTTAATTCGTAGTGAATTTGACGCAGCCATCGCAACTAACACAACACTAACTCGTGATGGTGTAAGTGGTTTGTTGAATGCCAATGAAGCGGGTGGTCTAAGTGGTAAGCCATTGAATTCATTGTCAACAATGGTTATTAAGCAACTTGCTGATTGCTTAAAAGGCCAAATTCCAATTATCGGTGTTGGTGGTATCAACTGTGCTGAAGACGCACTAGATAAATTAGATGCTGGTGCTGAAATGGTACAAATTTATTCTGGCTTTATTTATCAAGGGCCAAAATTAATTAAAGATATCGTAGAAGCCTATAGAATTAAATAATTCTAAGCGATCTAATTTATTATTTAGATCATAAAACGATCATTGGGATCTTAATTGGATCGTGATGATCGTTTTTATTTAATAATTTTAATATCATATCGAAGAAAATTTATTTTGATATTGGTGAAATTATCATCTATTATCGGTTTGTATCTAAATAAAGGTAAACGTTATGTTAGTAATGCCAAAAAGGGATTGGCAGTGGGGATATAGTGAAACGCATGGAGTGTTAAGTGTTTCGTTAGGGGATGACATGGAGTTTTTGTCACCTTATAAATTAAAATCTCTAATACCTGATGCCAAAGAAACAATGGAGTTTAGTGTTGAACACGCTAAATTCTATATAGACTTGGTCGACCGTTTATCAAAAACACTTCCATTAACTGATGCATTATTAGTACAAATTGCTTTAAATGCGACAGCCGCTCATTTTCTATTAAAACCTCAAATGCCAAAGTCATGGTTTTTTAATACTTCTCATCAGTGTGTTTATAGTGAAGTAGGCAAACTCGTTCAATTGTCGACAAGCGAGCATACAGCACTTGCCATGGTGATAGAGTCGGGATTACAGGCCTCCTTAGTCATGATTATGTCTATAGAATGCCGTTTAACGGACTCAAAAACACTAGGCCAATTTGAAACAATAAAAGTAATGCACGACAGGTTAGCGCCACTTTCAAGCTCGACACAGCAGCAGATCCACGCGGCATAAAATACAAACAGAATTAACTTGAGTAATACTGTTTGGGAGGCTGTTTTTTCTATGTCTATGTTCCCGACACCTACTTAATCCTTAATGATAGGAACTGTCTTGAAAGTTTATTGTTATGACTAAATATTGTGTGAACCCATTGTTTATTCTCACCTTATTATTTTCTATCTCGAAATTATACCAACATTTGACCAATTGCTATCCATCAGCAGAGCTACAGTTTAAGGTTATAAACTGATTGAAACACAATTCTTGTCGATAGCGCCTTGCATGTGGTTCGTTGCCATTTGTTGTTAGACATGATTTTAGTCAGGAATGAGCTGGTATAGAAGTCGGTCGCGCCTATAAATTAAAGCGCGACACCATTGTAAGTTTATTTTTTAAATTGTTAATTAACTGCGCAATCAGTTTCAGTAAGTGAGTTAATGATTATTTCTGTTTTGGGAACATCATTAGTATCCGTATCAACGATACTAATTTGGTCCACTATTTCCATGCCTTGTAATACTTTTCCAAAAACAGCATAGCCATAGCTTGCTGCCGTGGCATCTAGTTGAGGGTTATCTAAAACATTAATAAAAAACTGAGAGGTTGCGGAATCGGGTGCATCGGTTCGAGCCATAGCAATGGTGCCGCGCTTATTGCTAATCCCAACATCAGCTTCATTAACGATAGGGTTATTACCTGGTTTGTATATCAAACCACTCGTAAAACCTCCAGCCTGTACTACGAAATTATTGATAGTTCGATGGAATATGGTTCCGGTGTAAAAGTCATCATTGGCATAATTTTTAAAGTTTTCACCAGTAATAGGCGTATTAGTTAGATCGATTGCCAGTAGTATATCGCCCATCGTTGAAGTTAATTGGTAGCATATGTCAGCTTGTAACTCAGGTGCTTGAATTGGAGGTTGAGGTATTTCAGTGTTATCTGTTTCGCTGCCACCGCAAGCGGCCAATGTAATACAAAGTAGGAGAGGGATTGCTTTATTCATTCTATTCTCATGGTTAAATCAATAATAGTTGTGTTAACAGGGCGTTTAATTTTGTTGCTTTTATGTGTTGCGAGGTGATTTTAACAATTTAAAGTTTATGAGCAATAAGCTAGAGGCAATGGATACAAACTGTCGCAGATTATTTGCTGATGACTTTAAATTTTATTGAGATGAAAAAGTGGGTTTACACTTTATAAAATGATGTGTGATCTAAAGGTTGAGGCAAGTAGTGGCCGCTGTAGGTGCAAGAAAGAGGTAAAAGCTCAAAAAGCAGATACAAAAAAAACAGCTTTCGCTGGTCAACATATCACTACTTAAATTGATTTGTAAAACTGGTTGCGGGAGCTGGATAATTTTCTATAGCAGAACTGGCAACGACCTTCGCTAAGCAGTTATAAGAAGTTGAGCCCGACGGGCCAGCAAACTGCTGCATCTCGTATCCTTGAAACCTTTCGCTGCAGGAGTGAACTCACTTCTTGAAGCAACAAGTGCTTGCTCCATGAATTTCAGATACAAAAAACCAGCTTTCGCTGGGCAACATATCACTACTTAAATTGATTTGTAAAATTGGTTACAGGAGCTGGATTACTTTCTTTATAAAGAACTGGCAACGACCTTCGCCTAGCTTTTATAAATAGTTGAGCCCGACGAGCCAGCAAACAGCTGCATCTCGTATCCTTGAAACCTTTCGCTGCAGGAGTGAACTCACTTCTTGAAGCAACAAGTGCTTGCTCCATGAATTTCAGATACAAAAAAACCAGCTTTCGCTGGCCAACATATCACTACTTAAATTGATTTGTAAAATTGGTTACAGGAGCTGGATTACTTTCTTTATAAAGAACTGGCAACGACCTTCGCCTAGCTTTTATAAATAGTTGAG
>NZ_BPFA01000038.1 GCF_019655055.1 Shewanella sp. MBTL60-112-B2
TCAAGGCTAAGCCTTTCAAAATGGCGCCTTAGACGCTTAGGTCGTTTGGCTGAGGAGGCGTATTCTACACTCTCCAGTGTCGGCGTCAAGCGCTTATTTTAAGAAGTTTTTCAAGCGATGATTCTTTGTTCACTCTCGTGTTAACAACCATCATTCGAAGCTCTTAAAGCGTTTGTCACCTGAATCAAATCTCCTAAGAGTTTTAACTCTCTAACACCGCTGCAAGTCCCGTTCTACCTAAGCTTTCGTTTAGCTAGTTGGCCTGCTGTGCCGTGTCAGTGGATGCGCATTATAGGGAGATCTTTGAAGATCGCAAGCAGCTTTAGTAATAAAATTAGAAGATATGAATCAAGTGGATGGTTATCAAACGATACGTACAAAAAAGGGGCTAAAAGCCCCTTTTCATCATGATTAACACTATTAAATCTAGTCTGCGTTCTTGGTAACTTGATTTGATTGCTGAGGTTCAGCAAGAAACCCCTTAATAAGTGTTACAGCTTTATCGTCATCCCAATCAACGAAGGTACGAACGAAAGCAATTAACTCACCTTCCCTATTAAGGATAAAGGTCGCAGGGATTGTGTCTAAAGGAAAGACATTACCCAGCTTCTGTTCTTTATCATAATAGGTATTAAAGTCTTCCATACCTAATGACTTTAAGAATGGCTCTACTTGCTTATTACCTTCTAGATCGATAGAGACAGGTAACACCTCAAAATCATCTGATCCGATCTTGGCAGAGAAGCGGCTGATCGCCGGCAGCTCTCGAACACATGGAGGACACCAAGTTGCCCACATGTTTACCATAATCACTTTGCCTTTATATTGGCTAAAGTCGACAGAGGAGCCTTCGCTATCTTTAAAAGCTACGGCTTCGATCGGAAATGGCTTAGGAAGAACACTAATTAGATCGACACTTGACTGAACTTGTCTTTCTGCTTGCTTCTCCATACCTGGATAAGCTTGCGCGCCTACAGCAAACAACATGGTTGCTGCAGCTAGACCCACTATGGTCGATCTCATTTAGCGTCTCTCTTTAATAGACGATTGAGTTCATCTTGCTCTTCAGTAGAAAGCTCTTGGTTAGTCGCTTCCGCTATACGCTGTTTACGAATGAAAAAGAAACCAATCAAACCACCAAACAATAGAAGAGCTATTGGGCCCAACCACAGTGCGTAGGTTTTAGCTTCCATTCTTGGCTTATATAGTACGAACTCACCGTAACGACTCGTCATGAATTCAACGATTTCGTCATCAGCCTTACCTTCATCAACCATCTGGTATACTTCTAGACGTAAGTCCTGAGCAACTGGAGAGTTCGAATCGATCAGATTCTGATTCTGGCACTGTGGGCAACGTAAAGAGTGAGCAAGACTTAATGCGCGCTTTTGGTTATCAACAGACTTAAATTCATAAGTGTCTACCGGCGTAGCATTAACAATGCTTGTCATGCTGACTAGTAACACTAGAGCCGATAAGCCCTTCATTAGTGATTTAATCACGATGCACCATCCTTCGCAGCTTCAGCTTGTAGCTGTTGAACCATAGGGTAAAGTGTTTCTTTCCACACATTACTGTCGATAGGACCTGCGTAACGGTAACGGATAATACCTTTATGGTCGACCAAGAAACTTTCAGGGGCACCATAAACACCAAGATCTAAACCTAAACGACCATCATGGTCATAGATATTGATAGCATATGGATTACCTTCACGGCTCAGCTCACGAATAGCAAGCGGGCGATCATCTCGATAATTAATGCCGTAAATAGGCAGAATATTCTTACGTGCCAAAGTCATTAAGAAAGGATGCTCATACTTACATGACGGGCACCAAGTTGCCCATACGTTAAGTAGACCGACCTTGCCTTTTAGCGTCTCATTAGTCACGGTTTCCCCTGACTTTTCCAAAACCTCTAACTGGAAAGCCGGGATCGGCTTTCCTTCTAGAGCTGAATCGAGTTGTTGAGGGTTAAGGAAGAGCCCCTTATAAAGGAACACTCCCATACCTAAAAACACGACGAGTGGAATAAATAGTACTAACTTTTTCATACTTACCCTACTTCCAATTAAGCCGTAGCTAACTTATCGGCTTCTTTAGCAGCTGTGCTTTCTGCGCTCTTAGCCTTTACGCGATAACGCTTATCAGAAGCAGCGAAGAAACCACCAACCATCATAAAGATTGAACCAAACCAGATCCAACGAACGAATGGCTTGTAGTTGATACGTACAGCGTACTCAGTACGGCTAATTGGATCACCCATTGTTACGTAAAGATCTCGGAATAGACCCCAATCGATACCCGCTTCAGTCATGTCCATAGTACGAACATTGTATTGGCGACGGTCAGGTCTTAGTAGGGTTACATAATCATCACCCTGGTAAACTTCAATTTGACCTTGTTGAGCCGTGTAGTTCGGACCAACAACATTCTTGGTTTCAACATAGTTAAAGGTATAACCAGCTAACTCATGAGAAATACCTGGGCCCATACGGACACTCTTCTCTAATGAGTAGTTAGACACCATAGTGGCACCAACTACAGATACCGCAATACCTAGATGGGCAATGATCATGCCTAGCTGGCTACGTCCAAGACGAGTCAAGTCAATTGAGCCATCTTTAGTCTTAACCATGTTATAAGCAGCACGGAATGTCATCAATGTGACCCATACTGCTGCCGCAATACCGAATACAACCCAAGCGTTAAACTCACCGCCTGCAATAAATGGAACTGCTAGACCCACTACCGCAGCAATTACTGCAGGAATGATTAACTGGCGCTTAAGTTCACCCGCTTTAGATTTCTTCCAGCGGATAATTGGACCAATACCCATAAAGCCAAATAGCACAAGCACGATTGGAACAAATACGGCGTTAAAGTATGGAGGTCCTACAGAAATCTTACCCATGCCCAATGCATCTATTAGCAGCGGGTAAAGAGTACCGAGTAAAACAGTACCACAAGCGACTGTTAGCAACAGGTTACACACCAGCAGCATGGTCTCTTTTGATTTCAGCTCAAAACGTGCAGGGCTACGCATCTCACTCGCTCTGAAAGCGAATAGCGTAAGCGAGCCACCAATTGCTAAACCGAGTAGCAATAGGATGAACATACCTCGACTTGGATCCGCAGCGAACGAGTGAACCGAAGTTAACACGCCAGAACGAACAATAAAGGTACCAAGTAAACTTAGTGAGAAAGCGAAGATTGAAAGTAGAACGGTCCAGTTACGGAATGCACCACGCTTCTCGGTCACGATTAACGAGTGAAGTAGAGCCGTACCAATCAACCAAGGCATGAAAGAGGCGTTCTCAACTGGATCCCAGAACCACCAACCACCCCAACCGAGTTCGTAGTATGCCCACCAAGAACCTAGCGAGATACCACCAGTTAGGAATACCCAAGCTGCTAGTGTCCAAGGACGGCTCCAGCGAGCCCATGCAGAGTCTAGTCGTCCACTCATAAGAGCGGCAATTGCGAATGCAAAACTTACAGAGAAGCCAACATAACCTAGATACAACATTGGAGGGTGGAAAATCAAACCAACGTCTTGCAACATTGGGTTAAGGTCGCGACCTTCCATCGGAATTGGGAATAAACGCTCAAATGGGCTAGAAGTTAGCAACATAAATAGCGTAAAGCCAATTAAGATCATTGCTAGTACAGCCAACACTCGAGCAGTAAAGACTTCTTCTAAGCCCTTACTAAATAGTGCAACCGCTGCAGCCCAAGCTGCTAATGAGAATACCCAGAATAGCAAAGAACCTTCATGTCCTCCCCATACTGCCGCTATCTTGAAAAAGATTGGCAATTCAGAGTTGGAGTGATGAGCTACATAAGCAACAGAGAAGTCATCGACAGCGAAGCTATAGCCAAGCGCAATAACAGAGAAGAGAATAAAGAAGAACATGCCGTAACTTAGTGGCCAAGCATAGCGCACTAGGTATTGGTCTTTACGAGCTACACCTACTAAAGGAACGATGGCTAACAGCATGGCGAATGCCAAGCCGATAATCAGCGAAAAGTGTCCTAATTCTGGGATCATGGGTTTTCCTCAGTCCTAAACCATGCTTGATTAAGCTTTCGCTGAATCATCGCATACGTGTTTACAATTAACACTATTAAAAGGTACAAATTTTAGCTCAGTTTAGTATTTGCTATTGTTAATGTCTGCCTATTTCGTACAAATATGGGTGACCTGTCTCATTCTTCCCCTATCTTATTAACAAACACACATAAACAATTGCATGTCATATTCAAGCGTATACTGAGCGAATTCGGTTGAATGTTAAGGTCTGACAGACAAAGTTCCCATAAGTTTCGGGAAATTTTACAAATAGAATCAATCTGTGAACAAGCACTCAACTTAGAGTATTTCAGGTTATATTACTGTTCAATGAATAATCTTTCCGTATAATCTTATTCCTAGTTCAGCGGTGAAGCCGCTTTTTCGCAAACTAAAGTGAAATAGACATAATGACCACATTCTGGATTTTGATAGCCTCATTTCTACTGGTTAGCCTCGCGCTGATTTGGTTCCCACACTTCCGCCAACAGCGCATGCTGAGGACTGAAGAAGCCGACGTTCGCAAGGGTACTAACCTTGAACTATTTAATGAACGACTCGCAACTTTAGAGAAAGAACTTCAAGAAGAACTTCTTGACCAACCTGAGTTCGATGCACTTAAGAAAGAGCTTGAAATCAGCTTACTTCAAGACATGAAGCAAGGTGATGACGAGTCGTTAGTGAACACACTAAAGCCAAAAAGTATCCTTTGGCCGTCAGTTATGTCAGTTGTTATTATCGGTATCTGCGGTTACATGTACTCAACATTGGGTGCCTATAAAAACTTAGACCAACCAATGGCAGCAAATGATCCACATGCAGGCCAAACCACTGAACAAATAATGTCTCAGCGTGTGGGCATGATGGAAGCGCAAGCACAGGCTGAACCTGAAAATAGCCAACTATGGTTCAGCCTAGGTCATGCTTATATTTCAGCAAACCGTTACGATGACGCAATCAAAGCATTCGATAAGACAATGGATCTTGTAGGCGTACACGCTGAATTACTAGGGCCTAAAGCAACAGCGCTTTATTACCGCTCTAATCAAAAGATGACACCAACAGTTCAAGCACTTGTTGATCAAGCACTAAGCCTTGACCCTGTAGACCCATCAACATTATTACTTGTTGGAATGGATTCGTTCTTTACTGCTGATTACCCGAAAGCAATTGACGCTTGGCAACTAATCCTAGATAGCGATCGTACTGACGTTGACCGTGGTGCAATCATGAATGCTATTGAAAGCGCTAAAATGAGATTAGGTTCTGATGGTGCAATACCAAATGATGAAGCTCATAAGGGTGTTCAAGCAGATGCAACAACAGCAAAGACTGTAACGGTTGAAGTATCGATTTCGCCGGAGTTACAAGCTAAGGTAGCAAGCACTGACATGCTATTTATTTTTGCTCGCTCAACTGAAGGTCCTAAAGTACCACTAGCTGCTACGAAGATTTCTGCGGAGTCTCTACCAGCAACGATTACTCTAGATGACAGCACAGGTATGGGTGGCAACACTAAGCTAAGCGATGCTAAAGCCGTTGAAATCATCGCTGTACTGTCTAAACATGGTAGCGTAAGAGCTCAATCTGGTGATATCCAAGGCACACTTGCGATGATCAAAGTAGGCGAGACTGGCCAACTAGTTCTAGATACTCAAGTTCAATAAGACTGAACTAGTGGAAAAGCCGGCTTTAGCCGGTTTTTTTATATCTGATTGTAATACCAATCAGTATAAGAAGTTGATCTACTCAGAGCGTTTTTGGCAAACTAATTCAAGGCGAATAACTGAAAGAATGGTGGCTCCCTTGTGAAGTTATTCAACGCAGAAGTAGGCAGCCAAAAACGCTCCAGAATGGCGAGTTTTAGCGGCTCTGATACTGCGACTCTTAATAAACAAAGAGGGAGCTTAAACCTAGTTTAACTATGCTCTGCACTCGTTGCCTTGTCTCAGTGCCGCTAAACTCTCGCTGAGCGACCAAATCTTTATACTAATTGGTATAATAAAGTTCATCTGCAAAGTAGCCCTAAGTACTGATTCATGCCTACTACCTTAACCACTTTTCATTCTGTTGCTGTTAAAGTAACGAAGGTAAGCCGAGGTCTTGAAGCAAGTAGTCATGCTATATCGAGAGGCTCCGCATAGCGTTCACAGTTCAGCCCCTCGCTTTAAACATCTAACACCCTGCGGATGCTCTAAAATTCCGCTTCTACTTTGTATAGACTAACTGTGAGAAGTCTTCTTTCATGCATGAGTCTGAAATCCCCCAGAAAAGCTAGTTAGTGCCCACTTACAACTGGGGGTGACTGGATATACAGGCCCTAAAACTATATAAATAGCTTTAAATTCATACCAATCAGTATAACGTTTCGAAAATTTGATACAAAAAAACCGGCTAAAGCCGGTTTTTTGATGCCTAGTAAAGCTTACTTAGACATATACTCGATTGCATTCTTGTAATCTTCATCAGTACAATCAGTACACATACCACCTGGTGGCATAGCGTTTAGGCCTGACTTAACAGTAGATACTAACGCGTCCATACCTTTACCTAGACGTGGTTCCCAAGCTGCAGCGTCATGTGATTTAGGCGCACCAGCAACACCCATGCTGTGACATACTTGACATGCCTTGTCGTATACAGCTTTACCATCTTGAGCAAGTGCGCTTGTAGACAGAGTCATAGCTGCCACTGCAGTCAGTGCTAATAATTTTTTCATTTTATACTTTCCTAATGCAAATTCTAACAAAGCTCACGCTGCCCTCAAATTTTTGGCAGACTTGATTTAGCCCCGCTAGGTTACTACAAAGTTCAACAAATGGCATCTTTTTGTGATATTAATCGCGTGAAAGCACATTCCACAAGACATAGTTCTCAAAAACGTTAATATATTAGCAAATGTTTAAAAAGTTCATACAAAATACACAATATTCGAACTACATCAAATTGCTGACACTTAGCTACAAGCAAGACTAAACGCTTGAAAGTCTATGTGTTAGTATCACTTGTGTTTTCATACAGCTTGATATAGAGGGCTCAGTGGTAGAACAATCAAAAGCAACAACACTGGTATCAGCTAATAACTTAACCTGCATCAGGGAAGAACGCATTTTATTTGATGAGCTTAGCTTCGACATAACCGAAGGTGAGATCGTTCAAATTGAAGGCCCTAACGGTGCTGGTAAAACAAGTCTTTTGCGGATCATCGCTGGTTTATCTCGCCCCTATGCCGGGCAAATCAATTTTAAAGGTGAAGACATTAACCGTTGTCGTGACGAGTACAATGATGCCTTGTTGTACCTTGGCCACCTTGCAGGTGTTAAAAGTGAGTTAACGGCAGAGGAAAATCTTAACTTCAATTTAAGGATCAGCGGATATAATGATTTTGATGCCCGTCAGATCCTTGCAAAAGTCAATCTTTCAGGTTTCGAAGAAGCGCTAGCTGGACACTTGTCAGCAGGCCAACACCGAAGGACTGCACTCGCTAGGCTTTGGCACACGAATTGCAAAATCTGGCTTCTAGATGAGCCTTTTACAGCAATCGATAAGAAAGGCGTAGAAGAGCTTGAGCACCTGTTTTTAGCCCATGCAAAGCGAGGTGGATGCGTGATATTAACCACACACCAAGATATGGGTGTGATTGGTGATGATATCCTCCGTAAAATTCGTCTCGATTATCGCTTCGTATAAGGTTTTGGCTATGAAAAAAGGTATCAGTTATACCAAGGCATTTAGCACGCTGTTAAAGCGAGATCTGCAAATTGCTGTACGTCATCGCGGTGATATTTTTAACCCGCTACTGTTTTTTGTCCTCGTGGTGACGCTATTCCCATTAGGTATTGGTCCAGAGCCACAAGTATTAACTCGAGTTGCTCCAGGTATCATTTGGGTAGCAGCACTGTTAGCATCAATGTTATCTCTTGAACGTTTGTTTAAAGCTGACTATGCCGATGGTAGCCTTGAGCAAATGCTGTTAAGCCCGCAGCCTTTACCTTTGATGGTATTAGCTAAAGTGTTAGCCCACTGGATATTAACGGGTGTGCCCTTAATTTTGGTGGCACCATTACTTGCAGTTTTATTACATTTAGACGGCAATAGTTACGGCGCATTAATTGCGACGCTAGCATTAGGAACTCCAGTACTAAGCTTGCTCGGAGCCATTGGTGTTGCACTGACAGTTGGATTACGTAAAGGTGGTGTGCTGTTAAGCCTGCTAATTTTACCTTTATATATTCCAGTACTAATTTTTGCTACTAGCGCGATTGACGCCGCTGGCATGAATTTACCCTATGATGGTCAACTCGCTATTATTGGCGCAATGTTGGTCGGTTCATTAACGTTAGCACCATTTGCAATTGGTGCATCCTTACGAGTGAGTACTAACTAAAATGTGGAAATGGTTACATTCATACGCGGATCCTGAACGCGCCTATAAACTATCAGGCACCTTACTTCCTTGGTTTGCCATGCTTGCTGTGTCGATGATTGGTATCGGTACAGTTTGGGGCTTAGTGTTTGCTCCTACAGATTATCAACAGGGTGATAGTTACCGAATCATCTTTATCCATGTACCTGCTGCTTCTATGTCTATGGCGGCTTACATGGCCATGGCGACCTCTTCATTTATCGGACTTGTGTGGCAAATTAAGTCTGCCGACTGGGCTGCAGCCGCTATTGCGCCAATCGGTGCAGTCATTACCTTTATTGCACTTATTACTGGTGCAACATGGGGCAAACCAATGTGGGGCACATGGTGGGTTTGGGATGCACGTTTAACATCTGAACTAGTGCTATTATTCTTATATCTAGGCGTAATCTCTCTTTATGCTTCATTTGAGGATAAAGTGTTGGCTGCTAGAGCCGCTGGTATTTTGGCAATCGTTGGTGTAATTAACATCCCAATCATCAAGTACTCTGTAGATTGGTGGAGCTCATTGCACCAGCCATCGACCATCAAGATCACTGAAGAATCTTCTATGCCTTCAGAGATGCTATATCCACTCCTAATTAACATCATGGGGTTCGGTATAATGATTGGTGCGATAACATTAGTGAGATTTAGATCAGAAATTTTGGCACGAAATGGCATGCGTCCATGGGTTCGTGAACTTGCTAAAGCAGAAGGGGTCAAATAATGCAGTTCGACTCAGTTAGTGAATTTATCAATATGGGCGGCTACGCATTCTATGTATGGCTTGCCTACGGTGTAACTTTTTTCTCACTAGGGACCTTAGTCGTCCTTAGTGTTAGACAGAAACGCAAGGTGTTAGTAGAAATCGCCAAGAAGATTCAGCGCGAAGAACGCCTTAAAGAAACTCGGAGTACTAAATAGTGAACCCAAGACGAAAGAAACGCCTTACCCTTGCTGTAGCCTTGATTGGTGGTGTAGCAGCTATCGCTTCTTTGCTTCTATACGCTTTGAATTCGAATTTAAACCTGTTCTTTACCCCTACAGAAATTGTACAGGGTAAGAAGGATACTGGAGTTATGCCGGAAATCGGCCAACGCATTCGTGTTGGTGGCATGGTAACCGTTGGCTCAATGGTTCGTGACCCAAATAGTCTTCACGTTGAATTTGCTATTCATGATGCAGCTGGCGGCGAGATCATCGTAACTTATGACGACCTTCTACCGGATCTTTTCCGTGAAGGCCAAGGTATCGTAGCACAAGGTGTTCTATCGAAACCTGGTGTACTAGAAGCAACTGAAGTATTGGCTAAGCATGATGAAAACTATATGCCGCCAGAAGTTGCAGAAGCTATGGGTCAAAGCCACGAAAAATTAGATTATAACCAAGAGCAAAAGTCTGGCGGTTACTAAGTCAAGCTCATAGGTTTTAATTAAGAAGCCCTCTTTTAGAGGGCTTTTTTATGCCTACAGAACATGGCCGAAAATATAAGCCGGGATTCATAATCTGCAATAACAAGTATCATCAGAACGCCTGATACAAGCCTCTAAGCAGCAATCACCCACTCGACCAACTAAGTTGCAAACAACACCAAAAAGTGGCAACAACAAGGTTTAGGAGGCTGTACGCATATTTCTCGTATAACACGGCAAATTAATATCATAAAATCTAATTAACCGTGTCGGCGCGCAATACCGCCTTCCATACGCAGGAAAATAGCATAATACCTTACAACCTAACTCCCGAACGACTTTTGCCGGAACGGCTACCTCCTTGCTTAGTCTTGAAGCACAATGTTTATGTCAGTAAATTCTTCCTACATACGCTGCAACAAGATCAACTAGACCCACTGAGATGAACATTTGGACTACTCGTCTTAACATACGATCGCAATCTCAGGGTTGTTGACTCAATAGCTTTTGAACAAATAAAATAGATTTTAAAATGATCGGACCTTTTGTTTATACGTAAATCCACAAACGCCAACTTATGCATAATTGGTGTTTGTCTCGAGCCGAATACGCGACTCGGAGCACCTACCCCTATACTTATTAGCAAAAACTTAACTACTGACATCATTTTTTAGCAAACAATTCAGGCCTAAAAGAAGAGAGTATATTCGCCCCTTACGAAACAATTAAACGAACAGCAAGACAGCCAATAACACCCCTTAAGAGACGTTCGGCAGTTTGAGGATCCATCAATAAGCTAAACACTGGAACAAGGATACTCTTCAAACATTTGAGCAGCGCAGGCTTATACCAATCAGTATAAGAAGTTGATCTACTCAGAACGTTTTTGGCAAATTAATTCACAACTCTGTAAATTTAGGAGGAACGAGACTAAGAATAATAGCAGGAAAATATGTCGTAGCGATTAGCAAGACTAAAGCAGGAGCTGTTACCTAGGAGAACTTAATAGCATGCCATAGAACTATTGAACGCCGGTAAGCTGGCAACTATTCATTCTAAATGGTATTGCCTGCCTAGGAGATATCTTGTGTATACATGAGATAGGCATAGATATGGATCCAGTTAAGGCAGATTGAAGAGCCAATCAAATGACTAGTTTAAAGAATCAGAGAGTCTTTCACGACTTATCTAGCTATAGGTTTTGATTGCTCAGCTAAAGTAACTAAGCGTTAATAAATCTCGACCGAGATAACAAATGATAAAGATTACGATGGCTATTAACTAAGACAAACGCCGCCCTCCATATGAAAGCAGCAAGCAAACTATTCTATGCTTGCCAATAGTCCCCCATCAAAGCCGCGTCACATTGATAGCCATATTTGTCATATATATCGAATCTAAAACAAGCAATGCAAGTACTAATCTTGAGAATAGAATTTAGGGCTATCTTGTAATTTAACTTAGAAATTAAAGGACCCATGCACAAAGTGGTACAAATAGTAGATGTATGGATATGCGAATAAACTACGAGATGAAGCTTAAATTGCAGGCATAAAAAAGGCCGAACTGATGTTCGGCCTTTTCAAACTAAGACTTATTTACTCTGCAGTGTCTTCAACAGCTTCAGCTGCTTCTGGACGACCTACTAGTTCAATATACGCCATAGGCGCTTTATCACCAGTACGTAGACCGCACTTAAGAATACGGGTATATCCACCAGGACGTTCCTGGAAACGTGGACCCAATTCAGTAAATAACTTACCAACGACTTCAGCGTCGCGAGTACGAGCAAATGCCAAACGGCGGTTTGCAACGCTATCACTCTTAGCAAGTGTTATTAGAGGTTCAACTACGCGACGCAGTTCTTTCGCTTTAGCTACAGTAGTTTTGATCACTTCGTGACGAACTATTGAGCAAGCCATGTTACGGAACATAGCTTGGCGGTGACTGCTGTTACGGTTTAGTTGACGACCACTCTTACGATGGCGCATGACCTAATCCTTATTACCTATATCTGTACTAATCTGGACTTAAAGGTCGTCTGCTAAACTAGCTGGAGGCCAGTTTTCCAGACGCATACCTAACGACAGTCCGCGAGACGCTAAAACATCCTTAATTTCAGTAAGAGATTTCTTACCTAGGTTAGGAGTCTTAAGCAGCTCAACTTCAGTGCGTTGTACCAGATCGCCGATGTAATGAATCGCTTCAGCCTTCAAACAGTTGGCTGAACGTACAGTTAGCTCTAAATCGTCGACAGGACGCAACAATATCGGATCGAACTCCGGCTTCTCTTCTACTGGTGCAGTCTCAGTCACATCACGTAACTCAACAAACGCATCTAGCTGTTCGGCTAGAATTGTCGCTGAACGACGGATTGCTTCCTCAGGATCGATAGTACCGTTAGTGGTCATATCGATAACGAGTTTGTCTAAGTCTGTACGCTGTTCAACACGAGCAGCTTCTACATTGTATGCAATGCGAGCAACTGGTGAGAACGAAGAATCAACCAACAAACGGCCGATAGGGCGATCATCGTCTTCAGTTTGTGCACGGGCAGAAGCCGGTACATAACCACGACCACGCTCTACGCGGATACGCATGCTGACTTCATTATTACCTGTCAAATGACAGATAACATGGTCAGGATTCATGATAGTAACATCACCATCATGCGTGATATCTGCTGCAGTAACAGGGCCTGCGCCTGACTTACTTAGCGTAAGCATAGCTTCGTCTTTCCCTTCGATAACTACTGCTAAACCTTTAAGGTTAAGTAGTATCTCAAGGATATCCTCTTGCACGCCTTCCTTGCTACTGTATTCATGCAGTACACCATCGATCTCTACTTCGGTAACCGCGCAGCCTGGCATAGACGACAATAGGATACGACGCAACGCGTTACCTAGAGTATGACCAAAACCACGCTCTAGCGGCTCCAGTGTAACCTTGGCACGTGTTGGATTAACCTGCTCGATATCAACGAGACGCGGTTTAAGAAATTCTGTAACAGAACCCTGCATTGTGTCCTCTCTTTTGTTTTAACTTTACTTAGAGTAAAGTTCGACGATCAGCTGTTCGTTAATTTCCGCAGACAAATCACTACGCTCAGGAATACGCTTGAAAGCACCTTCCATCTTAGTGTTGTCAACTTCAACCCATGTTGGCTTTTCGCGTTGAGCCGACACTTCTAAAGCCGCTTTAATACGAGCTTGAGTGCGAGACTTTTCACGAACGCTCACTACATCATTCGCAGACACTTTGAATGATGGAATGTTAACGACGCTACCATTAACCATAATTGACTTATGGCTAACTAGCTGACGTGATTCAGCGCGTGTTGCACCAAAGCCCATGCGATAAACAACGTTATCTAGACGGGTTTCTAAAAGAGTAAGTAGGTTTTCACCAGTATTACCTTTAGTACGTGCAGCATCTTTGTAGTAGTTACGGAATTGCTTTTCTAGCACACCATAAATACGACGAACTTTTTGTTTCTCGCGTAGCTGAACACCATACTCAGACAGACGGGTCTTACGAGCGCCGTGTTGTCCAGGTGCAGTTTCAAGCTTACACTTCGAATCGATTGCTCTCACGCCGCTTTTTAGGAAAAGGTCTGTACCTTCTCTGCGGCTGAGCTTGAGCTTTGGACCCAAGTATCTTGCCATGTTCTTTCTCCAACTATCCTATTTAAAAACGACGAGTTAAACGCGACGTTTCTTAGGAGGACGACAACCATTATGAGGGATAGGCGTCACATCGGTAATGTTAGTAATCTTGTAACCAACCGAGTTTAGTGCACGAATCGCTGATTCGCGTCCTGGACCTGGACCCTTCACAAAAACTTCAAGGTTTTTAACACCGTAGTCCTGAGCAGCAGTACCTGCACGCTCAGCAGCAACCTGTGCAGCAAATGGGGTAGATTTACGTGAACCACGGAAACCTGAACCACCAGAAGTTGCCCAAGATAGTGCGTTACCTTGACGATCTGTAATGGTAATAATTGTGTTGTTGAAAGACGCATGGATATGCGCCATACCATCAGCAACCTGTTTACGTACACGCTTACGCGGAGAACGTGACGGAACTTTAGCCATTTTGGTTTACCCCGTTACTTTCTAATTGGTTTACGTGGACCTTTACGCGTACGCGCATTGGTCTTAGTACGTTGCCCACGAAGGGGAAGGCTACGACGATGGCGAAGGCCACGGTAACAACCAAGGTCCATAAGACGCTTGATGTTCATGGAAACTTCACGACGTAAATCACCTTCTACAATGTAGTTGGCAACTTCTTCGCGTAGAGTATCAATTTGAGCTTCGCTCAATTCCTTGATCTTAGCATCTTCAGCAATAGAAGTAGCCGCGCAAATAGCTTGTGCGCGAGTACGACCGATGCCGTAGATAGCAGTCAATGCAATGACTGTATGCTTTTGATCAGGAATGTTAATGCCAGCGATACGGGCCACTATGCACTCCTTAAGTTAAAGGTCATCTGTGAAAAGCCCGGTAGGATACTCGACAGACGACAATTTAGCAAATAATATTTTGACCAGCCCGGACTGGGCTGGTCAATTTTGTTTAGCCTTGACGCTGTTTGTGTTTAGGTTCAACACAAATCACACGTACAACGCCACTACGCTTTACGATCTTGCAGTTACGGCAGATCTTCTTCACGGAAGCTCGAACTTTCATTTCATCACTCCGAGATAACTAGCTTAGCGACCAAAGCGATCTAAGTTCGCTTTGTTTACCAAGTTAGCTTTCTTCATTACAGACTCATACTGATGAGACATCATATGGGTCTGAACCTGAGCCATGAAGTCCATGATTACGACTACCATAATTAGTAGTGAAGTACCGCCAAAATAGAACTGTACTTTCCACGCAATTAACATGAACTCCGGAATTAAGCAGATAAAGGTAATATATAACGCGCCAGCTAATGTTAGGCGGGTCATAACTTTATCAATGTAACGCGAAGTCTGTTCTCCAGGACGAATCCCGGGAATAAACGCACCACTCTTCTTCAAGTTATCAGCTGTTTCGCGAGGGTTAAAAACCAACGCAGTATAGAAGAAACAGAAGAAAATAATCGCTGTTGCATATAATAATGAGTACAGCGGTTGTCCTGGTGACACAGCAAGTGAAAAATCACTTAACCATGACATGGACTCATTTTGACCAAACCACTGAGCCAGTGTGCCTGGGAACAAAATGATGCTGGACGCAAAAATAGGCGGGATAACACCAGCCATATTAATCTTAAGTGGTAAGTGAGTACTTTGCGCTGCAAAAACCTTACGGCCCTGCTGACGCTTAGCATAGTTAACAACGATACGACGTTGTCCACGCTCAACGAACACCACAAAATAAGTGACAGCGAAAACAATCACTGCCAGCAACAACAATACTAGTACATTCAAGTCGCCTTGACGCGCCTGCTCGGCTGTTTGGCCGATAGCAGATGGCAGACCAGCAACAATACCTGCGAAAATAAGAATCGAGATACCGTTACCTATGCCTCTTTCGGTAATTTGCTCACCTAGCCACATTAGGAACATAGTTCCTGTTACTAAGCTTACAACTGCAACGAAGTAGAAACTAAAACCTAGGTTAACAACTAACCCTGGAACTAGATTCGGTAAACCTGTTGCGATACCGATTGCCTGGAACGTACCCAGGACCAATGTGCCGTATCGAGTATATTGACTGATCTTCTTACGTCCCGACTCGCCTTCTTTCTTCAATTCAGCAAGTGCAGGATGTACCACAGTCAACAACTGCATAATGATCGATGCCGAAATATACGGCATGATACCTAATGCAAAGATAGAGGCACGTTCAAGGGCACCACCAGAGAACATGTTAAACATTCCTAGGATGGTCCCCTTTTGCTGATTAAACAGCTCTGCTAGTACAGCAGCGTCAATACCAGGAATTGGTACAAACGAACCGGCTCTAAAGACGATAATTGCACCAATCACGAACAGGAGGCGGGTTTTCAATTCTGATAAACCGCCCTTCGCGCTTTTTAAATCAAGTCCTGGTTTTGCCATCGACGTATTATTCCTCGATCTTGCCACCGGCAGCTTCAATAGCTGCACGTGCACCTTGGGTTACCTTCAGACCTTTAACGGTCACAGGGCGCTCAATGGTACCTGAAAGAACGATTTTAGCAAACTGTATGTTGCGAGTAACTAGATTCGCATCTTTCAGCGCATTTAGGTCGATAACATCACCGTTAACTTTAGCCAATTCGCTAATGCGAATCTCGGCAGATACCAACGCTTTACGCGAGGTAAAACCAAACTTAGGCAAACGAATCTTAAGTGGCATTTGACCACCTTCGAAACCGACGCGAACGCCGCCACCAGAACGAGACTTCTGGCCTTTGTGACCACGGCCACAAGTTTTACCAGTGCCTGAACCGATACCGCGACCTACACGCTTAGCTGCTGATTTAGCACCTGCAGCAGGTGATAGAGTATTTAGACGCATCTTATACTTCCTCCACCGAAACCATGTAGTAAACCTTGTTAATCATACCGCGAACAGAAGGAGTATCTTCTAGTTCAACAGTGTGATTAATGCGGCGTAGACCTAGACCAGTCAAAGTTGCACGGTGCTTTGGTAAGCGACCGATTGAACTTTTAGTCTGAGTTACTTTAAGTGTTTTAGTAGCCATGGTGCATTAACCTCGAATTTCAGTAACATTCAGGCCACGCTTAGCTGCGATTTGTGAAGGTGATTTCATATTCACCAACGCATCGACAGTAGCACGAACGATGTTGATCGGGTTAGTAGAACCGTATGCTTTTGACAGAACGTTATGAACGCCTGCTACTTCCAATACGGCACGCATTGCGCCACCGGCAATAATACCGGTACCGTCAGAGGCTGGTTGCATGTAAACACGTGAACCAGTGTGACGACCCTTTACAGGGTGGTGCAAAGTACCATTGTTCAATTCAACGTTTACAATGTTACGGCGAGCCTTTTCCATTGCTTTCTGAATTGCTGCTGGTACTTCACGCGCTTTACCATAGCCATAGCCAACTTTACCGTTACCATCACCCACTACTGTTAGTGCAGTGAAGCTAAAGATACGTCCGCCTTTAACTACTTTAGAAACACGATTTACTGCAACTAATTTCTCTTGCAGATCGTCTTTTTGCTGTTGAGCTTCAAATTTAGCCATTTTTCATCATTCCTTAGAACTTGAGGCCAGCTTCACGTGCAGCGTCTGCTAATGCAGCAACGCGACCGTGATACTTGAAGCCGGAACGATCGAATGCAACTACAGCTACGCCTTTTTCGATAGCGCGCTCAGCAAGGGTTTTACCCACTACTTTAGCTGCATCTACGTTACCTGTGTACTTTAGCTGCTCGGTTACTGCTTTTTCAGCAGTAGAAGCTGCCGCCAACACTACGTTTTCAGGGCTAATGACCTGAGCGTAAGTGTGACGTGGTGTACGATGTACAACCAGACGATTAACGCCCAGCTCTTGGATCTTCTTACGGGCACGTAGAGCGCGGCGTAAGCGAGATGTTTTCTTATCCATATCGTATTACCTTACTTCTTCTTAGCCTCTTTACGGCGTACTTGTTCGTCAGCATAGCGAACACCTTTACCTTTGTAAGGCTCTGGTGGACGGTAACCGCGAATCTCAGCTGCAACCTGTCCGATCAACTGCTTATCAGTACCAGAAAGTACGATTTCAGTTTGTGATGGACATTCAGCTGTTACGCCGTCTGGAAGTTTGTGAACCAAAGGATGTGAGAAACCTAAAGTCAAATCGATATCTTTACCGGCAAGTTTTGCACGGTAACCAACACCAACTAACTGTAGTTTCTTAACGAAACCTTCAGAAACACCAACAACCATGTTGTTGATTAATGCACGAGCTGTACCAGCTTGAGCAGCGGTTTTAGCGCTTTCAACTGGTGAACACTTGATTTCATTGTCTTCAACAACAACAGAAACGTCAGAGTTAATAACTCGAGTCAAACTACCTTTAGAACCTTTTACGGTGATAGTTTGTTCGTTTAAAGTCACTTCTACGCCTGCAGGGATAGCGACTGGTGCTTTTGCGACACGAGACATTGCTAGCTCCTTATGCTACGTAGCAGATAACTTCCCCACCCATGCCATTTTGGCGGGCAGTACGATCAGTCATCAAACCTTTAGAAGTGGACACGATAGCGACACCCAGTCCGCCCATAACCTTTGGTAGATCGTTTTTACCTTTGTAAATACGAAGACCAGGACGGCTAACGCGCTGGATAGTCTCAACGACTGGCTGACCTTGGAAATACTTTAAAGTGATTTCCAATTCAGGCTTGGCTTCATCTGCTACGGCGTAGTCAGTGATATAACCTTCTTCTTTAAGCATTTTCGCGATAGCGATTTTTAGCTTAGCAGATGGCATCTTCACAGATACGTGTTTAGCAGCTTGGCCGTTACGAATACGTGTTAACATATCCGCAATAGGATCTTGCATGCTCATATTAGCTTACTCCGTGACAAGTGCTTACCAGCTGGCCTTGCGAAGACCAGGAACTTCACCGCGCATAGTTGCTTCACGTAATTTAATACGGCTAAGGCCGAATTTACGTAGGAAACCATGTGGGCGACCAGTTTGACTACAACGATTACGCTGACGCGCTGCGCTAGAGTCACGTGGTAGAGCTTGTAACTTAAGTACTGCATCCCAACGGTCATCATCAGATGTAGTTGGACTGCTAATGATAGCTTTAAGTGCAGCGCGCTTTTCAGCGAACTTAGCTACGAGCTGTGCACGTTTTGCTTCACGTGCTTTCATTGAACTTTTTGCCATTACGCTACCCTTATTTCTTGAATGGGAAGTTAAAGCCTTCGAGCAAAGCTCGGCCTTCTTCGTCATTCTTCGCAGAAGTAGTGATTACAATATCCATACCGCGGATCTTATCGATTTTATCGTATTGGATCTCTGGGAAGATAATTTGCTCACGTACGCCCATCGCATAGTTACCACGGCCGTCGAACGATTTAACGCTCAAACCACGGAAGTCACGAATACGCGGGATCGCGATATCAACTAAACGCTCTAAGAATTCCCACATACGCTCACCGCGTAGTGTGACCTTACAGCCGATTGGGTAGCCTTCACGGATTTTAAAACCAGCAACTGACTTACGAGCTACAGTCACTACTGGCTTTTGACCAGCGATAGCAGTCATGTCACGAAGCGCATGCTCCATAACTTTCTTATCTGCTACTGCTTCGCCAACACCCATATTAAGGGTGATCTTTTCAATCCGAGGGACTTGCATGACACTGGTAAAACCAAACTTTTTAGCAAGTTCAGGACTAACAGTCTCTTTGTATTTATCATGCAGTTTCGCCATCGTTTACTCCAAATTACTTAACGAGTTCACTGTTCGACTTAAAGAAACGGACTTTTTTGCCGTCTTCAAATCGGAAACCAACGCGATCCGCTTTGCCAGTGGCAGAGTTGAAAATCGCTACGTTTGATGCTTGTATCGGTGCTTCTTGTTCAACAATACCGCCAGCTACGCCCAATTGTGGGTTTGGCTTTTGGTGTTTCTTAACAAGGTTAATACCTTCTACAATTAATTTACCAGTTGGAAGAACCTGAGAAACTTTACCGCGTTTACCCTGGTCTTTACCTGCTAGTACAATTACTTCGTCTTGACGACGTATTTTAGCTGCCATTTTGAAGCTCCTTACAGTACTTCTGGTGCCAATGACACAATCTTCATAAACTGCTCAGTACGCAATTCACGTGTCACAGGTCCAAAGATACGAGTACCAATCGGTGCAAGGTTTGCGTTAAGCAATACCGCTGCGTTCCGATCGAAGCGAATGACAGAACCGTCTGGACGACGTACGCCTTTCTTAGTACGGACTACCACCGCGTTATATACATCACCTTTCTTCGCTTTACCGCGAGGAATAGCTTCTTTAACAGAAACCTTGATGACGTCGCCGATACCGGCATAACGACGATGAGAGCCACCCAAGACCTTAATACACTGAACTCTACGAGCGCCACTGTTACAGGCGACTTCTAGAGTCGATTGCATTTGGATCATTTTAAGTGCTCCGCTATCGTTACTTACAATCCCACAAAGGGGCTACATTTCACTCAAATTTCGACTTTAATTTAGTCAAAATTGGCGCGCAAGTGTAACACCTAAAAACAGGAATAGATAGTACTAAAAATAAAAACGGCCCCAACTTTAGGAGCCGTTTGCTTAAATACCTAATAAGCTTAGGCTTTTGTTACTACTTCAACCAGAGTCCAAGACTTAGTCTTAGACAGCGGACGGCATTCGCGAATAGTCACGATATCGCCAGCATTACACTGATTTTGTTCGTCATGTGCATGGATCTTAGTAGTACGCTTGATAAACTTACCGTATAAAGGGTGTTTTACCTTACGTTCAATAGCTACAGTGATAGACTTGTCCATCTTGTCGCTAAGTACTCGACCTTGCAAAGTACGGATAGTATCAGACATTATGCACCCGCCTTAGAAGTAATAATGGTCTTAACGCGCGCAATGTTGCGACGCACGATTTTAAGCTGATGAGTCTGAGTCAACTGACCAGTGGCGTGTTGCATACGCAGATTAAACTGCTCACGCAGCAGACCAAGCAGTTCAGCGTTCAATTCTTCAACGCTCTTTTCTGTTAGTTCGCTCGCTTTCATTACATCACCGTCTTAGTTACGAAGGTAGTCTTCAGAGGTAGTTTAGCTGCAGCTAGGGTGAAAGCTTCACGAGCTAACTCCTCAGATACACCATTCATCTCATAAAGAACCTTACCTGGTTGAATCTGGCAAACCCAGTATTCAACGTTACCCTTACCTTTACCCATACGCACTTCTAGAGGCTTAGAGGTAATTGGCTTGTCAGGGAATACGCGGATCCAGATCTGACCTTGACGCTTAATGTGACGTGTCATAGCACGACGCGCAGCTTCAATTTGACGAGCAGTTAGACGACCACGTCCAACAGCTTTCAAACCGAATTCACCGAAGCTAACTTCAGTGCCGTTCGCTAGACCACGGTTGCGGCCTTTGAACATTTTGCGAAACTTCATTCTTTTTGGTTGCAGCATTGCCAGCTCTCCTATTTACCGCGAGGCTTACGCTTCGGCTGCTGTTTCGGCTCTTCGTGCTGAGGTAGAACGCCGTCTAGAACTTCGCCTTTGAAGACCCAAACTTTAACGCCAATCACACCGTATTGAGTGTGACTCTCAGAAGTAGAATAGTCGATATCAGCACGCAGTGTATGCAAAGGTACACGACCTTCACGATACCACTCTGAACGCGCAATCTCAGCGCCGCCTAGACGGCCACTCACTTCAACTTTGATACCCTTAGCACCAAGACGCATTGCGTTTTGAACTGCGCGCTTCATAGCACGACGGAACATAACACGACGCTCTAGCTGCGAAGCGATGCCATCGGCAACAAGCTTAGCATCTAGCTCTGGCTTACGGATTTCAGCGATGTTGATTTGAGCTGGAATACCAGTCAGCTTAGCAACTGCATTGCGTAGCTTCTCAACGTCTTCGCCTTTCTTACCAATCACAACGCCTGGACGGGCTGTGTGGATAGTTACGCGAACACTCTTAGCTGGACGCTCGATAACAATCTTAGAAACTGAAGCTTGAGTAAGTTTCTTTTCTAGAAACTTACGCACTTCCCAGTCACTGCTCAAGTTATTGGCATAGTCTGACTTGTCAGCGTACCAGGTCGAGATCCAAGGCTTAGTGATACCCAGACGGATACCATTAGGATGTACTTTCTGTCCCATTGCTAACTCCTAGCGATCTGACACAACCACAGTAATGTGGCTGGTGCGCTTGATTATACGATCAGCACGGCCTTTGGCACGTGGCATGATACGCTTCATAGTTGGACCTTCATCGATCATAATAGCTCCAACTCTTAGTTCGTCAATGTCAGCACCTTCATTGTGCTCAGCATTAGCGATAGCAGAGTCCAGTACTTTCTTAACAAGTACTGCAGCTTTCTTAGGGCTGAAAGTTAGAATTTCGAGAGCCTTAGCAACAGGCAGTCCACGGATTTGATCTGCAACCAAACGACACTTTTGAGGCGACGTACGGGCAAAACGATGTTTAGCTAAAACTTCCATCTTATGTCTCCCGTATTAACGCTTCTTCGCTTTCTTATCTGCAGCATGGCCGCGATAAGTGCGAGTTGGTGAAAATTCACCAAGCTTGTGGCCGATCATTTCGTCAGTTACGAACACAGGTACGTGCTGACGACCATTATGGACAGCGATGGTCATTCCAATCATGTTAGGAATGATCATAGAGCGGCGAGACCAAGTCTTAATAGGCTTCTTGTCTCCAGCTTCCATCGCTTTCTCTACCTTCTTCAGCAAGTGTAGGTCAATGAATGGACCTTTCTTGAGAGAACGTGGCATGGCGAATCCTCTTACTTTTTATTGCGACGACGTACGATGTACTTGTCGGTGCGTTTATTACTACGAGTCTTGTAACCCTTAGTAGGTTGACCCCATGGAGATACAGGGTGACGGCCACCAGAAGTACGGCCTTCACCACCACCATGTGGGTGATCTACTGGGTTCATTGCAACACCACGAACTGTTGGGCGTACGCCTCTCCAGCGTTTAGCACCTGCTTTACCTAACTGGCGTAGCATATGCTCGGCATTACCAACTTCACCCAATGTCGCGCGGCAATCAACCGGCACTTTACGCATTTCGCCAGAGCGAAGACGTAGAGTGGCGTATGCGCCGTCACGAGCAATAACTTGTACATAAGCACCAGCTGAACGCGCGATCTGAGCACCTTTACCAGGCTTCATTTCGACTGCGTGCACTACGCTACCCACAGGGATATTACGTAGAGGCATTGCGTTACCGCTCTTGATCTCTGCATCGATACCAGACTGGATCTTATCACCAGCTTGCATGCCTTTAGCAGCAAGGATATAACGACGCTCACCGTCAGCGTAAAGTACCAATGCGATGTTAGCTGTACGGTTTGGATCATATTCCAAACGTTCAACCTTCGCAGGGATACCGTCTTTGTTACGCTTAAAGTCGATTAGACGATAATGTTGCTTATGACCACCACCAACGTGGCGGACAGTGATACGACCAGTATTGTTACGGCCACCACTTTTTGATTTTTTCGCCAACAGGCCTGCAAAAGGTTTACCCTTATGCAAATCGCTGTTCACCACTTTAACTACGTGGCGACGACCTGGAGAGGTTGGCTTACACTTAATAACTGCCATGATAATTCTCCTAATGCTTACTCAGCGCCGCCGACGAAATCGATGTCAGCACCAGCAGCTAAGGTAACATAAGCTTTTTTCCAATCGCTACGACGGCCAGTACGGGCACCGTGACGCTTAGTTTTGCCTTTGTTAACCAAAGTACGAACTGTATCAACTTCAACTTCAAATAGCTGTGCTACTGCAGCTTTAACTTCAGCTTTAGTTGCATCGATAGCTACACGGAATACTACCGTGTTGTTATTCTCTGCATTCACAGTGCTCTTCTCAGAGATGTGTGGTGCAAGAATAACTTTTAGCAAACGTTCTTGGCTTATCATCCCAGCATCTCCTCGATTTGCTTAATAGCTTCAGCAGTAACTAGTACTTTGTTGAAAGCGATTAGACTTACTGGATCGATACCAGCAACGTCACGTACGTCAACTTTGTACAGGTTACGAGCAGCTAAGAACAAGTTCTCGTCAACTTCTGGAGTAACAATCAACACGTCTTCAAGTTGCATTTCGTTTAGTTTAGCTTTCAGCTCTTTAGTTTTAGGAGCTTCAACACCGAACGACTCAACAACGATAAGACGGTCTTGACGTACCAATTCAGAGAAAATGCTTTTCAGCGCTCCGCGGTACATCTTTTTGTTAACTTTTTGGCTATGATCTTGTGTTTTAGCAGCGAATGTTACGCCACCGCCACGCCAGATTGGGCCTTTAACAGTACCAGCACGTGCACGGCCAGTACCTTTTTGGCGCCAAGGCTTTTTGCCTGAGCCAGTTACTTCTGCGCGAGTCTTTTGAGCACGAGTGCCCTGACGCGCGTTTGCAGCGTAAGCTACAACTACCTGATGAACCAGTGCTTCATTAAAGTCACGGCCAAAGGTAGCTTCGGAAACTTCAAGAGCACTCTGTGCGTCTTTCAATACCAATTCCATTACTATCTCCTCAGACCTTAAGCTTTAACAGCTGGTTTGATGATCAGGTCGCCATTAGTAGCGCCTGGAACTGCACCCTTAACCAATAGCAGGTTACGTTCAGCATCTACACGAATTACTTCTAGATTCTGTGTCGTAACACGCTCTGCACCCATGTGGCCAGACATTTTCTTACCTTTGAAAACGCGACCAGGTGTTTGGTTTTGACCAATAGAACCGTTAGCTCTATGTGCCAGTGAGTTACCATGTGTTGCATCTTGAGTACGGAAGTTCCAACGCTTAATACCGCCTTGGAAGCCCTTACCTTTTGATTGACCAGTAACATCAACTTTCGCTATGTCAGCGAAGATATCTACATTAAGCTCAGCACCAACTTCGATGCCTTCGCCTTCACCATCTGCCAAACGCATTTCCCATAAACCACGACCGGCTTCAACGCCTGCCTTAGCAAAGTGACCTGCTTCTGGTTTAGTGATGCGATTAGCTTTTTTGGTACCAGTAGTAACTTGAAGTGCACGGTAACCATCTGTATCCAAAGTTCTCACTTGGGTTACACGGTTAGCAGCAATTTCAATTACTGTTACAGGTACCGACGCGCCATCTTCATTGAAGATGCGAGTCATACCTACTTTACGACCGATAAGACCGATAGCCATCTCTCAAACCTCTTCTAACTGGATTTCAATTAACCCAAGCTAATCTGAACGTCAACACCAGCCGCAAGATCTAAACGCATAAGTGCGTCTACAGTCTTTTCAGTCGGCTCTACGATGTCAACAAGACGCTTGTGAGTACGTAGTTCGTACTGATCACGTGCATCTTTATTAACGTGTGGAGAAGTCAAAATGGTATAACGTTCTTTACGCGTTGGTAGTGGAATTGGACCACGAACCTGCGCGCCGGTACGCTTAGCAGTTTCAACGATTTCCGCAGTAGACTGATCAATCAAGCGATGATCAAATCCTTTTAAGCGGATACGGATTCTTTGGTTCTGCATTGACCAGAGCTCCTAAAATGTACACAAAAAAATCACCCTCTAGCTATTTTCTTTATCGAAAAAGCAGAGTGAAATGATTTAACCGTTCGACTCACAATTGGAGTCGCTGTTTTTTTACGTCAAACCCGAAGGCAGACCAATTTAAATCGCCTAATGGTTAAGGCGAGGGGCTATTATACTGATTTCAACGCTGAGATCAAGCCCGTTGTTTGAAATACCGTCAAATTGACCGTTTTCAACAAAGTGGCGTCATTATACACAGTCCGATCTGGAATGCTAGCCCTGCCCTGAACTTTTCTTCAGGCAATAAAAAAGGCAGCCTAAGCTGCCTCTTTCAGTATCGAGTTAAGACTCATTGCTAATTAAGCAACGATCTCAGCTACAACACCAGCACCAACTGTACGGCCACCTTCACGGATAGCGAAGCGTAAACCTTCGTCCATCGCGATTGGGCAGATTAGAGTAACAGTCATAGCTACGTTGTCACCAGGCATTACCATCTCAACGCCTTCTGGCAATTCGATAGTACCGGTTACGTCAGTTGTACGGAAGTAGAACTGTGGACGGTAGCCTTTGAAGAATGGAGTGTGACGTCCACCTTCTTCTTTAGACAGAACATAGATTTCTGACTTGAAAGTAGTGTGTGGAGTGATTGAACCTGGAGCAGCTAGTACTTGACCACGTTCAACGTCTTCACGCTTGATACCACGTAGAAGAACACCACAGTTCTCGCCAGCACGACCTTCGTCAAGAAGCTTACGGAACATTTCAACACCAGTACAAGTAGACTTAGTAGTATCTTTGATACCAACGATTTCTACTTCTTCACCAACTTTGATGATACCGCGCTCTACACGACCAGTAACAACAGTACCACGACCAGCGATTGAGAAAACATCTTCGATTGGAAGAATGAATGCACCGTCGATAGCACGCTCTGGCTCAGGAATGTAAGTATCTAGAGCTTCAGCTAGTTCTAGGATCTTAGCTTCCCACTCTGGCTCGCCTTCAAGAGCTTTAAGAGCAGAACCCTGGATAACTGGTAAGTCATCACCTGGGAAGTCGTACTCAGAAAGAAGTTCACGAACTTCCATTTCTACTAGTTCTAGAAGTTCTTCGTCATCAACCATGTCACACTTGTTCATGAATACGATGATGAATGGAACGCCAACCTGACGTGAAAGCAGGATGTGCTCACGTGTTTGTGGCATTGGACCATCTGTAGAAGCAACTACTAGGATAGCGCCGTCCATCTGTGCAGCACCAGTGATCATGTTTTTAACATAATCGGCGTGACCTGGACAGTCTACGTGTGCGTAGTGACGTGATGGAGTGTCATATTCGATGTGAGAAGTATTAATTGTAATACCGCGCTCACGCTCTTCTGGAGCGTTATCGATCTGTGCGAAATCACGAACAGTACCACCAAAAGCTTTGGTTAATACAGCTGAGATAGCAGCAGTTAGAGTTGTTTTACCATGGTCAACGTGTCCAATAGTACCAACGTTAACATGCGGTTTTAAGCGTTCAAATTTTTCTTTAGCCACGATATATTCCTTTCTTTTCAGAAAATGCTCGGCTCAAAACCGAGCAATAGCAATTAAGTATATCAACAATAGAGTGAGACAGTTTAGCCTCTGGCCTCTATTATTGCTTTAGTAACATTTTGCGGTGCATCAGAGTACTTCAAAAACTCCATAGAGTATGAAGCACGGCCCTGAGTTGCACTACGCAAATCGGTTGCATAACCGAACATTTCAGATAACGGTACTGTTGCATGAACAAGTTTAACACCTGCAATACCATCATCCATACCTTCAATAAGGCCACGACGACGGTTTAAGTCACCCACAACATCACCCATATAATCTTCAGGTGTTGTCACTTCGACTTTCATACATGGTTCAAGCAAAGAAGGATCCGCTTCTAGAGCGCCTTTCTTAAAGCCGATAGAACCAGCCACTTTAAATGCCATTTCGTTCGAGTCCACATCATGATATGAACCATCGTACAAAGTGACTTTTACGTCAAGAACTGGGAAGCCGGCTAATACACCGCTCTTCATCTGCTCTTGAATACCCTTATCTACAGCTGGGATGTATTCCTTCGGAACAACACCACCAACAATTTCGTTGACGAATTCGTAACCAAAACCTTCTTCTTGAGGCTCTAGTTTCAACCAAACATGACCGAATTGACCTCGACCACCAGATTGGCGTACAAACTTACCTTCGACTTCCACTGTTTTGCGGATAGTCTCACGATATGCAACTTGTGGTTTACCTACATTACACTCAACACCAAATTCGCGACGCATACGGTCAACGATGATGTCTAAGTGTAGCTCACCCATACCAGAGATCAGTGTTTGACCCGACTCTTCATCAGTTTCAACACGGAACGACGGATCTTCTGCTGCAAGTTTTTGCAACGCCATCCCCATCTTATCTTGGTCAGCCTTTGTTCTTGGCTCAACGGCAATAGTAATTACAGGCTCAGGGAATTCCATGCGCTCTAGAATTACTTTATGGTCTGAATTGCACAGAGTGTCGCCAGTTGTCACGTCTTTAAGACCAATAAGAGCAGCGATGTCTCCAGCGCGGACTTCTTTAATCTCTTGACGGTCATTAGCGTGCATCTGCACCATACGACCAATACGTTCACGCTTTTGCTTAACAGAGTTATATACGCCAGCACCTGTTTCCAATACACCTGAATAAACACGTATAAAGGTTAAAGTACCTACGAATGGATCTGTTGCAATCTTAAATGCCAATGCAGCGAATGGAGCATTGTCGTCAGCTTGACGCTCAGTCTCTTCTTCGTTTTCATCGATGCCCTTAATAGCAGGAACTTCGACTGGTGATGGTAGGTAATCTACCACTGCATCGAGAACCGCTTGTACACCCTTGTTCTTAAATGCAGAACCACAGGTTGCCAATACGATTTCGTTATTTAAGGTGCGCTGACGTAGTGCTTTCTTGATCTCGTCTTCAGAAAGTTCCCCATCATCTAGGTACTTTTCCATCAGCTCTTCTGAAGCTTCAGCAGCACTTTCAACCAAGTACTCGCGCATTTCTGCAGCTTTGTCGGCTAAGTGCTCTGGAATGGCTTCATAAGTGAAAGTCATGCCCTGATCATCTTCAGACCAGTTAATTGCTTTCATCTTGATCAAATCGACAACACCGTTGAAGTCTTCTTCTGCACCAATATTCATTTGAATAGGTACACAAGTTGCGCCAAGGCGGTTGCGGATCTGCTCAACGACACGGTCAAAGTTTGCACCTGCGCGGTCCATCTTATTGACGAACACTAAGCGCGGCACATGATACTTATCAGCTTGTCGCCAAACAGTCTCAGATTGGGGTTCAACCCCTGATGAGCCACAGAAAACAACAACTGCACCATCTAGTACTCGCAAAGAACGTTCTACTTCAATCGTGAAGTCAACGTGACCTGGAGTATCGATGATATTAATGCGGTGTTCAGTGAACTGCGCATCCATTCCGCGCCAGAAAGTAGTCGTTGCGGCTGAGGTGATGGTAATACCACGTTCCTGCTCTTGCTCCATCCAATCCATGGTGGCTGCGCCATCATGAACTTCACCGATCTTATGAGATAAGCCAGTGTAGAAAAGAACACGTTCAGTGGTAGTGGTTTTACCAGCGTCAACATGAGCACAGATACCGATATTACGGTAGCGCTCAATTGGAGTTGTACGAGCCACGATTTATACCCTCTTAGCTAAAACCTGAGTGTTAGCAATGCAAGTAAGGCGCAGGCTAAAGCCTGCGCCAAGATATTACCAGCGGTAATGAGCAAACGCTTTGTTTGCTTCTGCCATACGATGCACGTCTTCGCGCTTCTTAACAGCAGTACCTTTGTTTTCAGATGCGTCTAACATTTCACCTGCTAGACGTAGAGCCATAGATTTTTCACCACGCTTACGTGCAGCTTCAACCAACCAGCGCATCGCTAGTGCGTTACGACGCACTGGACGAACTTCACATGGTACCTGGTAAGTAGAACCACCAACACGACGAGATTTAACCTCGACTGATGGACGTACGTTGTCCAGGGCTGCTTCAAGGATTACTAGTTGCTCTTCGCCTTTCTTTTCAGCTGCAGTATCTAGTGCCTTGTAAATAATTTTTTCTGCAGTCGACTTTTTGCCGTCCTGCATAATGACGTTGATGAACTTAGCCAGCAACTCACTGTTGAACTTTGGATCTGGTAGGATTTTACGTTGTCCTACAACGCGACGTCTTGGCATAACAATTTCTCCGTATGCTTCAGGGACCCCAAAACTGGAATCTCAATTATATCTAGCTTGGCCTTACTTAACGGAAAACGTTAAGACTTAGGACGCTTAGCACCGTACTTTGAACGACCTTGACGACGTTCGCTAACGCCAGCACAGTCTAATGCGCCGCGTACAGTGTGGTAACGCACACCCGGTAAGTCTTTTACACGACCGCCACGGATTAGAATTACGCTGTGTTCCTGCAGGTTGTGGCCTTCACCGCCGATGTACGAAGTAACTTCGAAACCGTTAGTTAGACGCACACGAGCTACTTTACGTAGTGCAGAGTTAGGTTTTTTTGGTGTAGTAGTGTATACGCGAGTACAAACACCACGTTTTTGTGGACACGCAGCTAGCGCAGGTACGTTAGTCTTATCGACTTTCGGTGCGCGAGGCTTACGTACCAACTGGTTTACAGTTGCCATGTATAGCTCCGAATCAGTTGACTAAATCAACAGTAAGGTGTGAAAAATCTATATCCCACAGGTGTGGGACGCGAAATTTTAGAAGTGTATGGTCTATCTGTCAAGAAATAGACAACTTTTAACCGATTTAAAGTAAAAAAAAGGCGCCAAAAGCGCCTTTTTTACAATCTATTTACTTTTTAGCACCGAATTAATCGTTGCTTCCAGCTAGATTTAGCAAATCAGCAAGGTTCTGCTCAGCTTCGCTTGCACTAATCGCTGGTGCTTCTTCAGCAGCAGGTTTAACTGCAGCTTCAGCACGCTTCTGGTGGTATGAGTAACCCGTACCAGCAGGGATTAGACGACCAACGATTACGTTCTCTTTCAAGCCACGTAACTTATCGCTCTTACCGCCAACAGCTGCTTCAGTAAGAACACGAGTGGTCTCCTGGAACGATGCTGCAGAGATGAACGATTCAGTCGCAAGTGACGCCTTAGTAATACCAAGAAGTTCACGTTCGAATGTCGCAGGCTGCTTACCCTGTGCTTCAAGTTCGCGGTTAGCGATCTTAACACGTGATACTTCAGCTTGTTCACCCGGTAGGAATTCACTGTCACCAGCGTCTACGATCTCACACTTACGCAGCATCTGGCGAATGATCACCTCAATGTGCTTATCGTTGATCTTAACGCCCTGTAGACGGTAAACGTCCTGTACTTCATTCACGATGTAGTTAGCCACATTGTGGATACCACGTAGACGTAGAATGTCGTGCGCTGCTTCTGGACCATCAGCAATAACTTCACCGCGTTCAACTTTCTCACCTTCGAACACGTTTAGGTTACGCCACTTAGGAATCATCTCTTCGTAGTGCTCACCACCATCAGCTGGGGTGATAACTAGACGACGCTTACCTTTGGTTTCTTTACCGAACGAGATAGTACCCGATACTTCAGCAAGAATTGCAGGCTCTTTTGGCTTACGCGCTTCGAACAAGTCGGCTACGCGCGGTAGACCACCGGTAATATCGCGAGTCTTCGAAGATTCTTGAGGAATACGTGCTAATGCATCACCAACGTTAATTGGTGCGTTATCGTCAAGATTCACAATCGCGTGACCAGGCAAGAAGTATTGCGCCGGTACTTCAGTACCAGGAATCATCAAGTCGCCACCATCAGCAGCAACAAGACGGATCATAGGACGCATCTCTTTACCAGCTGTTGGACGTTGACCAACTTCAAGCACTACGATTGAAGACAGACCAGTTAGTTCGTCTGTTTGACGTGTCATTGTGACACCTTCAATCATATCTACGAACTTAATACTACCTGCTACTTCAGAAATAATTGGGTGAGTATGCGGATCCCACTTAGCGATAATTTCGCCAGCAGATACACCGTCATCTTCCAATTTCTCTAGAACTGTACCGTAAGGAACCTTATAACGCTCTTTCTCACGACCTAGCTCATCAATAATAGCTAGCTCAGAAGAACGAGATACGATTACAAGCTTACCGTTACTGTTAGTTACATACTTAGCGTTGTGTAACTTAAGCGTACCAGAGTTCTTAACTTGAACGTTGTTCTCAGCTGAAGCTCGAGATGCCGCACCACCGATGTGGAAAGTACGCATCGTAAGCTGTGTTCCTGGCTCACCAATTGACTGAGCAGCAACAACACCAATCGCTTCACCTTGGTTAATGATATGGCCACGAGCCAAATCACGACCGTAACAAGCTTTACACACACCGAAGTCTGTATCACAGCTAATTACTGAGCGAACAATCATTTCATCGATAGAGTTGTCTTCAACGATGTCACACCATGCTTCGTCAAGAAGCGTGTTACGTGGCACAAGTACTTCTTCAGTACCAGGCTTGAACACATCTTGTGCAACAACACGACCTAGAACACGTTCACGTAACGGCTCAACTACATCACCACCTTCAATAAGCGGCTTCATAGTTAGACCTTCGAACGTTCCACAGTCATCTTCGATTACAACTAAATCTTGCGCAACGTCTACTAGACGACGAGTCAGGTAACCAGAGTTAGCTGTCTTCAATGCCGTATCCGCAAGACCTTTACGCGCACCGTGAGTAGAAATAAAGTACTGAGATACGTTTAGACCTTCACGGAAGTTAGCCACAATTGGGGTTTCGATGATTGAGCCATCTGGCTTAGCCATCAGACCACGCATACCGGCCAACTGACGAATCTGTGCAGCACTACCACGAGCGCCTGAGTCGGCCATCATGTAGATGCTGTTGAACGATTCTTGTGTTTCTTCTTCGCCATCACGGTTAATCACTGTCTCTTTTGACAGGTTTTCCATCATCGCTTTAGAAACTTTTTCGTTCGCGCTTGCCCAGATATCGATTACTTTGTTGTAACGCTCACCGGCTGTTACTAGACCAGATTGGAACTGCTCTTGAATTTCAAGAACTTCCGCTTCAGCATCCGCTACTAGCGTGTACTTAAGATCTGGAATAACCATATCGTCGATACCTACAGAGGCACCAGAGATAGTTGCAAAGTGGAAACCTGTATACATCAATTGGTCAGCAAAGATAACTGTATCTTTAAGACCTAGTTGACGGTAACAAGTGTTCAATAGCTTAGAGATCTGCTTCTTACCCATGTTTTGGTTAACCAAATCATAAGAAAGACCTTTCGGTAAGATCTGTGAAAGCAATGCACGTCCAACCGTTGTATCAACGATACGACGTGTCTTAACTTTTTCGCCAGCTTCATTGGTCGTCGTTTCGGTGATACGTACCTTAACGCGAGCATGTAGCTCAGCCACTCCTGTGCGGTAAGCTTTTTCAGCTTCAGCCACATCAGAGAATGCCATGCCTTCACCCTTGCCGTTGATACGCTCACGGCTAGTGTAGTAAAGACCCAATACAACGTCCTGTGATGGTGTAATCACCGGCTCACCGTTTGCAGGTGAAAGGATGTTGTTGGTAGACATCATTAGTGAACGTGCTTCTAACTGCGCTTCAAGCGTTAGTGGCACGTGAACAGCCATTTGGTCACCGTCGAAGTCGGCGTTGTATGCCGCACAAACCAATGGGTGAAGCTGAATCGCTTTACCTTCGATTAGTACTGGCTCAAATGCCTGGATACCTAGTCTGTGCAGTGTTGGTGCACGGTTAAGCATCACTGGGTGTTCGCGGATCACGTCATCTAGCACGTCCCAAACTTCTGGAACTTCGCGTTCAACCATCTTCTTAGCAGCTTTAATAGTTGTAGCTAAGCCACGACCTTCTAGCTTGCCATAGATGAATGGCTTGAATAGCTCAAGTGCCATCTTCTTAGGAAGACCACACTGGTGTAGACGTAAAGTTGGACCTACGGTAATTACCGAACGACCAGAATAGTCAACACGCTTACCTAGCAAGTTCTGACGGAAACGACCTTGCTTACCTTTGATCATATCGGCCAAAGATTTAAGCGGACGCTTGTTAGAACCTGTAATAGCACGACCACGACGACCGTTATCTAATAGCGCATCAACAGACTCTTGCAACATACGCTTTTCGTTACGTACGATGATGTCTGGAGCAGCTAGATCTAACAGACGCTTTAGACGGTTGTTACGGTTGATTACACGACGGTAAAGGTCGTTCAAATCAGACGTAGCAAAACGTCCGCCATCTAGTGGAACTAGAGGACGTAGATCTGGTGGCAGAACCGGTAGCACTTTAAGGATCATCCACTCAGGCTTGTTACCTGAAGTGAAGAATGCCTCAATAAGCTTAAGACGCTTAGTGACTTTCTTACGACGAGTTTCAGAATTGATAGATGGCAATTCTTCGCGCATCATTTCAATTTCTTTTTCAAGATCGATAGCACGTAGCAATTCTAGAACTGCTTCAGCACCCATCTTGGCATCGAATTCATCACCGTACTCTTCCAATGCATCCAGATAGTTTTCTTCTGTTAGCATTTGGCCGCGTTCAAGACTGGTCATGCCAGGCTCGATTACTACGAAAGATTCGAAGTAAAGTACACGTTCGATATCACGAAGAGTCATGTCTAGCATCAAACCGATACGAGACGGAAGTGACTTCAAGAACCAAATGTGTGCAACTGGGCTAGCAAGATCGATGTGACCCATACGCTCACGACGTACTTTAGTCTGTGTAACTTCAACGCCACACTTTTCACAGATCACACCACGGTGCTTAAGACGCTTATACTTACCGCATAAACATTCGTAATCTTTTACTGGACCAAAAATACGCGCACAGAATAAGCCTTCACGCTCTGGCTTAAATGTACGGTAGTTAATGGTTTCTGGCTTCTTAACTTCACCAAAAGACCAAGAGCGGATCAGATCAGGCGACGCTAGGCCAATCTTGATACCTTCAAATTCTTCAGTCTTGCTTTGCTGTTTCAGAAACTTTAATAAGTCTTTCACGTTTCTCTCCTGAAGGAGTTAAACCGGGTGCCCTGCAAAATGCAGAGCACCAATTTCTTTTGCCATAGAGGCTGTAACCAAGTGTTACTTTTGATCCAACTCGATATTAATACCGAGTGAACGGATCTCTTTCAACAATACGTTGAAAGATTCAGGCATACCTGGTTGCATCTGATGGTTACCGTCGACGATGTTCTTATACATCTGAGTACGACCGTTCACATCGTCCGACTTAACGGTTAGCATTTCCTGAAGAGTATATGCAGCACCATAAGCTTCTAGTGCCCACACTTCCATCTCACCGAAACGCTGACCACCGAACTGTGCTTTACCACCCAATGGTTGCTGAGTAACAAGGCTGTACGAACCGGTAGAACGGGCGTGCATCTTATCATCAACCAAGTGGTTAAGTTTTAGCATATACATGTAACCTACGGTTACTTTACGCTCAAACTCATTACCAGTACGACCATCAATCAGTGTTAACTGACCTGATTGTGGCAAGCCTGCAAGCTCAAGCATCTGCTTGATCTCTTTCTCTTTGGCACCATCAAACGCAGGTGTAGCAATCGGTACACCGCCTTTTAGGTTTTTAGCAAGACGCAAGATTTCATCATCAGTAAATGTATCGATGTCAACGCGCTGCTGCACTTCGTCACCTAAGTCATAAACTTGCTTGATGTATCCGCGAAGTTCTGCCAATTCGCGCTGCTCTTCCAGCATTTCAGTAATACGATTACCGATGCCTTTAGCTGCAGCACCCATATGAACTTCAAGTACCTGACCGATGTTCATACGTGAAGGTACACCTAGTGGATTCAATACGATATCTACTGGGTTACCCTTTTCGTCGTAAGGCATGTCTTCAACAGGACAAATCTTAGAGATTACACCCTTGTTACCGTGACGACCCGCCATCTTATCACCAGGCTGGATAGTACGCTTAACCGCAAGGTAAACCTTAACGATCTTAAGTACGCCAGGTGCTAAATCATCACCTTGAGTGATCTTGCGACGCTTAATTTCAAA
The DNA here is from genome assembly GCF_019655055.1 of Shewanella sp. MBTL60-112-B2. Lineage (GTDB taxonomy): Bacteria > Pseudomonadota > Gammaproteobacteria > Enterobacterales > Shewanellaceae > Shewanella. Next base: position 35,272 of record NZ_BPFA01000038.1, read on the forward strand.
CTTCTTATCGAAATCGGCTTTTAGCTCTTCCGCTTGCTCAGCTAGTTGTTCTAGCTCAGTTTGCTTACCTTCATCATCGATGGTTTGAACCAACAATTGTGAACGTGGAATTGCATTAAGTTGCGCTTCATCGAAACCAGCACCTAGTAATAGGTTGCGAGCACGACCAAGAACACCTTCTTCAAGAATTTGGAACTCTTCAGTCAAATCCTTCTTCGCCTGAGCGATATGCATCTCTTCGATTTCTACAGCACGCTTGTCTTTCTCAACGCCGTCACGAGTAAATACTTGTACGTCGATGATAGTACCTTTAACAGAGTTAGGTACGCGTAGAGAGCTGTCTTTAACGTCAGAGGCTTTTTCGCCGAAGATTGCACGGAGAAGTTTCTCTTCTGGAGTCAGCTGAGTTTCACCTTTAGGGGTCACTTTACCAACTAGGATGTCGCCACCCTTAACTTCTGCACCGATATAAACGATACCTGATTCATCTAGCTTAGAAAGCGCAGACTCACCAACGTTTGGAATATCAGCAGTGATCTCTTCACTACCCAGCTTAGTATCACGAGCGATACATGAAAGCTCCTGAATGTGGATAGTTGTGAAACGGTCTTCTTGAGCTACACGCTCAGAGATTAAGATCGAGTCTTCGAAGTTGTAACCATTCCAAGGCATGAACGCGATACGCATGTTCTGACCAAGAGCCAAATCACCTAAGTCGGTAGATGGGCCATCGGCTAGTACGTCACCACGAACAACTGGATCGCCTACGCTACAACATGGACGTTGGTTAATACATGTGTTCTGGTTAGAACGCGTGTACTTAGTCAAGTTGTAGATATCGATACCAGCTTCACCTGGAGTCAATTCAGATTCGTCAACCTTAACAACGATACGGCTAGCATCTACGTAGTCAACATAACCACCACGCTTAGCAGCAACAACCACGCCTGAGTCAACAGCAAGTGTACGTTCAATACCAGTACCAACTAGAGGCTTATCAGCCTTAAGTGTTGGAACTGCCTGACGTTGCATGTTCGCCCCCATCAATGCACGGTTCGCGTCATCGTGTTCTAGGAACGGAATTAGCGATGCCGCAACAGAAATGATCTGTTGTGGTGAAACGTCCATATATTGGATATCAGCAGCACCCATAAAGGTAGAATCACCCTTATGACGACATGCGATAAGATCATCCATCATACGACCGTTTTCGTCTAAGCTAACGATTGCCTGTGCAATAACGTAACGACCTTCTTCGATTGCTGAAAGGTAATCTACCTCATCAGTAACCACACCATCGATAACCTTACGGTAAGGTGTTTCTAGGAAGCCATAGTTGTTAGTACGAGCAAAGGTTGACAACGAGTTGATCAAACCAATGTTTGGACCTTCTGGCGTTTCGATTGGACATAGACGACCGTAGTGAGTCGGGTGTACGTCTCGAACTTCGAAACCAGCACGTTCACGTGTTAGACCACCAGGACCTAGAGCAGAAATACGACGCTTATGCGTAACTTCTGACAATGGGTTGTTTTGGTCCATGAACTGTGAAAGCTGTGAAGAGCCAAAGAATTCTTTAACAGCTGCAGAAATAGGCTTAGCGTTGATCAGATCTTGAGGCATAAGCTCATTTAGATCGCCAAGGCTCAAACGCTCACGTACGGCACGTTCTACACGAACTAGACCAACACGGAACTGGTTTTCAGCCATTTCACCAACGCTACGAATACGACGGTTACCTAGGTGATCGATATCATCCACTTCGTCCAAACCGTTACGGATGGCGATGATGTTCTTCATCACAGCAACGATATCTTCTTTAGTTAGGATACCAGTGCCTTCGTCATCATCAATACCTAGACGACGGTTGAACTTCATACGACCTACTTTAGATAGATCATAACGTTCTTCGCTGAAGAATAGGTTATTGAATAGCGCTTCTGCTGCATCTTTGGTTGGTGGCTCGCCTGGACGCATCATACGGTAGATTTCAACTAGCGCTTCTAGGCGGTTAGTTGTTGAATCAATACGTAATGTGTCAGAGATGTAAGCACCGTTATCAAGTTCGTTGATATACAGAGTGCTGATCTCTTTGATGCCAGCCATAGATAGCTTAGCTAGATCTTCTAGGCTAATTTCTGCGTTTGCAGAAACCAATACTTCGCCTGTATCTGGATCGATATAATCTTGTCCAGAAATCTTACCAGCGATGTATTCAACTGGAACTTCAAGTTCAGTTGTGTTTGACTTTTCAAGTTGACGAATGTGACGTGCAGTGATGCGACGACCCTTCTCAACTAGAACAGTGCCTTCAGCGTCTTTAATATCATAGCTTGCAGTCTCGCCACGTAGACGGTCAGCAACTAGATCCATTACTAATGAATCTTTCTTGATCTTAAAGTTTACGCGATCGAAGAACAGGTCAAGGATATCTTGAGTTGAATAATCTAAAGCGCGCAGAATGATCGATGCCGCTAGCTTACGACGGCGGTCAATACGAACAAACAATGCATCTTTCGGATCGAATTCAAAGTCTAACCATGAACCACGGTAAGGAATAATACGTGCGTTATACAGCACCTTACCTGAAGAGTGGGTTTTACCACGGTCATGATCAAAGAATACGCCCGGGCTACGGTGTAGCTGAGATACGATTACACGCTCAGTACCATTGATAACAAAGGTACCGTTGTCAGTCATAAGAGGGATATCCCCCATATAGACTTCTTGTTCTTTGATGTCTTTTACTGTGCCAGGTGCCGCTTCACGGTCATACAGAACCATACGCAATTTAACACGTAGTGGCGCAGAGTATGTAACACCGCGGATTTGACACTCTTTCACATCAAAAACTGGCTCGCCTAGTTTGTAACTGACATATTGCAGCTCAGAATTACCAGAAAAGCTCTTGATGGGAAAAACGCTACGGAAAGCAGCTTCAAAACCGCGCTCACCTGTAGGATCTTGATCTGTGAACTTTTTAAAAGAGTCCAACTGGATTGACAAAAGGTAAGGGATGTCCAGAACACGTGGACGTTTACCAAAGTCTTTGCGAATACGCTTCTTTTCAGAATAGGAGTAAACCATGGGTTTCCTCTGATTGCGAGATGTGACCAAGACTGAATCAACTTAACTGTTGAAACAGCGCGTTTGCCCATCACCGTTGAAAGCAAGAACCTAACCAGTAATCTCTGCTAGGGACTGCGAAATCTGGCGATAAACGGTGAAAAAAAAATCGCCTGCGCTTACAGCGCAAAAAAGGCCGACGGTTAAAAAACCGCCAGCCTCCGCCCGATTACTCGGGAGGTTGTAAGTTATAGTATAACTTACTTGATCTCTACTGCAGCACCAGCCGCTTCTAGATCAGTCTTAAGAGCTTCAGCTTCTTCTTTAGTGATAGCTTCTTTAACTGCTACTGGAGCAGATTCAGCCATAGCTTTAGCTTCTTTCAGGCCTAGACCTGTAGCGCCACGAAGAGCTTTAATTACTGCAACTTTGTTGTCGCCGTGAGAAGTAAGAACTACGTCGAATTCTGTTTTCTCTTCAGCAGCAGCAGCATCGCCACCACCTGAAACAACTGCAGCAGCAGCAGAAACGCCGAACTTCTCTTCCATTGCTTCGATTAGTTCAACAACTTCCATTACAGACATTGCTGCAAGAGCTTCTAAAATTTGGTCTTTAGTGATAGACATAACAAAAATTCCTAATTGTACTGAATTCAATTTTAATTAAGCGGCTAATAAAATTATTAAGCTGCTTCTTTCTGATCGCGTAGAGCGGCCAATGTACGAACGAACTTGCCAGCAGATGCTTCTTTTAGAGTCATCATGAACTGAGCTAGTGCTTCTTCGTAAGTTGGTAGTTTTGCTAAACGATCAATATTTTCTGCAGGGATTAATTCCCCTTCAAAGGCTGCTGCTTTGATTTCAAATTTCTCTTGCGCTTTAGCGAAATCTTTAAGAAGACGCGCAGCTGCACCTGGGTGCTCAGAAGAGAATGCAATCAAAGTAGGACCAGTAAACGTATCGCTTAAGCACTCAAAATCAGTACCAGCTACAGCACGCTTAACAAGAGTGTTACGTACAACACGAATGTACACTCCGGCTTCACGAGCTGCTTTACGCAGACCAGTCATATTAGCTACAGTAACACCGCGAGAATCGGCTACAACTGCAGATAAAGCACCTTTGGCAGCTTCGTTGACTTCAGCAACAATCGCTTTTTTGTCTTCGAGTCCTAACGCCATTGGTATACTCCTGGATTCTATCTAGGGAAAACTCCCTAGCAATTACCATGCTAAGTATCTATTGATACCTAGCGACTTACGGCGCGAAAAATTCCAGCAGACAAAAATCTATCTGGGTCCGACACCGTCTACGCAGGAAATTAAGTTAGTTACTTGAACAAACACCTACGGTCTTGGACGGAGACTACTTATTAACCTAAAAGGTTAAATCATAGCCCCAACCCTACAAAGTGCGCGCATTATAGACTAATACGCACGCGTTGTAAATTTACTTTGCGTCTTCCAGAGTACCCTGGTCAACCGCAACACCTGCACCCATAGTGGTAGAGATGCTTACTTTCTTAATGAAAACGCCTTTAGCAGCAGCTGGCTTGGCTTTCTTAAGTGCGCCAAGTAGTGCTTCTAAGTTTTCTTTAAGTTGAGCTGGTTCAAAGTCCACTTTACCGATAGTAGTGTGGATGATACCGTTCTTATCGTTACGGTAACGGATTTGACCCGCTTTAGCGTTCTTAACTGCTTCAGCAACGTTTGGCGTTACAGTACCAGTTTTTGGGTTAGGCATTAGACCGCGTGGGCCTAAGATTTGACCTAACATACCAACAACGCGCATTGCATCAGGAGATGCGATAACTACGTCGAAGTTCATTTCGCCAGCTTTAATCTGCGCAGCAAGCTCGTCCATACCAACAAGCTCAGCACCAGCTTCTTTAGCAGCTTCAGCGTTAGCACCTTGAGTGAACACAGCAACACGTACGTCACGACCAGTACCGTGTGGTAGCACAGTAGCGCCACGAACGTTTTGGTCAGATTTACGTGGGTCAACACCAAGGTTAACCGCAACGTCAACACTTTCAAGGAACTTAGCAGTAGCTAGTTCTTTAAGTAGTGCAACAGCTTCATTGATGTCGTAGCTTTTAGTCGCTTCAACTTTCTCGCGAATTAGACGAGCGCGTTTAGTTAGCTTTGCCATTATATTAGTCCTCTACTACCAAACCCATTGAACGCGCAGTACCTTCAATTGAGCGAGTCATCGCTTCAATATCAGCACCAGTCATATCAGCGGCTTTAGTCTCAGCAATTTCCTGGACAGCGCTACGCTTGATAGTTCCCACTTTTTCAGTGTTAGGACGGCCAGAACCTGATTTCAGACCAGCTGCTTTAAGCAGTAGGAAAGACGCAGGTGGAGTCTTAGTTTCGAAAGTGAAAGAGCGATCAGAGTAAACAGTGATAACTACAGGAATTGGCATACCTTTCTCGAACTTTTCAGTACGAGCGTTGAATGCTTTACAGAATTCCATGATGTTAACACCTTTCTGACCCAATGCTGGGCCAACTGGTGGCGACGGGTTTGCAGCACCGGCTGCAACTTGTAGTTTGATGTAACCATCAACTTTCTTTGCCATGAGACATTTCCTCAAGTTTGGGTACAAACGCTATCAACACTATGCCGAAAAGCTCCCCGAAAAATATGGGTGCGAATTATATATAAATTCACACCCATTTCAAATAAAATTTGTGCTTTATTTAATCAGCTTTTTTCAATCTGACTAAAATCAAGTTCTACTGGAGTCGAGCGACCGAAGATCATCACAGAAACCTTAACGCGGTTCTTCTCGTAATCCACTTCTTCAACAGTACCGTTGAAGTCAGCAAAAGGTCCGTCAGTAACACGAACAACTTCACCAGGCTCGAACATAACGCGATGCGTTGGAGACTCAGTAGTTTCTTGAAGACGCTGAAGAATTGCATCAGCTTCTTTATCAGAAATAGGGGCAGGACGATCAGACGTACCACCGATGAAGCCCATTACACGTGGAATACTCTTAACCAAGTGCCAGCTTTCATCATTCATTTCCATCTGCACTAGTACATAGCCAGGGAAGAATTTACGTTCGCTCTTACGACGTTGGCCTGCACGCATTTCAACTACTTCTTCAGTAGGAACAAGAACCTCACCAAAGTAAGCTTCCATTTCGTGCATTCTGATATGTTCAAGCAAGGTTTTGCATACACGGCCTTCATAGCCGGAAAACGCTTGAATTACATACCATCTCTTTTTAGCTTCAGTAGCTTCAGTCATACTTAATGCCTATACGCCTGTAATAAAATTAACAATTCTAAGCAATACTGCATCTAGGCCCCAAAGGATTAAACCTAAAACGGCTGTTGCAGCTAATACAATAAAAGTTGTATTGAGTGCTTCTTGACGCGTAGGCCAAACCACTTTACGAACTTCAATCTGTGATTCACGAGCAAAAGTTAAAGCTTGCTTGCCTTTTTCTGTTTGCAACGCGATGAAACCAGCAATGGCAAAGGTCACTATTACACCTAGGGCGCGAACAACGACACTCTGTTCATTAAAATATTGATTGCCAATAATTGCAGCAGCCAACAAGATTACTACTAGGCCCCACTTTACGATATCCAGAGAGTTACCCTGGCTTTCAGTATTTGTTGTCATCGGTTAATTCCGTTACTCACTACGTTCTGAGACAAGTGACACTATAGAAATAGCATTTTGCTCAGTGAAAAATTCAGTCAGACTCGCTATCCGAACTGGCAACCGTCAAACATACTCTTGTTAAAGTATAATCAACGAGTCAAAAATCGGTCATAGATTGTATTCTTATTCCACTTATTTGGCAAGAATACAAAGCCCAGCTTCACTAACAAATTAAACCTAAATACAATAAAAACAAAAAAGGCAGCCTAAGCTGCCTCTTTCAGTATCGAGTTAAGACTCGTTGCTAATTAAGCAACAATCTCAGCTACAACACCAGCACCAACTGTACGGCCACCTTCACGGATAGCGAAGCGTAAACCTTCGTCCATCGCGATTGGGCAGATTAGAGTAACAGTCATAGCTACGTTGTCACCAGGCATTACCATCTCAACGCCTTCTGGCAATTCGATAGTACCGGTTACGTCAGTTGTACGGAAGTAGAACTGTGGACGGTAGCCTTTGAAGAATGGAGTGTGACGTCCACCTTCTTCTTTAGACAGAACATAGATTTCTGACTTGAAAGTAGTGTGTGGAGTGATTGAACCTGGAGCAGCTAGTACTTGACCACGTTCAACGTCTTCACGCTTGATACCACGTAGAAGAACACCACAGTTCTCGCCAGCACGACCTTCGTCAAGAAGCTTACGGAACATTTCAACACCAGTACAAGTAGACTTAGTAGTATCTTTGATACCAACGATTTCTACTTCTTCACCAACTTTGATGATACCGCGCTCTACACGACCAGTAACAACAGTACCACGACCAGCGATTGAGAAAACATCTTCGATTGGAAGAATGAATGCACCGTCGATAGCACGCTCTGGCTCAGGAATGTAAGTATCTAGAGCTTCAGCTAGTTCTAGGATCTTAGCTTCCCACTCTGGCTCGCCTTCAAGAGCTTTAAGAGCAGAACCCTGGATAACTGGTAAGTCATCACCTGGGAAGTCGTACTCAGAAAGAAGTTCACGAACTTCCATTTCTACTAGTTCTAGAAGTTCTTCGTCATCAACCATGTCACACTTGTTCATGAATACGATGATGAATGGAACGCCAACCTGACGTGAAAGCAGGATGTGCTCACGTGTTTGTGGCATTGGACCATCTGTAGAAGCAACTACTAGGATAGCGCCGTCCATCTGTGCAGCACCAGTGATCATGTTTTTAACATAATCGGCGTGACCTGGACAGTCTACGTGTGCGTAGTGACGTGCAGGTGTATCGTACTCGATGTGAGAAGTATTAATTGTAATACCGCGCTCACGCTCTTCTGGAGCGTTATCGATCTGTGCGAAATCACGTACAGTACCACCAAAGGCCTTGGTCAATACAGCTGAGATAGCAGCAGTTAGAGTTGTTTTACCATGGTCAACGTGACCAATGGTGCCCACGTTAACATGTGGTTTTACGCGTTCAAATTTTTCTTTAGCCATGGTATTGCCCCAATCCAAAGTATTTGGTGATGAAACTGCATATAGCAAAAAATCCGATGCATAAGAAATGTCATCGAATCGGTTAGTAAGATAATTAGATTGGCAAGAAGCAGGCTGGTGCTGATAGGTAGTCTTAAACTGGAAAAAGCACCCTATTCGGGTGCTTTCTACTGATTAAGTATTATCAGCAAGATTTTGGAGCGGATGGCGGGAATCGAACCCGCGTTATCAGCTTGGAAGGCTGGAGTAATACCATTATACGACATCCGCGGAACCTACTTCAGGTTACCTAACTACCTAGAATATGGTGGAGGGAGAAGGATTCGAACCTTCGAAGGCTGAGCCGTCAGATTTACAGTCTGATCCCTTTGGCCACTCGGGAACCCCTCCAGAGAAAATGGTGCCGGCACCAAGAGTCGAACTCGGGACCTACTGATTACAAGTCAGTTGCTCTACCAACTGAGCTATGCCGGCGTGTCATTTCGGTAGCGGATATTATGGAAATGTTCGCCTAAGTGCAATAGCAAAAGTGAAATTTTCTTAAAAAAAGCCATCAAACGATGCTTTTTTACGCTTTACGCCCCTTTGGCGTACACTTTTAAAGCTTTTAAAGCCTATTAGCGTTTAAAGCGAGCAGCCTCACCTTCATTGCAGTTGTTCATAATAATTCCATAGTGTACTGTGCCCTCTTGAACGGAGAACTTCGCAATGTCGCAATCAAACCAAATTCACAATGCTCTTTACCTCGCATTTCAACGCTTGCAGTGGTCAGGACTAAGAGAATCAGTCCCTTTAACACTTAGCGAAAATGATTTGGCAGATTTACGTGGTATTAATGAAAAAATATCCTTATCTGAAGTTACCGATATTTATCTGCCCTTAAGTCGACTACTCAACCTTAATGTTGGTGCAAAACAACAAAGAGGCTTGGCACTTAATGAGTTCTTAGGTCACGTTCCACCTAAACGCCCATATATTATTAGTATTGCCGGTAGTGTTGCCGTGGGTAAAAGTACTACAGCGCGTATTTTGCAGGCACTATTGAGCCATTGGCCAGAACACCCCAAAGTTGACTTAATCACTACAGATGGCTTTTTATATCCATTAGCTGAGCTAAAACGACGAGGCTTGTTGCAACGTAAAGGCTTTCCTGAAAGTTATGATATGAAGGCGTTAGTTGAGTTTATTTCTGCAATTAAAGCTGGTGAGCCTAACGTAAGCGCACCTATATACTCGCATATTACTTATGACCGTATTCAAGACGAGCAGCAATGGATCCGTCAGCCTGATATTTTAATTATTGAAGGCTTAAATGTATTACAAACTGGTCAGGATTCACCGGTCGACACTCAACGCCCCTTTGTATCTGATTTTGTAGACTTTTCAATTTATGTTGATGCTAACGAATCGTTACTAAAGAAATGGTACGTTGATAGGTTTTTACAATTTAGAACTGGCGCGTTTAGCTCAGAAGACTCTTATTTCCATCATTATTCTAAGTTAGATGATCAAGAAGCTACGGCAACAGCCTCCAATATTTGGGATACGATTAACGGACCAAATTTAACCTTAAATATTCTCCCAACCCGTGAAAGAGCGCACCTTATTCTGCAGAAAGGACCCGACCACATGATGGACCAAGTCCTCTTAAGAAAATAAAAATTGGTTACGACCTCATCTTAAGCATCAGATTAGCCTAGCTTTCGTAGGCTAATCTCGCCGCCAATAAAGCTCTGTTTTCCTGAGTCAGTCTCTAACACTACCGCCCCTTGTTCATCGATGCCACGGTATGTACCATGAACCTCATCGTGCCCCATCAGTAGTTTAACTGGTAGTCCTTCGAATATATCTGAGGCACTCCAGCGCTGTTGAAATGGATTAAGACCCGACTTTTGAAACAGACTTAAATCAAGTTGTAACTGCTTTTGCAATAACACCAGCATTTCAGTTTTATCAGGAACACTATCTAAGCCTGTTAAATCGCTCCACGGCTGATCAATTAATGCGGCGTGCTGCTCACCCATGGCCATATTTAGCCCAATGCCAATCACTAAGTTGCATTCACTATCTGTATGGCCACTCAATTCAATTAACACACCAGCCAGCTTCTTACTATTTAAGTAGATATCATTAGGCCACTTGACCCCAACACCATCAACACCATCAACACCTAACTGTTGCAAAACCGAAACGATTGAACAAGCCACTACTAGGCTCAACCCCATCGCCTGCGCCATACCTTGCGGAAACTGCCAGTACATGGAGAAATACAGATGACAACCATATGGAGAGACCCATACGCGACCTCTTCGCCCTCTACCCGCCGACTGGTATTCGGCAACACAAATATCCCCGGATACTAAGTCTTCCGCATGCTTTAAAATAAAAGCATTGGTACTTGGGATCTCGTCGAAGTAAAAGCAACGATTGCTTATATTGGCCTTAAGCACGCTCTCATCAACTAGGGAAAGAGAGCCATTTAAACGATAACCTTTACCCTTAACACTATAGATATCGATACCATACTCTTCTAAGGCGGCAATATGATTACTAACAGCAGTTCTGGACACCCCAAGAATTGACGCCAATGTTTCACCGGATACAAACTTGCCTGAAGCTAATTCAGATAGGATCTCTCGTTTACGACTCCATTGCTCAGCCATTTATAAATTCCTTTCGCCAGTTGCAGTGATCATTCTCGGCTCAGGCTCGAGGCTGATTTTAAATTTATCTTCTATTTTGGTAACAATAGATTTAGCTAAGGCTAAAACATCATTACTAGTAGCGTTACCTTTATTAATTAACACTAGCGCCTGCTCTGTATGCACCGCTGCACCACCAATTTGGTAACCTTTCAAACCCGCTTTATCAATTAACCAGCCTGCAGCTACTTTTGTTTGGCTTGTTCCGTGAGGGTAGCCAACCATATCAGGATAAGTAGAAACTAAAGACTCAAACTCTACAGTATCAATTACTGGGTTTTTGAAGAAGCTCCCCGCATTTCCTAACACCGCAGGATCAGGTAGCTTTGTTCGGCGAGTTTCACATATACAATCAAATACCTGCTTTGGTGTTACCTGCTTTGGGTCAAACTTTCTAAGAGGGCCATAAGCTAATTGTGGTTCCCAGACTTTTGGAAACTTAAAACCTACCCGAGTAATTACTGTTTTACCGAGTAAACTATTCTTGAACACCGAGTCACGATAGCCGAACTCACACTCATCAGCGCTTAAGCGTACTAGTTGACCATTATTTAAATCAGCATATTCGACCCAATCACAAAAACGATTCAACTCAACACCATAAGCGCCTATATTTTGAATTGGCGCAGCCCCTACAGTGCCAGGGATCAAAGCCATATTTTCTAACCCTGAAAAGCCATTATTTAAGCAAAAACAAACTAAATCATGCCAACTTTCACCAGCGGCAACAGCCAGATACTGATAAATTTCATCCTCTGAAATATCAATACCCTTAGTTTCGACCAATACCACAGTACCTAAAAAATCTTCACATAAAATAATATTGCTACCGCCGCCTAAAATAAGCATAGGTTGTTGAGCTTGATAAAGTTTGCAACAGGTATCAACCAACACATCCGACGTTGTAGCGTGAACTAATTGCTGACAACCATGAGCTAAAGCAAAAGTATTAAAGTCTTGAAGAGAATAAAGTGGGCTGATTGGCATTTGGATATCGTTCAGGAGAAAAAAGCTATTGTAGCCTAAAGTTGCAAATCGAAGAAGCTTGGAAGGATCTAGTGACAATAGGTCTAGCAGAATCGGTGAAAAAACGAACATCGAGCCCATTTTAGATAACAGCATTGTCAGGAATTAGCAGTAGAAGCTCCAGTCCCCCCAATTATTGCGTCTACAAAACAAGCAAACCAATGAATTAGAGATACGATAAGCCCTGCTATTGCTAGCAGGGCTTATCGTAATGTTTGTGGGTGAGTACAGCGATAGCTGTGAGCTTACGAACGCGAAGCGTAGCGTAGCTGGGGCGGATTCATCCGCGACGTCACGACTAAATTAATAAATATTACAAAACGAAAAAAGCCTCTGCATTGCTGCAGAGGCTTTCATCTTAATGTTGGCGGAGCGGACGGGACTCGAACCCGCGACCCCCGGCGTGACAGGCCGGTATTCTAACCAACTGAACTACCGCTCCTTTAGCAAAGTGCTTACGCATGATGCTAAATGCTTTTTAAGTCG
>NZ_BPFA01000039.1 GCF_019655055.1 Shewanella sp. MBTL60-112-B2
GCATTCACTTTATCAAATGTATCTTTAAAACGAATCTTAGTATCTTTATCAATCTTACGAATCGCTTCCTCTAAAGAAGCGAGTGCAGCGTTAAGATCCTCATCTTGGCTGTCTAAATATAACTTGCGTTGATTTTGTAAATCAAATTCTTCAATCGCCGCTAAGTTAATCGCGCCTAAATGCTCTATCTGTGCCCGTAATCGCTCTAGCTCCTTTTGACGCCAAACTAAGGTTTTATTTCCATCCAATGAGGATAATACCTGTTTAACATCAACGCCTTGTTCAATTAACACCCGCTGTTGACTGTCAATTTGACCTTTTAAGCCTTCACGGCGTAACTTTAACGTGCCAGAGGATTGAGTCAAGTCTTCTAGCTTTGCAAGCTGTTGTTTTTTATTCGTTCCTGCACTATCGCACAGTTCCTGTAGCTCAGCTTGCTGCAGCCTTAATGCTGTCAGTGCATCTTGCTTAAGCTGTTGTGCTTGTAGCGCTTGTTCAAGTTGCTCTTTAAGAGGTTGAGACTCCCCCTCCTGCAACGCGTTATCTTTAGCGTCTAGCTGTAGCTTTAGCAGTGCTTGGCTTTGCTCTAACTCTAACAATCGTTGTTGGTGCTGATTAACTTGCTGCTCAATAAGTATTATCTGAGTGTACAAACTCTGCTCACTCGCAGCCGTTTGCGCCACCTTAGCATCTAGCTGTTGTCGCAACGGTTTAAGCTGAGTGACTTTTTCCATGGCTTGGGCTTTTAATGCCTGTCCATCTGTTTTAGCTGCTTGGGCTTTTTCGAGTGCAGCACTCAAGTGCTGTTGTTGCTGCGCTCTAAGCTCAACACTAAGCTGCAACGCCTGCAACTCTTGTTGCGCTTCACTGAGCTCCTGCTCAACTTTGGCTAGTCTAGACGATGTTTGAGCCACTGACTGCTGCTGCGAATGCAATTGAGAACTCAGAGCCGCAAGTTGGATCTGCTGGGTTTGAATAAACTGCTGCTTTTGCTGAATATGGCTAACAAGAGGCGCCATAGCCTGCTTTAAATCGGCCAATGACTCACTCAAATTCACCAGTGTCGACTGGTTTAAATCGACACTTTCTTGCAAGGCTATCTGTTCATTTTTAAGCTCAACAATAGAACCCGCCGCCTGAGTTTTCTCGATAACAAAATCGACACCAACAAGGTAACCGTCAGCGGTAGCAATTAACTCGTGCTGTTTTAGTGATGCTCTTTGGCTGATAGCCTGCTCTTTGGTCGTTAGCCAAGTCACATGCTCAAGCCAAGGTGCCAGGTTCACCGGCGCCTTAAGTACACTTAGCTCGGTAACGCCATTTTCAAAGCCTAATTGGTCAGGGTCGTTATCATCACTCCCCCCAGCCAATACCTGGGTATTAAGCAGTCCAGATAGCAGCATATCGACGGAGGCTTCCCAACCGGGAGTCACCTCGATAACTTGCCAAAGCTCCTCAGTATTACCTGCTTTATCGGCTGGCAATAGCTGAGTCACAACCGACAGACGGCCCTGTTCATCAGCGAGTTTAACCTTAAGGTTGTCTTGCTCTGCTGATAAATCTTGCTCGGTTAGCTGCTTGGTTTGTAGCTCAAAGCTCAATTCATCGAGTACTTCTTGCTCTTGTTCGATTATGCCGGTTAACTCGCTGACCTGCGCCGCGAAGTCTTGAGCGTTTATCTTTTCAAGCTCTGCAGAAGTGGTAAGTACTTGCTCCTCTAACCGAGCCACCAGCCTTTGCTTGTTACCGATATCAGCCTCATTATGGCTAAGCTGATTGCGATTCATCTCAAATGCGTGATGCGCCTGACTATAAGCTTCGTTCAAGTCGTGTAATTGCTCACTAACCCCGTCAAGTTGCTCATTGGCCAATACTAGCTCGGCCTCATGCTCAGCGAGCTGCTGACGTATCAGTGTGGCATCGGGTAACGCAAGCGCTTGCTGCTGTGTCAGCAAGGTTTGCTTGCCTTGGTCTTCGGCTAACTTGGCACGGTAGGCGCTAACTTGCTCAGAAAGCTCCTGCAGTCGTTGCGTCAGGCTTTCATCTTGCTGTTGACGATGCTTAAGCGATTGCTCAAGCTTGGCAATATGCGTTTTGGTCAGATAGAAGTCTTCTACCTGATGTGCTTCTTGAGTATCTAATTCACTTAACTTCAAATTAAGCTCTGTTAGGCTCAATTCAAGAGTCTGCTTCTTGGCTAACAGCTCGGTTTGCTGCAGTTCAAGTTTACTCAGCTGTTCGTCTAGTTTCGCCGTTTGCTGCTGCAATTCATCAAAGCGCGATACCGACAATTCAGCATCGTATTTACGCTCAGCTTGCTTTAGCTCGCGGTATTTCTTGGCCGTTTCGGCCTGTTCGGCTAACTTCTCTAGCTGCTTGGCTAATTCTGAACGAATGTCACCGAGTCTAGCTAAGTTTTCTCGAGTATGTCGAATTCGGTTTTCAGTCTCGCGGCGACGCTCTTTATAGCGAGAGATCCCTGCCGCCTCCTCAATAAAGACGCGCAGCTCTTGGGGTTTTGATTCGATTAATCTTGAAATTGTCCCCTGCTCAATAATCGCGTAACTACGAGGCCCAAGTCCCGTGCCCATAAACAGATCGGTAATATCTTTACGGCGACACTTTTGGTTATTGAGAAAATAGCTTGAGTCGCCATCACGGCTGACTTGACGTTTAACAGCAATCTCTTGATAACTGGAATACTGCCCTGCTAGGCGGCCATCTTGGTTGTCAAATAACAACTCGACACTGGCCACCGATACCGGGCGTCTGGCCGTCGAGCCATTAAAAATAACATCGGCCATGGAATCACCACGCAGGTGCTTAGCCGAGCTTTCACCTAAAACCCAGCGCACCGCATCGATAACATTCGATTTGCCGCAACCGTTAGGGCCAATAATGGCACTCAAAGGATTAAGTAAAGGTATTTTTGTTGGATCGACGAATGACTTGAATCCGGCAAGTTTAATCTGTTTAAGTCTCATGGTGCCGTTTAGTCATTTCCTCGCTAGGTAAATAGCGACTGAGTTTGAAGGGATTTTATATAGTGTAACTTTACCAAAATTCACTGTATTTTGTAACGCTTTTATCCTTGATTAAGCGCTTTTAACTTGTGATTAAGTACCGACTGACTCACAATCGTACTAATGCGTATTTTTAACAACCTAATATCTCTATGAATAAAACCCAACACGTACAAAAAAAAAGCGGTGTTAATTACTTCTTCGATGGTTTCAGCCTAATTAAACAGCCTGGGCTAAGAAGATTCGTCTTTATTCCGCTATCAATCAATTTATTATTATTTTCTGGCCTGATCTACTTTGCCATTAGCCAGTTAGAGAATGTGTTTAACTGGTTATCAACTCAACTACCTGATTATTTAAGCTGGCTCAACTTTATCCTTTGGCCACTTGCTGTCATCACATTGCTGGTCGTACTGTCATTTGTCTTTAGCTCGGTAATGAACTGGCTAGCCGCGCCTTTTAATGGCCTGCTCGCTGAAAAGGTCGAGCAACAGCTGACAGGTAAGCCTCTTAACACTGGTGGCGGCATCGACCTAATTAAGGATCTGCCGCGAATAATGGGACGAGAGTGGATAAAACTTAAATATTATCTGCCACGCGCCATTGTGTTTTTATTGCTGTTTTGGATCCCTTTTGTCGGCCAAACTGTTGCACCAGTATTGTGGTTTCTATTCAGTGCTTGGATGATGGCGATTCAATATTGTGATTACCCATTTGATAACCATAAAGTCCCCTTTCCCGATATGAAGTTTGCCCTCAATCAGACCAAGGGCACGAGTTTTAGCTTTGGTGCGGCGGTAACCTTGTTCTCTATGATCCCTATCGTGAACTTTGTGGTGATGCCTGTAGCGATTTGTGGTGCAACCGCTATGTGGGTCGATAAATACCGCACGGCCTACAAGAATGATGCGATAGCACCAGAATAAGCTTTAACACCCAGTCGCTTATATTCACCAAGCCATGTCTCGACATGGCTTTTTTGTATCTGAACGAATCTTATCCGATATAAGCAATGGCGCTAAATAGCTTCCACGACAAGCTTTGTAACAATATCCTCCAACGATTACGGTCCAAATAGAGGGCTAAATCTGGCACAATCCTCACAAATAACAGCGCAATAACAATTATAACAAATGATAAAAAAATGCTTTTTACCCTTAGCACTCCTCTTTAGTGCTTTTACCTCTGTCTCAGGCCAAGCTGGACAAACATCTCAGTTCAATATTCAGATCCCTACTGTTGCAGGGGAAATACAAATCGATGGTGAATTTGACGAGCCCCAATGGCAGCAAGCCGCGACAGCAAATTTAAAGTTTGAGACTCGCCCCGGTGAAAACATCGCAGCGCCAGTACAAACAGAAGTAAAAGTCTATGCCACCGAATCGAGCCTATTCCTAGCTTTTAGCGCACAAGATCCCAATCCTGAGCGCATTCGCGCTAACTTAAGCGACCGAGACAGCGTCTGGGGAGATGATCTTGTTGGTATCAAGCTCGATACCTTTAATGATGCCAGATTAGCCTATCAGTTCTTTGTTAATGCCTACGGTGTACAAATGGATTCGATAGAAAACGAGTTAACAGGTAGCGAGAGCGACGCGTGGGACGGCATTTGGTACAGTGCAGCCAAGCGAACTGACACGGGTTACCAGGTTGAAATAGAGCTGCCCTTAAGACTGCTCAACTTTGCTCCCAAAAGCGAGCAGAAATGGGGCATAGAGTTCATTCGTTTTTACCCTAGAAACGAAGAGCACCGTATTTCAAGCCATCAGATAGATAGAGATAATAACTGTCAACTCTGCCAGTTAGGTGTCGCTACAGGCCTTGCCAATATCGAACAGGGTAACGACTTGCAAATTACCCCCTCATTTGTGGTTAATCGTAATAGCAAACGCCCTCATAAAGAGAACAGTGATTGGGACAGTGAAAATGCCATTGAGCCTAGCTTAGATGTGCGTTGGGGGATCACCCCTAGTACCCTGCTTAGCGCAACGATTAATCCTGATTTTTCTCAAGTCGAAGCCGATGCGGGGCAGCTAGATATTAACTCGACCTTCGCGCTATTTTATCCAGAGAAACGCGCCTTCTTTCTCGATAATAAAGACTACTTTGATACTCAGCTAAACTTGCTGCATACCCGCAATATTGTCGCCCCCGATTACGGCCTCAAACTGACCAGCAAAGTCGGCGACCATACGTTTGCAACATTAATCACTGATGACACCAATACCAACTTTTTGGTGCCTGGTAACTTAAGTTCTGATATCGCCAGTATTGATAATAAGAGTCAAAATTTCGCAGGTCGTTATCGCTTAGATCTGGGTAAGCCCTTATCGATTGGCGCGTTAGTGACGGCTAAGAAAAGTGATGACTACCATAACTATGTCACCAGCCTAGATGCTAAATACCAGCCAACGGAACATGATACTTTCGCAGTCCAGTATGTGTTATCGGATACCGAGTACCCCATAGATCTTTATAAAGAGTTTTGCAGTAGTGATGATTGTCTGCCACAAAACAACTGTGATCTAGCTGACTGTGGTATTAATGAGCGCGTGCTACGCACAAAGAAACAAGGTGCTTTCAGTGACGATATGTACTTGCTCAAGTATCAACACGAGACGCGTAGCTGGGATATGTTTGCCCAATATCTATCTGTTGGCGAGGATTTTCGAGCCGATCTCGGTTTTGTCGACAATGTAGATTTTAGCAAATTTGTCACAGGTGGCGGTTACACTTGGTACCCACAGTCAGGTTTCTTTAATCAGGTAGAACTACGTGGCGACTGGGATATTAGTCATAATCAAGCCGGTGAAAAATTAGAACAAGAAGCCGAAGCAAAAATGGAGTTTCAAGGCCAGTGGCAAAGTTATACCGCCTTTGGTCTGGTTAATCGTGACCGCGTTGGCAGACGCCATAACGGTGCCTCACTGGCCATTGACGGTAACACGCAGATGTTCAGCGAAACCATGGGCTGGTTCTACTCTAATATTAAGCCTACTCGAACTCTGTTTTTAGAGCTGGATATTAACTACGGCGATGACATCGATTTTGCCAATGATCAACTCGGCACTAAAGTAATGTTTAACCCAGGCATAAACTGGAAAGTCACTGACTCTATCGCACTCGATGTGTCTCATGTGTACCGCACAATGGATGTGGACGATGGTCGCTTATTTACCGCTAACTTGAGTGATCTTCGCCTAAGCTGGTATATCGATATTCATAACTTCATTCGCATTTCGAGCGTTTACACTGACATCGAACGCGATACCAGCTTGTACAAGTACAGCACACCGAATCAACACTATCAGCAGTTAGGTAATGAGATCCTCTACGGTTACAAACTTAACCCACAGAGCGTATTCTATTTAGGTTACTCCGATGGCATACAAGCCGATGATAGCATCGACTCGTTGATGAAGACTGAAGAAACCTACTTTATGAAAGTCAGCTACGCTTGGTTACTCTAACTTCTGTGAATTAGCCCATAAACAAAAAGCAGCCTATTGGCTGCTTTTTTGCATCTATCAATCTGACTGAAACCATTAACGATCTGCGATACAGACCAGATTACGTCCAGCCGATTTTGCTTCATATAAGCCAATGTCGGCTCGATTAAGCAGCTCATCGACATTTTCAGTATGGCTAAACTCCGCCACGCCACTACTCACGCTGATCCTCAACATGCCTTTAGAGGTTTCAATCGGGCTGGCTTCTAGGTGCATACGAAAGCTATCGAGTAGCGCATAGGCCTTTTCGACGTTAAGGCCTTTAAAGCCGACGACAAATTCTTCACCGCCAATACGTGCCACGGTAAAGTGCTGTGCGAATGATTGCTGTAACCGATTGGAAAATTCAATCAAGACTTCATCGCCCACATCATGGCCATAGGTATCATTCACCTTCTTGAATAAGTCGATATCCAATAATGCCAGTGATAATGTCCCCTGCTTCTGAGCAATAGTCGTTAGCTTTTCTTCGTATAAATTAAAGAAATAACGTCGATTGTAAACATTGGTCAGGTAATCTAAGTTTGCCTGCTGCCAAAGCCGGGTCACCATATCCAGTGCATCGAGCGTATTTAACACACGACAGTGAAATTCTTCATGGACAAAAGGTTTCTGTAGAAAATCATTTGCGCCATTTTTGATAAAACGAGCGGAGAGACTTTCATCACTATCACTGGATAAGCCGATAATCGCCAACTCTTCACGACTGAACTGTTCACGAACTTTAATAATGAGGCCGAATCCATCTAGGCCAGGCATATTATAATCAGTGATCAGTAGTTTGATATCTGGATTATCATTAAGGGTTGCTAACGCTGAAATACCATCGTCGGCCTCGATGACTTGAAAAAGATGCTGCTCTAACAAGCTTCGGATAAACTTGCGGCTCACAAGCGAGTCATCGGCAACTAGCACCTTGACGCTTTGATTACGGCGTAAACGCTTAACCAGCTTTGCAGTATATTCATAGCTAAAACGATTTTCTTTAAAGACGTAATCGACGATCCCTAGTTGCAGAAGGCGCTCTCGTTGCTCAGCATCCCAACTTCCGGTTAAGACAATGCAAGGGATCTGCTTTGCCAGTACATACTTAACAATTTCGCCCTCTTGGGCATCCGGCAAGTTCAGATCCGTTATCGCGACAAAGTACTCATTTTGGGCCAACAACGCTTTTGCACTGGCCATGTCTGGCGCGACATCTACCTCGCAACTCAGCTCTTGAGTAATCAAATGGCGCATCACCCGAGAAACCATCTGGCTATCTTCAACCACTAAAATCCGCAACTTTTTCTCCTTTCTCCTATATTGCTCTCCATGATACTTAGCGAGCCATTTATCAGACTCTTAAAAACAAATAACCAAGTTAATTGCGCTAAGTTCACATGTTGAAATAGGAAATTGATTCCGTCGCATATTGTTTTATGCGCTTCTTATTCGTGGCAAGCTTAATGCTTACTGATTAAAAACGGTATAGTTAATGTCAAATATTTGCACCGTTTTCGATGACTATTTTATCTGATAAGTTATCTGAGATGTTATCAGCTGGTGTATGTTCAAGCGCGGCTTCATGTTTAGTCTTACGCACATCAATTACCACAGTTGCTGAGATCTTATCTTGAATCGCCTGCCTATTGGCATCCCAATAGATCTGAAAGAAACCTAATAAGCCAGTAGTAAATCCTGCTGCATAACCACCATAGCGACCAAAAGCAGCCCAGAGTGAAATTTTAACCCCATCGAGCTGGATGACGCGAATACCAAATAATTTTTTGCCTAAGGTTTGACCATCGAACCATGCAGTGAACACAGTAAAATAGAAAGCAGCCCAACCAAAGCCTAAACCGAGATCGTTAAGCAAGCCTATAATCCATGCCAGTGGACTTGTGCTCTCATTACTCTCTTCACTGGTATTGGGGGAATCCCCCTGTTTAGCTGCATTGCTAGCCTCTATATCTTGCTCCAACTTAGCAGCTATTTGCTCAAGCTCTTGTACCCGAGTTTCCAGTGCTGCAACAACAGGGTTTGCAGCAAGCTCTGCTTTAATCTCGCTACTCTTATCAAGTGGCTGACGGCTTAGGCTTGATTCAGTGCTTGGTTCAGTGCTTGTTTCTGTTTCAATAAAGTCTTCGACCTGTGACTCTATCTTGGTTACATATAGCTGCTGCTTTTCAATTGCCGTTAATGGCAAATCTGCAACTAAATCATTAATAATATTGTTTTGTTCTTGAGCAGTCAGGCTTGAGTACGATAATGCCGTCTCTACCTTGTCGATATTGATTTGCGCACAGGTAAAATCCTCACATTGACTCGCTACAATAACCGCGGGCACGTAACCGGCTATTTCAGCCAAAGTAGCCAAACCACCTTTGCTATTCTCAGGCAGCACTATATGACTATCGCTACCAGCATCACTTGTTTGCAAGTCTGAGGTTACATCGCCAAAGTAACCAACCAGCGCAGAAATCAAGCCGATTAACATCAGTAGGTAAAGCCCCCACTTAAACAATTTACCCACGGTTTTACTCTGCTTTTGGATCAGCAGGGTGCCGAGCACCAACAAGATAAAAATCCAGCCAGCACTTTCGGCGAGTACCGCGACTAAAAGACCGTCAATCATCATGGCTAACCCGCGCTTGAGTGGACTCGCTAACGGCATATAAAGAATATTAGGCGCAAGGTCGAAAGCAAAAGGTGTTACCCATGTCTTAGGATCGTCATATTTACTGATCTGCTGTTGAGTCATCGATTTCCCTCTTTAATCTATATTTCCCGCCTAAAACTCACTCGAACAACAATTAAAATGGCTGCAGCTATTTCAAGTAACATTATGTTAACACGGCATATCCCCCGCTATTCCGCTCTTTATGAATAACAGGAAACGCTTTAATAACTAAATAGAATAACGAAGAACAAACTATCACTTCTATTGCTGCCAAACCCTATTATGATTTAGCTGTGCATATAAAGGAGCAAGCAACCCATGAGCAAAATTTTCGAAGATAATTCACAAACAATTGGTAACACCCCTCTTGTCCGCTTAAATCGTGTAAGTAATGGTCGAGTGCTTGCAAAAGTTGAAGCTCGTAACCCTAGCTTCAGCGTTAAGTGCCGTATCGGTGCCAATATGATTTGGGACGCAGAGAAAAAAGGTCTTCTCACTCTAGAGCAAGAGCTCATTGAGCCTACATCGGGTAACACGGGTATCGCACTCGCTTATGTTGCCGCTGCTCGCGGTTATAAGTTAACTCTAACCATGCCAAACACTATGAGTTTAGAGCGTAGAAAGTTACTGAAAGCCCTTGGTGCAAATCTTGTACTGACCGATGGCGCTAAAGGTATGAAGGGCGCAATTGATAAGGCTGAAGAGATCAGACAGTCGAACCCTGAAAAGTACGTGTTACTTCAGCAGTTCAACAATCCTGCTAACCCAGAAATTCATGAAAAGACGACTGGCCCAGAGATCTGGAATGATACCGACGGAACCGTCGATGTTGTTGTTGCCGGTGTAGGTACTGGTGGCACCATTACCGGTGTTAGCCGTTACATTAAGAACACTCAAGGCAAGGCGATCACATCAGTTGCGGTTGAGCCTACTGACTCACCTGTTATCGCGCAAACGCTAGCAGGTCAGACTGTTCAGCCTGGACCTCACAAAATTCAAGGTATTGGCGCAGGTTTTATTCCTGGCAACTTAGATCTTAATCTTGTAGATCGTGTTGAAGCTGTCACCAACGAAGAGTCTATCGAGATGGCTCAGCGCTTAATGAAAGAAGAAGGAATACTTGTGGGTATTTCATCGGGCGCCGCTGTTGTTGCTGCTAACCGTATCGCTGCTTTGCCTGAATTTGAAGGTAAAAACATTGTGGTAATTTTACCTTCTGCTGCAGAGCGCTACTTATCTTCTGTACTGTTCCAAGGTGAATTTAGCGACGCAGAAAACGTTCAATAAATTGATCTCGCGTTAAATAAAACCCAAGCCTTAGCTTGGGTTTTTTATTGCCATTACAATATGATTGACTGTTGAGCTCACAATATCTAACAAGACGTTATCATCAATATCAGTCCGAATAAGATACTGATACTCTAGGAGTTTAATAATGGCTAATACCTGATGGGCGTCCGCATTTGCCGAACTTGAGCCCATGTCAGCAAAAAATTGCTTAATACTATCTAGAAAGGTTTTATCTAATGCAGTGATAGCCGCCGCAAGTTGCGGATTACGTAACGCTTCTTCATGGAAGGCTACTTCAAGGATCCTATCGTCGCGATGCGTTAACTGATCTTTAATATGCTCACAGATAAATTGACTGAGGTTGTCGATAATAAATGACTTCATCTGCGACTCATCAGCCGTTTGCTGCTCCAGCCTAACACTCTCGACCAAGGCATAACTCTTGAGCTCTAAAGCCTTATTCATCCACAGCGTTTTTTCAGCAAAGTAGGTTAACGAATCACTGATTAGATCTTTAATATCATTAAAATAGTAAGTTGTTGACGACAAAGGTACATTCGCTTCGGTGGCGACTGCACGATGACGAACACCGCGGATCCCTTCTTTGACGATTAAGCGCAACGTTGCTTCTAATATTTCAATACGACGTGCTTGACCATCGCTACGGTTTGACTGATGGCCAACATAGGTCAGAGGTACAAACATAACGCTTCCCTTTCGACTAATAAATATGCTGCTAAGGTCTAACCTCACCTATGAAGCAATTAAAATCATATTTAACCGCGTGAAGTCGGATCAAGTTCAAACAATTAACAAACTGTAACATGTAAAATTTGCCTCCACTAATATTCTCTAAGCTTACCTTGGTTTAACTTATGTCTTTTTACCACTCTCCCCTTTCGATCAGTGCATTTGACGCAAAATTTGAAGCACAAAAAATCGCTTTTGCTCCCATAAGTTTTCAGGTGGCGCGCTGCTTATTAAAATTTAACTTACTACAATTTATTTCCGACAGTGGTAACACAGGCAGCAGCTTAAGCCAATTAGCGCAGCAGTCTAAGTTATCTGAGTATGCAGTAGGTGTACTAGTGGATATGGGGCTCAGCATGGGGTTGCTCTATCTCAATGATGAGAAATATCTGCTCGATAAGATTGGCCACTTCTTGCTACATGATGATATGGCCAAAACAAATCTTAACTTCACCCACGATGTCTGTTACCAGGGCTTATTTGAGCTAGAAGCATCACTTATTGAAGGCAAGCCAAAAGGATTAGCTAGCCTTGGCGATTGGCAAACCATTTACCCTGGGTTGAGCCAATTACCCGATGAAATAAAGAAGAGCTGGTTTGAATTCGATCACTACTACTCAGATCATGCATTTGAGTCTTTACTGCCACTTATCTTTCAATCTAAACCTAAACAGATTGTCGATGTGGGTGGCAATACAGGTAAATGGGCCCTCGCCTGCACAGGCTTCGACAGCCAAGTTCAAGTGACCATCATGGATCTGCCTGGACAACTAAAAGTTGCCATGGAAAATGCGCAAAAAGCGGGTGTCTCTGAAAGAGTAAAACCATTCGTCACCGATCTGCTCGATGAAACTAAGGCATTTTGTGAGAATGGTGATCTTTACTGGATGAGCCAGTTCTTAGATTGTTTCTCAGAGTCTGAAATCCTTAGCATTTTAAAACGCGCGGCAGCAGTTATGAACGCAGGTAGTGAGCTTTGTATCTTAGAAACTTTTTGGGACCGTCAACCGTTTGAAGCTGGCGCCTATTGCGTTAACGCGACCTCGCTCTATTTTACCGCCATCGCCAATGGCAACAGCCGTATGTATCACAGTAAGACCTTGCTAAAATTAATCAGCCAAGCAGGCCTATTCGTCGATGAAGATATCGACAATATCGGCCTTGGACATACCTTGCTGCGCTGTAAGCTCAAGCCTTAATTTCAAACTTGTATCTAAAGCTTGAGTCTCAATCTTAAATCTAAAGCTCAGACTTTAGATTTAAGCCTAGGGATTTTAAACTTAAGAATCAAGATTCAATTAAATTGAACCAAAGGTTAACCTAACTTCAATTTTTATTATCAAGAAACCCGATTATCATAGCTGCATAAAGATTGAATTGAGGAAGCACAATGACAACTAACAATAAACTAAGACACAGAGTGTCACGCCTACCAAGCCCTATGGCAGGATTGGCTTTAGCTATCGGTAGCTTAGGCTGGGCTTGGGAAAGTATGGTACCTAGCTTAGGTGGTAATGGGCAACTAATCGGTGCTTCAATCGCTGCAGTGCTGTTACTTATGTTAGTGGCCAAATTTGTGCTTCACCCAAGAGTACTTATTGAAGAACTCACTCATCCGGTCGTCGGTAGCGTTATTCCCACCTTCGCAATGGGACTAATGGTGGTATCAGCAGCGCTAGGGCAATTTAATCATGCTGTAGGCGTGGCGCTATGGCTAGTAGCTATCGCCATTCATATTGTGTTTTTAAGTATGTTTGTCTACTACCGAGCCATCGATTTTAAACTTGACCACATGGTGCCAAGTTGGTTCGTCCCCCCTATTGGGATCATCGTTGCGGCCGTATCTTTCCCTCACGGTTCTGAAATGCAATATCAATGGCTAGCCGATAGCATTCTTACTTTTGGTATGGTGAGTTACCTTGTCATGCTGCCCGTTATGCTTTATCGATTGATTTTCTGTGAGCCAATTGCCGATGCCGCTAAACCGACTATCGCAATTCTAGCTGCGCCAGCGAGCTTATCATTAGCTGGATACCTAACCATATCCAGTGAACCATCAATCATTGTCGTTGGGGTGTTGCTTACCCTCGCACTTTTGATGACAAGCGTTATATATCTCGCTTTCTTTCACTTACTCAAACTACCATTTTCACCTGGCTATGCAGCTTTTACCTTCCCTATGGTTATCGGTGCCACCGCTTTATTTAAAACTGTACATTGGCTCGTTGCCACTTACGGTATGAGTAACTTATCTGTTGATCTACTGATCACTGCAAAAGTTGAATTAATCATAGCGACACTAGTGGTTAGCTACGTAGCTGTTAGGTATTTGCTCCATTACAAATCAAGTATTGTTGCTAGCACAGCAATGATGAAGAGGTAGCGTAGGCAATAAAAAACGGCATCCAAGATGCCGTTTTTTTATGCGTTAACCACTAACAAGCCTATATTGCTATTAACTGAATCCCATATAGTGCGCGCCAATCACGATAGCACTTGAAACAGTAAATAGCGCTAGCATAAAGCGCCAGATAAACTTAAGCCACTGACCCCAATCAACACGACATACGCCTAACGTCGCCATTAGTGATGCCGAAGTTGGCACCAATACGTTAGTAAAGCCATCCCCGAGTTGGAACGCCAACACTGCAACCTGACGAGTGACCCCTACCAAATCAGCAAGAGGGGCCATCAACGGCATGGTAAGTGCTGCCTGTCCTGAGCCTGAAGTCACGAAGAAGTTAAACACCGACTGAAATACAAACATAAACCAAGCGGACATCACGCTTGGAAGCTGACCGATAAACTCTCCCGCTTTACTGAGTATAGTATTAAGTACACTTGGAGTTGAGGCATCACCGCCTCCAAGCAACAACAAGATCCCCGATGCGCAGCCCACTAATACCGCAGGCTCTAGCATAGTCGCTGCGCCCTGCTTAAAGCTTACTGCCACGGTATTAATGTCCATTTTATTAAGCTTAAAAACAACACCAATGATGCCGACAATAATACCCATAGTGAAAAATTGACTAGCTATCTCTGGGATAAACCAGGCTTTGGCTATCACGCCCCAGATGATCCACCCGACCGTTGCGAAGATGGTGAGTAATACTAAGATATCACCTAAGTTGAAACGACTTTCAAGCTTGCTGTGTTTTAGGTTTTCTCGAAAGTAGTTATCACTTTGGTAACTAAAAGAATGGCTAGGAGTCGCTTTAACTTTAGCGGCATACCGCATGGTAAAGATAAGCCCCATCAAGGTAAAACCAGCCCACATAACAAAACGCATGCCTGAACCAGAAAGCACTGGCACACCGGCGATCCCTTGTGCGATAGCCACACTAAAGGGGTTCATCCAAGACGAAGCGAAGCCTATCTGAGTCGCCACATAGGTCACCATCACGGTAGAAATGCCATCGTACCCTAAGCGGATCATCAATGGGCAGATGATAATCGCAAACGCTATAGCCTCTTCCCCCATACCAAATACGGCTCCACCAAGGGAAAATAGAGTGAAAATCACCGGGATAAACAGGGCTTCATTGCCGCGAGTGCGGTCGATAAGCTTTAAAATACCATTATCTATGGTGCCGGTAGCCATTACGATGCCAAAAGCACCACCAATAACCAGCATAAACATGATGACACCAATGGCGCTGCCCCATTTAGAGCCTGACACGAGTCCTTCAAAAGCAAAGTTAAAGAAGCCGACTCCGCCGTGTCCTTCAAAAATCGCGACAGGCTTTAAGATAGGCTCGCCGCCATCATCAACCTCATAAACGAAAGAGTCAGGATCGATAACACTGCGGCTCTTTTCTACGCCATCGACTACATAACTCACATCTTGGGTTTGAAATGAACCAATAGGAACAAAATAAGTAAGAATGCCCGCCGCAATGGCGACGAAGAAGATAATGACTAAAGTATCAGGCATTTTCCACGTTACTCTAGTAGTAACAGGCTGATCCTCAAGTGTATTAGAAGGGGTAATAGGGTCCATTTCGCCACCATTTTATTATTATATGGCGGCAAATATAAACCAATGGCAGACCGTTGGCTAGCCAAGGTCACCATCAATTTTAACCGGCGGAGACGGTTCTTTTAACAAAGGATTTGCTAATAAAGTGACTTATAACCAACATCAGTAACGAAAATAGCAATGCTGGGACAATTGGCTGGATATTGAAAATCAGTGGTGCTTGTAACTGAAGCACCAAATAGCTAAGCATACCGCTACACATTGAAACTAGAGCAGTATGCCCATTAACACTTGGCCAGAATAATCCCGCAATGATAGGCCATAAAAAAACCGCCTGTAGGGCACCAAAGGCAGCTAAGTTAATCCAAACTATCATATCTGGTGGCTTTATCGCCCAGAAGCATGCAAGTGCGGTAATAAACACCATCACTACCTGGGTCAAACGAACCTGCATTGTCGGCCCCATTTTTGGCCTAGCTTTCACCACGCCATCGCGAACAATACTCACTGCGGATTGAAGCAACATGGAGTCTACTGATGACATCACTGCTGCTATTGGCGCGGCAAGTAAGATCCCAGCCCAAAATGGAGTCATCAATTGAGCGATTAAGGTTGGCATGATCTGATCAGGTACCGTTAGATCAGGAAACAGTGCCCGACCTAAGAAACCACACAAATGTGGCAGCAGCGTCATTAAGAAGCAAATTATGGTGCCCCACAGCATGCCTTTTTTTAACGACTGCCGATCTTTAACCGCCAGTAGTCTAACAATAGTATGCGGCAACCCCATGGTGCCAAAGCAAATCAATACCCAGAATGACAGCATCATAGGCCAGCCTAGAAAATCATCAACGCCATGAGGACTCAATAACTGCGGCGCTTTGGCCGTCTCTTGAGCAAGCTGAGTGCTTAGCTCAGGTTGAGTCAGTATGACAAGTAGTAAGATGATTAACCCTAATAACATCACCATACCTTGCAGAGCGTCAGTCAGCACTACCGCCCTGAAACCACCTGTTAAGGTATAGGCTAAGACCGTGAGCACAAAGACCCCTAAACCTAGTTCATAACTGATCCCTGTTACACCAGAGAGTAAGCGGGCGCCGCCAATGAATTGCACAGAGATCATCGCGATAAACCCCACGACTAAGCTAAGCATGGCAACCGCACTTAAGTAATTATTTTGAAAACGATGATCAAGCCATTCAATAATGGTGCTGTACTGCTGTTTTTGCGCGAGAAACTTAGGCCCTAAAACACCTAAGGTAAGAATGACCACCGGAACCTGGATCACAGCTAACCAGACCCATCCCAAACCGAACTTATAGGCAGCTCCAGGGCCACCAATAAACGAGCCAGCACTGGTGTAGGTAGCAACCAAAGTAAGTGCTAATAATGGCCCGCTAAGAAAGGCCCCACCAATAAAGAATCGCTTAGCTTTATCATCACACAGCTGCTGAGATTGCTTTGATTGACGCGCACTCCATACTCGAGTGATGACCAAACTTAAAGCAAGATAAATTAACACAGGCAACAAACTAGTCATCGTCTTTCTCTACAACCGTGTCAGCAAGCTTAGTAAGCAAAAAGCTAAGACTCACTATCAACAGAACAGGCGCGCCGATACAGGAAAACCAAAACCATAGGGGTAAGCCAAACCAGTTGCCCATCTCATTGAGCCAGAGGGGGCCAAAACACCATAGAGCAAAGTAGCTAAAAGTGAGTATTAATGAGGTTTTGGTCAGCATATTCATGAATGAAAGACCGTCGCAGTAAAGCAGATTTGAGCCGCTAATTTTAATCAATAATATCTGACGATACCAGTAGTCACTAAGCGGCTAAATCACAAAAAATGCTATTTAAAAACAGATTAGATGGCGAAATTGACTCGCAGCATATTAAAGCAAATAAAAAAGCAGTTCATATCAGTGAACTGCTTTTACCATCAAACTCGATGGTCACCTGCTGAGCTAAATGTTTATATCGCGCTATTCAGTTTTCGATAGACTCGAACTATAACCAAGCTTAACCTTCGGCACTGGTTCCAGTCTTAACCTGCTTAGTCTCATCAGCCGGTTTATTTTCAACTAGCTCAGGAGCTGACTGAACTGAAGTGCTATTAGAACTGTTTTCAACCAACCAATAGCCTAAGCCAACAAACACACCACCACCGACTATGTTACCTAAGGTAACTGGTATCAAGTTATTGAAAACAAAATTCATTACGGTCAGGTCTGCATACTGCTCACGGCTGATATTCAGCGCATCAAACCAGGCTGGTTCGGCAAACTGTTGAATAGTGATCCCAAGTGGCACCATGAACATGTTCGCTATACTGTGCTCGAAACCACTGCTAACAAACATAGCAACAGGCAACATCAGTAACACCACCTTAGTCAGTACATCTTTAGTTGCAAATGTCATCCATACACCAAGGCACACCATCATGTTACATAAAATACCGAGCACGAAAGCTTGGGTCCAGCTATGGTGCAGCTTGTGCTGTGCAATATTGAGTGCACTTAAGCCCCAGCGTCCGCCATCAAGCTGATACATGCCAGCAAGGCTAATAAGTAGCACCATCAACATAGCACCAACAAAGTTACCGGCATACACACGTGCCCAACACTTCATTACTGCTAGGGTACTCACCTTTTTCTGAGCCCATGCCACACTGCTTAGCACTGTGCTGGTAAACAACTCACCGCCACAAACTACCACAAGAATCAGACCTAAACTGAAGGCCAGCCCACCAATAAAACGAGTCAGTCCCCATGAACCTTGGCTGCCAGTAGTGACTGTAATGTAAAAAACAAACGCTAGTGCGATAAAGGCACCCGCAAAAATTGCCAGCCCAAAAGATTGACTCTTCGCTTTAACAACTTTATCAGCACCGTAACTCGCAGCTTGTTGAACTAGGCTTAATTTAGCTGGAGTACTATTAATTGGCGCTTGAAGTGGCTTTTCAGCTTGAGCATTTTTGCTAGGTTGATTACTCACTGTCATTTCGCCCACCTAGCGCCACTACTTCTGTCAAAACCGAATACAAATAACATAAACTTTCTCCACAACAACAGTAATCATCAATCACTTACAGTAAAACAAGCTTAGAAAACAGCTCAGTAAAATCAACGAGTATCATTAAGTCAAAATTAACAGGTAAATTGGTCATACCAATTTTACTTTAAGTAAAACAAGATAACATAGCTGTAATCTAAAGGCATTAAAAACGCCTTACTAATATAGTGAAATATGATCATAGTTTAATCTAGATCTAATTATAATGGTTTTTATTGCGCTAGAGCCCAGCTGAACTGGTAAAAATTGACATAATCACATGCATTGAAGCTCTCCCTGCTACTGGCAGGTTAACCTTTGCAGATATGCAGTATTAGGATAGCTTTAACAGAGGTTTTAGCTGGTTTATGTTAGAAAAATTGAACATCTAATTAGCACTCACCCTGCTATATTTATTGAGGTTAACTTTATGTCATGATTTATGCGCTAATCGGCATAAGCTGTTTCTCACAACCCTCACTTGGTTGCTTCATTTGTTGCTAATACTTTCAAGCTGCCAATCCCTTAGCATGAAACTGCGCTAAGCAACAACTCGTCAGCCTAAGTAAGCTAAATACACAATAACCTACACAGAATTTAACGAGGGCAATACAGTTAAACAGCCTATCTGTAACCCAGTGCTGTCAGTACAAACTTCAAAATAACTTCAAAATAGATAAGCTAAACCTTAAAGGCCAGCAGTCATAAAAATGATTTGCAGCGTCGCTTCTAGGCTTTAGCTTAAGAAGGTAAGCCACACACTACCCCCGACAAAGAAACAATGAAAAAAACACCTAGCGCCTACAACTCATCCAGGTGTTTTTTTAATCTATAATTCATACCGCAGTCATACTATTGAATCATGAAGAGGCTCTAATTCTAGTGGTTTTATTTTCTAGAAAGGGACTAAAACACTAGGCTTGCTAACGGGTTTATTCTTACCTATAGCAATCTTGCGAAAATCAGACCAATTTTACGCGCAAGCAATTAAGCTAAGACTGATAAAGCGTCAATTGTTCAAAAACTGCTACCTTGGTAACAGTTTTTGCATTTCTAAAGCAATTGCAAGCTGATTTGGGTGCAGTGCATCCTAGGTTATGCTAATATATTCATGGTTAATTGGTCTTACCAATTTTAATCTTCAGCCAGAGATGAGTGCTGAAGAATACAAGACAATTGAACTGAACAGATTACTGCGAAGTGAAATTACTTCGAAACGCGTCCATATGAATTAGCATATAACGTGTTTAAGAATTTACTATTGGTGTATCGCACGCCTCATTTAGAGCCTATTTCGATACCCCAACAACCTTATCTCAAACAGAAGGTAATTGTACGATGACCGAAAAAACTGAACAGTTTGCAGCCGCGTGGGAAGGTTTCACCGCTGGCGATTGGAAAACTGAAGTCAATGTGCGTGACTTTATTCAAGCTAACTACACTCCTTATGAAGGCGATGAGTCTTTCCTTGCTGGTGCTACTGAAGCAACAACCGAACTTTGGGACAAAGTTATGGTTGGTATTAAGGAAGAGAACCGTACTCACGCTCCTGTAGATTTTGATACTTCACGTGTATCAACTATCACTTCTCACGAAGCTGGTTACATTACTAAAGATCTAGAAACTATCGTTGGTCTACAAACAGAAGCACCGCTTAAGCGCGCTATGTTGCCAAACGGTGGTATTCGTATGGTTGAAAGTTCTTGCGCTGCATACGGCCGTGAACTAGACGCTGACGTAAAATACGTATACTCAGAGCTACGTAAGACACACAACCAAGGTGTGTTTGATATCTACACTCCAGAAATCATGCGTTGTCGTAAGTCTGGCGTATTGACTGGTTTACCAGATGCATACGGCCGTGGTCGTATCATTGGTGATTACCGTCGTATCGCGCTTTACGGTATTGATTTCCTAATGGCAGAAAAATTTGCTCAATTCGGATCACTACAGTCTGATTTCGAAACTGGCGTAGACTTGTCTTACACCATGCAACTTCGTGAAGAAATTGCAGAGCAGCACAAAGCACTAGGTCAAATGAAGAAGATGGCAGCAAGCTACGGCTTCGACATCTCTCTACCTGCGACTAATGCTAAAGAAGCAATCCAGTGGACTTACTTCGGTTACCTAGCTGCTGTTAAGAGCCAAAATGGCGCGGCTATGTCTTTAGGCCGCACTTCTAGCTTCCTAGATATCTTCATTGAACGCGACATTAAGAATGGCGTGATCACTGAGCAACAAGCTCAAGAAATGGTAGACCATTTCGTAATGAAGCTACGTATGGTTCGTTTCCTACGTACTCCAGAATACGATGAGTTATTCTCTGGCGACCCAATCTGGGCGACTGAGTCTATCGCTGGTATGGGTCTTGACGGCCGTACATTGGTTACTAAGTCTAGCTTCCGTTTCCTACACACATTGTACAACATGGGCCCTAGCCCAGAGCCGAACATCACGGTTCTTTGGTCTGAGCAATTACCGCTAAACTTCAAGAAGTACGCGTCTAAAGTATCTATCGATACTAGCTCTATCCAGTACGAAAACGATGACCTAATGCGTCCAGATTTTGAATCTGACGATTACGCTATCGCTTGTTGTGTGAGCCCAATGGTTGTTGGTAAGCACATGCAGTTCTTCGGCGCACGTGCAAACCTTGCTAAGACTATGCTTTACGCAATCAACGGCGGTGTTGACGAAAAACTTAACGCTCAAATCGGTCCTAAGTCAGCTCCAATCACTGACGAAGTACTAAACTACGATGACGTTATGGGTCGTTTAGACACTATGATGGACTGGTTAGCAACACAATATGTGTCTGCGCTAAACGCTATCCACTTCATGCACGACAAGTACTCTTATGAATCTGCTCTAATGGCTCTTCATGACAGAGACGTACGTCGTACTATGGCTTGTGGTATTGCTGGTCTTTCTATCACTGCTGACTCTCTAGCTGCTATCAAGTACGCTACTGTTAAGCCAATCCGTGATGAAAACGGCATTGCTGTAGACTTCGACATCGAAGGCGACTATCCAAAGTTCGGTAACAACGACCCACGTGTTGATGATATCGCTACTGAATTAGTTGAGCGCTTCATGGCTAAGATCCGTAGCATGAAGATGTACCGTAACGCGATCCCAACTCAGTCTATCTTAACCATTACTTCTAACGTTGTTTACGGTAAGAAGACGGGTAACACACCTGACGGTCGTCGTTCTGGCGCGCCATTTGCTCCAGGTGCTAACCCAATGCACGGTCGTGATGAAAAAGGCGCTATCGCTTCTTTAACATCTGTTGCTAAACTACCATTTGCTCACGCTCAAGACGGTATTTCTTACACATTCTCTATCGTACCTAACGCACTTGGTAAAGATGATGATGCACGTAAGACTAACCTTGCAGCGCTTATGGATGGTTACTTCGCTCACAACGATAACCGTGAAGGTGGTCAACACTTAAACGTTAACGTTATGAACCGCGAAATGCTTGAAGACGCAGTAGTTAACCCAGATAAATACCCACAGTTAACTAT
Source organism: Shewanella sp. MBTL60-112-B2 (assembly GCF_019655055.1). Classification (GTDB taxonomy): domain Bacteria; phylum Pseudomonadota; class Gammaproteobacteria; order Enterobacterales; family Shewanellaceae; genus Shewanella. The sequence goes on from NZ_BPFA01000039.1 coordinate 21,798, forward strand.
CCGTGTTTCTGGTTACGCAGTACGCTTTAACTCGCTAACACCAGAGCAACAGCAAGACGTTATTACCCGTACCTTTACTAAAGGTCTGTAAGTTTAATTAAGTGTCGATTGAGCTGATGCTAGGCTATGCCTGCATCAGCTACACAGGAGTATAGATGGCAGTTATCGGTCGGATTCATTCAATAGAATCTTTTGGAACAGTAGATGGTCCAGGCATTCGGTTTATCACCTTTATGCAAGGCTGCTTAATGCGCTGTCTATACTGCCATAACCGCGACACTTGGGACTTACACGGTGGTAAAGAAATGAAAGTCGATGACTTAATGAGTCAAATCATTAGTTATCGACCTTTTCTTGAAGCCAGTGGCGGTGGTGTGACCGCAAGCGGCGGAGAAGCAATTTTACAAGCTGACTTCGTAGCTGAACTTTTCAAAGCCTGTAAGAAAGAAGGTATTCATACTTGTCTTGATACCAACGGTTTTGTTCGCAAACACACACCTATTATCGATGAGTTACTCGATAACACAGATTTGGTGATGCTAGATATCAAGCAGATTGATGATGCAAAGCATATCGATCTGACAAATGTCAGCAACCAGCGCACGTTGCAGTTTGCAGAATACCTGCACAAGCGTGGGCAAAAAACCTGGATTCGCTATGTGGTTGTCGGTGGCTATACCGACGATATACCTTCAGCTCAAGCGTTAGCTGAATTTATTCAGCCTATGACTAACGTGGAAAAGGTTGAGTTACTCCCTTATCACGAGCTAGGTAAGCATAAGTGGGAAGCAATGGGACAGAAATACGAACTTAATGATATTTCTCCACCAAGCACTGAAACCATGGAACAGATAAAACAGACTTTTACCAATTTAGGTATTAACGCAGTTTATTAATTATTGCGGGGAAAACGGGAAGTGCTAAAGCTCTTCCCAGTAGCTTGCGTCTAAACGCTCGAATGCTGCTTTTAATATTAGCGCCATATCGAAATAACACGCTTTAGCGCCAAGCGGTCGGCAATTAACCCCCAATTGGATTAATTTTGTCGACAATTGGTTGCCCCAATCAAGTAATGAAAGTGGCAATGGATGGCGAGAACGCCAACCTAACCAAAGTAAGCCTTGAATAGGCAAGCTAATAAAGAATAAAGCGATAGTTATCGCCTGGGGTAAATAACTCCAGCCATGCAGATACAACTGGCTTGCAGCCGCTAATAAACCCAAAAGTGGCATTAACGGTAGCGCAAGTTTAGTGGCTCGCATAACGCGATACTCAGGAAAGTAAAAACTGAGTTGTCGAACCATTGGCCAGGTCTTCATATAACGACGACCTTCACCTAAGGTTTTGAGAACTTGAATGCTCAAAGATGGCACCTATAAATAATAATACAGCCTAACTTTAGCATAAACATCCAGCTTGCCCCAAGGGCTAGCGCTGAGTAAGAAACAAATTTTGCTCCTTTAAAGAGCATACTTTACGACTTCGGCTATAGTTGCCATAAGAAGTTTTGTTATTCGGTAAGTCAAACGACTTCACCATTTATTGCGAAAGGTTTAAACATGTCAAACAAACTGGTACTGGTACTTAACTGTGGTAGTTCATCTCTAAAGTTTGCAGTTATTGATGCGCTAACTGGCGATGACCAAATTTCAGGTCTAGCTGAGTGTTTTGGTCTTGAAGATTCAAGAATCAAATGGAAAGTTAACGGCCAGAAAAGTGAAGCTAGCCTAGGTGCTTTCACTGCTCACAGAGAAGCTGTTGAATACATTGTTAACGACATTCTAGGTGCTCACCCAGAAATCGCTGCAGAGATCCAAGCAATTGGTCACCGTGTTGTACACGGCGGTGAGAAATTCACTCGCTCAGTAATCATTGACGAATCAGTTATTCACGGTATCGAAGATTGTGCAACTTTAGCACCGCTTCACAACCCGGCTCACCTGATTGGTATTCGTGCTGCACAAGCATCTTTCCCATCACTACCACAAGTAGCTGTGTTTGATACTGCGTTCCACCAGACTATGCCTGAAAAAGCATACATCTACGCACTTCCATACAAGCTATACCGCGAAAACGCTATTCGTCGTTATGGCATGCACGGTACTAGCCACCTATTCATCAGCCGCGAAGCTGCTGCTGCACTAGGTAAAGACGAAGCTGACACAAACATCATTTGTGCTCACTTAGGTAACGGCGCATCTGTTACTGCTATCAAAGGCGGTAAGAGTGTAGATACTTCTATGGGTCTTACTCCACTAGAAGGTTTGGTAATGGGTACACGTTGTGGTGACGTTGATCCTTCAGTTATCTTCCACCTAGTTAACCGTTTAGGTTACACACTTGATGAAGTTGAGTCTGTACTTAACAAGCAAAGTGGTCTGCTAGGCATTTCAGAACTAACTAACGATTGCCGCGGCATCGAAGAAGGTTTTGAAAGCGGTCATAAAGGCGCAACTTTAGCACTAGAAATCTTCTGCTACCGTCTAGCTAAGTACATCGCTTCTTACACTGTGCCACTAGAGCGTCTAGACGCTGTAGTATTCACTGGTGGTATCGGTGAAAACTCTGACCTAATCCGTGAGAAAGTACTTAACTCTCTAGCAATCTTCAACTTCAACGTTGATAAAGAGCGTAACGCTGCTGCTCGCTTTGGTAACGGTGGTCAGATCACGACTGACGAAGGTACTGTTGCTATGGTTATCCCTACTAATGAAGAGTGGGTTATTGCGCAAGACGCAATCGAGCTAATCAAGTAATAAAGAAAAAAAATACGGCTAATACCTTGTATTAGCCGTAGTTAGCGCAGTAAAAGATTTTAGTCATACTTTGTATGGCATCACCGAGTTTCAAGAGGTCAATATGTCTCGTAACATTATGCTCATTCCAGTGGGTACCGGCGTTGGTTTAACTTCCATCAGCCTAGGTATGGTTCGTGCACTTGAACGCCATGGCGTTAAAGTTCGCTTTTTCAAGCCTATCGCCCAACAGCGTCCAAACGACAATGGTCCAGAGCGCTCTACGACTATTCTGAGCAAGTCTCCAACTGTTAATCCACTCGAGCCATTCGAGATGGAACATGCAGAAAAGCTAATTCGTGCAGACCAAACTGACGTGTTGATGGAGCAGATCATTGCTCGTGCAACAGAATGTGCTGATGATACAGAAACCTTGATCGTTGAAGGTTTGGTACAAACTCGTAATCACCCTTTCTCTAGCGATGTTAACCACGCAATCGCTAAAGCACTTGATGCAGACATCATTTTTGTTGCAACACCTGGCAACGAAAGCGCTACAGCATTAATGAACCGCCTAGAGATTTCTCATAACTCTTGGGGTGGATCTGAAAACAAGCGTCTAATTGGTGCTATCGTCAATAAAATTGGCGCACCAGTTGATGACGAAGGTCGCGCGCGCCCTGACCTATCAGAAGTATTTGATCATGACGAAATGCCGCGTCCAGACGCAGCAAGTATGTTCCAACTTCCAGGTAAGAGCCCACTACGTATTTTAGGTAGCGTGCCTTACAACCTAGATCTTGTTGCCCCACGTGCATCAGATCTTGCTAAGCACTTAAGCGCTAAAATCATCAACGCTGGTGAGATGAACACTCGCCGTATGCGTAAAGTGACTTTCTGTGCACGTAGCATCCCGAATATGGTTACCCATATTAAAACTGACTCACTACTTGTGACTTCAGGCGACCGCTCAGACGTTATCGTATCTGCATGTCTTGCATCTATGAATGGCGTAAAAGTTGGCGCACTACTACTCACAGGCGGTTATGAGCCAGAGCCACAGATCATGGAGCTTTGTGAACAAGCTTTTGAAACTGGCCTACCAGTATTCTTAATCGATACTAACACTTGGCAAACAGCCCTAAACATCCAGCGTTTCGATCACGAAGTGCCTGTAGATGACGCGGTACGTATTGAACAAGTTCAAGAATACGTTGCAAGCCACATCGACCAAAACTGGGTTGAGAGTATCACTAAGAACTCTCCACGTGAGCACCGTTTATCACCACCAGCATTCCGTTACAAGCTAACCGAACTTGCTCGTGCAGCGCGTAAGACTGTTGTGCTACCAGAAGGTGATGAGCCTAGAACAATCGAAGCTGCAGCTATTTGTGCTGAACGTGGTATCGCTCGTTGTGTTCTTTTAGGTAACCGCGAAGAGATCGAACGTATTGCTAGCCAGCAAGGTGTTGTATTAGGTGACGGCGTAGAAATCGTTGATCCTGAAACATCACGTAGCCGTTATGTTGAAGCTATGGTTGAACTACGTCGTGGCAAAGGCCTAACTGAAGTTGTTGCTAAAGAGCAATTAGAAGACAACATGGTACTGGGTACTATGATGCTTGCTCAAGGCGAAGTAGACGGTATTGTTTCTGGTGCGGTTAACACCACAGCTAACACAATTCGTCCACCACTACAGTTGATCAAAACTGCGCCAGGTTCAAACCTAGTATCTTCAATCTTCTTCATGCTTATGCCTGATCAAGTATACATCTACGGTGACTGTGCGATTAACCCAGATCCAACCGCTGAGCAGTTAGCTGATATCGCGATTCAATCTGCAGAATCTGCAATTGCATTCGGTATTGAGCCACGCGTTGCAATGATCAGTTACTCTACCGGTAGTTCAGGTACAGGTTCTGATGTTGATAAAGTACGTGAAGCGACTCGTATTGCTCAAGAAAGACGTCCAGATCTAATGATCGACGGTCCACTACAGTACGATGCGGCAGTTATGCCAAACGTTGCACGTTCTAAAGCGCCTAACAGCCCTGTTGCTGGTCAAGCGACTGTATTCGTATTCCCAGATCTAAACACGGGTAATACAACATACAAAGCGGTACAACGTAGTGCTGACTTGATCTCTATTGGCCCAATGCTGCAAGGCATGCGTAAGCCAGTGAACGATCTTTCACGCGGCGCGCTAGTAGACGATATCGTTTACACTATCGCTCTAACAGCGATTCAAGCGGCACAAAACGAACAAGCTTAATTAGCTGTTTGTTTTAGCACTTGAATAAAAAAGCCTGCATCTGCAGGCTTTTTTGTTTTAGATACTTTTAATTAAACGAAATGAAGCGATTACTTACCGCCAACCAATACATCATGCTCATTTTGATGACAACTCACACATGAGTATGGATCTGACATTGTCTTACTTAGACCACTGCCAAATTCGCCAAATGGATGAACCTGCTTGTTTGTCAGCGCATCACCATGGCCAACAAGATCAATATGACAGCGTACGCACATTGCTTTTTCTAAATGGCCATCACGAGCACCGTTAGCACCATGACACTCAGCGCATTTAGCTGGTTCAAGTAATCCAGGCTCGTCTAGCTGCTTAGTACACTCAAAATCCATATCTGCAGTAGTATGACACTGAGCACAGTCAGCGACCTTCCAACCAAAATGGCTCGCATCAAGTGGCCACTCAGCGGTTTTCACATTATGTCGAGTATTCTTATATGGGTCGTTCAAGTCATAGGCCATGAACTTTTGCCACTCGCCATACGAATCATAGAACGACGCATAACGCCACTTAATCAACTCAGGGCTACCAAGTACCACTTTATCCGGCATTATGTGTGGTGAGTCGAAGTAGAAATGCGAGTTATTCACTTCACCCCAATCAAATAACCAACCATGATTACCTGAAGCATATAGTCCATCGAGTGATTCAAAAGCAAAACTTTCTGGGTTAGATTCCGTTGCCAAAATCGGCCAGAAATTCATCGTTCCACTGTGCTTGCCGTTATGATCTTCATGATCGTTAAGTGATAACAACACGTCTGCCATGGTGATCACGCCATCATAATAAATATCTGGACGAATATTATGAGCCTTCACCTTAAGGTTCTTAATTGTGTAGTCATAACGTTTGTCATTACACTTACCGCCTGTGATACCACAGCTGCTGAAATTGCCCTCTTCATCAACCTTGCCCATATGAGACATAGGCTTACCATTTGCATCAATCATGGCTAAGCTTTCATCAGGCGAGAAACAGTAGTTTGATGGGTTACCAGCGCAGTCTGTTCCAGTGATATACCACTGTTTAAAATCTACATTAGGATCATTACGCCACTTGGTCTGGACATTGATGAGTGGAATAATCACTTGCCCGCCGTTAGCCTCTAAACGAGCCACTTCCGTTTTTTGTGCGGTAATATGTTGCTCAAGATCATCGACTGGATGAATACCAATGTTGATCTTGTCATCAGATCTCGTTTCATCCATGCGAATTTGGCCAAAATATTCTAAATTCTGTAAACCACCATGATCACCATCATCCCCAGACCAATACCAATAACTATGATTCCAGTTATTTTCACCATTAACGACCAAGTCATGAGTTTGGCGTGCAGGGTTCCATGTAAAAGAAAACTCTAAATCACAATCCTTTGTTCCCTTCCATTGATGACAAACCCGCTCAGACAACTCATCAGCAGCATAAGCTGCAACATCAAATGTAGAAAAATTGCCTTTTTTCCATACTTTCTTATGCTGGTTAATGATTGCCTCACCACCATAATTACGGTCAAGCCAATCAATCACCTCTGCACCTGTGATTTGAATAGGTAAATCTGTCGGTGTTGGCTTAGGTATCCCCCAATAAAGGTGGAATGTTGCCTTTTCTAAATTACTATTTTGAACTTTACCAAAAACATGAGGATGCGGATGGTCTTGAGACGCATCCGGGGGCGTTACCGCTCCACTATTGTCTGAATCACTATCTGAATCGCTGCCACAGCCTACGACTAAAGAGCCAAACATCACACTTAATAGTGATGCTAAGCCAAGTTTTCTAAATTTCATCATTCATCTCCAACGTTTTAATATAACGCTTATTGTTGTTTCTCATTCAGAGAACAAGACGCATAATAAGCAACTATTAATTCTGGATATTTAGGAGATCTCATAGAGCTTCAATAAGCATCTATTCTTGTGATTAACAACATAAAATCACAGATGGCGTGACAAACTAGGATAAATTCCAACCAAGTAAAAAAACTATGACATATCACAGTGACAAACATAAAGAAAACAACAATACTTTATTTACACATTACAAATACTGCTTACTATAATAATTTTAATAAAACTCAACCCAAGCTCTGGCGTTGGATTGATAAATCTTATTCACTCTCATTCCCACCTAAATTTTAAATAACTTTAAGCCTTACAGACTTTGCGATTAATGATGTGACATTACTGCAATCAAACGTCAACTTTAACTTGTCAATATGATAATCAACTCCTCGTTCAGACATAAATAACATTTCAGATACTTGAGTTCGCGTATAGCCTTCTGCGATTAATGATAAAACGCTGCGACCTTTCTTTGTCACAACTCCTAGCTCTTGATATGGAAAAACTTGCTCCGAACATAGATCAATTGCTTCAAGGTGAAACTCTTTTAAGCGCCTTTCAATTTGCGACTGGAACCGTAAATACCATTCTTTATTTTCTAATTCAGTGCGGTCAGAAAGCAATATAAACCAACCTCTTACTGAATTATTAGAATACAAAGGGAAACATATTGACAACTTACTTCTGTAGCCAAACACTTGCATCATCTGCAATATTTTTGGCTGAGGCAAGTGACCCGTTTCATATGGCCATAAATAAGAGTGTAACTTTTTAGACTGCAAAAAATATGGATCTTCCTTCACATATTTACGCCAATATTCATCACAATACTGTTTAACTATTTGGTCAGAGTGAACAACAACATTAAGCTTCTTATAGCCACCTTGAACACCACGTTTACTCTCAGTACAAAATGTTCCCGGCTCTAAGTCAACAAAGTATATTGCTGCAAGAAAGCCTAACTCATTTGCTAAATCATTTAGTTCCAAACAAGGTTTAAAGATGCATTTATCTTGTTTTTTATTATCCATCAAAACCATTCACCACATAGAATCAAACCTTACATGTTAATATCGCATATAAAGAGTAAAGACAAAGTAGTGATATAATTATGTGAGGTAAGACTCAAAGATATTAAAACTGATAAACCAGACTGCATGAGAAAATATAATAATAAAAAACACATCTGTTAAACTATATTTAAAATACCTGAATATGAAAATATTCTTTATAAGTTAGCTTTAATGTAATACCGTTCTGTTTAAGCAGTTGCTTTACTCAAAGCATTTTTTGGCAAACTAATTCAAGGAGAATAACTGAAAGAATGCTTGTTCCCTTGTGTGGTTATTCAACGCAGAAGATAGCAGCCAAAAACGCTCCAGAATGACGACCAAATCTTTATACTGATTGGTATGAGTAGCCAGAGAGGATCGCTAGATCTTTACCGAGCATCATACTGAAACAAAATGGGGATAAATTATGGAAGAAACACTATCACGGATAAATGAGTCAAAAAATAACCAGCCAATTTACTTCTTATATTTTATAGGCTTACAGAAGTTGAAAATAGTCATCAACATACTTGTCCACAGATTCTGTGGATAACATAATTTAGTTATTCATACAGATATGCCTTAGATCCTTCTCTAGGTCAAGCTTTTCGTCCGATCAAAATGAAAATCTTGCGTTAATGCACAGGAATCGTAATACTGCACAAAATTCATTATCTTCGATATTATGATTAAATCTGTATTTTTTGCAGCAGCCCTCTTAAGCCTAGCCGCTTGTAGCCCCTCAGAGCAACATAGCGATGATCCTAAGAATTCTGATACAGCAACCCTTCGCACGCCAGAATTAACCTCTCTAGGCTTTTTAAATGCAATTTATGTTGATAGAGATGTCGAAAAAGCCAAACTCTATGTCGATGATTCACTCAAAGAGATCTTAGGCCACTATTATATAGCCGCATCGGTACAACGTTATGTACTCAATCTATCGATGACTGATGTTGAACTTGAAGTAGATGAGGTTGATATCGATTTCTTTCGAAAGTTTACCGATGACGTGACCGTCATTGTCAAAATCAAAGGAAGTCGCGGTGGTCAGGATTGGATAGATGATCGAACCCTACGATTACACAAGCAGAATGGAAATTGGATAATAGTAGAGATCATGCCTGAAAAGCGGCAGGTAAATGGTTAGTAGTTTAAAGTAACGATAAGCTTTAACAGCTTCAATCTATAGCTGCTGACCACTTTTAATGATAAATCGCGATAAATGACAGTGGCTATTGAAGGCTATATCATGCCAGATAACAAAAAATAGCAACCTAGTGGTTGCTATTTTGGTTTTAAAACCAGTATCGACTGCTGGCTTTAAGCGATTTTCCTTAATCTAAAAACGCTTCTTCATCCATTTCAACTGGTAGAGACTCTAACATCTCATCTTGTAGTTGGTAATATGCGCCTTCATATTCCTGAATTTCCATAACGACTCCGGATCTTTGATTAAGGTGTAGGGTACAAAGGCATGCCATCAATAGTGTGACATTTTGCCTTTTTTAAAAACATGCCAATTATGCATTGTCTTTAACGGCGATTATAACAGCTTTGCTTATCGACTTACAAAAAACTTTCACAAATCGATGCAAAAAAAGGCTTAAGCTCACACAAAAGCATTAAAAACGTCCACCAATCGTCACCAAAAGTGAAAGACTTTCAGTTTTTAATTCAAAAAAGTGATTAACAGGGATTTTTTAACGACGAAATAATATACCTATAAGATACGATGATTTTGCTTAATGCCTCTCGTTTTCCCCTCAACTCGCCTCTACTCTCCCTCTAAAATCAAAAGTCATCTCTAAAATGAACTCATCAAGCAATGCATAAAAGTAGAGCAATATAATTATAATTTAATAGTTAAACCAAATAGTTAAGCCATAAAAAAGGCCAAACATCATGTTTGGCCTCAAAACCTCAGCTTAATTGACTAGCACTGCTTTCTATACCGCAGCACCTTAAGGGCTTTGTTAGGATCCACGTCTGCAAACACAGCAGGGTTTTCTAGTTGCTCACAAAACACTAGGCTTGGGCTGTATTCGTTAACCTGATCCATTAAGAATTCGATACTCAGCTCTGGTGCATTTAAACAAAGCAGCATATCGCCGTCATCACTTAATAGCTCTGGAAGCCTTTTTAACAAGCGAGCATAGTCCTTAGTCGCAACAAAGCTGCCCTTTTGGTTGCTTGGCGGATCGGCAATAATCAAATCGTAAGGGCCTAACTTTGTTAGCTTACCCCACGATTTAAAGATGTCATGGCCAAGAAAACGTGCACCGGCTTTGAAATCGTTGAGTATAAGGTTTTGCTTGCCAATAGACAGCGCACCTTTACTCATATCAATATTCACAACTTCATCTGCTTTACCTTGCAAGGCTGCGACCGAAAAACCACAAGTATAGGCAAATAGGTTCAGTACTTTCTTCTGCGCACTGTGTTGACGTACCCATTGACGACCGTTTGCCATATCTAGGAACAAGCCGTGGTTTTGACCGCGCAACAGATGCACCTGAAAACAAGCACCGTTTTCAGTTACGATATGCTTTTCTGGAACTCCACCTTTAAGGATTTCAGTGTGAGTTTCACCGCCACGACGATATTGAAACACAAGATTGAGTGGCTCATCGCCTCTAAGCTCAAGCCAACGTTGTTCAATAGCCGTACACAAGGTATCTAGCTCATCACTTTCTAATACTTTAAAACTGGTTAACAGTAAAACAGGCGAAAACCAATCGAGACAAAGATGCTCACAACCCTGAAAGCGCCCTCCTCGACCATGAAATAATCGCCCTACGTCTTCTGATAACTGAACTTGCTTTACTGCTTCAATAAATAACTGCATCAAACTCACTTTTCACTATTTTTCACGAATTTCTGTCTTGATGTGGATGCTCTAATTCAGAGTTTTCTAGCTGCATATTCTCCACAGGAGCATTAGCGATAACTTTCGCTACTTGTAACTGTTCTTCAGATACATCGTCTCCAAGCAATACAGCTAACCAACGACCGCCAGAGCTAGATTCTAAGGCTATTTTAACGATCATAGTCAATGGCACCGATAACAACATGCCTACAGAGCCCAATAACCAGCCCCAGAAGATTAATGATAAAAATACCACTAAGGTAGACAGGCCTAAACCTTTACCCATATAGCGAGGTTCAACCGCATTGCCCATCACCATATTTGTACCTAAGTACAACAGGGCAACTCCACCAGCAGCACCTGGGCCTAATTGGATAAACGCCAACAGTACCGACGGAATTGCCGCAATAATAGAACCAATATTAGGAATATAGTTAAACAAGAATGCGATAACGCCCCATAACAAGGCATAATCGACACCGATAAAGTAGAGACCGACACCAATAATAAGGCCAGTGGCTAAGCTGACTAACGTCTTAATCACCATATATTGATTAACAGAATTTAAGAACCGGTCAACCTGCTTTAAGCGCATATCAGGATCGTCTAACGCTAAGTGCATCTTGGTCGAAAAGCCATTCGATTCAAATAGGATAAAGACTACGGTCAAAATAATTAAGAATAAGTTCGCCATCACGCTACCCACGCCAGACAACATGTTAGTTGTCATTGACAAGGCTACGCCAGGATCAAAATAAGCCAAGATCTGCTCTTTTGAAATTTGAATATTAAACGCCGCTAGCTTCTCAACCACCCAGGAAAACTGCTCAATTAACTGATCGCGATACAGAGGTAGCTGCTTTGAAAACTCGTTTATCGAGGTTCCCACCACCGAGGCTAGCCATAGCCCCATCAACACGATGAAGACCATCAGCAACAGCACGGCCAAACCACGGGGCGCACGGTGACGCGTCATCCAACTGATCATCGGATTACAGATCACCGCAATAAACACTGACAGTACAAAAGGTACAACTATCGGGCTAGCGGCTTTAATTCCCGCTAAAATAACAACGATGAACGCTGAAATAGCGAAGCCTTTAAAGGCTACGCCTTGACTTTCAAATCGTCTCATTACAATAAAATCCTTCTTGATTCACTATAATATTGATAGGGTTATATAAACTGCTTCTACATACACTGCAATAGGGACATCGTTTTATATGAAACCAGAAATCGCCGTGATCCGTATAAAAAACCTTAGGCTACGCACCTATATTGGGATCAAAGAAGACGAAATACAAAATAAGCAAGATGTCACCATAAATACTGTTATTCATTACTGCGCAGATAAGGCCAGAAACAGTGACAATATGGATGATGCCTTGAATTATCGCACGATTACGAAAAAGATCATTGCTTTAGTTGAAAACAACCGCTTTTCTTTACTTGAGAACCTGACTGGCCAAGTATTGGAGATAGCCAGTGAACACCCTTGGGTTGATTTTGCCAAAGTCGAAATTGACAAGCCACACGCGCTGCGGTTCGCAGATTCTGTATCTTTGGAGCTTTGTTACCAAAAACAGTAGATCTAACCTAGGCACTGTAGCGTATTGATAATCAGCTAATTAATTTTAAAGTCTGAGATTTTACTATGAAAATATTAATGACCGGCGCCAGTGGTTTTATCGGTACGCAATTAGTCAGCGCCTTAGCAGCAAAACATCAATTAACCATTCTCAGCCGTGATCCGCTGCATGCGTCCATCAAACTGGGCGCTAGGCATCACTATCTGAGCTCATTAGATGAACTCAACAACTTAGATAACTTCGATGCGGTTATTAATTTGGCTGGAGAGCCCATAGCTGCAAAACGTTGGACCGGAAAGCAAAGACTTGCTATCTGCGAAAGCCGTTGGTCGATCACCGAGCAACTTTCTTTACTGTTTCTAAAAAGTAACACACCACCTCCTACCCTTATTAGCGCCTCTGCGGTAGGTTATTACGGTAATCAACTGCAAAATACAGTCGATGAAAGCTATCAGCCTAGTCGTGCAAACAAGAGCGAGTTTACGCATCAAGTTTGTCACCGCTGGGAAGATGGAGCATTAAAAGCAAAGAGCGAACATACTCGTGTTTGTATCATTCGTATTGGACTGGTACTTGGCACACATGGCGGAGCCTTAGCTAAGATGCTTCCGGCATTTAAATTGGGGCTCGGCGGCCCCATTGCCGATGGCGACCAGGGCATGAGCTGGATCCATCAATCCGATCTCGTTAACCTTTTCATCCACTTACTCAATCACCCCAGTTGTGAAGGGGTTTATAACGCTTGTGCCCCCAACCCAATTAGCAATAGTCTGTTTACTCAGGCTCTAGGGCATGCGTTAAACCGCCCCGCTTTTATTCCCGTGCCTGCATTTGCCCTAAAGCTTATTCTCGGTGAGCTGTCGAGTCTATTAATCGAGGGGCAATATGTCTTGCCTAAGCGTACTTTAGCATCAGGATTCGAGTTCCAATATCCAGAACTTGAGGCTGCATTCAAACAGCTTCTTGGCTAAATGCCTATCCCCCCTTAATACCCCAAAAAAAGGGATAGCTTAGCTATCCCTTTAAATATAATAAATATTAATGCGATTTCAGTAACTCACCACAAGACTTATTAAGCAATTGCCTACAGCGCCAAATACCTAAAGTAGCAACAACCAAACCGCCACATAACGGGGCGATTCCCCACCACGGCCAATGCATATACACGTTAAGTTCAAACACCTGAGTTTTGAGCAAGTATAAAGTGAACTCAGCCACAACCACAGCCAAAATCCCCGCTATAGTGCCTAACAATGCAAACTCTAGCCCTGTTGCAGCACGCAGCAGCCAACCTGAGGCCCCAAAGGTTCTGAGCACTGCAAGCTCTCTTTGTCTTGTCGCCATCCCCGCTTCTGTTTGCGCTATCATCACGAGCGCACTTGCAAGCAACACTAACACCAACACCAAAGACAGCGATAGTGAGACCTGATCGATTATTTGCCTGAGCTGGCTCACCATAGCCCCAACATCAATAATCGATACCGTTGGGAACTGTTTAATTAAATCTAAAATCAATCCACGCTGCGAGTCATCTAAGTGAAAACTCGACATAGAGGTGTAAGCAAACGGCGCTAATGCTTCTTGAGTAAAGATCATAAAGAAGTTTGGCTGCAGCGTTTCCCAGTGAACAGCACGAATGCTGGCAACATTAACCGTAAGCGATTGGTTATCTATGGTGTAAGTTAAGCTGTCACCAATCGATAACTCTAAACGTTCGGCCACGCCAGACTCTACCGAAACATCAAACTTACCTTGATTGAAAGTCCCCTCTAAGATCTCGTTATTGGGCGGCATGCTGTCACGATAAGTTAGATTTAACTCGCGAGAGATCCCGACTCGCCCCTCGATGCCCTCTTGTTTTTGATCTCTTGAAATCAGTACTTGGTTATTAATTGCCGTTAAACGGCCTCTAATTACCGGATAAATAACCGGTGCAGTCTTTAAATGAGGCGCTAAAAAGTCACTAATAGTTAGCGTTTCTTCTGGTGCAATGTTGACTAAAAAGTAGTTGGGTGAATTTTCAGGAAGCTGCTTTTGCCACTCCAGTAACAAATCTTGTCTTAACGCCAAAATCGTCAGCAGCAATACTAACGCACTGCTAAAGCCCACCAGCTGCACCGCATTTTGCTTAGCTCGGCGTCTCAGCCCCGCTAACGCCAATTGCAAAGGATTGGTGGTTTTCATGCCGACGCTATGACCGAGACGGATCATAAAGAAGCCGAGCACACTCAATAATACGCCCAGTAATAAAACAGCGGCTACAACAGTTAAAGTCAATGCGAGGCTTTGTGAGTACAAATAACCAAGCAATGCCATCGCGCTCAGGCTCAAAATGAGGTGCAACCACATGCCCAGCTGCAATCCCTCAAGCTGACGTTGTAACACTCGTAACGGAGGTATAGCTAACAAGCGCATTAATGGATAGGCCGAGAACATAAACGCACTAATAAAGCCTGTGCCTAAGCCCAGCATAATAGGTCGCATAATCGGTGGCGAATATGCGGCAATTTCTGCAGGTAAAAACGCGGTAATACCTAAATCTAAAGCAAAACCACCGATTAAGCCTAGTACCACGCCTACCGCAGTAACGAGCAGTAGATGCGTGCCAAACAACACTCTTATCTGCTTCGCCGAAGCACCAAAGGTTTTCAGCATGGCCACTACGTCATAGTGACGCTGACAATAACGCTGAGCCGCGATACCAATTGCGGCGCAGGCCAGTGCAATGCCAAGCAAACTGGCTAACAATAAGAAGCGCTCTGCACGCTTTACCGCCTCTGCAATTGGCGAGTCTCCAGATTGCACATCAACCCAGCGCTGGCTTGTATTAAGCAGTGGTTTAGCTTGCGCCTCAAATGCCGTTAGCTGCTGGCTATCACCGGTAAACTGGTATCGATAAGTGACACGACTGCCGGGTTGAATTACCTGAGTTTTCTCCACATCTTCGATGCGCATCAACACTACGGGAGATGATGCAAACGGATTAAAACCAGCATCGGGTAGGCGAATAATCTCCTGAGATAAAGCAAAGTTGGCATTACCCAGTTCAATCTTTTCAGGGTAGCCTAATAATCCTCCTAGGCGAGTCTCGAACCAGATGGTATTGGCCTTGGGTAAGCCCTGTGCTTTGCCGTCACTAAGCTCAATATCGCCTTTAAGCGGATAGCCTTGCTCGACCGCTCTAACTGTGACTAACTGAAACTCATCGCCAGCGTACACCATAGAGTTAAACTGCATACTGCCAACACGCGACAATCCAAGCGTATCGGCCACAGCTAACACTTGCGGATCTATCTTCTCTGGCGAGTCGATGATTCGGTCGGCAGCGATAAACTTTGATGCCTGACCATTTATTGCCAGCTGCAAGCGCTCACTTACACTCGCAAGGCCTGTTACCGATAATACCGCCAAGGTAATAGCTAGAATGATCAATAACAGCTGACCTTGAGATAACTCCCTTTTAAACAGTCGCCAAGCTAAACTTAACTCCATGCGCGAGCCTCTTCTGTTACCTCTTCTTCGGTGTTTGCACTTGTCGCATCGAGTTTTTCGCTCAAACACCCTGAGTCCATAATGAATTGACGCTGGCAGCGACTAGCTAACTCCATATCATGGGTGACCAGCACCAAAGTCGTATCACTTTCACGATTAAGTTCAAACAGCATGTCGGCAATCTTATCGCTATTGGCCGAGTCTAAATTCCCTGTCGGCTCATCGGCAAACAACACTTTAGGCTCGCAAATAAAGGCTCTAGCAATGGCGACCCTTTGCTGCTCTCCGCCTGACAACTGGTTAGGAAAATGGCTGAGTCGGTGGTTTAACCCCACCCGCTCTAGCATAGCTTGAGCCTTTTCTTTTGCCTTAGCTACACCTGCAAGTTCAGCAGGCAACATCACATTCTCAAGTGCATTAAGCGTATCGACTAACATAAAAGACTGAAAGATAAAGCTGACCTTTTGTTTACGCAGCGCAGCCTTCGACTCTTCGTTTAATTGTTCTAACGCAACACCATCGAGCTTTATCGAACCGCTCGATGGCGAGTCAAGTGCAGCAAGTAGTCCAAGCAAGGTCGATTTACCTGAACCGGAAGGCCCAAGGATCGCCACACTCTCTCCCTGCTTGACATCCATATTAATGCCGTTGAGGATAGTCAGTTCTCCCTCTTGAGTAACAACTGATTTAACTAGGTGGCTTACGGTTATGGCGCTATTTTCAGACATAGAATCCTTCTTCAACTTCAAAAACCGACTCGGCGGTTTGGTTTTATTATTGGTTTTCAGCAGTTTTGGGCTGAGTGCTGCCCCTATATTAATCCTAGGTGATAGCCTAAGTGCAAGTTATGGCATGCCAGAAGATCAAGGTTGGGTACAATTATTACGTGAAAAGATGCCTGAGCAGATCATTATTAATGGCTCGGTGAGCGGTGAAACTTCGGCTGGCGGGTTACGTAGACTGCCCGCACTGCTTGATTCGGCGCAGCCTGAGCTATTATTAGTCGAACTTGGAGGCAACGACGGTTTACGTGGTTTCCCGCCAAAACAATTGAAAAACAATCTTACAAAAATTATCCAGCTTGCCAAGGCTCAAAAAGTAAAAGTCTTACTTAGCGAAATCATGGTGCCCCCAAATTACGGCCCAAGATACGCATCGCAAATTAGTAGCGTTTATAAAGAGCTCGCGGCAGAGCATGATGTCACCCTTATGCCATTTTTCATGGAGCAAATCGTCACAGATCCATCTTTAATGCAAAGAGATGGCATCCACCCTAATCAAAAAGCGCAACCGGCAATTGCCGAGTTTATGTTGCCATGGTTTGAGCAGGCTTTATAATCGTCCCCTAAATCATTGTACACTTGTTTAATACTTGACCTCTGAAGAGCAAGTTTCTACCTTAATCAAGCTGATAGGCTCAATAATAAAATCAGCCAATGAAATCGCTTCTTCGGGGAGAGCTAAATGGAATACCACATGCGCTATACTCTTATCGCTGCGAGCTGTCTCGCGGCTGTTTATTCTGGCTCTGCACTCTCAGCAGAAGACATCACGACTACACCAGTCACTCCACAGCAATCAGTAACACCTGCAGATCTTTACCCACCAGTAGATGTAAAATACGATTGGCTACAACTGACTTCACTTGAGCTATTAAAGGGCGAAATTAAAAACCTTTATGACGATAAGCTAGAGTTTGAAAGTGATGAACTCGATACTGTCTATATCGACTGGGAAGACGTAAAAGTACTGCAAAGTAGCCGTTTAGTCAGCATTGGTTTCACCGACCTTACGACCAAAACAGGCCGTCTATTAGTAGAAAATGGTAAATCGTATATCAATGGCGAAGAGTTCGATAACTCCCAGATCATGACGATAATTGCCGGCGACCAATCAGAAGCCAATTACTGGTCGAGTAAAATCACCTTAGGTGCCAACTTTCGCAGTGGTAATACTGATCAAATAGATTACAGCGCACTGGCTAAAACCATTCGTCGAACCACTGAGTCGCGCTTTAACTTAGATTATATCGGTAACTACTCTAAGACTGATGGCGAAAACCGCATCAATAATCACCGTATCAACACTAACTTTGACTGGTTTATCTCCAAACAGTTCTACTTAAGACCTGTGTTTGCCGAGGTCTATAAGGATCCTTTCTCGAACATCGCCTATCGAGCTACACTCGGTTCGGGTCTCGGTTATAACATCATAGATAACTCAAAAACAGAATGGAGTATCAGTGGCGGTCCGGCATACACCTATACGCGTTTTGACGAAGTTGCTGAAGGCGAAAAAACTGATGACGGTAGTGCAGCAATGGTGATAGAAACCGTTTATGACACCGAAATCACCAGCGATATCGATTTCAACACCCTATACCGTATTCAGTATGGTAATGACAAATCCGGTGGCTATACTCACCATGCAATTGCAACACTAGAGATAGAGTTAACCAGCATGTTTGACTTAGACCTTTCTGTCGTTTGGGATCGCATCAATAATCCACAGCCAGACTCTAGCGGCTTTATGCCTAAGCAAGACGATTATCAGTTCATTGTTGGTTTTGGTATCGATCTTTAATTTTGTGGCTTTAGCTCAAATTTAGTCACTGATAAATAAGCTAAACTTTAATCATCGAACAAGATCCCTATCACTAACCATGATAGGGATTTTTTATGTCTACTATACCAGTCACTAGACGGTAAATAGTTCAGACGATTTTTTAATTCAGTGCAATTCCATACAAGCGTTTGAATGTGACCCTGTTCACATTATTTTTCAATACTTAAGCCATTCAGCTTCGTTTAATCCTCTCCAAAAAACCAATTGATAACACAATGTTAATTATTTGTTGTCCACATTTCACATTGCTTATCTTGTACGCCAGTGCAATCTAGTAGTCGCATAATAAAAATAAATTTGGAGACGCTATGCTCAACAAGAAACCTTCATGGCTTATGCCTTCCTTGATAGCCACCGCTGTAGCAATAAGCCTAGGAGCTTGTTCGTCAGACGATGACGACACCAATGTAGTCGAAGAGGACACAGTCGTTGTCACGCCGACACCTGAACCCACCCCCGCCTTCCCTGATGGTGCCATCATGATTGAAGCGGGTGAAAACTTAACCATACGTATTCAAGAAGCCTTGATTAATGCACAAAGTGACGATGTTATTGTACTGCCAAAAGGTAACTTTGAAATTGCATCGACACTGCTATTTGATGGCGATGTTGACGGCGACGGCAGTTACGCAAAAAACGTAACGATCATGGGTTATGGCATGGAAGAGACAGTTCTAGACTTCTCTAACGCTAACTCGGGCGACGGTATTTTTGTTCAGAACGCTCTTAATATTATTATTCAAGACCTGTCGGTCAATGAAGCGAAAAACAACGGTATTAAGCTTAAAAATACCAATGGTATTATTCTTCGCCGTGTAGCCACTGTTTGGGAAGGTGAGCTAGATGAAGGCAACGGTGCATACGGACTCTATCCAGTTGAATGTGAAAACATTCTTATCGAAGATACTTATGTACGTGGTAGTGCCGATGCAGGTATTTACGTAGGTCAATCCGAATATATTGTCGTACGCCGTAATATTGCTAAAGAGAACGTTGCCGGTATTGAGATTGAAAACTCAAAGTATGCCGATGTCTATGACAACGAAGCCATGGGCAACACAGGTGGTATTTTAGTATTCGATTTACCTATTGGTAACCACAGATACGGCTCGAGCGTACGTATCTTCAATAACAAGATCTATGATAACAACACTAAAAACTTTGCTAACGCATCAGCTAACCCCGCTGGTGTACATATCGTTCCACCAGGAACGGGAATGATTATTCTTTCTACTGACGATGTTGAGATCTTCAACAACGAAATCACCGATCACGACACTATGGGCGTGACTATCTCAAGTTTCTTCATCGCCGAACCAGACATCTCGGCCTTTGTTGCCAACTATGGTCAACCCGGCCAACCTATCGAAGATGGCTGGCGACCCACGCCACGCAATATCTATATTCACGATAATGTGATTGAAGGATATGGCAAAAAGCCTAATGGCTACCTGATTGACGACATCATTAAAGGCTACTTGTTTACTCACGGTCAATTCCCTGGAGTGCTGTACGATGGCTTAGGTGAGTTACTGTCGAATAACGGCACGGCGGCATATTTAGGCTTGCAGGAACTTCCATTTGCAGCCGATGGCAGTGATAACATCTGTGCCAGCAATAACGGTGATGTGTCATTTGGTCGCCTGTATGCAAATGACAACACCGATATGGCCAACCCCGAGTTTCTATTAGAGAAGACTCAAAAAGATATCATGGATTGCCAGCAGGTTAGCCTGCCAGTACACACAGTAACCTTTGGAGATCAAATCTTCGGTTGCGGCGTCGATGATGAAACCGAAGGCTGTGATGGTGGCAACCAAGTCGGCGGTGGTGGCAGCATAGGTGAAAACGAAGGTGGTCTAGAAGGTGATGGCGACTTAAGCCTTTGTAAGGCTGAAGGATCTAATGCTTCTTGGGACGCGCTACTTAAAGCCAATTGCCCTAACCTATCTGACTACAATCTATTTGCCGACATGAAGAACCCTGCTGATGCACCAAACTCAGGTGGTATGCCTTACGATATGAATACACAGCTATTTACCGATTACTCAAGTAAATACCGTTATGTATTTCTACCAGAAGGACAGAAGGCAAATTACTCAGAAAACGAGTCGTTTGAGTTCCCTGTCGGTAGCGTTATCGTTAAGTCTTTCGCCCTCCCTGCTGACACCAGCAAACGTGGCATTGCGAACGAGGAACTAGTTGAAACCCGTTTATTGATCAAGCGTGAAACTGGTTGGACTGCATTACCATATGTGTGGAATGCTGAAAAATCTGATGCTGTTTTAGCTAAGGCCGGTGCGATTCAAGGCAAGAGCGTTATGCACAATGGTACAGACATGGACTTTGACTATGTCGTGCCAAGCATGAACCAGTGTAAACAGTGCCATCAGTTAAAACCTGATGCTGATAGCCCAGCTAAGTTCGCACCAATCGGCACTAAGGCTCGTAATCTAAACAAAGATTACACCTATAGTGATGGCACTATGAACCAGCTGCTTAAGTGGCAAGCTGCAGGCATATTGCAAGGCCTACCAGAGCTCGCAAACGTTGATGCAGTTCCAGCCTTTAACGATGGTGATGAAGCTAATATCGCTATGATGTCGGATGCAGATCTGATGAAAACAGCTAAGGGATACTTAGATATTAACTGTGCTCACTGTCACCGCCCTGAAGGTAACGCTTCAAACACAGGCTTAAAGCTTGAGTATTGGAGAGCCTACGATGAAGATGCGGGTCTATCTCACGGTACTTGTAAGTCACCTGTCGCTTACGGCGGCGGTTCACTCGGTTTTGATATCGTACCGGGTAAGCCTGAGGAGTCGATTCTGCACTTTAGAATGGAGTCGAATGATCCAGGTGACAGAATGCCAGAGATCGGACGTAGCTTATCTCATGCAGAAGGTGTAGCCCTTATCAACGAGTGGATTAAGCGTCTACCTCAAGCAAGCTGTTCAAACTAGCAGCAAAAGCTAGTAGAAAAACTCAGAGTCATTAGGGCTCTTATCGATAAAAAAGCCGGGCACTCCCGGCCTTTTTTCTAACACCAAACCAAAATAACTGTAGGTGCTGTATGCGTAAATTAATTCTACTTACCCTACTTATGCCGTTAATCGGTTGTGGTGGCTCTGATGACGTGACTCTAGAGCCAGAAACACCTATCGTTACTCCTGATCCCACTCCTGACCCAGCACCGAGCTCAGCCTGTGAAACAAGTACAAGCGAAGTTAACTGGGACGCGCTTATGAATGAAGACTGTGAGTCATTGTCCCAGTATGCGCTGTTTGTCGACCCAAGCATTCCAACTGACTCACCTATTGCCCCCGGCCTTTCGTATCAGTTATCAACCCAACTCTTTTCTAATTACGCCAGTAAACACAGATTTATCTTTGTACCTGAAGGTAAAACCCTTGGCTATGACGCCACAGGTACTTTCGATATGCCAGTGGGTACGGTATTAGTTAAAACCTTTTCTCTACCTTTTGATACTCAGGTAACGGGTGCAGGCAATGAAGTATTAATTGAAACACGACTGTTAATCCACAGAGAGGCTGGCTGGACAACTTTGCCTTACATCTGGCAAGACGGCGAGGCATTATTGCAAGTGGCAGGTAAAGATATCCCTCATACACTTAACCACAAAGGCGAAAGCCAAAGTTTTGATTACCATGTCCCCAGTCGAGCTGAATGTAAGCTATGCCACCAAACGGGTGGAGATACCAGCAGTAGTATTGAGTCCATTGGCCTAAAGGCTCACCTACTCAATAGACCCATCACCTACCAAGCCAGTGAAATTAATCAGCTAACCTTATGGCAGCAACTCGGTCTACTCTCAGGCTTACCAGAGCTTGAACAAGTTGGCAAAGCCTATGATATTTTCGATGAGTCTGCGCCATTAACGACTAGGGCAAAGGGTTATTTAGATATTAATTGTGCCCACTGTCATAACCCGCAAGGATTTGCCAGCATTTCAGGCTTAAGGCTGGGGTTTTACGTCGACCATACCAGCTTTGAATATGGTATTTGTAAGCAACCCCCAGGCTGGGATGGCGGCGCAAAGGGCCTGTCCTATGACATTATTCCTGCTGATGGAGAGCACTCTATTCTGGTCTACAGACAAGAGCTCAATGAACCTAAAGATAGAATGCCGCCAATCGGCCGTAGCATAGCCCACACCGACGCCGTCGCACTCATAGAGCAATGGATTGACGAAATGGCACCAGAGCTTGGTAATTGTCAGCAATAAAGTAATGACTGCGCCCTTTAATTCGTTAGAGGGCGATTAAGTCGATGAAAATGTCCAGGTGGATGACCAATCCAATGCTTAAAACTCTGCCTAAAATGGCTAACATCGCCAAAACCCATCAGATCTGAAATTTCATCAATTGAATAGTCGCTGGTTAAAATCAAATCAATCGCCATCTGACAACGTACTTGATCCACTAACTTTTGGTAACTGGTATTAGCTGCTGCCAACTTACGCCTTAGGGTTCTCGCGCTAATATTTTGTAATTCCGCCATCTCTTCCATGTTTGGTAATAATGGAGCTTGCTGCCGTAGAATGGCCAATAGCTCTGCAATATAAGATCGTGAATTCTCAATACAACCTTCGGCTTGCTCACCATCAAACTGAAAAGTAACGGGTAAAGCTAGGTAGCGGTGCTCAATCGACCATTCAAAAAACTCCGCATCGAATACAAGTTCAGCCCCCGATTGCAGCGTTAAAAAATTCGCTTCGCGATAAGGCTCAGCAAGGGCGATATGTGAAACGCTTATTACTTCCCCTGTCAGTTCTTTAGCAAAGGCTAACAGTGAACAAACACTATGCTGAAATTGGCTACTGTAGCGCTCAGTATCAACGCGATTGGTGTTTAACCACCTGACGTGTAAGTAGCCATCGCTATTTCTCAGTAGCGTGTCGGAAAAACTCCCCACCAATTCAGGGTGAGAAATGGCAAACTGTAAACATTCACCTAACGTCTTAAATTGAGCTAAGTAAGGTAACAAGGGTTCGAGATCATTAACTCTATACACCGACGCGGCCTTGGCTGCCACTTCAGGATCTTGAGTTAATTGACGAATATAGCTCATGGCATAATCGACCTGCCACACATACACATATTGGCTCAGCATGAGCTCTGCTTCGCCTATACCAATATCGGTATAAAGCTGCTCAACAAGCTCATGGGTAAAATGCGACTTAAGGTAACCCATGAGATTTTTCAATTCATAGGCTGGATAGGATTGGTCGCCGACTCTCATATGCGGTTTATAGCTACAGGCTTGTTGCATTACACTCGATAACTGTTGATAGGTAACAATATTTTTAGCGGATCTAAATAAGAATTAAT
>NZ_BPFA01000040.1 GCF_019655055.1 Shewanella sp. MBTL60-112-B2
CTGTGAGTGTCCACACAGATTTGCTTGTCATATTGTTAAAGAGCGTGCCACTTCTATCAAGGCTAAGCCTTTCAAAATGGCGCCTTAGACGCTTAGGTCGTTTGGCTGAGGAGGCGTATTCTACACTCTCCAGTGTCGGCGTCAAGCGCTTATTTTAAGAAGTTTTTCAAGCGATGATTCTTTGTTCAAGTCACATCTAATTGAGCTTCTAAAGCGATTGTCACCTGAGGTTAATTTCCGTAGAAGTTAATCTCTCTAACACTGCTGCAAGTCCCGCTCTATCTAGCATTAAAGCTGGGTAGTTGGCCTGCTGTGCCGTGTCAGTGGATGCGCATTATAGGGAGTTTTGATCTGAGCGCAAGGGCTTTTTTGAAACAAAAATGATGTTTTTTCAAAAAGCTATATTAAGCACACCATACCCACTAAATACCCCCAGAGTTATCCACAAAAGCTTCGCCTCTGTCGATATTTTCTCCACTGGGATAATCAGTCTAGTACAGTATTTTGTAGATGCACGGACAATTCTAAACAATTTCTAGTTTTCACTCATGGGTATAAGGCTACTCTCTTAGCTTATTTCGATTTGCACTACCAAACCGCTTTACGAGAAAGCTATATAGAAGGGTAATAAGCTGTATACCTGAGGGCTTTTGATTCTACATCTATATGCGTCTCTCAAGTGATGAAGTAAGCATGGCTATATATAGTCAAAACCTTACGGTAAGACTTGCTTAAACTTCTATAACCTAAAGCTGACTCTACTATATAAGAAGAAGGCGTTTCTGCTCACCTTACTTATCTTTGACTTTAGTGACCTCAATTACTGCTACTAGACAGCAACAAAGTAGTTATGAGCCGAGCCTTAGGTGTAACAGTAATATTAAGCTTGAAACCAGCTTTGTTTAACTTACCTTTAAGACTTCGTCATTTAATCCGACATTAAAGATGCATTTATTTGTTTTAGAGTGATCCCTATAACAATGCGGTGATTGTTAGCTTCAACCAATTGTTAGTACGTGTTTGAATAAACTAAAACCTATTCTTCTTGGCTGAGGTATTATCATGCACAACAACGTTAAAGCATTACTCGCAACCACATTGTTATTTTTCAGTAGTCAAAGTATGGCGAGTAGCGGCTGCGGATTTGAAGATAAGCAAGATGGCTTTCTAGCAACTTGCAGTGAGGAGAAACAAGAAGTGATTTTAACTGGTGCAGTAACACATCAAGAACTTAACGAATTCGACTGGTTTAATGACGAATACAAAAACTATAAAGCCGATACAGCGCTAATTACGCAACTACAGAAAGTCGACAAGCCAACCCAAGTAACCGTCATAATAGGTACATGGTGCCCTGACTGCCATCGTGAAACGCCAAGATTTATTCGTCTTATTGAAGAGATTAATAACCCGAATATACAGGTCACTTATATTGGTGTTGATAGAGAGAAGCAAGATCCACAAGGTTTAGCAGCTAACTACGATTTCAGCCGTATTCCTACCTTTATTATCGAGCAAAATGACGAAGAGATTGGCCGTATAGTTGAAAGACCTGAAGTGTCTTTAGAAGCTGACTTAGCCAAGATTTTAAAGTAACCAATTCTATATAAAAGAAAAGGCACTCTATTGAGTGCCTTTTTTGTTAGTTCTACTAAAGCTTATCACTTACCAAGCTTTAGCTTAGAAGCTTTGAGAGAATGAAACCCAGTAGCTGCGGCCCATAATGTCATATAAGCTACTTTCATAATCACCATTTTGCTCAAATGAAGGTTCTTCATCAGTTAGGTTGTTAACACCAACGCTGATAGAGTTATTCCAAGGCATCATGTACGAGTATGTAATAGTGTGATAAATCAATGAGTCAATTTCATACTTTGAACCATCATCATTAATATCATAAGTTGACTGGCCATCGATGTAATCAGCTTTGTAGAATAAGCTATGGTCATCGGCAAAGATGTAGTTAGTGCTAAAGCTTACACGATCATCAGGAGTCCCTGATGAACCAGCCCAGTTTTTAGATACGACTAGTTCCCCCCCAACTGGAGCACTATCGGTATACTTGATATAGTGAGACCAAGCTAAGCCAAGTTTGAACTCACCCACACCAGTTTCGAAAGTTGCTGCAATATTGGTATCAATACCTTCACGCTCAGCAGTACCGAAGTTTTGCAGCACGTTTTCCATCTCAGTTAGCTTACCTGAGCTGTTACTTGAAATGCTCGTTCCAGGGTAAACAACTGAAATATCAGGACGTGCAACGCCCATTGCGTCAGCTGCTTCCCATAGTTTTGCTTGAGTATAGACAAGTTCATTATTACCAATCTGACCAATTAGGTTATCTGTTTCAAGTACCCAGTAATCAACGGTCATGTTAACGTTATCAGTAATATCCCAAACCATACCTAAGTTATAGCTTTCTGACTCTTCAGGACCTAAGTTTTCATTCTTATCAACATAAACTGGAATGCTATTTTCAATAGTACAACCATCAACTACGCCAGTTTGCTCATAACATTGCATATAGTTCGTTATGTCGTTCCAACCTTCACTTGGTGTCATGTTTAGCTGTGATAGGCTTGGAGCTTTAAAGCCAGTTCCCCATGATGCACGTAGCAATAGTGGTTCAAACAAGTTATATCGAATAGACACCTGTGGGTTAAACGTGTCGCCAAAGTCAGAGTAATCATCATAGCGCGCAGCTAGGTTTAGCTCTAGGTTATCAAGTAGCGGTATGGTCATTTCAGCAAAGATAGCTTTAATATCACGCTCACCTTCACCACCTGAGCCACCACTTGCACCTTTAATCAAACCGGCTTCAGATAATGCATCTACTTTAGAATCTAATGACTCTTCACGGTATGATGCACCAACGTACATTGCTGCAATGCCTGAATCGAGTTCAAACAGATCGAAACCTGCACCACCACTCAATTCTGCATAAGAGGCTGTTTGACGCATATCAAAGTTGGCCATACCGCCACTTGGCGCGACAGAATTTGGATCGCGAGGGTCCCAACCAACAAACGAATTAGTTGCATCATCCCATGAACCTACAAGATCTGTTGATGCACCTTTCAACTCATAACCGGTACCCCAAACAAAGTTATCGTAGCGGTTATAAGTAGCTGTAAAGTCCCAGTCGACGTATTCGGTAGTGCCTTGTAAGCCAAGCAAGATATCATACATGTTGTCATGGTTTTCGCGTACACGGTTACCCGCTGTGTCATAACGATATAACATGCGTGCATCTTCAGGTGTTGCAACTAAATCTAAACCTTCTGCAGTAGTATAGGCAGGCATAGCATCTGGGAAATAGATGTAACCCGGTACTGGTGCAGATTGGTCGATAGTTTTGTTTGATGCCCAATAAGCACGAGCTGTTAGCTTAATATCATCGGTAATGTCGTAGCCATAGTTGATCAATGTATTGGTTCTTTCACGATCAACATCAAGCGCTGCAGCATTAGTATAGTTGTAAGCACATGACGTCTCACCAGCATATTTACTGTCAGACAATGGCCCTACAAAGTTATCGCCGTAAACATCTGCACAGGTACGATCTGTATTAGAAAATGGTGCCGCGTATGCCCAACCACCATTTGGTCCCATATCCAATGTACGACCAGTCTGACTTAAGCCAACCCAACTACGGTAGTCAGTTGGATCTTCGCCGTCTCTAACGTGTGCATTAGTGTATGGGCGATCACTCATCAAGATTTTATCTTTCTTGTAGTGCTCCATGGTAAATACAAGATTACCATTTTCAGAGTTCAAACCACCTGTGAATGAGAAAGAGTGGTTATCACCGCCTTCAGCTTCAGTTTCTTCTGCACGGGCTTTAAATTCGATACCTTCAAAGCTTTTCTTCAAGATAACGTTTACAACACCCGCTACCGCATCAGTACCATAAATCGCTGATGCGCCATCAGATAGAATCTCAATACGCTCAATCGCTGAAGTTGGAATGGTGTTGATGTTAGCTGCTGCACCACCAAGAACTGGAGACTTAGCCATACGCTGGCCATCAAGTAGAACCAAGGTGTCACTAGCACTTGCACCTTTAAGCTGAATCGTTGCCTGTGAAGACCAGCTGTTGTTTGCCGTACCGCCATAAGAACCGAACGAGTTCAATGTCGATGAACGCAACGCATCACCTACGGTAGAGAAACCTGCTACAGCCATATCTTCAGCCGTAATGGTTGTTACTGGCGTTGCACCTTCCATATCAACACGCTTTAGACGTG
This sequence comes from Shewanella sp. MBTL60-112-B2, assembly GCF_019655055.1. Lineage (GTDB taxonomy): Bacteria > Pseudomonadota > Gammaproteobacteria > Enterobacterales > Shewanellaceae > Shewanella. The sequence continues at coordinate 4,248 of NZ_BPFA01000040.1, forward strand.
AACCTGTAACCTCGATGCGTTCAACACTATCTTCTTCTGCTTCTACTGCGTATACAGGCGCAGAGAGGGCCACTACACCACCACACGCCAAGCTAATAAATTTAGCAACTTTATTAAATTTCATCTTCCATCTCCCAAGAATATAATTTTTATAGTGCTATTGCTTAAAGGGGCGCATCCAACCAAATAGACCACAACAATAAAACAAAGCAGCAACATAAGTATCACATACTTTATTTTGTATGCAATATATCATTTCTGTTACAGCTTTTACTTTATTCCAAAAAAAAGACTATTTATTCAACTGAACGCGTTAACAACTAACACCCCCTGATAGAGAGCTTGAGGATGAAACATTAGCCACTCAATAATTAGGCGGCGTGTAGACCTATATTCAAAAAAGCTATTTCATAGACGAATATTGCTAGCCCTCTCTACTTTAACTAAAGATGCAAAATGTATAAAAAGTGTCTAAATATTTCTAAGCATAAAAAAACACTTTCCTTGGCTTTAAAAATTGGAATATTGAAAGAAGAGAGCTTAGATTTCAATGGCGATTAGTTATGGCTAAAAATAAAAAAAAGCCGCATTTGCGGCCTTTTTATTGTTGCGTTAGCGACTACTTCTAAATTAGAAATCGTAACGAACTGATGCTCTTACATAGCGAGGAGTCTGGAAACTATCTGGGTAACCATAACGAAGGTTCTTCGCGCCACTGTCGAACTCGTACTGCTCATCAACACCTTTAACACCATCGAAATTGAATAGGTTATATACATTCAACTTGAGGTTCAGGCGACCAGCTTCATTAAAGTCCATAGTGTATGACAAGTTTAGATCAATGTTATATATCCAATCAGTACGCCCCATGCTGCCACGTGGCGCAGCTTCGCCGTCAGCATAAAAAGATGATGCTCCATACCAATCTCGGCCATAACAGGTTCCATCGATTGCTACAGCCTGTACGCAGTAGCCTTGATCTTCAGGGTGTATTCCAAAGGCATTAATTGGTCGGCCTGATTGTAGATATGAGTTAAAGCCAACACTGAAATCATCAGTTACGTTATAAACACCATACAGTTTAAAGTTATGACGACGATCATTAGGTAAGTATCCATCACCGTTGTCCATTAGTTCAGGATAATCGAATGACGTAGTCCAACCTGGATCGGCCTGCTCATTATCCGAACGGACCAAACCTTCGGTATTACCTTCACTCTTAGACCAGGTATAAGAACCATTTAGTGTAAAGTCTTCTGTTACATTACCACTGAAGTTCAGCTCAATTGCCTTATAGGTACGCTCAGCTTCCGGGAACCCCATCTGATCAGCATTAACATTGACGGTTTCTTTAACTCCATCACCATCAACATCATAATAGATCTCTGTTCCTATTCCTGGGTTCGTTAGTGTTGGGAACCAACCACCAACAAAGTAATCTTCAGCACTTGTTTCACCATTACCGGCATGCCATGTATTTGCATCATAATTATCTAAAATCCATTGATTCATACCGTAGTTAAACGATACATCTTCAATCGATTGCTTAAGATCGCGATAAACACCACGAACACCAACAGCCCAATCATCACTTACCTGCTGCTGATAACCAATTGCAAATTCATCTGAATACATTGAGCCCGCTTCATTGTTAAACAGCTGATCAGCATCAGGTACAGATCCATCTGCAACAACTCGACGGCTAATTTCATCACCTAATATTGGAGAGCCATCAGCGTTTACACCATCAAGATGGCTAACTATATGGGAATCATAAGCAGCTGACGCCATACGTAGATTGGTATTTGGTGATACTGGCTGAAAATAGCGACCATAAGAAGCGTATAGCTTACTTGCACCGTCACCGAGTACATCCCACGTTGCACCTAAACGCGGAGCAAACTGACCATCTAGGTCGACATACTTGTCACCTGAACCAGTAGTATTACTAAATTCGCTATAACGTACACCAGCATTAATAGTTACAGTATCTGTTACGGCCCAAGTATCAGAAACATATAGCGCGGTATGAACATTTTCTGTTTCACTATTTTTGCCCCAAATACGTAAATCAGCATATTCAGTGCCTTCAGCAAGGCCATAGGCATTATCTGGGCCAGCAGCAAAGTACTCGTACCAACCATCCCCATGAGGTGTATAGATATCAGCAATTTCTAAACGTTCATAGTCATAGCCTGCTCGTAATGTATGATCGCCAATAACCCAATCTAAATCGATACGGTAAGTAATTCGCTTATCTTCTGTTTCTGAAGAACCATAGCCTACCCAGTCACCTAGTCGCTCCCAGGTTCCTGAACGCAGATCCCAATAAGTAGACTGATCTAAAGTACCTGAGTTATCTTTAGTCGATTGAGTGATCTCGCCATACATTGCAGATAAAGTGATGTCATCTGTTAGATAACCGGTATAAAGCGCATTCCAACCAATTCCGCCATAAGTGGTTTCAGTTAGACCAATTTCATCACCACGACCACCATCTTCATCTCGATAGTACTGAGTACTTTCATAATCACCTTCATTACTAAAGGCCATTACACCAATTGAGTGATCTTCGTGAATAAACCAATCGACTTTAGTGAACCAACGGTTAGTTTTCCACTCGCTATCAGCAATCTCATTCTCACCATAGCCAGTGACATCTTCTTCAAACGGGTTCCATAAACCATAGAAGAATAGTTTATCTTCTATCAAGGCACCTGAAGCCCAGATATTATATTCGGTCTCTTGCCAATAACCTTCCTTTGCTTCCTCGATCGTACCGTCATCTTTCATACGCAGCGTAGGCTCTGCTAATGAATCAGGCGCAATTTCAGCCTTACCACCAAATTTCCACTCATTATCACCAGACTTAGATACTAGGCTAACAACACCACCAATAAAACGACCGTATTCAGCAGATACACCACCAGTTTGAACTTCTGTTTGTGCAATAGCTTCCCAAGGAAGATCAATGTCTCCCATACCTTTACGCAAATCAGTAATATTCAATCCGTTTAGGTAATAACCATTTTCGGCAACCGATGAGCCGCCAATAGCAACACCACCAAAACCATCATCACCAGCTACTGAGCCAGGGGTTAATAGGGCAATTGCAGTTGAATCTAGCTCAACCGGTAATTGGTTTAGCTCACTCATTGAAATAACTTGTGACGTTGTAGTGCTAGAGGTATCTACACGACTAATTCTTGCACCACTAACTGCAATACGCTCTACACCCGAATCTTCTAAATCGAGAGCAACATCGAAAGTCAATGCATTACCCATAGTCACTGCAATGTTTTGCTCACTGACTTTGTAGTAACCATCTTTAGAAATGGACACGGTATATTTACCAATTGGCAGTCCTTTAAGAGAGAAGCTACCGTTGGCACCAGTAGTCGTTTCTCTCACAATTCCTTTTGTCTCATGCTTGATGATCACTTTTGCATTACTGAGGTTAGAACCAGCTTCAGTAGTAATATGACCTTGCATCACACCTAAACCATCGGCAGCCATCGCTGCAGGTGCAGATAAAAATAGAACCGAACCGACGGCTAGAGCCGCCAGAGTCTTTTGAGGTCTATATCGCTTTAACGCGTTACTTCCAGACATAATTTATTCTCCCTTAAATATTCTCTGAGTAGCGCCTAGCCAAAAGTATTATTCGTTATTTTGTTGTAAAAACAACCAAGCGCAACAAAATCGTAACATCAAACGAATACTTTATACAATGTGCTTTATTCAAAAACTTCATATTTACAAGGGGCTTATAGGATTTGCAAAAGCATAATGCTTGGATAGAAAGGCAGGAAGTTGATGTAATTGTTAACAAAATTAACAATTACATTTTGTAAAACTTATTAATGATCATCGGCCGATTAACCGCCTTAAATTAGCCAAAATGGTAGGTAACGGTGATTAAGTTGACATGAGTACGCTACAGCCTGACTCTCCGAGTTCTTAGGTTTAGTCAGAGTTGCTTTATCCAAGTCCTATACAGATATGAGAGACCCCGAAAAGATAAACTACATTTGGATATCAAGCTCAGGTCTAGATTGAACACATAATAATTTTGCTAATGGGAGTCTGTGGCAGATGAGGTCATAGGGTAACTATTACGGTTGAGCAATAAGTTTGTAGATAAGGCACATTTAAAATAAGGAGGCTAAGATTTATGACATAATTTAAGCGGAGTGTAAGTAAAGCGACGGGAACAAAGTTTAAATATTGTTAGCTAAAGTCTGTAAAACCCCTTCACGCAAAGCGCCGCCTGAAAGGTATAGTTTGTCAATTTCAAGTAACTCAAACAGGGCAAGCAGAATTGAAATACCTGCGGCAAAAGTGGGGGCTCTGTCGTGATTAAGACCAGGAATGGCCAGCATAGACGCACTATTTTGCGCTAAAATTTCTTGCTTTAAATTGAGTAGCACATCTAAGGTGACAACCGTTGAACGGTTACGATGATTGAGCAGTTCGACTACCGACTGCACACTACCCGATGCACCAACGACACAATGCCAACCTAACAATTTAAGCTCTGATAGTTGCTCACCAAGCACAGCTTTTACATTGGCTTTAGCACCATCGAAATCTAATTGCTGGAATGGAAAGTGACTAAAAAAAGACTCATTAAAAGTCACGCAACCCATAGGCAAACTGGTTTTGAGTAATACCTTTGTGCCATCACCAATAATGAACTCAGTGCTCGCACCACCAATATCGATGACTAGGCGACGCCCCTCACCTTCTGTGGTTGCAACCATCCCCTGATAAATAAGTTCGGCTTCTCGCATGCCAGAAATAATCTCGATGGGATGACCTAAAATGGGCATGGCTCGTCGACAAAAGTCATCGGAATTGGAGATGTTTCTCAATGTAGCCGTGGCAATCACAGCGACATTATCAGCAGAAACACCTTCTTTATCGAGCATATCAGCAAACATGCTCAGGCAGTCTAAACCACGCAACAACACCTCTTCACTCAGGGACCCATCGGCTTGGATCCCTTCGGCTAAGCGGACTTTACGTTTATACTTGGCAATAACTTTAGGCTGCTGAGCAACGGTTTTTGCGACCAGCATATTAAAACTATTTGAGCCTAACGTAATGGCAGCATAAAGAGGTGGTGTCATTAAGCTTTATCGCCTACGAATGTCTACGGGTACGGTCATGACGACGCGGACCATTACGTTGACCGCCCTGAGGACGCGTATTACCGCCTGTACCACGTGTGTTACGGCTATGAGTAGCTGGCTTACGATGAATGCGCACTGGTGGCGGAATATCATCAAGCAGCGCATCGCTGTCGTAAGACGTAACTGGAATTGAGTGCTGAATATAAGACTCAATAGCAGGTAAGTTCAATGCGTACTCTTCACAAGCAAAGCTAACCGACACACCTTTTTGACCCGCACGACCAGTTCGACCGATACGGTGTACATAATCTTCACAATCATCTGGTAGATCGTAGTTATATACATGTGATACATCAGCGATATGTAAACCACGCGCAGCGACGTCGGTCGCCACTAGAATATCAATCTCACCTTTGGTGAACTGCTCGAGAATGCGTAAACGTTTCTTTTGCGGTACATCGCCAGTTAGCAAGCCTGCGCGATGTCCGTCACCTTCAAGCCATGACCAGACTTTTTCACAGCTATGCTTGGTATTTGAGAACACGATGGCTTTTTCTGGCCAGTCTTCTTCAAGCAAAGACAATAGCAAAGGCATCTTCTCCTCCATCGATGGATAGAAGATCTCCTCTTTAATGTTCTTTGAGGTTTTCTCGTTTGGCGCAATTTCAACTTTCTCAGGTTCGTTCATGTGGTCATATGCAAGTTCTTGCACTTTCATTGAAAGCGTTGCAGAGAACAACATGTTCAAGCGTGATTTAGCATCTGGCATACGTCTAAACAAGAAACGAATATCTTTAATAAAGCCAAGATCGAACATGCGATCCGCTTCATCAAGTACTACAGCTTGAATGCTACTTACATTGATAACACCTTGGCGAACGTAATCAATAATACGACCCGTGGTGCCAATTAAGATATCAACGCCTTTATCCAGCACTTTACGCTGAACTTCATAGCCTTCACCGCCGTAAACAATACCCACTTTAAGACCAGTATGTTTAGCCAATAAGTTAGCATCTTTAGCAATCTGAATTGCCAATTCACGGGTAGGAGCCATGATAATCGCACGAGGCTGGTTTAATTGGCGCTCGGCAGGAATTGGCGTTGATAGCAAGTGGTTAAAAGTGGCCACTAAGAAGGCCAAGGTTTTACCTGTGCCCGTTTGCGCCTGACCCGCTATATCTTTTTTTTCTAATAAAATCGGTAACGACAAAGCTTGAATTGGGGTACAAAACTCGAATCCAGCTTCGTTAAGTGCTTGATGTACTTCTTTATGTAAAGGGAAGTCAGCAAACTTTTGTGTAGATAAATGTGTTTCGCTCATAGCGCAGGCTTACCTGTAAAAGGTTGCAATAAAAAACTCGATCGTTTGAAATAGCGATAGAATTTTATCACGGAAAATTGATGCACACTCTGAGAAACGTTTAGCACGATATTTTTAGCATCGGTGACGGAATCATTATTCCCTCTATTTTAGCTGATGCGATGAAATCTAAGCGTGTATTTAGCGTTCTCTTAGGACAATTTTAAACGCATCTAGGCGTTAAACGTCGTTGACGTAGGCTAACTATGCCTGTAAATCAGCGTCTTGTCTAAATCGTTTTTTGTACTAAAGAGTGCCGACATTAATATTTGCATAACTTTTAGCTTGAAAAGCTATTTTACCGACCCAATATACAGGTTAAGCCATTAACAAACCAGCAATGGCAACCAAACTGGAGAACAACAATGAGCGACAAGATTGTATACCTAAGCGACGACAGCTTTGAAAATGACGTAATTAACTCTGAACTGCCTGTTCTTGTTGATTTCTGGGCTGAGTGGTGTGGTCCATGTAAGATGATTGCCCCAATCTTAGACGACGTAGCTGAAGAGTACGAAGGTAAGATCACAATCGCGAAGTTGAATGTTGACCAAAACAACGTATCACCAGCTAAATACGGCGTTCGTGGTATCCCAACTCTATTGCTATTTAAAGCAGGCGAGCTTGCAGCGACTAAAGTCGGCGCACTGTCTAAGACTCAGCTTAAAGAGTTCATCGACGCTCAGCTTTAAATCACCAAATTACCGTTTAATCACAGATCCGACGGTATATAAGTGACTCCCGACACAGCTTCAATAAGAAAATGTGTCGGGTTTAGCTAAACTTCTAGACGCCCCGCCCTGTTAGTGCTACTTTAATAACCAGAAATATTCAAATTAACCCACTTCTCGCTATCCGATCGATATTCAATAAGCTACAAAACCTTTGATCGTAGATGGCATTGCCACGTACAAAACAAGACCCACCACGATGAATTTATCAGAATTAAAAGACACCTCGATTTCAGATTTAGTCCAGCTTGCTCAAGACATGAAGCTAGAAAATATGGCTCGTGCTCGTAAGCAAGACATTATTTTCTCTATCCTTAAAGCCCACGCTAAAAGCGGTGAAGATATTTTCGGTGGTGGCGTTTTAGAGATCTTACAAGATGGCTTTGGTTTCCTTCGTAGCTCTGATGGTTCATATTTAGCGGGCCCAGATGACATCTACGTATCACCAAGCCAAATTAGACGCTTTAACATGCGTACTGGTGACACGATTTTTGGTAAAATCCGACCACCAAAAGAAGGCGAGCGTTATTTTGCCCTTCTAAAAGTAACCGAAGTTAACTTCGACAAGCCTGAAAACTCTCGCAACAAAATCCTATTTGAAAACTTAACACCTCTACATGCAGAAGAACGTATGCGTATGGAACGTGGTAATGGTTCAACTGAAGACATTACTTCACGAATTCTGGATTTATGTTCACCAATTGGTAAGGGTCAACGTGGTCTTATCGTTGCACCACCAAAAGCGGGTAAGACTCTACTACTACAGAACATGGCGCAAAGCATTACTTACAACAACCCTGAAGTGGTGTTGATGGTACTACTTATCGACGAACGTCCTGAAGAAGTAACCGAAATGCAACGTATGGTAAAAGGTGAAGTTATTGCTTCAACTTTCGACGAGCCAGCAAGCCGTCACGTACAAGTTGCCGAAATGGTTATTGAAAAAGCTAAACGCCTAGTAGAACACAAGAAAGACGTAGTAATCTTACTTGACTCTATCACGCGTCTAGCACGTGCTTACAACACTGTGATCCCTTCATCTGGTAAGGTGCTAACCGGTGGTGTTGACGCTAACGCACTACACCGTCCAAAGCGTTTCTTCGGTGCAGCTCGTAACATCGAACACGGTGGTAGCTTAACGATTATCGCTACAGCGCTTGTTGATACCGGCTCTAAGATGGACGAAGTGATTTACGAAGAGTTTAAAGGTACAGGTAACCAAGAGTTACACCTTTCTCGTAAAGCTGCTGAAAAACGCGTGTTCCCTGCAATCGACTTCAACCGCTCTGGTACCCGTCGTGAAGAGAAACTGACTACGCCTGACGAACTACAGAAGATGTGGATCCTACGTAAGATCCTAAATCCTATGGATGAAGTTGCAGGTATGGAGTTCCTTATCGATAAATTGGCAATGACCAAGACTAACGATGAGTTCTTCACTGCGATGAAGCGCGCTAAGAGCTAATGAGCTTTTAATATATCGACCTAGAGTCGCTATAAACAGAAAACCGCATTCGTGCGGTTTTTTTGTATCTATTTTATAAGAATGCTACTTATACCAATCAGTATAGACATTTAGTCACTCAATCCATACGACGCTTTACTCGCTCAAGGCGGATTTTACAGCGCCGCCTGAGCATATCTCTAAGTAACAAAACTACAGGTGTCACATGTTCTCGGCCGGGGCAGACTAAATATAAATCAGCCTCCTCGCCTTGATAATCGTTGAGTAAGGGCACCAATCGTCCAGATTCAATATCGTCGGTAAGATCTAACCAGGACTTAAACACTAATCCCTGCCCTGCAACCGCCCAGCGCCGAGCGATATCGGCATCATTGCAGGTACGATTAGCCGTCACTCTCACCTTATGTTGCTGGCCATTTTTATTGAAGATCCACTGATCATGTGTGCGCTCATCTAGCATAAAGAATAAACAATTATGTTGCGGTAATTGCTCTAAAGAAATCGGTTCACCAAATTGTCTAATATAGTCAGGCGAAGCACACAGTACTCGGCGTGAATTACAGATTTTAAAGGCCACCAGCGCAGAGTCTTTTGGTTTACCTGAACGCAGCGCCACATCGATCTTGTCACGATAGAAATCCGATAGATTATCGCCAATATGCAAGCGCAGCTTAAGCTCTGGATACTCCAAAAGAAACTCATCTAGCCAAGGCAATAAAACGTTACGCCCAATATCTGAAGGAACCGCAAAGCTCAGTAGGCCCGAAATACTAGCCTGACTGCTCTCTATCGCTCTATGACCCAAGTCTAGATCCACTAAAGCTCGACGGCAGTGTATTAGATAACGCTCACCTGCATCGGTTAACCTTAAGCTGCGTGTGCTACGAATAAATAGAGTTGTACCTAACTCTTTTTCAAGTCGCTTCAAGCCTGCACTTGCAACAGCAGAGGAGATATCTAGCTCAACAGCGGCTGCAGTAAGGCTGCCACAGTCAGCTACCCTGATAAACAGTTTCAGATCGTTAAGCTGCATTATCAACTTTCCATTTATAAATACGCATCTATTAATATCAAATTGTAGATAAAGGGCGGCTAAACGTCACCTACAAAAAAGCCTGCATCAGCAGGCTTTTTAATGATAAAGCGAGTTAACCCCATTGTTTAGACTAAGGTTACTGCCATCTTACGGCGTAGATAAGCAATCTGTTGCATATGCGGCAAATCCTTCGGACAGTTGTCCTGGCAGCCTAGTAGCGTCATACAACCAAACACACCGTCTTGGTTACCAATCACATGGTAGAAATCTTCTGCATTACGTGTATCACGACTATCTAGCTCAAAACGCGCAATCTTCATTAAGCCAACAGCACCAACAAAGGTATCACGCATTTGCTTAGTCGCACACGCTGACACACATACACCACACTCAACGCAGCGCTCTAGCTCATATAGCTTAGCCGCTTCTTCTGGTGACATTGGCGCTTCTAAACGATGAATATCATCATCGCCCGCTTTCGGGTGTAGCCATAGCTTTAAGCGCTCGGCAATTTCACGCATAAACTTACCCGTATTCACCGACAAGTCGCCAATCAATTCAAAGCCTGGTAGCGGCATTAATTTGATTTTACCGTCAGCAAATTTGCTGGTTAGGGTTCGGCATGCCAGCGTAGGCATACCGTTAATCACCATGGCGCAGCTACCACAAATACCCGCACGACAAACAAAGTCAAACTGCAGCGACGGATCTTGCAACTCACGCAACTGATTTAGTGCAATAAAGACCGTCATACCAGGCGCTTCTTCAATCTGGTAATCCACCATTTTTGGCTTATCATCCGGCATTTGCGGATCGTATCTAAAAATACTGAATGTTAAGGTACGGCCCTTAGCCATTTGTTGGCTCATTTTACGGTCTCTCCTGCGCCCGAGTTTAATTTGTCACTCAAACGTTCGTTCTTTGGTTTTAATGATTCTGGTACGTCAAATGGCATAACCGCCGCTTGCTGTTGATGTCTGTCAGCATCAGGGCCAAGCTGGCTGATAATCTCTGCAATTTGCTGTTCACGCTTTTCGGTATCTGGATGAGCAATGGCATTGTCGATACCATAACCACGGTAACCTGGTGGCAGCTCCATCTTCATCACATCTAATTGCTCATATTCAAGCTGTGGTGACAGGCTGCTCGCGTCTGGCCAGCTCGATAACGTGCGGTTTAACCAGTCTTTGTCGTTACGCTGTGGGAAGTCCTCACGAGCATGTGCACCGCGGCTCTCTGTACGCGCAGCAGCGCCTGCAGCAACGGTTAGTGCCACTTTAAGCATACGCTTAACACGCAATGCTTCGACTAGCTCAGGGTTTGCATGGCGCTTCTTACACTTAAGGCCTAACGCATTGGCACGCTTAAGCAAGTCTTGTAGCTCACTAACGGCTTTATCAAGCTCAGGGCCATTACGGAAAATACCCACGTAATCCATCATGATGCGTTGCATCTGCTGCTTAAGCTCAAATGGATTCTCTGTGCCTTCACCGTCAATCAGATCGTCAATTTCGCTTTGCAGTTTACCCACAAAGGTCTCGACTAAACCGGTATCGATCTCAAGGGTGTTTTGCTCACAGAAATCGGCAACATACTTACCGATGATCATGCCGCCAACCACAGTCTCAGCAAGTGAGTTACCGCCTAGACGGTTAAAGCCGTGCATATCCCAACATGCGGCTTCACCGACACTGAATAGGCCTTTAAGCTGCGGGCTTTGGCCGGTAGCGTCAGTACGAATACCCCCCATAGAGTAATGCTGCGTTGGTCTAACTGGGATCCAGTCTTTAGCAGGGTCTATGCCTAAGAAATTCTCACAAATTTCTTTTACTTCACGCAGGTTGGTTTCAACATGCTTACGGCCTAGCAAAGTAATGTCTAACCACAAATGCGGACCGTACGGGCTATCTACGCCCTTACCTTTACGCATATGCTCAGTCATGCGGCGCGATACCACGTCACGTGAAGCCAGCTCTTTCTTTTCTGGCTCGTAGTCAGGCATAAAGCGGTGACCATCTTTGTCACGCAATAAACCACCATCACCACGACAACCTTCAGTGGTTAGAATGCCCACAGGTACAATTGCGGTAGGATGGAACTGCACCGCTTCCATGTTACCTAGCTTGGCAACACCGGTTTCTAGTGCTAGTGCTTGACCAACACCTTCACAGATAATGGCGTTAGTAGACACTTCATAAATACGGCCATAACCACCGGTGGCAATCGTGGTCGATTTAGCAACGTAAGCAATAAGCTCACCGGTAATTAAGCAGCGGGCGACCACACCATGGCAACGCTTACCATCATGGATAAGTGATAACGCTTCCATACGCTCATGAACAGGAATGTCCATTGCAATCGCTTTGTTATCCACTGCATAAAGTAGTGAATGGCCTGTACCATCAGCGGTGTAGCAAGTACGCCACTTTTTAGTACCACCAAAATCGCGGGCGTTAATTAAACCATGCGCCTCTTCTGCTTCTTCGATAGTCACCTTTTCGGCATTCACCACCACCTGACGTGGACCTTTGGTTATGCGCGTCCAAGGTACGCCCCAGTTAGCCAACTCACGAACAGCTTTGGGTGCGCAATGGGCAAACATACGAGCGACATCCTGATCGCATCCCCAGTCAGATCCTTTTACGGTATCTTGGAAATGCACATCTTCATCATCACCCATACCTTTAACGGTATTACCTAAACTTGCTTGCATGCCGCCTTGCGCCGCAGCAGAGTGTGAACGTTTAGCAGGGATCAGAGATAGCACAACGGTGTCGAGCCCTCTCTCTTTTGAGGCGATGGCGACCCTTAGTCCAGCCAGACCGGCGCCCACGACTAAAGAATCGGTATATATGAGTTTCACGCTTGCTCCTTAAATAGGAATAGGTCGATGTTCTATTGCGCTGCGTCATGACTCATTGCCATGCTCAGCGTTATTTTTATTGGTTTTATAGGTGCCGACGGTTTATCAACACCGACTAATCAGTTGGCTTATGGACGAAACGGCTCAATAGGTAATGTCAGTTCGCTGCCAATAATCATGTACTGGGCTAAGCTTAATAAGCCAATCACCATCAAGTACACCACTAACACGTGAGCCAACTTGCGCAGACCATTACGGTTAGCGCTAATGCCCCACTTCACAGCAACACGGTATAAACCAAACATTGCATGAATAACCACTGCAGGCAGCAGCACGATATACAGTAGCCATGCACTATCGTGATACACACGCTCAGCACTTAAGTGCGGGCCAATTTCTGGCGTTGCAATCATGGTGTATAAGTGCACTGGCACAAGGAAGAATAAGATAAAACCGCTGACTAACTGCCAAAACCATACTCGAGTATCGCTATGGTTAACCATTTGCATTTGGCTTCGTAGTGCTCGCCACTGGCCAATTTGCGCAGGGAAACGACGCAGTGCAAATGCCGCATGAACTAGCACAACGACTAATAAGAAAGTTGAAAAAATAGTGGTCAGTAGCGGATAGCCATGGCCGGTTTCGCTAAACATACCACCTTCAAGAAACTGCACTACATGGTAGAAAGCTTCTTTACCAAATAGAATGCTAGATTCGAAGTGTAAGTGCACCAGCAAAAAGCATCCTAATAGAATACCTGTGGCGCTTTGTAAGCGGTCAGCTTTGGCAGACCAAGGGCTGGCTACTTTTTGTTTGAATAGGGTTACAGTGTCAGTTAGGGTTCTCACAGTTATTTTTCTTTTATAATGCCTATTGTCGGGATTTACACCATATCAGGAAGATTTTCCCTACAAATACCCATACCGCCAAAGCGTGAGCCTGCTCACCTACTAATGCGGCATCAATTGATCTAGATCACAAGAGGTATGACTCAAAGCAAACACTGGTCAAACCAACTTACCAATTAAATTCAACAACTTGAACAGAAACAATAAACACCCAACTACTAATTTACCTATTAGCTATAGACAAGAATAGTGCTGATATTGCACAAAAATACACTCCAGATAAAACGTCATTAGTGCTAGCGCTTGTACTAATAAAAATGCCGCTGACGTTAATCCAAGAGATCGTTTACAATAACGCTACTAAATTCTAGCTACAGAGACGATCCCATGCCTTGGATCCAACTTAAAGTCGATACCGACAACCAGTACGCAGAGACATTGAGCGATATGCTCATGGAGCTAGGCTCACTGTCTATCACCTATGAAGATGGCAAAGATATGCCAATCTATGAACCAACCTTAGGTGAAACGCCATTGTGGAGCCATACGGTTCTTACAGCACTGTTTGATGCTGATTACGATCTAACACCAGTCGTAGAGCTGCTAAAAGGCTTGCCATACCTAGGTGAAAACTTTAGCCATAAGATTGAACAAGTTGAAGATAAAGACTGGGAACGTGAGTGGATGGATAACTTCCACCCAATTCAGTTTGGCGATCGTCTTTGGATCTGTCCAAGCTGGCGTGAAATCCCAGATCCAACAGCAGTCAACGTGATCTTAGATCCAGGTCTAGCATTTGGTACCGGTACCCACCCAACTACCGCGCTTTGTTTAGAATGGTTAGACGGCCTAGATTACAGCAATAAAGATGTAATCGACTTTGGTTGTGGCTCAGGCATTCTAGCCGTAGCAGCACTTAAGCTTGGCGCTGAACGCGTAACTGGTATCGACATCGACTATCAAGCGATTGAAGCATCAAAAGCTAACGCTGAGCGTAACGGTGTTGAAGATAAGCTAGCGCTATATCTACCTGAAGATCAGCCTGACGATTTGCTGGCAGATATTCTAGTTGCCAACATATTAGCAGGCCCATTACGTGAACTTGCCCCTCTAATTGCTGAAAAAGTTAAACCTGGTGGACTATTAGCACTTTCAGGCCTGCTACAAGAGCAAGCTGAAGAAATCTCAGCCTTCTACAGTCAGTGGTTCGATATGGACGAGCCCGCTCACAAAGACGATTGGAGCCGCTTGACAGGTATACGTAAATAGCAGTAACCCGCGGCGCTTTCAGCGCCGCGACTGACTTCTCACTAGGCAAAAGTCAAGCAAAAAAGTTGCCCTCAGGTCATTTATTGACCTTTTCACAGGCTTGAAAAAGGCGTACTATAGCGCCCCTTTGACGAGCAAGGTGTTTTGATAAATGCAGATTGGACCCTATCGCCTGAAAAATCAGTTGATCGTGGCGCCAATGGCAGGTGTCACTGACCAACCCTTTAGAAATCTCTGCTTACGTTATGGCGCAGCCTTAGCCGTGTCGGAGATGCTTTCATCGAATCCTGAGGTTTGGGATACCGATAAAAGCCGCTTGCGTATGACACACGCAGGTGAAGACGGAATACGTTCGGTTCAGATTGCCGGAGCAGACCCAGAATTAATGGCCAATGCCGCTGTTGTCAACGTACAACAAGGGGCACAAATCATTGATATTAATATGGGCTGTCCAGCGAAAAAAGTGAATAAGAAGCTCGCAGGCTCGGCTTTGTTGCAAGATCCAGTACAAGTAGAAGCGATTCTACGTGCTGTGGTAGCAGCAGTTGATGTACCTGTTACGCTAAAAATTCGAACGGGATGGGCTCCAGAGCACAGGAATGGTGTTCATATCGCCCAGATCGCAGAAGATTGCGGTATTGCCTCATTGGCCGTTCACGGCCGAACTAGGCAGTGCATGTACAAAGGCAATGCCGAGTACGACACAATCAAAGCGATTAAAAAACAGATCTCGATACCAGTTGTCGCGAATGGAGACATTTTAACCCCAGAGAAAGCACGTTTTGTGCTGGATTATACTGGTGTGGATGCTCTGATGATTGGACGAGGAGCTCAAGGACGACCTTGGATATTTAGGGAAATCCAACATTACCTGGATACAGGTAATAAGCTAGCGCCCGTTGAGATGGATGAAAAACGTCAAGTTATGCTTGAACACCTGAAACTACTGTACAACTTGTATGGTGATTATAAGGGCATCCGCTTCGCAAGAAAGCATGTTGGCTGGTACTTAGACCAAGAAAATCAACGGCCTTTTAGAGCCGAGTTTAATCGACTCGAGACCGTTGAAGAACAATGTTCCATGGTGGAACGCTATTTTGATGAATTTGTTGCATATTAATAAAGAGCAGAATACGAATGTTTGATCAGACTACTCACACTGAAGTTCACCCACTTACTGTTGGCAAAATCGAAACCGCAAGTGGCGCTATCAAGCCACAATTACTACGTGATGCGGTAAAGCGTGCTGTCACTAACTTTTTCGCTCAGATGGACGGGCAAGAAGCTGAAGAAGTATATGAAATGGTGTTAAGCGAAGTTGAAGCACCTCTGCTAGATATCATCATGCAACACACTCGTGGCAACCAGACTCGCGCTGCCAACATGCTAGGTATCAACCGTGGTACACTACGCAAGAAATTAAAGAAATACGGCATGAACTAAGACTAACGTCTTAACGTGTTGTATAGAAACGGGTTTTTTGGCGACAAAAAGCCCGTTTTGCTTTTATATGTACCCTCATATGTACCCCGCTATCTCTATCGTCTCTTTCAAAAATCACATTCATTCCATTTGTAAATCAGCCAAATAAATTCCTTTCCTAGCAGCACTTTCAGCTTCGGCTAATTTTCACCTTGTAGACTCGCAAACCATGTGACAATTTCTAACAAGTTTTAACTTAGTTGTTAACTCAAAAAGTGATAGATTTCACAGCCCACTGCAAGCTCAACTAAAGCTCACTAAAAGAGCGAGTACAGCCACAGTGTGACTTGAACAATAAGTACTGATATAAGCACCAATACAACAATTAAAGCTGCGGCGTGTTTGCAAGCATGACCGCGGAACTAAATCCCGAAGAGGACAGTATGCTAACTAAGAAAAACCTATTAAGCAGTGCATTAAGCCTAGGTCTATTAACCAGCTATTCAGCGCAAGCGGAGACGTTTGATTTTGTTGAAAAGCAAGCTAACAACATCGACACCTTAGTGGTCTTCCAGGCTGGCGAAGAGGCCTCTACAGCTCTTAGCAAACTAAATAAACAATCACAGCAACAAATTAGCAAAGCATTAGCGCTACAAGAATTTACAGGCGAGAAAAAGCAGCTGGTTGAAATTTTAATGCCGACAGGTATCGATGTTAAACGCCTAGTGGTGATTGGTGTCGGTGATGAAGCAGAGCTAACTCCCGGTGAAGTCAACAAACTTGGCGCAGAGATCACAGCTCATTTTAACGGTATTGAAGTAAAAGATATTCAAGTATTAACCGACGGCATTAGCGATGCCACCAGCAACGCTAGCTTCGCTGCAGAGCTTGCTCACGGCATTAACCTGCGCGCTTACAAGTTTGATAAATACTTTTCAGAGAAAAAGCCTGCCGAAAAGAACTACATCATCTCAGTCGACGCAGCTAAAGACACTGACAAGCTATACACTCAGTTAGCAGCGATTGAGCAAGGTGTATTCTTAGCCCGCGACTTAACCTCTGAAACACCAACTGAAATGACGCCGGTAGACTTTGCCAATGCGGCAAAAGAGCTTAAAAAGCTGGGCGTAAAGGTTACTGTGCTTGAACCTAAGAAAATCGCCAAATTAGGTATGGGCGCACTGCATGCTGTTGGTCGTGGTTCTCTAGAAGGTGCTCGCCTTGTGGTTGCCCACTGGGAAGGTAATGACGATGCGCCTATCGCGCTTGTGGGTAAAGGCATCACCTTCGATTCTGGTGGTTACAATATTAAGGCATCTGGCGACTCTATCTCACGTATGAAGTCTGATATGGCTGGTGCAGCTGCAGTACTTGGCGCAATTAAAGCCATGGCACTACAAAAAGCCGACGTAAACGTGGTGGCAGTAATGCCAATGGCAGCCAACATGGTGTCTGAAACCGCACTTGCTCCTGGCGATGTATTAATGACAGCTGAAGGCTTAAGCGTTGAAGTACTCAATACCGACGCCGAAGGCCGCTTAATCTTAGCCGATGGCATGTGGTACGCCCGTGAATACTATAAGCCACAAGTGATGGTTGATGTTGCGACATTAACTGGCTCTAAGGTTCGTGCACTCGGTAAACGCTACACAGCCGTATTTAGTGAAGATGATGCCCTAGTCGATGAGCTCACTTTCTCAGGCAAAGCCGTGGATGAAAAGCTATGGCGATTACCGCTTGCCTATGATGACTTACTAAAAAGCCCAATTGCTGATTTAAAGAACGCAGGCTTTGGTGGCCCTGGTGCGACTACTGCTGCGGTATTCTTACAGCAGTTCACTGGCGATACTAAGTGGGCACACTTAGATATTGCTGGTAGCGCATTAGCGGCAAAAGATGTGGGTGTGACTCCAGCAGGCGGTACAGGCCACGGCGTACGTTTACTAAGTAACTGGCTTATGACTCAAAGCAAATAAGCTTAAACATATAATTTAAGCACGATTAAAAAATCATAAAAAAGCCCTGCTTCATTAAGCAGGGCTTTTGTTTATCTGGCGGACTGAACTCACTACTTTCGCAGCCAAGCTCCAAGCTAAGTTAGAGCGACCAGCAATGAGTGCCGCTCTTTAGCGATAAGAGTTAGTTCTTAAATAGTCGCCTCATCTGTCACTTTCTGTTTACTCTCACCGCGCTGGTGTGCCATACGGTACAGAATAGGCAGTACAAACAGAGTTAATATCGTCGATGAGATAATGCCGCCAATCACCACTGTGGCAATTGGACGCTGCACTTCTGCACCTGTACCAATATTCAGCGCCATAGGGACAAAGCCCAGCCCTGCCACTAAGGCTGTCATCAGTACTGGGCGCAGTCTTATTAATGCACCATCAATAATCGCTGTCATCAACTCGCCCTTCTCTTGATACAGCTGACGAATAAAGCTCAACAGCACTAAGCCGTTAAGTACTGCTACGCCCGAGAGCGCAATAAAGCCCACGCCTGCCGAGATCGACAATGGCATGTCTCGTAACCACAGCGAAATGACCCCGCCTGTTAGCGCTAATGGAATGCCCGTAAAGATAATCAAGGCATCTTTGACCGAACTAAAGG
Source organism: Shewanella sp. MBTL60-112-B2 (assembly GCF_019655055.1). Lineage (GTDB taxonomy): Bacteria > Pseudomonadota > Gammaproteobacteria > Enterobacterales > Shewanellaceae > Shewanella. Next base: position 22,990 of record NZ_BPFA01000040.1, read on the forward strand.
CCATCACCAACAAGCCCAGAATAAGCGCCAGCGTTAATGGCACTACAATCGATAAGCGCTGACTTGCCGATTCTAATTGCTCAAAGGTGCCGCCATATTCCAGCCAGTAACCAGCAGGGATATCCACTTGCTCGGCAATTTTCTGTCTAGCTTCACTGACAAAGGTGCCCAAGTCGCGACCACGCACGTTAGCAGTGACTACAATGCGACGCTTACCGTTTTCACGGCTGATCTGGTTAGGCGATGGCGCAATATCTAACGTCGCCACTTCAGATAACGGTACATATTGCCCAGATGGCAACATGATTGGCAGCTCGTGCAAGTGCTCAACGTCTTTGCGGATCACTTCTGGTAAACGGACCACGATTTTAAAGCGGCGATCGCCCTCAAAGATAAGTCCTGCTTGCTCGCCACCAATAGCGGTAGCAACAAAGTCCTGTAACTCATCAACCGTTAAACCAAAACGTGCTAACGCCATGCGATCAGGCTGGATCGATAGCATTGGCAAACCCGTTACTTGCTCAACTTGCAGATCGGCAACGCCATCGATCTTTTCTAGCACTTCATGGATCGCGTTAGCTGAAGCTAATAACTGATCGAGATCATCGCCAACAACCTTAATACCCAGATCGGCACGCACTCCCGAGATCAATTCATTAAAGCGCATTTCGATCGGCTGAGTTAGCTCAAAGTTATTTCCCGGCTGCCCAGAAACCGCAGCAACGATGTCTGCCGCCAAAGCGTCATGACTCATCTTAGGATTAGGCCATTCATTACGCGGCTTTAGCATAATAAAAGTGTCGGCGATATTTGGCGGCATAGGATCGTTTGCCACCTCTGGCGTACCGATCTTAGAAAACACATTTAACACCTGTGGGAAGTGTTTAATGCGATCTTCTAACTGCATCTGCATATCCACGGACTGCTCTAAGCCTGTGCCCGGAATCCGGATCGCTTGCAGCAAGATATCTTCTTCATTGAGCTGAGGGATAAACTCAGAGCCAAGAGTCGTTGCCAGCCAAATAGAGAAGCCCACTAATGCCATAGCCGCGCCAAGCACTAACCAGCGTAGCTTCATCGCACCGATTAACAAAGGCTTGTATAGCGACTTAGTTGCGGTAATGACACGGCTCTCTTTTTCGCTCACTTTACCCGTCATAAACAGAGCAACTGCTGCAGGTACCAGTGTTAACGACAAGACTAACGCAGCTAACAGTGCCATCACCACGGTTGCCGCCATTGGGTGGAACATCTTGCCTTCCACGCCTGTAAGGCTAAATAGCGGGATATACACCACGGTAATAATCAGCACGCCAAACAAACTTGGGCGGATCACCTCATTGGTGGCTTCAAACACTAACTGCAAACGTTGTTTACGTGGCAATACATGACCACCATTTTGCGCTTGCGCCTGACCCAGCCTGCGAATGGCATTTTCAACAATAATCACTGCGCCATCGACGATCAAACCAAAATCCAATGCACCTAGGCTCATAAGGTTAGCCGACACGCCAGCCTGAACCATACCCGTCATCGTTGCCAACATCGCTAGCGGAATTACCGCCGCAGTGATTAACGCGGCTCGTGCGTTACCCAGTAGGATAAACAGCACCACGATAACTAGCAGCGCGCCTTCTACTAAGTTTTTCTGTACCGTATAAACGGCTTTATCGACTAAGGTGGTACGATCGTAAACCGCCTCAACTTTAATGCCATCGGGTAGTGATGCCTTAACATCTTCAAGCTTGGCAGCAACGGCCAGTGATACCTGACGTGAGTTTTCGCCCACCAGCATCATGGCACTACCCAGCACGGTTTCTTTGCCGTCACGGGTTGCAGCGCCAGTGCGCAGCGCCTTACCAATACCGACTTCTGCCACATCGGCAATAAAGATTGGTGCGCTATCAATATGCTTAATCACCACTTGCTCAATATCGCTAATGGTCTTTAGCTGCGCCGCAGAGCGCACTGTTAATTGCTGACCATCTCGCTCAATAAAACCAGCACCACGATTGCTATTACTGCTTTGCAGCGCCAGCTTGATATCGACAAATGACACACCGTATTGCAGCATATTGGTTGGCAATGGCGTGATGTGGTACTCCTTGTCATAGCCACCAATGGTGTTGATCTCGGTAACACCAGGCACCTGCGCCAGCTGAGGTTTAATGATCCAATCTTGGATCTCTCTCAACGCGGTTGCATCAAACTCGCTGCCATCGGCTTGTTTAGCATTAGGTAGCGCTTCGATGGTGTACATGTAGATCTCGCCGAGCCCGGTGGAGATCGGTCCCATCTCCGGCTCGATATCACTGGGTAACTTGCCCTTGATCGCATTTAAGCGCTCATTGATCAAGTTACGGGCAAAGTACAGATCTGTACCCTCATCAAACACCACTGTCACTTGCGATAAACCATAGCGCGATAGTGATCGGGTGTAAGATAACTGCGGGATCCCCATCAGCGCATTTTCGATCGGATAGGTAATTCGTTGCTCGGTTTCTTGCGGTGAATAACCTTCTGCTCGGGTACTTATTTGTACCTGCACATTGGTAATATCCGGCACCGCATCAATCGGTAATTTTTGATAACTCCACAGCCCCACTGCAACCAGCAGCATGGCGAGGAACATCATCATCCAGCGTCTATTTATCGCAAGACGCAATACTGACTCAATCATTGACGTCTCCTTTAGTGAACGTGGGCAGCGCTTGATTTCTCAAGATCGGCTTTGAGTAAAAAGCTATTGGCAACGGCATATTCTTCGCCAGCTTCAAGACCCGACAATACTTCGCTCATTTCACTGTCGCTGCGGCCAAGAGTCACAGCGCGTCTTTCAAAACCTTCATCATTACGGATAAACACCACTTGCTGGCCTTCTGACTCCTGCAGTGCGCGGTTATCTATCGTTAACGCCACCGCTTGTTTACTCAGCGTCAGTTTTCCTGATAACAAAGCCCCTACCGCCCATTGGCCGCTGCTGTTATCGAGTGGCGCACGAGCGAGCTTAATGTTGTCACCGTTTGTTGAATTGAGTAGATATTGGATACTCGAAGCCGCTGTTAGCTGCTGAGCAGAAATGCTGAGCGCTTGCCCCACTGCAACCTTGCTGAGTTGACCCGGAAAGATTTGGTACTGCGCCCAAAGCTGACTGTCATCGATAATGGTCAGCAGCACATTGTCAGTGGCCATCTCGCCAGTGTTAGCAGTGCGGCTCACCACCACTCCGGAGATTGGCGCTTTAATGGAGTAGCGCTTTAAGCTGGAATTTGACTCGACTTCTGCCACCACTTGTCCGGCTTTAACGCTATCGCCAACGGTCACATTCATGCGGGTGATTAAGCCGGCAAAGCGCGCGCGGATTTCACTGCTGGCCGCCTCTGGCACTACTGCACGGCCATATACCGTCAATATTTGTTTGATATCGCCCGCTGCAGCAAGCTCTGTCGCAATACCCGAGGCTACAATTTGCTCGGCGCTGATATGAACTCTGCCCTCTTCATGCTCGTCGTGACCGTGCTCATCACCATGTTCATCATCGTGACCACTATGTTCGTCTTGATGACCGTCATTATGGCCATGTTCATCACCGTGACCAACATGTTCGTCTTGATGACCATCATTATGGCCATGTTCATCGCTATGCTCATCACCGTGACTATCATGCTCGTCTTGATGCTGATTGGTGTGCGCTGTTTGCTCTTGATGCGCAACTTCATGATGATGCTCAGGCTCATGGCTATTTGCTGGCTCATGGCTGTGCTCAGCAGAAGCGTTAACCGAGGTGCTAATCATCAATGTAACCGCAGCAACAACAGCAAGGTGAACTAAGGAGAATTTATTTAATAAGGTCGCGTTCATTTGGTTTGTCCTGTAGCAGCATTAGAAACATTAGCTGCGTTAGAAAAGTCAGCAGTCTTGGAAAAATCATTAAAGAAGGTATGTTGAGAAGCGGGTAACGGCTCAGCAATCAGCTGTTCAATATCGACGCCATAACGTAGTGCAGAGGCCGCAGCATCAATCAATGCTCGACGAGCAAAGAGTAATTCTTCTCGGGCTGTTAAGTAGTCAAGATAGCTATACAAGCCTTGCTCATAGGCGGTTTGGGTATCTTCAAGCGCTAAAGTTAAGGTAGGGATAACACTGGCTTGCAAACGATTAACCGTCACCATTGCTTGTTTTCGGCTGGCGTAAGCACGATATAGCTGGCCATAAAGCTCTAGTAAAGCCACTTCTCGATTCGCAAGCACCTGCTCTTTTTCGGCCTGAGCCGATAGCAAGGCACCTGTGTTACGCTCACCATTAAACAGCGGCATACTAAAACCTGCTGTCAGTGCCATATCATTGGTTTGTTGAAACTGCTTTACGCCGACCGACCAGCTTATATCGCTGCTAGATTGGGTTTTAGCAAAACGTAGTTCAGCTTCTTTTAACTGTGCTTGAGTCAAATAAGCAGTAATAGCCGGGCTATATTTTACTTTCTCAAATAACGGCTCTAGTGCGACATCATCTGTAAAGGCAAACAAACTCCCCTCTAGTGAATCAAAATCAACCTGAGACTCACCCCACATCATGCTTAACGCTAATTTGGCGTAATCAAGCTGCTGTAGCTGAGTTTCTGCAACCAGTCTGGCATTAAATACCGCCGCTTGGGCGCGCTTTACTTCGGCCTCAGGTGTTACAGCTGCTTGAGCGCGCTTAGCTACAACCGCTTGTGTTTCTTCTGCAAGCTGTAATGAATCAACAGCAAGTTGCAGTTGCGACTGCGCCGCCAATACATCGATATAACGACGTGTTGCTTCAGCTAATAAGTTTAATGCGGTAATTTTTTGTTCGGCATCTAATACAGCGCGCTGCTCACTAACAATACCGCTGCGAGCATCTAACTTGTCACCAAGCTCAATGACAGAAGACAGAGATACGCTAAACTCGGCGCTATCAATTCCTTGGAACTCACCGCTGCCCACGAGATTGTCGGCATCAAAGCCGATTTCAAAGCCTGGAGTCAACGCTTGAGTTTGCGCTGCGCCATCAAGCGCTTGCTGCCTAAACTTAAACACTTTCAGTGATGGATGCTGTTGTTGAACCCGTTCAATCACAACCGGTAAAGAAAGCGTATTAGATTGTTCTGCATTACCGTTAGAGTCGGCTGTAGCCGCAATAACTGAGGTTGCGGATATCAGAGCAATAAGCGCCAAGGTGCAATAAAGCCCTCGCCAAACACAAAACATGCCAATTTTAGTGACAGATTTTGCGCAATAAGTATTATGAAACATCGGAGATTAAGCCTCGATTTAATACAAAAATACAGAGCTGTGAGTTAAACCTACAAGAGGGCAACAGCTCTTTAGCAAGCTTGTAAAAGCTCGCTAAATGAATAAAGTTTTGATTAAACGATTAAGGCTTTAGGGGGGCGCAGGAAAGCGAAATAAGGGGACTCAATAGAAGTAGAGCTAAAAGCAAAAATGTGGCTATTAGGGCTTGCTGTCACTGATTTTAACGCAGTGATAGGGTGCATTAAGGTCATGCAACATGAGCAGCAGTTATTGCTACACTCAGCGCAGTCATCTTCTACATGACTTGCTGTTTCAACTTCATCACATTGTGATGTGTTATTTACAGTGCCGTTCGTATGCTCAGCCACATAGGTGACTTCACTGCCACAATCATCATGAGCAGAAGTACAATCATCAGCCATAGTTACCATGGATTGCATCGTTAAAATCACGATCAACAACATCCGCCCCAACTTAGCTGGAGAGGTGATGAATATTGCTCGGATAAAACGCGATAAGCTCGACATTAGGCCGCAGCATTACCTTTGTTTTTAATAACGTACATAACTGACTTTATCGCACACTCGTATCACTTTGATTCTGGCTAGTTTAAATTAATCAAAATTAAAACACTATGCGTTTACAAATCTTAATCGGCTCTGTGTATAAAAAACTTCCGAAAACATCGATGAAACCACATCTATAGCAATAAACCTTGGCTTGGGACTTCTACCTAGATCGAGCTAAATTACACCTCAAAGTGTGATTACCTGAGCATTTTACTCAAGTAATAATTGAACACGCCAAAAGATGCAAATAATATGCACGTATATTTCAAACTAAACTTGCCTTGGATCTGCCAATGACTAAATCAAACACACTTCACTCGAAAGCTCTTCAATCCAAAGAAAGCCTACTTGCCTCTCGTGTAGGAGAATTAGTCGCTAACGACTTTCGCACTGCCCATTTGTTTAGCCAGCATGGTATCGATTTTTGTTGTGGTGGCGGTATTTCATTAGCCCGAGCAATTACACGCTTTGATGCTGATGAAACAGCGCTTCTCGATGCATTAATGGCGTTAGACACTGAAGGCGAGAAGCAGCAAGGTCTAGAGCAATTAGCTTTACCCGATCTGCTCAATTACATTGAATCGACTCATCACACTTTTGTAAGAGAGAAAGCGCCTTTACTGGTAGAGTACAGCCAAAAAATGGTGCGTGCCCACGGTGAAAATCATGACGAGATAAAGCCTCTAGCAGGTTGGATCCGTGCATTAGTCGATGACTTAATGCCTCACCTGATGAAAGAAGAACAGATATTATTCCCTGCAATTTTAGGGCTACATAACCAAGCTGAGATGCAAAACTGCTTTGGTCATATCGGCAATCCAATTAATGCTATGCAGTATGAGCACAATGATGCACTGCAGATCTTTGAAAAGATCCGCGAGCTAACAAATAACTTTACCCCACCAGCGCACGCCTGCACCACTTGGCGCGTATGTTACGCCAGCTTGGCAGAATTCGAAGCGGACTTAAAACAGCATATTAATATTGAGAACAACGTTTTGTTCCCCAAAGCGCTTGCGCTAACCGCTTGAGTCATCGAACTGATGGTTAGCGTATAAAGGCTGACCCATAAAAATAAGAGGCTCACATCAGTGAGCCTTTTCTATTAAATAGCAGTTTGTTGCAACGGAGACCAATTTACTGAAGCTTGCTTTTGCTGAATAAGCTGCTCAATCAGCTCACGTATTTTAGGTTCAGCATCAATAAACTTATTCATATTCGCGCCACCATTGCGCGCATCATAAATAGCCTCGCCGTCTAACCGTCCTTCATGGAAGACCTTAATTTCTGCGTAAACCATATATAACGCAAGATCCCAGCGCCAGTTAGCAGTATAAGTTGCCGTCCACTCACATTGCAGGCTCGCATCTAATTGCTCCACAACGCGGTAATTAATTTGCTTCTCAGCTAGAATTTTTTCCATTTCTTCCAAGAAGCCTTCCCGCACATCAGGATTTTTCTGAATACAGACCTCTGCGTTATTATTAACGTGCACAGGATCGACTCTTTGCTTAATTGAGCAAGCACTAGTGAATAGCAATATTGACACGGCAATGATTAGTTTTTTCATGATAATCCTTATCTAATTAAAACTATGTTTATTCTTAAACGTTTAAGAGTGCTGAGCATAACAAGATAGAGGTGAGTAACAAAGTGGTAACATTAATCAATCCGTTGAATGTTAACTACTACAAACTTGGCTTAACTGCATTATTGATGAGATTTCAATATGTGGCAGTTGACTATGCACCGCTGACTTTTCAGCCACACCGAAACCTGGGTTCAACCATACAGCCTGGCAACCCGCTCGTCTGGCACCATCAACATCACTCTTAGCGCTGTCACCGACATGCAGAATACTCGCGAGAGGCAAATCCAATTTCGTAGCCGCTAGCGCAAACATATCGCTCGATGGCTTTTGCTTGTAACCGTGGCCGGGATGCAGCACAAACTCAAACACTTCGGCTAAGCCAATACGTTGATAATCAACATTGCCATTGGTAATACCGATTAAGCGATATTTCTGTTTAAGCTGAGTTAATAGCTCAACCACCTCATCGGACACCTTAAAATTACTGCGATGTTTCACAAAGTGCTCAAGGGCTGCATTAGCACCAGCCTTTGCTAATTTCTCGTCATAACCCAATTTCTTAAGGCCATGCTCCAGCATTACCAGTCTTGCTAAACTGGTGTCATGACGCAGATCAGGCGAGTGCTTAAACAAGGCCAGTTTAAGTTTACGCCAGTCATCGAACTGCCATTTTGTCGATTGAGGATAGCTTTGATGCAAAAACTGCAGCATCGCAGCCTCAGCCTTGATGATAACTGGTCGATTGTCGTAAAGCGTATCGTCCAAGTCGAAACTTATAGCCTCAAAAGCTTGCGGGCGAATATAGATCTTCATGTTTTATCTCCACGTTTTTTAGCTCGCGGATGGGCACCGTCATATACCTTAGCAAGATGCTGGAAATCCAAGCTGGTATACACTTGCGTGGTCGACAGATTAGCGTGACCTAAAAGCTCTTGCACCGCGCGCAGGTCGGCACTGGATTCAAGCATATGAGTCGCAAAGGAGTGACGTAACTTATGGGGGTGCACTTTAATGCCTAAAGCCTGCTCTTGGCCCCACTTGGCGAGACGCGCCTGAATACTTCTATGCGCCAGGCGTTTACCTTTAGCGGTAACAAATAGGGCATCATCTTCACAGGCAATATCGCGCTTGATATCCAGCCATTGGTTTATCGCCGTTAAAGCCAACTTCCCGATAGGTACAATGCGTTCTTTACTGCCTTTACCTAAGACTTTTACCTGTGCCTGTGCCTGTGAAAACTGAATATCGCTCACATTGAGCGCTGCAAGCTCTGCAAGTCGTAAGCCTGAGGAGTAAAATAACTCCATAATGGCTTTATCACGCAGACTAAGTGGATCGTCGCCATCAATATCCAGTAGGTGACTCACCGAGTCGACATCCATATTTTTAGGCAGGGGTTTACCCTGCTTAGGTGCCGTCAGACCAATGGCTGGGTTAACCTTAATCTGTTGCTCTCTAAGCAAAAACTCATAAAATTGCTTTAGTGAAGAAAGCGTAAGAGAGAGTGAGCGTGGACTTAAGCCTTTGCGGTGTAACTTCGCCAACATAGCTTGCAAAGATCCGTGCTGTAGAGACAGCCAAGAATCCGTTTCACTAAACAGCTTCTCGACACGTTGTAGTTCAAACAAGTAGTTACGCACCGTATAAGCTGAGACTTGGCGCTCGGTGCGCAGGTAGCGTTCAAAGTCAGTCAACCAACGCACATTAGCCGATAACGCTTCGTCAGCCATAAAGCCTCGCTATTAGATTTTTGTCAGTTGATGATCGAGTAACTGTTTAAGCTGCGACAAGAGTAAATAATCCATCTCTGGATGGAAATGCATTGGATCTTGGCTTGCGATCGCAAAGATCACCTGGCCGCACTCTTTAGATAAACGTGATAATGCAACCGAGCCCACTTCAGTGCCAAACAGACGTTTAGACTCTTCATTGGTTAAACGGCCAAAGTAATACCCCGAGTCGAGACGTTTACTCCAGATCTGCGATAACTCACTGTCGATGTCGTGTACTGTGATAAGCCTGACATGACTAAATTGAAATTGCTCTTTGAGGCTATTCGACAGTACTTGACGCAATTCGCCCATATCTTCACATTTTAGCAGTTCCATAGATAATGCACTGTTAAACATAAAGATCTGTTCATTGCGAGATGCCATGGCCAGTAGCGCAGTGATCTCTTCTTCCAGCTGGCTCACTCGTTGGCGCAGCATCTCTTGCTGACGCTCAACCAAGGATACCGCTCCGCGTTCAGCATGAGGAATGCGCATGGCTAGCAATAATTCAGGGTAACGACTAAAGAAGTCGGGATTATCCAACAAGTATTCGCGGATCAAGATCTCGTCAAAGGGGGCGTTTGAATTTTGATTATCGATCATTGCGCGATCTGCCCATCGTAAACATGTTCAGCAGGCCCAGTCATCCACAACGGCTTACCTTCACCGTCCCAGTTGATCATCAAGCTTCCGCCTGGCAAGTCAACCTGCACATTTCTATCCAGTTTACCCTGCAAGATCCCAACAACGACTGCAGCACAGGCACCTGTACCACAAGCTAAGGTTTCTGCCGCGCCGCGCTCATAAACTCTAAGTTTGATATGGCTTGGGCTTAACACCTGCATAAATCCAACATTAACGCCCTTTGGAAAACGCTCGTGATTAGTCAGCTCGGCACCTATGGTATCGACATCGGTAGCTGCCACATCTTCGACTTCTATCACGCAATGAGGATTGCCCATAGAGACAGCGCCACATAAGTAGGTGCCACTTGATGCCATCAACAAATAGGTTTTCTCAACCTTCTTCGCAGTAAATGGGATCTTACCTGGCTCTAGAGCTGGGATCCCCATATTAACTGTCACCTTGCCATCTCGTTCAAGACGTAAGGTTATTTTGCCCGAAGAGGTGCTGACACGAATTTTATGTTTTTGGGTTAAGCCTTTATTACGCACAAAACGTGCAAAACAGCGTGCGCCATTACCGCACTGCTCTACCTCACTGCCGTCAGCATTAAAGATGCGATAATGAAAATCTAAATCGGGATCGTAGGGAGGCTCAACCAGTAGTAACTGATCGAAGCCCACGCCAAAATTCCGATCGGCCAAGCGCTTTATTTGATCGGGAGAGAAAAACACATTCTGTGTCACCCCATCGACGACCATAAAGTCATTGCCTAGCCCATGCATCTTAGTGAATTGGATCAAGATGGACATCCTTAAAAAGTATCTGCCGCGAACGCCTTGCCTCCGCGGCTTAGTATTATTCTAGTTTACGGCAGGATCTGCTCGCCTTGCCATAATTGAGCGACTTTTTCTCGCTCTCGAATAACATAGGCTTTATCACCATCCACCATCAGCTCTGCTGCACGTGGACGTGAATTATAATTAGACGCCATGGTAAAGCCATAGGCACCAGATGAACGCACGGCAAGGTAGTCACCCGCCTGAACATTAAGCTGACGGTCTTTACCTAAAAAGTCTCCGGTTTCACACACAGGGCCAACAACGTCATAACTGTGGGTTTCACCTGCGCGCCCGATCACCGGAACGATCTTCTGCCAAGCGCTATAAAGAGATGGGCGGATCAAGTCATTCATCGCGCCATCAACTAAAGCAAAACGCTTATCGCTGTTTTCTTTCAGGTAAAGCACTTGGGTAACAAAGATCCCAGCATTTGCAGCAATCGCGCGGCCTGGTTCAAAAATCAGTTTAAGCTCGCGATCGCCTAAGCGCTCAAGCAATGCGGCTGCATAAACATCTGGCTGCGGTGGCACTTCATCATCGTAAGTCACACCGAGTCCGCCGCCCACATCAAAGTGCTTAATCTCGATACCTTGATCTGCTAAGCGATCGATTAGCGATAGCATTCGATCCATGGCATCTAAGAAAGGTTTAATCTCGGTAAGTTGCGATCCAATATGGCAATCTACTCCCTTAACTTCAAGGCCTGCCAATTGGTTAGCACGAGCAAAGATAGCTTCCGCTTCTTCCATCGCAATACCAAATTTATTCTCTTTAAGGCCGGTCGAAATATAAGGATGAGTACCTGCATCAACATCAGGGTTTACTCGTAGCGATACCGGTGCCACTTTACCTAGACGCAAGGCCACAAGATTTAGCTGTTCAAGTTCGGCTGCCGACTCAACATTAAAGCAATAGATACCTAGGTTAAGCGCCATTTCCATCTCGGCGACTGTTTTACCCACGCCTGAGAAAACAACTTTGGCCGGATCGCCGCCAGCTTCAATTACTCGCGACAGCTCACCGCCCGAGACAATATCAAAGCCACTGCCTAAACGTGCTAACACATTAAGGACAGCAATGTTTGAGTTAGCCTTCACCGCATAACAGATAAGGTGTGGATGCTCGCTCACTGCATTATCAAATGCACGCCAATGGCGCTCGAGTGTCGCACGAGAATAGATATAAAGCGGTGTTCCGTGCTGCTTTGCAAGCTCAGCAACTTGACACTGCTCCGCGTAGAGTTCATCTGCCTGATATAAAAAATGATCCAACGTCTTTAGTCCTTTTTGCTCTGTTCGCTTTGCTTATGCTCTGCGTCAGACACCTGCTTGTCAGCTGCCTGCTGATTAACATCTTGCGGAGGCGCTCTAAATAACGCACTTTTCTGCCCACAACCTAAAAGTACTAGGCTACCAAGCCCTACTAGCAAAAACAGTCTCATTTTTTTCAACATCGGCTGACCCTTGGAGCAATAACACTATGGCTTGCTATCGGCGAAAATTCTTAATCCTGATGTTTGCAGACAAGCCCGCTGTGCGTCAACCCTATAACGCATTTATATCAGGCCTTTCTCGCATCAATAGTGCCAAAATCGCTGCGGATAATTGTCAGAAATCACAACTTGATGCTGGATCTCAGTGCTAATGCAAAATAATTCAACTAATCGTTATACTCATCGCACCAGACCAACCGACCACACACGAGCACAACTAATTGAAATTAAAGTGCTTTAGACAAACACTCTCTGAGTAAGATTATTAAGCAGATGATTAACCACAAAATTAATGTGATTGGTAATCACAGATTGGATTGGTAATATGGCTGTATTAACTAAATCTGAGGAACAATTAGCATGGCGATGACAGATTTCGAATTTCATCAATTGGTTGATGAAATATTTCAAACAATTGATAACGCGATAGAAGTGCTTATTGATGAACAAGATGCAGATGTCGATGTTGATGGTTCTGGCAATGTGCTGCAGTTAGAGTTCGATGGCGCATCTAAGATCGTCATCAATAAGCAAGAGCCTCTGCATGAAATTTGGTTGGCTACCCAATTTGGTGGATTCCATTTCGGCTATGTTGACGGCAAATGGATGGACGAACGTAATGGTCATGAATTTATGCCATTCCTAGTAGAGTCTATCTACAAGCAAAGCGGCTTAAAATTAGATCTTTAATTTTATGCTACTGATGGAATGGGGAGGCAACTCCTCATTCAACTTGCTGCACATCACCAGCCTTAAAATTTAAAGCTGATCCGTTTAAAAATCGACTTCCGAGGCCTCAAGGGTCACGCCAAACGGCACCGCCGTTAACACGCCTTTCACTCGATCTAGCTTGAAAAACTGCGGTAAATTAAAGTTCTCTTTAGTCAGCAGTGGATCTTCAAATGTATGGTAATGGCTCAGTTGATTCACTAGCGCATTCACATCCGTGCCCTCTTGCACATAATGATTAAGCTCATTCATCTCATCTAAGATAAAAACATCTAAGCCCTGCTTTCTTTGACGTAGAAAGTATTGAACTGCGCCTTTGGCTGCATAGTCCTGGATCACAGCGGGAAGCTTAGCGAAGGGTTCATCGCCCAAGCTTGGCCTAGGCAATTCGAGTAATTTTCGCTGCGACAATTGCTGATAGAAAGATTTAGCATCACTTAAATTCTCGTAATGCATGCCTCGATTATTGAAGAAGAGTCCATAACGCAGCTTACCCACCTGCAAGGCATAACCTAATGTCGCTGAAGTTTGCGCCTTACGACTAAGCCGCACCGCTCGGGATAACAGATCATGCACTGTACGCTCAGTCTGTGAGCGCAGCTTACTGGAGCAGCTGATCACCTCAACCGAGACTTCAGCACTGGCTCGTTTCATACCTGGGGTCACAAACGATAATGTATCTAGGATGCTTTTCTCACCCTCGAAATGATGACAATGCCACTCACCCCAGCTATTAAGGCTAATAACATCGATAGAGTCCACCATATTCTGATGGCGCCGACCGATAGAGAACACATTACTGTTCATGTAGTCGACCATAATATCTTGCCCCGACCAACTCTCCGTAGGATCACTATTGAAGTTAAGCAAGAACACTAATTTTCGAAAATGCCAAGGCTGATAAAGTGCCATCTTAGACACCTTAGTCGACTCATGTAGCACAAGCCCGTCGAGTCGATTTGCCGCTCGGGTTAAATAGATAGATTTTCGCTTACTCTGCCGAACCTCATACCAACGAGTTTTATCATTGGCAACGCCATTGAGACTAGCCCACACAAGGAGCTTGGCCTTACTCTTAGAATGAAATACCGCGCTGTGTTCGAGAAAGTTCCTAGGCTCTGGAGAGCAGCGATATAGATAATATTGTTCATCCTGCTTACTGTAGATCACCGAAAGATACGGCTCTAAAATAGAACGACTCCAAAGCGAATTAAGACGCATAATCTGGTTAGCGTCTTCGCTAAAATAGGTATGCAACTTTCGGGTTAATAGGCCTAATTCAGAGATCCGTAAACTTTCACTGAGTCTATGAGTCGAGGCAAACTGCAGTAGGGTTCGATAGCTACCCAGCATCAACTCATTGAGCTGCTCGTTAAACCACTGCAATTGACCGCAGTGCCAGTTTTCACAATCGTCTAAGGTTTTCAATAAGCTTTCAGACCAATTCCAATTACTCACCAGCTTCTTCATCTTGTAATATCGCCAGTCGACAACTTGATCGTTCTGACTCAGCTTTACACCACACTTTAGATAGAAACAGCGGCGGGCAATTTCAAGCCTGCGCCCTTCGCCACGCCCTAAAAGATAAGACTCTATCGACTCATAAAGCAGATAGTAAGCGTCATTGCTGGAGGAAAAGTCGCCTGCTAAGGTGCGCTGCCAGATCCGCTCACTCACAAGGCGAGTATGGGGATATTCACTGGCATAAGCTTCCAGAAGAAGCACCTTAAGCAGTGCCTTATGAGGCTTGTCGACGCCCTTATAGAGCTGCCAAAGCGAGGCGCCAAAATATTCACTGGCTGGCAAAGCGTTAGTGTCACCCAAAGATAGTAACTTTGGAGATTTAGCGGCATTGGGCCACCATCCAATCGGCTTGCCTGCCAAACGAAACTGGCTGCGATAAAATTCTTCGAGTAATAACCAATGCTGAGCGCTACCACTATGCTCTTGCCCCATGCTGTTATAGAGATCCGTTTGCTCTCCTTGCTCCCGAATAAACTGCTCTGGATGCACTAAATAGAAGTTCACCTCTAAATCAAACTTTGCAAACCACTGAGTCAATAAGACGGCTTTATTAGCGAGTAACTCACACTCATCTTTACTCAGTTGTTCGTTATGCACTAACCAGACGTCAATATCGCTTTGGGGGTTTTGACCAAAACTGGAGGTACTGCCCATGCTGTAAATCCCCTCTATTAAAGGGATATCGCTAATGGCTGCAGTAGAAAGGTCTATTTCAAGGGTTTCGCAAGCGTCTATGGTTTCTGAGTCGGTGTGATAATCCACTATCCCACAGGGTGTGAGAGGGCCATTATACCCAGGTAGTTTTGAGGCGTGGAAATGTAAAAAAGCAGGGATTAGCCGAAGAAGATGCCGCTTTAATGGCGACAGTAA
Organism: Shewanella sp. MBTL60-112-B2; assembly: GCF_019655055.1. Classification (GTDB taxonomy): domain Bacteria; phylum Pseudomonadota; class Gammaproteobacteria; order Enterobacterales; family Shewanellaceae; genus Shewanella. The sequence continues at coordinate 38,279 of NZ_BPFA01000040.1, forward strand.
AGCTATCGCTCTAGCATGCCTGATGATATTTAATCGCTCGGCGGCATGTCGAAGCTTATCAATATCTTCTAGCAATCTATTCAACCTTAGAAATATATAACTCCCCCCTAATGTATACGCCAAACTGATCTGCAGCAAGTAAATGCGATCAAGATCACACTTTTTCGTGATTTAGAACAGGGTGAACTTCAAAGAATCAAAAGCAGAGCGTTACATCTGTAATCGGGCGGTGTTAGCATTGAAGCAAATAAGTTCTAAGATGGAATATCGAGCATGTCTCAAAATCTGATCCGTATCGCAACACGTAAGAGCCCTCTTGCCATGTGGCAAGCCGAATTTGTGAAAGCTGAACTGGAAAAAATCCATGAAGGCCTCACAGTAGAATTGCTACCAATGAGCACTAAAGGTGACATCATCTTAGATACTCCGCTTGCTAAAGTGGGCGGTAAAGGCTTATTCGTTAAAGAACTCGAAGTGGCAATGCTAGAAGGCCAAGCTGATATCGCTGTTCACTCGATGAAAGATGTGCCAGTTGAGTTCCCTGAAGGCCTAGGCCTTGAAGTGATTTGTGAGCGTGAAGATCCACGTGATGCTTTCGTATCAAATACCTACAAAACAATCGAAGACTTGCCACAAGGCGCGGTAGTCGGTACTTCTAGCCTACGTCGTCAGTGCCAAATTCGTGCTGCGCGTCCAGATCTAGTGATCAAAGATCTACGTGGTAACGTGGGGACTCGTCTAGCAAAACTAGATGCTGGTAACTATGACGCGATTATCCTTGCAGCAGCAGGCCTTAAGCGCCTTAAGCTTGAAGAAAGAATCGCTAGCTTTATTTCAGCCGAACAATCACTACCAGCAAACGGCCAAGGCGCTGTAGGTATTGAGTGTCGTACAGATGACGCTCGTGTTAAGGCTCTACTTGCACCGCTTGAGCACGCTGAAACGCGTATCCGTGTTATTGCAGAACGTGCAATGAACACTCGCCTTGAAGGTGGTTGTCAGGTACCAATTGGTGCTTACGCTGAAATCGACGGTGACACATTAAACCTACGCGGTTTAGTGGGTAACCCAGATGGTAGCCAAATCATCACTGGCGCAACCTCAGGCAGCACTGCAGATGCAGAGAAACTAGGCGTTGCACTCGCTGAAGAACTGCTAAGCAAGGGTGCTAAAACCATTCTTGACGCTGTTTACGCGAACGCGTAACACCCAGATGAAAGTCTTACTGACGCGCCCAGAAGGGCGCAATCAGTTGATGGCAGAGGCGTTGACTCAGCGCAACGTCTCTTACTTCATCACGCCACTACTTAACGTTCAGTCCACTTCTAATCTTGATGCTAATCAAATTGATACACAGCTTAATCGAGCCGACATTATCATTTTTATCAGCACCAATGCCGTTGCTTTCGCTTCTCAAGCCATTAATCATCAATGGCCTAGCACTGCGCAATATTTTGCCGTTGGCGATGCCACTCATGCTGCGCTAGAACAACTTGGGATTAATGCCCAAAAAGCACCAGACGACTGCCAACAAACCGAAGGTTTACTCACCCTTCCCTCTTTGACTGATGTTGCAGGTAAGCAGATTATTATCGTTAGAGGTCAAGGTGGCAGAGAAGATTTAGCCACTGAGCTCATTAACAGAAATGCCTTACTCAGCTATTGGGAAGTCTATAAACGTGGCTGTCCAACGCTTGATGCAGCAGACCTTTGCCTGCAATGGCAAAGCTTCGGCATTAACACTATTATCATTACCAGTGGCGAAATACTCGATAACCTAGTTAAAACAGTGCCAAAAGAGCTATTTGCTTGGCTGCAAACTTGTCATATTATAGTCCCTAGCCCCCGAGTATATGAAAAGGCAAAGGCTTATGGCCTTGTACATGTTAGCAATGCTAGCGCCGCTAACACTAATGCCATGCTGGCTGCGTTATCTTTAAAGTAGTTCGCAGCTAACTTAAGTTAATACTCGCTATTACTGCAGCATCATAGCTTTCAAGGACTGTTTAATGGAAACCAAGAACACTGACGCCAGCGCTTCAGAGCCAACTACTGAGCAAACTGTAGCGCAGCCAGTTAACGACACTCTGTCAGCCTCGCAAAGTCTGCCGAATGAAAGCACTAGCTCTAATGAAAGCACAGTGCAAACGCAGTCATCTCAAAGCAAGCCTGCGCCTTGGGGGATTATCTTTACCCTATTCTTATTACTGTTACTGACTTTTGCAGCAACAGCTGGCGGATATTACTTCTATCAACAACTACAGGCTCAGCAAGACGAAACCGCTGAACTGCAGCAAGCGCTAGAGCAAAAATTACAAACAGTACTCATTGAGCCAAATCAGCGAATTGCTTTCTTAGAACAGCAACAAAACCAATTTAAGTCTAGCGTCGACTTAACCATGGCTCAGACGCTCGATCAGCAAACTCAGCTTGAAGAGCGAGTATCGATTATCGCCCAGCGCAACCCTAACCATTGGCGTGCAGAAGAAGCTAAGTACCTAGTTAGACTTGCAGGCCAGAAGCTCTGGCTTGAGAAAGACCCAAGCACAGCAACTAGCCTATTAAGAGCGGCTGATGAACGTATAAAGTCGATGCGCGATCCTTCTTTAATGCCGCTTAGAAAAGCGCTATCAAAAGATATTGCCGCCGTAGCGACGATAAAAAACACCGATATATCGGGCACTGTGTTGACCTTAGACACCATCATCGATGGCTTAGAAAAGTTACCTTTAAATCGAGCAGAGACCCACTTCTCGGCAGATGAACTCGCCGATACAGAAGTCAGTCACTCGCTCGATGACTGGCAATCTAACCTAGCAAAATCTTGGCAAGCACTCATTGATGACTTCGTTATTGTTAGAAAGCGCACCACAGATGCGGCGCCATTGCTTGAGCCTGACCAACAGTGGTACTTAGTCGAAAATACTCGCAATAAACTGCTGCAAGCTCAACTTGCCCTTTATCGTCAAGATCAGGTTAATTTCCGCAACTCAATCAAGCTTGCGAGAAAATGGATTTTTCAATATTTCGATCTAAAAGATCAGCAAACCATTGATACGCTTGCGACCTTAGATGCTTTAGAGACACTGAAGATCCAAACGACCAGTATTGAACGCTTCGAAGCATCTAACCTACTTAACCAATTAGTCACTTATGGCAACTTAATGACAGAGGAGACGCAGTAATGGTCAGAGCGCTCGTCTATCTTGTCATTATCTTATTAGGACTGTGCATTAGTCCTTTTCTTGTAGGCAGTAAGGGCTACCTTTATCTAGCAATTGGTGACTATCAGGTTGAAACCAGTATTGTATTCGCCGTTATTGCACTGATCATCTTTTACAGCTTATTGCAGTTAGTTGAGTTCGTTGTTGTTTGGTTATTGAACATGATACTCAGTAGCCGTTATCTTCCTGAAAGATGGCGTAAAAAAGCCGCAAGGAAACACACCCTTCTTGGCGCACTCGCGTTGGCGGAAGAAGACTGGCCCGCTGCCGAAAAAGCCATGGCTAAAGGCGCCGAGAAAGGCGAAATTCCAGCCCTCAACTTACTCGCCGCAGCTCGAGCTGCGCACCATCAAGATAACCATCAAGTCCGTGATGAATATCTAGCTAAGGCGCAACTAGAGCCCCTAGCCGTCAAGGCGGTTCGCACTACTCGTACTCGTTATTTATTGCAACAAGGTGATCTTATTGCCGCGAGAGAAGAGTTAGATAAACTGAATCCGACCAGTAAAAGCAAGCAACCCGTTCTCAAGTTAGCCATCGAGCTTTATCAGGCACAACAAGATTGGCAAGCTCTGAAGCTACTGCTGCCTATCGTGAGTAAAAAGCACATTTTGGCTGATGATGCCTTCCAGGCCTTGTCGCTAAAAACCAATACGGCGTTGCTAACAGAGGCAAGTAAAGCCAATGAGCAAGAGCTAGAAAAGTGTTGGCACTGGCTCTCTCGAGCAGAAAGAAAGCAGGCAGAATATATAGCACTGTATGCCATTGGGCTGAGCCGCTTTGAACGAAAAGCAGAAGCGATAAAGATGTTACTTAAGCAAGTAAAGACCTCTGCGGCACCATCCATTTTTAAGGCGCTAGCTGAAGTGCTCACACCAGCAGATGTTGAAGCTAAAAAGCAGTTGCTTGCCTTAGAAACTCAATTTGAAAATAACGTCGACTATCAAACTTGCTTAGCTAAGCTGTATCAGCAAAACCATGATTATCATCAGGCCAAAATCTGGTGGCAAAAAGCCTGTTACCTGCAAGATGACAAGGATAGTTTGCATGCTCTCGCTGATGCTCAGGAGCACTTAGGTGAGCTCAACAGGGCCCTGCAAACCAGACGTAATGCGGCTAAATTAATTTAGCCTTTATATCTTTTTTAACTAAAGGTCGCTATTTATGCGGCCTTTTTTTATTTAACGAAATCTGCTGTACTGCCACTGTAATTCTAAGCATTTGATAACAAGTCTATTCCCCTGCTATAGCTGCATTTTACATTAATTATTCCTAGCCTCACTTGACTTCCCTCGATTTGACAACGCCACAAGGCAGTACAGAATTTGTACTATCAATAGAAAAATAATGACTAACTAAGTATTGATATCCCCTCTATTTAACTCAAGGATGAGCCAGTTAGAGCACTTAATAATGGATACTTTTATCACGAAGCAGGACGCTACGATTGTCGAGCTTTCTGGTTCTATAAATACGAAAAACAGCCAAGGTGAACAGATCAGCCTCAATCAGGGTGACACCTTAAAGCAGAATACGGCTTATAGCTTTTCTGCGGGAAGCACTTTCACCTTACAATACAGTGATGGCAGCACTATAACTCAAGACGAATTAACCATAGAGCCTATGGCTAATGATGTCCTGCAAACTAACCAACCAGCAGAAATAGTCGACCCTGAAATTGCAGCCTTACAGGCTCAGATCCTTAGTGGTGAAGATCCAACCGAAAACCTACCTGATACCGCAGCAGGCGAAACGGCTCAAGCTGGAAATGAAGGAGGTGGCTATGTTGCCGTAGGGCGTATGGGTGACGAAACTATAGCAAACGCAGGGCATGACACCGCAGGTTTTGAGCAAATAGAGCTCCAACGGATAGAAGAGTTACCCGTTTTTTTAACTGAATTTGCACGCCCGCAACTCTTTGCTCGGGCCGTGACCTTATATGAGAAGCATCTAGAGCAAGGCTCTGAGCCACAAGCCTCACAACTATCTCAAGCAGAAAGTGTCTCCGTTAATGTCCAAGCTGGGATCAACGAGCTAATAATTAATGGCGTAGCTGTTTTTGTTAACGGCGACTTTGTTGGGCCGGTATCAATTACCACCCAGTATGGCGTATTAACGATTAGCAACTATGACCCAGTTGATTCCGTATTAACCTACAGCTATAGCTTAGTGGCTACGCTTGATCATTCAGACTCTGACACGCTATCCGAGCTTTTCTTGTTGCAGGTCACTGACAATCAGGGCGTACAAACAACAGCCCTAGTTACAGCAAACGTTGTAGATGACGCTCCCAGCGGCTTAGATGACATTAATGCCATTAACCAAAACAACCTTGATGGCGTAGCCGGTAATGTACTACAGAACGATACTCTAGGTGCCGACTTAGCAGCCGTAACCCAAATAACCAACAGCGAAAATAGTACCGATAGCATTGCTGGTAATACCGCTATATCTGGAGTTTATGGATCATTAGTCATTGCTGCAGACGGTAGTTATAGCTATGAATTAAACAACCAATTATCAGAAATTCAATCTCTCGCTCAGGGGGAGCAGATCTTCGATACATTCAACTATCAATTAACCGATAGTGATGGGGATTCTGTAGTACAAGCTCTTGTTATTACGATTACTGGTGAAAATGATGCTCCAGAGATCACCACCTCTTTCGAAGACGCCTTAGGTAATGTTACTGAAGCTGGTGTTTTGGTCGGTGGCAACATAGCAACAGACGGTATTCCACAAGCTAGTGGTACGCTAACCGCCGATGATATCGATAATGGTGCAGTGCTAACCTGGCAGTTAAATGACGATCCACAGACTCCATACGGTAATTTTACCCTCAACGAGTTTACGGGTGAGTGGCTATTCACTTTAGATAACGAACTCGCTAACAGTCTTGCTTTTGGCGACACAGAAACTGAAACCTTTAACATCACAGTGACTGATGAATTCGGTTTATCTGATACTCAAATGGTAACTATAACAATTAACGGTACTAATGATATTCCAGAGCTAGCAGTTGGCGTATCAGGTAGTGTTACTGAAGACGATATCGATATAGCCCCAGACAGATTAGTGGCCACAGGAGTCATCACTGCAACAGATGTCGATAACAATGACATACTTAGCCTAGATAGTAGTTATAACAACGATATCAATTGGCAAAATGGCGCCAATGCAACCCTATCAGCCCAACAAATCAGCGATATTGTCGCCAGCTTTAGCCTCGACAACGACGAAATAGGCTGGACCTATAATATCGATAACGATCTGCTCAATTTCTTAGCCCAAGGCGATGTGATCAGCTTAAGTTTCGATATCACTGTAACCGATATTAACGGCGCCTTTGATACTGAAACTGTGACAATAACCATTAACGGTACTAATGATGATCCAACCGCAAACACCGACACCCATGTGGTGGATGAAGCGGTTAATGATGCCGCCACTGTCGCGATTACAGGTGAAGTGATCGCCGGTATGGATCATGGCGGTGGTTTTGCCGATCTAGCCGATAGCGATCCCGAGAACCAGCCCCTTAATGTGGTGCAAGTCGAGAACTTCGACGGTGACATCATAGGTGATGGTGATACCGCCATCGGTAACAACGTTGTGCTGGTCGGTGAATTTGGTACGCTGACTATCTCTTCCGATGGTAGTTACAGCTACTTACTCGATGACAATAATACCACTATCAACGCCCTCGATGACGGTGATATAGAAACCGACACCTTCACCTACTGGATTGAGGATGCTGATAATCAGCAAGCAATGGCCACCCTCACCATTACCATTAACGGTAGCAATGATGGTCCAACCGCTAACGCCGACACCCATGTGGTGGATGAAGCGGTTAATGATGCCGCCACTGTCGCGATTACAGGTGAAGTGATCGCTGGTATGGATCATGGCGGCGGCTTTGCCGATCTA
>NZ_BPFA01000041.1 GCF_019655055.1 Shewanella sp. MBTL60-112-B2
TAAGCGCCCTTGTTTGCGCCATGGGTCACAGTTCATAGACGCTTTTGCGTGTAATTTTTCTTCATCAAAAGGATTTTAGAGCACTAGAGAATGTTTAGCCAAATTCGGTTTGGCTAAATTTTTTCAGGATTGCAACTATGACAGTATCAAATGAGCAAGAACTCAATCTCCTAGTTGATAAAGTACGAGCGGCTCAGCAAGAATTCGCTAACTATTCTCAGCAGCAAGTCGACCTAATTTTCAGAGCCGCAGCTCTCGCAGCTGCTGATGCGCGGATCTCACTCGCTAAGATGGCCGCAGCAGAAACCCAAATGGGGGTCATTGAAGATAAAGTGATTAAAAACCACTTTGCCTCAGAATACATCTACAACAAATATAAAGACGAAAAAACCTGCGGGATCTTGTCTGAAGATCCAACATTCGGAACCATTACAATTGCTGAACCCGTCGGTATCATCTGCGGTATCGTACCAACAACGAACCCAACATCGACCGCAATCTTTAAAGCATTAATCAGCCTTAAAACCCGCAACGGAATTATTTTCTCGCCCCATCCTCGAGCCAAGAACTCTACTACCACTGCCGCTCGCCTTGTATTAGAAGCCGCCGTTGCAGCTGGAGCACCGAAAGATATCATTGGCTGGATTGATGAGCCATCAGTTGCTTTATCGAACCAATTAATGACCCATAAAGATATTAATCTCATTTTGGCCACTGGCGGCCCTGGAATGGTTAAAGCCGCCTACTCTTCAGGAAAACCAGCCATTGGTGTGGGTGCAGGTAATACACCAATTGTGATTGACGAAACTGCCGATATTAAACGCGCTGTTAGCTCTATATTGATGTCTAAAACCTTCGACAACGGTGTTGTTTGCGCCTCAGAACAAGCGGTAGTGGTGGTCGATGACATTTATGACATTGTAAAAGAAAGGTTCGCAAGCCATGGTGGCTACGTTTTATCAGTCGCTGAAACTGAAGCCATGCAGAGTGTGATCCTGAAAAATGGCGGATTAAATGCGGATATTGTCGGCCAAAGCGCGGCTCAAATTGCTGAAATGGCAGGCATATCAGTTCACCGTTCAACAAAAGTACTGATAGGTGAAGTCACTAATATCGATGAGGCTGAAGCTTTTGCCCACGAAAAACTGTCTCCACTACTTGCCATGTACCGCGCCAAGGACTTTGAAGACGCCGTAGATAAAGCTGAGGCGCTCGTGACCTTAGGTGGTATTGGTCATACTTCAGGCTTGTATACCAATCAAGACACTCAAACAGACAGAGTCAAAGCATTCGGCTTTAGAATGAAGACAGCCAGAATTCTAATTAACACACCTGCATCTCAAGGCGGGATCGGCGATCTCTACAACTTTAAACTCGCCCCCTCATTAACATTAGGCTGTGGCTCTTGGGGCGGAAACTCTATCTCTGAAAACGTTGGCCCAAGTCACCTAATTAACAAGAAAATGGTCGCTAAGAGAGCTGAAAATATGTTGTGGCACAAACTCCCCTCTTCTATCTATTTCAGGCGTGGCAGCTTACCTATTGCGCTTGAAGAATTAAACGACAAAAAACGAGCGCTCATTGTTACTGACAAGTATCTGTTCAATAACGGCTACTGTGATGAAACCATTAAGATCCTAAAAGCTCAAGGCCTAGAAACCGAAGTCTTTTATGAAGTTGAAGCTGACCCAACGATGCACATAGTCAAGCAAGGCGCTAAAGTAGCCCATAGCTTTCAACCTGATGTGATCATCGCACTCGGTGGCGGTTCACCTATGGATGCCGCTAAGATTATCTGGGTAATGTATGAGCACCCCGATGTCGATTTTGCCGATTTAGCGCTACGCTTTATGGATATCACTAAACGGATCTATAAGTTTCCAAAGCTAGGTCGCAAAGCCAAAATGGTGGCTATTCCTACAACCTCAGGCACGGGCTCTGAAGTAACACCTTTTGCAGTGGTTACTGATGAGAAAACGGGAATGAAATACCCGATTGCTGATTATGAGTTAACGCCAAATATGGCAATCGTTGATCCAAACTTGGTCATGGACATGCCAAAATCCCTCACCGCCTTTGGTGGTATCGACGCGGTAACCCACGCACTAGAAGCGTATGTTAGCGTAATGGCCAACGAATATTCAGATGGCCAAGCTCTACAAGCACTAGACTTATTATTTGAGCATTTACCTGATGCCTACGAGCATGGCGCAAATGCGCCTGTCGCAAGAGAAAAGGTTCATAACGGCGCCACCATTGCTGGTATTGCGTTTGCCAATGCCTTTTTAGGGATTTGTCACTCTATGGCACATAAACTAGGGGCAGAGTTTCATTTAGCCCACGGTTTAGCCAATGCATTACTGATCAGTAATGTGATCCGTTTTAACGCTACAGACATGCCAACTAAACAGGCCGCTTTTAGTCAGTACGATAGACCCAAAGCACTGTGTCGTTATGCAAAAATTGCAGAATATTTGAAACTCGAAGGTACTTTAGGTGAAGGTGTTAGTGATGAAGAAAAAGTCGAAGCGCTCATTAAAAAAATTGATGAGCTCAAGGAGACGATTGGCATTCCATGCTCAATCCAAGCCGCAGGCGTTAACGAAGCCGACTTCCTCTCCAAACTAGATGAACTCGCCGAAGATGCATTTGATGATCAATGCACAGGTGCCAACCCTCGCTACCCGCTGATTGCCGAGCTTAAGCAGGTTCTACTAGCGAGTTACTACGGTAATGATTACTGCGATGAGTAGTACTTAGCACACCCCATAGCCTTTCACAGCTTAATTAATAAAAACCTAGCCAATATTGGCTAGGTTTTTGTCTTTTAAAGCCTTTAGCATTCCAGGTTATAAACCTTTAAAACTCGACACTACTTGGCTAAACAGCTTTAATCTGACGTTTACTTTGCTTTTGCCTGTTTGCGGTAGGCATGCAATAAAGGCTCAGTGTAGCCTGATGGCTGTTCTTCCCCTTTAAATATCAAGTCACATGCAGCTTTAAAGGCGATGCCATCAAAGCTTGGCGCCATATTAATATATTCACTATCGGCTTGATTTTGCTTGTCGACCACTTTTGCCATCTTCTTAAGTGATGCCATAACTTCGTCTTTAGTGCACACACCATGGTGTAGCCAGTTAGCTAGATATTGCGACGAGATACGTAAGGTAGCTCTATCTTCCATTAAGCCTACGTTATTGATATCCGGCACCTTTGAGCAGCCAACACCTTGATCAATCCAGCGCACCACATAGCCTAATATACCTTGAGCGTTATTATCTAGCTCAAACTGTTTTTGCTCGGCAGTGAGTCGCTCTCCCTCAGGCATTAGTGGTATAGTCAGTAAATCATCTAAACTTGCACGTTTGCGCTGTTTAAGCTCATCTTGAACCTGTCTAACATTAACCTGATGATAGTGAGTCGCATGCAAAACAGCACCGTTAGGCGATGGCACCCAAGCCGTATTGGCTCCCGCTTTAGGGTGACCTATTTTCTGTTCTAGCATTGCAGCCATCTCATCTGGCATTGGCCACATGCCTTTACCTATTTGTGAACGGCCTTGTAAACCACACTCTAGGCCAATATCTACGTTCCAATCTTCATAGGCCTTGATCCACGCCTGTTGTTTCATCACTGATTTGGGCACGAATGGCCCAGCCAACATCGAGGTATGGATTTCATCACCGGTTCTATCTAAGAAACCTGTATTGATAAAGACCACACGCTCCTGCGCCGCACGAATGCACTCTTTAAGGTTAATCGTCGTTCTACGCTCTTCATCCATGATCCCGACTTTAATGGTATTACGCGACAGCTTTAACGCATCTTCTATGCGTGTAAACAGGTCACAGGTGAATTGAACTTCTTCCGGGCCATGCATTTTTGGTTTAACGATATTAACCGAACCTTTTCGGCTATTACTGCGCTGATTATTATTGCCTTTAAGGTCGTGCATCGCTGCAAGTACCGTCACCATACCATCAAGGATCCCTTCAGGCACTGGCTCACCATTTATATCGAGCACGGCATCGTTTGTCATCAAGTGGCCCACATTACGGCTAAACAGCAGGCTACGCCCAGGAAGCGTCATACTCTGGCCATTAGTGCCTTTGTATACTCTGTCATTGTTGAGCTCACGTACGATCTCTTTGCCATTTTTATTCAAACAAGCTGTTAGATTGCCTTGCATCAAGCCAAGCCAATTACGGTAAACTTCCACTTTATCTTCGGCGTCAACCGCTGCAACTGAGTCTTCACAATCCATAATGGTGGTGACAGCAGCTTCGACGAGCAGATCTTTTACTCCAGCGGGATCTGTCCTGCCGATCAAACTATCGGGGTTGATTTGGATCTCGATATGCAAAGCATTATTAACGAGTAATAGCGCCGATGGTGTTTGAGCCTCACCTTTAAAACCTACAAACTTATTTGGCTCAACGAGTACTGTCTGCTCACCGTTTTCTAGTATAACCTTTAAGCCATTATCTTCTATAAAGTAACGGGTCACTTGACTGTGTTGCCCTGATGCTAATGGCGCTGCTCTATCTAAAAGGTTTTTAGCAAAAGCTATAACTTGTTTGCCACGCACAGGATTGTAGGCTTTTGTTATCTCTGCACCATCTGTTTGAGGAATCGCATCGGTACCATATAGGGCATCGTATAGGCTGCCCCAACGTGCGTTAGCGGCATTCAATGCAAAACGTGCATTTTTAACTGGCACAACCAACTGAGGTCCTGCTTGCGTGGTGATCTCTAAATCTACATTCTCGGTAGCGATGCTAAAAGGCTCGCCCTCTTTGACTAGATAACCTATATCGGTGAGAAACTGCTTATATTGATTCGAGTCAAAGGATTGCTGTGCATTCCCCTTATGCCATTCATCAATTTGAGCCTGTAATTGTTCACGTTTAACGAGTAACTGTCTATTGACTGGGCCAAGTTCGTTGACTATCTCTTCAAATTTTGTCCAGAAAATCTGTGAACTGATCCCAGTTCCAGGACAGATCTCGCTATCAACTAATTCCCAAAGTGATTTAGCAATTTGTAAACCACCGACTCGGATCCTTGCAGTCATAATATGCCCTTATCTATCCATTTGTGATGTAGAGTAATGGTATTCCATTTGCCCGTAATCTAATTAAGTCATACTCAACTAGCCTATACCAAGCCTGCCTTATTTATGAAATTTATACCCTGTATTACCAGTATTCACCAAACTAATTACACAACCATTCTTTGGATTAAACGCCATTAAATGTAAATCTACGCTTAGCACTAGCATCAACAAGCTTAATTACGGCCAAAACTATCTGCAGTTTGAGTGATCAGTTGCCGCATCCATTTATGAGCAGGATTGTGTTGTAGAAGTGGACTCCATGCCATTGTCAGTGCAATAGGCTGAATGATAAACGGTGGCGGCACGATACAGACTCGTTCATTATTTTCATGCTGCTTTGCCATCTTACTTGGTATGGTAGCAATCAAATCTTGTTGCTCGGCTAACAAACAAGCCGCTTGATAATGACGAGTGAACACTGTGATCCGTCTTTGTACACCAATTCGGGTGAGCGCTTCATCAACCCAGCCTAGTCTTTGCACATCGCCGGGATCCATGCCAACGCCAACTCCCATTCCTGTTTTACTTACCCAGACATGGTTAGCTTTTAAATAACTGTCCAAACAGAAGTTATCCAGTACAGGGTTGGTCTTACTAATCAAGCAGCTAAAGTCATCACTCCACAACACTTTCTGATGAAATGATTGCGGGATACTGTCAAAACGATTAATAACCATATCGACACGTCCTTGCTCTACATCGGGAAAGCTCACGTCACTGGGTGTCATAATATCAAGAATAACATTAGGTGCCTCGGTGCGCAGTCTGGCGATCAGTGGCGGGATAAGTGTTGCTTCGGCGTAATCGCTGGCCATCACTCGAAACACTTGCTCACTCTCAGCAGCATTAAACTCAGCTCTGGGTTGTACCGCTTTCTCAAGGCCTATAATGAGCTCACTAATAGTTGGCTGCAGCTCCTGTGCTCGCTCAGTCGGTGTCATGCCCTGACTGGTACGGATCAGTAGTGGATCATCAAATAATACTCTCAACCGCTTTAAGCCATTACTCATGGCTGGTTGACTGATCCCTAGCTGATCCGCAGCCTTTGTAACATTTTTTTCACGTAGCAGCACATCTAGATAAACCAACAAATTCAGATCGATACGAGATATATTCATAAGATAAATACCGGATATAGAAACTATAAATTAGACTTATTTAAACAAATCTTACTAATATTTTCAACGTAATCAATCGCCGCTAATCATATTGTTAAAGGAATAGACACATGACAAATTACAGAGCAAACATCGATGCAGCTGCTACCTTGATTAATGCTGAAGGTAGTGCATGGAACGCAATTAACCCTGAATCTGTAGCACGCATGCGTCTGCAAAATAAATTCAAAACCGGGCTTGATATTGCTAAGTACACTGCAAAAATAATGCGCGAAGATATGGACAACTACGATAAGGATTCGTCGCAGTACACGCAATCTTTGGGCTGTTGGCATGGTTTTATCGGCCAGCAAAAAATGATTTCTATTAAAAAGCATCTGCTTACCACTAAGCGTCGCTACCTTTACCTATCTGGCTGGATGGTTGCAGCGCTAAGAAGCGAATTTGGTCCCCTTCCTGACCAATCAATGCATGAGAAAACTTCTGTCGCTTCGCTTATTAAAGAGCTATACACCTTTCTGCGCCAAGCTGATGCACGTGAATTGGGCGGTTTGTTCCGTCAGTTAGATACTGCAACTGAATCTGAAAAGCCTGCAATCCAAGCGAAGATCGATAACTTTGAAACTCATGTTGTACCAATTATTGCCGATATCGACGCCGGTTTTGGTAACGAAGAAGCGACATACCTAATGGCCAAGCAGATGATTGAAGCTGGAGCATGTTGTATTCAGCTTGAAAACCAAGTATCTGATGTTAAGCAATGTGGTCACCAAGACGGTAAAGTTACCGTGCCGCACGTTGAGTTCCTAGCTAAAATCAACGCCGTTCGTTACGCATTCCTTGAACTTGGTATCGATGACGGTGTTATTGTGGCGCGTACTGACTCATTAGGCGCAGGTCTTACACAAAAGATTGCCGTAACCAATGAAGCTGGTGACTTAGGCGACCAATACAACTCATTCTTACAGGTAGAGCCAGTAGATGCAGCGAACCTTGCTAATGGCGATGTTGTATTCCAACAAAATGGTCAACTTGTTAAGCCTTCTCGCCTACCAAATGGTTTATTCCAGTTCCGTAAAGGTACAGGTGAAGAGCGCTGTGTGCTTGATTGTATTACTTCGCTACAAAACGGTGCAGATCTACTTTGGATTGAAACAGAGAAGCCTCATGTCGCTCAGATTGGCGCTATGGTAAATAAGATCCGAGAAACAGTGCCTAACGCAAAGCTTGTCTATAACAACTCGCCTTCGTTTAACTGGACACTAAACTTCCGTCAGCAGGTATTTGATGCAATGAACGATGCAGGGCAAGATGTATCAGCCTATGATCGTGACAAGCTTATGAGCATCGATTACGACAATACTGAGCTTGCGGTACAGGCTGATGAAAAGATCCGTACTTTCCAAGCTGATGCAGCACGTGAAGCGGGTATTTTCCACCACTTGATTACATTGCCGACTTACCATACCGCTGCGCTATCAACAGATAACTTAGCTAAAGAGTACTTCGGTGATCAAGGTATGCTGGGTTATGTAGCAAATGTTCAGCGTAAAGAGATCCGTCAAGGCATTGCCTGTGTTAAGCACCAAAATATGGCAGGTTCTGATATGGGTGATGATCACAAAGAATACTTCTCTGGTGACCAAGCTTTGAAGGCATCAGGTAAAGACAACACCATGAACCAATTTTAGCTAAGTCGTCATTGAGTTATGAGTTTTTGAAGTGGACTCTATTACTTGAATGAGCTAATTATGAAAGGCCTGCTAATTGCAGGCCTTTTTATTTTGAAAAATCATAATAGTGCTACACACGCCATAAGCGTTCAACTTTATAGCTCTATAACCTGCTGTTTACACAAGGCATAACCTCGTTCACTTAGAATCTACCAATTAACAATCAATTTAATTCAATAAAGGTTTGTATAGCACACACAAAACAAGCCTAAGATCACCAAGCCACAACACCAAAGCGTGAGCACGTTAACACTTTGAGAAAGCTGTATCACAATGTATCAATCCAGCCTTGTTTGGTAACAATTAGGTCGATAACCTTGCGCGCTTTGTAAATAAAGAGACAAAGTAATGCTACTGACACGAAAACAGTCCCTCCCCAAAAACGATGCTGGATTCACCCTAATCGAATTAGTCGTGGTTATCGTTATTTTGAGCATTATTACCGTTATAGCCACTAGCAAATTCGTGGACTTTAGTCGTGACGCGCAAATTTCACAGTTACATGGTATTGCAGCGGATCTGAATGGCCAAAATCAATTGGTTTATAGCAAGAGCTCAGTTGCTAGCATTGAAAAACTAATAGGCTGTAGCTTCCAATGTGGTGGGCACCTTAACTGGGACGTATCGGTGGGCGAATATTTTGTCGATGTTTCTGGGACTCGGCTCTATGTAAGTTTAGGTTACCCATTGCCGCCAATGACCTCTAGTGAGGTCGTAAACCAAAACTATCGCACCGCCTTTGGCTTGCCTACAGCAGAATTTGTTTTCACCAGTGTGCCAAGGCACTTATCGGCAACGGCTATCGTGCCCATCAAGTGGCAAGATAAACTGACTGATATTAAAGCGGGTAGATTTGAATGCCATGTTGAATATAGTTCTCCAACCGCAATACGTGACTATGGGGTTCGAATATATGACAGAGACTGCTAGAGAGCATTAGAGCTGTTTAGAGGCAAAGCACTGTGAAGCTATTGATATAGAATTACTATTAGTTTCAAGTTCGCTGCTTACCTGTAACTCTTTAAGTTCCAACTAAATGAATAGATATTAGCGTGAGAAACAAAAAGCCAGAACTTAAGTTCTGGCTTTTATCTTTGTATCAGTTGCTGGTTTATTTTTCAGTCCAGCGATCCATCCAACCAAGCACATTGGCATACCACTGCTCAAGGTTATCTGGGTTTAGGATCCAGTGGTTTTCATCTGGGTAGATGAGTAGCTCTGATGGGATCCCATTACGCTGCATATAGGTAAAGGCTGCTAAGCCCTGGCCATAAGGAACGCGGAAATCTTTCTCACCGTGGATAACTAGCATAGGTGTCTGCCAGTTCTCTACATAATTAACTGGGTTGAACTTCTCATACAGCTCTTTGTTTTTCTCGTATGTTCCACCGAACTCAAACTCTGGGAACCAAAGCTCTTCCGTTACATAGTACATAGAGCGCATATCGAATAGACCAGCATGGTTGACTAGACACTTAAAGCCATCATTCCAGTTACCTTGGATCCAGTTCATCATGTAACCGCCGTAAGAGCCACCTAGCGCACATGCATTATCGCCATCTAGCCACTTCTGCTGCTTAGTTACAGCCGCTAAACCTTTTTGAAGATCTTCAAGTGGCTTACCACCCCAATCTTGAGTAATTGAATCGGTAAAGGCTTGTCCATAGCCCGTAGAGCCATGGAAATCAATCATCACAACGCCGTAACCGGCGCCTGCCCATAACTGAGGGTTCCAACGGCTGCTAAATGAGTTACCAAACGAGCCTTGTGGGCCGCCGTGCACTAAAAAGGCAATTGGGTACTTCTCGCCCGCTTTATAGTTTGCAGGCTTGATCCAGTAACCGTAAACCTCTTCGTTGTTCCAGCCTTTAAAGCTAAATTGCTGGTATTCGCCAAACTTAACTTTTGCTAGCTTGTCTTTGTTGACGTCGGTTAAACGATTAAGGTTTTGGCCATCAAGGTTAACGCTATAAAGATCGCCTGGCTCAACCAGTGATTTATGGCTAAAGATAATCTTGTCGTTATTCACGCCAACAATGCTGTTGCTACCTTCGTTGTAGATAGTTTTTACATCGCCAAACTGGGTGTTAACTTCAAAAATAGACACTTGGCCAACATCTTGAGCCGTTACGTACAGAGTCTTGTTATCTTTACCAAATGCTAAAGAACTTGGGCTACGATCCCATAACGGCGCCACTTCTTTTTCTTGGCCTGTAACTGTATCTCGCAACATTATACGGTAACGGTCAGCTTCAAAACCAGGCTTGCTCATAGCGAAATAAGCCAAATAACGACCGTCAGCAGAATAAGTAGGATGTGCATCCCACGCTTTATTCGCTTCAGTTAAGTTCTCAGCCGTCCCACCAGCAACACTGACTTTCCATAAATCGTAGTTAGTGATCCAAGCTTGGTCTTTGCCAGGGGCTTTAGCCGCATAAACCACATGCTTGCCATCAGGAGTAAAAGTCACTTCTTCCATGCCAGAGAATGGCTTCGGCGGCGTTTCAGTATCAAGGCCCGCTGTGACATCAACAGCTTCAGTCACTTTAGCCCCATTTACATTCTCACCATTTAATTGGGCAACAAACAAATGACTTCTTGAGTGATCACTCCAAGTATCCCAATGACGCACCATAAGCTGCTTATATTCACGGCCTGTGGTGTCACGCTCAGCTTCTGCGGTGAACTTATCTTTTGAACAGGCTAAATCTGTACATTCAGGGAACACACGCATATTAACAACAGCTTGTTTGCCATCTTGCGATAACTTAAAGCCTTCAACGTCTAGTGGGAAATCAGTGACCTGAATGGCTTCACCACCATCTAGTGCAAGCTTGTAGATTTGGCTTGAACCGTTACGTGCAGCTAAGAAATAGATATTTTTATCGTTCGGGCCAAACGCAACACTATGTTCAGTGCCTGCAGCGCTAGTTAGCTGTTTAATAGCTGTAGAGCCGTTAAGTTGTTGCAAATAGAGATCCGTCGTGGACTCCCCTTCTGCATCAATATTTTTCACGGCATATACGATTTTTTCGCCATCATTCGACAATGCAGCCGAATGTAGCTTATTCATTTTCACGAGGTCTTGAACGGTAAAAGGTGCTGTAGATGCAGCCTGAGCGCTAAATACCGCGCCAGCAGATGCAAGCGCCATTATGATTGCAGTTTTTTTCATCGTAATTATCTTATTTTTATAGTTAATGGTTCTTGATTCAATTTGTGACTTTTAGATTGCATAAGCCTAATTTACATAAATACCAGCCATGGACATCACCCTAAGATATCACCCTAAGACAACGTAATTGGAATAAGTATTTATCAAAATAGTCAGCATTTTCTACGAGTTGTTCAGCACATTAGCCAAAATAAAGGGCTTAGGCAATATGCCTAAGCCTTTCTCTCAATACCGACTGCAACAAATTATTTCAACCGGCATCCATTTGACGAAACGACTCGCTAAGACGTTGGCTTAACCTTCTAGCTTAACCTTCCAAATGGCTGGCCCTGTTTCATGGGCATTAACGCCATCAGAGTCTACAGCGACAGTTACGGGCATATCCTTAACGTCGAACTCATAAATAGCTTCCATACCAAGCTCTTCAAAAGCAACCACACGAGAGTGCTTAATCGCCTTAGATACTAGGTACGCTGCGCCGCCAACGGCCATCAAGTAACAAGATTTATGTTTCTTAATTGATTCTACGGTCGCAGGTCCACGCTCAGCTTTACCAATCATGCCCATCAAGCCCGTCTTATCTAGCATAAGGTCGGTAAACTTATCCATACGGGTTGCCGTTGTTGGGCCAGCAGGGCCTACCACTTCATCACCTACAGGATCGACTGGGCCAACGTAGTAGATAAACTTGCCTTTGAAGTCGACACCTTCTGGTAAGCCTTCTCCGCTTTCAATTAAGCTTTGAATACGCTTATGCGCCGCGTCACGACCGGTAAGCATCTTGCCATTCAGTAACAAGGTATCACCACTCTTCCACTGCTCCATTTCAGCTTGTGTTACCGTGTTTAAGTCGACTCGGCGAACGCTTTCACCGACTTCCCAAGTAATTTCAGGCCAGTCTTCTAGTGATGGAGGCGTTAAATCAGCAGGACCTGTACCGTCTAGGTGAAAATGTACATGACGAGTCGCGGCGCAGTTAGGGATCATCACAACAGGCTTAGATGCTGCATGTGTTGGGGCTGACTTGATTTTGATATCCAGCACTGTAGTGACACCACCTAGACCTTGTGCACCAATACCTAGCTTATTAGAGCGTTCAAAAATGTCTAAACGTAACTTCTCATCGGTCGTTTGGGCGCCGAGAGCTTGTAGCTCATGGATATCAACAGGATCCATTAACGACTCTTTAGCCATTACTGCTGCTTTTTCAGCAGTACCGCCAATACCTATACCTAGCATTCCTGGCGGGCACCAACCCGCTCCCATAGTTGGAAGTGTTTTCTCGACCCAAGCTGCAATATCATCAGATGGGTTAAGCATTACCATCTTAGACTTGTTTTCAGAGCCACCGCCTTTAGCTGCAATCGCCACATCAACATGGTTTCCTGGAACCATTTCAACATGTACAACAGACGGTGTGTTGTCTTTGGTATTTTTACGTCCACCAGCGGGATCGGCAACAATCGAAGCACGAAGCGGGTTATCTGGATTGGTATAAGCACGGCGTACACCTTCATCAACCATCTCTTGGACGGTTAAGTCTGTCTTATCCCATTGCACTGCCATACCTATCTTAACAAAGCAGGTCACAATACCTGTATCTTGGCAAAGTGGACGTTTACCTTCGGCAGACATACGAGAATTGATAAGAATTTGCGCAATCGCGTCTTTAGCTGCAGGGCTTTGTTCGCGTTCATAGGCTTCAGCCATAGAATCAACAAAGTCTTTTGGGTGATAATAAGAGATATATTGTAGGGCATCAGCAACGCTTTCAATGAGATCGGCTTGCTTGATTACAGGGACTTCTTTGCTCACAGACACTTCCTTTTTAGCAGACACTTATTAATTGGCTGAATTCACGCTGGCATTACTAGCATGACCGACTTCAGCCGTCTTTAAAGCTCACATGTTTTGTTTTTATTACTTGTGTAAGCATTATGATACTCTTTCGCGAGTTTGAGTTAAACATCACATTTTAGATAGGGTTAACAGATGAACAGATTGACGCAAAATGCAGTTTTTTCGAAGCGTCTTGATTGGAATTTAAGCACTACTCAAGTTTTTGAGCATTTTTCAGATTTGCCTTGGTCAATTTTACTCGATTCAGCTGATGCCGATCACGTGGATGCAAAGTTTGATGTGATCTGTGCAGAGCCTATTGCCACGCTTGTGACTCAGTCTCAATCAACAATTGTGACGCGCTCAAAAGATAGAACGCCGCTACATATTCTTGGAGAGCAGGTTCAGCAACTAGAACCTAGCATCATAAAAGTTTCTGATAAGCCCTTTGACGTCGTTAAGCAGCTGATGCTCGAATACTATCCTGAAAAGAAACAGAGCCCATTTTTGTTTTCTGGTGGCGTTATGGGCAGCTTTAGTTATGATCTCGCCCGAGATATTGAAAAGCTGCCTGCGATTGCTGACAAAGATATATCGCTGCCTGAAATGAACCTTGGCTGTTACGACTGGGCTCTAGTGTTCGATTATCAGTCCAAGTGCTGGCATTTAGTGCATTATCGCTCTGTACAGGCGTTAGATGAACTCGAACAGAGGCTCAATACTCTTGTGCTTGGTGCCCAAGCGTCACAACTTAAGTTAGCTAAAACTTTTACACTCGATGGGCAATGGCGCAACCAACTGTCAGCACTAGAATATAGACAAAGGTTTGCTCAGGTTCAGGAGTACCTTCATAGCGGCGATTGTTATCAAATTAACTTAACTCAACGTTTTAGTGCCAATTATAAAGGTGATGAGTGGCAAGCGTATAAGACATTGCGTCAAACCAATGGTGCGCCCTTCTCGGCGTTTATCCGCTTTGAGCAACATGCCATATTATCGATATCCCCTGAGCGCTTTATCCAACATCAACAAGGTAATGTGCAAACTAAACCCATTAAGGGCACCATGCCTAGAGATAAAGACCCTCAACGAGATAAACAACTTGCTGAGCAACTCAAAGGCTCTGAGAAAGATCGCGCGGAAAACTTGATGATTGTTGATCTACTGCGTAACGATATCGGAAAGGTCGCCACACCAGGAAGTGTCAAAGTACCTCACCTTTTTGACATCGAGAGCTTTCCAGCCGTGCATCACCTCGTAAGCACTGTGACCGCCACTCTGCAACCAGACCTTTGTCCTACAGATTTGTTACAGGCCTGCTTCCCTGGCGGCTCGATTACTGGGGCTCCAAAGATCCGCGCAATGGAGATCATCGAAGAGCTTGAACCGTCTAGAAGAAGTATCTATTGTGGTTCTATAGGCTACATAAGCCAAGATGGCCATATGGATACCAGCATCACTATTCGCACCTTGGTCGGTCAGAAAAACCTGCTACTTCCTGACGCTGGAGGAACCCTCTATTGTTGGGCTGGTGGTGGGATCGTTGCAGACTCTAAAGTTGACGCCGAATATCAGGAAAGCTTCGATAAAGTCAGCCGCATCTTGCCTGTATTGTCACAAATGTAATCTAAGGCTAGCATCTAGAAAGTAACAAACTGAAACTAAGACCTAATATCAGAAAGGATACCCAATGAAACTGGCAGAGTTTAGACTCAGGTATAATCTTAACACTTTGCCAGAGTTGGATTTAATTAACTTAAGTCAAGAGCTGAGTAAGGAGCTTCGTAAGGCTGCCGTGTTAATCGCTCTCTATGAGGTCGATAACGAATTGGAGTTGATATTGACTCGCAGACCGACTCATCTTCGCGCTCACCCGGGGCAAATTAGTTTCCCCGGTGGTAAAGTGGAAGCGTCAGACTCAAGTTATCAAATCACCGCATTAAGGGAAGCTGAAGAAGAAATTGGCTTGCAGCGCTCAAATGTCGAGATAATCGGCTCCCTTCCCGCCCACAAGACCTTCACGGGTTTTGAGATAACCCCTTTCGTCGGTATTGTTAAACAAACTTTTCGTCCAGTGTTAGATCCTGGCGAAGTCGATGAGTACTTTACTGTGCCCCTGTCATATTTACTTAAACAGTATCATCGGCATACACAGCGCTTTAGTCGAAAGGGAATTGAATATCCTGTGCACTTTATCCCCTATCAAGAATATTTTATATGGGGCGCAACAGCGGCAATGATTGATTTACTTTGCAGGCAGGTCAGCGCTAATCCAGTTAGAAGTTAGCCCTGTTTAACCTAGCTATTTATCTATACTTATGCAATCTCAGCTTTATACTACGAAGCGAATATACAAGCCCGCCGCTAAAGAGCAGGTAAACAAAAGTGGAATATTGACCCACCAGCCAAGACGGCTATGATGTGCGACATAAAAATTGAAAGCTAAATTAACAAAGCTTAAGCCCGCACAAACCCAAATAATATGTTCCAGTAATACTGTTTGGCTTGGATCCCACTCTAATCTTACCGACGCTCCCTTACTCTGATAATAACCAATAGCAGTATCAGGGCGCGCTTTATCAAAAATAAGTAAGGCATAAATCGCCAAAGACCAACCAATAATGGACAAGGTCGATAACAAGAATTGGAAGAATTTTGTTCTATTCATGCAAGCCGTCCATCATTTTTGTCATGATTGTCGTCAGAATAACAATTTAGGTACCAAGATACCCTACTTTCCACTTGAGAAAAGCGTTTATACAGGTAATATAAACCTCCAAATTATTTAAAAAAACGTTTCGTTGGAGAACTAAGCAACAATGAGCATTACATCTGTCGCTTCTGTGTTTAAAGGTGACTTTGCGATTGGTTCGCAAATCACAGTGCGTGGCTGGGTTAGATCCCGCCGCGATTCTAAAGCTGGGATCTCTTTCCTAGCTGTTTATGATGGTTCATGTTTCGACCCTATCCAGGGTGTTGTGCCAAATAATCTAGAAAATTACACCAACGAAGTGTTAAAGCTTACTGCTGGTTGCTCTGTTGTAATGACTGGTGAAGTTGTTGAATCTCCAGGCCAAGGCCAAGCATTCGAGATGCAAGTCACTAAGGTTGAGGTTGCTGGCTTAGTTGAAGATCCAGACACATACCCAATGGCAGCCAAGCGTCACTCGATTGAGCATCTACGTGAATTAGCTCATTTACGTCCACGCACTAATATCATTGGCGCTGTGGCACGTGTTCGTAACTGTTTATCTCAAGCGATTCACCGCTTTTATAACGAACAGGGTTACATCTGGGTTTCAACTCCACTTATCACGGCTTCAGATACTGAAGGCGCGGGTGAGATGTTCCGTGTATCGACTTTAGATCTAGAGAACCTACCTCGCACTGATAAGGGCACGGTTGATTACGGCGAAGATTTCTTTGGTAAAGAATCTTTCCTAACAGTATCTGGTCAGTTAAATGCTGAAACTTATGCGTGTGCATTATCAAAGGTTTATACCTTTGGTCCTACATTCCGCGCAGAGAACTCAAACACCAGCCGTCACTTAGCAGAATTTTGGATGGTTGAGCCTGAAGTGGCTTTCGCCAATCTAGATGATGCTGCCAAACTTGCTGAAGACATGCTGAAGTACTGTTTCAAAGCCGTACTAGAAGAGCGTCGTGATGACCTAGAGTTCTTCGCTCAACGTGTTGAGAAAACAGCAATCGAACGTTTAGAAAACTTCGTGACTAGTGACTTCGCACAAATCGATTACACTGATGCTATCGAAATTCTTAAAGCTTGCGATAAAGACTTTGAGTACGACGTTGAATGGGGTATCGACTTACATTCTGAGCATGAGCGTTACCTTGCAGAAGAACACTTCAAAGCTCCAGTCGTTGTTAAAAACTACCCGAAAGACATTAAAGCATTCTACATGCGTTTAAATGACGACGGTAAAACAGTTGCCGCGATGGACGTACTAGCTCCAGGGATCGGTGAAATCATCGGTGGTGCACAGCGTGAAGAGCGTTTAGACGTACTTGACGCACGTCTAGCTGAAATGGAACTAAGCCAAGAAGACTACTGGTGGTATCGTGACCTACGTCGTTACGGCACAGTGCCGCACGCAGGTTTCGGCTTAGGTTTCGAACGTTTGGTTTCTTATGTGACTGGTGTATCTAACATCCGTGACGTGATCCCATTCCCACGTTCGCCAAAGTCTGCAAACTTCTAATCGGATAAGCGTTAAGCGACACGATTAATGACTAAAGCCTCTCGCATTTTATGCCAGAGGCTTTTTTATTAACCACCATGTAAATAGGCTCTAAAACGCGAGTTTATCCGTGCCAGAACGATAACAAACTTACAACCTTAAAGTTGGCAAGACCATCCTACCTATTTAAATCAATTATTTATAAGCAAACCCTTAGTTAAGCCCTTGTTAAATTTGAGTGACCCCCAATTGCGTGAGCTTGATCACCTTTCTAAAAAAACAGGGTCACAATGTCCCACATAAAACCCATTTAATGATCTAGCTCAACTGAGTTAATACTGGTCTGTGTAGTATCTTCCAAAGAACTCAAAAGCTTGACTCATATCAATAATACCCAGCTGTTTGAGGCCTAGACTGTTTTGGTTGAGCAAAATCCTTATAAACAAAAAAAGGTTTAACCATGGAAACACATGAAGCCCTTTACCAACAAGGTTTGGCGCGAATGGAACAACTTCGCAAGCTACAACCTCGTACCGGTGAAACGCTACAGCAAAAAATGGAACAAAATGGTATTTCTCGTCGTGACTTTATGAAATGGAGCGCTGCGGTTACGGCCATGTTAGCCTTACCGCTTCCATTTAGTACCTTAGTCGCAGAAGCCGCTGAACTTGCAGACAGAGTGCCGTTAGTTTGGCTGCACATGGCAGAATGTACTGGCTGTAGCGAATCTCTTATCCGTACCGATACACCTAATCTAGATACCCTCATCTTTAATCATGTCTCTCTTGAGTACCATGAAACCTTAATGGCCGCCGCAGGCTGGCAAGCAGAAGAAAATCTTGAACACGCATTATCTGCTTACAAAGGCAACTATTTACTTGCTGTTGAGGGCGCAGTCCCAACTGCAAATAATGGCGCTTATTTAACGGTGGGCTGTAAAGGCCATACCGGTCTGCACATTGTTAAAGAAGCTGCCGAAGGCGCTGCTGCAATTATTTCTGTCGGTACCTGCGCCGCCTTTGGTGGTATTCAAGCCGCTGCACCTAACCCTACTGGGGCAAAAGGTGTTTATGAGGTTGTTGATAGAACCGTAATTAACTTAGGTGGCTGTCCACCTAGTGAGAAAAACATTGTCGGCACCCTGATGTATTTCATCATGTTTGGCAAGTTACCTGCCCTTGATATGTTTAACCGTCCTAAGTGGGCATACGGTGCTCGTGTGCATGATAACTGCGAACGTCGTGGCCGTTTTGATGCTGGTGAGTTTGTTGAGGAATTCGGCGACCAAGGCGCAAAAGATGGCTACTGCCTTTATAAAGTAGGTTGTAAGGGCCCTTATACCTATAACAACTGTCCAACCGAAAGATTCAACCACCATACCAGTTGGCCAGTGCTTGCTGGTCACGGCTGTATTGGCTGCTCAGAACCTAACTTCTGGGACGATATGGCTGACTTTGAAAAACCTTTAGGAAGGCAATTACTGCATGGTTTAGATGCGACAAGCGACACTGTGGGCGCTGTCATTCTAGGTGCAACTGCAGTCGGAATTGGCGCCCATGCTGTCGCCAGTATTTTTGCCAAATCTGAAGAGGAATAATCATGAGCAAACGTGTAGTCATAGATCCAATCACTCGTATTGAAGGCCATCTGCGAGTTGAAGTCGAAGTCGACGAAAATAATGTTATTCAAAAAGCTTGGTCATCATCGACTTTATGGCGCGGAATTGAAGTTATTCTTAAGGGCCGCACACCTATGGATGTTGGCCTCATCGTGCAGCGTATTTGCGGCGTGTGTACTTATTCCCACTACCGCTGCGGTACAGAAGCGGTAGAAAATGCGTTAGGCGTAAAGATCCCCCTTAATGCTAAGTACCTTAGAAGCTTGATGCAAACATCGCTTTATATGCATGATCATATTGTGCACTTCTATCACCTTCATGGTTTAGATTGGGTTGATGTTGTATCTGCATTAAGTGCTGATCCTGCGCTAGCTGCTCAAGAAGCACTTAAATACACTGCCAATCCAATTGCGGCAGGTGAAGGCGATCTTCGAGCAGTGCAAGAGCGCGTAGCGGGTCTTGTTGCAACCGGTAAATTAGGGCCATTTGCTAACGCATACTGGGGCAATGGCACCTATAAGTTTACCCCTGAACAAAACTTAATCGCTTTATCACATTACTTAAAAGCACTAGAAGTTCAGCGTATTGCAGCAGAAATGCTAGCGATATTCGGTGGTAAGTCACCGCATCCGCAATCAATTGTTGTCGGTGGTGTTACTTCAGTTCGCGACATGCTAAGCCCTGCTCGCTTACAAGAGTGGAAGCAAAAGCATCAAATTGTTCAAGACTTTATTATCCGCGCTTATAAAGCTGACATCGTCATGGCAGCGGCAGCATTTGGCGCAGAGCCAAGTGTATTAGGTGGTGTAAACGTTAAGAACTTCTTAGCCACTGAAGACTTCTTGCTAAGTGATGGTCAGTACATGTTTAACCAAGGCGTTATCATGAACGGTGATCTTGGTAACGTTAGCGATTTAGATCCTGACATGATCAAAGAGGATGCGACGCACGCTTGGTATAAAGCCGACGCACCACAGCACCCATACGATGGTACAACTGTTCCCGACTACACCGGCTTTGTTGAGCGTGATACCGTTTACGGTAAGTTACCAACTGTTGATGGCGACGGTAAATACACTTGGGTTAAATCCCCTCGTTACAACGGTGAACCTGTCGAAGTAGGCCCTCTAGCCAGCTTACTTGTAAGCTACGCACGTGGTAACCAAGTAGTTGTCGACTCAGTAAACGGTTTACTTGAAGCGACTGGCTTACCTGTTGAAGCACTATTTACTACGTTGGGCCGCACCGCCGCTCGCATGCTGCAAACTGTTATCGTTGCCGAAGAAGGTCTTAAGACTTTTGACGCCATGCTTACCAACATGCAATCGGACGAAGCCACATACGTGAAGCCGGAGATTGATTCTAGCAAAGAGTATATTGGCCACGCCATGATTGAAGCGCCGCGAGGCATGCTCAGTCACTGGATCCGTATCAAAGGCGGCCTAGTTGAGAACTATCAAGCGGTAGTACCGACAACCTGGAATGCCGGACCTGTGGATGCACAAGGCAAAATGGGACCTTATGAGGCCTCTTTGATTGGGCTTAAGCTTGAAGATCCTACTAAGCCTTTAGAAGTTATCCGAATTATTCACTCTTTTGACCCTTGCATGGCGTGTGCTGTACACGTGATGGATTACAAAGGACAAGACTTAGGTGAATTTAAAATTGATCCCAACGGATTTTAATCAAGGGGGATAGCATGGCAACTCAATCTGCGCCCTACCAAAGGGAACTGATCTTTGGTGCTGCAATAAGAATATTTCACTGGCTAAGAGCCTTAGCCATACTTGTATTAATCATTACTGGGTTTTACATCTCGTGGCCATTTTTGGTGGCACCTGATAACTCCGATGTTCTAGTACAAGGCTATATTCGTGCGGCTCATCAGATCTTTGGATTTGTTTTAGTCGCAATAACCATAGTCCGCGCTTACCTGTTCTTTTTCGGTAAGAGTGATATCGAGCGACGTTCATTTAAAGATGTAATGAGCGTTAAGAGTTGGATCACCCAGCTTAAGTCCTATCTTTGGATGGGACATTTAGACAAAGCCGGCGTCTATGGTCCCCTTCAGTTCGTGACTTACTTAGCAATATCCGTCGTTGCTGCTTTAATCTGCATTACAGGCCTAGTCTTGTATGCCAATGTATATCACGAAGGTCTTGGTGGCTTACTTGCACCTATGGCTAACTGGGTAACAGCATTGATGGGTGGATTAGCACCAGTTCGGATCTGGCACCATTACTTGACTTGGGTCTTTATCATCTTTGTGGTGATCCACGTATACATGGCGGTTTGGTCTGGTATTCGCTTTAAGCATAACTCAGTGGACTCTATCGTCTCTGGCTATGATTACCATAAGAAAAAATAAAAGGAAAACATGAAGATATTGCTACTTGGTATTGGCAATGTCCTGTACGCCGATGAGGGCATCGGCGTACATTTCGTCAATTACATCCAAGAAAACTATTGTTTTGATCATCAAACACATCAACTTGATGTGCTTGATGGTGGAACGCTTGCCCAAGGTCTTATTCCTACACTTTGCCAATATGACTACCTCATTGTTGTAGATACTGTGAATGCTAACGGTGTCGCGCCAGGGGAGGTATATTTCTTTGACTTCGACAAAGCCCCCGCTGAGATTGATTGGCAAGGCAGCGCTCATGAAGTTGAGATGCTACAAACCCTGATCATGATGGAGATGGTTGGTGATAGACCAAAAACCTTCGTTTTAGGGGTTACCCCTACTGTCTTAGAACCTATGACTCTAGGGTTAACCGAACAGATCTTAGCTGCCGTACCTTTGATGGAAAAAACACTACTGAGCCATATGGGATCTTTAGGCTTTACACATCAACGTATTGCGAATATTGACATAAACATTCTCATTCCTGACTCTTATAAACGTGGTTTAACTTTAGATGAAGAATATTAGATTTGAGTTTAATTGTACCCGCGACGTTCCTTTTTACGCTCACCTTTGCAATCAGTACCTGCAAAATGATCAATATGACGTAACCATAGGTAAAAACGACAACCTTTATTATATTGAGGCTAAGGGTGAGCAAGCTCAACTTGAGACTCTAGCCGATGCGATAGCCAATGACTTCTTGATTTCAACCTGGCTAGTAAAGCCACAAATAACGGCTATCGATATACCTATTGGTACTAGAAAGCTTTTAGAAACTACTGAGCTTGACCTTGAATATTGCCAACATTGCCAACCGCAACTTGGTGATAATCAAGCTGCACACTTTGGCGAGATTGATTTTAAATGCCCTTGTTGTATGGCTCATACTAGGATCTCTGCAGATGAGCAGGCCATCTCATTAGCCGATGCCAAAGCGCTTGTTACAAAGCTCGATAAATTAGGCTCTATTGAACTGCCCGTCGGCAATAATGGCGTTGCAGTTATTATCAGTTTCCAACCCATTGAAAACCAACCTATTGAAAGTCGCCAGCAGTTGGTTTGCTGTAATCCAAATAATTTACACGCGCATTTCTGTGTTAGCGACAACCAAGTACTGGCCCTTTCGAGCATTGAGAAGCCTTTTATAAAAGCGCGCCCAATCAGTAGCCATACACGACTTAAGCAACCCATCTACGAGATCTGTTTTGCCAAATCACGTTTATTACTGGTGATCTGCGAGATTTTACGCCAACAAGGCATAGATTATGTTTATATTGCAAATAGTCAGAACCCTAAGATGGCTTTAGTTGAAGCTAAATGGTCATTGATAGATACTCCGCTATCGACACAAAAATTTGTTATCAATGCAATTCGCCAACCTTTACACGATGATGCTCAAGCAGGACACTATCAGGCTAGCTGGAGAGCAAATCATATTGAGATCATTGCCGATAGGCACAGTGTTCAACAAGCCAATACAGTAGCGCCTATCAATAATGCGGCAAAGTGTGCACTGCATGCCGCTTTGATTACAGACACAAAACCAAAGAATATTGCAGCCTTGTATTTCAGTAATACAAGTAAGACACAAATAGTGACTTTAGATGGTAAACAACAGCTTGAACTATTTTTTGAGTTTCCAAGTCTACCCGATAATGGCTATGACATAGTCCATCACCTCGAACTCTCACCGCAGAAAACACTACTGGATAAATTTAAAGCACAATATCCAGAGGATTACTTAAAGCTTCTCTCTTTAAAGCTTACTCAGCCAACCGATAATATTGAGAGCTTGTGGGCCATTGCAGCAATCTTTCTCGGTGCATCAACTCAAACAAACCAGACTAGAGCTTTGAGCAAAACAGAGCTTTGCGATTTCGTAGTTGCCCGCGCCATGTGTCACAAAGGCGCAAATGCACCACGAGTCGATTTTCCGTTAACTCGAGGTGAGGCATTTAGAAGCCTAAACTGGTGTAAGACCTTAGGAAGTATTATCAGCTTTAAAATCGCAGAAGAAGAAAACATCGACAAGCTTGCCTTTGGTATGCATGACTCTTTTGCTGATTATATCTGCAACTGGATTGAGCATTTAGATCAAAATATCTGTATTAAGTCAGTTGTAATCGCTGGTAATAGTTTTGCTAATGAAGTGCTAGCCCAAAGAGTCGCTCTTCGTCTTGGCAAAAACTTTAGTCTTAACTCGAACCCACAGATGGATCTAGATGGACTGAATATCGCCGCCGGTGCCTTATATCTTAAGCAGCGCAGGCACTAAGATCTGATGACAGTATCCGTGACTAACAATAAGGCTAAAAACCTGACAAAAAGTCGTTTATGTATAAAAATCACCGGCATCGTTCAAGGTGTCGGTTTTCGTCCCTTTGTTTATCGTTTAGCTCATGAGCTAAACCTAACTGGTAACGTACTTAATAACAGTCAAGGAGTAACAATAGAGGTTCAGGGACACGCTGTTGCTCTGGCTAAATTTGAAAGTAGCCTTAGAGATCAACCGCCTCCTCTCGCTCGTATTGATAGTGTTAATGTAAACCCATTACCAACTATCGACGCCTGTAGTGTATTTGGCATTATACATAGTGAAAATGTCAGCCAAGCGGTTGTAGCTGTATCTCCCGACAAATGTACTTGTAGTGATTGCTTTGATGAAATAAACGATGCAAATAACCGCCACTTTAGATACCCGTTCACCAATTGTACTAATTGTGGCCCCAGATATTCGCTTATTAATGCCCTTCCCTACGATAGACCAAATACTGCCATGGCTAATTTCGCTATGTGCCCTGACTGTGAGCAGGCGTATTTAGACCCGATGGACAGGCGATACCACGCTCAGCCTGTGAGCTGTCCTAACTGCGGTCCTCAGCTAAGTTTTAAACGAGCTGACTTAACCGTACTCAGCTACAAAGAAAGTGCACTTGAAGATGCAATCAGCGCATTGGTTGATGGAAAAATATTAGCCGTTAAAGGAATTGGCGGCTTTCATCTAGTTTGCGATGCCACTAATGATATGAGTGTTGAACGCTTAAGGCAGCGAAAAAGTCGACCAGCCAAACCTTTTGCTGTTATGGTCGAAACTATTGAGGCCGCGGCAAAGTTAGTCAGTGGCAGTCAAGCTGAGTGGGCGATTTTAAGCAGTGCCGAACGCCCTATTACACTAATGCGTAAGTTGGCGCCACTCAGTCCTGAGCCTCACACTAATACAGAAGCTAACGCAAAAGCAGTTCCTAGTTCCAACAGTCTGCCAGATCATGTTAGCCAAACAAGATCTACTTTAGAGCTCAGTGACTTAGTTGCCCCTGAAATCGACAGGCTCGGTATATTTCTGCCCTATACCCCTTTACATCAACTGTTACTCAGTGGTGTTAAACGGCCTTTAGTCATGACCAGTGCTAATCTTGCCGGTGAGCCAATCATCACAGATAGCCAAACAATCAATACTAAACTGGTTCATGTTGTTGACAACATTCTTGATCACGACCGGCCAATTTTGAATAGCTGTGATGACAGTGTAGTACAGCTAATTAACGATAAGTTGCAAGTTCTACGTTTAGCTAGAGGCTATGCACCGCTTTGTTTATATAGTGAAGCTCCATTAACTAACAGCATTCTTGCTCTAGGCGCCCAACAGAAGAACAGCGTCAGTTTTGGTTTTGAGCATAATCTATTTCTCAGCCCGCATATTGGCGATCTAGTATCAATTGAAGCCGAGGAGTACTTTCACCACACACTTAACACCTTTTCTAGATTATATGAGTTTAGCGCCAGTCGGCTAGTCCATGACAGCCACCCTGATTACACCACCAGCCGATGGGCTTTGTCACAATCTGTGCCTAATATAAGCTCTGTTCAGCATCACTACGCTCATGTATTGAGTGTCATGGCAGTGAATAAAGTCACCACGCCTGTCCTAGGGTTTAGTTTCGATGGCACTGGTTTAGGGGATGATAATGCCTTATGGGGTGGAGAGGCGCTTTACTGTGACGTTAGCCAATATCAACGTATTGCTCACCTTAAACCCTTTACACTTATTGGTGGCGAACAAGCCATTAAGCAACCCGTCAGGCTATTACTCGCTATTTTACTTGAAAAGTATTCACCACAAGAAATTAAGGATTTAAATCTTCCAGCGTTTAATGCGCTTTCACCCATAATGTTTAATAACCTCGTTAAACTTTGGCCAGCTGGCAATGCTATCAAGACTTCTTCAATTGGCAGACTGTTCGACGCTGTGGCTGTTGCACTGGGACTTATTAGTGAAACGCAATATGAAGGGCAAGCCGGGATCTTGATTGAAACTGCAGCTAACAGCATTAACAATGACATTGAGATGAAAAATATTGATGACATGCAATCCATTCAATTTCATATTCAACAAATTGATTCACAGTGGGATGGCTCAGAGCTATTGCGCCAAATCATAGAAAAAATAACTGAGGCCCCACTTAGCCAGAAACGCATCGGTTTGATCGCCAAAGCATTTATGGACGCCCTGAGCGATATGTTATGCCAGTGCGCTAAAGACTACCTTGAAACCCCAATCGTACTTTGTGGTGGGGTATTTCAAAATCGCTATCTACTCGAGCGCAGTGAAAAACAATTAATTGCTCAAGGTAACCAACTGCTTTTCAGTGACAAAGTACCAATCAATGATGCTGGTATTGCCCTAGGTCAACTTTGGCATGCAATGCATAACAACAATCATGTGTGACACCCATCACTACTGAACAGACAAAAATCTGATTTGCATCAAGGTCGCAGTGTTCGACCTGCGTGACAATCAATTATAATCAAAATAACGGAGTTACCTATGTGCCAAGATTGTGGTTGTTCGATCACTCGTCATGATCATCTTTTAAGTTCGGGTCATTCGCATTCAAAAACTGACGATAATATCGCAACCAACCCTCAACTCAATGATAAAAAGACCCTATCTGTCATTCATAAGATTTTAGATAAAAACGATATCGAAGCGCAGCATAACCGAGCACATTTTGAAGCTAAAGGGGTGGCCGCCTTTAACCTAATGAGCAGTCCTGGTAGTGGCAAAACCACATTACTAGAACATTTACATCAATACACAGACCTTAAATATGCTGTTATTGAGGGCGATCTTGAAACCTCCAGAGACGCTGACAGACTCAAAGCTAAAGGTATCGATGCCTTTCAAATCCAAACGGGTGCGGCTTGCCATCTCGATGCGTTTATGGTGCACAGCGGCTTGCATCACATTGATTTAGACCCTCTGGATATCTGCTTTGTTGAAAACGTTGGTAACTTAGTCTGCCCAGCCAGTTACGATGTCGGTACTCATAAAAATATCGTGCTTTTGTCTGTGCCTGAAGGCGATGACAAAATTGAAAAATATCCAGTCATGTTCCGCCGTGCTGATTTAGTGCTTATCACTAAATCCGATCTTATGCCCTACTTTGACTTTAGTATTGAAGAGTCGCGTGCCCAGCTTAAAAAACTTAACCCGAATGTTGAGTTAATGGAGATTTCAGTTAAGGAGCCAGAATCACTTCTACAGGTCGCAGATTGGCTATTAAAGCATAAGGGAGCCACTGCGTAATGTGTCTATCAATTCCCTCTAAAGTTGTCTCTGTTCATCAAGATGAGCAAGCCGTTACGGTTGATACCATGGGCGTTAAACGTAAAGTCAGCAGCCACCTTATCGCAGATCCGCTAGAGATTGGTGACTATGTTCTAATCCATATCGGTTTTGTAATGAACAAAATTGACAAAGCCGATGCTATGGAAAGTTTAGCGTTATATCGAGAGATAGTAGAAAAACTCGAGCAAGAACAACAGGAGTCTTAATGATTGCGCTAACTGATCTTTACCGAGGATTTAGGGATCCTGAAGTCATTCGCTCCTTAGCTAAAGAGATCGCGACTCAAGCAAACTTAATCGACGCTACGATTAATATAATGGAAGTTTGCGGAGGCCATACCCACACCATAATGAAGTATGGTCTAACACAGCTTTTACCCGACAATATTGATTTCATTCATGGTCCTGGCTGCCCAGTTTGTGTTATGCCAAAAGAGCGAATCGATCATGCGGCCGCATTGGCGGGTATGCCTAATACCATCTTGGTTACCCTTGGGGATATGATCCGCGTACCGGGTTCAAAAGGCAGCTTGGCACAGCACCGCGCAAATGGCTGTGATATCAGACCTATTTACGATCCCCTTGATACTTTGAAGATCGCTTTAGATAATCCCGATAAAACGGTGGTTTTCTTCGCTATTGGTTTTGAAACGTCGACACCTATGACTGCGGTTCTTATTGATCAAGCCGAAAAGCGTGGCATAGCGAATCTATTTTTCCACATCAACCACGTTCTTGTTCCCCCTGCTATTGATGCGGTAATGGCCGATCCTAACGTTAAAGTGAATGCCTTTATCGGGCCAGCACATGTCAGCGTGATCAGTGGTGCTAAAGTCTATCGACCTGCAGTAAACAAGTATAACACTCCAGTGGTTGTCTCAGGCTTTGAGCCTGTCGATGTCATGGAGTCTATTTTAATGATTGTGAAGCAAAAAGTGGCGTCAAAGGCAGAGCTTGAAAATCAATACAGCCGCTCTGTTTCCGAAGATGGCAATCTTGCAGCTCAAGAGATGGTCAACCGCTATTTCAAAGTGAGAGACAACTTTCGCTGGCGAGGTCTTGGTCCAATCCCCTCTTCTGCACTGATGTTAAGAAGTGAATATGTCCATAGAGACGCCGAACTTGTTTTTGCTGAGCATCTCCCAAGTGATGAGATTGACGATCATAAGGCTTGTCAGTGCGGTGATATTCTACGTGGTTTATGTAAACCCAAAGACTGCAAGGTATTTGGACGAGGCTGCACACCTGAAACACCATTAGGCAGTTGCATGGTCAGCTCGGAGGGTGCTTGCAACGCATACTATCGCTATAAGGGAGTCTCAGCATGAACACCAAGAATGCTAGTAAAATAGTCCAACTAAGTCATGGTGGCGGTGGTAAAGAGATGAACCACCTGATAAAAGATCTGTTCTTTAAAGCGTTTGATAATCCTATTTTGCGTAGCGAAGAAGATGCTGCTGTTTTGCATTGCGACGGTAACCTTGCCTTTACAACTGATTCCTTTACAGTTTCTCCGCTTTTTTTCTCTGGAGGAGATATTGGTAAATTATCCATAGCAGGGACCGTTAACGACTTGGCTATGATGGGGGCAGAGCCACAATATCTAAGCTGTAGCTTCATTATCGAAGAAGGTTTTGAGATTGCTCACTTGCAAACCATAGTTGAAAGTATGGCAAATGAACTAAAGCAATCGGGAGCACGTATTGTTTGCGGAGATACTAAAGTGGTTCCTAGAGGCTGCGCTGACGGGATCTTCATTAATACTTCCGGAGTCGGCCGTATTTTACGAAAAGGAATATCAGTTAAAAACTTAGCATGTGATGACGTCATTATTGTATCTCGTGATATTGGCCGTCACGGGGGCGCAATCTTAATGGCGAGAGAGGGATTAGCACTTGAGTCTGAACTAACAAGTGATTGTGCAACATTGTGGCCGATAGTTGAACAACTGATAGCGGCAAATATTGAAGTTCATGCAATGCGTGATGCTACTCGTGGTGGTCTTTCTGCCGTACTAAACGAATGGGCCAGTGCATCTGATGTCGAGATCAATGTAAACGAACAAGCTATTCCTGTTAGTGATGAAGTAAGAGGCCTTTGCGAGTTATATGGCTTTGAGCCACTCGATCTCGCCAATGAAGGTACCTTTATCCTAGCAGTACCAAAAGAAAGTGCCGATGCGACATTAGAGATCATGAAACGCTTTTGTCACTGTGAGCAAGCAGCTGTAATTGGCCAAGTTAATGACAACCGAAAAGGCAAAGTTGTTCTCAACACGCCTTGGGGTAGCTCTCGTTATCTTGACTTACCGCAAGGTGAGCTATTACCGAGGATCTGCTAGTGCACGAGTACTCAATCGTTACCGCACTCATTGAAGAGTGTGAACGCCATGCTCAGGCTAATAACGCCAATGAAATTATTAGAGTTGAAATCAAACTTGGAATTTTGAGCGGAGTGGAGCCTGAATTACTCAAGACGGCATTTGAGACCTTTAAGTTAGAGGGGATCTGCCGTGATGCTCAGCTAGTGATGAACATTCAACCCTTGGTTCTTTCATGTTTATCCTGTGGCAAAACGACCGAGCATACCGAACGAAGTGTTATATGTAGTCATTGTCAAAGTGGGCAGACAAAAGTCCTCGATGGGGAGGATATGTTACTCATGCAACTAGAGTTAATGCAGCCATAGCGTAAAAAATGATAAGCCCTACCTCCTGGTAGGGCTCATTAATCTCTTTATTAATCTTTCTTCTTTCTACCTACTCGTTTACTTATCTTGCAACTAATCAGGTTACCAACCTGTAAATCTATTGATGTTACTGACCTAGTTCACAGCATGCTAATTACGACAGAAATCATGCAAGCCTAAAAACCTGCGTGCTGAAACTCATCAGAAATCTCGGCCTTAGCCCTTCTTAGGTTCTTCTGCGCCTGTTCAAAGTAACTAGGGGACATGTCAATTGCTCGCTCAAATAATGCTATTGCTTTTTCATACTTACCTTCAAGCATCAAAAAATAACCTAAGTCATTTAACGCATCAGCTGGAGACATAGTCTGCTCAAAGGCCGAAAGCGCCCGCTTATAAAAACCTTTACGAACATATACAAGGCCTAAATTTGTCCAAGCTCTGTCAAATCGAGTATCTTCTCTAAGAGCCGACTTTAAGTATTTCTCTGCCATGGTCAACTCACCAGTTAAATAGTAAGAATAACCAAGATTAGTAATCAATATCGCCGAGTGGGGTTGCAGTTCAAGGATCAACCTAAAGTATTCTCTAGCCTGTTGATGGTTGTTTTCTACATCCTCCAAAATCGCAATGGCGTTATATACCCTTGCCGGTGACTCTCTATTCGGCACTAGGAAAGCTCCCATGACTTGTTTTACTTCGAGTTCGGCCAACCTTTGTTGATCTAGCTCGATAGCCTTTTCTAGGTGTAAACGTGCATCGCGGTACTGCCGCTTATCCATGCTAATAACACCAAGATCGGCATGAGCCATCATTAAGTCAGGATCAATAACCAGAGCCTCATTATAGGCTTTAAAAGCAATATCCGGATTGCCCCTTATGGTATGAATACGGCCTATTTGATAAAAAGTCTCAGCATTTTTGGCGTTAAAGTCTAATGCTTGAATATAGGCGTACAATGCCTTTTCAAGATTGCCTGACTGTTCTTCGTTAAGTGCTTTTTGTAACGCTTCTTCTTCGTTAACGGGTGCCGAAAACTCAGCACTTATTGAAGATAAAGCACCAACATCCATCAAGTCTTGTCGCTCTGGCGCTTTAACCGGTGTCAGTGTCTCTTCTGGTGTAGTACTACAACCCGACAGAAATGACAAGAAACCGAACATAAAGCATGCTCTTACTAATGCAACAAAGGAAGCTTTAAGCCACTTTCTATTGAGTATCCATGTGATTGCCATTTCTGTCCCCTATTAATAAGTTACTAAAAAGCCTGACCCCATACTTTCATCACCTTTAATACAGCTGGTCCTACTGCGACGATAAAAAATGACGGCCAAATACAGCACATCATTGGAAATATCATCTTTACTGCAAGTTTTGCTGCCTGTTCTTCAGCCGCTTGTAAGCGCTTATCGCGGTATTCATCAGAAAAAACACGTAAGGTTTCTGCTATACCTGTACCTAAACGCATGCTCTGTGAGATAGCAGAGTTCAGTCCCTTAATATCTTCAAGTCCTGTTCTTTCGGTAAACTCCTGTAGAGCAACTTTGACCGTTAATCCCGCCCGAACTTTACTACAGACTAAGTCTAATTCACTTGCTAGACTTGGGTGACTAATAGCCAATTCTTTCGCAACCCTTTGCATTGCAGCCATTAAGCCTAAGCCAGCTTCACAACACACCACCAATAAGTCTAGTGCATCCGGAAAACCGATTCTAAGCCTTCGCATACGTCTATTCGCAAGTGTTTGTAATACTATTGAAGGTAATATAAATGCTCCACCGAGGAATAAACAGAAAACGTAAATTATCCAAAGTCCTGAAATATTTGGGAACAGATTTAAGGTTAAGGCTGAAATTAATCCCCCAAGCAGCAGTAGCAGTAAACGAGCAGCATTAAATACAGCTAATGCATTTTGAGAATGGAAACCAGCATGAATCAATAAGCGTCTTGTTTCATGATTAGAAAAATTAAAAAATGGTTTTTTGGCCATCTCTCCAATACCGTGCTCTAAGGTACCGGTAACATCATGCGTTACCGCTTTATTGACGTCCCCAGCATTTAATGATTTCAACCTTGCTCTAACGGGAGAGTATATTCCACTAATTAAATAAGATATCGAAATTGCAAGCATCACTCCAGCAATTCCAGCGATTAAATAAATTGCCCACTCTACATGCTGGGGATCATCAAAAAACTGGCCAAGTAAACCGATTAGGAAGTCCATATCAGATATCAATCCTTATAAGTTTGCTGATCCACATACCACCGACAAACATCCCGATAGCTCCCCACATCAATAAATCATTACCTTCTTCAGTCCCTGTTAATTCTGCTACATACCCAGGAGTTTGAATGTAAATAACCGCAAATAAAACGAACGGTAGCAATATCAAAAT
The DNA here is from genome assembly GCF_019655055.1 of Shewanella sp. MBTL60-112-B2. Taxonomy (GTDB): domain Bacteria; phylum Pseudomonadota; class Gammaproteobacteria; order Enterobacterales; family Shewanellaceae; genus Shewanella. Next base: position 31,918 of record NZ_BPFA01000041.1, read on the forward strand.
CCAGGCAGATAAGCGTCCTTCTGCTGATAAGGTTCTTACTCTGCGCCTAAAAGTGAAACGTAGCCGAATAATTCTAGCTAAATTATTTATATTTTCAGCTAAGTTACCACCTGTTTCTTTTTGAACCATGACGGCACTGGCAAATGCCATAGCGGATACACTTGGAACTCGTTCAATAAAACCTAGCAGTGCCCTTTTGGTATCTTTACTGTAATTAATGTTAGCGAACATCAGGCTAAACTCTTTAGCCAAAGGGCCCTCCATCTCTTCTGTAACCAATTTAACCGCGTCAGAAAAGGAGTAACCAGCTTGTAGCGCTCTTCTTAAAACGTCTAAAGCATCAGGAAAGCTCTCTTCAATCTTGTCCATACGTTTTGAAGTATCTCTATTTAACTTAAAATTAAATAGAAAAAGCACCAGCACAAACATAAATATTGCTGCTACCCATTCGCTAAAGTAAGCCCATATAAAGCAGGCCATTAAACTTGCAGTAACTAAAGCTAGGCCAATAAACTGATGCCCCATCAATTTATAATCTGCCAGCTCGAGTCGATAACTTAAGCTTTCAATCAACTCAAAACTTTCTAACCAACGTCCAATTGAACCTAGTTTCCCAAGACGACTCTTACGTAAAAGAGATGTCTCGTAGGTAATATCCCCTGATTCTTCCGATAATTTTTTTAATCTTTTTCGAACTAGAGCAGTATTCGCTCTTTGTGGACTATAGACTGGTAAAAAAAGTGCTTGAGATAAAAAAAGCACTGCAACAAAAACCAGGCCAAGAAATATAACTTGGTTAGAAAACATAAATCAGCTCCTAGAACTCCGCAAATGGATCACCACAATTGAAAAGATGATACGGCAACTCAATTCCGTGCTGTTTCAACTTAGTGTGGAACCCTGGAATTACGCCAGTTGCCTCAAACTCACCGATAATCATGCCTTTTTCATCGATACCTTTACGCGCAAAACGAAATATTTCAGACATAGTGATGATATCGCCTTCCATACCATTGATCTCTTGGATACTAGTTACCCTTCTTCTGCCATCTTCTTGACGTTCAAGTTGAACAACCAGATCAATTGCAGAAGCAATCTGTGTACGGATATTACTTACCGGCATGTCAAAACCGGCCATACATACCATGTATTCCAATCGGCCTAGCGCATCCCTAGGGCTGTTTGCATGGAGAGTGGTTAATGAGCCCTCATGACCTGTATTCATTGCTGTGAGCATATCTAATGCCTCACCACCACGAACCTCTCCAATTACTATCCTATCAGGCCTCATACGTAAGCAGTTTTTCACTAAATCACGCTGTGAAACCTCCCCCTTACCCTCAATATTTTGTGGCCTAGTTTCAAGCCTAACGGTATGCGGTTGTTGTAACTGGAGCTCTGCTGAATCCTCAATAGTAACGATCCGTTCATCGCTAGGAATAAACCCTGATAACATGTTGAGTAACGTCGTTTTACCACTACCAGTACCGCCTGACACCAAGATATTCAACTTACCTTTAACACTACCTTTCAGGAGTTCAATCATTGCCTCTGTGACAGAGCCAATATTGATGAGTTGCTGTGCATTTAGTTTATCAACGGCAAAGCGCCTGATAGAAAGAGAGGGACCATCTAAAGCAAGTGGAGGTATGATTGCATTGACACGGGAACCATCTGCAAGCCTTGCATCAACCATTGGGGAAGATTCATCAATTCGACGACCGACGCTTGATACTATCCTATCGATAATATTCAAAAGGTGTCCGTTACTGTGAAACTTAATATCGACTGATTCAAGTTTTCCTCGACGCTCTACATAAACACGGTCAAAAGAATTCACTAATATGTCTGAAATTGATGGATCGGCAAGTAGAGTCTCAAGGGGGCCTAAACCAAGCACCTCATCAATAATAAGATTAATGAGTCGCTTTCTAGTAGATAAATTAATTGGTACATTCAAATCACTTAGGATTTGTTCGCTTATTTCGCTAATTTGAAGTTGAGCTTGATCTTTGGATATAGTTTCAATTAGAGAGAGGTCCATCACGCTCAATAACTTCTCATAAAGTGTAACTTTAATATTTTGCTCTTCAAGAGTTAAAGGTTGAAACTCTTGAAACTCTTGAAACTTACTATCGTACTGATTAATATCCATATTACCCACCTAATATCCGTTTCCAAAAACCCTTCTTTTTATCTTTAACTTGGTGACTACTAGGTAAATATTTATCTGCCAAACTAGTAATATCAAGAATTAATTTTTGCCTTTTTGCCAATTCAGTAATAGGTTTTCCAAGTTCTACACATTCACTGGACAACTTATAATCATTAACAACGGTTGTAATACTCTCTATCCCAATTGCTTCTTTAATGTCTGAAATTGATATGCTTGAGTGTTTATCGTAGCGATTCACCACTAAATGGATCTTCTCATTTGCAATCCCCATTTCCCTCGTCAGTTGTACAACAAGCTCTTTGGTTTGCCGTAGGTGCATTATGTTTTGTTGGGTAATTAATAAAATTGTTGCATCAGAAAGGAGTTCATAGTTCCAATCTTCAGGTCCTCTAGAAAAGTCTAAGATTACTTGTTTGTAAAAATGTCGATATTTCCAAATAAGTTCTTTTATTTGTGTAAAATCGACTTTTTTTTCTAACATTAAAAGCTCAAAAGGCTTAGCTGCAAGTAGGCTTAGATTGCCCTTTTTAGTCATAGTGCTTTGCATTGCAACTTCATCTAGTTCATGAATAGAACTTAATACATCACACACCGAATATTTTGAATCACGCCCCAACATATGGGACAGAGTGCCTTGATGAAGATCTAAATCCAGCATGGCAACATCATTTCCGTCATTTTGAGATACTATATCTGCTAAACTTGCACATATAAAACTAGCTCCAGAACCCGACTTGCCATTGAGTACAGCAACCACTGGTGCCAAGTCAGCCTGCTCCACCAACCGATTTGAAATTTTGGTTATTGATGTAATAAGTTCGTCGCTAGGCGAGTCGTATGGTACAAAATCAGTGACTTCATACTGGAAAGCAAGTCGTAGAATATTCTGAGGAGTATTGATACCAATTAAGACAATATCAGACTCAAAGTTTGATGCATAAGCTAACGCAGTTTGAGCCTCAGTTTCGTTGTTTGGCAATACCAATATAACTAGGTTAAATGGATTATTGTTTTGTGCTAAATACGGTTCGCAATAAGAAGAGGTTTTTGCCTTTAAATTATCAATACATGACAAGGTTTGTTTTAGCCGTTCTAGAGATTGGGAGCCATTAGTAATGACTATCGCCTCAATAGGAAAAGGTAAATTTATATGCATTGAATGTTGTTGCTCTTGGTTGATATTAGAGACACATAGCTCAAGCGGCTTATCCATATTACAACTTACCTCCCTTAAATTTTTTATCACTATATTGACTATAGACAATATTCCTACATTATTTTGTTATTTTTTATAAACTACAATCTGTTGCACCTCCTTTAAACACTCCAAGACTTTCACGAGGTAACGTAGTTGAGAATGTAGGAGAACTGATTACACGGTATAGACCTGGTACTATAAACTGATGTTGGTAATTTATAATTTCAGCTCGAACCAAATCAATATCAATACCAGTCGCAACAGTACCGTCATAGGCTAAATAACTAATAGTTAAATTATTTGAACTCAAGTTTGGAAGGATTGCAGCATCATTAAAAAGAGAGATTGAATCAATATCACTATTAACCTGACAAACAACGGCTAATCTGGCAGCTCTTCTTGATGCTTCATGAAGCACATTATAGGTAAATAGTAATCTGCCAAACTCTATAGCTGCGAAAAGAAGTACAAAAAAAACGACTGCAACTAAAGTAAACTCAATCACATAGACACCGCCTTGTTTTTTTATCGCTTGATTTTTCATAAAGCAGTAACCGCATAACTAGCATTTAAATTAAAAGTGAGATCTATATCATCTCCAAATGAAAGCATATTCAGTTTTTCGGCAAACATTGGCGTCCAATCATAGCTCACGTTAACAACTAGAACTCCACTATCCGCAGGGTACTCCACAACTGTAATATCAGCGCTAGAAAGGCCTGAGAGATTAGTCGTCGTATTAATTGTGTCGCCACTTATCAATACTCGCTTCATTTTGGAGATGCAAAAATCACAATTTACGTCAGTTAATACATCCGGTAAGTTACCCGTAGTATTCACAATCGCAGTATTGGAAATAAAACGACCAGCACTCCTAGCCATCCTGGTTAACTCACTGTATTGAAATAATAGCCTACCGAATTCCACAGTCACAAAAATAACTAACAATAGCATTGGTAAAACTAAAGTGAACTCAATTACAGCTATGCCCTTCTGTTTCTTATCGATCATAATGCCCCCTAAGAATCAGGACTACCGGGGTCTCGATATAAGACAATTGTGAAGTTATCACTCTCAAAATCGGGATCTAATGAAGCATTTCCTGAAGAACCACACTCAGAAATGTACTCGCCAATAATGATTGAAGTATTGCCAGTATGCTCAACTTTCTGTGTCAAAAAGAAGCAACCGATCGACTTAACCGTTACCACATTTTTACCATTTATCTTGCCAGTGCAATCACCAATAACAACAGGTAGCTTTCTTCTATCAGCCTTAGTCGTAGTAGAAGGTTCTAAAATATTACCACTTTTACAAAATGTATCGTGTGATACAGGGTTCTCACTTGCGTCTTGCCCGTAATAAGCCGCGTAGCTATAATATTCTGCAGTAGGGTTAGTAATACTTGCTTCGCTATCAACTAATAATTTATCACCTTCACATGTATTAAGATCTCTCGGGTGATCAGTTGAATTCAAAGAATTACCGTTTGGCCATTCCCCAAATCGGGTATTTAAACCACTTGCTACTGGGCCAACTTTATTTCCCGGTTCTGTAGGCACTGTTTGACCAACACCTACACACGCACCAGGTGAATATTCACCCGCTAAACCTTGCTCAATACCTTTACCGCCTGGTCCACCTAAATCCAAAAGCTGAAAGTTACCAGGGCCAAGTGTAATATCTGGGTCTGAAGGCTTTTGTTTTGAACCGATTTTCATTACATAGAGACCGCCGTGTCCCATACCATAGTCGTCAGGTTGAGACATATCACCACAAACAAGAAGCGGAACAACCTTGTTTAGACACTCAATGTCAGTGCTCCTACCCGCAACTGCTGAGGCTCTTACTTTTTTATCAAAGTTAAGTATTTCAGCCAAAAAGTTATTTAATCCAACATCTTCAACACTGACACGAACATACTCATATGTTTCATCCGCTCCAGGAATAAAAGGATCCGGTGTAGCTGAGAACTCAACACTGACATGCTCTGTCACTTGAGAGTCGTTATAGTCAGGAGTTGAAAGTGTTACTACATCTAATATTTCATTGTTCTCAGAGTGACCTAAGTTTTGAGATAAAATAGAAATAACATTTTGTCTTGCTTCGTATAGCGAACCGCCGTCTTGGAGTTTTTTTGCTGCACTTAACGCAGCAGAGTCAACCGCATTTTGCAGACGACCTTTGTTAAGCAGCATATGACTGCTATCGACAGCTAAAGCCGCTACAGCCACAATTGCAAATAATCCAATTGTAAACATGATAATTATTGCGCCAGACTGCTTTTTACAAAGCAATGAAGATAAAAATATTTGAGAACTCTTACCAGCCATTACTGTAGCCTCTAATTAATTCGAACTACCACTAGTAACAGAGTTTATGTCGTTAGCGGTTTTTGGTGAAACAGAACTTGCACGGTAGGATTGCATCACCTTACGTCCGTAGTTACCGTCAAGACTAAGTATAATACCGTCATTGCGTTCTGCAGCATCTGGGTCAAGTATTTGTACCTGTTTAATCTGATAGTGACTCTCTCCCATAGGGAAGTCATTGATTTTTGTGCAAGCACTGCTGCCTATTATCAAAATATAGAGTGTAAAAAAATAATTATATTTGTTCATATTTTTCATTAGGAATTCTCCGGATATCAAAGTGAATGACCATATTTTTGTTGAGTTCCGGTGTCATCTAATTGGGTATCAGATTTGGCGGGCTCATAAGGCGTATCACTGCTGCTGTCATCAGCATCCTCTTTATGTGACAACTTCCCAAGTAAGTAGAATTCAACATCTGACGGTAAAACAAAACCATCTGTTGGTAAGGAAATATCTTTACGGTTAAATGCTCTAACAAGCCTTGGTGTTACTAAAATGACTAATTCACTTTGCCCGCTCTGGAAGCTTTTACTGGTAAACAGCTGCCCAAGAACCGGTACATCACCTAATCCTGGTAATTTATCTATATTTTCACGCAAGGTATCACTGATCAAACCACTAATTGCAATGGTCTGCCCATCTGCTAACTCTACCGTTGTTGATGTACTGCGTTTAACTAATGAGGGGACAACTAATGATGTTGAAGTATTTCCTGATATTGCAAAACCATTAGCATTACTGATTTCACTTACAACAACATTAAGGTTAAGATTTATCTGTCCTGAATCTAAGACAGTTGGAACAAATTTAACACCAACGCCATAGTCTCGATATTCAATAGTCGTGTTACCATTTTCACCGGGTACAGGAATCGGAAATTCACCACCTGATAAAAACTCTGCAGCCTGTCCGCTCATCGCTGTCACATTAGGCTCTGCTAACACCTTTGCCAAACCATTCTGTTTAGCAACATCAAGGGCAAAGTTCATCATTAAATCGCCGTTAATATACTGCGCAAATATTCCCTTTACATCAACACCACCAATACTTCCAGGATCGAAGCCGCCCCCGCCACCAACTACACCACCAGATAGGTTAGAACCTTGATTAAAAATTAAAAATTTTGAATCAAATTGCCGAGCGACATTTCTTTGGACTTCAGCAACCACAACCTCTAGCATAACTTGATGATCTCCACCTATTGTCATCATGTTAAGAACTTTACTTGGTGCCTGTCCGCCAGCAGCTGCCTCAGCATAACCTTGAGCTAGTTCCACTGCTGTGTTCATTTTTTTAAGGTTAGAAGCTTGCCCACTTAATAAAAGTTGCCCTTGTGACGTTTGAACACCTAACTGTTCAGTAGGTAGAAACTGATGCAAACGCGTTTTTAAGCCGTTTAAATCATGAGTTACTTCTATGTCCATAATCCTTGACAATTGTTCATTTTGATCCCAAATCATAATATTTGTACTGCCTAACTGCTTTCCTAATATATATAACTCGTTATTCGGCAGTAATTTGATATCAGCAATACTAGGGTTACCGACAGAAACTCGATGAACAGGGCCATTTAGCATCAATACTCGTGACTTAAAAATTGGGATGGGTTGAACATCATTCCTTGCTCCAGCCGTAGGTCCCCCAGCATAAACTGATGGGAGAAATATCATTGCTAACAAACAAACAATTATACAATGGCGAATAAATGACATGTTAATCTCCTTAAAACATGAATCTATGTTTGTTGCTAACAACTATTAATTTTCAATTTTTATTTCTTGCTCGTTAATACCTTTAAGTAATAAGACTTTTTCTTTATCTTTTCTTTCAATGGCAACCTGAGCTACTTTTACAGGCGGAGCAGTTTCAATTGAAGAAGCTTTAGGTTTGATTCGTTTTTCATTTTCAATATCTGCAAGTTCAATCACTGCAATATCATTTGGGTTTCTAAGTGCTAATTGTAAGGAGCCACGACTTCTGGCAATCATTAATGTTTCAGCCTGCTCTAAACTTAACTCTAAAGTTACTGCACGAACTAAAACTGGCTTATTTTCATCATTGGAAGCACGTTGATCAATAGCTAAAATCTTGACGTTTGAAAGGACTACATCAGTTCTCAAGCCGCCGTCGGTTATTATATTGATTATGTCCACTCTATTTCCGGGTAGTAAGAATCCAGCGACACCTACCACATCATTAACTCTTATCGTTACCGCTCTCATTGTTGGGGTAATTAAGCTCGCTAGTGTGCTGCCCTCTCCTTTGCGCGTAATCCGCTCTTTACGCAGCACTTCACCTTGATAAAGACGATGCTTAACCACATGCCCTTCAGCTTTGGCGATATCTGTAATCGCACCTTCCGGTACCAAATTCTCAGGCACGGCGGTTAGAGCTAAATGTTTTTTTTCTATAATTGTCCCTAAAGGAACTTCTGTAACCATAGTGATTACATTTGCCGTTGTCCCCGACGTTTCATTTTTAGTGTTTGTTTTAAGCCAGTTTTGCGCTAGATAAACCGCTGTCACACCAAACACTAAAGACAAAATGACAAATAAGACTGTTTTATTATTCATTTGTCGCTCCTAATCCAACTCTAAAAATTTATACAAAATATATAGACCAAGCAGAATCAACCAATGAAGGCGTAACAACAGGTTCAAATTCCATGAAATTTATTTGGTCTGACATAATCCCAAGCAAGTCTCGCGGGTAACAAGGGATTAAAGGCTTGCTATATCTTTTATGGTATTCAATTAATAAATACTTAAAGACTTCTTCTGTGCAACTTAAATTTAAATCATTACAGACTTGAAACCAGATTTTTCTATACAGCTCTTCATCCAAAGCATCGAAATGAATTTTGTAACCTAAACGTCTTAAAAATGCCTCATCTACGAGTTCCTTAGGATCAAGGTTAGTTGAAAATAATAGAATAAGTTCGAAAGGGATCTCAAAATGTTCACCTGATTGAAGGCTTAGAAAGTCTCTTCGCTCTTCCATCGGGATAATCCATCGGTTAAAAAGTTGCTTAGCACTAATTTTTTGTCGCCCTAAATCATCCAGCAACAAAATTCCGTTATTTGCTTTAAGCTGAAGTGGAGCCATATAAGTACGACTGTGACTGTCAAACTGAACCTCTAGCATTTCAGCCGTTAATTCACCACCAGTTATTCGTAGCGGTCTTTCACATTTGAGCCACCTGGGATCGTGGCCTTCTGAAAGGTTAAGACTGTTTGACTTATCTCCCCCTTCGATTTTATGGTGTAACTCAGGATCGTATACTTGGATGACTTCATTACCAATTGCTAGGGCATAAGGAATGAGTACGCTGTCACCTAATGTCAGATTTAAATGACGGCACAAATAACTTTTTCCTGTACCTGGAGGGCCATAAATAAGTACAGGTCGACTGGAGTTCATCGCTGGGCCAATTTTAAAGAGTAGATCTTTCGGTAAAACAAGCGCAGACAATCCTTTTTCTAACATTTCGAAAGTGATAGCTTTGGAACGACTAGATTGTTTTGTACAAATCTCGGAATACTGCTTCAAGGGAACCGGCGCTAGCCCCAGATACCCATTTCTGGACAAGGCCTGCTTTGCATGAATTTCACCTCCTGCACTCAAAGCATAACGCATTTGACCATCCGGAGTGGTCTGCCTGTTTTCAACCCAAGCTAAGGATTTTGCAGTATCCAACAGTTGTTGAATAATGCCACCTGTTACACCAATTAAATTTACAAGTTGCTCTCTAGTTAGTACACCCGCCGACAAAAGGTGCTTAGTGACGAGATCAAGCAGTAAAGATTCAGATACCCCAGTTTCTTTAATTGTTTTGGGACGTGGGGCAAGCTGGGGTTCCATTTGCAACCTTGAAGCAATTGAAGTGTTTGATTGAGGAGCCTGCTCTTCTCTAGGTATATTCATGGCACGTGTCCTACGAAAATAAAGAGTGACTGATAGTTGAGTATAAATTTGTTATGTCAGGATTTAGAGAGCACGCCCATAACCACCCAATTGCTAGGGCTGGGGCATAGGGGACTCTTTGGCCTGCAGCCTCCCCATCCTCTGGTTTAAAATAAGTTCTCAAATAAAAGCAATCCCAATAACGCCGTACCGTTTTGAAACAACCGCTTAAACCGGATTTCCAAATCACGAGTATTAAACTTGTTATCGCACCAGCAATGATCCCGTATGCAATACTCCAAACTAATAACTGCGGTCCCATTAATGCGCCTATACCCATCATAAGTTTAATGTCACCAGCACCTAGTATTTTGAAGATAAAGGTTGGGAATAAGATAATAAATGCGAGGCTAAAACCAATGAATGAGAGCATCAGTCCATTTAATTGAGCAAAATAACTATTTATTGAAAACCCGCAGAAAATAGCGACTAAACACAGCCAATTTGGTATTTTTTCCTTTGTTAAATCTAAGACTATCGCTAAAACAAAAAATGCTCCAGCGGTAATAAATTGAAATAACAATAGATTATTGGCCATATCATTCCCTTAGCTTTCAACAAAAGATTACTCACCTTGGAGTGAGTAACCTTAGTCCTTTTTCTTAAAGCTTATTGAGTACAATCAGCAGAGTTGCCGTTAACTGCTGAAGCTAAACAATCGATTTTGTCTGTCGCGTTTGTACCTAAGGTGTTAAATGCTGCAATCATGCCTCCAACAACTAGGCCTCCAGCGATAGCATACTCAACCGCCGTTAAACCACTTTCATCCTCAACAAAATCTTTTAATAATGCTTTGATATCCATAATTTTATCCACCTATTCGTCCTGTCTCAAAAATGAGCTACAACTAGTTCGGCTACAAACGCAAAATTCAGTTAATTGCTTAAGTAACGCTAGTAATAAAGGTAGCAAAGGCATATTTAAGTCTCCATGTGGAATAATCAATTGGTCCACTTACCCCATCTCGCGACAATTTTAACTACACCGTTCAAAACGTGTATAAATCTTACAACATTCCAATTAATGTCCATTTATTCTCAATAGCCACGTTGATCTTGTCACTTTCGAATGGATATTCTTCATTGAAGTTAGACAAACTTAGATTGTTAGGATTCAACTTCTGTTAATTGTAAAAAAACAAAAGTAAAATTATTGTAAAATCAGGCCACTTTAATATTCTACAAATGAAAAGTGAAAGTATTGTTACCGTATAAAAACCAACGAGTTTGGTAGGGTAATAGGCAAACCATAGAAATTTAAAGAATAAATACAGTTTCAGTACAAAACATAATCTATTCGTCTATTTTAAGATTGTAGTGTAGGAAGATTTTATGAAATCTCTAAAATCGCTCTATAAGTTTGTATACGCTTGATATCTCATATTTAACGCCAAATTGCTTTTCAATATAGAGTTGAACGTCTCCCCCAGTTAATTTTTCTTTCTCTCCATGATAATTCTTATTTTCAATGTAGTTCTTCAGCTGTACCAGTTGTTCTTGACTCAGAATACTAGGTCTTCCAAGATGCGGCTTTTCTTTTAAGCCCTCAAGACCATTTGATAAATATAGGCTTATCCATCTATTTACGCTGGTACGGCTAACTTTGAGAAAGTCTGCAATTTGGTAACGAGACTTTCCATCTTGAAAGTGTAATACTGCCAATAACTTAACTTTCATTCTAGCATTCTTTTCTTTACGAATAAGCTTAGCTAACATGATGTTATCGTGGCAAAAACTGTCCATTGAATACTCCTAACTATCTCTTATCTGCAAGCGACCGTTTTTATCAATCCAAATGCTTTGATATACGATGTTGATTGGAAGGCTGCTCGTCAATCGAAAATGAATTGTTTCGCTATTTTTAAGTGCCTTTTTAAATAGAAGCTGGGTTTCTTGAGGCTCTTTGTTTATTAAGTAATTAGCAAAAAGTTCTGGTTCAGAGAGTCTAATACAGCCGTGACTAAGGGCTCTATTCGCACGTTTAAACAAACTCTTATTTGGAGTATCGTGAAGAAAAATGGCACCTGTGTTGGGGATTGTAAATCGAAATTGACCTAAGGCATTTTTAATCCCAGGTCGCTGAACTAGCGCACTTTTTTTAAGCTTGGTCTTCAAACTAGCTATATCCATACCTGCAAGATTAGGATCCTCAAGTCCAGTTTCGTAATCCCTTAATACAAAGTCATTGTTTTTTAGATAGTTAGGTTGTTTTTCAACCTGGTGGATAATATCCTGATAAATGATGCTTGCCGGTGGTGTCCACGTAGGGTTTATTGTAATGCTAGTCACCACCGTGCTTAATTCTGGCGTTCTGCTCGTAGGTTTTCCCACGATTACTGGCATATTTAACTGCTCTATACCATTTTTACTAATCCGTAATGTATAATCTATTAGGTTAACCGAAACATATTCTTTCTCTTCATCAAACCTTTTCAAGCTTTCTTTTAACGCCCTCTGTAATTGAGCTACTCTAACACTAGGGTCAGTATTAATGGATGACAGCGTCAGAGTTCCGAGTTTACCGTTGACAGTGATACCATGTCTTTTTTGAAAACGTTTTAGACCCTCTTCAACACTAGGATCATAAATACTCTCTCGGTAGGCAGAAAGGTTATGCGGCTCTATATCTCCTAATTTGACTAAGAGCCACCTGAGCTTGGCAACCTCTTTGACTCTTAATCCTAACCTTAGCTTGATCGGCGCTATCATAGGCCACTGATACCGCTCTAACGACTTATAATATTTAATCTTCCCCCTATAAAATTCTATATCCTTTCGTTCAACTAGCTTCATATACTGATTAGCAGATAATGAATGATTATTTTTTTTTGATGTAAAAATATTCTTATTTAGTAAGTTAACTA
>NZ_BPFA01000042.1 GCF_019655055.1 Shewanella sp. MBTL60-112-B2
TTTTGCGGCATTCTGGCTACACAATAACGAGGGAAGACTTGCTCGCGGCTGCAACCCTGCTTGCTCAAAATCTATTCAAACATGGTTGTGCTTTGGGGAAATTATGAGGGGATCCCTCAGTACTTTGCTACACAACAAACTTTACACGCAACGAGTACAGATGAGTTCTGTATGAGCTGTCATAGCAACCATTCATTGAAAGATGAAGTACTTGCATCTGCTCACGGCGGCGGTAGCGCGGGTATCGTGGTTCAATGTCAAGATTGTCACCTTCCACACAACCCTGTTAAGTACCTAGTTAAGAAGATCATCGTATCTAAAGATCTATATGGTTACCTAACAATTGACGGTTTCAACACTCAAGAGTGGTTGGATGAAAACCGTAAAGAGCAAGCAGACCTTGCACTTAAGTATTTCAAAGGCAATGACTCTGCTAACTGTCAGCACTGTCACTCTCGTATCTACGAGAACCAGCCTGAAACTATGAAGAAAATGGCGAAGAGAATGCACGCTAATAACTTCAAGAAAGAAGAAGACAAGCGTAAGACTTGTGTAGACTGTCACAAAGGTGTTGCTCACGTTTATCCTAAGGGATAATACTCAGGCATCAGCCTAGACATTTATGTCGGCAAGTTAAAATCGCTAAAAGCCCCTTAATTGGGGCTTTTTTGTTTTTAAGCTTCGGAAAGTAAAAGAAGGTCCTAGGAAAGGCTGAGAAAGGTTCTAGGTCCCAGGGAAAGCTAAGACGGGAGAGCAAAGACGAACGGCCTGCGGCCTAGGGAACGTGACTGCGTCACTGACGGAACGCTACGCTTACGGAAAAAGCAAAGACGGTAAAAGCCGGTGCTTTTGGCTTTTGCTGTTCCTAGCAGGGCATAGCCCGTCCTCGCAGCGTAGCGTCCTAGGATCTAGATTCTTCTTTTAGAGCTAAGACGGACGGCCTTCGGCCTAGGGAACGTGACTGCGTCACTGACGGAACGCTGCGCTTACGGAAAAAGCAAAGCCAGTGATTTTGGCTTTTGATTTTCCTAGCAGGGCATAGCCCGTCCTCGCAGCGAAGCGCCCTAGGATCTAGGTTGTTCTTTTAAAGCTGAGCCTGCTTATCCATAACTTGCTTGCGATACTGCAGTAGGCTAAATACACCAAACAGGAATACCTGCAGATAGTCAGATTTTTTCAGTTGCAGTAGCGGTTTAAACATAGTGTGGAAAATGAGTGTCTGAAAGCAATGCATAAAGATGGTCATTGCAAATAAGATATTGAGCACTACAGATATATTGCCTGCAAATGGCACGACTAAGTTATACAACATCATTACCCAAGCAAGGCCAGTAACTAATTTTCCTAAAACTAACATGACTTTCATTTAACTCGCTTCCCCAGTATCAGTATTGATGTCTGCTTCTGAAACTTGCTCTGCAGAGTATTGATATAAACGATAGATCACTTGACCTGCTTTTTTCTCTTTTAACAACGCCCAGCTAGCAGGCACATTTAGTTGAGCAATTTCGCTCTCTGTTTCGACATAGATCAGTGCATCATCGTTTAACCATTGGTGCTGATCGATAAGTGCAATGCTTTTTTCTGCTAGTGATTTTCTAAAAGGCGGGTCGATAAACACTAGATCAAAGCCTTCACTTGGCTTATTAGCCAGTAACGCTAAGCTATCTCCCTTGATGACGTCAGCATTATCACACTTCAGTGTGGCAAGGTTGGCCACAAGCTGTTTCGCCGCCTGAGCCTGAAGCTCAAAAATCTTAGCGTAGCTCGCGTAACGCGACAGTGACTCAAGGCTTAACGCGCCGCTACCTGCAAAGCAGTCGAGTACACGGGAACCGCGCACATCGTTAGCAACCCAGTTGAATAAGGTTTCTCTGACGCGATCTGTGGTTGGGCGTAATCCTTCAAGGTCGTGAATGGGCAACTTTCGAGAGCGCCATTGGCCTGAAATTATCCTAACTTGACCGCTAGAAGGTCTTTTTTTGACCATGGTGTCCTCGTGATTTTGCCTAATGAAAGAAAGTGGTAGACTATGGCGTCTGAATTTAGGTCGTTATTTTATATCAAAGCACAGCTAAAAGGTAAAAAGCAGTCGATAGAATCCGTCTGAATGGCGTTTTTGCTGTTTTTATCAGCGTAATTTAAGCTGGATTTTGATATAACGTCCTCCACCCCAATGCATTTATGTACAGCTACTTGAGCACCGGTATAACACATGGCAAAGAAAGGTTTTTTTTCCTGGTTCCGCAAGGATAAATCTAAAGAAGAAGCGCAGGCTGCAGAAGCGGCGAAACTAGAAGCTGACAAGCTTGAGCTTGAAAGAGTCGAAGCTGAGCGTATTGAATTAGAAAGAGTCGCAGCCGAGCAGGCCGAAGCTGCACGCATTGAGGCTGAACAAGCAGAAGCTCAAAGATTGGCAGCAGAGCAGGCGGCTCAAGCCGAAGCCGAGCGAGTTGCAGCAGAAGCTGAGCAAGCCCGTATAGCGGCTGAACAAGCAGAAGCTCAAAGATTAGCAGCGGAGCAGGCAGCTCAAGTTGAAGCCGAGCGAGTTGCAGCAGACGCTGAGCAAGCACGTATAGCGGCTGAACAAGCAGAAGCTCAAAGATTGGCAGCAGAGCAAGTGGCTCAAGCCGAAGCCGAGCGAGTTGCAGCAGAAGCAGAGCAAGCTCGTATAGCGGCAGAACAAGCAGAAGCTCAAAGATTAGCAGCGGAGCAGGCAGCTCAAGCTGAAGCCGAACGAGTTGCAGCTGAAGCCGAGCAAGTTCGTGTAGCAGCAGAAGCAGAGCAAGCACGTATAGCGGCAGAACAAGCAGAAGCTCAAAGATTAGCAGCTGAGCAGGCGGCTCAAGCTGAAGCCGAGCGAGTTACAGCAGAAGCTGAGCAAGTTCGTGTAGCAGAAGAAGCAGAGCAAGCACGTATAGCGGCAGAACAAGCAGAAGCTCAAAGATTAGCTGCTGAGCAAGCGGCTCAAGCCGAAGCCGAACGAGTTGAAGCTGAACGTGTTGAATTAGAAATAGTTGCAGCTGAGCAAGCAGAAGCTGCGCGTATTGAGCAGCAACGCATTGAGGCACAAGAGTTGGCTGCAGAACAGGCAGCAACTGAAGAGCAGCAACCAGAACCACAGGCTAAGCCAGTCAAAGAAGGCTTATTTGCCCGTCTTAAGCGTGGCCTAAAGCGCACCAGCGAAAGTATTGGTAGTGGCTTTATTGGTTTATTTAGCGGTAAGAAGATCGATGACGACCTGTTTGAAGAGCTAGAAGAGCAGTTATTGATTGCCGATGTGGGCGTGGAAACAACCACACGTTTGATTAAGAGCCTTACTGAGCAGGCCAGCCGTAAGCAGCTAAAAGATGGTGAAGCGCTGTACGATCTTCTGCGTGAAGAGATGCAAAAGACGCTAGATCCTGTATCTGTACCTCTGATCCCTGAAAATGCCGATGGCCCATTTGTGATCTTAATGGTAGGTGTGAATGGCGTGGGTAAGACCACGACGATTGGTAAACTGGCTAAACAGTACCAGGCACAAGGTAAGTCGGTAATGTTGGCGGCAGGTGATACCTTCCGTGCAGCAGCGGTTGAGCAGTTACAAGTGTGGGGTCAACGTAACGAGATCCCTGTGATTGCCCAGCATACAGGTGCTGACAGTGCGTCAGTATTGTTTGATGCCCTACAGGCGGCTCGTGCACGTAATGTTGACGTACTGATTGCCGATACGGCAGGTCGTTTACAGAACAAAGCCCACTTAATGGACGAGCTGAAGAAAGTCGTACGTGTGATGAAAAAGCAAGATGAGAGTGCTCCGCATGAAGTGATGCTAACTTTAGATGCGAGCACTGGTCAGAATGCGATTAGTCAGGCGCAGCTGTTCCAAGAGGCTGTAGGCGTCACTGGTATTACTATTAGTAAGCTAGATGGTACAGCTAAAGGTGGCGTTATCTTCGCTATCGCCGATAAGTTTGGTATTCCAATTCGTCATATCGGTGTTGGTGAGCAGATTGACGACTTACGTACCTTTGATGCAAAAGACTTTATTGAAGCCTTGTTTAGCCAAGCAAAAGACGACAAAGACGCGAAATAACGTTAGCTTATAGCAAACGTTACTGAAAAATAGCTAAGTAAAAGCACCCTACATGGGTGCTTTTACTAATGCCGATTAATGCCAACTAAAAAGAAATCTTATTAATGATTCGATTTGAGCAGGTAAGTAAAGTCTATCCCGGCGGGCAAAAAGCCCTATCGGATGTGAGTTTTCATCTAAAGCGCGGTGAGATGGCCTTTTTAACTGGCCACTCCGGCGCGGGTAAGAGTACGCTGCTCAAGCTGATCACCGTTATTGAAAGAGCTAACGGTGGTCGCGTTTCAATTAATGGTCATGATATCGCTAAGGTGACCCGGTCGCAGGTGCCTTATCTACGTCGTGATATTGGTATGATCTTCCAAAATCATCACTTGCTGATGAATAAGAGTGTGTTCGACAACGTTGCTTTACCTTTGATTATCGAAGGCTTCTCGATTGGAGAGATCCGCAAGCGTGTTGCAGGGGCGCTCGATATGGTGGGCTTATATGGTAAAGAACGCCATAACCCAATCATGCTATCGGGTGGTGAGCAGCAAAGAGTGGGTATTGCGCGGGCGATTGTGAACAAACCGCCATTGTTATTAGCCGATGAGCCGACGGGTAACTTAGATCCTAAGCTATCTATGGATATTCTGCGTTTGTTTGAAACTTTCAATGATGCGGGGACAACCGTACTTATCGCTACCCATGATTTGGGCTTGATTGCACGAATGAAATATCGAACCTTAACCCTTAAACAGGGCCGAGTGTTAGGTGCAGAAGAGCTAAATGCTCAAGACAACCTAGGCATTAGCTGAGGATAAATTATGAGCCAGCAACCTCAGATAAACCGTAGTAAATTACCCTTTTCAGGTCGTATTGTGATGTTTTTTATCCGTCACATTCAGCATGCAATGGCCAGTATTGGTGAGCTATGGCGTAACCCTGTTTCATCTATCATGACCATGGCTGTTTTGGGCGTGAGTCTCAGTTTACCGGCGGCGTTGCAAGTGCTGGTTAAGAATGCTGAAACCATTACCGAGTCATGGAACAGCGCTGCTGAAATATCCTTGTTTATCGATGAAGGTCGTAGCGAAACCAGTATTCAAAGTTTAATTACTCGCCTTAGGGTTTACCCGGAAGTGAGTGACGTAAGTTATATCGATCGTGATCAGGCGCTTGAGGAGTTCCAGCGTTTATCGGGCTTTGGTGAGGCGCTATCCTATTTAGATTCTAACCCGCTGCCTGCGGTAGTTATGGTAACGCCAAGCCTTAAGTATTCCAGCCCCACCGGCGCGAGAGAATTGCTGCGTAAGCTTGAGCAGGAACCCGAGGTTAGCTTTGGTCGTTTAGATATCGAGTGGCTAGAGCGCTTGCAGGCGGTTGTAAAGTTATTGGAGCGAACGGTATTAGCGATTGCCGCGCTGCTTGTACTCGCTGTGGTGCTAGTCATTGGTAACACAATACGTTTAGCGATTATGAACCGCCGCACCGAAATTGAGGTGATGAAGCTTGTCGGTGCTACCGAAGCCTTTATTCAGCGTCCCTTCTTATATACTGGGATCTGGTACGGTGTGATTGGCGGGATTTTGGCTTGGATTATTATTAACCTGCTGGTCTTATATTTGGACTCGGCTTTAGGCGAACTGCTAGGTTTATATGGTAGCCAACTGCAGATGGAATCACTTACCTTCGGTGAATTAGGGCAACTGGTGTTGTTGGCGTCTTTCTTGGGATGGTTAGGTTCGTATCTTTCAGTACGCCAGCATTTAAGAGCAATAGAACCGTCATAATCACCAGTTACACTCGGCAATAGATGATAGGTTAAAAGATGAACTTTGTTTCATTTGATCTGCCTACAACTAGATGCAAGACTCTAATAAGCAATAATGAGTATTGACGCATATTAGATAAAGTTGATGGTTGACATATTTTGTCAATTAGTCGATAGTTCATTGTCCATTTCAGCAATGAATGGTCAGAAAGTAGATTTTAGCAAGACATTTGTAAGCAGTAGCAGGAGCGTAAATGACAGATCAAACGCAAACAATGGCACTAATGGTTCCCCAAAGTAGCGGTAGCCTCGAGTCTTATGTTCATTCAGCACACAACATTCCAATGTTGGAAGCTGATAAAGAATATGAGCTAGCGAAGCGTCTGCAAGAAACGGGTGATCTACAGGCTGCGAAACAGTTGATTATGTCGCACTTACGTTTTGTGGTACATGTTGCAAAAGGTTACTCAGGCTATGGTCTGCCACAAGCTGACTTAATTCAAGAAGGTAATATCGGCCTGATGAAGGCGGTTAAGCGTTTCGACCCAGATGTGGGCGTACGCTTGGTATCGTTTGCCGTGCACTGGATTAAAGCTGAAATTCACGAGTATGTGCTTAAAAACTGGCGCATTGTTAAAGTGGCTACCACTAAAGCTCAGCGCAAACTGTTCTTTAACCTACGTAAAGCTAAAAAGCGTCTAGGTTGGTTTAGTGACAGTGAAGTGGGAATGGTTGCTGACAGTCTAGGTGTATCGAAAGCCGATGTCACCGAGATGGAATCACGCATGGCGGCGCAAGATCCAGCATTTGATCTCGCTAGCGACAACGATGACGAACAAGATTATGCACCTATGCATTACCTTGAAGATCATTCATCAGATTTAGCGTCTCAAGTTGAAAACGACAACTGGGAACAGAATAACCAAGCGCGTCTGCTATCGGCTATCAAGACACTTGATGAGCGTAGCCAGCATATTCTTAAAGCGCGTTGGTTAGATGAAGACAAGACCACATTGCAAGATTTAGCGGCAACTTACCAAGTGTCGGCTGAACGTATTAGGCAATTGGAAAAGAATGCAATGAATAAGCTTAAAGGCTGCATGGAAGCTTAATTTCATTATCAGTTTTAGAGACTTTATTAATAATTAAAACCTGCTACCCAAGCAGGTTTTTTTATGTCTGGAACATTTATGCCCAAAGCCCATGGACGGAAAGCTTTTGGCTTTATGTCTGGAGTTTACCTAGGCATATGTGCCTTTGGCATCAGGCTGCGCCTAAGCTTTGAGTTAGACTGCGTCTAACAACTGAATCAATCAAACTTCGTTTGATAAAAGGTCGTGAGCTTCCAGCTCACACTCGGGCAAGAAGGGGTCAACAGCTACCCCCTCTAGCATCTCCCCAGCCGCCCCGACGAAGTTACATGCGTTAGGTACAGGCCTCATACTTATGGATAAATCGCTAACGCTTCCGATGGGGCATCCTGCCCCGCGAAAGCTATGCCGACGTCCATGTCGGCATCACGTGATTTATTCCAACGTACTTCGGTAACTTCGATGGGGAATTTGTGTTTCCTGTAAGTTCAGTGACAAGTGTTAGCTTTACTGTTCGTATAATGAACACTGAAACCTAGAGCCTATGCTTTTCTAACCCGCGTAGATACGGCTGAAGCCTTCGGTTTCAGGGATGAAACCGAAGGGCTCACAAGGATGTGCTTGCAACGACGTCCATATCTAATAGCCAGTTCAGCATCCTTGCTTCTCGTTCGTAGCATAAAGCTTCGCTTTACTCACCGTGCTTCAGCAGTGGCTGCATATACGCTGGCTGAGTAGTTAACTTCTGTTTTTACGATTGTGTTCTCACCTGAAACCGCGAAATGTCTGTGTGATGTAGGAACATCATTAATTCTGCTATGCAGTAATAGCATGTTCCATCGGATTCCTTATTTAAGTTGTTGATATGTAATAAAGTAAGTTTATTCAAACCAACAGCATACTTCGTTCTTTAGCCCATGGCTTGTATCAATTTATTTACGGTTTAACCTACCTTTAATCGCTTATCCTACTGTTCGAATTTGATACAAATTGAAAAAAAATAAATTGTGTGTATTTTTGTTAGGTCACTTCTTGTTTAACTTTTCGTTAACAAATGTGACCGGGGCAAATAATAAAAATGTAAGGAAACAATATGACGCATAAATTATCGAAATGTAGCTTAGCACTTTTACCGCTAATGCTATCGACTGCAAGTTATGCAGGAGAGTCCGATCCTCTGTATGAACATCAATGGCATTTGAAAAATACTGGCCAAGCCGCCTTCTCACTAAATGGAGGCAAAGCAGGCAATGATTTAAAAACTAAACAAGCTCATAAAAAGGGAGCTCTTGGGCAAGGGGTCCAAATTTCTGTTGTAGATACAGGCCTACAGATTGACCATGTCGACCTGGCCGACAATGTTGTACCTGGCTCTATGAATTTAATCACTGGTAGTGATTACCCGGAAGATACCCATGGCCATGGTACAGCTGTCGGAGGGATTATTGCCGCAGTAGGGTTTAATGAAGAGGGCGTTAGAGGAGTGGCACCCAAAGCCGGTATTAATGGTTTCAACTTCCTTTCAGAACAGAGCATGAACTCTTGGTTACTTTCTCACGGGTATGGTGAGGGAACAGAGAATACCGAGCTATTTAATCAAAGCTATGGTTCGCAAGCATTATTTATTCCCCCGTTTGATCTTGAAAATGATCCGCAACTGGCTATCGAAAATTATGTGATGGAGGATGTGGCGAGCAATAGCAATAATGGCCGTGGCGCTGCTTTTGTCTCTTCTGCAGGTAACTCTTATAACTATTTTGGCTACGCAGGATATTACTTTTTACCCGCTGATTACTTCGATGTTGAAGCGAGTAACCATGGTTTGCCTATGCAAAATAGCAATATGACTAATAGTAAAGCGACTCACTGGAGCACGACGGTGAGTGCTATAAATGCTAATGGTGAGCGCTCTAGCTACTCGACCGTAGGCGCCAATGTATTTATGACGGCTACAGGAGGAGAGTATGGTTCTGAAACTCCAGCAATGGTGACGACAGATCTGATGGGTTGTGATAGTGGTTTTAATGATAGTACTGGTTTAGGTGAAAATGGTCTTCATGGTGGTACCGCGGATGATCCAAATTGTAATTATACCAGTGTGATGAACGGTACATCATCTGCTGCACCGAGTATGGTTGGGGCGATCGCGGCAGTGATGTCAGCTAACCCTAATTTAACGACTCGCGATGCTAAGCATGTGTTAGCGCTAACGGCTAAAAAGACGGATCCTAACAATAAAGGGGTGACGTTAACCTTTACTGACATTCACGGAAATCTAGTCGAATACCCTGCCATTGATGGCTGGCAGAAAAATGATGCCGGTTTTGATTATCACCTGTTTTACGGTTTAGGCCGTCCTAATGTGAGTAAAGCGGTTCAGCTTGTAAGGAAGGAGTCTAAAGACGATTTAGAGGATATAAAGCTACCGCCTCAGTTAGTGAGTCAATGGCATGCTAAAGCTGTCAATGTAGAAGTGCCTGACGTCGATCCAAATGGTGGCGCAACCTCTCAGGAAATTGATTTAGATGATTTCGTTATTGAGGGTGTTGAAGTATTAGTGACGATAGATCATCCAAGAGTGACAGATTTAGCGATTGAGCTTATCTCTCCAGAAGGTACACGCAGTGTATTAATGACGCCAAGAAATGGCATGTACGGTCAAGCTTTTGGTGGTGATGGTTACGTGAATAAGTTGCTATCTTCAACGCATTTCTATGGTGAAGAGGCTGAAGGCGACTGGACATTGAAAGTTGTTGATACCGGTGGTGAAGCTGATGGTGAGTTTATTTGGTATCCAGTACAAAATGTGACCCAAGCTAACAATGTAAGCCCAGGTATTATTCAGAATTGGTCAGTACGCTTTATTGGTCACGAGGAGGACTAAACAATGAAAAAGAAAATAATGTTAATGGCAATTTTCGCTATCTCCAGTCAAGCCTTCGCGTCGGCGACAAAAGAGTTACCTGTTTTGGTGAAGCAAGATTACGCCACAGTTGGCACTGTGTATCTTCAAGGGGAGGCATTTCAAAAAGTCATTAAAGATAAGGAAGGTACCGGGCCTGCAATGATGAAACGTTCTTTTGGACCGGTTGAATTATTTGCAGGAGATATGATTAAAGGCGGACAAGTTTCAAAAGTAGCAACCTTAAATGGAAAGTTCTTTCTATCACTTAAAAATGAAGCTGATTTAGAGGCTATCGCAAAAAGCCATGGGCTTGATGTCGAGTTTACTAAGGGGAATCTTGCCATACTGAAAGCACCTCAAGATATGGAGTTGTCAGCTTTGCTCGATATATTGTCACATGATGCGAGAGTATCGACGGTGAATTTAGAGAAAATTACCAATGAGATGGCGCCAGAGTAATTGCTTTCATAGTGATTAGAGTTTGAAGAGTGCTAATGCTCGCAGTGTTTTTACAGTGCGAGCATTTTTTATTTCCCTGCTTCTTCGAGAAATGAAACCTGCTTTTTAGCAGGTTTTTTATGTCTGGAACATTTATGCCAAAAGTCCATGGATGGTTAGCTTTTGGCTTTATGTCTGGAACATTTATGTCAGAAATGAGCCCATGGATGGGTAGCTTTGGGCTTTATGTCTGGAATTTTGGCTGACACATGTGTCAGTGGCATCAGGCTGCACCTGGGCTTTGAGTTAGACTTCGTCTAACAATTAAAGTCGTGGGATTCCATCCCACACCCCAGGCAAGGAGGACTGCTCGTCCTTATCCTCCTTGCATCCACCATGACGCCCCGACGAAGTTACATACATTAGATACGGGCCTCATACTCCAATAAAAATTGCCTAACGGCTCAGATGGGACATCCATGTCCCTCAGAACCTGAACCATCATCCATGATGGTTCTACGGCATTTTCATCTACGTACTTCGGCAACTTCGATGGGGGGTTGGTGTTTCCTGTGCGTTGATTAGCGACTGGTAGACTTTTGCTTTTCTGTTATGAACACTGAAACCTAGTGATTGTGCCTTTCTAACTCAGTGTAGATACAGCTGAGGCCGTCGGAAACATGGATGTTTTCGTTGAGCGGTCAGGGATGACGTAAAGCGAGCTTCAGCAGTGTCTGCACATACGCCTGCTGCAGGTAATTAGCTGTATCTGATGGAAGCCGTGAATAATGACGATATTAGATACGGAAATAGACACAGTTAAGTTGCTTTGATTGTTGGAGTTAGAATGTATCAAACAAGTGTCAGAGAGTACGCTGGCCGTCCACGATGTTTATCAAGCAAAGCTTGATTGAAGTGTCAAAGTTGATTGAAATTCAACTCACTATTTCGCGATATTAACTGCGGCTATCACCTGTTTCCGCACAACCTTAATCCCGGCGCTGCTGACTTCTGGCCAAGGGTAATATTGCCTTGGTCGCTTAAAGCGGGCGATTTTGTCGGCGAGAAACTCGGTTAGCTCGGCTTCCAAAGGTTGGTTCGCTGAACTGTTATTCAGCTTACTCTCATTTAACTTAAGAGTGGCTGCTGGGAGCGTGCCAAACTTGGCGTCAGCCACAGGAAACACGATGGCATCGCTGATTAACGGGTGCAGCTTTAGGGCGGCTTCTATCTCTTCTGGTTGGATATTTTCGCCGCCACTGATGAACATGTTATCGGCGCGGCCGTCGATGCAGAGATTGCCGTTTGCATCAAAGTGCCCTAGGTCTTTGCTGTAGAACCAGCCGTCTTTATCGAGCGGTAGATTAAAACCATCCTCGGCTAAATAGCCGAGAAACAGACATTCGCCTTTTAGCCAGATTTCACCATCAATAATCTTAAGCTCACGCCCCGATAATAGCTTGCCGCTTGAGCCGTCGGTGCGGGCGATGCCTGTGGTGATCTGCGAACCCATCTCGGTCATGCCGTAGCTGGTGTAGGCTTTGATATCACGTTTGCTTAGCTCTGCTAATAGGTTGGCTGAAATTGCGCCGCCGCCGAGTAGCATGGCTTTAACTTGGGCTAGGCAGTCGTTTTCTGGATTACATCCCGCATCGCTTTCGCTATCTGGATTCAGTAGCTGTTGTAACTGGGCGCTGACCAAGGACAGGTGGCTGACGCTATCTCGAATTAGCTGCTCGGCTAGAGATAGGTTCTTGTCTTCAAATACCACGCAGGCACCCGCGAGAGCGCAGCGATTTAATATTGCTAAGCCGCCGATATGAAACAGTGGCAGAGACAGTAGCCAGCTATCTTCGGCCGCTAAGGTGATTAGCTCACTCGAACCCGCTGCGCTGGCCATATGATTTGCCAGACTATGGGCGGCGGCTTTGGGTGTGCCGCTGCTGCCAGAGGTGAGTATGGCGTTGACCGCGGCATCGGGGTCTATAGTTTGCTGAGCTTTTTTACTTAGCTGATTAAAATCCAGTGGGACAACTGTTAGCTGTGGCCGTTTTTGCAGTGCATCAACAAGGCAGGAGTCAGACAATTGTGAAGCTTCAAGCCAGTAATGCTGATAGTTGTGGCACTGCATCAGCTCGATGATCTGCTGCGGTGCAAAGCGCGGTGAGATAGGGCAGAACAAGATACCGCTATCGACACAGGCCCAATAGAGTTGTAGTAACTGCGGACAGTTATGGGCGATACAGGCCAGACGGTCGCCAGACTTTAGGCCTATTTGGTTAAATTGCTGAGTTAGGGCGATGACTTGCTGCTGCAAAGTTTGGTAGCTAACTGCCACGCCTGAAAAACGGTAAGCGGGTGCCTCAGCTTGTGCTAATGCTTGCTGATGAATAGGTGAGAGGATTTGCTTGTTGGTACTGCTAACCGTCATATCAATGCACCGCTTATCTGTTAGGTTCGATCTGTTAGCCATTGTTTACATGGCTATTGCATACGCTAGCTATTACTGACACTAGTTAGGAGTGTTAAGTCATCAAGCTGCAAACAGACAGATTTTCCATAGCTAACAATCAGGTCTTGGCTGAAGGCTGCGAGTGTATCAATTCCCGGGATCTCATCTGGAGTCATGATTTCTGCTAAGCGACTTAATGCTTCAATACCAAGGCTTGCTTCTAAACTTGAGCTAAGAATGCAGCGCACGCCGTGCTCGGTGGCTGTCTCTATGAGCTGCTGCAATTTTTCAATGCTGCCAAGCAGCATAGGCTTAATGATTAATGCACTTAAGCCTGCTTGCATCTTAAATTCATATTCGGCGCTATTTAATGACTCATCCAGTGCCCATGGCATCTCTATCGCATGGTAAAAGGCCGGATTGTCATCGGGGTTTTGGCATGGCTCTTCGATATATTCAACACTGCTAAGCGGAATGCATGCTGCAAACTCAATGGCTTGCTCTAGTGTGAAGCCGCGATTGGCATCTAAACGGAGTTTTAGATCGGGGCGAATGGCTAAGATCTGATGGATCAGTTTAATCTCATCTTCAAGCGACTCCTGAGCGACCTTCACTTTCACTGCATAAATGCTGCTAGATAAGCTTGCAACGCGCTCGCTAACCGCCGTAAGAGTTTCATTAATTTGGCGATAAATCAGCGGAATGGTGCGCGGGGTGATGGCGTGGCCGTCAAATTTTCCTGCGAGTTTGGCGTGCAGTTGACTGAGGCCAAACGCCAAGGACGGCAAGGCGGTTTGTTCTGCCACATCGAGCAAGTCACCAATGGGTTGCTGGTGCAATTGTGGCAATAATGCCGCTAGCTGCTCGCTAACCTCTGCTAATGTTTCGCGGCTAAAATCTGTTAGTGCCTGGCCTTGATTATCTAAGCCTGAAAGCGGTGAGATCTCTACCCATTCCTGTCGCGACTGGCACTGTGCAACTAGGACTAATCCTTGCCGCTGTTCTATGCGCTGCTTACCTACAGGCAGGGGCTTATCTAAGTCGATAGCAAACTGATACTGACCTAACTGAGTTAAGGTTAATGGCGTTGCTTGCTGAAGAGTCGCGGTCATGTATGGCTCACTTTCTGCTTAGGAGTTAGGTGGAGTCGATGTAAAAATGCTGGCTAGCTGTTTTGCAAAAGCCTGCGGGGCTGCTAGATGCACATTATGGCCACTGGCATGGATGCAGTGCACCGATAATGGTTGTTGTTCTTGCCAGCGTTTGGCGAGTGCCATGAACTTTGTGTCTTGATGGCCTGCAATAAAATGGCTGCTAGCTGTTAATAGACTCGGGGTATCCCTGAGATCATCTTGTTCGGCAAGGGAGGTAGCCTGATAGCAGTTAGCTAGCATAAGGGGCTGATTGTGAGATCTCTTATCAATTAAGTGCTCACGCTCAGTCTGGCTTAGATCACTAAAAACCGCTTGCTGATACCAAAGGTCTAGAAAGCCTCTGATAGGCAGAATCTGTAACTTCTGCGCCCATGCCCTGTCGTTAGCTTTACGCTCGGTTCTCGCGGCCTTATTTTGTAGCCCGGGATGACAAGACTCTAAGGTTAGGCTAAGTAATGCTTGCGGATAGAGGCGGGCTAAATGTAGCGCAATACGGCCACCCAATGAATAGCCAACCAGGTGATACTGGCTGACATTAAGTTGCTCTAGAGTGGTGTGAATAAGCTCTGCGCAGGGGATAAAGCCGGGCGTTGGCAGTTCGACACTGCTACTTTCAAGGTGATTAAAGCCATGCCCTGGAAGGTTTAGACTGATACAAAAGAAGTCATCTTTTAGCTGCTCGACGATCTCCTGCCAATCCTGTTTACTGCCCAAGAAACCGTGGAGAAATACCACGGCTGGCGAGTCACTCTTGCCTGCAGTGCAATAGCTTAGCATTAGCCTTGTTTCACCCAATTGGCTAGCTGCGCTATCTGTTCACTGGCTTGATCTTGGGCAACAGTAACTTCTATAACAGAGGGGCCTGAGTAGGTCATTGCATACTCGTAGGACTCGACAAAGTCAGTTAATGAATCAACCTGATTGTAAGCGAGGCCAAACATGGCGGCGCCGAAGCCAAACTCGAGTCCATGAGACAAGCGGTAGTAATCGGTTCTTAACTGCTCATTGGGCACAGGCAGTAAGTTAAAGATATTACCGCCATCATTATTGAGGATCACTATCACCAGCGGGCTAGTAACCGAGCGTGCGATTGCCAATGAATTAAGGTCGTGTAGCGCCGAAATATCACCAATAATAAGGGTGGTCGGTTTACCTTCTGCTGCTGCAACACCACACGCCGTAGCTAACAAACCATCGATACCGGATGCACCACGGTTAGTAAAGACCTTGGGACTTGAGGGAGTGATAGGGGCAAACATGTCATATAGACGAACTGGGAGACTGTTGCCGATAAATAGTTGTTGCTCATCGGTTTGTCTCTTAGCTATGGCTCGAATGGTCTGCGCTTCACCAAATTCAGCATGATCAATTTGCTGTTGATATAGCGTTTCTAGGTCATCGTTATGCTGTACAAGCTTGAGCGCCCAGTTAGCCTCAGAAGATCTTGGCCAAGCTAGCTTAGCAAATTGATGCGCAGGAGAAATCCAAACCTGTTTTGCTTTATGGCTAGGATCCAGCCTTTGTTGCTGTGGCAGCACCTGCCAATAATCTTTCCAATTCTGCTCATTAAGGTAGTTGATAAGGCGTTTGGAAAGAATGCGACCACCGAAGACAATCACTCTTTCAGCCTGAGCTAAAAGTGCCTTAGATTTTGGCTGATGCAGCAGCTGGTCGATATTGCCTATGGCAGCAGGATGTTGTCTGAGCTGCGACTGGGCGTCGGTGACAATAGGCCAACCTAGCTTGTGGGCTAGCTCAATCAGCTGCTCCGGTTGCTGCTCTGGCGCGAGCGTTGCCGCAACAATAACCCCTTTGCCATGTACGAAGCGGGCGAGTGCGTCAGATGTAGGCAATAGGCCAGTGCTTAGCTTGGCAAATTGGCTATACGGTGCTGTATTTTGTTGCCACTGCTTAACTGGCGCTAAGTAATGTTCAAAATCTACTTTAGGCTCGTTGGGGTACAGGGGCTCACGGTACATACAATTAATATGAACAGGCTGTGATTGGTTGCAAACCGCTTCATCTAACAGGCTAAGCAATGCTTGAGGAGCAATATTTAGATCGGGTGTAGGCAGGTTTAGTTGCTTGGCATACTGAGCAAAAATAGCAGGCTGAATAATAGCCTGATTGGCGCCGCAATCGATAAGCTCTGGAGGTCTATCACCAGATAATACGATTAAGGGAACACGAGTCAGCCAAGCCTCGATCACTGCTGGATACAGGTTGGCAACTGCAGTGCCTGAGGTGGTAATAATCGCTACAGGTGCTTGACTGGCCTTGGCTAAACCGAGCGCCATAAAGCCGAGCCCACGCTCATCAAAGTGAATGTGTTGGCTAAGCTTGGTTTGCTTCGCCGCAGCAAGAGTCAGTGGGGTGGAACGAGAACCCGGCGCCATACAGACATGTTTAACGCCTAAGCGGGCCAATTCCTCTAAGATTAAAGTTCCCCAAAGCAGATTAAGTTCAGCGGTGTGTTCAGTTTGCATAGATGAGTACCATATCATTGATAGCCTTAGTTTAACTTGCTTTGCGGCAAAGGAGTATGATCCCACTTAGGTTTTCTTTGCCCTGAGGTAAGCGATAGCTGAAATTGAGAATAATTGTGTTTTGCCTCTCGCCCTAATACCTATAATTAGGTATGTATGTGATTGATGTAGCAAAACTGTTTATTTTTCAGTGTTATAATTTGTATACAAAAATTAACAAAAATGTGTTTTTAGGCAAGGGTCTGATGCGTAGGGAATTTTCAAAGTTAGATTATTTCACTCTTAAGGTGTTTATTGGGTTAGTTGAGTTTAAAAATGGCTCTGTGGTGGCACAGAAACTTAACACTACTCAGCCTAAAGTGAGTCGTGCTCTGAGCAATATGCGTGAAGTGATCCACGATGAGTTGTTTATCAGACGTCAGTATGGTGTCGAGCCTAACCTGATGGCGGACAGACTGTACCCTCTTGCTAAGTCTATTGTGCAAGGCTATGAGCAGATGGCAGAGATTACCAGTTATTCAACTGACAGTAATCGGTTGATTATCGCTGCTCAGGAGCATTTATCTGGATTCTTAGTCGAATCAATTACCGAAATTTGTCAGGGCTTAGGCCGCGAGATGTCGGTCGTTATTCAGCCTTGGAGTGATAATGTTCAGGAGCTATTGGCACAAGGTAAGATTGATTACGCGATTACGGTTAACTCAAAGCAATCTGAGGCGGTAAAAAACGTCAAGGTTGGTGATGTACGCTATTTTTTCCTGGCCGCTAACAAGAATCACCCTCTGTTTAAGCAAGAGTTAACTTTGCAGCGCTTGCTGGAAAATAAGTTGGTGTTTATCAATTATTCCAAAGTGGGCTTGGTGGATCACTGGTTTGAAAGTTATGCAAAAGATCGTTCTTTAGATCTTAAGCTGAGCTTTAAGACAACGAGCTTAGCGATGGCGCTTAATCATATTGCTAAGACAGATGATGTTTGTTTAAGTGCTTCAGTTTTCTCCTATCTTTATTTCAATAATCGCAATGATATTGATTATGTCGATGCAACTGAGTTTTTTAATCAAGTGTTGTTTCCTCAGCGTAATCGTGAGCGCTACACTTACTTCTTGCAGTACCATCAGTCTCATGAAAATGACTTCTCTCAGGCATTATCTAAGTTGCTACAGCAAAAGTTTACTCTTGCACAAGAGCTGTATGAGCAGCAAAAACTAGCTAAAGTGGCTTAGCTAAAGCAATGTGCTGAGCTCTGGGCTCAGCCGTTACTTATCTACCAAACTAAAGTATGTACACACTTCCTCTAAAAATCGCTATTCGCTGACGACTTTTGGAGGAAATCCCCATACAAGCCTTATTAAATAAGTTAGTCCTACCTTGAAGTTATTCGATTTTAATATCTGAACTTGCATTATAAATATCTGTTTTGAAAGGTAAAATATTGTGACAGTTAGGGCAGTTCTGCGATCTAAATCTATCTGAAATAAATATGATGGTATATTTTATCATCAAGAACAGTCTTGTATTGGAAATCTTGAGTGGGAAGCACTGTTGATTTTAAATTGATTCGTAGAAGGTAAAAGGCCCGCGTCTGATGAAGGGCGCGGACCTTTGCAGGGACTGGTTAGATAGGTGCTATTCGTCTGTTTCTTGCTCGTATTGCTCCATGTTCATCTTACGTGCGAGATCTTCGGGCGTGTGATGGCAGAGGCCGCAATCTTTATCTAGGGTCTTTTGGCTAGGCAGCACTGGAGGCAGGTCGTCTCCCTCTTTCCAGCGATGACAATCCATGCAGCTGACTGCATCTAGATGGACTTCGGTATCTATCCATATATGAGCAGGTGTTTGCTTCCACTTTTCATCATGACACTCAGTACAGCTGTCGATAGCAGAAGCATTTGAACTAACGAGTAATAGTAATAAAACTGCAAGCTTTTTCATCTGTTATCGTCCTGTAAGTGGTTGAAAGTTGTCGCTTTAAGTGTTATTTATCAGTGGCCTATCTATGGAGCGTATTCTACCTAGAATTATTGGTATTGTATTTTTAGAGGTGAGTATTTGCAGCGTAAAGCAATATTTTCAGTTTGAAGAAAATACAATTTCAATAATTAAAAATAACCCTAGGTAAATTAAGGAACTGACGATGATAGACGTCGATGTGAAGGCGTTGGTGATTTTTAAGTCTGTTTATGAAACGGGATGCTGTGGGGAGACTTCTCGGCAGTACCGAATCTCTAACTCTAAAGTGACTCGTTATCTTTCAAGTTTAAGGGAGTATTACCAAGATTCGCTATTTATAAGAAAAAAGGAAGGTTTCATTCCAACAGCTAGAGCGAAGGCGATATACCCCAAAATTTGTGAAATCAGCGAGTTGTTATCAGCTATCAGTGTCACAGAAATCTGCTTAACGCCTAAGAAAGAGTGCACTATTGCTGTGCCGCCTACGCTGTCGGTAGGCTTGCCGGAATTTATCGATAGTGATTTAGAAAGCTGTAGCTTGAGTGCTTCTACTCACATCAAGCATGTAAGGCCTCAAACCTGCGAAGAGATGCTGCAAGGTGGGATGTGCTTAGCCGTTATACAAGATGATGATCACAGCACCCAAGAGTCCTTAAAGAGGCACAAGTCGACACTTATGGCCACCCCTATTGGAACGGGGCAGTTTGTGTATATTATTGCTCGGGAGGAGCATCCTGTGTGGTTTAGTGGCTTATCTTTAGTGGATATCGCTCACTACCCCTTTGTGGTAACGGCGATTGAAGGGTTTAACGATATTCGGGATCCACTGGAAGCTTATTGTGAGCAAAACCAACTAGCTTTAGGCTCTGTTTATAAAACCCATAGCCTCGCAGGGCTGATTACAAAGTTGCGCAGTAGTGATGCAATTTCATTTATCGGTACACACTGCGCCGCAGAATTTGTTGGTATGGTTCATGGTCTTAAAGCAGTAAAAATGTGCGAACAGCAATATGAATTACTTCATTCGGTTATTCGTAAGCCAAGTTACTCGCTATTATCGCGATGTGATCACGCATGTAACTGCCCAGAAGGTTTCGTTAGTGGCATCAAAGCCTATATTTTGCAGCAAATTAGCGATTAGCTAAAATAGTAACCTTTGCTTACCTGTGGGTTTAAAGATAATAAATATTTAGCCTAAGAAGATTTATCTTTTTGTTCCATCGCGATATTTCGCATTTGAATGAGCTCACTATGGCGTAAATAAAATAGCTCTGCGGTTCGACGGATAATTTGATCTTCATACTGACATAGATGGCCATCGGCGTAGGCCAGTTGCCACATAGCTAAGATTAGCTGCTGCTTTTGAGCCACATCAAAGTTGTCATTAATAGCTTGAGTGAACTCGTATAAAGAGGTCGATTTTTGCTGTGATGTTTTAGCCTCACTAATCAGGCTTTGCACATCATCGGTGCTTAGACTCAGTGTTGTCGTCAGCAGATCAGGAAGTAACTTAGCTTCTTGCTCTGACATGCTTTCGTCAGCCATGACAACCTCTAGCAATAAACTTGCGGCAGCAAGATTTAAGTGCTCTTGACGTTCTTCGTCTGAAAGAGTGGCTTGCGGGTTACCAAAGAATTGTTTGAGCTTAGCGATCATATTGGCTCCTAAAGCTAAGTGCGGTAATTGATGTCACAGGTGTTTAGAGTTTAATTTCTCAAGAGAGTTCCTTTGTCCGTTAAGCTATCTTAAACATCTGCCAGCAATTACGTCTGATTACTATTTATTTCTAATGCCACTCTTGCATAAATTACATTGAAAACTCATCGATTTAGCGGCCGATGTGAACCTTTGGCTCGCAACTGATATTTAATTTTAGACCAATTAGTCATAGTGTGCAGCTGCTTTTATCCATTGCAACCTTTCATCTTTTTCATTGATCTATAAAGTCTTTCTTACTTGGAAGGATGATTTTATTAACACATTCTGCAGTTTAAAAGCGGTAAAACTTCTGTTCCATTCTTTAATGTCGCAAAACCTTAACTAAGTTTTCAGTCGAAACCATTTGACAGTTAATTAGACTTGTATAAACTAAATGTTGTTTCGAGGCGAAACTAGATTTCATTAATTAAAAGGACTCTACATTATGAATAAGCCCGTTTTTTATCATGCCGGATGTACTATTTGTGTTGAAGCAGAACAGGAAGTTGCTAAAGCACTAAATGCAGAAATTGTTCACTTAGGTGAGCAACCAGAACGTATATCTGAAGCTGAAGCTGCAGGTGTGCAATCAGTCCCGGCTGTATTGCTCAATAATGGTGTGTTCCACATTAACTTTGGCGCTGCGCTAGCAGATCTTAAAGCTTAGTGATTATTGGGCAGTATTTTTACTGCCCTTTTAATATAGAACGGAGGCTCCGATGAATAAGTATCTTGTTGCTGCCATTACACTGGCGTTGAGTTCAAATGTGTTTGCAGATGCCGGCCATCATGGTCATATCCTAAGTCAGTCGAGTGATAAGGTTGCCAGTGAATTTGACCTAACTCATGCCAAAGTAGTTAAAAATGGCACTTCGCTGACTTTTCAGGCTGAGGTGACTGGTAAGCTGGGTCAAAAGAGACCGCAATCGATTGGTAAGTTGGCAGGAGCTGAAGTTTACAGCTATGTTTGGCCTACTAATCTTGACTCTGAAGCTGTGGGCTTTGAAAAAGGTCAGGGTATTTTAGCGCTTGCTGTGACTTCACACCCTGATTTTGATGACACACCAAAGTTTGATGAAAATCTGGATGGTGATAAGGCCAATGATGGCAACGAATGGCATTCTCACTGGGTCGTATTAGCTAAAGATGAAGCTTGTGGCGGCGGCTTGAAAGTGAAAGATATTCCCGAGGGAATGGAGCCAGCATTACCGGTCACTTGGCCTGGTTTACCCATCTATATTGATAGTCCTGGCTACACGCCAGAATTTGTTAAGAATTCAGTATCGGTAGAAGTACCGACTAAAGATATTTCTTTCCAAGAAGACTTCAAATTCGATGCTGTTACTGCTGTATTGAAAGTCAATGCCAGTGTGCATAATCCTTTGCTGTGCGTAACGCAAGTTAACGATATCGCTTCAGGTGATCTTTCGCTGCCCGGTAAAGTGGTCGCTAGAAAATAACAGGTAAATTATGTCTATTCATGTTTTTGATACCTATGCATACACGACTTCAGGCAAACGTATACACTTTGATGTACTCTTGCCTAAACGTGATGCGGAGCTCGCGCTAACTATTGCCAAGCAATGGCTGAATGAAATTGGTGAACAGGGAGCTGAAATTCGTAGTGATGGCTGTTCGTTTTGCCATACAGCACCTTCAGTGCCTGAGTATGATGAAGCCATAAAAAGACAAGGTTATGCCATCTATAAATTAGAAGGTTGCCCGGCATAGTCAGTTAGACAAATTCATTATATTTTTATGATAGCCAAGCATTGCTTGGCTTTTTGTCGCTATTGATTCAATTGGTAAGCATAGTTTGCTGGCTATTGAGCTCTGTCGTTACTCATTAACGGCCTTAATTTGGTGCTCGCGACAAATGAGTTCACCAAACTTCTTAGGGAGAGTTTGTTGGGTGAGCTGGCATAAAAACAAAGTCTGACTTTTTGGCAAATGATAAATGCAGGTCTGGCACAGTCCAAAAGCTGTCGAGCTCGTTTCTATTTGCATATCCGCTAATAAATTCTCTAATTGCAGTTTTAAACTATTATTCTCATTGTCTGTACAGCGCTCTAATGCACTTCTTAAGCTGGTTGGGGGCATAGTTTGTTCGGCAATCGCTTTACCTGATTCTGTTAAGCTTAAATGGAATACGCGTTTATCGTGGCTATCTTTTGTTTTTATCACATAGCCTTTATTCTCAAGCAATGTGATTGATTGAGATGTCGTGCCTTTGGTTGTACCTAGAAAATCTCTCACGGCAGCAGGAGTATCGCTGAACTTATTGCAGCGATTTAAGTAAAAGAGTACTTCCAAATGTACTGGATGCAAGCCATGACTGAGTCCAGCCTGCCTTACCTCATTGCGAAATAGTGTGCTTAAGCGTTCTAATAGGTCGCAAATGTTGCTTGTATTTGTATTTTTCACTGTTTATATCACTTAAGTTTTTATTCGAAACAATATTGAGCAGTATAGCACTGCTGATAAAATGTGAAAATAACTTCGAGTCGAAATGATTGTGGCTATTTATTCGCTTTGAATTAGTTTGCTATAAACGCTCTGGGTAGAGCAACGGCTTATATCGATTGCTATAAGGCAGCTTTAGGGTTTTGAAAGCAAATCTGGGCTAGGAGGCTGTATACTTGTATGTTCTGCTTATTTAGCAGAAATTTTGCGGTTTATTCGTTTAATATTACTTCGAAAAAACCGCAAGAGTATTTAGCTAATTACAAGATCGAGTTAAGACCTTTCATCAGTAGATCAGAGGTTCCTGTACTGCCATTAGTGTCTAGATAGCCCTTAACAATATCAATCATTGGTGCGGCTAATTCTTTAGATATGCCTAACTTTTCAAAAGCATCATAGACCATAGCACCACCTTGTAAAGATTCACCGAAACCACCTGCTTGCGAGAGTAGGCCAGACATACCTGAGTCGCTATCGAGTTCAGGTGCGGCACTTAAGAGGCCATCAATACCTGGGATCGAATTGGCTATAGAGCTAAAGTCATTACTACCTAAAGAGCTTTGCGCTAGCGAGAGTAAGCTGCCTAAGCCACCTTCAGCTTGAGTCTGGCTAAGACCTAATTGAGACATTACCGTGCCAACTAAATCGCTCGATTCAGCCTGCTGAGTTTGCTCATTAGCTGTTGCCGTCGCCTGGCCTAGCTGGTCTAAAATCCCAGCGCTTGCTGGAGTGGTTAATAAAGCAGATATGGTAAGTAGAGTTGCAGTCATTGATTTCATCGAGGCTATCCTTGTGTCGTCTAATCTTTGAATAATTGCTTATTCTAACGTTTTTAACAATTCGATTGCATTTTTTGTTTATCGCTGCGCAGTAATTGGTGATTTCAACTGTGCATTAATTTATAAACTTGGGTATCCTTAGCTTTAACTCGTGTTATTGAATTTTATTTTTTGGAAAGCCCTATGCAATTGTCAGCAATATTGACTCAAGCTTTTAATTTTTTTAGAAACAATATTAGTCAGTTAGCGTTTTTGTTTGTACCAATTCTATTTGTACAGGTTGGTATACAGTTATGGCTAAGTTTAGAAATTAGTGCAGCAGATCTCGAAAACCCGCAATTTGGTACTAGCCACATGGTTGCCATGTTGGTGTTATTACTTGTGTTCTCGTTCTTGATTGCGGCATTAACGCTATTTTTAGAGATCCGCTCTCAGGGTCATAGTCCATCTAATGGAATGATTTTGAAGACCAGTTTGAACTTTGTGCCAGCGCTCTTGTTGGCTGGGGTGTTCTCGGGTCTTGCGGTGCTCGCACCAGTGTTTATTCTGCTCGCCATTAACCCTGCCCTAGGCATTATTGGGTTGGTCGGTAGCATCTACCTGTTTGCGCGTTTAGCCTTTGTAAACTTTATGGTGGTGGTTGAGCGTCTCACACCGATGGAAGCGATTAAGCGCAGCTTTAGTTTTAGTGGTCCTATCGCTTTTAAAACGATAGTGGTGTTATTGCTATATATTCCTCTGTCGCTATTTGGCGGTATATTAGCGCAATTAACTCAGTTAGGTGGCATGCCTGTCCAGCTTATTGGTGAAGTCATCGTGGCCTTTTTCGGTTTATTCGTGAACGTGGCGTTATTCCGTTTATATATGGTGTCACGTCCAACGCCTGAAACTCCGGGCAACCTTGAAAACGAAGAATAATATTCCTGATTAGGAATTTATTCTCTGGTATTGCAGCGACTTACCTTAATATAGCTGCTGCAATATCTAGCCTATTATCTGAAAAGCTTAGGGTTATTCTTGATTAGGGGTAAATGTCTTGTTGAACGATATCGAGTTCGTCAATCTGTTCTCTGCCGAATTAGGTGAGGACTATCGCAAGGCCAAAAGTTATGTAAAAGATGTACCGACTCAAGCATTGCTACATGTGCGTAGTTTTAGTCATAAGCTCACGAGTTTGTTGGGGGAGCCTAAGAAGATCCGTTTCGAAAGCCCTAACCTGTATGACCGTATCGAGCAGCTAAATCAGCATCGACTCATTAGTGTTAAAACCACCCGTGCACTGCACAAGCTTAGAGCCGACGGTAATCGTGGCGCCCATCCTGAAAAGTATCACCTCACTCCCGAGCAGCTACAGCAGTTAAGTGAGCGTTCGATTAAACAGCTTTTAGCTCTGGTTGAGTCGCTGTTTGTTGACGTGACTAAGCAAACCAAACCTGAATATTACTTTGAAGACTTTGACTCGTTAGCTGGCCGAGATCTTTGTTATCGGGCAGTTATGGAGCGCGATCCCGAGTCGCAGTACTTGGTGGGGATGTCATTAAAAACTCGAGCTTTGATGCAGCGAGAGCAAGAGCTCGCACTGCAGGACAGTGGTGATGAGGCGGTTGCAGAGCGCTCAACGGCTTCTTTTAAGCAGGCCAGCTACTGGTTTGCCCAGGCGTCGACGAAAAATTTGAACGCCTTGTTCGAGCATGGGGTCTCTTTGATCCACGGCTACAGCGGAGAGACCGATGTGGTTGCCGGAGAGCTTGCTATTGCTAAGGCAGCTGAAGCAGGTATAGCGAATGCGATGGCGTTATTAGGTTATTTCTATCTGGTAGGCAGTAAGCAGTTTGCAACAGATCTAAACCTGGCGCAGCAATACTTAAGCGAAGCCGCCAAGCTGGAACAATCAGAGGCGATGGCGAATTTAGGCGTGCTTTATTATCAGCAGGCTGATTTGCAAAACGCTTACAAGTATATCCATCGAGCGGCTCAAGCTGGATTCCCTCACGCCCAATATCATCTAGCCTTGATGCTGGCTCGTGGCGAAGGCTGTAAACAAGACAGTATTAAAAGTGCTTATTGGATGGCGGAAGCGGCAGAGCAGGGGCAGGTGGATGCTATGTTCTCCTGCGCGCAGGGAATGCTGCATGACGACAGTGCTATTGGGCAAGACTTGTCTCAAGCTGAAGCTTATCTGCGAGAGGTGATTAAGTATGGCCATAGCGTACCCGCTATGATTGAACTCAGTATCTCACTGGCCGATGGTATCTTGGGGCGTATTGATGTGGTTTCTGCGGCAGCGTTACTCAAAATGGCAAGAGAGCGAGCCAGTCAAACTGAGCTTGATGTGATTTTGCCGCTATGGCATTCATTGGCGCAACAAGTGGATGC
Organism: Shewanella sp. MBTL60-112-B2; assembly: GCF_019655055.1. Lineage (GTDB taxonomy): Bacteria > Pseudomonadota > Gammaproteobacteria > Enterobacterales > Shewanellaceae > Shewanella. Next base: position 25,624 of record NZ_BPFA01000042.1, read on the forward strand.
CGTTTTAGCGGTTACTAATTCAAAACAAGAGCTTTTATCATTAAACAAAGCGGCAGAGCTGTTATCTGAGGCTGTCACTTAGCGTAAATATGCATTTTTTTTGAAAATAACCATAAAAGCATTTTTAACTAAGAATTAAGTTAGAAATGCTTTTTTTTGTTCGTACTTTTATTCATCATGGCGTTAGGCTTAGGTTTGTCTTTGCTCATTAAGCGCTTTAAATCATAGCTTTTCATAAGTGTATCCCTCCTGATGCTGACTAGTTAGTCATATCCCTCTATCTTGCATCCGTGTTGCATATTGTATACAGTGGGCGAAGATTTAATTTTAACCGCTTTTAAAGGGAGCTCTCTTGCCACAATTTGATACTGAAAAAACTCGTACTTCGACATTATCCGATGAGGCGCAGCAGCAAGCCCTGAATAAATTTGCAGAGCGTTATATCAAACTCGCTTTGGCAGTAGGTCAGCATGATAATTACTATGTCGACGCATACTACGGCCCACAAGATTGGCAGAAAGAAACGTATTGGCAGCCAATCCCCGATTTGTTAAATCAGCATCAGCTTGGCTCAGAGCTATTAGCTAGCATTGGCCAGCAACTGACTGTTGATGAGCTTAGCGAGCGTTACCAATTTTTGAAGACTCAGTGGCACTCCATCGGCGCTTACCTTAACTTTTTGCAAGGTAAACAGTTGAGTTTCGATGAAGAAGCCATTGCTTTATACGATTGCCATCTCAGCCCCTATTCCTTGCTCGAACACCAACAAGTGCTGGCCGAAATAGAATCCCTATTACCGGGAGAGGGTTCGCTCACCGATCGCTACAATGAGTTTAAATCGCAATTTATTGTTCCTAAAGACAAGGCGGCCGAGGTATTTAGCGCTTCGGTGGATATAGCGCGAACCCTCACTAGTAAGCATATGGAGTTACCCGAAAACGAAAGTTTTGAAATTGAATATGTGAACGATAAGGTGTGGACTGCGTATAACTGGTATAAGGGTGACTCGCACAGTTTAATCCAGTTAAATCAAGATCAGCCCCTAGGTATTGAGCGTTACTTGGAGTTAGCCTCACATGAAGGTTACCCAGGGCATCACGTATTTAATGTTTTACAAGAGCAGAAATTGGTGAAGGCTAAACAGTGGCTAGAATATGCCATCTATCCTTTATATAGCCCAATCTCTTATCTGTCTGAGGGCAGCGCTAACTACGCCTTGAGTCTGATCATGTCTGATGAAGAAGTGTTAGCTTTTGAGCGTGATATTTTAATGCCGCTGGCAGGCTTGAACGGTGATCTTGCTCTGTTTCACAAAATATTAAAATTGGTGAAAAAGCTGGGCTACTTTGAGAACTATGTTAGCAAGTGTCTAACCGATAAGCAGGTCGATGCCGAAACGGCAGAAAATATGCTAATCGAGGGGGCACTTTATCCTGAATCTCGCGCCAAACAACGAGTAAAGTTTTACGAACGCAATCGTTCTTACGTGATTAATTATAGCGTGGGTGAAGATGCCGTAGCGGCTTGGGTCGAAGCGAAAGCAGACACAAAAGCACAAAAATGGACGCGCTTCGAAAGTCTGTTATCTAGACCTCTAAACGCGTCGGATATGGTTATTTAGCTTAACTAGCCTATCTTAGCTATTAAACTAAATAGGCTCGTTAGGATTGTGTTCGAATGTACGGCCTTTGTGTGTAGCAGAGGTCGGTGCTTCTTTGTAAATCGACTCCTGAAACTCTTCGCTGTATTGAAACTCCTTGTTCGCTTGCTGTTTTTGAAAGCGAGCAAGTTGACGTTTAAGGTATACCCGTCCAAATAGGCTCAAGGCCACAAAAGTAATGGCACCAAACAGGAGTAGAAATGGCAGCGCGACTAAGGCTAATGTCATAAACGCGATTCCGATAACGAATGCTAACCACCCGCGAGTACCTGAAAATCGGTTCTGCATCGGATTGTTCTGAAATTGGCTATAAATCATATGTTCTCCAAAATATCTTAATGTTAGCTTACACGAAGAAGATGAATGAAGACTGAATGGCTTAGTCTTTTGTTCGTGATGCTTAAGGCTAACTGTTGAATATTATACTGCCGTCTATTTGAACCAAGATCACGTTAATAAAGGTTAATCTAATTTACAAGCTTAGTGCTATCACTATTTAAAAATGCCTTGGCGACACTTTCGCAAATGATCTCTTTAACCCATCTATGCCCTGGATCTTCAGCACTTCGCTCATGCCAGAGCAGTACGTAGGCCAGCGGAATAAACTCAATTGGTAGTGGCAACTCCACTAAGGGATAGAGTTTCTTCGCATGTTGGGCAAAGCTCGCTGGTAGAGTAAAAATCAAATCGCTATGGGCGCAAACACTCGCAGCGCCATAGAAATCGGGCACGATAGTGCTCAGGCGGCGATGATGGCCTAAATCGGCAAGATGATAGTCTAGTGCCCACCAGTCATTTCCTTCACAACGCACCTGCACATGTGACATCTCTAAATAGACGGTCAGATCCCAATGACCCGCAGCTACAGCAGAAAGAATGGGGTGATCTTGGCGAACTAAACATAGCTGATGATCGGTAAACAGGGTTTGATGAGCGACACCTTCGGGCAGTCTATCCACTTGGAAGGCCGATTGCGGGTGGAGTTCGCGACCAGCAATTCCAAAGTCAATCTGCCCTTGTTGAATCGCCTGCATCGAATTCTCGCTCCAAACAAAGCTATCGAGTTTAAGGTTGGGGGCGCGATTGAGTAATGTGCCGATAAAGTAAGGCAGCAGGGTTTCGTAGGCGCTTTCCACCATAGCAAACGAAAACTGTCGCGTACTGTTATGGGGCGTAAAGCTTGGCGGCAGTGTCAGTTGATACAAGCTTTGAAGGCTCTGGGGCAGGATTTTGCCTAAATGTACTGCGTGGGCTGTTGGCTTAAGTCCATGAGCTGTACGCAGGAAAAGCGGATCTCCAAGAGTATCCCTTAAGCGATTTAAACTTTTACTCAGAGCCGACTGGCTGAGGTGTAAGCGGTTGGCGGCACGGGTGACGCTCTGCTCCTCTAATAGCACTTGCAAGATAACCAATAGGTTTAAATCGATACGTGCGAGATTTTCAAGTTTCAAAGATATTCCTCAATGGAAATTCATAATGGAAATAATATCATTTCTGTTCATACCTTAGTTTGATTACTATAGCGCTGTTTTCCTAATTTTGAGAAAGATCATGCGTCGTAGTTTGTTACCCATTTTGTTGCCAATGGTGATTTTAAGTCCTTTGGCTATCGATATTTACCTGCCCTCTATGCCTGTAATGGCGGCTGAGTTTGCTGTGTCTGCTAGCGAGATCCAGTCAACGCTAGTGCTGTTCCTATTTGCTATGGGTACAGGCCAGTTATTAATTGGCCCACTGGCTGATCGCTATGGTCGTCGACCGGTTGCCATAGGTGGCATCATTTTTTATATGATTAGCAGTGTATTAGCGGCTATTGCGGTGGAGTTTCATTGGCTTCAAATCGCCAGGGTGATGCAAGGTTTAGCGGCATGTTCGACCTCTATTGTGGTGTTCAGTGCGGTGCGGGACTGTTTTTCTCCTAAAGAAGGTGCACGCTATTACAGCTATTTAAATGGCATGATCTGTATCATTCCGGCATTAGCACCGACATTAGGCGGCATGCTGGCGTTGCAGTTTGGCTGGCGATCAAATTTCATCTTTATGGCTTTGTACGGCCTAGTTATTCTGGCCATAGTCAGCCTACGTTTACCTGAAACTCGTCCACAAAATACTATTAGCGATGGTCCGCTGTATCGTTGGGCGCGCTATAAGCCGGTTATTACCGAACCACACTTCCTATTTTATGCCATCGCTTGTATGGCTGGTATGGCTGCGATTCTAAGTTACGTGTCTTACGCGCCAGTTTGGTTGATTGGCCACCTAGGAGTCTCTGAGTTAACGTTTAGTGGCTTATTTGGTTTAAATGCAGTGGTGAATATTATTGCTTGTTTTGCTGCGCCACTAGTGATCAAAAAGTTAGGTAATCGTCCTACGGTGATTATCGCATTAGCGCTAATGCTAGTGTCTGCCGTGACTCAAGTATTAGTGCAGCTCGTTGGCCCACAAGCAGGCATGATGGCGGCGTATAGCTACATGTTGCCTATGATGTTGCTATGTATTGGTTTTGCACTGTTACTTGGCCCTGCAACCAGTATGGCGTTATCAGCCTTTGGCGAAAGAGCGGGTACTGCAACGGCAATGCTTGGATTTATTCAGATGAGTGGTGCCTCACTGCTAACAGCATTAGTGCAGCAAACAACTCTAACTGCCCCTTATGCAGTTGCAACCTTGATGGGCGTAGGCGCTGTTGCGCTTCTGGCCATGATGGCGATGCCTAAGTTTGACCATTGGCATCAAGAACAACACGCTTATTAGGCTTGATTGCCGAGAGGTCAGTTGAAGATAGTAACAGTTAACTTTGTTTCACCCTGAAACGCTTTAGCCTGCACAGACTAACCATCTATGCAGGCTTTTTTTAATGAGTTTCAGTGGATCTCAATGTCATGTTATTTGTATCAACAGTCAGCTACAATTTGCAGGCTACTTTAAACAATTACCCCGAGGTCTCGTGTCCCGTCCAACTTGTCCAAACTGCCACTATCCACAAAACGCCTGTCTATGTGCCAGTATTGAAACCATGCAGGTCAAACCTGAGCTGATAATTTTGCAAGATCCAAGCGAAGTTGGGCATGCGAAGAATAGTGTGCGTTTGTTAGAGCTGGTTATTGCAAATACTCAAGTGGTGGTGGGGGAAACTGCCGATGATTTTGCAGGCTTACGCGAGCAATTAGCCCAGTCTAACAAGCCTGTTTACTTAGTGTATCCGTCAGATATTAGCGTGTCGGCCAACGAGAGAGAGCTTGAGCAAGAAGTGATACTGCTTTTCTTGGATGGTACTTGGCGTAAAGCCTATAAATTGCTGCAGCTTAACCCTTGGCTACAGGCTTACCCAGCCTTGCATCTTGACCTTGATTGCGCTTCAAATTACACCATACGTAAGGCCAGCCGTAGTGATAGTCTGTCTACATTAGAAGCTGCAGCCATGATGTTAAAAGCCATAGATAACCAGCAAGATGTTGCCCCGTTAACTAAGGCATTAAATGCGATGGTAGAACAAAGGTTAGCTTCTATGCCTGCCGATGTGCGGGCTAGATATCGATAACAAGATACTAAGTAAAACCTAAACAAACGCTGATATTTTCAGGTTGGATACAGATGTGAGTTTTTGTGATTTAAATCGTTTATTCCTTGATAAAACACCGTAGATATCACGCTAATGTTTCAATTAATCAGGTCTAATAACCCCATCATCTTATGATGATAATCAGGGGCTACGTCGGCAACAGCTTTTGCAGGGGGCGACACTGAATAACTTATTCAGAGTGCTGGCGTAGCTACCTTCCTCATTGAGTTTACATTATCGGCCGGCGGTGAATCGTAGAGCGGCTCGAGTATCTTGTGAGTGAAGAGCTCAGCCGATGCAGGTGTATTGAAGAAGTGTCCCTGTCCCATGCCTTTTCCTAGATTTAACAACATATCCCTTTGGGCTCGAGTTTCTACCCCTTCAACTACAAAATTTATCTCTAAGGTTTGCGCAAGCTGCATAATGGCTTTGCAAAGTTTACGACCTTGCTCACTATCTAGGCGTTGAGCAAAGTTGGCATCAATTTTTAGGCAGTCGATCGGCAGGCTGCTGAGCCTACTAAAGGAGGATAATCCAGCGCCAAAGTCGTCAATCGAGATGCTAATAGCCATCTCTTTTAACTGAGCTAAGACTTTTGTCATCAATTTCGGTCTGCGTATAAATGCACTCTCGGTGATCTCAATAATCAATGCATTAGTGGGAAACCGAGTGCGTGTCAGTAACTCTTTAAGCATGTGAATAAAATCTGGGTGTTCTAGCTGTGATCTTGAGATATTAACGCTGATCTTAAGTGTTGGATCATAGTCTTGCTGCCATTTCAGCATTTGAATGCAAGCTTGCTCTAACGCCCAAAGGCCAACGTTGACCATCAGGCCGGCCTCTTCTAGTAGAGGAATAAAATTATGAGCTTCAACAACCTCGCCATTACTCTGGTTCCAGCGTAACAGAGCCTCAATGGCCACCGTGTGATGAGACTCTAAATCGACAATGCTCTGATAAACTAAACTGAACTGCCCCAGACTTTGAGCGTGGCGTAAGTCATTTAAAGTATGTAGCTTTTTCTCGGCAGCCTCGCGGATGATCGCATTATAAAAGCGGATATGTTTCGGGCTTTTTTTAGCCGAATACATAGCGGTATCAGCCATACTTAATAATTGGTTCGGATCGTCACTTTGCTGTGGGAATAACGAGATCCCGATACTGGTGCCGAGATAGAATTTCTGACCATTAATTTCGAACGGTGCCTCAAAGAGTGACAATATCTGCTCAGAAAATGCTTCAATCTCTCGCCTGCTCTGGCACTGAGGCAAGATTAAGGTAAATTCATCACCACCGAGGCGAGCAATTTCCGCATTTTCAATGCAACAAGCTTCTAAGCGAGCGGCAACGAGTTGCAAGACTTTATCTCCAGTCGAATGGCCGAAGCTGTCGTTAATATTTTTAAAACCGTTAAGATCCAAAAACATCAAGGCGCCGAGTAAGTCGGGAGATTGCTTGATATTGTTGATCGCTTTTCTGAGTAGTTGGATCAGATGAAAACGATTAGGCAGCCCGGTTAGCTTGTCGTACTTAGCTTGTTGAGTCAGCTTATCTTCAAGTGCTTTCTTCTCACTAATATCGCTAAATAGATTTACGTAAAAGACGGTGTTATCGGCGTAAATCCGTCGGCAGCTTTGCCATGCTGGGAAGGTTGAGCCATCAGAGCGGCATTTCCAAACTTCTCCTTGCCAGCTGCCCTTGCCCTTGAGTGGGCTATCAATAGTTTGGCTTTGATGCGGTAACTCTAAATTGATTTCGCTAGGAGTCTTGGCAATCAAATGCTCGGCGCTATAGCCACAGATGCGGCACATGGCCTTATTGACCGCCAAAATCTTATTGTGTTCATCAGTGATATAAACGGCTTCGGCGCTGTCTTCAAGGGTTATCGACATCAGCTCTTTGGGAAGGGTTTCAAAGCCGTTACTGCTACATACCCTACTGCGCTTGCGTCTATCTAAAGGCTTGAAGGACACTAGCATCACGTTATTTTCATCGAGTTGTGCAGGGTACAGCGTTAACACGGTAGGCAGTTCTTTACCTTGCTGACTCATATGCAACCAACTCAATGAGACAACTTCACCTTTGGCGGCCTTTTTTATCATTTGCTGGCCATACTCGACACTGCTTTTTCCTGAAGACTGCAGCCTAGGAGAGAAGTCAAAGGGAGTGGCATGAATAAAGTTTTGCTCTTGGCTTTCAAAATAACTGAGCGCCGCAGGGGTGGCGGCAAGAAAGTGATGCCCTTGTAATATTGCCAGAGCTGTCGATTCAGCTTCATTTTGCCAAAGCAAGAATTGCTCGGATAGCGCCGGATCTGCAGAAGATACACGCGGGTACAATTCAGACCAGGTTGACAAACTCATACACTCTTCCCTTTTGGCATGACATTTTTAGAGGCAAATTACTGATAATTACAACAATAAAGTTAAATTTTGATACAGCCAGTCGCTTTTGCGTCAAAAGTACCTTTATTTGACGCTTTGTACAATTAAGATGTAATAAATTTGAATCTAGAGAACATTTATATTAAATAATTTCACAAAACTTAAGAAATACACTTGAAGTCGCCCTAAAAAATTGATGGAAGGCATATAAGTTAAGTGGCTGAACTTAAGTGTGTTTATTGTGATTTAACTCTGCTGTTCTTTTGGGCTGAATAAAAGGCGGTGCCAATGTGATGAATTGGTTAGAATGGACGGCCGAGATGAGGAAATTATGACAAGGAATTATAGTGGCTATTAAAGGTATCGTATCGTTAGCGCAAGTGTTGGCACTAACCACCATTATGTCGATAAGCTTAGGATTAGCGGCTGAGGAAAATGAAAAGGTTCGTGCCGATTCATTATCTGTGCAAGCGGAGAAAATTAAACAAGAAGTCGAACAAGATCAGCTGCAAAAGGCACGAGATGCCGCCAAGCAAAGAGCAGAACGAGAGAAGAAAGTGCTCGAAAGACAAGAGTTCGGCGATTGGGAGAGCGAGCAAAGAGAAAAGGCACAGAAGCAATTTAATAAGCGAGAGTCTCGAGAAGAGAAGTATTTACGTGAAGCTAGAGAAGCGGCAAGCAAAGATCGCCAAATCCCTAAACCTTTTGAATAGTTTAAATAAGTAGAGTTAGGAATATCCTTTGAGTATCTGTCCCCTGTGTCAGCAGCCGAGTTTACAGGCTTTTTATCAAGATAAATTTAGAGAGTATCAGCGCTGTAGCCATTGCGACTTGGTGTCTGTTCCTGCGGCGCTGCACCTGAACGCAGCCGACGAAAAAGCCATATATGATCAACATCAAAATGATTCAGAAGATCTCGGCTATCGCAGATTCCTCTCGCGGGCACTCGACCCGATCCTCGAACGGGTTCCTCAAGGCGCCCAAGGGTTAGATTTTGGTTGCGGTCCAGGCCCTACGATTAGTGTGATGGCGGCAGAAAAAGGCATTAAAGTAGATAATTACGATCTTTATTATTGCAACGATCCTCAAAAGCTTCAGCAGCAATATGATTTCGTCACTATCACTGAGGTGATTGAGCATGTCGCGGATGCAAAATCTTTATTAGCAACATTAGACAGCCTATTAAAGCCGAGCGGCCTACTAGTGATAATGACTAAGCGTGCCGGTGATCTCGAGGCTTTCAGTCGATGGCATTACAAAGGCGATCCGACACATATTTGTTTCTATTCAACAGCGACGTTTGAGTGGATTGCGGAGCAATATAATTGGACGTTAGAAGTGCTGGGCAATGATGTGGTGCTGTTTACTAAGGCATAGTGTTATCTTGGTCTCTAGTCTTAAAGTGATCCGGCTTCACCTCTCTTGCTTGCTGTAAGGGGGGCGATAAATACCAACAAAGGAATGATCGACATGAGAATAACAAATTGGCTATTTAGCTATTCGGCATGGGCCTGTTTAAGTGTGATGTTGTTGAGCCCTGTACAGGCTGCGACTCAAGATGCTATCAGCTTTTCAACTAAAGAAGATGCCGCCAAGGTGCTGACTCAAGAAGATGACTTCGTTCGCGGCATTAGCCAATTCGATATGGCTTCGCGTATGAAGCGCGAAGATAGTCCGAGTAAAGTCGATTATCTAGCCTTTATCGCGAGCCAAACTTTAGACTGGAGCCAGCAAGATCGTGATGCGGTAACCCAAGCATTTAAGCAACTCCAACCTAAGCTTACGGCATTAAAAGTTACGTTGCCACAACCGATTCAATTTATCAAAACCACAGGTTTAGAAGAGGGAGGTGCCGCCTACACCCGTGGACAGGCAATTATTTTGCAGCAGAAGCAGATTGATAATCAGCAAAGGCTCCCAGGCCTAATCGCCCACGAGCTACTGCATGTTTTTTCTCGCTTCAACCCGGAAGTGAAGCAGCAGCTCTATCACGCGATAGGCTTTTATCCCGTTGGTGAAATCCCTTTTCCTACTTCACTCACTCAGCAGAAAATCACTAACCCAGATGCACCGATAAACGACTTTGCCATTAGAGTGATGCATGACGGAAAAATGGTTTGGGCGGTCCCCATTCTATATTCCGAAGAGCAAGGTTACAGTCTTGAGAAAGGCGGCGAGTTTTTCGATTATCTGGAGTTTATGTTTGTGATCGTCGGTAGCGATGAGCGACCTAATATTGCAGCCTACGATCCTGATAATGCACAAATCGTCAAGGTATCTGAGTTTAAAGGCTTCTTTAAGCAGATTGGTCGCAATACCAATTACATCATTCATCCGGAAGAGATTATCGCCGAGAACTTTTCATTATTGATGACGGGCGAAGTCGAGCTTAAATCGCCGCAATTGCTACATAAGGTTGAGCAGGTATTTTTGGATCAGTAAATGATGTAAATCGTTAAGCTGCCTACTCGATTGACTCGGTGGGCAGCCCTTCTTGATACAAAGTCATAATTAACCGCTATTGGTTCAGATGTTGCAAAATGATCTTCTGCAGTAGCTTTTCAGTCTCTTTGGCTTCGGTGTTGAGCGCAAAACCATATTGGGCCAGCCTAGTTACAGGATCGAGCTCCTGTTGGTTCTTGATGGTGATAGAGATGGACTCTTGCTCGCCGTCGAACTCCAGCTTGAGACAATACTGACTATCGATATTAAAATTAATCTTGGTCTCACTAACAAAGGCGCCGCCTTTAATCGAAATATCCTTTAGATAACCTGAGGTGATGAGCTCACTGGAATCTATAGCGGTAAGGCAGGCTTTAATATTGATTGGAACTCTTGAGTGCTGCCTTAAAGAAACCGTTTGTAATTCTTTTGGATAGCTAACAATAAGCCAGCGTCCTGCGGCTGACGTGATTTGATGAATCTTACTTCTAAAGGCCAAGATAGTGGCATCTTGCTCATCGCTATTCACCACCCGAATCACCACACTCTGTCTTTCCCTGAGATAGGCACTTGCGGCTTGCCAAGCTTTGTCATTCCCTTGGGCCAAAATGACCGAACGTCCTGGATCTACGCCGATTAAACGGCTACGTAGGCGAATGGTTTGCGTCGGCGTGAGTAACTGCAAATGCACATCTGTGTTGCAGTTGAGAGTATCTAATGTGTTGAAATCCTTTTCTGATGACATATAACAGCCTAACCATCGATGAAATAGAGTTTGAAACTAGCATAAACGCCCCGCTGAAAAAACCAAATCAGCTTTGCGTAGCTTTAGGTTTACCTTGAGTTACAAATATTTGCCGCAGTAAATTTGATTTTCATCACAATTTGCTTTTTGATGGATGCTGATTTCTAGCGACAAATCGCTATGGATAAGAATATTTCTCGAAGAAAACCGAATTTTCGTTATGTTCTGACTATAAAAATCAGCATATAACTAGAGTGCTTATACTGAGTGGCATTTAACAAGGAGCGGATAATGAAGCGCTATACCAAGGCACTGTTATTGTCTATTGGCCTGCTATTAGCAGCGCCAATGGCACAAGCGACGCAGGCCAAAGATATTCAAAGTTTCACTTTGGATAACGGCATGAAAATAATGGTATTGGAAGACAGTTCCATACCCAACGCCAATATGTACCTTTTCTGGAAGGTTGGCTCACGTAACGAAGTACCGGGTATAACCGGGATCTCTCACTTCTTCGAGCATATGATGTTTAACGGCTCGAAAAAATATGGCCCTAAGATGTTCGACCGCACCATGGAAGCGGCTGGTGGAGCAAACAATGCCTACACCACAGAAAACCTCACCGTCTACACTGACTGGTTCCCAGCAAATGCACTAGAGACCATTTTTGATCTTGAAGCCGACCGTATCGAAAACCTCGATATTAACGAGCAGATGGTGGAAAGTGAGCGTGGGGTCGTGGCCTCTGAGCGATTAACCGGGCTAGAGAACTCTAACTGGCGCGTGTTGCAAGAAGAGCTTAAAGGCGCAGCCTTTAGAGCCCACCCTTATAGCTGGTCGGTTATCGGTCATGAATCCGATATTGCCGCCTGGACGTTAGAAGACCTAACTCAATATCACAAGACCTACTACGCGCCTAACAATGCCGTTGTAGTCATTGCTGGTGATGTGAAACTGGCTGAAGTGAAAAAACTAGCCGATAAGTACTTTGCGCCAATTCCTGCTCAAGCACCGCCGAGAGAGGTGAAAACGGTTGAGCCACTACAAAAAGGTGAGCGCCGTGTTTTTGTGCAAAAAGCTTCGGTTAGCACGCCGAATGTGATGCTGGGCTACCATATCCCTGCCACCTCAAATGCCGACTATTATGCGTTGGATCTATTGTCATCAATCTTGACCACAGGCAATAGCTCGCGCATGTATCAAGGCTTGGTCGACAAGCAAGTCGCCATCGAAGTCGATACCTATATGCCGATGTCATTTGATCCGAACCTGTTTTACGTGATGGGTGTGGCTAATCCCGGAGTGACCGCGCCAGAGCTGGAAGATGCGATGATCAGCCAGATCAATCGTGTTGCCCGTGACGGTGTGACGCCTGAGGAGCTTGAAAAGGTGAAAAATATCAAGCTAATGGGCTTTTATCGTGCCATGGAAACCATTAATGGCAAGGCCAATACCATAGGCACTTATGAGCTATTTTTTGGTAGTTACGACAAGCTATTCAATGCACCAGAAGCCTACAACAAGGTGACGCCAGAAGACATTCAGCGCGTGGCGCAAACTTACCTAAAACGTGCAAACCGCACCGTTGCCGTACTGGCTGCAACCGAGGAGGCTGACCAATGAAGAATGTTAACCCTAGCGTAAGCGCCTCGGCCACTTTGCTGCAACCTAAGAAGTTACTTACGGCGATAGCCATTGCTAGTTCGCTGACATTGGCGGGCTGCGCGGCAACGCAGACCTCAAAGGCCGTCGATACTGGCAGTTTTAGTGTGCCCGCTTACCAGCAAGTTACCCTGTCAAACGGCTTAACTGTGTATATGATGCCTCAGCGTGAAGTGCCGCTAATCACAGTCGACGCCATTGTTCGCGCTGGCGCGGTCAACGACACCACCTCAGGTGTGGCCGATATGACCGCCGCAGGCTTGATGCTCGGCGCTGGTGGTAAGAGTAAGCTTGAGATAGAGCAAGAGGTCGATTTCTTAGGCGCAAATCTAAGTAGCGGCGCCGGTAAAGAGGGTAGCTATATCAGTGCTAACTTTATGGCGAAAGATGCCGACAAAATGCTGCCATTGATTAAGGATATTCTGGTTTCGCCAGATTTTGATGCTAGCGAATTTGATAAGTTGCGCCAGCGAGAAATCGCTGGTCTGTCTCAGGCTAAAGAGAGCCCGCGAGCGGTGATTAGTCGTTACTTCGACAAGCTGATTTTTAGCGAGCACCCATACGGTAATGCCACATCGGGTAACAGTGATTCGCTAGCCCAACTGAACATTACGCAGCTACGCGCCTTCCATAAGAGCTACTACCAGCCATCAAATACTGCCATTAGCGTAGTCGGTGATTTTGAGCCGGCACAGATGCAGGCCAAGCTAGAGAAACTATTCTCAAATTGGCAAGATTCAGAACCAGTTACCTTAGTCGACCTTACAAAAGGTTTGCCTAAGTTAGATGAAGCCGACGTCTTGCTAGTGGATAAGCCTGATGCGATTGAAACTACGTTTTTAATAGGTGGCATGGGGATTAGTCGAGATAACCCTGATTTTGTTGGCCTTACGGTAGTGAATACCATTTTAGGCGGCCGCTTTACCTCATGGCTCAATGATGAGTTACGGGTTAACGCGGGTCTGACTTACGGTGCTCGCTCAGGCTTTAGCGCTTATTCGGCGTCAGGTACCTTTAAGATCAGCACCTTCACTAAGACGGCGACCACCAAGGAAACCATAGATCTAGCATTGAAGACCTATGCAAGACTGTGGGAGCAGGGCTTAGATCAAGCCACCTTAGATTCGGCTAAAGCCTATGTAAAGGGGCAGTTTCCGCCAAAGTACGAAACCAGTGCGCAACTTGCAGGGCTGATGACAGATATGTACCTGTATGGCTTTGATGATGCCTTTATCAATGAGTTTCAGGCTAAGGTGGATGGCTTAACGCTAGCGGAGTCTAAGCGTTTAATTGACACTTACTTTCCGAAAGAAAACCTACAGTTTGTCATCATAGGTAACGCGGCAAAGATAGCGCCGATTGCTAAAGAACATGGCAAGGTCAAGCAAGTGAATATGACCGATGTGGGCTTTGGTGGATAAACCTGATTAGAGCTGTAAACACTTAAGTGCACACAGCAAGAAGCCGCGATGTTCGCGGCTTCTTTTGTTGGCATTATAGCGTGGCTTTAACCCGTTACATTCCTGCATAATCTAACTGACGCCAAGCTTCGTAACTAATAATGGCCACGGCGTTCGACAGGTTTAAGCTGCGACTAGTCGACATCATAGGAATACGTAAACGCTGATCGGTTGGAATCGAGTCGATGATATCGGCAGGTAGGCCGCGACTTTCAGGGCCAAATAGCAACACATCGTCTTGCTTAAAGGTTAGCTCTGAATGTGGGCGGCTGCCTTTAGTGGTGCAAGCCATAATGCGCTTTCCAGCCATCGCCTCAAGGAAGGCCTCGAAGTTTTTATGGTGGGTCACATTGGCCAAATCGGCATAGTCTAGACCCGCACGGCGCAGTTTCTTATCTTCCAAGTCGAAGCCCAGAGGTTCAATCAAATGCAGGTGGCAGCCATTGTTTGCAATTAAGCGAATGATATTGCCGGTATTTGGGGCTATTTCGGGTTCATAAAGCGCGATATTAAACATGCAGGCCTGCCTAAAAATTGGTGAGCCGAGATTATACGGCAAAAATTCAACCACGGAAAATTCATCTTATTGGTAGGCTTTAACTACAGCCATAGCTACTCGCTAGCTACGGGCAGGTTTAATGGCAGTCTTAAAGACTTTGCAGGATCTGCGATGATGCTCGTGAATATTGGCCTTAGCAATATACCGCAAAGGGATTTGCGTCTATATTCCAGTTTACGACTATATTCCAGTTCACGACTATATCCCTTTTACTCATCTACGGCTCTTTTAGGCAGACTTATGGACCTCGCTAAACTCTCTCGGATCAGCATGAAGCACCTGATCACCCTGCACGTCATGCTCGACACCTTGAGCGTGACTGCCAGTGCTGAGCGTTTGTGCCTAAGTCCATCCTCGGTGAGTAAGACCTTGGGTCAATTGCGGCTCAGCCTCGACGATGAGCTGTTTTATCGTCACGGTAATAAGCTGGTGGCCACGCCGCTCGCTCGCAGGCTCGGCCCAAGCGTGCATCAAATCATCAGTGATATGAATCAATTGGTAACCCAAGAGGCGTTTAACCCTGCAGATTACGAAGGGAGTTTCTCACTGGCTATGCGTGAGAGTTCCTTCGAGTTATTGGCTGCGAAGTTCATCGCCCATGTGTTGACGCTCGCGCCCAATATTCGTTTAGACATTTATGCTAAAGACAGCGTGGGTTTTGAAGGACTAGTTAAAGGCAACTTGGACTTTATCTTATTACCCCACGATAGAAGTCAGCCACCTATTTCGCAGCAAGAATTGGTGTGGGAGACCTTGCTCACCGACGAAATGGTGTGCTTGATGAACCCTGAACACCCGCTTGCACAGCAACCGCAGTTCTCTATTGATGATTACCTGAATTTCAGCCATATCAGCATTAGCGATACTGACCTCAATACGCCATATTTTGAGATGCAGCTAGCCCAGCAATCGCGTAATCGCGCAGTACCCATTTCGGTGGCCGATTTTGGCAGCGCAGCGTTACTGTGTCATCACAGTGAACTGCTATTTACCTGCTCACGGCGTTGGGCTGAAAACGCGCTGCAAGCACAAGGCTTGGTGACTAAAGCAATGCCGCTAGATTATGGTGAGGTGGCCTATAGTTTGGTGTGGCATAAGCAGAGTATGAATGATCCTGCTTTGCGATGGTTGTACCAACAGTTGCTGGAGTTTACTGCGATGGAATACAAGTAAGCTAGGGAGGCTGTTGGTATAAGATCAATAGCAGCGTTGTAAGTGAAAAAACAGGCATAGCTACAATTAGACTAATATTACTAGGCATTTTAGGTGGATGCATTCCTCCAATCGCCTACCTAAGGCAAGCATAATGCGTAGGATCGGTTTATTGAATCTTCCCTTAATGATGAATGTTTCACTCGGCCACTTTGCATAGAAGTGGCTGTCTGCGATAGTTGTCCTTTTTGACACAAGCTTAGCTACAAAACTGTTTTTAAATGATATTTAATTTATTGTGATATTACCTTAATATTATACTTGCACAAAAGCGCATGTGTGCGTACGATCGCTCGCCTTATTACTTGCGAGAGATTGTGATTGTGGATGCGAAATTAAGTATTGCGTTAAACGAGTTTTTTTATGTGGCTCAAGGCTTGGTGATTATTATTGCTATTGTTTCGTTGTTAACAGGCATCATGCGTGAATATATCCCGCAAGATAAACTGCAACAGACATTAACTAGACATGAAAAGTGGGGCTCTTTACTGGGGGCACTGTTTGGTATGTTGACCCCATTTTGTAGTGCAGCGGTAGTGCCTGTAACTATGGGCATGGCCTCAATGGGTGCTTCATTGGGCACTGTGATGAGTTTTATTATTTCAGCGCCTTTATGTAATTTCATTGTATTAGCAATGATTTATGCTGCTTTTGGTTTGAAAATCACCGTGATCTATTTGTTCATCACCTTTACCGCAGCGGTACTGGGTGGTTACTTAATCTCTAAGTCTCCTTGGAAAAATGAGATCAAGCGTGGCGATGAACTAGAAGGTACTAAAGGTAAAGGCTGTAGCGGCAATAAAGCCAATACCTGTGGCGGTGCGCCAACCTCAACTTCAAGAATGAAAAATGCCATGGCCGGAGCTTGGTCTTTGTTTAAGCGCATTATTCCATACGTGTTACTGGGCGCGGCAATCAGTGGTTTCTCTGCGGCATATTTACCGGCAGACATGGTAGAAAAATACGTTGGTGGCGATAGTTTCGGCTCGATTGTTATCGCCTCTTTGATTGGTATTCCGTTGTACTTGCGCATCGAAATGGCCATTCCACTACTGAAAGTGTTAATTGCAAAAGGCATGGGCTTAGGTGCTGCGTTAGCATTAATTATTGGTGGCACAGGTGCTAGTTTGCCTGAAATCGCGTTAGTATCAGCGGTACTTAAGCGCAAAGCGGTAATCGCTTTTGTGGGTATTATATTAATGACTGCGATAATTGGCGGTGCTATCTTCCAATATGTCGTATAAAGACGTCACGCCACTCAGTTGAGTGGCGTGTTTTGTTAAAAGGTAATTGCATGATCGATGAAAAGTATATTGATGCGCTAAAAGCATTGTCAGAGCCTAATCGCTTGCGCTTGTTTTGGTTATTTTTGCACGTCGATGAGTGTATGGCTGTAGCAGAAGCGATGGATATTATTGGTGACACTCAATATAACGTGTCGCGCAATTTAAAGATGCTGTATCGCGCCGGGTTACTGAACCACGAAAAAAAGGGCAAGTGGGTGTTCTACACCCTAAAAGAGCAAGCCGCTCCTCATTGTCGTGCCTTAGTTGATTCTGTCAGGCAGTTACCGGATGATGAGTTTAAAGACGTCACCCGCCGTTGCCGATTACGCTTATCGTTAAGAGTTGATGGAGAGTGTGTTGTTGGTCCAGATTCAGAGGCATGGTTTAAATTACTAGGTTAACGCCAAAGTTGGTTTTCTAGGTGTCCTGCATAGGTTAACTTAACGTTTTTTTAGCCTCTATTTGTATATGCTAGCGGCTACTATCCGTAGGTACTTCTTACTCTGAAACTAGTTAGGTTATGTTAAGGGCGGACTTAATTAGTTGCGTAAATAACAAGTAAAAAAGCTTGCTGATTTTAGATTTAAATCAGCAGCCATGATGATTGCCATAGTGGATAATTTCTCTTTTAGCGGTTTAAGTTTTAAGCAACAGATTTAACTGTTTAGATGTGCTGGTTTAGTAGGGTTAAAATTCAAAGCTATAAATATTTGACATACGTCACACTTTTTTGCTAGTTTGAACTCAGCGGTTTAGGTCGGAGAGTTCATTGATATAACGAGGACTCAATCGACTGGGAGTTCGACATTAGCTAGCTCCGCTGGCTGAGCCGGATTCGACAGAGCTGAGGCATTGTTATTAGAAGCTTCGACCGAACTACTTTTCAATCCGAGTCTTGCAAATACTATCGGATACCCATTGAGTTACCCACGGGTAACTTTGATAAGCCTAATAAGTTGAGTTTTACGTTAGGCTGTAAAACAAAAAAGCATCCCAAATGGGGTGCTTTTTTTTGCTTTGAGTTTTGGTATTGCCGATGCAATTTAATCAAGTTGCTATAGTTAGACTGCGTCTAACAAGTGCTAGCAATCAAACTTCGTTTGATAATTCTATCAGGCTACGCCTGACTTATGCTTTAGAGCAATAGACAATTAAGCTGCGCTTAATAAACGTCGTGAGATTCCATCCCACACCCGGGCAAAAGGGGGACAACAGCTTCCCCCTCTTGCATCACCCGAGCCGCCCCCGACGAAGTTGTTGATCCTCAGTCATTTTCGAAAATCGCTATCGCCTCAGAATCGCCATATATGGACCCATCCGGTTTGCAAGATATTTAATATCGACTTTGAGAAGAGTTCATTGCACCCATATATTCGGCCTGTTATTGAGGTACTCCTCTGGCCCTGATGGATATTTGCTTCTACTTTCC
>NZ_BPFA01000043.1 GCF_019655055.1 Shewanella sp. MBTL60-112-B2
AAGAACTGGCAACGACCTTCGCCTAGCTTTTATAAATAGTTGAGCCCGACGAGCTACCAAACTGCTCCATCCCGCGTCCGAATTGTATTTATTAGTTTTACTTCATTATAAGGAAGTGGTTGCGGGAGCTGGATTTGAACCAACGACCTTCGGGTTATGAGCCCGACGAGCTACCAAACTGCTCCATCCCGCGTCCGAATTGTATTTATTAGTTTTACTTCATTATAAGGAAGTGGTTGCGGGAGCTGGATTTGAACCAACGACCTTCGGGTTATGCCCGACGAGCTACCAAACTGCTCCATCCCGCGTCCGAATTGTATTTATTAGTTTTACTTCATTATAAGGAAGTGGTTACAGAAGCTGGTTAACTTTCTATAACAGAAATGACAACGACCTTCGCCTTTCTTTTATAAAGAATTAAGTCCGAGTAGCTTTTATGCTGCTCGATCTCGCATCCGATTTCACCCCTTCAAAACACTACAAACTAAGTTAAAACTCAGTGCCTGTCCTGAAGAGGTGGCGAACTATAGCGATGGCTTACATGCATTGCAAGAAACTTTTATTATTAATTGTTTATATGCTTGTTTATTGGACGCTTCTCAATTTGATGGACCTAAAACCGTTATTAGTGGTTTTTAATTAGGCTTTAACCAATAACTTTTATCTTTTGTTGACGCTAGCAGGTATAATGCCTAACTAATTTTTACTGTGTGTCGACTATCAATGTTAAATTTTTTTGCTGCAGCTCCACGGGGCTATGAATACGCGTTATCACTTGAGCTTGCCGAGCTAGGCGCTTCTGAAATTAAAGAAAGTGTTGCCGGGGTTTACTTTACTGCTCCGTTGGAGCTCGGATATCGTATAACGCTATGGTCGCGTTTAGCGAGCAGAATCATTTTTGTCATTTATAAAGGACCTTGTGAATCTCCAGAGCAACTGTATAACGCTGCCTATGGTATTGATTGGCAAATGCAGTTTTCGAATCGCAGTACATTTAGTATTGATTTCCACGGTTTGGGCGGTTTTATCAAAAACACCCAATTCGGTGCTTTAAAAATTAAAGATGCGATTGTTGACCGTTTTCGTGATGACGATTTTAGCCGTCCAAACGTTGAAAGAGTTGATGCGGATTTTAGAATCGATGCCCATTTCAGACGTGGTGAAATCACGATCGGTTTCAATTTCTCTGGTCCTGCACTGCACAAGCGTGGTTACCGTTCAACAACGGGTGAAGCACCTCTAAAAGAGAACCTCGCTGCAAACATGCTTGTTCGTAGTGGTTGGCAGGCAGATAAAGTTGATTTGCTCGACCCGTTCTGTGGTAGTGGCACTATTTTGATTGAAGCAGCCATGATGGCTTGTGATATCGCGCCTGGTATTCACCGTGAACGCTTTGGTTTTGACCATTGGTTACCGCATAACAAGAAAGTTTGGGAAGAGCTCTTAAATGAAGCTCAAGCCCGAGCCTCTATTGGTAAAACCCGTTGCGAAACTAAGTTTTTCGGTTCAGACATTGACTCTCGCCTAGTTGCGTTAGCAAAACGTAACGCGGAAAACGCAGGCGTACTTGAGTTAATTGACTTCAGTGTTGACAATGCATTAACTATTGATGTGCCAGTAGAATCTGGCTTCTTAATCTCTAACCCGCCATACGGCGAGCGCCTAGGCAACGTAACATCGTTACTGCAATTGTATTACCAGTTAGGTGACAAGTTTAAGGCAGAGTTTGGTGGTTGGAGCATTGCTATTTTAAATAGTGATGTTGAATTGCTATCTGCGTTGAAACTGAAAGCTGATAAGCAGATGAAGATGAATAATGGCGCGCTCGAGTGTGCGTTTAACCTTTATAC
This sequence comes from Shewanella sp. MBTL60-112-B2, assembly GCF_019655055.1. GTDB lineage: Bacteria > Pseudomonadota > Gammaproteobacteria > Enterobacterales > Shewanellaceae > Shewanella. The sequence goes on from NZ_BPFA01000043.1 coordinate 1,851, forward strand.
TGTTCATGCTGAAAACACACGCAGGGTCGATCCAGCTAATATCAAAATAGAAGGCGATGTCAGTGATATTGCTGTGCCATTTGCTAACCGTATTAAAAAGAATTTTAAGCAGTTAGAAAAGTGGGCTAAAAAAGAGGGGATCGATAGTTACCGACTATACGATGCCGACTTACCTGAATACAATGTGGCAGTAGATAAGTATCTTGATTACGTTGTGATCCAAGAATACTCAGCGCCATCACAAATTCCAGAAGCCGTGACTAAACGTCGTCTTACAGACGTTTTAATCTCTTTGCCTAGCGCAATTGGCATTGATCCTAACCATATTATTTTGAAAACCCGTGAACGTAAGAAGGGTACTAATCAATATGAGAAGCTAGTTGCTAACAAACTTGAACTTATCACCACAGAATATGGTGCAAAGTTTAAGTTAAATCTAAAAGAATATTTAGATACTGGACTGTTTCTTGATCACCGTTTAACACGTAAACTTGTGGGTGAAAAATCAAAAGGTCGCAGTGTTTGTAATCTCTTCTCTTATACTGGTTCTGCGTCTGTACATGCGGCACTTGGTGGGGCAACGTCTGTAACAACAGTCGATATGTCAAATACTTATATCGACTGGGCAAAAGAAAACTTTGCACTAAACGGTTTAAATAGTGATAAGTATCAGTTTGTTCAAGCTAACTGTTTACAGTGGATGAAACGAACTCACGATAGATTTGACCTTATCTTCATCGATCCACCGACTTTCTCTAACTCTAAGCGTATGGAAGACTCGTTTGATGTTGAACGGGATCACGTCGCTATGTTGACTGACGTATTTAAGTTGCTAAATCCAGGTGGAGAAATCATTTTCTCTAACAATAAACGCAAATTTAAAATGGAGATTGCAAGTCTGGAAGCACAGGGGATGTCGGTTAAAAATATCGATAATCAAACGCTGCCACTGGATTTCAAGCGCAATCCACATATTCATAATACTTGGTTAATCACCCATGCAGGCTAACGCCTCGGTTATTTTATATCACACAGATGCGTGTCATCTGTGTGAGCTTGCAGCTGAGTTACTCATACAGAATGGTGTAAAATATGACGCCTTGGATATCTGCGATGATGAACACTTAGCTGAACAATATGGCATTCGAATTCCAGTCGTCAAAATTGTCGACAGTCAAAATGAACTTAATTGGCCGTTTGATCTCGAAGCATTAGAAGAATTTTTAGGAGCGTAAGTTGAGTCTCGTACGTATTAATAACGGCTCTTTAGCCTACGGTTATACCCCATTATTGCAAAAAGCAGATTTTACCATTGAACCCGGTGAGCGAGTTTGTATAGTAGGTCGTAATGGCGCCGGTAAGTCGAGTTTGATGAAAGTGTTAAGTGGTGACGTGCTACTTGATGAAGGCGAGTTCAACATCGCTACCGACGTAAAGGTTAGTCGTTTACAACAAGATCCGCCTAAGGCAGAGCAGGGCACGGTATATGCGTATATTGCTGCAGGCTTGCAAGAGGTCGGAGAAAAGTTAGAGCGTTATCATCAGCTTTCACATGATTTAGCAACTGCGTCTCCAGATGAAATGGAGCGTATGCTTAAGCAGATGGAGCGTCTACAAGACGATATCGATCATCTTAACGGCTGGCAGCTTGATAATCGAATCAATCAAAACTGTGAGTTACTTGGTTTAGACGCCGATGCCGCACTATCTGAGTTATCTGGTGGCTGGCAACGTAAAGTGGCTCTGGCACGCTCATTGGTAAGCGACCCAGATCTATTGCTGCTTGATGAACCGACCAACCATTTAGACATCGACACCATTGAGTGGTTAGAACAATTTTTGTTGAGCTACCGTGGCGCTATTGTATTTGTTAGTCACGACCGCGGCTTTATTCAGCGCATGGCTACTCGTATCGTTGATTTAGATCGCGGCGTAGTGACCTCTTGGCCTGGCAATTACCAAACCTACTTAGATGGTAAAGCGGAATGGCTTCGTGTTGAAGCTGAACAAAATGCTCATTTCGATAAAAAGTTAGCTGAAGAAGAGGCTTGGATCCGTCAAGGCGTAAAAGCTCGACGTACCCGTAATGAAGGTCGCGTTCGTGCTCTTAAAGATCTACGTGTAGAGCGTATGGCTCGTCTTAATCGCCAAGGTGGCGCAAAGATGGCTGTTGCCGATACAGACCGCTCGGGTAAGTTGGTGTTTGATATTGAAAACCTTGAGTACAATTTACCAGAGAAAAACTTGGTTAAGAACTTTAGTTCTACAGTTATGCGCGGTGACCGTATAGCACTGATTGGTCCTAACGGCTGTGGTAAATCGACTCTTGTTAAACTGTTGATTGGTCAGTTAGAAGCGCAATCCGGTAGCGTAAAAGTGGGTACTAAACTTGAAATTGCTTACTTTGATCAATATCGTGAAGCACTCGATCCTGAGAAGACGGTTGAAGATAACGTTGGCGAAGGCAAGAAAACGGTAACTATCAACGGTCAAGATCGTCATATCTTGAGCTATTTACAAGACTTTTTGTTCTCGCCTATGCGCGCTAGAACGCCTGTGAAGGCCCTGTCTGGTGGTGAGAAGAACCGTCTATTGTTAGCACGTTTATTATTAAGACCTGCAAACCTGATTATTCTCGATGAGCCAACCAACGACCTTGATATTGAGACCCTAGAATTGTTAGAGTCACTGCTTGCGGATTATAAAGGTACGCTATTGCTTGTGAGTCACGATCGTGCATTTATTGACAATACCGTAACCAGTAGCTGGTGGTTTACCGGTAATGGTGGCTGGAGCGAGTATGTTGGCGGCTATGAAGATGCCGTTTCTCAAGGGGCTAGGTTTTACTCTGAGGAACCTCAGGCGATCAATGCTGTCCAAGCACCAGTAGTAGAAGTTAAGCAGGTTGCACCAGCTGTTGAGAAGAAAGTTCAGAAGAAACTTTCGTATAAGCTACAGCACGAGTTAGAGTCTTTACCGGCCTTAATGGAGCAGCTAGAGCAAGATATCGAAGCATTGCAAACTGTTGTTAGCTCACCTGAGTTTTATGCTCAGGAGCAAAAAATAGTGAATGAAAACTTGAAAGCCTTGTCCGATAAGGAAAGTCAGCTTGAAAGTTGCTTTGAGCGATGGGAAGAGCTCGAATCATTGAAGTAAGCTAAAAAATAAGAAATAGGAAGCGAGTTAATGAAGTTTAAGTTGGATAAAACCCTATCGTTAGTAGCCGTTGGTGTATTAAGCGTACTTCAAGGTGTGCAAGCTGCACCTGTTTATGAAATTATTAACATCGACCTAGATACTTATAATCTAAATGGCACCATTGATAATACCCGTAACGGCTATGGTATGGCTGTCAATGCTAATAATGAAGCCGTCGGTGCCGCTAAAGGTAAAAAGAAGCTTACTGTGTCAGAAGATGATGATGGTGTCATCGATATTGAAGACGGTGTCGCAGATTCTGAAACGATTACTTACTCAGTTAACTTGCCTATTATTGCTAACAACTTTACTTTTAATTCTGTCGGTAACGAGTGGATGCCAGTCTTTGAAAGCGTTAATGGCACTACTGCTCCGACGTTCCCTGAAGACGAGGCCACCGTTAACTCAGTTGATACATTCTTTTATGATATCAATGACAGTGGCTTAAAAGTGGGGGCTATGACGGCAAAGGAAATACCATTAGAGTACACAGGCACTAGCGATACCCAAGAGTTTTGGTACTACCGGGACTATGAGCAGCGTGGCTTTGTAAAATCTGGTACCGATACTGAAATCCCGTTAAAGCCTCCTTATACTGAGTATATTTATAAGGAAGGTGAGTCAAGTGAACAGACTATTAATGTCGGTGGTTTCTCTAGTGCCTCGGCCGTTAATACGAGTGGTTTAGTCACTGGTTATGCCAGTACTGAAATTAGTGATAACAGCGCCAATATCGTTAAATCCTGTGTTGACAACGACAGCGACACCGCACCACAAGAGATCTGTATTCAGGCTGCTCAGTTCCCAAATCAGTATGGCTATAGCGATATTCAGTACCAGATCCGCGGCTATGTTTGGCAATATGAAGCCGGAAATGACACACCTACAGCGACTTTGTTGCCGTTAGGGCTAGAAGTCACAAATGATAGTGTTTATAGCGCTCAGGGCCTCGGGCTAAACGATGATGGCGTCGTTGCAGGTCGCTCTTATGTTTATCGTAAAAATGATAAAGATAGATTGTACTACGATGCTGCTTACTGGACTAAAGATACTAATGGCGAGTACAAGTATAATTGGGTCGATGTTGATAAAGTAGAAGATGTTCTTTCATCAATTGCTTATGATATCAACGATAATGGTATTTTAGTCGGAAGTTATAATAAGTACATCGATGGCTATCGTCGTGATAAGTTCTTCTACTTCGATACGAACAATCCAGAAACAGCGCTTGTTACACCAAACGATTTCTATAACAGTATTTCGGATTTAAGCAGCCGTGGCCGTGATATTAACAACCAAGGTCAGGTTGTTGGTTACATCGAAACCACCCATGATAAAGAAAAACCTCGTCCAAAAGCAGCTTTCTTGTATGATCTACCATCAAAAGAGTTCAATAACGTCAATGATTTACTAACTTGTGAATCTAAAGGTTATAAGAAGAATACTGAAGGGCAGTGGGAGCGTAATTTAGTTGAAGTTCAAGATGGCTCGGGTAAAACGTTAACTTACAAGAGTGAGATCCTCGTTGTTGAGGGTAACAGTATCAACGAAGATGGCACAATAGTCGGAACAGCGTTTATTCGTAAACCTTCATACAAATTCGATGATGAAGGAAACATCATTATTGGTGATAATGGTTTACCATTCTTTGAGATTAACGGCTACGGCGATCCAGTTACTTCATTCTTACCACGTATGGTTGTGCTACAACCAAGCACCTCTGGTGCAGAAGCCTGTACCGTCATCGATGATGATGGTAGTAACGACAACTATGAGCGCAAAGGTGCAGCAAGCTTTGCATGGTTATTTGCTTTACCATTGCTATGGTTTAGACGCCGAGTTAAGTAAACAAATACGCGATGTAAAAGAGTTGAATCGAGGCTAATAGCCTCGATTTTTTTTGCATTAAAATTGTAATATTTCTCAGTAGCTTAAATAATAAGCACTCGATGAGTGTTTTTTAGGCATTGATCTCAAGTCTAAAAAGCATTATTTATGGAGGTGAAGCGTTAGCTTCTTTTGTTATCTCAGAGAGGATGCTTGCATGAAAAGACAAAAAAGAGATCGATTAGATAGAGCTTTTTCGAAAGGCTTTCAAGCAGGAATTGGTGGCCGGTCGAAGGAGATATGTCCTTATTCGACACTTGATTCAAAATCACAATGGCTTGGAGGTTGGCGTGAAGGCATTGATGGTCGGCTGAGCGGTTTGTTTAATAAGTAATACAGTTTAATAAACAAGACTCAGTAACCGAAATTCTAAGAATTATCTTGAAGTAAACAATCGTTGAGAAACAATTTAGCCCTCTTTATAAGAGGGCATTTTATTGCGGTATAAGCTAGCGAAATGCTTGTATTAGAAGCTAGTGGTATCGGTAAAAATACCTACCTTGAGATCTTTTGCGCTATAGATTTCACGGCCATCAACTTCCATAGTGGCATCGGCAATACCCATGACCAATTTACGGTAAACTTTACGCTTTATAGTTAGCTTGTAAGTGACTTTTTTAGCCTCAGGTAATACTTGACCTGTAAACTTTACTTCACCTACTCCTAGGGCTCTTCCTTTACCCTCCGCGCCTTCCCATCCTAGGAAGAAGCCTACTAACTGCCACATAGCATCAAGACCTAAGCAGCCTGGCATAACAGGGTCTGTGGCGAAATGACAATCAAAAAACCATAGGTCTGGATTAATATCGAGTTCCGCAACAATCTCACCTTTACCGTACTCACCACCATCCGCGTTAATTTTTAGTACGCGGTCGATCATTAACATGTTGTCTTTTGGTAGTCTCGGAGAATTAGGTCCGAACAATTTGCCAAGTCCACAGGCAATAAGATCTTCTTTGGTAAAACTATTTGCGTTACTCATTATTTTGATACTCCAGCAATTTGAGCTGCCAAGGTTAGCGAACACGTGTACGCTAAACAACTCCGATCAGCTAGAAAATCTCAATTTATCGATGAGTCTTGCAAAAAGAGACTTTTCCTCTTCCTGATAACCAGCCAAATTCTCTAATCGAGATTGTACTAGGCCATAAAGGGACTCGTCAGGGAACTGGTTGTCCTCATCAGCGATGCCTGCTTGGGTTTGCATCAAAATCTCGACGGCTTCATCAATATGCTTGACCTGATATAGGGTGAACTGGCCAGCTCTAATAGCCTCTACAACATCTTGATGCAAATTTAACTGCTGCATGTTAGAAGCAGGAATAATGACTCCTTGCTGTCCCGTCAGGCCACGACGCTTACAGAGCTTAAAGAATCCCTCAATTTTTTCATTCACACCGCCAATTGCTTGTACATTACCGAATTGATCGATAGCACCTGTGGCTGCCAAACTCTGTTTAATTGGTTTTTCAGAAATAGCTGAAATCAAACAGCAATATTCAGCAAGTGAGGCACTATCGCCATCAATTTCTTGATAGGATTGCTCAAACACGATATTGGCATTGAGATGGAGTGGGGCATCTTTACCAAAAATCCGATAAAGACAAGCTGAAAGGATCATCATTCCTTTGGCGTGAATATTACCGCCTAATTCTGATTTACGTTCAATATCTGCAACTTCACCATCTCCATAGTGAACAGATGCTGTTATACGCGCCGGTTCTCCATAGCTAAACTCAGCATTTTCTATAACGGTTAAACCGTTTATCTGGCCAATAATTTCATCTTGAGTGGGCAAATTGATAAATAAGTCATCAAAGTTCTGTTCAGAGAGTCGTTCAGATGCATTGTGGCGCTGGTTAGTCATGCTAATACTGTGTAATAGCGCTTGTGTCGAGATCTCAGTGCTCTGAGCATAGACTTTAGCTTGAGCTAACAAGTGTTCTAAATTTGTCGCCATGAGGCTTAAGCGTTGCTGATGGTCGGCGAGTTTGGCGCTATATTGCAGCAATAGCAGTAGTGCCGAGCTAGTTAAGCTTATATTGAGTTCATTCAATATACGAGCTAGCCATTGGCAGTATTCTGCGGTTGAATGTTCTGATAAATCCATCTCATTGATTAATTCCCCAAGTAATGGGAAGTGGCGTGAAAAACTAGGTTCACCTAGCCAACAGTGACCATACTGGTTACTCGAACCAATGAGAATGATTTTACAGTTCAGTGCCAAAGGCGGTAACTGCGAGTGAACCTGGTAACTTTGCTTGTCGAGGATCTCAAGTAGAAGATCCCAAAGGTTCTCTCTCTTCCATAAAGAATCGGCACATATAAACAGGTAATGACAATTTGCCAAAAGACCCGCTTCATATGTCTTGGTTTCACTTTGATAACGACCGATTAGGTCTACTTTTCGTATTGAACCAGAAAGGTATTGATATTGTTGTGTTTTAGTCGCAAGTTGCGAGGTGACGGCGGCAATATCCTGTTCAACCCAAGCTGTGGTCTTATCTTCATTAAGGATTAAGCTTAGCGCTGGAAATTGGCCTTGTTCCATAACCAATGCATCGATAATACGTTTTCGGTTACAGCCGAAGTAATCAGCTAAATACATGTGCTGATTATTGGTTGCTGTTAGCAATCGAAATGCATTAAGACTGCGCTCTTGCCCGAGTAAATCTGCTTTAGCGCTAGGGATGAACGCCTGTTCAGCTGCAAGGTTGAAAATTGGAACAAGAGCCGAAGCAGGAATAACGTTTGAGTTCATAAAAGTGTATGTCTATTTTTAGTAGGCTGATACTAGCACATTTTTCGGTAGGCTTTGACAGATAACGTATCGGCTATGTATTTGGTTGTCTGAGCATGTATGTAGTTAGATTACTCGCCATTGTTGTTTAAAGCCTGTGCTTATCGCCCAATTGTTGAGCGCTAGAGCGTTTGTGGATGATATTTTATCTAAAATAGGTTTACATCAATAATGGAAACGCATAATATTTACCTCGTTCGGAGAGATGGCAGAGTGGTCGAATGCACCGGTCTTGAAAACCGGCATGGGTTTATAGCCCATCTAGGGTTCAAATCCCTATCTCTCCGCCACATTTAGAAAAGGCAGCCATTAAGGCTGCCTTTTTGCTTTTACCTCATTGTAAGTTACTGAAATTCTTCACCATACTAAAAAGATTCTATGTTGATCCATAGGAAATTTTACTTTCTATATGCAGTTAGATGCGATAAATTAACCTTTATAACATTATCAATTTAACTCTGTTCAATAGCAGGTCTTAAGTTGAACTGCGAAAGGTAAGGCGACTTTGATCTCAGTATATTTAGTTGATGACCATGAGTTAGTAAGAACCGGAATTAGACGGATCCTCGAAGATGAACGTGGCATTAAAGTCGTGGGCGAGGCTGGCGACGGTGAAACTGCTGTCCAATGGTGTCGCAAAAACGAAGCTGACGTGATTTTGATGGACATGAATATGCCCGGTATTGGTGGTTTAGAGGCAACACGTAAGATCTTACGTTTTCAAGCCCATGCCAAGATTATTGTGCTAACCATTCATACAGAAGACCCATTCCCGACAAAAGTGATGCAAGCTGGAGCTTCGGGTTATTTAACCAAAGGTGCAACCTCTCCAGAAGTGCTACAGGCGATTAGACAAGTGGCTCACGGCCAAAGATATTTGTCACCAGAAATTGCGCAGCAGATGGCACTGAGTCAATTTAATCAATCTGAAGAGAATCCATTTAAATCGCTATCGGAAAGAGAGCTGCAGATCATGCTGATGATCACTAATGGTGAAAAAGTCAGTGAGATCTCTGAGCAGCTAAATCTAAGCCCTAAGACCGTCAATAGCTATCGTTATCGCTTGTTTGCTAAGTTAGGTATAGGTGGCGATGTAGAGCTGACTCGTTTAGCGATCCGCTATAAAATGTTAGATACTGGACAATTTTAATTAAATAGCCGCAAAGTTTATGTCTGATGAGTTTAATGCCAATCAATTTTTAAAGACGGTAACATCATCACCCGGTGTCTATCGGATGTATGATGCCAAAGAATCCGTTATCTATGTGGGTAAGGCTAAAGATTTAAAAAAGCGTCTTACCTCCTACTTTCGTAAAAACTTAGCTAATGTCAAAACTCAGGCATTGGTTTCCCATATTGCAAATATCGATGTAACGGTAACACACAGTGAAACCGATGCACTAATCCTAGAAAATGATTACATCAAGCAGTACATGCCTAAATATAATGTACTGCTACGTGATGATAAGTCTTACCCTTATATTCTTCTCAGTAACCACCAGCATCCTCGGTTGGCGTATCACCGCGGTCCTAAACGCGATAAAGGTCAGTATTTTGGACCTTATCCAAACGGTGGGGCGGTGCGAGAAAGCCTGCATCTAATACAAAAAATCTTCCCAATTAGACAATGTGACGACCTTTACTATAAGTCACGTTCACGCCCTTGCTTACAGTATCAGATAGGAAGGTGTAACGCGCCTTGCGTTGGTTTAGTGTCTGAGGAGGACTATCAAGAGCAGGTAAGGCTGGTGTCATTGTTCTTAAAGGGGAAGGATCAGCAAGTGATGTCGGCGCTTGTTCAAAAGATGGAGCAAGCCGCTAGTGATATGCGTTACGAGCAAGCAGCCCTTTTCCGGGATCAAATTACTGCGTTAAGGCGGGTCTCTGAACAGCAAGAAGTATCGAATGCATCAGGCGACATGGATGTTATTGGAGCTTATTATGCTTCTGGTGTTGCTTGTTTTCACTTGTTGTTTATTCGAGAGGGCAAAATATTTGGAAGTCGAAGTTATTATCCCAAAGTCCCTGTAAATACTGAAGTGTCCGAAGTTTTACGTTCATTTATGCTGCAGTTTTATCTCAATTCTGATAGCCAACGGTTAACGCCGAAAGAGATCTTAATCAGCGAAGCTTTTGAAGAACAAGCAGAGCTAGCTGATGCGATTCAGACCGCGCAACATAAGAAAGTAGAGATAAAGACTCAGGTTCGTGGTGAAAGAGCGAGCTTTTTACGCTTAGCCCTAACCAATGCGACCAATGCGGTTAATACTCGCTTGTCCCATAAGAACACTATTGAACAGCGTTTCTTATTGTTAGAGGAAGCTATTGAGTCAACGAATAAAATCCAGAGGATGGAGTGTTTCGATATTAGCCATACTATGGGTGAGAGCACCGTAGCATCTTGTGTAGTGTTTAATCGAGAAGGGCCAAGTAAAGCTGACTATCGTCGTTATAATATCCATGATATTACGCCAGGTGATGATTATGCAGCAATGAAGCAGGCGATAACGCGACGTTTTGATAAAATTAATGAGAAAGGTAAGATCCCCGACATTCTGTTTATCGACGGCGGCATAGGTCAGTTACGAATCGCTCAAAAAGTGGTGGATGAAAAGTTCGTGGCGCTAGACAATCCACCTACTTTGATAGGCGTGGCTAAAGGTGAGGGACGTAAGCCAGGTTTAGAAACACTGATCTATGGTGAAAATGAAGAGTCATTCTCACTCCCTGCCGATTCAGGGGCCTTACATCTTATCCAACACATTCGTGATGAGTCTCATCGTTTTGCGATAACTGGCCATAGAGATAAACGGCAGAAAACTCGTAACACATCAACGTTGGAGTCGATAGCTGGAGTGGGACCTAAACGCCGTAAAGCATTACTGCAATATTTAGGCGGATTGCAAGAAGTTAAAGGCGCAAGTGTATCTGAATTGGCAAAAGTACCAGGTATTAGCCTAGAAATGGCACAAACGATACATGATGCATTGCGAGGGTAACAAAATTAAGGCAAGATTGGCGCTGCTTTTGAATATTAGGTTCTAAAATGCCGTTTAACATTCCTATTGCGTTAACACTTTTCAGGTTAGCTCTGCTTCCTGTTTTTGTTGTACTTTTTTATATACCAGAACCCTGGTCTCCTTTTGCTGCTGCATTTGTCTTTTGGCTCGCAGCCGTTACTGACGCTCTAGATGGTTATGCTGCGCGAAAGTTAAAGCAATCGACACGTTTTGGTGCGTTTCTTGATCCCGTTGCCGATAAGATTATGGTAACAACGGCATTAGTCTTGCTTATTTCTGAATACAGCAACATTTGGCTAACACTTCCAGCGCTCTTCATGATTGGTCGTGAAATCGTTATTTCGGCATTGCGAGAATGGATGGCTGAAATTGGTAAGCGTGGTGCAGTTGCAGTCTCTTGGATTGGTAAGTATAAAACGGCGGCACAGATGGTGGCCATCACAGGTTTGATTTGGCAGCCAAACGAGTTTTTAACTTATGCCGCTTTCGGATTATTCTATGTTGCAGCTGTACTAACATTTTGGTCAATGATGAGTTATATAATGGCCGCTTGGAATGATTTAACTGCAGAATAGCTCGTAAAAACAACGATGAGATCAATAAGTGGTCAAACAACCATTTATCGATAAATATAGCGTTGACTCTTCGAGGTAAATCGGTAGAATGCCATTCCGTAGTCAAGGGGAAGCGAACTAAGCAACAGCTTGATTACAGATTAAATTGAAATGCGACATTAGCTCAGTTGGTAGAGCGATACCTTGCCAAGGTATAGGTCATCGGTTCGAACCCGATATGTCGCTCCAATTTACATCATGTGGCGCGATGGCAGAATGGCTATGCTGCGGATTGCAAATCCGTCGATCTCGGTTCGACTCCGGGTCGCGCCTCCATAACTTGTTATAGTTATAAGAACATGAATTTGGTGAGTTTTAATCCGAACAGGATAAAGCAGTATTGGTACCGACAATACATATCATCAGAATCAAAGAGTTTGCCCGTGTGGTGGAATCGGTAGACACAAGGGATTTAAAATCCCTCGCTGAATAAGCGTGCCAGTTCAAGTCTGGCCACGGGTACCATCATTAAGGCCTCTGCATTAAATTGCGGAGGCTTTTTTGTATTCGGGAATTAGGGGGGATCACTCCCATAACTCGGCAGTTTACCTATAATAAATCCCTCGGACACTTAATAAAGTAAGGCGTGCCAATTCAAGTCTGGCCACGTGTAGGGGGGGATCTAGCGTTTTACTAGAAGCACATGGATCCCTGTTTATAAGAGACGCCTCGCCAAATAGATATGCCGGCTTAAGTCTGGCCACGGGTACCATCATTAAAGCCTCTGCATAAGCAGGGGCTTTTTTTGTATCTGACGTTTATGATATCAACATAATGGATTTCTTTTATAAAAGATGCCTCGCACTATTCACAAAGTAAGGCGTGCCAGTTCAAGTCTGGCTACGGGTACCATCATTAAGGCCTCTGCATATGCAGTAATACCAGTCACTTAAGGTGGTTACTCAGAGAAACCATATGACTTTGAAAGATAAGAATGGCCCACCGAGGACACGAAGAGCACGAAGAAAAGCCACTCTAAGCTTTTTGTTTTCTTCGTGTCCTCCGTGTAGCAAACTTAGTGAGCGCTTTGTGGTTTATAGCCTTTAATACTAAGAGCCTGTTTTGAATCAGCTTTGGGCTTGTAGTGGTCAACTAAAGCTGGCCGGCATTGCTGCATAAGCTGGGGCTTTTTGTATTTGCGAGATCGAGAGCTTATGAAAACAAGAGATTTGTTTATTAGCCTCTAATTTGAATGGTGAATAATCTAGAAAGGGGGCTTTAAAGTTGCTTGGTCTATCAGGTGGTCACACTGAAAAAGGCTCGACGGACTCCGGGGCGAGCTTCAGCTCTTATCTTAATGGCATAGCTAAATGCGCTTGGCAAAGACTTTAGTTAGACAAAATTCAAAAAAGTGAGCAGTCCAAGTGACTAAGCGTATCTCTAGCTGTATATTATAAAGACAGTTATTGCTCAAGTTATTACAGTGGTATTCAAAATGAAAGTTCTTGCTAAAGGTTTTACGCTAATCGAGCTTGTTGTGGTGATCATTGTATTAGGAATTCTAGCCGTGATTGCTGCGCCCAAATTTATTAATTTGAGCCAAGATGCCCATGACGCTACGATAAAAAACACCTTTGCTAGCTTTACTTCCGGAGTAAAGCTGTTCCACAGTTGCTGGCTTACCTCAGGTAAGACTGGTTATCAAGTGGATTTGGCTTGCTATGGCGATGGTACGCTGGACTCTTCTGTTACTGGTTATCCACTTGGTAAAGATACCTCACAGAGCGACAATGGTACAAAGCTACTGGGTGAATATTGCAAAGAGGTATGGCAAGGTTTGCTTGATAACGATGATTACACACTGGTGAGTCATTCCGGAGATCCCTTTGTAAAGGGGAATGATATTGTCTATTGGTATCAAGGAGGCGATATCAGTTCACCTTCAGGTTACTGCTACTATAACTATATTGCAGATAACCCTGTAAGAGGCAGTGAAAACTGGCGGTTACAATATTACCCGGGGTCGGGTAAGACTGAAGTTGTTAGAAGCGTACTGGGCCAATAGTTTCGTATAAATGCCTCTTTGTGTCATAAGCTCCTCTTCAGCAGGAGCTTTTTTTGTCTCACTATCTTTAAATAATCGTAACTTACAATCTTAGCGATTTAATTACTTCCGCTGTCATATACAAAGCATAATTATTTGCCATACTTGAAATAGAGATATTGATAGGGGGTCAGATGCGTTTTTGTAGTTTGATATGCTGTATCTGCTTGTGCTGTTTTAGCTTAGAGAGTTACGGCAATGAGCGACTAACACGTGCTCAAAATATGCTATACCAGCAGGTATCACTGATGGCCCTTGTCGAAACAGACGAGAAGTTTAATCAATATAAGCAATTACTTTCTCAAAATAACCCATCAGCAGCAGACTTAATGAAAATTGAGGCCGATATCAGCGCATTTTGGCTTCAACGACACATCGCAATTAGAAGTTTAGAGTTAACTCAGCAAAATGATCCTTTAATAAGAGCGATGGCTCTCGAGCCACAATTAAATGGATATCTTGAGCTTCAGAATCGTATCCGTCATTTACAGTGGTTGGCTGAGCAGGATTGGTGGCAGGTAATTGTTCTGGACCACTTAATCCGTCCGGGGGAGAGCGATCCCATTATTCCAATCGTTGCGAGGCGATTATGGCTTCTTGGGGATGCAAGCAATGCAGCAACAGACTCTAATGAATTAAGCTCCTTTATTGTTGAAGCACTAAAGCGATTTCAGCTTCGTCATGGGCTAAAGGCTGACGCGGTAATAGGGCCTGAAACACTCAAGTGGCTCAATGTCACTCCTGCACAACGAGCCTCTATTCTGGCTGAAAATTATATTCAACGAGCTGAGTTTATGGCGCAAAGAGATGACCGCTTCCTTGTGATAAATATCCCAGCCTTTGAGATGGAGCTATTTGATCACGGTGAAGTCGAGCTGGTTTCTCGTGTGATAGTGGGTAAGCCTTATAGACCAACACCTATCATCAGTAGTTCGATTTCTAATGTGGTGATTAATCCAACTTGGCGTGTCCCTAAAAAAATCATGTATAACGATCTTCTGCCTCAAGTGAGAAAAGATGGAAATTACATCTCGGAACGTAACTTTGATGTGTTTGATCGTAAAAATAATTTGGTTGTGAGAACTGCAGAGCAATGGAGCGATCTAGCGAAAGGACCGTTTCCCTTTACGTTTGTGCAGCGACCCGGTGTCAACAATACTCTGGGAAGATATAAGTTTTACTTTCCTAACGATTTTAGTGTCTATCTGCATGATACCTCTGATCCCGAATTGTTCCAGCGCAGTAATCGTGCGCTGTCTTCAGGCTGTATCAGAATTGAGAATGTACAAGGCTTAGCTAATTGGATGGCTGCAAATTTAGTGAAAGACAAGCAAACATGGGTGGATAGGCATGCGGATAGAAGACGTACTCAGTGGTTTGCACTAAACTCCTCGCTTAATGTTCATCTAGTATATTGGACTGCTTGGATAGATGATTCTAATCAAGCACAGTATAGAAATGACATCTATCAGCTGCAGGAGGGGACCTAGTATAGGGGGAATAGCAAAAATCAAAGACTTATAAAGTAGTTGTTACTAATTTAGTCTGATTGCTTGCATTCTATCATTTGACGGGGTAATTTCCCTGCCACTTGTTGGAAAAGTAGTCAGTGGTGTAAGTGTGTCAGTAGTATGTTCCTCGCGTAGACAGTTATTATTAGGATTAGGTGGTGTTGCAATGTTTTCTATGTTGCCATCTAAAGCTCAAGCAAGTCGTTCAACTAAAGGGGTTAGGAGTTTAGGTTTTTATAACCGCCATACAGGTGAACGCGGGCAAGGAAGCTACTGGGTAGATGGTGATTATCAAAGTGAAATTTTGACTGACTTTAGTCAGGTTCTTCGTGACCATCGTCAAAATGAATCAGCACCAATGGATAAGCGCTTATTCGATTTTGCTTTCCAATTAAGAGAGTCGTTGAGCTTTGAAGATGATTTACACGTGATATCGGGTTATCGTTCACCTAAAACAAACGCCATGCTAGCAAATAAAAGTAGCGGGGTTGCTAAGAAAAGTTACCATATGAAAGGTATGGCATTAGATCTTGCACTTCCCGGGGTCAAGCTTGCTCATATTAGAGAAGCAGCAATGGAATTAAAGCTCGGCGGCGTTGGCTATTACCCTAATTCAGGCTTTATTCATATTGATACCGGGCCTGTCAGATCTTGGTAATAGCTTAAGTAAACAAAGTTAATCTGAGTGGTTTGATAAACTTTGTGAATAGACAATTTCTGTGCTAGAATCCGCCCGCTTTTAGCAAGTCATGGTTGGTCGAAAATCGTGACTATTTATTTTATATATTTTTATTAAGTGAGTTAAATATGTCTTACACTATCGCTGCACAAGTTCGTACTGAAATCGGGAAAGGTTCGAGCCGCCGCCTACGTCACGCGAGCAAAGTTCCTGGTGTTATCTATGGTCCAGGTCAAGAAGCTATCTCTATTGTTTTTGAACACAAAGATATCATCAACATTCAAGAGAACCAAGATTTCTACACTTCTGAGCTAACTATCGCTCTAGAAGGTAAAGAAGTTAAAGTTCGCGTTCAAGACATGCAACGCCACGCGTTCAAGCCAATGATTGAACACGTTGACTTCAAATTCGCTTAATTTTTTAAGTTGATTTGATAAAAGCGCCTATATTAGGCGCTTTTTTTATGTCTACAGTTAACCGGCTTGGGGTTTTGTTTAAGCGTCGGTTTTTTCTGGGCAAGATGAAATGATTTGCGATTTATTTTCATCACTTTGCTCAAGTTTTACATCAAAGCCCCATAGTCGATGCAGGTGTTTAACGACTTCATGGCAAGTGTCTGCCAGAGGGATCCTATCGTTAGGTATATATCTTAAGGTAATTGAACGGTCGCCAGTGACATCAACATTCTGCACCTGAATATTTGGCTCCAAGTTTGACAGGTTGTATTGCTGGGAAAGTTTTTGCCTAATTTCTTTATACCCCTCTTCATCGTGAATTGCCGAAACACTAATATGATTTTTTCTGTCATCATCTAACACAGAGAAAAGCTTAAACTGCCTCATGATATTAGGCGATAAATATTGGCTAATAAAACTTTCATCTTTAAAGTTTTCCATAGCAAAATGTAACGTGGTGAGCCAATCGCTTCCGGCAATTTCTGGAAACCACTCTTTATCTTCTTCAGTTGGATTTTCACAGATCCTTCTAATATCAACAAACATATTAAAGCCTAAAGCATAGGGGTTAATACCACTGTAATGAGGACTGTTGTAGTTAGGCTGCGCCACTACGTTAGTATGGCTTTGTAAAAATTCAAGCATAAAACGTTCTGTCACTAACCCCTCATCATATAGGTGATTGAGAATGGTATAGTGCCAAAATGTAGCCCAGCCCTCATTCATAACTTGGGTTTGTTTTTGTGGGTAGAAGTACTGGCCCATTTTTCTCACAATTCGCACTATTTCACGCTGCCAAGGCTCAAGCAGAGGCGCATTTTTTTCTATAAAGTAAAGAATGTTTTCTTGTGGCTCAGAGGGAAAGTGTTTTGTCTCTTCTTGTGCCTCTTCTTGCGGAAGATCTGGAATTGTACGCCATAGCTCATTAACTTGGCTTTGAAGATATGCTTCTCTATCTTTTTGGCGCATTTTCTCTTCTTTAAATGAGATCTCACTTGGGCGCTTATATCGGTCTACACCGTAACTCATAAGCGCATGACAAGAATCGATGATACTCTCTACTTTATCAATACCGTAAAGCTCCTCACACTCGCTAATATAGTTTTTAGCGAAAACTAAATAGTCAATAATTGAGCTTGCGTCGGTCCAGGTTTTAAAAAGATAGTTACCTTTAAAAAAACTATTGTGCCCAAAACTCGCATGAGCCATTACTAGAGCTTGCATCGTAATAGTGTTTTCTTCCATTAGATAGGCAATACAAGGATCTGAGTTAATAACAATTTCATAAGCTAACCCCATTTGACCACGTTTATAACCTTGTTCAGTCTCGATAAAGCGCTTGCCGAAAGACCAATGGGTATAACCAATAGGCATACCTATGCCTGCATAGGCGTCCATCATCTGCTCTGCGGTAATGACTTCAATTTGATTGGGGTAGGCATCTAAACGGTAAAACTCTGCCACCCGTTCAATTTCGGTTAGATAGGTTTGCAATAATTCGAAGTTCCAATCAGGACCATCGTCTAATGGTGTTCTCTTTTTTGGATTGTCCATAATCGCCCCCTAAACAGCTTGTTTTTTAAATAACTCTCTAAATACCGGGTATATGTCTTCAGCTTGTTTTATATGTTGCACGGCAATATTACTGTGTGATTTTTGTAGGTCTTCATATTCGCGCCAAAGTGTTTGATGGGCGCGGTTAGTGATCTCTATATAACTAAAGTAGCGAACAACGGGGAGTAACTGTTTTTCTAAGATATCGTGACAAGAGGGGGAGTCATCGGCCCAATTATCTCCGTCAGATGCCTGAGCGGCATAGATATTCCATTCATTCTCTGGGTAACGCTCCTTTTGTATTTCATGCATTAACTTAAGTGCACTTGATACTATGGTGCCACCCGTTTCTTGAGAGTAGAAAAACTCATGCTCATCAACTTCTTTGGCTTGGGTGTGATGGCGGATATACACAACTTCTAGGTTCTTGTAGGTTCTAGTTAAAAACAGATAAAGAAGTATATAGAAGCGTTTCGCCATATCTTTAGTTGCTTGATCCATGGAACCAGATACATCCATTAAGCAAAACATAACAGCTTGACTAGAAGGGACTTCACGTTTAGCGAAATTGTTATAGCGTAAGTCGAAGGTATCGATAAACGGGACTCTTTTAATACGCTGTTTTAAGTCGACAATCTCTTCCTTGAGCGCCAAGATCCGTTCGGCCTGTGATCCAGGTGTATTTTCTAGTTGTGAAAGTTCCTCCTCAAGAGACTTCAATTTAGCCTTCTTGCTTGAGGTCATAGCCGTTCGTCTAGCAAGCGATGAACGAAGTGACCGAACAATATTAATATTGGCTGGTACGCCATCATTAGTGAAACCGGCTCTGTACACCTGATATTCAACTAACTTATTTAAACGATTGTTTTGCAGATTTGGCAGTTCTAAATCTTCAAATAATAGTTCTAAATACTCATCTTTTGAGATCTCAAACACAAAGTCATCTTGGCCTTCACCTGAATCAGAAGCTTCACCTTGCCCCGCACCTTGACCTTGCCCTGAAGGGGGACGTTCAATTTGATCGCCGCGAGCAAATTTATCATTACCTGGGTGGACGCGTTCGCGTACACCACCATTACCATGATGAAAAGTGGGTTCTCCGATATCTCGAGTCGGAATACTGATTTTTTCACCCTTATCGACATCGGTAACACTTCGGTGGGTGACCGCATCACTAACGGCTTTTTTAATCTGCTTTTTATAGCGGTTAATAAAGCGCTGTCTATTTACGGTACTTTTTCCCTTAGAATTAAGCCTTCTATCAATGAAACTTGTCATGCGCACCTCCTAGCCAAATAGAAGGGGAGAGGATCTCCCCCTTGGGCTTTTTAAGAAGACTTTCTTACTCTCAAATACCATTCTGAAAGTAGTCTTACTTGTTTTTGGGTGTAGCCTTTTTCCATCATACGATTGACGAAGTCATCATGCTTACGTTGGTCGTCTGTAGAGGTTTTGCCATTGAAAGAGATGACCGGTAAAAGGTCTTCAGTATTTGAGAACATTTTCTTCTCGATGACGGTTCTGAGCTTCTCGTAACTTGTCCATAAAGGGTTAGTCCCTTCGTTGTTTGCACGAGCACGTAATACAAAGTTAACTATTTCATTTCTGAAATCTTTTGGATTACTGATCCCAGCTGGTTTTTCGATTTTTTCTAACTCAGAATTTAGAGCGGCTCTATCGAAAAGCTGACCGGTTTCAGGATCGCGATACTCTTGATCTTGGATCCAGAAGTCTGCATAAATAACATAGCGGTCAAAAATATTCTGTCCATATTCAGAGTAAGACTCTAAATAGGCAGTTTGGATCTCTTTACCTATAAATTCTACATACTTAGGAATGAGGTAACCTTTTAAAAACTCAAGATATCGCTCAGCCATTTCGCTCGGGAATTGCTCTTGTTCAATTTGACGTTCTAAGACATAAAACAAATGAACAGGATTAGCAGCAATCTCGGTATGATCAAAGTTAAAGACTCTAGAAAGGATCTTGAATGCAAAACGAGTTGACAAGCCCTGCATACCTTCATCTACGCCAGCATAATCGCGGTATTCTTGATAGGATTTAGCTTTAGGATCGGTATCCTTCAAACTTTCCCCGTCATATACACGCATTTTGGAATAAATAGAGGAGTTCTCTGGAGCAATAACCCTAGATAGGACACTAAATTGAGCCAAGGTTTCTAATGTACCTGGTGCGCAGGGGGTATTAGCCAGTTCTGAATTTGCCAATAGCTTTTGGTAAATTTTGACTTCTTTCGACATTCTGAGACAGTAGGGGACTTTGACTATATAGACTCGGTCCAAAAATGCTTCATTTGTCTTATTATTTCTAAATGTAGTCCACTCAGACTCGTTAGAGTGAGCGAGAATAATGCCACTAAAGGGCAACGCAGATAGCCCCTCTGTACCATTATAATTACCCTCCTGGGTAGCGGTTAACAGAGGATGTAAAACTTTAATTGGCGCCTTAAACATCTCGACGAATTCCATCAAACCTTGGTTAGCACGGCACAAGGCACCAGAGTATGAGTAGGCATCAGCATCATGCTGGGCAAAGTGCTCTAATTGTCTAATATCGACCTTACCCACCAATGAAGAAATATCCTGATTATTTTCATCACCAGGCTCTGTTTTTGCGATGGCTAACTGATCGAGAATCGATGGATAGACTTTGACGACTTTAAACTTGGAGATATCACCCCCAAACTCATGCAGGCGTTTAACTGCCCAAGGAGACATAATGGTTTTAAGGTAACGATCTGGAATATTGTATTCTTGCTTAAGAATATCGCCATCTTCATCGATATTAAATAGACAGAATGGATGGTCGTTAACAGGGCTGCGAACCCCATCTGCGGTAAGTACATAAACGGGCACGTTTTGCATTAGTGCTTTTAGTTTTTCAGCAAGTGATGATTTACCACCGCCGACGGGGCCGAGTAAATAAAGGATCTGTTTTGATTCCTCTAAGCCCTGAGCTGAGTGCTTTAGATAAGCAACTATCTGCTCTATGGCTTCCTCCATGCCGTAAAAATCTTTAAATGCTGGATAACGTGATATAAGACGATTAGAGAATAATCGACTTAGAACAGGATCTTTAGATGTATCGACGAGTTCGGGTTCACCGATCGCCATTAATAAGCGCTCAGCCGCCGAAGCGTAAGCACTCCTGTCTTTTTTACAGATAGCTAAGAAGTCTTCTAATGAATACTCTTCATCAAGCTTCTTCTCATAGCGCTGTTGGTAATGCTCAAATATACTCATAATCGGCCCCCTGAAACGCAAAATTGGTAAGATAGGAGGCAAAAAAACTTACCTCCTACCTTTAATGTTAGACGTTAAATGAGACCTGTGTTGTAAAAAACCAAATAAAAACAATAAGAAATAGTTGCATTTGCAATAGTTGCAGTTGATAAGAAATTTAGCCATTTTAAAAAATGTAATAAAAAAGGAGCCCTAAGGCTCCTTATTCATTTCTAGGATATTAACTGATTAAGCGGTGAAGTTTGCGTTCACAAAATCCCAGTTAACTAATTCCCAGAAGTGCGCTAAATAATCTGGACGCACGTTACGGTAGTCGATGTAGTAAGCGTGTTCCCACACGTCAACAGTCATGATTGGTGTAACACCTTCATCTGTCAGTGGAGTCGCCGCATTGCTAGTGTTTACGATTGCAACACTACCGTCTGCATTTTTTACAAGCCATGTCCAAGCGCTACCGAAGTTGTTTACTGCAGAATCGGTAAACTGTGCCTTGAATGCTTCAAATGAACCAAAGGCAGCAACGATAGCTTCTGCTACTGGGCCAGTTGCTTCACCGCCACCATTTGGTGATAGACAGTTCCAGTAGAAAGTGTGATTCCAGATTTGAGCTGCGTTGTTAAAGATACCACCAGTAGAGGTCTTGATGATCTCTTCTAGGCTCTTTTGCTCAAGTTCTGTACCTTCAACTAAACCGTTAAGCTTAACAACGTAAGTGTTGTGATGCTTACCGTAATGAAAATTAATTGTTTCTTCCGAGATGTGTGGCTCAAGTGCGTTCTTTGCGTAAGGTAATGCTGGTAATTCAAAAGCCATTTGTTTTCTCCGTTAACTCTGGTTTGTTATTTTGTGCGTTCTTGCTCACTGCGGAACATTTTACCTAATAAACTTGTGAAGTGTATCATTGTTTATTCAAAATGAGCGATTAACTTAATCGATTATTTCTATTAGTTATTACCCCTTTAAAAAGTAGGTTTTTGTTCTGCTAAATACTGACGTACAATGGAGTGAATGTAATGATGTTTTAATCAGGAATGAAAAATGGAAACTGTAGAAAAAATCAAGCAGCAAATTGCCGAAAATCCAATTATCGTTTATATGAAGGGCTCACCAAAGTTACCAAGCTGTGGTTTTTCATCTCAGGTCGCGCAGATCATGATTAACTGCGAAGAGCAATTTGCTTTCGTTGATATCCTTCAGCACCCTGATATCCGTGCCGAACTACCAAAATATGCTAACTGGCCAACTTTTCCTCAATTATGGATTGAAGGTGAATTGATCGGTGGTTGTGACATCCTGACTGAAATGTACCAGAAGGGGGAGTTACAGACTCTTATTACTGAAACAGCTGCTAAATATAAGACTGAAGACGATCAAGCTTAAGCTTCTTTTGTTATAATTTGTAGCGAAAAAAAGCCCCTATTGGGGCTTTTTTATTTAATAGCAATTATGAAGGAGGATTGATTTTCTCACTGATAATCTTTTCATGGGATGCAGCATTATCAGGAAGTAGTAAATTCATTACGATCGCTAGGATCCCGCATAAGCTAATACCCGTAAGACTGAAAGAACCGATACCGAATGCCATTCCGCCAATGCCGAATACCAATGTGATACCAACAATACTCAAGTTACGAGGCTCATTCATGTCAACTTGGTTCTTAATTAAAGAATTTAGACCTACTGCGGCAATCGAGCCAAACAGTAAGCACATAATACCGCCCATAACAGGTACTGGAATTGTTTGTAGTAGTGCGCCTAACTTACCAACGAAAGAAAACAGAATAGCTGTAATAGCTGTCCAAGTCATAACAACAGGGTTAAAGTTCTTCGTGAGGGTTACTGCGCCGGTGACTTCACTGTAAGTTGTATTTGGTGGCCCACCAAAGGCTGAAGCGGCAATCGTTGCCACGCCATCACCTGCTAATGTGCGGTGTAAACCTGGTTTCTTTAGATAATCTTTTCCAGTTACGTTCGAGATAGCAAGAATATCGCCAATATGTTCAACAGCAGGGGCGATTGCAACAGGGATCATAAATAGAATGGCATGCCAGTTAAACTCTGGAGCGACGAAGTTTGGCATTGCGATCCAAGCCGCTTCTCTTACCGGAGTAAAGTCAACTATTCCATAAGCAAGGCTTAAACCATAACCAACTGAAATACCCGCAAGGATAGGCATTAATTTCAAAATACCTTTTGCAAAAATAGCCACGGCAATGGTAGTGATAAGTGAGGCAAGAGAGATAAAAAGAGCGACATTTTGTTCAACAAGAACCAGGCTGCCATCTCCACTTTTTCCAACAGCCATGTTAACGGCAACGGGTGCTAGACCTAAGCCGATGACAATAATTACAGGTCCGACAACAACTGGAGGGAGTAAGCGCTTAATGAAACCGCCGCCTCTGACTTTAATCACTGAAGCTAGAAGCACATAAACAATACCAGCTGCCATCAATCCGCCCATTGTAGAAGGAATTCCCCAGGTCTGTACGCCGTACATAATAGGAGCGATGAAAGCAAAAGATGATGCTAGAAAAATTGGGATTTGACGTTTAGTTATCAATTGGAATAGCAGGGTACCTATGCCGGCGGTAAATAGTGCAACGTTGGTATCTAAGCCTGTCAGCAATGGCATTAACACCAAAGAGCCAAAGGCGACAAACAGCATCTGCGCTCCCTGCAAAGGCATGGTTAGGTTTTTCATTATCTCTCTCTTATTTTAAGTAAACCTATCAATACTAACTGTTTCTGCATGGTGTGTGTGTGAGTTATCTCTAAAATGCGTTAATTGACTTTACCGTAGCTCGTAGTTTTTACTCGGCCTAAAGCATAAAAGATGTGATACAATTTTGCCTATTGAGTCGTCCTTGAATCTTAAACATGTTGAAATTCACTTTACGTTTTTTTGTCATCTTTCCTTTTCTTGCGTGTTTATCGACATTTGTGAATGCTGCAGATGTTAGCTCGCTTGATGAAAGTGCAGTCCCTATTGAGTCCAGAACCACAGCCCTTAGAAGTCAAGGTATCAAGCAGGCCTTTGAAGCTGTGATTATGAAAAACTCAGGTACTCAGGCTGCATTGACTAATCCATT
This sequence comes from Shewanella sp. MBTL60-112-B2, assembly GCF_019655055.1. Lineage (GTDB taxonomy): Bacteria > Pseudomonadota > Gammaproteobacteria > Enterobacterales > Shewanellaceae > Shewanella. The sequence goes on from NZ_BPFA01000043.1 coordinate 25,965, forward strand.
GATTGTAAAGCAGCTTAAAAATGCGAGCTCATTAATGACTCAGTATGGTTACTATGAAGATGCTGGTGAGTTGTTTCTTAAAGTCAACTTTGACCATAAACGTATAATTCGTCTACTTAGGGAAGCGGGCCTACCCGTTTGGGGTAAGCAGCGGCCTTTAACCTTAGTGTGGCTAGTTATTAATGAAGATGGTGAACGGACAATATTGAATGATGGTTCAGCGTCACCTAGTCGAAAAACCTTCGATTCAGAGTCATTAAGCCGAGGAGTCCCTTTGTTGTTTCCTTTAATGGATCTCGATGATTCAATGAAGGTAGGAGTGAATGATGTTCGCGGCCGCTTTACTGATAATGTTGCTAACGCTTCTCTAAGATATCAGGCTAATTATTTTTTAATGGCGACCGTTGAACCACAAGGAGCTGTGTACCACTATCAGATGGGACTTTACCCAAGAGATAAAGACCCACAAGCGTTGCAGATGACATCACTTATTAATACCAGTGGTGAAACGGCTACAATAGAAGAGGCGGTTACAGCAATGATCGCCGCAGCAAGTGAATATTATGTCGGTCAATTCGCGATAGCAGATTCTGGTGAGCGAAATACAACTAAGATAGCATTTGTTGATGTGACTGATATCAATCAGCTTGTCGTGATTGAACGCTATTTGGCTCAGTTAAGTGCCATCAAGTCGGCAAGTATTGCTAGTATTAAAGGGCAGACTGTTGAGTTTAATTTAGCGCTATTTGGTAATGAGTCCGATCTTCATCGGTTAATGTCACTCGACCCGCAAGTCGGGACGGTTGAGCCAAATATTCAGCAAAATCTAAGTTATTCGCCTGCAGAACCGATAGAAGCATCTCAGAAAGAGATACAGATCTATTATTGGAAAGCCCAATAGCTCCCAATCGAGAGGCACACATGCTACCATGTGTGCCTAATATAGAAATATAGCGTCATTGAGAAGTACCTGAGTGAAGTCAAACTCTCCTTTACAATTATCACTGCCAGTTCATCTACCTGATGATGAAACCTTCAATAGTTATTATCCTGCAACGGGTAATGATGAGCTTATTCAAAGTTTACAAGAATGCGCAGAGGGCAAGTCGAATGGTGCTGTATTCTTGTGGGGTCCTGAAAAATCGGGACGTACCCACCTTATGCATGCTGCCTGTGCCCATGCCAATGATCTCGGTCGAAGTAGTTTCTATATCCCGCTGGGGATCCATGCAAGTATCTCAACGGCCTTATTAGAAGGGCTGGAAAAACTGGATTTAGTCTGTATTGATGATGTAGATGCGATAGCCGGACATCCGTTATGGGAGGAGGCAATATTTGATCTCTATAATCGAATTTCAGAACAGAAAACCTGTTCGCTTGTGGTGAGTGCAAGTGTGTCTCCAAGCGATAGTGGATTCTCATTACCGGATCTTGTATCTCGCATGCAGTGGGGACTTAATTACCAGCTGCAGCCGATGGCAGATGAAGAAAAGTTAGCTGCATTACAACGCCGAGCGGCAATGAGAGGCTTGCAACTGCCAGAAGATGTTGGACGTTTTCTACTGAATCGTTTGGCGCGAGACCTAAGAACTTTATTTGATGTTTTGGATAGGCTCGATAAAGCTTCTATGGTGCACCAACGTAAGTTGACTATCCCATTCATTAAAGAAATGCTGCGTCTATAATAGTCAATTAGTAGAATACAGCTGTTTGTTCAGCACAAAATCACGAAATAAAGCCCAGATAAAAATCTGGGCTTTTACATTTATAAATTTAGCGAGAGTTAACAATTCTGTTAATCGACAGGTTTTACATGCCTATCGCCACTTAAGCGCAACTCTGGAGAAACAGTGGTGCTAGGTGAGATTCGATTTAATTGTGATTGAACAGACGGGGACAGTAAGAGGTTTTCTGACCAAGACAGACCCTGTTTCATCGCTATAGGCTCAGGTAAACCATTGACTAAAGCGGTAGCGTTAAGTTCCGGCATCATTTGGTCAATGACATATGCCGCTCGACTCTCTAAATCAGAGTCGCCAATCCGTCCCCGTTGTCCCCAATCCACGCTGATTGTGCTGCCAGTTGGATTCTCTGGTTTATCGGTAACCGCTACATCACGTTGAATTGCATATCTGTGACTCATTAAGGCTTCTTCAAATAACATTGCAGCATCTTCTCGCCTCGTGGAGTAGGCATAATAATCCGAAGCTCTGTCGGGGGAAAAGAAGCCTGTAATATCACTAGAAGTGTAGGCTTTTTGGGTTTCGTTAGCGCTAACCCCTTTGAAACTCACTTCTGCTAAATTTGTCATTTCTTGGCTATTTAACGGATAGGAAGCAACAAGTTGATCGGAAATAAGTTGTTTTGCATCACTACGGCGAAGATAGTCATCAAGCAGAGTCGGGCCCGATAAGTTGGTGTGTACGCTCCTTGGAAAGAAGTCATTAGCGTGTGCTAGTTCATGATAGAGAAGAGAGGCTAAATCTGGCATCATTTCCTGAGTCGTACGCTTGGTTCGCACACTTCTTGGCACAATATAAGAGGTATAGCTGTTATTTTTAACGTAACGCCATGGCATCAGAAAGTTTAAGTCATTACCAAAACTGCCTCGGTAATCAGGGGCTTCATTAATGGTGTCGCGCTCTTCTGCAAGTAACCAGAGATCACTAGGGTCTAAGTATATTGCTCCTGTTACAACCCAGTAAAATGAGGGGCGTACATCATAACTAATAACAATTGCGGTGACAGATTGTAAAAGGATGGCAAAATCGCTGCTAGGGTCTAAATTCTCAAGGAAGTATTCAAAATTTTCCCCCATCCATTGATGAGAGACCAGCACTCTATCTAATATCGCTTGCTTATTGACGACTGATTCTTGACCTATTAATGGTAAGCGCGATATTTGACATCCCTCTTGTAGTTGATTTGAGTATACACAGGCTTGTAAATCGTCCTTATAGGGAGAGTCTGGTTTATACGCAAAGGTTTTGGCAACTCTTTCGTCAAAATAGCTTGAGGTGATGGCATTCTCATTGGTAATTAATAGATGAACATCATCGGTAACTGACTGATCACCAATTACGCCTGTGACCCTAAGAGTCGATAGGGTATCTTCATCGACATTCGGTGCAGTGAACAAGGGCCTTTCTACCGCGCTGATGTCGACATTAAGAGCTGGGCCTGCAGCGATACACCAGCTTATTTGATTAGGGTTATTAGTTTCTGGTGTGTCAACTCTAAAGCTAACGGAATTACCTTCAGTTACCTGATGATCTACACGGGTAGCAACCTGAACTGTGCTGGCTGCTTCTACGTTTATTTCAATTGATTCAGTAAAAGATGTTTGGTTGCCTGTGACTGTTAGTTCAAATTTGTAGCTACCAGTATCGTTCGCAGTAAAGGCTAAAACAGGGCTTTTAGTGCTTTTTAAAATGAGGCTACTACCAGCTGTTTGAGTCCAGTTAAATTGATGTTCTGTGACATTGTTTGCTTTGAGCGTTGCGATGATTGCTGCAGGTTGGCCAGCCTTATAGTTTGGCTCTGTATGAAACACAAGCATAGTAGCTGTTGTGACTTGATTAAGTTGACTCTCCGAGTCACACCGAACTAGACCATCAGGTATAACTGGAGGTGGAGTTATGTCACCAGGGCCTTGTGGCGAGTTGTCACTGCTCCCACCACACGCAGTGAGCCCCATTGCACTTATCAATATGTAGCATAAGGAACGCTTCATGGAATTATCCTTTGTTATTATATTTTTTAGGCTGATAAGCAATATAGCACGATAAATGTTAAGCAAACAAAGGGTAGTTTAACGGTATGTTAAGCTTTGAGGGGGGAGGATATGAGGGGCAAACTACAGAGCGAAGACGACTTTAAGTGCATCTTCGCTCTAGATGATTAGCTTTTCTTTTTCTTTAAGCCCAGTCCAAGTTCTCGGCCACGGATCCGAGCATAAAAAGGGAAACCAACCAGTAAACTTGCAATGAGTAAAGATTCAACAACAGCAAAGAGTGTGTCCGTTTCTGTTACATAAACTAAGGTAAGGGCATGTAACATATAAAGACAAAGAATAAAGCTGGCCCATGCATAAGTGTAGGGCTTGCCGGTTAAAATACCTTTGAGAGGCAGAAGTAGAGGTATGAGCCATAGAAGGCTAAATAGCATCGAATATTCGCCAGTTAACCCTTGGCGTATGAACCATGCCCCTAACAACATGACCAGTGCCACATAACCTGTGCGACAAAGCTTAAATAGGGTAGTCGAGTTCATTAATTGACTCTCTTATAAAATAGAAAGAACGTTTTCTGGCGGACGTCCGATAGCGGCTTTATTATTTGCTAACACAATAGGACGTTCAATCAGCTTTGGTGTATCGATCATAGCCTGAATTAACTGCTCATCAGTTAAAGACGTATCACTCAGGCCGAGGTCTTTATATTCAACCTCTTTGGTACGCATCATTTCTCTTGGTGCGAGATTTAATTTGGTTAAAATATCAGTGATATCGGCTGTTGAAACTGCTGTCTTCAAATACTCAATAATATGAATAGTACAGTTATTTTCTTCTAACAAGGCCAAGGTTTGGCGACTTTTAGAACATCTTGGGTTGTGATAAATAGTAGCGCTTGTCATATGCAACTTATTGTTATTAAAGGTTGTGACTATGATACTTTATTTTGTGATCATAGTCACAGTGAAACTGCTGTTACTGTAATTGTTCTAGTGCGCGGTCTGCTTGCCTAAATTGCCTGATCCGGGCTTCGATTCTTGCTAACTGCAGTGGATCGCCTTTAGATTCACGATAAGCAAAATTTAATTGATCGATAGCTGTCTTATAATCGGCAACTAGTGCAAGTGATTCGGCCTTTACAAAGTACTCCATCGCCTTGTTACCGTTCTTTTTATAAGCGGTATTTAATAAAAAATAAGGTAATGGGTTTTGTTTATCGAGAAAAATCAGGTCTTCAAGTAGAGGGATGGCTTTACTTATCTGATCATCTTCTATGTAGACATTGGCAAGATTGGTATTAACCACTGGAGATGTTGGCTTTAACTGTCTTTGTGTTAATAGCAGTTCAATAGCCTCATTTTGAGCACCTTTTTGGCTGAGCAGATCGGTTTTAGTATCGATAAAGAACAGATTATTAGGGCTCTTAGCTAAAAGCTCATCGATAATTTTTTCTGATTCGGCATATTTCTTTAATCTAAATAGCGCTAAAGCCTTGCCATACTCAGCTGCACTTTTAAAGGTGTAGCGGCGGTGTTTGAGTTGTTTCTCAAAGATTGAGAGCGCAGCTTGTTCACTATAACCAGAAAACCTGACTTGAATTCTAGCTTTAGCAAGCTGGAAGTTCAGATTGTCGGGAATTTGTCTATGTGGATATTGCTCGGCGCGAATTCGCGCCTCTGAGATCCGTGATTCGGGCAATGGATGCGTTAGCAGCATTTGTGGTGGTTTAGTGGTGAAGCGGTACCGAGTTGCTAATTTACCAAAAAAATCAGCAGCTCCATTGGGGTCAAATCCTGCATCAACCATGACTTGCATGCCGATGCGGTCAGCTTCTTTTTCATGAAGGCGGGTGTAGTTAATCTTTGACTGGGTGGCTAGTGCCTGAGTCGTAGCTAACGCCGCCATGCCTGCTTGAGGGGAGGCGATAGTTAACAAAATAGCGCCTAGCATACCAGCTATCGTCGCTGGCGAGGTTTTTTGTTGCGCTTCAATAGAGCGCGCTAAGTGACGCTGGGTAACGTGGGTAATTTCGTGGCCGATAACGGAAGCTAGTTCACTTTCTGTGTCAGCATTAAGAAATAATCCTGTATGCACGCCAACATGTCCGCCAAAGAATGCAAACGCGTTAATTTCATCATTTCTTAATAAGAAAAAGTAAAAAGGGGTTTTTACACCTGTAGCATGAGCAACAAGTTTATTACCTAATTCAGTTAAGTATTGATTTAAAACAGGATCGTTGAGCATAGGTGCAGAGCCACGGATCACCCGCATGTAGGCATCACCCACTTCAGTCTCTTTTTCTAAACTGAATGTATTAACAGCTGCAGTCCCTAAGTCAGGTAAATCGTTATTGGCATATGTAACAGCAGAGCTAGTGCATAAAATAAAAGACAGGGCTCCAGCGATAACGGATTTTGAAAAAGTTAATTTACTCAAGCGGATCCTTAAATTGGGCTATGCTTCTGTTATTGTCAAACCATAATGCTTGCTTGTGGTTTGCGTTGCTTATTAGGATAATAGCCTTGGATTGGTTATAGCAAGTTCATTATGATTATTATTGATTTAACACAATATCGTTGTCCGTTGCCGTTAGTAAAAGTCAAACTCGCACTTAAGCAACTGGCTGTGGGAGAATGCATTCGTGTTGTCTTATCAGACCCCGGTTCTAGGCAAGATGTTCCCCGCTATTTAAAAAAAGCGGATATTTGCCATGCAGTGTTTGAAGATAATGACACCATCTTGTCGTTAACCGTGACTAAGTAAAAGAGACTTTATACAATTTTACGTTGAGTAAAATATTATTTTTATGATGGCCGCAAAGGATTAAAATGGCTGTCGAGCTAGGGAGTATGAATGTTATCTGTTTTAAGCCGTTGGTATAAAGAACGTTTTAGTGATCCACAAGCTGTAACCTTAATGCTTATCTTAATGGGTTTAGCCCTTGCGATATACTTTGCTGGTGGCTTATTAGCGCCTTTACTGATCGCATTGGTTTTAGCATTTTTATTGGAATGGCCCGTAGCTCAAATGGCTCGTGTCGGCATCAACCGCACCACTGCTGCCTCATTAGTTCTTGTCCTATTCATCGGTTTAATGCTGTTAATTAGTTTTGGCCTCGTACCGAGTGTGTGGCGTCAGGGAGTGAGCTTGATGGCAGACCTACCGAGTATGATCGATAAAGGGCTTAATACCGCGCAGCTTTATATTAATAAATACCCTCAGTTTGTTAACCCAAGTCAGCTAGATACCATGGTTGCCGAGCTTAAGAAGATGTTAGATACCCAACATCTACTCGATATAGGTAAACAACTTTTAGGATATTCTGCCTCATTATTAGTGCTAATGGTGTACGCCATTCTAATCCCCTTGCTGGTTTTTTTCTTTTTAAAAGATAAAGATGAATTAATTAAAGGCAGTAAGCGTTTCTTTCCCACCAATCGAGATTTGGCGCGTAAAGTATGGAATGAGATGCACCAACAGATCTTTAACTACATCCGCGGAAAAATTATTGAGATAGTTATCATAGGTGTGGCCAGCTATATCTTCTTTGCCTTAATGGATCTTCGCTACGCGGCGTTATTAGGTGTGTTAACTGGATTGTCTGTATTAATCCCCTATGTTGGTGCAACACTAGTGACACTCCCTATTGCACTTGTAGCGTTTGTTCAGTGGGGATTCAGTCCCGAATTTGGTTACCTTATGGTGGGTTACGGCATTATCCAAGCACTAGATGGTAATGTGCTAGTACCATTGCTGTTCTCTGATGCAGTGGATTTACATCCTGTGTTTATTATTGCGGCTGTGCTTATTTTTGGCGGTTTATGGGGAGTCTGGGGAGTCTTTTTTGCAATCCCATTAGCCTCGTTAGTTAAGGCTGTTATCAACGCTTGGCCAGTTCCAAATAGTTTAGACAAACAACAAGTTGAAGCGAAAGAGAATATCGCCTTACCTGATGTAAAGTAGGCTAGTTTGGACTCATTCAAAGGGGCTTAAGCCCCTTTTTTAGATCTGCTTATCTCACTCTTATTAAGCGAATACATTCTTATATCGATTGGTACAATTGCTCTTTAGCGCTCATAGCTAATGCTCGATATATAACGCTGGTTTGTTTGGCTTTAATGTTCCAGTGTTGCCAATACAAGGGAACTTGCATTCTTTTATGAGGGAAGATTTCGACTAACTCACCAGTCTCTATTAATGGCTTGGCCTGTAAATGTGCAACTAATCCATAGCCTAATCCCATTTTGATCGCTTCAAGGAAACTTTCGGAAGAGGGTATTTTGTGTTCCCGCCAACTCTTGTCATTAATGTCAAAGTAGAAGCTGAGGAACTTATCATGTAGCTTGTCTTTGGTGGAAAACACCACTGCTGGCGCAAAACTAATGTCATTTAAAGGATCGTCAGAACTAAAATATTGTTCAATAAAATCGGGCGTGGCCACACATTGGTATTCGATATTTCCGAGAAACTCACTACTGCAACCTGACAGCGCCAGTTGCGTGGTTGTGACACAGCCAACAGCTTCGCCATTTTTGAGTAGATGGTGGGTATAAGATTCATCATCAACTACCAATTCTAACAGCCATTTATGCTGCTTAAATGTCTGAGTTAACGCGGGTAAAAACCAGGTGGCAAGACTGTCAGCATTGACTGCAATTTTAACTATTGTAGGGAGGGACGGGTCATCAACATCCATTTCAGAGCGTAACTCGCTTTCAAGTAATTGAACTTGTGCGTAATGCCTAAGCAGTCGCTTGCCGGTTTCAGTGGCTCTGACAGGGTTCGTTCTAACTAAAAGCGCTTGTCCAACCTTATCCTCTAGCTGCTTGATCCTCTGAGAGACCGCTGATTGACTGATATACAGATGTTGAGCTGCCTTATCAAATCCGCCTTGAGACACGACTATGGATAGTGCTTTGAGATGGGCGTAATCAAACATCTTTGCTCCTAGTTATAAAACTGCCTGAGATAAGTTTTACTTATACATTATAAGATTTATTAGTTGTACTTATTTTTGGCTGCCGATTATGCTTGCGCCATCGAATTTAAGCTGGTTTTGAGGCAATGATGCAAACAGCATTTATACAGGGTATGGGAATTGGCGGAAGCCTAATTATGGCAGTCGGTGCGCAAAATGCATTTGTTTTAAAACAAGGGCTTAAGCGGTCGCATTCTTTACCTATCGCGGCGATTTGTTCGTTTATCGATGCGATTATGATCACCGCCGGCGTAGCAGGGTTAGGTCATCTCATTTTAGCCTTTCCATTGATTAAAGATATCGCAAGTATTGGTGGGGCGCTTTTTCTGCTTATTTATGGGTACGGAGCGCTAAAATCTTCATTTAGTGAGTCGAGAATGGAAAGTGAGCAAGGGTTGGCGGCTGATAGTCTAAAGAAGGCTGTGTTAACTACTCTGGCAATTAGTTTACTAAACCCTCATCTCTATCTGGATACAGTGGTTCTACTGGGCAGCATTAGCGTGCAATTTGAGGGTACAGAAAAACAATGGTTTGGAGCCGGTGCAGTATTGGCTTCTTTTGTTTGGTTCTTTAGTTTAAGTCTAGGGGCAAAATACTTAAGTCCTGTGTTTAAAAATCCTAAGGCATGGTGTTACTTAGATAGGTTTATTTGTATTACTATGTGGTCAATCGCTGCAGCGTTAATTTATCCTTATGTAGTATAAAAAAAGGAGCCAATTGGCTCCTTTTTTCGATCAACATTATTGACCCTTTATATGTGCGAGTACGACTTCGTGGTGGTCTTTGGTTTTAAATTTATTAAACACGTGAGCGATTTTGCCATCTTGGCCAATTAAGAAGCTCAGACGGTGAATGCCATCGTAAACTTTACCCATAAACTTTTTCTCGCCCCACACTCCAAACGCATCGGCAATTGCATGGTCTTCATCACTGAGTAGTGAAAAGTTAAGCGCTTGCTTGTCGGAAAACTTTGCAAGTTTGGCAACTGGATCTGGGCTTAAGCCTAACACAGTCACAGATAAGTCATTGAGATCTTCCTTGCTGTCTCTCAGGCCACAAGCCTGCACTGTACAGCCCGGAGTAGAGGCTTTGGGGTAGAAGTAAACCAGTACTGGACCGGATGTTAAGGCCTCAGCAAGACTGATGGTTTCATCTCTTTGGTTTTGTAAGGTAAATAACGGGGCTTGTTCGCCAACGGTTAAGGTTTTCATATTGTTATCCTTAAAAATTTTAGCTTTCGACACCTTGCATACGCTCAATAGCACATTCTAGTGTTAGTTCATTTGCTAATTCATTTAAACCGATTTCTAACTTATCTAGGTCAACTTTCTCAGGCACATTAATGGTTAGACTAATGTTTTGTGTTGGTCTCCCTGTCGCATCTTCTTCAGCATGGGATTTTACCGCTGCGAGGTCTAACGATCGGTCAGCTAAGAACTGAGTGATCTTTTTCATCGTGCCGCGCTGATCGAGACCACTGAAATTAACTTCTAAATTGGAGATGTAATTTTGCGGTGTATGTTTTGAGGTGCGTTTCATCACCGTTAATAATTCTAACTCAACACTTAAGCTGGGTAATGTTGACTCTATCTTGGTGATAGATGGCCATGAGCCCGAAAGCATCATAATCAAGGTAAATTCGTTACCGAAAAGTGCCATGCGACTATCAACGATATCGCAGTCACACTCACTCGCGAGTCGTGCAAATTTACTTACAATACCAGGACGGTCGACCCCCATTGCAGTAACGACCAAGTGATTGGACATTCAATACCCCATTTTTTTATTAGTTAGACTTTAAAAAAGCGTCAAATAAATAACGGTTTTCTATGCGGTGGCTAATGCTATCACAAGTTAATCAGATTGCGACCCTTGTCATTGTGATCTTGTAACATATTTAATATGTTTCAACTTGATGATGAATATGCTTAAGTCTTGCGTCGTAGTGCTTGTTTTTAGTGGATTGCATCAGTACCATAGCCTGTCCTGAACCCTTGGGGAATACACATGATATACGGAAGCATCGTTGCCTTAGTCACGCCAATGAATAGTGACGGCACAGTTGATTATAAAAGTCTTGAAAGTTTAGTTGAGTACCATATCGCCCAAGGTACAGATGCCATCGTTGCTGTTGGCACAACTGGTGAGTCAGCTACATTACCAGCTAAAGAACATATTGCTGTTGTTGAGCAGACGGTAAAGTTTGCTGCGGGCAGAATTCCAATTATTGGTGGTAATGGCGCCAATGCCACCGCTGAAGCGGTAGAGTTAACTAAAGGTCTATCTAATGTCGGTGTAGCAGCCATGTTAGGTGTTACGCCTTATTATAATAAGCCAACGCCAAAGGGGCTTATTGCGCATTATACTGCGGTTGCCGCGAGTACTGATGTACCGCAAATCCTTTATAACGTTCCAGGTAGAACCGCTGTCGATATGCGTCCTGAAACCGTCGCTCAGCTTGTTGGTATTAAAAACATCATAGGTGTTAAAGAGGCGACGGGTGATCTTTCCCGTGTCAAAGAGCTACGTAATTTATGTGGTGACGATTTCCTTCTTTATAGCGGCGATGATGCGACAGCAAGAGAGTTTCTCTCATTAGGCGGTAATGGCGTTATTTCTGTTGCAAATAATATCGTACCAAAAGAGTTTAAAGCCATGTGTGATGCGGCTCTTAGTGGCAATATTTCAGCGGCACTATCGGCTGAAGAGTCTATTAAAGATTTGTTTAGTGTCTTGTTTTGCGAAGCTAACCCTATCCCTGTAAAATGGGCTGTCCATCGTATGGGACTTATTAGCAACGGAACAATTCGTTTACCTTTGACTGAACTTTCTACCGAGTTTCATGGTCTGTTGCTAGAAGCGATGAAAAATGCCCGAATAGAGGTTAAATAATAAATGCTAAAGCAAATATCACCACTGATTTTAGTTGCAGCCGTTACTGCATGTAGTACGCCAATTGACAGAAGGCAAGCTAACGATACAGATCAGAACTACCAAGATCTGACTGTTGAGCCACAATTAGTTATTCCTGAAGGCCTACATGCGCCGACGTACAGTAAAGAATACGATATTCCTGCTGTAGGAAGTAAAGTCGATGTAACCTTAGTCGGTAAGAGTTTAGATATTCGTCCACCTCTACAGGTACTGCCAATGGCTGAAGGTACTCGTGTAGAAGACGGGACTGATAATATTAAGATTGTTGTTGAGTCAATTGATAACGATATCGATCTTAAAGAAGAACTGTTTGATGTCTTGAAAGACTATTTCGCTAGCAAATCAATTTCGCTACGAAGTGAAGATTACCAAAAAGGCACACTTGAGACCGATTGGATTGAAAGTGATCAGGTAATTGAATCAAGTTTTTGGGGCAGCGATAAAGTTTACAAGCTTAAGCAGCGCTACATGTATCATGTCGATGTACGCCCACATGGTCGTAGCGGTAACTTAACTATCGATCTTATCGAACATGAAGAAAGCTTCGATGGTGATTTACAAGACATACTGTTAAGTGGCGAAGATAAGCGTCGCTATACGATCGATCGGTTGAATGACTCAATTAGTTACATCAGCATTGAGCGTGCCAAAGCTCTTAAGGCTAAACGTCTTAAGCAAAGCTTAGGTATTGATGTGGACCTGATTGCCCAAGCCGAAGAGCAAGCATATTGGCTGGCAGATGCTAAGTTTAAACGTACTTGGGATCGTCTACGAATCGTATTACCGGAGATGGGCTTTGAGATCATCGATATGGACAGCAATAAAGGACTGCTTTATATCAATGTTACCGATGACTCAGGCTTCTGGAGTTCATTATGGAGTGAGAAAGAACTGCCGATTGAGGCTGGCTCTTACCGGATTGAGCTAAAAGATGGAGCCGATGATAAAACAGAAATCCATCTGTTAAATGCGAAAAACGAACCTCTCTCTAGTGAGGTGGTTAGCGCAGTTTATGAAGGCTTCTCTGAATTAATGCAAGAAGATCGCAAGACGCGTTAACATGTAACGCAATAATAGAAAAAGGAGCCTAGGGCTCCTTTTTTTGTTTTAGCTAGTCCATGACAGTCGCTGAATTCTTTAATATTTGCGCTGAAGAGGATCTGCTTTAGATTTTATTTGGTTTTATCCTTAAAAACATTCCACTTCATCAAGCTCATATTCCACTGTTTAACTCTAATAAACAGCGATTTTTACATCAGTGATATCAGAGTTCGCTTGTTATACCAATCAGTATAAGAAGTTGATCTACTCAGAGCGTTTTTGGCAAACAAATTCAAGGCGAGTAACTGAAAGAATGGTTGCTCCCTTGTGAAGTTATTCAACGCAGAAGTAGGCAGCCAAAAACGCTCGAGAATGGCGAGTTTTAGCGGCTCTGATACTGCGTTAACAAGCTTAAACGTAGAATAA
>NZ_BPFA01000044.1 GCF_019655055.1 Shewanella sp. MBTL60-112-B2
ATTCCTTATCTCTTAATTTCATCCATTTAGTTTTGCTGCCTGACGCATCACACTGTGAAAACTCGGCCTCCATATTTTGTAACTCGAACTTAATCTCCCCCTTATCTAAGTAAATATGTGGTTCTCCTAGTGAACCGTTGAAATCGAATAAAAAAATATTTTTTACCCTAAAGCTAATAGCGGTTTGCTGTTTATAGACTGTCAAAGCGGATAGACCATCAGGTGATTTTTCAAAGGTGAAGTAACCGCACTTTGTTACACCTTCATTAAGGTATTCAAATTCTGAACTGTAAGTAATCACCACTATAATGATTAACATAGATGTAAATAGTTCAGGTCTGGACTTGCTAATTAAATGTGCCATCACAACCACAAGTAAATACAAAAATAATAAAATATACTTGCTTTGATTTGCTCCTAAACCATCAAAAACAACTAAGTAGTCACCAAATTTGGGAATAAATATTAATAAATAAATCAAAGAAATGATTGAAACTAGTAACTTCATAGAAACCCCTCAAGACAAAACGCTAACAAACCAGCATCTGCAGCGCTACAAAAACGAAGTAATGATACAAACTGAAACGGTTGTATGGCGAATCTTACGAAAGGTACACAGTGAGCGTCAGGTGAATTACGCCTTGGCTAAAGCCATGTTCCAGGGTAAGAGCTTATTGAGATCGCAGTCAGCGTAAGATAACTGCTCTAGGCAGTGTTCGATGTAATCGAACGGGATTAAGCCGTTAGCTTTGGCCGTTTCTATCATGCTGTATAAAATGGCACTCGCCTCAGCGCCACGGTGGTTGTGATTGAACAGCCAGTTTTTCCGTCCTATCACAAATGGTTTTACGGCGCGCTCTGCACGGTTATTGTCGATATTGAGCCGACTGTCTTCAGTGTAACGCCTCAGCTTTGACCACTGGTTGAGGCTGTATTGAATGGCTTCGCCGAGTTTACTCCTCTTTGAGACTTGTTGGACTGACTTGTCCAACCATTGTTTAAATATCGCCAGCTGGGCACGTGAGTGAGTACGCCTAAAATACAGTCGTTCTTCAAGCTTCAACGCTTGGATTTGCGTTTCTATTCGGTACAGCTTAGCTATCATGCTCAGCCCCATATCTGCCTTGCTCACCTTGCCTGTTTTGCTTTTTCCTTGCGCCACTAATGCTTCTTTGAATTTTCGCCGCGCATGGGCCCAGCAGCCGACCAGTTTATCGCTTGCACGCTGATAAGCCGCATAGCCATCAACCTGTAGGTAACCACTCACCGTTTGCTCTGTGGCAAGAAAGTGGCTCACGCAGGTGCTGGCACGGCTTCCATCTTGATAGTCGTACAGCACGATGTTACGCAAACCTTGATATCTAGGCTCAATACTCGGTCCATCTGCACCCGAGCAGTACACCCACATATAGGATTTCACTCGCTCATCGTTAATCACTTTGAGCGTGGTTTCATCGGCATGAATAACAGGTTGCTGTAACAGCTGCTGGTGCAGTAAATCATATAAGGGTTTACACAAGGCTGCCGATTTCATCATCCAGTCGGCCATGGTCTTTCTATTTAACTCAATACCATGTTGCTTGAACAGCATTTCTTGCCGATAGAGCGGTAAGGCGTACTGATATTTACTGGTGATGATTTGGCTGAGCAAATTGGGAGTGGCGTAGCCTTTTGGTATGGGGCTACTTGGCAAAGGTGCTTGTTTGATGTTGCTCTGGGTACCGTGCTTTTCACAATGCTGGCAGCTGTACTTCAAGCGAATATTTTCTATGACTCTGACTTTAGCGGGTATGAACTCCAGTTTTTCACTGATATTCTCGCCCATCTTTTGAAGCTGATGACCGCAACAATCACACTGCTTGTCCGCTTCGTCAATGTCATGGAACACTTGAACACGTGGCAAGTGCTCCGGCAACGGCTTACGCTTAGGTTTTTCTTTTGTCTTTGGCGGAGTGGTTTCTGCCTCTGGTGTGGTATCGACAGCTAAAGTGTCGTCTTCAGCCAGTGTTTCTGCTTCATTAAACAACTCACCTTGGTCCTCACACACTTCGCTGCTTCGACCAAAGCGATGATGCTGGGCGAGACGAAATTGCTCCAGTAAAGTTTGATATGATTGGTTCAACTCAAAAATCTGACTGTCTTTACTCTCAAGCAACGCTTGTTGCTCCAACAGTAATTGTTGAAGTAAAGCGTTGTCGTCGAGTAAAGTTTGGATGCTTTTGGTCATGCGATTATTTTACCAAAAAGCGAGTATAAATAGGCAATAGCAGTGATCTGATTGATGAAATCAGCATTCTCACAGCTGATCAATCAGCAATATCTTTCAACGAAAACGTGTTGATGACCAACAATATCGAAACCTGAAAGTAACCAATGAAACTGCTGTTCAGATAACACCATCTGCTCGGCATTAATGTTGGCTGGCCACTTGAACTTGTCTCGCTCAAGCTGTTTATACCAAAGCGCAAAGCCGGTTTTGTCCCAATAAAGAATTTTGAGCTTATTTCGATTTCTATTACAGAACACAAACACGCTGCCATCGGTGGAAGGCAATTCCATTTCCTGCTCAACCACCGCACTTAATCCATTGATGGATTTTCGAAAATCAATGAAGTCACGGTACAGGTATACCTTGGCTAGCGCTTGAAACATAATCATGACTGCAAGCCTTTGATGACATCGATAATGATTGTTGGAGAAATTTGAGCAGGGAAAACCAAATCACCAATAGCCGTTGCTAGAGTGATGACTTGCCCTTTTTGGGCAATAGGCACTGGAATATCTGGCTTAATGATGGCTTGTGAAAACCCCGAGGTGGCCTCAGTCTTTAACGCTTTACTTTGATGATAATAAAAAGATTTAGGTACAAGAGTATGCTCCCGGCAAAAGTCGGTAACGGATAGTTTACTTTGTTGTTGAAGCTTAACGAGTTCTTGCCATTGCTGGGGTGTATGCTTTGCCATTACGCGCCCTTATTTTTTGAAGTAATAGCAAAGATTTTAGGACGTTGTAGATCAAAGTGAAGACGGTGTTCGCCACTCGCTTACGAAGTATCTGTGATCACCAAGAAATTCTGTCGTATAAGCATAACTTTTAAAAAGCACTAATCTCACCACGAAGCGCTTCGCTTTCACGGAGGTCACGGAGAAGAGCGTAGAGCTAAAGATCAAAATGTTTGATGCCAGTCTTTTACTGTTGTTTTTGTTCTAGCTGTTGCTTTTCTTCGTGTAGCGTAGCGCTCCGTGTCCTTCGTGGTGAATAGCTTTTGTCCAAAAATGTGTTTGCCGTTAACCCAATTAGCTTGAATGTCATCTATAGCCAGCGCTTTATTTTGAAAAACCAGAAGGTCGCAGCAGCACTGGCAAACATCAGTGCTATTGACCATGGGTAGCCATAGTGCCAATGGACCTCAGGTATATTCTCAAAGTTCATACCATAAGTACTGGCTATTAATGTGGGTGGGAGAAACACAATTGCAGTGACAGAAAAAATTTTGCTGATTTTATTTTGCTGTAATCCCGTAAACCCCATGGCGGCATCCATTAGAAAGTTAATTTTCTCAAAAATAAACTGAGTATGTGGTATTAACGACGCGATATCAGACAGCATATTATTAATATCTTTCGTTTCATCGTCAGTCAGTTTAATTTCATTATCACGCAGTATGTAGTTCAGTGCACGTTGGGTATCGAGCAGGTTTAGACGGATCTTACCATTGGTGTCCTCTCTGTTTGTAATGAGTCTAAACACCTCATCAATATGCTCTTTTTCAAATATTTCATGACCAACATTTTCCAAAGTGCTATAGATTTCTTCTATCAGATCCGCTAGATGGTCAACTTTTGCCTTGAAAAGCTTGATGAATAATTGCAGCGGCGTCACTTGTAGAGTGGAAGACTCTTGCAGCTGGCTTAATGATGAGTCAATTAATCGTTCATCATCATCTCGCATGGTGATTAATAGCCGCTCTCTAAGATTAAAGTAAATGTTAACTGAGCTTAGTGACTGGCCTGATTTTTGGCTGAATAGAGAGTTAACGTGTAGACCATCTCTGTTTTGGTAAAAGCGTGAAGAAGCCTCAATTTCATTTCTGTCTTCCTTATCGGGCACAACATCGGAGGAAAAGCTGGATAACCATAGCCTTTCCGCCTCAATAGGTTGATATATATCCAGCCATATTGCTGTTTCTGGTAAAGGCTCATTAACATTAAGACTTATAGCATTTACTTGGCGATGCTCATAGCAATACGCTGTGATCATGTTGACCCCATAGAAATTAATTCAAACTGATAGTTAAATATTAGTCAATGATTGCAAAGGTATAGAAATAACTGGAATGATAATTATCTATAAGCTGCACAAGAATAAGGTTACTGCTGCAATACACGACCTGGCTATGCTGTTTATGTACCTAGCTTATATGTAAGTAGCTAATACGTACTTAGCTAAGTAATAGATAATTTTGGTAACAGAAAAATTAATTAAATGCAGATGTCGATTTTAGCAAAAGATTTAACGCGAAAGGGGTGTCATTTGTTGTTACTTCTGATAGATTTGAAACAACTGTTTTAATCCACTGTTTAAGAGCCCTATATGAACCCATATAACGCCCCATTAGCTGAGATGCGCTTCTTACTTGAAAAAGTCTTTGATGCACCAAAAACTTGGTCTGAAATGCCTGCAATGGCAGAAACTGTAGATATGGATACTGCTGCGGCTATCTTAGATGAAGCAGACAAGATTAGCCGAGAACTGATCCATCCTATTAATCGCAGTGGCGATGAGCAAGGGATACGTCACGAAGCTGATAAGGTGATCACACCTGATGGGTATAAAGCTGTCTATGACCAATATGCAGAAGGTGGCTGGGTAGGCTTGTGTGGCGATCCAGAGTTTGGCGGTATGGGAATGCCTAAGATGCTAGGTGTACTTGTTGATGAGATGGCATATAGCGCCTGTAACGCGTTTACGCTTTATGGCTCATTAACAGCAGGGGCTGCGCTCGCTATTCATGCCCATGGCAGTGAGGAGATCAAAGAGCAGTATCTACCTATGATGTATAGCGGCGAGTGGGCTGGTGCCATGGATATGACTGAACCACAAGCAGGTTCAGATCTGCGTAATATCCGCACCAAAGCGGTGCCTAATGAAGATGGTAGCTACAAGATCACAGGTAGCAAGATTTTTATCACTGGTGGCGATCATGATTTAACAGAAAATGTGATTCACTTGGTGCTAGCTAAATTGCCAAACACCAGTGGCATTTCATTGTTCTTAGTGCCAAAGATTAAGGTGAACGCTGATAACAGTCTAGGTGATGCCAATGGGGTGACGGTTGGGTCTATTGAGCACAAGATGGGGCTTAAGGGCTCGGCAACTTGTGTGATGAACTTCGATGATGCAGAGGGTTACCTGATTGGTAAACCAAACCGTGGTCTGGTCTGTATGTTTACCATGATGAACTACGAACGTTTAGCTATTGGTATTCAAGGACTCGGGACTTCACAAGCTGCATATCAAATGGCAGCAGACTACGCGAAAGAACGAGTTCAGGGCGTGGCAGCGGGTGGCTCTCCAACGGGTGCTAGCTGCGATCCAATCATAGTCCATGGTGATGTCAGACGTATGTTGTTGACGATTAGAACCTTAACGGACGCCGGACGCGCATTATCTGTCTATACCGGGCAACAATTAGACTTAGCTAAGTACTCAGAAGATCCCGATGTTAAAGCTAAGGCTAGCCGCTTTATGGGGCTACTTACACCTGTTTCAAAAGCGTTTTTAAGTGATCGTGGGCTAGACGCGGCTATCATGGCGCAGCAAGTGTTTGGTGGTCATGGCTATATTCGCGAAACGGGAATTGAACAGCTAGTACGTGATACCCGTATAGCGCAGATCTATGAAGGCACTAATGGCATTCAAGCGATTGACTTCCTCGGCCGTAAAGTTACCGGTGACAATGTTGCTGCACTGTCAGAATTTATTGCTGAGCAAGTGACTAACATTAATGGATATCAGCATGTTAGCCATGCTGACAAAGCTAAGGTACTCTCTTTATTAGAGCAACTGTTAGACGTTGCAAAACAGGTGAATGAAAACAAACTGTCACAACCTGCTTTGATTAACGCTTGCGCTGTCGACTATTTAGATGCCTTTGGTTATAGCCTTTATGGTTGTTTCTGGCTGGCTATGCTTGATGCGGCCAATGATCATGAAGACGATAACTTTAAGCAGCAAAAAGCACACTTGAGTCGTTTCTATTTTGACAAGCTACTCGCTAAAGCAGATTTCCACTTATCACAGGTGAGTATGGGTGACGCGTCAATTATGCAGATGAATGCCGATCTATTCTAGCCGCACATTGCGATAAGTTCATGTTGTAAAACCAAACGCCACTTTAATAGTGGCGTTTTTATTTGCAGTTGGTACCTGTTGCTAATAATCTCTTAAATCGATTTTAGCGCAGACGCATCAATTTTTTGCATCTATTAGGGCTGTCTATTTTTGACCACAGACTGTAAAAAAAGCACGTTAAAAGGGGCTATTTCAGTCTTTTTGACTGAAGGACTATGTCCATTTTCTAAGATCACAAACGCTTGGGTTAAACGTCCATCTTGTTTAATAAAGCCTGCTAAGTTCGCCACTCCCATCATTGAGCCTGTTTTCGCCAACACAACACCTTTCAAAGGTGTGGATGTGTAGCCGCGGCGATAAGTTAAGGTCCCCGTTTTACCAGCAATAGGTAGTTGATCAATTAAGAAGTTCAGTTGTTTGTCTTGTTTGATTAGTAGCAAAACTTGGCTGAGTTGCTCGGCGCTGAGTAGGTTATAGCGAGATAAACCTGAACCATCGACAATATTGGCACTACTAAGATCAATCCCTTGCTTGGTTAAGATCTGCTTCATTGCCGCGCTACCGTTAATAAATGAACCAGACACGCCATAAACATGTTGTCCTAGACGCTTTAACAGACTGTCTGCGATTAAATTGTCTGATTTTAACAACATGATATCAGTCAGCTCGGAAAGAGGCTTAGATTTGTGCTGCGCTAGCAATAAGGTATTCGCGGGTCTTTTGCTGGTTAGCAGAACACGGCCTTTGATGGTGATCCCTAAGTTTTCCAGCATATTAGTCAGACTATTTTGAGCATAAAGAGCTGGGTCGGATACGGCAATCGCTAGCTTCAACGGCTTTTGGCCTGCGTAGCAACCCGATAACGAAAAGTGATTATTAGAATGGCGTTGTAAGCTTAACTCGCAAAAAGGAATGTTGTCGATTTTGTCGAAAATAGCGGAGTTAGTGATGGAAATAGGTTCAAATTGGCTGAACGTAAGAGTTGACTGATTATCGGCAAGACGCGGTTCGAGTTTGGCTTTGACACAGTTTTGATTAAGGATATATCGGGAAACAGGCGCGGCGTAACAGATCCCTAAGTCATCCCAAACCCAACCTGGTGCCTGGAGGGTTTCTTGCTGATCGCCAACTAAATAAAGGTTACCGTCGATATGGTTTAGGCCTTGTTTTTGAAGTTGTTTAAATAACTGTCTTATATCGTTTGTTGTCAGTGTTGGATCACCATCGAACCTTAAGAATAAGTCACCCTCAATACGACTGTTTTTAATACCGACAAAAGAATCTATCTGTGTTGTAAAGTTAAAGTCCCTGCCTAGTGCCGTAGTAGCCGCTACGGCTGTTAGCAGCTTCATTGTACTAGCAGGAACAAACAAGCGCTCTGCGTCCTTACGAAACTCCACTTCAGCTTTTAGATCTTTACCATTGCTATCAAGAGGGCTGACAACGATGGCTGTTTGAGAGGTCTTAGGTTCTATGACTTTAACTATATTAGCTAAGTAATCATTAGCTAATACGGGAGCTGCAAGCAGCACTAGGCTGAGAGTGGAGGCAATAACGCGTTTATGCAAAAGTGAGCCCTTGTTCTATGTGTAAAGATATGTGCGACAAGCTTATATAAAAGCTGATAAAAGAAGAAACAGAAAACGTCAAAATAGCTATGCGAGCCCTGAGTGGATTCTAGTCAGGGCTATTAGGATCGTCTTTCTCCATCAAGCGATACAGCCTAAAAGTGACAAACAAAACCAGTCCGAAAAATAGTGGTAATACTAAAATCCCCAGTTGGGCTTTAAAATGAAATATGCTCCATGCACCCAATAGCACGATCAATAAGGTTACCAGTGTCTTAATATTCATCAAGTTGTCCAAAGCGTAATAACTAGTGCCATATTAGCAAAAGTGCGCGTCATTATCAGTGACGCTTTTGGCAAACTTAGGCTGTTGAAATATAAAAATCGTCATGGAATGAGCCAGCATATTCTGACTATTATTTTGGCTAACCGCGCAAGAACCCATCTAAAACTGGCTCTAGAGAGGGTTATTAACAGAAAAGCCTTGCTCAAACTGACTTAAATCGGTAATTTCTATGCCCTTATCTAGGAGGATCTTTATGCCACATATAAGAGTTAGCGGAATACCTGAAGCGGCAGTTGCCACACTGAGTATCGACCTACTTGAGGCATTAGCCGATATCTGTCAGGCAAAACCAGAGTCTTTCATTCTCGATTGGATAAACAGCAATAGTTATCGCGATGGCGAACAGATCAAAGATATTGCTCAAGTCGAGGTGTTATGGTTTCCAAAAGATCCCGAAACACACCATCGTGCACAAACGGTTATCCGTGAAGCCTTACTAAAGGTTTATCCGGGGCTAAAACATGTCATTGTCATGTTTAGACAGCTTGAACCGAGCACTTATTACAAAGATGGTCAGCACTATTAAGGAGAGAGCCTTGCTGAGTAAGCTAGGTGGCATACCGCTACAACCAGATTCGCTTTCATGGCTGCTAACGCCTAAAGCGTTAAAAGCTGAATTGTTATCTCGAATTGCAACTGCAACGCATTCTATTTATATCGCTGCACTCTATTTAGAAGATGACGAAGCGGGTAGAGAAATTATTGCCGCTTTAATAGAGGCTAAAAACCAGAACCCTGCATTAGATGTAAAAGTCCTTGTTGATTTTCATCGTGCCCGTCGTGGCTTAATCGGCCACAAGGGTGACAGTGGCAATTACTTCATGTATCGCAAGGTCATTGAGGCTGCCGAGCATCCAATCGATATCTTAGGTGTACCGGTTAAATCCCGAGAGTTTATGGGAGTACTGCATCTTAAGGGCTTTATTATTGATGATACGGTGATCTTTAGCGGCGCAAGCTTAAATAACATCTATCTTCATCAAAATGATAAGTATCGTTTTGACCGCTATCACGTGATTGAGTCTGCAGAGCTGGCTCGCAGTATGCGTGAAATGATCCAAACGTATTTAGTGAACGATGTTGCAGTCAGCTCATTGACTCAGCCTAAAGAAACTGAACAGCTACCGACTAAAGCTGAAGTAAGCAGTTTAAAGCACCGTTTATCTAAAGCTGAGTACAACTACAGTGAGACTCGGATCGGTAATCGCGTCACGCCGTTAGTAGGTCTTGGGCGTAAAAAAAACAAGTTAAACAAGGTGATTGTTGCCATGGTAGAGGAGTCACAAGACTCACTCTTTATTTGCACACCCTATTTTAATCCGCCCTACATCTTGGTTCGAGCATTAGCTAAGCATCTGCGCAAAGGTAAGAAAATAGATATCGTTGTGGGTGATAAAACCTCAAACGATTTTTATATCCCACCTGAAGAAGAGTTCTCAACTATTGGCGCTCTGCCTTATATGTATGAGCAGTCGCTGAGAAAGTTTGCCAAACGTCAGCAATGGGCGATTGAGAATGGCCAGTTAAACATCCATCTTTGGAAAGATGGCCGTAACAGCTTCCATTTGAAGGGGATCAGTGCTGACAGTAATCGTCATATGATCACCGGCAGTAACCTCAATCCAAGAGCCTGGGCTTTAGATCTAGAGAATGGCTTGTTATTGCAAGACGATAATGAATGCTGGAAAGAGAAGTTTGAACAAGAACAAGCGCATATTCTTGAGCATACTGAGCGGTTGTTCCACTATAGTCAGATTGAAACGTTACATAATTATCCTGCGCCAGTGCGTAAGATAATGAAGCGTATTAAGCGTCTGAAAGCAGATTTTTTGTTAAGACGTATACTATAAGTATGCCGATTAACTAACCATTAAAAGCCTACCTATGTGTAGGCTTTTTGTTTAAGGTTTTAGCTAAAATGACTTTGCAAAAGCATGCCATTCATCGTCTGTATGAATACAGAAAAGCAATCTCTTCTCGGCCTTTTACCGCCAGAGGTA
This sequence comes from Shewanella sp. MBTL60-112-B2, assembly GCF_019655055.1. Taxonomy (GTDB): domain Bacteria; phylum Pseudomonadota; class Gammaproteobacteria; order Enterobacterales; family Shewanellaceae; genus Shewanella. The sequence continues at coordinate 10,269 of NZ_BPFA01000044.1, forward strand.
AAAATATTATCCGCTGCCAATCTTGTCTGTTAGCAGAAAAGCTCTGTACCTGTCGTTATCGCAAGCAAATTGATAGTGAACTGGGCTTTATGCTCATCATGTATGACGATGAGGTACTTAAACCGAGTAATAGTGGCCGTTTAATTGCGGATATCATTCCAGATACTCATGCTTTTATTTGGTCTCGTAGTGAGCCTAACCGTAAGATGCTGTCGATTATTAATGATCCCAGTTATCAGCCTTATGTGATCTTCCCGTCTGAATATGCGGTAGAAGGGCAGCAAGTCGTAGATCGAGTAGAGCCATCTTTGTTGCCTGCGGGTAAGAAGCCACTGCTTATCTTGTTAGATGGTAGCTGGCGTGAAGCGATTAAAATGTTTAGAAAGAGTGAGTATCTACATCATTTACCACTTTTTTCATTTTCACCAGAGTCAACCGCGTCTTATGCACTTAGAAAAGGGGCTCGAGACTTTCAACTCGGTACAGCTGAGGTTGCCGCGCTAGCGCTGTCAGCGGCAGGGGAAACTGAAAATTCTGCGGTATTAGAGTCTTGGTTCGCCTTCTTTGTTGAGTCCTCACTGCACGGACGTAGTCGTAACAACAGAGAAGAGTCGGCTTTGACTCAGCTTAAGCAGGAATACTTAGATGCTTACCAAAAAGTGGCTTTTAACAAGAGCTAAGTGCCGATATGTTTACCGCCACCTGTAAACACAATCGTAACACTGCCAAATCAATGCGTTGAATCTGTTGTCATATACGTTATGCTTAATATTCAATAGCAGATAGATAAGGGCAATGGATGGCAGCGAGTAAGGTATTGGTTTGGTCAAGATTTAGCGGAGCGCTTAGACATGCTTTTATTATGTTGATCGCTTTGTTTTCTGCGGTGGTTATTTTGAGCAATACCTTAGAAAAAGCCAGCTCTAAGGTGAGCTCAAAACCGATTGATAACTATTTCAAGATTAAGTCTTACAGTACACTCTTAGTCAAAAGCCGTTATAGCGCAGGGCTTGTATGCCAAGACAAAGGTTGGGAGTTCTGCGCCCGCTGGGCTCAATTTAGACGCAGCCCTAAAAGTCGCATTGCTTAATGGGCATTTACTATAAGACGAAATGCGCTAATCGGTACTCTTGCCCATTAGATACGCAAGTTCAGCAACATTACTCACCTGCATTTTTTGCATTACCTTCTGCCTGTGAAGCTCTAAGGTACGCTGTGCGATATTAAGCTCAGCAGCGATCACTTTATTAAGCTTACCTTCTAACACCTTTTCCATCACTTCATACTCTCTAGGAGTTAAAGCTTCAAGCTTACAGCTTAATTCTTCGCGGGCCTGTTTACGCCGTAAGTTAAGCTGTGTTTGGATTTTGGCCTGCTCAAGTAACACGACTAGCTTGTCACCGTCGACTGGTTTTTCAAGAAAGTCTAAAGCACCTTTTTGAATCGCTTGTACCGCCATAGCAATATTGCCATGACCGCTTAACATGATTACAGCGATTGGGCTTTGAGCCTTAGTGAGGTGCGCTAATAATGCACTACCATCCATACCTGGCATCTGCACATCTAAGATCGCAATAGCCTCACTTTGAATATCGACTTGGCTTAAAAAACTATCGGCAGATAAAAACCCTAGAGGCTGGAATCCAAGACCCTTTAGCATCCATGTCAAAGAATCTAATACTGCTTGATCGTCATCGACTAGATATAAATTACACAATTTGAGCTCCCTAAATCGGTAAGGTTATTGTAATGGTTAGACCGGGGGCGGGTAAGCCTGCAAGGTTATTGTTGGCCGCGATGATCTCTCCGCCATGTTCTTCGATGATCCGTTTACAGATTATCATCCCAAGCCCTAAGCCGTTCTCTTTTGATGTCTCAAAAGGGAAGAATAACCGCTCTAAGGCCGTTTCGCTTAAACCTGTGCCGTTATCCTTAAATACAATTGAAGCCAGTCCTGCTTGCTTAGAGAGCGTTATAGATAGGCAGGGCGCCTGTATCTGCGCCATAGCATCGAGTGCATTACGAATGATATTGACAAATACTTGTTGCAGAAGACTCGGATCAGCTTTCAAACGTACCTCTAAGCTATCAAAGTCTGGGGTTAGCTGTATTCGAGTAAACTCAGCGGCCATCAGGCTAAGCGTATCTTCTATGACCTGATTTAAACAACACTCGCTCATAACACTGGGTTGTTGGCAGAAGTGCCTAAAGCGCTTAATTGTTGACTGAGCTCTATCAACCTGTTGAATCGCTTTAGTCATGGCCTCTTTAAGATCGACCTGCTCATCAGACAGCCGGTAAATACAACCCTGAGTAAGATAACGGATCCCTGCTAGAGGTTGATTCAGTTCATGGGCTATCCCTGACGCCATTTCACCAGTTAACAACACGCGCTGAGCCTTATAAAACTGCTTTGTTTGTTCGAGTAGTGCTTTTTGTGTTTGAGTGTGTAGCTCTACTTCAGCTTTTAGATCTCGTGTGCGTAGCACTACCAGGCGTTTCACTCTTAGGTGATGAATATAGCCGAATAAAAGAAATATGGCGGCAGCCAACGCCCAAGGAAGTGCACTCTTAAAAATAGAGGTCCAGTTAGTTACAAATGGCCATTGATTGAGCTGCTTCAATAGCGAAAAAACGTGGCTATCGTTAACCGTGGCTGACCATGAGTCGTAGCGGCCTTGTGTTGCCGCAAGATCAACAGGTTTTATCGTCAGTAATGAGCGCACAACTTCAGTTGCTAAGCGGTGATCAGTCTTGCCCAGCTTAGAAAAAGAGTAATAGGGATATAACTCGCTTGAGGTTTGGCAGTGAAAGCTAGGGACGTTTTTAGTGAGCACGACTTGCAAGGTATTTGCCGCAATCTCTCCTTTCAATATTGCGTTTTCAAGTACACAAGTGGGTAAAATCGCTATGTCAGCCTGACCGTTAACGACTAGTGACAACAGCTTTTGCTGGGGAAAGCCAACAAATCGTAACTGCTTAAAATCATTGAAAGGATTTAGACCATTATGGGCCATTTCTCCTGCAAATATTTGAAAACCGCCGAAGGCCTGTTTATCGGTTGAAATTGCTTTAAGGTCTCGTAAATCAGCTAAACTGCCAACTTGCTCGTTCGCACGCATGATTAATGCAGAGCCAACAGATTGAGTCGGGTGCTTATTATTTTGAGGAACTAAGGTAAGAAGGGTACTTGTGCCAAAATCTTTTTTATAGCTAACACCGGTTAACGCATTGGTGATTAAAAAATCTAATTTACCTTGAGAAACGTCCGCGTCTAACTCACTCGGTGTTAATGCGACTAATTCAAAAGGCATGCTTAAGTCAGCAGCCATTCTATCGATTGTCGGTTGCCAGCGCGTCTCTACGTTTTCAGGATGTGTAAATGCCAATACACCAACACGAATAGGAGTAGAGTCTTCTGCAAAGCTATAACATGCTTGAAAACAAGAAAGAGTCAGGCAACTTAATGCTAAGAGTGGGCGAAGTTTAGTTATCATCATTGAGTATGGAAAAGAAACACCTGACTATTATGACCATCTTATAGATAAATGTAGTGGTAAAAACCGACGCTAGGTGAAGTTTGTCACACATTTTATGCTGATGCGGAAAACCGCTACATATTCAACTTAATAAACCATTTATATTAGTTTAATTTTTTGAAATATTAATTAATATGATTTTGATAATTACATTAGACTAATAAATGTTTATTGTTAATTTGCCTATCAGTATTTTAAACGAGCTTTTAAATTCAGTTTTTTAATTGAGTGTTTAATGTGTTTTTACAACGAAGCTTAAAACAGAGTGAAGGCAGTTTTACCAAACTGCCTTTGATGATGCAAACTGACATTATAAAGCAACACCTATTTCATCCAACCAAGCATTTTCAACAACTAAAGCTAAATGTTAGATGATAGATGATAGATGATAGAAGAAGTTAGCAGTCGCTAAAAGCTCAACCTATAGTCATTGAACTTGTCACTCTCAGTCGTGTCTCCCGCTGAATTTAAATACCATATTGCTTCAATGTCATCATTGTGGTTGCTGTAATCTACAGCTTCGTTAACTGGCATCAGAAATAATGCTGTTGAAATAATGTCCGCATAGATTTGGTTATTATTCATCACTATAGTCGTTGAGATCCCAGTACGCTTTGGATGTAAGGTTTTAGGGTTGATAATATGATGGTATTCTTTACCATTCACACGATAGTATCTTAGATAGTTTCCACTCGACACCACGGTAATATCTTTTCCTGTAATCACTTCATGAAATTGACCTGCGAAATTCTGACATTGTTCAAGGGCATTATTGTATTTTTTGCACACAGGATCTTCGACTGCAGTTGTAAACTGACGCCCTTGTGGGTGAATGCCATAATGGCGAATATTGCCACCGGCATTGATCATAAAGTTCTCTATCCCATCTATTTTTAATTGACGATAAACCATTTCAGCCATCCAGCCTTTGGCTATACCACCCAGATCGATACTCATACCAGATTGCATTTTTATAGTATTATTCGCGACATCTAGATCAATATTATTAATATTAATTAGAGGTTTAACTGCATTGAGTTCAGCCTCAGTCGGAATTTCACATCTATCTTGTGATTTGCGTTCCCCTTTACATTGAGCTCGATAACCTCGCCAGATATCGATCACCGGAGACAAGGCGATGTTAAAATACCCATCCGTTTTATCATACCAATCTATGCTGGATTTAATTAGTTGAGTTAGTTTTGGATCAAGATGATGAGTTTTTTCTGGTTCATTATTAATGCTCTTGATGTTAATGACATGGGGATAGGTACTATAGTTAGATGCTAAGTAATGGTATTGCTGTATCACGTTTAACGCATTGCACATGGCTGCTTTGATATTTGAATTTGTAGTGTCATATATATTAATGCTAATGGAAGTGCCAAAATATTTTAATGTCGTTAAATTAGTTACACCTTGGTCTTCAGATATTATCGCATTACCTTCACATCGATAAGGTTGACCATGTGTGTCAACCTTAATCACTTCAAAGTCAGGTGCTGGTGGCAATAAATTTAAACTCGAAAGAGCTATTTTATTGGCTGCTGATGGGCTTTCACTGCTTTCGTTTATTGAATCAGCATAACTAACATTAGATAAAGTCAGTGTAAGCAAGGCAAGGTAAATACGTTTCATGATATAGCCTAAAAGTGTCGATATTAATAAATTAATATCATACTGATGCAAAATAATGTTTATCAAAATTTGTTTGTGTTAACTGTGTCAAATAAATAGCACCTAATTTAACGGATTGCGGTTTTCCGCAATTGTTAAGAACTGTAAACCTTTTATTCTGAACTCAATGAAATAACACTCGAAGGCCGACAGAATGAAAAGCTTAAAAATATTCAATAAAACACTTGTTAGTAGCGCGGTACTCTTTGCCACTATGACGCTTGCCGGTTGCTCTAGCACAATGGATCAAGGCAAGTACACCGATGGCACTCATGATGTGTCTGCGAAAGGGAAAAAAGGCTTAATCACCTTAACTGTAGAAGTAAAAAATGGTCACATTGTTGAGATTAAGACTAAGTCTCATAATGAAACAGAGTCTCTTTACCTTAATGCTGAGCGTCTATTGTCCAAAGTCGTGACTAATAATGGTCATGAAGGTATAGATGCTGTTTCAGGTGCAACGTATTCATCAAATGGTATTTTAAAAGCAATCAACAGTCTTCCGCGAGTTGACGGCAGCCAACCAGAATACGTCGCAGTAGGGGCAAAAGAAGAGTCGGGTGATGATAATTTTAAACTTAAATGGTCTATTCAGCCTCAATTAGGTTTGCTAAAAGGCGATTATTACTACGAAGAAGCACGCTTCCGTCAGGGGCACATGGGCAGTGTTGCCATTGTCACTGAACTCAACAATTCAGATAACGTGATTTTTGCTGAGTTCAATGAAAGTGGTCGTCCAAATTATTACACTCGTTTATATCAGGACGTGCCTAAGCGTATGTCTGAATACAACTTTTCAATGGGTAAAAAGAAAGGAACAGCCTGGGTTCAATCAGCGTTAACAATGGAAAAGTTAATGGTTGAACAGGACAAGTTAACTTTCGATCCTAATCCTAACTATGACCCATCACTAGGTAATAAATTAAAAGAGCCAAATCGCCTAAAGTATGCTGGCATCGATGTGGTTGCGGGTGCTTCTAACAGTATTCAACAATCTATGGTTCCACTAACTGCAAAGATCCATGCAAAAATTAACGCTGAAGGTAGCAAGCAAAGATTCTACCAACAAGCTGAAAAACTAATGGATGCAAAAGGAAAATGGACTGGTGTAACTGCAATGCTACGTATTGTTGTTGATACCGAGACTAAGAAAATCACTAAAGCTCATTATGATGAAATCTTTGCTGATGAAAAAGCACAAATTAAAGATGCCTCACAGAAGAAGTTTTACCGTCAATCTAAGTATGAGTCTATCAACTACGTAGAGCCTGCCCGAATTGGTTTTAATGTAATGATCGATGGTTTAAATGCTCATCTCCAGCAAGGCGGTTCACTGTTCCTTATCGATGACTTACCAGCAACCGGTGATACCGGCAGTTACGCTGCAACAGGTTTTACAAAGCGTTCAAATTCTTGGGATAACTACCTGAATTTAGCTGACGTTTTGTATAAAGAGATGCGCCAAGACGCCATGCTCCTAGAGCATAAAAAATAATAAACAGTCCTAACGTACGGCTCCCCGATGTCTATGCGATTGGGAGTCGTCTGACTTTTAAGTTTCTAAAAATTAAGAGAAAAGATGATGAAAACAATTAAATTAACTTTACTAGCCGCAGCAGTTTTAGCATCACCAAGTGTTATGGCTGATGCCTATAAGTTTTATGGACGTATCGATTACTCGGTAACTAACTCAGATAGTGGTAGTGCAACACACAGTGGCAAAAGTGGCACTATTTTAGAAAATAACTGGAGTCGTTTAGGTGTTAAAGGCAACGCTGCACTTAATGAAGATTTTACCGTTTTTTATCAAATCGAAGTTGGTGTTAACGGTGCTAGTGAAGGTAAAAGCAATAACCCATTTTCAGCACGTCCAACTTTCCTTGGTATCAAGCACTCAACGGTAGGTCAACTTGCTGCAGGTCGTATGGATCCAGTATTTAAGATGGCAAAAGGCACATCTGATGCAATGGATATGTACTCGATGAAACACGATCGCTTATTTGCTGGCGACAAGCGCTGGGGCGATTCACTTGAGTACAAAACGGTTAAATGGAACAAGTTACAGTTTGGTGCCAGCTATATCTTAGAAGATAACTATTATGCTGAAGATGACGTTCGTCGTGATAATGGCAATTACCAAGTCGCACTAACTTATGGTGATAAGCTATTTAAAACAGGTGACGTTTATTTAGCCGCAGCATACACTGATGGTGTAGAAGACATCAAAGGTGTGCGTCTTGTTGCACAATACAAATATAACAACTTAATGCTTGGTTCTATGTACCAAAGCTCTGAATTGGTGAATCCTAATTTAGATAACTGGCAGCAACGTGATGGTGATGGCTTTATTGTTAGCGCTAAATATCAAATTGATAAGTTAACACTGAAAGCACAATACGGTCAGGATGATTCTGGTACAGGTAAAATTGCTGGCAGAGTTTATGATAAGTTAGGTGCTGCTGCGACTGAGGTACCAGAAGTATCACAATGGGCTATTGGCGCAGAATATCGTTTATCTAAGTCAACACGTGTGCATACTGAAATTGGTCAGTTTGATGTAAAACAGTACTCAGATTTTGATGACACCATTGCTAGCATTGGTTTTAGAATCGATTTTTAATTAAGAATTTTGCAGGATGTTACTGAAAGAAAATAGTTAAACCCTGCAGTGAGCTTGCTGATGATTTATCAACTTCAGGCTTCACTTCTAATGTAAACAATTTGCCCCCACGGAACGTACAAGGATGCACGTTCTGCTTAGCCTGAGCCTTATGTTTTCAATCAACCCTCTTATTTTTATATGTATTTATATGCATTTATATGATTAAGTAATCACTGTGATTAAAAATATCTCGGGTTATATTTTAAATGTTAGTTATTTATTCAATAAAGTGCATACTCAAATTTTGTATCTATTGGTGAACTCGAGAGAGAAATACATCCCAGGAATGCGTAGATTGACTCAATTTACCTCTAGTTTATTGCTATTTAAAGATTAATCTTTGAGCATAGTATTCTTAGTAAATAAGTGACTCCTGCGCTCGTTGCATCGAGAAAACTCCTGTATCATTAGCCGTCTTTCACTCTATAGAGCTTACATCATTGCTAGCTAATCCATCTCCGGCTGACGATTTTATCGCACCTCCTTGTTTTGAGGAGATCACCATTCTGTTTCAAGATGAACATCTTTTGTTGATCAATAAGCCCTCAGGTTTATTATCTCTATCGGGTAAACATCCTGCAAATCGTGACTCAGTCCACTACCGATTAGTTAAAGATTTTCCTGGCTGTACCTTAGTTCATCGATTAGATTTGGGGACTTCGGGCATTATGGTAATAGCCCTTAAGAAACCAATCAATGCGCTTTTGTGTAAGCAATTTAGTGAAAGAACTGTGTTAAAAACCTATACAGCATTGCTGCTTGGCGAGATGGAAAATCAAGACGGATATATTGATGCGCGAATCGCAAAGGATAAGCCAAACTTTCCATTGATGAAAATCTGTGAAGAAGAGGGGAAAGCGGCTCGCTCTTTGTTTAAAGTGATGGCTAAAGAACTTCACAGAAAACATGAGCAACAAGCTGAGCAGCTGGGTAACAAAGTTGAGAATATAAACGACTCTGTTGCTATTACCAGAGTTGAATTTATTCCAGAAACAGGAAGGACGCATCAGCTACGGATCCATAGTCAGTACTGTGGACATCCTATTATCGGCTGTGATCTATATGGCTCAGAGTTTTCTTACCAACTAGCTCCTAGGTTAATGCTTCATGCAACTCGTCTTGAATTTGATCATCCAATTTCAGGTGAAAGGATATTTGCAAACAGTCCGTGTCCTTTCTAACTTGAGCGTATTTTTATTTAAGCGAACAGGAAGTCTAAATCGTTTTTAGTCTTTAGGCTTTAAGTAGTGTCGCAATGATCTTGGATCGGTATGCCCAGTTCTTGCCATGATGTAGAGATGGTCTTTATCATTTTCATGCAACTGGGTAACACAGCCGCTTCGTAAACTATGAGCACCATAGAATCGAGAATTAAGTCCTGCTTTATCACAATATTTTTTTATCATCTGATAAATATCGTCACCCTTTAAAAATCCTTTACCAGTTTTCTCTTGAGTGATTTGATATTCTCTAACCGAGTTTCCGTCACGACTCAGAGATCTAAAAAGGTGCCCTTGTTTTATCTTGGTGACATCTAGCCATTGTTGAACGGCTTCGTAGGCAGAAAAAAGTTCCTGCTTTGGCAGATCTTTCCATTCTCTTTGTCCCTGCTGATTACTCTTAGAGTAGGGGACTCGAACCTTTAACTTCTCTCTTAGAAAACTAATATGTTCGACTTTAACTTCTGCTAATTCTGAACGTCTAAAACCACCTTGTAGCCCTAGTTGTAAAATAGCCTTGTCTCTTAAGCGTGTTAGCTGTTGCGGTTGTTGATCTATAACGGCTAATAACATTTCCAGTTCATCATAGGTGATCGGTTGCTGATCATAATCAGAAATGTGTCGATATTGATTACGCATCAGGCCGCGCATAACCCTGATCACTAATGGGTGTTCAGTCGGTGAATGCAAACCGCTTTGTATATGAAAAAATCGAATGGCTGCCAGACGAGTATTAATAGTCTGTTTTGAAAGCTGGTGGCCATTCTTTTCCTGATAGAGTTCTTTTTGATGACCGATAAAAGAAATCACACTCCGAGGATCTGCGGGCAGGGCACTTAGATTGTGTTGTTCGCAGTAGTTCTTAAAAATAGTAAAGCTGGAACGATAAACTCGACGAGTGTTAGCTGAGATCTCATACTGGGTTTCACCAGCCGCACTTTTATAGTCATCTAATATTGAGATGGGAAGTTGCTGCTCTTTAAAAAACTTCTCATTGTGATCGTACTGAGATTGTCGGCTATCAGTTAAGCCAGTATGAAAATGGGCTTGCGAGTTTTTGGCGTTAACTAAAGCAGCTTGTTGATATGTGTTTTCTGGCAGATCAGAGCCGTCGATTGTTGATGAGTCCTCAATTTTAGGAAAGTTTTGCTCTGAATTCATCTTTAAGTTTTGGCCTTAATTAACTAAAAGTGGTGTTAAATCCATCATTTAACGCCAAGTATTCTACTTAAAAACACTTATTTCTACCAGTGATAATCGTCATTATCACTGGTAGAAGAGAAATTAGTATTTAGTGGCAGTTTGATGATGGTTTAATGTGCAGATTGAGGAGGAGTCATTAAAAGCTGGCCGAAATTCGACCGGAAAAGAGGCTAAATATTACTGTGTGATTTTAGATACTTGCCTAACAATACAGGTGACAATAACACTCATTAAAGTGTGGTGTAACCATACTATGTGGGTTTTGTTAGTCCCTAATTGAATTATTGCGTCGAAATAGATGAGGATAAAAACTTGGGATCGAGAGTTTATATCTAGTCTTTAGTCTTTCAATAAATAAAGAGAAGGCTAATATTGTAAACCACTTCATTGCCAGTAGCTGCACCAGTGCAATTAATGAAGAAGGCACTAATTTAGCTTTACATTGCGCAGAAGGTAAACCTAAACGTCAGGATTTTTTAAAAGATAGTTTAGTAACAGCTCTGACATGGTAATTACTCTGTGATAGTAATAGCTCTGTCATAGCTTCTGCGTCAGTGGACTGAATTTAACTTTATATATGGTTTAACCATTGTTTTGATGACTTCTCAACTAGAACCAAAACTAGAGCCTAGCTCTGAAAACTAGAACGTAAAACTAGAACTTGGAATTTAGTTCTTACGAATTAGGATAAACTTATATAACACTTTTTGACTTGAAAGGCTCTTTTGTAACGCGATAGAAGTGCTTCAGTAATAGGTCCAATCCAGATTAATGCTTGAATAGCCGTTATTATAACCAATAAAGTAAACAATAGAGCAGGGCTGTTTTCATATAAATACGTAACTATGCTGGTAAAAAATCATATCGCGAAAGTGTGGTGTAACCATTTTATTGATAGCTGTAGCTTAACCTGAAGTTAGTCTCTAGACTAGTCTTTAAGTTAGCCTTTACGTTATATTCGGGGTTAGCCTGTAGATAGTAGCGTGAACTTGTTAGTCACTTTTTCAGTGGCAAAACCAATAGGCCCACCTTTTCAGAATTGAATGATTAACCAAACTAAAATTAGAGCCAAAACTAAAACTAGAGTCAAATTGGCCCTGGATATATAGTAAGCATGTGTAGTTTCAGTATTACTGAAATAAGTACTCGTAGCTTACGTTGATTTAATAATCGCTGGGTTTTAACAGAGTATTCACAGCGGTTAAGTTCAATTAAAAGTAAACATTAGCCGAATCATTCAAAAAACAATTTAGGTATATTATTAACTATTGCCGAACCACAAGGTTAATAGCGTTACCATTTAGCGTTAAACAGCCGCGCGACATATCTGTTAAATTTAAGCTTGATCATGTAATTCAAATAGTAATAGTTGAAACAGCCAGATTTCATAGAGTTCATACAACCACTTTTAGTATGGTTACACCATTCTAATGACGGGTTTTATTATTCAAGTGACAAATTAGAAATATCTCGTATAAATAGTAAGTTAGTTAAGATGTTAATGAGCAACTTGCTATATGTATGGTTACACCATACTTTAAAACTGGTAGTATGCTAGCATTCAAGAGTAGTTACATCTACGGCCGATAAATTAATAATTGAGATAAAAATGAAAGTAGTAGAAGTGGAAGAGAGTACATCGAGAAGTTGGCAGTATCACCAACAAAAACCTACAGCAGGACGAAGATTAAAATTACTCGAAGTCGATGAATTAGTCGCTGCACTGCCACTGATCTATCGACTCATTCCTCTAGCTGAAATAACAAAAAGGCAAGATTGGTTTTTCGAGTTTGAATGCCAGACACAACAAGAGCAGCTTTATATTATGCTTACCGAAAGTTTATCGGCTCTAAATCAAATCCGAAAACAATCTACCGGCGTAGAGAATGCTCTTACGCAAACTAATATATTGTTGAATCGTTACTTCAGTGATTATGGGTGGAGAATGGTACGAAAAGAATTATCTCAAATAAAGAAACGTAAAAAGAAATCCCATATTGAGATAGGCAATGACCTTGTTATTAAACTGAAGGAATTTATGGCAGCAAATCAAATTGATACTTTTGACCAAGCTCTCGATCATTTATTAAGTGAGTACCCAAACTCAACGGAATAAGCATAGTGCTTGGTTAAGATTAATACCCTTTGTGCTTTGTAGCACCAAGTTTATCTAGCTCATAATTAACAGCTTGGCTCGTATTAATCTAATTAGAATGAATTATTTAGCATAAGGAGATTTTGCATGAAGTCGCTACATTTATTGTCTTTGTCTAAATGTTACTTAATGCTCGTTGTGTAATGTTTTGGCTAAACTGATTTCGCTTTTGATGGTTAGGAGCCCAGCCTACCAGGAAGCGTTCAAAGTCTGCCCAGGCTAAATCCACTAAACTTCGCCACTCTTTAGTCACTAAAATTGGGTCTAAATGAGGTTGGTATAAGCATAATGCTTGTTCTAACAGTTCGAAATATTCATTCACTAATTTCGAAAAACTAGTCTCACAGTCACGCTCTGTTAAACAGCTGCCAATAAGATAAATGAGATCTTTTACACCGACGCCACTGCCGACATATTGAAAGTCGACCGCAGCTACATCACTGTAATCTCTAGTAAAACAGAAGTTAGTAACCTTAGCATCACCATGAATAATGGTCTTATACTCACAGTTATTCAGTAGCTTATCGATCTGAGCCGCCTTTACTTTAAGTGATGACTCAGGCATTACTTGCCACTCATCTTGTCGAGTAGACAGATGCCAGTAGCTACCAATAGGCCAAAGTCCTTCGCATGATAATGATTTGGAATGCGATAAAAACCTTGCATGAAAATGCGCTAGCCAACGTATACACAATTTTATTTGTTGTAAAGAAAGCACGGTTGCGCGAGCTTGAAAACCCTGGCAATCGAGATCTGACATTAAGATCAATTGGCTCGCTTGCTCGGATTTGGTAAAACTGCACTCACCTAAAAAAGTAGGGACTAAACAGTTATCATTACAGAGCTTGGCCCAATGCTTATAGAAGTTAACTTCTATTTGATAGGAATCAAGCTTACGCTGATGAGAGACTGAACTCGCCCAACCTCTTGGGTGCATTACCTCATTAGGGGGAGTGATATGTTTGACGATAAACTGACGATTCCCGTAATTATTGGCTAAGCTTTGAGACGTAAAGCGATATCTAGCAATTTCACCATATCCAGACCATAGTGATTGAATGATTTCTTTCTTTTCAAAATTAGGTGAGCCAAAAAATTTTGTTAAAACATCATCTATTGATGCATTATTTAAATTCATTCATGTACCTTAGTGAATATTCGTTCAAGTGCCAGACAGGTAGAACGCTGTACTATAATTGATATAAAGCATAAATCAAAACAGACTGAGCATGTTGATTATATTGGTTTTACATCGGCATGTTGACTATAAGAGGAAGCATTGAATGAAACGTCATATATTAACCCTTGGATTATTGTTACTGCCGGTGAGCGCCATGGCAAATATCATTGTCGATAAAACAGGCGTTGATGAAAAAGACTATGTGTACGATCTTCATCAATGCACTGAGATGTCGAATCAAGTCGAGCAGAAACAGACCGAGGGAAGTGCGATTGGTACTGCAGCTAAAGGTGCAGCAATTGGTTCAGCTGGTAAAGCGATAGCAGGTGGCTCTGGTACGGACGGTGCAAAGCAAGGAGCTGCAATTGGTCTTGGAGTTGGAGTTTTATCTAAAGGCAGAGAAAGAAGGAGTAATAAAGACACTTATGCAGCTGAGCAACAAACTGTTATAAAAAACTGCATGACAAACCGAGGTTATGTAGTGCTTAACTAATTGATAAAAACAGTTTTAACACTGCAATATCGCATTGCTTGAAAGGCTAAGCCTAAATGAGCTTAGCCTTTTTAGTACGACACTAATTATTTTTAATCCGCCAGCTCTACGTTAAGCCAAGTTGATTTATTATCGAAAACAACGGATTTAACCTTTCCTTTGCCTTCTACATTAACCAAATTTATTTGAGCAGGCCAAAGTTCATGTAATGCTCCATTAGAAATTCTTAGACCAATTATGTCTTGAGGAATAGGGCTCTCCTGATAAACCCAGAGATATTTACCGTCTAACTCCACCCCAACAAAAGACAATGGAATATTGTTTCCATTTTCTTTTTTAAGTTCAAATTGAAGCTGAACATATTCGGCAAATGTCTGTTGAGTTTCAGTGTTACTTAAGATGTCCGCACTCGGATCAAATAGTTCTTTTACAGCATGTTCGGCATCATGCAGGTAAAATTTATGCATGATCTCTATATTTTGCAAACGATGGTTAAACTTGATACTTGTCACCGCCGTTTTTTGCTGATGACCATAAGAGAAGCTAGCCATAACCAGACACAAAAAACCTATGTAAAACCGATTCATGTTTAAGATCCTTTAGCGTCATCTTCGTTATCGACATTAATTTCAGTCTTGATATCCTGCATGATATCTTTCTTCAATTTACGCTTACTCTTTTCTTTTTTGAACGCTTCTATACGTGATGGGATAATACGTCTTGGGAAGTAGTTATTGTTTAGCTCGACGTCAGCAGTTTGCCAGCTAGGATCGATTTCCACTTCTTTAAGCTCTTTATCCGTCACGATTAATTTGTTAACAAGCTTTGGACTGCGTCGCCAGATCTCTGCTGGAATATGTAACTCTTCGATTGAACCGTCTGTATACGTTAGCTGCAGTAGAATTGGCATGACTAATCCACCCACATTTGAGAACTCTAATACGTAATAATTTTGATCTTCTTTAACAGCACGCTCAATGACTTCTCGCTCCCAAGGCTTGAGGTTTTTAAGGAACTTGTTGTATTTATTCCTTTCCTTATTGGTTACCGTAAATTGGTCATTTTTATCATAAAAATCAGTGATATCATCATTAAGCTCAACCCAGGTTTTAATACCCTCTTGTTGATTTTTAACAATCGCCATAGGAGTCGGCTTCTCCTGTTCAATGTCGCGCTCTCGATTAAAATCAATATCAGGATTGTTGCTGGTCATATTAAGTTTGTAGATTTTATCTATGCCTAGATCAACATGGTCCGTCGAATAGAACCAACCGCGCCAGAACCAGTCAAGATCAACACCTGACGCTTCCTCCATTGTTCTGAAGAAATCTGATGGAGTCGGGCGTTTATACTTCCAGCGTGTGGCGTACTCTTTAAAAGCAAAATCAAACAATTCACGACCTAAAATGACTTCACGTAAGATATTAAGAGCAATGGCTGGTTTAGTGTAAGCATTAGGTCCAAATTTCAAGATACTATCTGACTGGGTCATGATCGGGACTTGTACTGAAGACTTCATGTATTCGATAATGTCTCTTGGCTCTCGTGCCCAATGAGGATCCGTTTCCCATTCACGCACCGCAATTGATTCGACGAAACTATTGAGGCCCTCATCCATCCAAGTCCACTGACGCTCATCGGAGTTAACAATCATTGGGAAATAGATATGGCCAATCTCGTGGATGACGACTCCAATGAGGAAGCGTTTTTCAGATAAGCTATAAGTGCGTGTGCCGTCTTCTTGTAGCTCAGTTCGTGGGCCATTAAACGTGATCATCGGGTACTCCATGCCACCGACAGGCCCATTAATCGACTGAGCCGTTGGATAAGGGTAGTCGAAGGAGTAGCGAGAATACACTTGCATGGTATGAATAACGGTTTCAGTAGAGTATTTCTTCCATAAATCACCACCTTCTTTGGGATAGAAAGACATCGCCATGACGAGTTCCTGCTCTGAACCTGGTTGTTGATAACCTTTGGCGTCCCACATAAATTTACGTGACGATGCCCAAGCAAAATCTCGTACATTTTTAGCCTTAAAATGCCAGGTTTTTACGTCGGCCGTCCCTTCAGCTTCATTTGCTAAGGCTTCCTCCTCGGTAACGATAAATACTGGACGCTTACTGGTTTTGGCTTGCTCAAATCGTTGACGTTGAATGGAAGTGAGTACACTTTTAGAGTTGGCTAGGTAGCCTGTCGAAGCAACAATATGATCGGCTGGAACGGTAAGTTCTACGTCATAGTCGCCAAACTCTAGAGTAAATTCACCGCTACCAAGAAAGGCTTTATTGGTCCATGCTTCATAATCGGTATAGGCATGAAGTCTCGGAAACCATTGAGCAAGTTGAAAAATATCATTACCACCTTGCCGTTTATCATCAACAAAATGTTCATAGCCTGATCGGCCGCCAACCGCTTTTTGATCGGTAATGTTGTAGCCATAATCAAAAGAGAAACGGATTTTGTTTCCTGGCTTAAGAGGAGTGAGCAGGTCGATGCGCATGTTGGTGCCAACAATCGTGTAACTCAGTTTCTTACCGTCAGTATTAATGTTACCTATCTCATATCCGACATCATTGTCGGCTAAAAATTGCTGTTTACGTAAAGTGTTTAAGCTGATCTTCGTCGGTTTGCCATTGACACTATTTGCTAATTCCTTAGGACTCGAAAAGGTTTTGCTTCTACTGGCAATTGAGTCAGATTGATAATAGTTTTGGTCAAGCTGCAACCATAAATACTTGAGGGTATCAGGGGAGTTATTGAAGTAAGTAACTGTTTGAGTAGCATCAATTCGTCGTTTTTGTTCATTTAATCTGGCATTTATCTGGTAGTCAACTTGCTGTTGCCAGTATTCATGGCCGGGTTCGCCAGCCGCATTACGATAAACGTTTGCGGTAGGTAGACTTTCATCTAATTGTCTAAACTTGTCTTCGAACTCGCCTTTTGACTGTTTAATTACCGAAGCATGAGTACTTAATGCCACGACTGCAAACGCTGACATTAGAAGTCGCGCTGGAAATGTTATTTTTTTCACTTAATCAATTCTCTCGTTTTTATTTTTAGCCGGGTAGGGGGTTACAAACTGGGTTGGCTTTGATGGTGTAGCCTGTGTAGTTTTACATTAAAGCATACAATATACAAAGGTGGGCTTATCATAAAAATTTACGACTTTGTAACTTTCATATTCAGCCTGTTTTGTTAAATAATCGTCAACTTCTTGCAACACTGAACTAGACTGAGCGAAGATAGGGAAATGAAGCTTAATGAAGGTAACCAAATGACTAAACATGTATTGATTACAGGTGGAAATCGAGGCATCGGGCGAGCGTTCGTTGAACACTATTTAAAAGCCGGTTGGAATGTTACCGCTTGTTGTCGTGAACCTAAAAGAGCGGTTGAGCTGTCAATATTAAAATCAAATTATGAACATTTGAAAGTCCTTGAACTCGACGTCAGTCTTTCTGAATCAGTAGCATCATTAGCTCAAGAACTGGCTGGCACTTCGGTTGAACTATTGATTAACAATGCAGGCTATTATGGGCCAAAAGGAGTTAAATTTGGCAACAGCGACGCCAGTGAGTGGCGAAAAGTCATTGAAGTTAACACGATTGCGCCATTGTTGCTTACAGAAGCCTTATATCGAAACCTAAAGCATGGGTCTAATCCTGTAGCAGTATTTATTTCCTCTAAAGTGGGCAGTATGGAAGATAATACCAGTGGTGGTGGCTATTATTATCGTTCATCGAAAGCCGCGCTGAACTCTGTAGTGAAGAGCCTTTCCATTGACTTAAAGGAAGATGGAATTAAGTGTGTTGCCTTGCACCCAGGTTGGGTATTAACAGCTATGGGAGGCCCTAAAGCACTAATCGATACCGATATGTCGGTCAAAGGCATGATGGCAGTTATAGATGAGTTAACATGGGAGCAAAGTGGTGAATTTTACGACTACCAAGGGAAAGAAATTCCTTGGTAAGATTTATTATGCTGCAACTTACTAATAGAGGGTCAGTGAAGAAATGACATTCTTAACACATACAAATAGCGTAAATTAAAATTCACCAGACTAAGCTACTCAGAAAACAGTATTTTTGATACCCTGTATAATTAAGATATTTCACCGTGACGTTAGACGTTGATAGGCTTTTAAAACCGCGATAGATGTCTCAGTTTTCAGGATTTTAGAAAAAATTCTAACCGTATGCAGTAAATAACTAAAATTTAGTTTGCATCTGCTGAAAAAAGGAGTACTTTCGCGCTCCTTAATTTAACTTAACTGGAAGAATTGTAATGAGCGACAATAAGTTTATTATCGGAAGTGAAGAGTGGTGTGCATTCCCAGCTCTTGGTGTTCCTGCAATTAAAGCTAGAGTAGACTCTGGCGCCAGAACGTCATCAATCCATGCTGTAAATATCCGTCCTTTTAAAAGAGAAGGCGAGCCATGGGTTTCTTTTGAACTTCACCCGATACAAAACAGTCGCAAGATCATTCTTAGATGTGAAAGCAAAGTTATTGATCGCCGTAGTGTAAAGAGTTCTAACGGTGAGTCAGAAAAACGCTATGTTATCGCATCTGTTATTCAGTTGGGCGGTAATGCTTGGGAAGTTGAGTTGACCTTAACTAACCGCGATAGCATGGGATTCCGCATGCTGTTAGGTCGTGAAGCAATGAGCAACAAGACCTTAGTTGACCCATCTGAATCATTCTGTTTAGGTGAGAAGGATGACGTAGAGGTTGAACATCTTTATGGTGTTAAATCAGCTAAGAAAAGCGGTCTTAAGATCGGACTACTAGCCAGTAACCCTGATTTATACAGTAACCGACGCATCATCGAAGCGGGTGAGCAACGCGGCCATGAAGTAGTATTCTTAAATATCAGCCAATGCTACTTAAAGTTAGATGCATCTTCGCCAGAAGTTCACTATCGTGGTGGCAGAGTGTTGAATGACGTTGATGCGGTTATACCTCGCATTAGACCAAGTATGACTTTCTATGGCTGTGCGTTGACACGTCACTTTGAAAGCTTGAATATCGAAGCGTTAAACACCTCTGATGCGATTACACGTTCAAGAGATAAATTGTTTTCGCTGCAGTTATTGCAAAAGAATAACCTTGATATTCCAACAAGTGGTTTTGCTAATTCGCCAGTTGATACTAAAGATCTTATCGACATGGTGGGCGGCGCTCCGCTTATTGTTAAGTTGCTTGAAGGTACTCAAGGTAAGGGCGTTGTTCTTGCTGAAACAACTAAGGCCGCTGAAAGTGTGATTAACGCATTTAAATCACTACGCGTTAACTTACTTGTGCAAGAGTTCATTAAAGAAGCCCAAGGTAAAGACTTACGCTGTTTTGTGATTGACGGTAAGGTTGTTGCCTCAATCGAGCGTACAGCCGCTCCTGGTGAGTTTAGAGCTAACATTCATATGGGTGGTAGTGCTTCAATCGTTTCAGTGAGTGCCGCTGAAAGACAATTGGCGATTAAAGCAGCTAAAACTATGGGCTTACGAGTTGCTGGTGTTGATATTATTCGTTCTAGTCGAGGTCCTCTATTACTAGAGATTAACTCTTCACCAGGACTTGAAGGTATTGAATCAGCTACGGGCATCGATATCGCTGGTGCGATGATCGAATCTATCGAGAAGAAATTAGGTTGGAAAGCTGAAGATTAGCATCTAGTTCCACTTCTCTCTAAAAAAGCGTTATGTCTTAGACATAGCGCTTTTTTTATATCTTTAATTTCTTTAATTCCCGAATTCTTGGTTTAGAGAAGCTCTTGTAAAAACATGTTAGTGTGTCATTTGTGTTAAAAAATAATAAGAATACTAATGATCATACCACTAAATAAAACGCACTTCGCTGCAGTGATTACTCTTGGAAACTTAGTCCATGGAGCAGGCTATCTTGACTCAGAAACGTTGGACCATATTGTTAATCTTGGTCAAAAACATGGCATAAATAGTTGTTTTGTCGCTATTGAACAGGGTGAGTTACTTGGCTTTAGGCTGTGTTATGCCGCAGGTCAATGGCCGATAGACAAATGGTGCTCAGTATCTGATTGGTCAGTTGAACCAAAAAATGTAGCATACTTTAAATGTAATACCATCGCGGAGCAGGCTAGAGGTAAAGGGTTAGGTGGACAGCTGTTAACCGCTTCCGTTTTAGCGTTAACCGAGCAAGGCGCCGTTGCAGGCGTAAGTCACCTTTGGAAACAAAGCCCTCATAATGCCGCTGTTAAATACTTCAGCAAAGCAGGTGGTCAGCTCATAAAAGAGCACCCTCAACGTTGGAATAATACAGTAGAACACCCTGACTACGTCTGCAACTTATGCGGGCCCAATTGTCAGTGCGCCGCTTGTGAAATGCTGCTGATGTTTTGAGGTATAACCATGTTTAATAGCCAAAGTGAACAATTCGATCCGTTAGTCGCAACGTCCCCCAAACGACTGCCACAATGTCGTTCTTATTGGTCTGATACTATAGATATTGGCGCTGCAACCTCATCTCTAACAAAGTCCGTCCACACAGACGTAGCAATCATAGGTGGAGGGTATACCGGTTTGTTAACGGCTTACTACCTTGCTAAACATCATCAAGTTGATGTCTGCGTTCTGGAGGCTAATAGAGTAGGGTTTGGTGCGAGCGCGAGAAATGCAGGTTTTGTGCTCAAAGGTTCTGGCCGCTTAGGTTATAGTCAAATGGCTAAACGGTGGGATTTAGATACGGCTAAAGGAATATACTCTGAATTCAGTGAGGCTGTATCACGTGTTAAAAGATTAATAGAAGAGCATCACATTGATTGTGAACCGCAGTCTAAGGGGTATCTAAAAATTGCCCATAATGCGAAAGCGATGGCTCAACTTGAGGGCTCGGCAAACTTTATCGGCAAGTATTTAGGCGACGATGCTCAAGTACTCAGTCTGTCACAACTCAAAGCTGACTATATGGATCATAAGCAGGCCTTTGGAGCACTAAGAATCAACGATGGCTTTGGCATCAATCCACTTAAATTATTGATGGGTTACAAAACTATGGTTGAAAGGCAAGGGGTCCCAGTGTTTGAACAAACCTGTGTCGAGTCCTGGATTGAAGAAAATGGTATTCACCGCTTAATATCCACCAGCGGCGAGGTCATAGCAAACAAGGTGGTGACGTTGGGCAATGGCTATACACCAAAGCGATTAAACTCAGCAGTCGATAGCCGGTTCTTACCCATATTAAGTAATATCGTTGTAACTCAGCCGCTATCCACACAAGAGCTTGCAGCATCGGGACTGAATACGCGAGAAGTGGTGATGGATACCAGAGTGCTGAAATACTATTACCGTTTGTTACCCGACAACCGTTTGCTTTTTGGTGGGCGTGGAGCCATTTTTGGACGAGACGCTAATAAGCCTATTTACCAACAACGTCTTAAATTCGCATTAACTCAGTGTTTTCCCGCCCTGAAAAACAAAGGGATTGATTATAACTGGAATGGTTGGATTGCAGCTACGCTAGATGATGTTCCCCATGTGTATCTAAAAAATGGTATTGGCTATAGCCTTGGTTATTGCGGGGTGGGAGTCTCTTTTAGTGCGCAAGCAGCCTTTCGTTTAGCGCAACAGATTGTTGGTAAACCAGTCCCTCAGCTTCCTCTTTATAATACTCCAGCTCCTAAGTTTCCTGCAGCAGGTTTAAGGCGATTAGGACAATGGAGCTACTATCATTATGGTTGGTTAAAAGACCGATATTTTTAACGGATTTTTTTACTCCACAACCTCATTGTGCTACTTTTATAGATTACTTTTTTTCTATGGAGGAAGCAGTGAAATCCACAGTAGACAAAATGTTAGTTAAGCACGATAAACTGGTGCATTCAGAAGGGGTCAAAGTGTGCTCGCATACCCAGAGAGTTAAAGACGAATGGGTACAACATACCGTGATGATAGATGACTGCCAAACACCATTTACATTCCGGCGAACTAAAAAATATAAAAGTCTGAACGGTGCAAGAGTTAATATTACTTATTATGCCGACACTCAAGGCGTAGCTGGTTTTGAAATGGATATCTTTAAGGTAGTAAGAATTAAACGAAGTTAACCCTGTTGTCATCTAGATAGTTTCTAATTCTATCTAGTGGAATATTCGGTTGGTTTTGATTAATCACTATTCATTAAGTATGAGTACAGCTCTTAGTTGTTAATATTTGCCTCACAAAGCCCGCTCATTGTGGGCTACTCCTATGAGGTGGGTATGTATTCTACTCGACAACAGAGTCTGCAATATAGCGGCTTAGCTTCTCAAATTATCAATGACGATAAGTTAGCGGTTCTTCGTCATAGTGTGCAAATCTCTATTAAACTTACCCAAAGGATGTTGCTCAAGCGTTATCTCAGTGCTACACGGATTTCAGCGCTAACTCTACTAAATTTAAAGTCAGAGTCACTTGAGTTACACCGGGCCATTTTGTGCGCAGATATTGGCACAACAGAGAGAAATATTTTGCTCGGTTATATTAATCAAAATATTGACTCAATAGATGAAGCGATTAGTGTCAACCCTGACTGTAGGGCACTAATTAATTGAAGATATACAATAATAAAACCAAGCTATTGCTACACTTGATTTAGCCAGAGTGTAGCTGAGGTGAAGGCTATAAAGTTAAGTGCGTTAGTAATGCTAATTATTATCGATTACGCGCAGGTTAAGGCATGTTATTTCACCCTCTAACGATTTAACAAAGGATCTGTTTTTCGTGATATATGATGCATGCACGATAAAAGTAACCAAAAACTGTCGAGTAAGCCTACAGCTGCTGTGTTTTACCCGTTGTTTATTGGCCATCAGTGCTTATTTCTTCCTTACAGCGTGTAACGTCTATGCTGCAGTTCCTCCCGCTGTCATCAAGTCGGAGCCTACAACGCTTATCATTGCCAATTCAAAAGCTTGGAAACCCTTTTCATACCTTGACGTTCAAGGGGAACCCCGGGGCTTATTAATCGACCTGTGGAAAGAGTTTGCTCAAGTTAATCAAGTTAGAGTTGAATTCCTTCTTACTGATTGGCAAGAATCGTTAGAGAATGTTTCTCAGGGAAAAGCGGATATTCATGCAGGTCTTTTATGGTCAGCTGAAAGAGCCAAACTTTTTGATTATGGCAACGACCTTGCTAAGTTAGATGGACAGGTTTTTGTAGAGCAATCGTTACTCAGTACGCCATTAGAATTGTTACTCAAAACTGAAGCGTTAGGTGTTATAAAAGGGAGTTATGAAGACTCTTTTGTAAGAGGGGAGTTCCCCTTCGCTAAACTGATCCGTTTTAACAATAATGAACAGATGATTTCAGCAGCCCTGAATGGAAGCCTCAAAGTTTTTGTTGCTGATTTTCAAGTAGCAAACTTCTACTTATTTACGGCCAATGAACGGAATATCTTTTCTCCCTCTAGACATGTATACACAGCATCTGTGAAGCCTGCTGTCCATAAGGGAAACCAAGAGTTACTAGATTTTGTTAAACAAGGCTTTAATCAAGTTGAACAAGATGCCTTCAATCGTATTCAGCGCAAGTGGCTTCATGTTGAAACCGTCTATCCGAATTACCTCGTTCCACTGATGCTGGGCTTATTGCTATGCATGATAGCCTTTTACATCATCCAACTTAAAAGAACGGTGATAAATCGCACCAAAGAGCTATCCATTGCAAATAAAGAGTTACAATTACTTGCAAGTAAAGACGAATTAACCGGGATTAATAATCGGCGTAACTTTATTGAAGAATTTAAACGACATAACAAGCAACGTAGTGACAGCTTGACGTTACTATTGTTTGATATTGATAGGTTTAAAGGGGTTAATGACAGTTTTGGTCATCTTGTGGGAGATCAAACTATTCAGGCAATAGTTAAAAGAGTCAGTTCGATTTTGTCACAACAGGCAATATTTGGTCGAATTGGCGGAGAAGAGTTCTGCGTTTTCATGACAGGCTTAAATGAGCAGCAAGCGGTGCGATTTGCATCGAACATTCAGGCTTGTATATCTCGACACAAGGTGATGACAGATGCCGGTGAATTAGCTGTTTCGGTGAGCTTAGGTGCCGTCTATAGTGATAAAAAAGAGTTGGATTGTAAGCAACTATTGAGTAAGGCTGATTTACTCATGTACAGTGCCAAAAGCCGAGGCCGTAATTGCTTTGAATTTGAAATTGTTTGATTGCAATTAATTTAATGTGTTTAAAATTAAAAAACCCAGCATAGGCTGGGTTTTTTATAGAACATACGAATTACTTAGCGTTCATTAGTGCAACAGCATTGTCTAACATGCGGTTACTGAAGCCCCATTCGTTGTCATACCAAGCCATTACTTTAACTAGACGACCGTTAACACGAGTCTGTGTTGCGTCAAAGTTAGAAGAGAATGGGTTGTGGTTAAAGTCGATAGATACCAATGGCTCATGGTTAACAGCCAACACTTCACTTAATGGCGCAACAGAAGCTGCTTTTTCAATGATAGCGTTGATCTCTTCAACTGTAGTATCACGTGCAGCAACAAAAGAAAGGTCAACCAATGATACGTTTACAGTTGGTACACGAACCGCTAGGCCGTCAAACTTACCTGCAAGCTCAGGTACGACTAGACCTACTGCCGCAGCTGCGCCAGTTTGAGTCGGGATCATAGACATTGCAGCAGCACGTGCGCGGCGAAGATCGGTATGATAAACGTCAGACAAACGTTGGTCGTTTGTGTAAGCGTGAATCGTAGTCATAAGACCTGACTCAATACCAATTTCGTCATTAAGTGGTTTTGCAAATGGAGCTAAACAGTTAGTAGTACAAGAGGCATTTGAAATTACCGTCATGTCACTAGTGATTAGTTCGTTATTTACGCCGTAAACGATAGTAGCATCAACATTTTTGCCTGGAGCAGAAATAATGACTTTCTTAGCGCCAGCATCTAGATGTGACTGAACAGATTCTTTTGATGTGAATATACCAGTACATTCGAATACGACATCAACATCTAGTTCTTTCCAAGGAAGTTTTGAAGGATCACGCTCTTGGAAGGTTAGGATTTTGTCTTCGTTAACAAAAATAGCATCGTCTGCATGTTCTACTTTTGCGTTAAAACGACCGTGTACTGAATCGTACTTAGTTAAATGAGCGTTGATTGAAGCATCGCCTAAATCGTTTAGTGCAACAATCTTGATAGGATAGTTCTTTTCGCTTTCATATAGAGCACGTAGAACATTGCGGCCGATACGGCCATAGCCGTTAATTGCAACTCGGATAGTCATCTCATATCCCTCAGGTAAATGTAAAAACAGAATCTGGTAGTAAAATTACCAAACTGGCAGCCATCGTCAAGTTATATCGGTGAAAAAAGCCTAAATTTTGCGTTTGTTTAAGTAATTTTTTTACATGTGTCGCGAATTTGCATATAAATCGTCTCAATCTACAGGATAACTGTAAGTTGGCAGAAATATTGCCGAATTGTATATTCAGCAATAAAATCTTATAGCGACTTAGTTAAATCTTTATCCAGCAATATTTTTAGCTTACTTTGTTGATACTTTCCAGCCCGTAGTTGTTCGGCAAGAGTAACTGCGTCACCGTCTAACTTACTTTGTAGTGTTTTGTTACCTTTTATCAATGCCTGCATATGGTCCTGAGAAAATTTAGCCGCAGTCATCTCTATATTCGTTTTAGAAAGTAAGTATTCGATATCACCTCTTTCTTCAAAGCGGTAGAGGCTGGCAAGTGCTAGCAACCAATCAGCTTGGAAGTTGTCTGGATTACTGCCTTGAAGCACTTGTGCATAGAGTTGTTTAGATTTAACCGGATCAACACGTAAGTAATAAGCGGCTAACTGAGCTAGTAAGGCAATATCTTTTATCTGATCCGCTTTCTCTGCAGCAAATAACACAGCCTCTGCCTCATCGTCATTAAAGCGAGACCAATGATAGTAGGCGAGGTGAGGCTCTAAACTGCCACGTGTTGTCTCTTGAAGTTGGGCAAGAGTTTGCGAACTAAGACCAAAGGCACGAGCACGTTCATTAGTTCGTTCAGGGTGTAAAATGTGTTGTACGCCTGCCGCGAGTTCGACACATTTATTGTAATCTTCTAGGTACAATAGCTGCTGATATATTTGTTCACCTGAGGGCAATTGTATACTTTTTAGCTTGAACCTATTGCGGATCAGGTCTCCACGCTCAAATCGGCACCAGCTATCTTCATGTAGATCGGCACAAAGTTCAGGATTTTTGTTACAAATAACCTGAGTATTTGTAGGATGTTCACAGCCAAAAAGGCCAAAAAAAACCGTAATTCCGAAAAATGATGTAATCATTACAAATTTTTTGTTCAAACCTAGCTCCATGGCTTTATTT
>NZ_BPFA01000045.1 GCF_019655055.1 Shewanella sp. MBTL60-112-B2
AAAATATCGAGTTCGCACATCTTGTTGTCTGGTTATTGATTTTTCTCAGAACCATTTGATCACATGACAAGATGTGCATCTACCTTAAATTTATGATTTTTATCAAAATCATTAGGGGATTCCTCAGAGCAAAGTAGCCAACAACACCAACTACGACACCGATAATCAGCAATGCCAGAATTGAAATTTTTGCGCTAGGTTTAAACAGTGCTCGCCAGTTCATCACTCATCTCCAAGTATTTAATTTTTATATCGATGTAAGTTAACTTCATCTCTATTTATGCGTTCAGTATAAACTAGATCCTACTCATTGATCTGGAACTAAAAGTGCAAAATGAGACATGGCTCTAACTCTCTTTTTTGCTCTAAAGCTGCTTATATTATATGCATAATTACTAAAGCTACTCTAACACCTTGATTATCGCAAGGTTAATACACTATCAACTTAAAACATTAGCGGTTTCAATTAATTCATTTGAAATTATTTTAGATGTAAAAGTAAGGCAAACATCAGACATAAAAACAAAAAAGTTATGATTTTTGAAACTTTTTCTAAAGTTCATAGGTCTCTTAAATTACATCCTCTGTATTACACAACTTTGTGACAAGAAATAGGGTTAGGCATGCACAAGCAAATAGCATATTTAGTATTTTTCATCGCACTGGTTGGACAATTTATATTGTCTCCAGCAATGGCGATGCCTAAATATCTACATGCTAGTTCCCATGCAGCTCAACATATCGAGCCTCAAGCCTCACAGGCACAAACTATACTAGCCAGCAGCTTAGCCTCCTCGTATGGCTCTGACACTCAGATGAACTGCGACTCTGAAATGGTAAGTTTGAGTTTAGTCAAAGTCGACTGTGATGCCTTATGCGAAATCCTAGGGGCAGATAATTGCGTCTCCCACTGCGTTTCGGCGCCAGGAATTATCGACCAGTATCAATTAAGACTAGTCACATCCAATTCGACTGCCAGTGTCCAAACCAGTTTTTGGTCACCTCAGACCGTTGAGCTTTCGTCCGGTAATCCCCCTCCCATCAGTATTTAAGCTGTAACTCATCTTTTAGCGTTTTACAGAAATATTAGCCTGTCGCTATCAAGTCTAATTGATAGCTAGGCTAAGGCTTTCAGTCTTTAGTAAGAGCACTGTTTGCCATATTAATTATCTGATTTTGTTTGGAGTTTATTATGAAAAAGTTTATCAGCGTCATCGCACTATCAATTGCAAGCCTTGCTTCTCAAGCCGCCTCAGTGTCTTTTCCTGAGTCTATTGAAGTTTTAGCCGTTAATGGGTTAAGTAACGTCGATAGCCGTTACTTGGAGCTAGATCAGGGACAAAACCTCATTGAGGTTCAATATCGCGACCTATTTGAAAGCAATGCCGAAGATTCAAACTGGGTACGTTCAGAACCTCTGTATCTCTATATCGAACTAGAAACGGCTGCCAACTATAAGGCATTCACACCTAGCATACTGTCTGAAGAAGACGCTTACCTTTTCATCGATAACCCAACCATTAAGCTTAATGATGGAAGGGGCACTGAAAAGCAGGTAAGCCTTATGACCCATGGTCAATTGATGGCCAAATTATTGTTATCAAAACAGTAAGATATTTATCTAATCAGGAATAGGAATGGCACATTGAGCCAGCAAAATTGTGAAGTTAATCAATGTGCCGCTTAATTCCTATGGTATACTTAGCACAGTTTATTAGTTGGGAACATCATGCTTAGCATAATCCGTCGCCATACATTGTTAGCCTTTACGCTACTCGCATTGTTGAGTCAGCTAGTGCTTTCTAATGGATCGCTGATGGTACCGAATGCCATGGCTGATGATATGCCAATGATGAGCATGCAAGACGGAACAGACTGCCACCCAATGCAAATGGATGAAGACGCTCATTGCTGCGAAGTTGAAATGCAAACGCAAATGCTTCCCGGCACAGATCAGCCTTGCTGCAACGGCAATGGATCATGCCAGAGCGACTGTAGCCATTGCTTGGTAATTTCTGTAACAGGTACCCTGTTTAGTGCATCACCTTGGCCAGGGTTTAGCACTTCCGAAATTGTAATGGCCACTCCAATGCCTCATTTCCACTCTATTTCATTGCCACAAGATTTAAGACCTCCAATCGCTTAAACAGAGACTTCACGTTTCTGGCGAATTTCATTCGCACCCAAAAACGATATTAATCTTAATCAGCAATTATTTATGCCGTTAATTGTTCTGCAGCTTATGTTAAGCGCAGTCATCCGGCCATCTCTTTGATGGAGTTGAGTTATGAAAACCCTTATAAGTTTAGCCTTATCTGCCTTGTTAATTTTGTCTTGGACAGCAACAGCGTCAGCCAATGAACACCATCATGGTGCCCATAAAAGCCAGCACGCTGCACAGCACCAAGACTTTGCCTGTCCAATGCACCCTGAAGTGACAGGTACCAAAGGTGATTCTTGTCCTAAATGTGGTATGGATTTAGAAGCAACACAAACAGCCTCTAAAGCCCATACAAAGAACTGTGACTCTTGTCCAAATAAAGAGTCGTGCCCTAACAAAGCTGGAAAGCACCATAAGCATATGAACAAGCCTACCCATGCTTGCCCTATGAACCCAGCGATTACAGGTCAAGCAGGCGACAGCTGCTCTAAATGCGGCATGGACTTAGAACCTATTGCTAAAGCTGACAACGCTAAAAACTGTGACTCTTGCCCAAACAAAGAGTCATGCCCTAATAAAGCTAAAAAACACCACAAACATATGAGCAAGCATACCCATGCATGCCCAATGAACCCAGCTATTACAGGTCAAGCAGGCGATAGCTGCCCTAAATGCGGAATGGACTTAGAGCCAATCGCAACTGGCGATACAGCGACTAAATCTGGTCATCAGCATCACTAATATTTAGGGTGGAGATAAGGCATTATGAGTTTACTAAAGCCAAACAAGGCGGCGATGCCGCTGATCTGCGCATTCAGTTTTATGCTTGTGGCTACGCCACAACAGGCATTTAGCCAAGCTGCAGATACAACACATCAACAGGCTCAAGCCCACCAGCATGAGTCTAATCAAGATGGAGCCGGGTATTATTGCCCGATGCACCCTGAAGTGACTAGTCATGAAGCTGGTCGTTGCCCTGAGTGCAAGATGTTCCTAGTCAAAGATGAAGTGGCAGATGATGCGACTGATAAAACATCTCACTCTTCAGTTTCAGCTTCGACGGCGGTAGAAAACTACTACTGTCCTATGCATCCTGAAGTGACCAGTCATGAGCCCGGTCGCTGCCCTGAGTGCAAAATGTTCCTAGTCAAAGATGAAGTGGCAGATGATGCAACTGATAAAACATCTCACTCTTCAATTTCAGCTTCGGCGGCGGTAGAAAACTACTACTGCCCTATGCATCCTGAAGTGACCAGTCATGAGCCCGGTCGCTGCCCTGAGTGCAAGATGTTCCTTGTTAAAGAAGAGGAAGAAGAAAGCCAAGTTGACGAGCATGCAGCTCATCAACATGCACCAGAGCAATCCCAAGCTGACAAAATATTAAGCCAGCCAAAGCCATTACTGATACCCGCAGTGCAAAGCAATGGTGACGGCAATATCAAATACGTTTGCCCTATGCATCCACATGTTGTTTCCGATGTTCCAGGATCTTGCCCAATATGCGGCATGGACCTTGAAAAAGTCACTATAGGCGGCGTAGGTGAAGAAGTGGTGGTTGGTGTATCTGGTGGTATGCAGCAAGCCTTAGGTATGCGCAGCGAGCAAGTCACCGAAGGCACGCTATGGAAGCTAGTCAAAACCATCGGCACGGTGGAGTACAACGAAAATGCCATAGGTCATAGCCACACCCGCGTTAACGGCTGGATTGAAACCTTAATGGTGCATAACGTCGGCCAGCAGGTAAAAAAAGGGCAATTACTTTATGAGCTTTACTCCCCAGAGCTTATCAATGCCCAAGATGACTATATGCAAGCGGTGGACTATCTAAAGCAAGACCAAAGCCGCGGAAAAGACTTGCTACGTAAAGCGCGTTTACGTTTAGAGCTATTGGGGGTTAGCTCTGCAACAATCAAGCAGCTAGAGCGCACTGGTAAGACTGTCTATCGCGTGCCATTTTATGCTGAGCAAGACGGCTTTATCAGCAAGCTTACAGTGCGCCATGGCATGTATGTACAGCCAGGCGATACGCTATTTGAAATCGTCGATTTAAGCAGTGTTTGGATCATTGCCGATGTGTTTGAAAATGAACAGAGCTGGCTTGAACAGGGGCGCCCTGTAGAAGTCACTTCTGCCGCACAAGGGCTATTCGATCTCGAATCTACAATAGACTACATTTACCCAGAACTCGACCCCGTCTCACGCGCGATGCGAGTACGCATCAAGCTAGATAATCCTGATAAAGTACTCAAGCCCGGTACCTTGGTCGATGTAAAACTCTTCGGTGGCCCTAAGCGAGGAGTGCTGGCCATTCCAACCGAAGCCCTTATCCTTACCGGCCGTGAGAATCGAGTCGTAGTGCAGCGTGATGATAACCGTTTTGCTTCTGTGCCCGTAAAAGTCGGCATGATTGCCCAAGGCAAGGCTGAAATCATCGAGGGCCTAAATGTTGGCGACAAGGTGATTGTTTCTGGCCAATTCTTATTGGATTCAGAAGCCAGTATACAAGGCAGCTTACAGCGCTTAAGTGGCAGTAATAGTGGTAGCAGCAAAAATAGTAGCGCTGCCAGCGATCCACACGCAAACCACTAATCGGAGACTGATTATGTTAGAAAGAATTATCAGCGCCTCGATTAAACAACGGGCGATGGTGTTAGTGCTTACTGCGGTGATAGCCTTAATCGGCTATCAAGCGATGCGCATGACACCGCTAGATGCACTACCTGACCTGTCTGATGTACAGGTTATCGTCAAGACCTCCTATCCGGGGCAAGCGCCACAACTGGTGGAAGATCAGATAACCTACCCGTTATCTACCGCCATGCTGGCAGTACCAGGCGCACAAACCGTACGCGGCTTCTCCATGTTTGGTGACTCCTACGTTTACATTATTTTTGAAGACGGCACCGACATCTATTGGGCGCGCTCGCGAGTATTAGAATACCTTTCCCAGACTCAAGGCCAGCTTCCTGATAGCGTGACACCCACCTTAGGTCCAGACGCTTCAGGTGTTGGCTGGGTGTTCCAATACGCTTTAGTCGACCGTAAAGGTAAGCACGACTTAGCCCAGCTACGCTCTTTGCAGGATTGGTTTTTAAAGCTTGAGCTGCAAAGTGTTGAAGGTGTATCTGAGGTCGCCACGATTGGCGGCATGGAACAGGCTTATCAGATCATCGTCGATCCCCATAAATTGGCGCTGTATCAAATTGATTTGATGACGGTAAAAAATGCCTTAGATAACTCCAACAGCTCTACAGGTGGCTCGGTTATCGAAATGGCTGAAGCCGAGTATATGATCACCTCTACCGGTTATCGCCAGACTTTGGCAGACTTTGAAGAGATCCCACTCGGTATCGTTTCGGAATCTGGCACGCCGGTATTAATGAAGGATGTCGCGCAGCTCCGCACCGGCCCCGCCGCACGCCGCGGCATCGCCGAGCTTAACGGTGAAGGGGAAGTAGTTGGTGGTATCGTAGTAATGCGCTACGGCGAGAACGCCCTTGCCACCATCAACAATGTTAAGCAGAAACTCAAAGAAGTAGAGAACGGTCTACCCGATGGGGTTGAGTTAGTGATCACTTACGATCGCTCAGAGCTCATTCTCAATTCGGTAGATAACCTCAAGCACAAGGTGCTTGAGGAGATGCTTGTAGTCGCGGTGATCTGTCTGATCTTCCTGCTTCATGCTCGATCGACACTGGTGGCTATTATCTCACTGCCGATCTCGATTCTCATCAGCTTTATCGTGATGAACATAATTGGTGTCAACGCCAATATTATGAGCTTAGGCGGTATTGCTATCGCTATTGGCGCCGTGGTCGATGCAGCCATCGTGATGGTCGAGAATACTCACAAACACTTAGAACACTATCGAGAACAACATAACGGCGCCACACCTACGGGAGAAGCGCACTGGGAGCTAGTACGCAAGGCATCGGTTGAGGTGGGTCCGGCACTATTTTTCAGCTTGCTGATCATCACCCTCAGTTTTGTGCCCGTATTTGCCCTAGAGGCGCAAGAGGGACGCCTATTCCATCCGCTAGCCTATACCAAGACCTTTGCCATGGCGGCGAGTGCAATATTAGCCATCACACTGATCCCGGTATTAATGGGATATTTCGTTCGCGGTAAGATCCCCGATGAGCGTAAAAACCCTATTAGCCGATTTTTAATTGCAATTTATGAGCCTACGCTACGTTTAGTATTACGCTTCCCCAAGACCACAATCTTGCTAGCGATGCTAACTCTTGCCAGTGCTATCTACCCTATGACCAAGATGGGCAGCGAGTTTATGCCGGAACTTGAAGAGGGCGACCTACTCTATATGCCAACCACGCTGCCAAGCGTCAGTGCAGGTAAAGCGGCGGAGATCTTGCAGCAAACTGATAGATTGATAAAAACCGTGCCTGAAGTGAAGCGAGTCTTTGGTAAAGTCGGCCGCGCCATGACGGCAACGGATCCAGCGCCACTAACCATGCTAGAGACCACTATCATGCTTAACCCAAGAGATACTTGGCGCGAAGGCATGACGCTAGAAGGCATTATCGCGGAGCTACAAAGAACCGTAAAAGTGCCGGGAATAACCAATGCTTGGGTGCAACCAATCAAGACCCGTATCGATATGCTCTCTACCGGGGTGAGAACCCCTGTCGGCATTAAAATATCCGGCGCAAATATTGAGGAGTTGCAACGCATAGGGACTGAGATAGAAGCGGTAGTCAGCAAGCTACCGGGGACAGAGTCTGCCTTTGCTCAGCGCACCAGTGGCGGCCGCTATATTGATATTGAGCCTGACCTTAAAAATGCCGCCCGTTATGGAATGACGCTCAAGGACATTCAAGACGTGGTGCAGATGGCGATTGGTGGTATGCAAGTCGGCCAATCGATTCAAGGCCAAGAACGCTACCCAATCAATATCCGCTACCCTCGTGAGCTACGCGATAGTATCGAAAAGCTCGAAGATTTACCTGTGCTAACTAAGACGGGGAAATACCTGCCTTTAGGCAATCTCGCCAGCATTAGCATCAGTGATGGTGCGCCTATGCTAGCTAGTGAAAACGGTCGCTTGATCAGCTGGGTATTTGTTGATTTAAAAGGTGTCTCGATTGGTGAGTACATAGCTACTGCAAGAGCTGCGCTAGATAAGCAGATCAGCTTGCCGCCACGTTACAGCTATAGCTTTGCTGGCCAATATGAGTATATGCAGCGGGTAGAAGCCAAGATGCAGTTGGTTGTGCCACTCATGCTGGCGGTGATCTTTATGCTACTCATGATGACCTTTAGCTCATTTATCCAGGCGTCAGTGATCATGCTAAGCCTGCCCTTCTCCCTAGTGGGAAGCGCCTGGTTGCTGTACTTCTTGAACTTTGACTTCTCTGTTGCAGTATCTGTAGGAATGATCGCGCTGGCTGGCGTTGCAGCTGAGTTTGGCGTAGTGATGCAGGTCTATTTGAATAACAGCATAAGAGATCGAAAACTCGCGGGCCTATACAATAAGCGCAGTGACTTAAGCGAAGCGCTTATCCACGGTGCGGTAATGCGTATTCGTCCTAAGGCGATGACAGTCGCAACTATCTTCTTCGGCCTGTTACCAATTATGTGGGGTAGCGGTACAGGTAATGAGGTGATGCAAAAAATCGCTGCACCTATGGTGGGCGGTATGGTCACTGCACCTATCTTGTCACTATTTGTTATTCCGGCGATTTACCTGTTAATTTATGGACGCAAATTGACCAAAGATTAGCACCAAAATCAGCTTGTATAGCTATTGTCTTATATAGCGATCATGTTTAATCAGTAGGGCGTAACTGCCCTACTGATTTTATTTATTAGGGTTAACCACCCGACTCACTCACTACGCGTCCAGAACTCAGCAATCTTTGCGCTTCTCGTTCATCTCTATCTCTTTGCGCTTGAGTCGTACACTTACGCACTGGCATTCTAGAGCCTGTTACAGTGACTTTCTCACAACGGTAATCACTGCTTTTTTTATTTGTTTCTGCCGTTGCAACGCCATCGGAGTTTTCAGCCGTTGAGCCACAAGCAGATAACAGCACTACGGATGCGGATAATCCAATCCATTTCAATTTTTTCAACATTATTAACTCCATGGCTGAACGCCTTTTATTTTTATAAGTTTTTTTGTTTAAAATACATACTGGAAAACCAAGCTAGCAAACACACAAGTTAATCACAAACTCGCAACACAATCACAAACACACTTGCGGCAACAAAAAATTAACACAAATAAAAGTAAACAAAATCCTAACTAGAACCAAAAAACTTAATAGCAGCCAATTTTAGGCGCCTTCAAGCAATAACAACCTCACTTTGTTTGAGATTGTGACTGTTTAAAAATTGTTAACTCGAAAGAGGCTTACAGATAAATAGATACAAAATGATACGAGGTTATACCAATTGCTATAAGAGATTGAGTGCTGTTTGGTAATATTTAGCTGCCATTAAATTCTGCACAATAAAAATGCACAGGCTTGAGGCTGTGCATATTTGACGAATAATCATTACCAACAGTGAGTGCCTATTGGCAGTAAAATAACAGCCTCAAACTTAATTCCCCATACGTAGTTCAATAATGGAAAAGAAGCCACCGCTTAGGTCGTTAATCACTGCAAATCGCCCAACATTGGGAATATCGGTTGGCGGCACACACACCTTGCCCCCCAACTGCTCTACCTGCTTAGCCTTTGTATCGCAATCTTCCACAGTGAAATAGATCATCCAATGAGCTGGCATGTCACCCCATTCCTGCGTCATTGCCATCATGCCACCAATATCTTGAGAGCCCACCTGCCATTCGGTGTAGTCCATCCCCTCCAGATTACTATCTCTAACACCCCAGCCAAAAATATGCGGATAAAACTGCTTAGCCTGCGCGGTATCACGACAAGCAAGCTCCACCCAGCATAAGGTATGCGTCTCTGCCGCACGTTGAGCACCGACATGGTTCTTAGCTTGCCAAAGAGCAAATCTTGCGCCTTCAGGATCTTGAACTATCGCCATTCGTCCTGCCTCGCCCACATCATGAGGACCAATCAAAACAGTACCGCCAGAACCTGTGACATCGACCAAGGAAGCATCGAGATTTTCTACCGCGAAGTAAACCGTCCACTGCGTCGTATCGCCGTTAGCGACCATCTCTTCAGGCAACTGATACATAGCACCAATATCGTCACCATCGATAGCCAGCATGCTATAAGTGCCTTGCGGGATCGGCATATCGACAACTTCCCAACCAAATAAAGCATTATAAAACTGCTTGCTGGCATCGATATCCAAAGAGGCTAACTCTATCCAGCATGGCTGGCCTTGAAAATACTGATCAACTTTCATTACTTGCGCCCTTGTTAACTCAACTCTTTGAGTTAAGACCTATATGGTCAGCCTGTCCAACTATCGACTATGTAAAGTGGCATGAATTACAACAACTGATTGCGAACTGGCATTACTTGCGTCCTTGTTAACTCAACCCTTTGAGCTAAGCCTTTTGAGTTAGGCCCTATATGGTCAGCCTGTCCAACTATCGGCTCTGACAATGACATGAATTACAACAACTGATTTCAAACCTGCATCACATGTGCCCTTGTTAACTCAACCCTTTGAGTTAGGCCCTTTGAGTTAGGCCCTTTGAGTTAGGCCCTATATGGTCAGCCTGTCCAACTATCGGCTCTGACAATGACATGAATTACAACAACTGATTTCGAACCGGCATCACATGTGCCCTTGTTAACTCAACCCTTTGAGTTAAGCCTTTTGAGTTAGGCCCTATATGGTCAGCCTGTCCAACTATCGGCTATGAAAGTGGCATGAATTACAACAACCGATTTCGAACAAGCAGCAGCAAAAGTCAGCTAATTAAGAATGAACTATAATCTATATCTAGCCATTATCATGGAAGATTGACAGTGCCTGTATTAATGCGAAGCATGCAATACCTCTTTGCACCGATTGCCATTACGTTCCTATGTATAGCAGTGACTCAACAACTCGCTTCAACATGGCAAGCTTGGCTGCCCAAAATTGACGAGCTCCCCTATTACGTATTCGGAGTGTCTGCATTACTGGCATTACAATTTAACTTCAGCCGCGTTAGTTACCTGTCGTTACTATTGCTACTGTTTTACTACCTGATACAAACCGACTCACAAAGCTCTGCCCAGGCAATATTTAACCGCGAGCAGATTTTAATAATCGGCACCTTTATCATTACTTTTTTTGCCATAAGCAAAGATCGCGCTCTGTTTTCACTGCACTTTATAAAAATGATATTTGGAGTAGCGCTGTGCTTTATATTGGCTCTCGGCTGGTATGCCACCATTTCAAAACTAACTGACTTGGACGCTAAGCAACTCCTACCTAGTTCACTCCATTTACTGCTCTCTTTATACGTTCCAGTTGGCATAGCTTGCATCGTTGTTTGCATCTTCGTCGTTTGGCGATCAACAGGCGTTGACTCCACCATAGCTCTCACGCTTTTTGTTTGGTTATTTTATTATTACTTACCCAATGAACTGCCACTTTCAATTCTGCTATCTTTACTGGCGATCGCCTACTTATGCTCTATCGTAGTTGAAAGCTATCACCTCGCTTACAAGGATGATCTTACAGGGCTATCATCTCGGCGCGCCTTAAATACCATGGCACTATCACTCAATAAGCATTACAGCCTCGCCATGATTGATATCGACCATTTTAAAACCTTTAACGACACCTATGGCCATGATATTGGCGATCAAGTACTGCGATTAGTGGCTAGAAAACTGAGTAAGGTAAAAGGTGGCGGACAAGTATTTCGCTATGGAGGGGAGGAATTTACCATTGTGTTTGAGAATAAAGATATCGAGGTCGTACTCCCACACCTTGAAGATCTAAGGCGTAAAATTAGCGACTACAACATAGTTCTACGTAATGAAGGGCGTAAAGCTTCATCAAAGTCAGATCGAACGGCCAAAGATAAAGCCAACCCGATCGTCAACATTACCATTTCAATTGGTGTAGCCGAGCAGCGTGGTGAAACCACATTCGAAAACACCTTAAAGCGGGCCGACAAAGCCCTCTACCAAGCTAAAAACAATGGCCGTAACCAAGTGTTTGCCTAACTCAAGCAGCAGTCTAGCAAACTATAAGTCCCCTAAAGCTTTGCCTTGGGGGACTTAAAAGAACTAGATCGAGTAGAAGTAGTAGATTTGCGATTTCATTCTAATAACGATTCCACGGATCACATCTAAGAATGCTAAGAACTCGATAGGCTTGGTGCCAGAGATCCACGCGAGCCCAACGGAACCTACGGGAATATCGTAATCACCGGTTTCGGTCAGCTTAAGTCTGACAAAATGGTGTTTATTATTCAGGTTCTGCCCTGTGGTTTGCCTAACATTATCGTCCAATGCAACCAAACGCCCCTGTGATTCCCCTGTCGCCTCGACGATACCCTCGACTTCGGCGCTAAACACCTTGCCCGGATAAACAGCTGAGGCAAATTCAGCTAATTGTCCGACCTTTACGTTACGAATAGCCTGATGGTTTACCCGCATCAGTACATACTTCTCATTGGTGTACATCTGCATGCGTGGTGCTACGCCCACATACTGGCCTTCGCGCATAATAAAGTTGGTTACATAGCCGTCTGTTGGCGCATAGATCTTAGTGTTATCTATGTTCCACTGGGCTTGAGCGACATTTTCATGCTCACTATTAAGATCCGACTGGCGACTCTCTACCGCTAATCGAGACTTTTCAATATTCAGCAATGCCGTATGCTCAGCCATCTGCGCCTTCTCGATTTGAGTTGAGTAGGTCTGTACCTGTGCACTAGCGAGATCAACCGCCGTTTGCTGCTCATCTAACTGACTCTTAGTGATCGTATCTGGCACCACACGGTTCTGCTCTACAAAACGTGCCAAAGTCTTCTGTTTCCAAGCTAAATCTTTAGACGCTGCGACTAGCTGATTTTTAGTAATGCTAACGTCGGCTATCGCCACTTCATGCTGCTTCAAGGCTAGTTTTACATCTTCGTTAGCCAAAGACAGGTTTACCTTTGCGGTTTCCTGCGCCACCAACGCCTTATTCAGCGCGATTTGATAGGGCTCGGCATCTAAATCATAGATCAGTTGGCCAGCCTCGACCTTTTGGTTAGGTTGAATATAGATGTTCTCGACCTTACCGCGGATCTGTGAGTTTGCCGGACGCAGCTGAATATGTGGTGATTGCACCAAAGAGCCGCCAGACAGATCCATTGGTGTGTAATTCAATAAGCCAACCCATACAAACATCAACCAACCTGTACCGCCTAGGTAAGCAAAGGCCTTACTGTAAGTGTTCCATGGCATACCAACTAGGCGCAAAAGATAGATAAATAGTGCCCATACAGCTAAACCCTCAAGCATTGGTTTGCTCCTCTTTTACTGTCACTGCATTCGGTCCAATATCGGATTCTTTCTCACGCCATACATCTCTAATTCGACGTAGAGCTTTCTCACCATCTACGAAGGCGACTATCACAGCAATCACCCAGACCCAATGCCAGATAAAGCCTATCCAGGTGAGCGCGGTGATCAGCCCTATCTGATGATGCTTCTCCTTGTGGGCCTTGTTTATCGGCATTTCGTGGATTTTCCAAAAGCCGTATGCCGCTGCAGCCACCGTTAGCACCATTACCACCGCAGCAACACTATGCAGCGCTGTATCAACTCCTGAATCAACGAATGGCATGCTGAACAAGCTCATAGATAGAAACCTCAAAAAAGTGTTTTGGCCGCGTAGTTTGCCAGCCCCAATATTAAGAACAAGACCAGATACACTTATGTATCAATTATCCCAACCTTATGATTCAATAAGGTCATATTAGGTTAGGATATTCACTATGCTGCTCAACACCGCTTTTATTCGCTCTTGCTACATTGCTCCGGTATTAGAGGGGGTTGAGGCTCATTACGGTGTGCGGCCTGAGGACTTGGGGATCCCCAATCTACTGCTACAAGACAGGATGACGTTGATCCCGTTTACCCAAGTATCAACTTGGTTTGAGCAGATAGAGCGGCTTACAGGCGAAGCGGATTTTATGGTGAAAATCCAAAGCTACCTTAGTTTGGAAGGGCTGGAAGTTCCCGGAAAGTGGTTCTTAAGTGCCCCGGACTTGGCCATCTCTTTTAGACGAATAAACCACGGTATTTGCAGCTTCCAGTCTGGCGCTAGTTATTACGCTCAGCAGTCGGGAAAAATCTTAAAGTGGTGCTACTGCAATGATTTTGTAAAGGGAAAAGCACGCTCTCATGATTCGCTAAGAGTGGCTTTTACCCTATTCAACGCCATTAAAAACTACGTTGGCGATAGCTATAGCCCACGCAAAGTCAGGCTCAGTGGCCCGCCCATTCAACAAAAAGAAACAGAGCAACTCTTTGGCTGCCCAGTGTCCTGGAATGCGCCGCAAACTGAGCTATGGCTAGGCATCGACAGCCTGCTTATGTCTACCGACGATTACAGTTACACACAGGAACCCTTAACCGCATCGATTCCGCTGTCTCAATTAGAAAAATATCTTAATATGCCGCAACCAACTGATACGCCTAAAGTGTTGTACGAGATGGTGAATTACTCACGCTATTACGGTTTACCAAACGTAAATTCGGTGGCGGCGCTGTTTGGGATCTCTCGCCAGCAACTGCAGAGACGATTACAGAAGCTTGGGTTCACCTTCACCTACCTGTCTGGCTATATTTTATGTAATCAGGCAATTAAATATATGCTGGAGGGAATGAATGTGGCTGAGATTTCGACACGTTTAGGCTATGCCAATTCACATAGCTTTAGTCGTTCATTTACGCGCTTTCGTCGTCAAACACCGACTCAATATTTAAATAAGCTAAATCTAAGTAGCAAAAAGCCTCTTTAAAAGAGGCTTTTGTTTTTGATTGAGTCGCTAGTAACGACTAACCGTACATAGGTAGCATATCCGCCATCGCCAACAAGTGACATGCAGCAGTAATCACACCAAATAGGATCACTATGGCTATCGCCGCGTTACCACCAGGTACCTTATAGCTAGTGCTATTTGGATACATGACTCTGACTTTATAAGCCATCATTGCTGGCACAATTGCCGCCCAAATAGTAGCCGCCAACGCTGCAAAGCCAATAGCAATAAGGAAGCCATTCGGAAACAGTAGACCAAGTAATGTAGGCGGAAGAAAAGTCACAGTTGCAGTCTTTAGACGACCTGAGCGCGACTCATCAAAGCCAAATAGATCCGCAAGATAATCAAACAGACCTAAGGTTACTCCCAAGAAAGACGAGGCTACAGCTAGGTTAGCAAACAGAGTTAGCATGGTCGTTAGCCAGTCACTGGTTATCACACCAGATAGGGCACTCACCAGCACGCCCATATTACCGCCCTGTTCAATAATACCAACAAAGCCAGTTCTAGAAATATTGCCCATGGTTGCAACAAGCCAGCAAACATAGATAACCAATGCTATACCTGTACCAATCACTATGGCCTTGATAATGGTGCGGTGGTCTTTACCGTAATATTTAACCAGACTAGGCACATTGCCATGATAACCAAAACTGACTAGACCAAAAGGCAGTGCAGCTAGCATATAAGGCAGGTACTTATTTTCACCATCAGGACTAAGTAACTTTACCGACTCAACGTCGAGTAATAGATTACCCACCGCGAGGAAGAAAGTGATAATCATGCCACCCAGCATCACAGTGGTAATTCTGTCGACCGCTTTGGTGCTGATGATAACGATCGTTGCCAGCACACCAGCAAACACCAACCCCGCTACGCTCTGTGGTAGATGAATACCTAAGCCTTCGAAACTATGATTCACAATTGAGCCACCGCCACTGATATAGGCATAGGTCAAAATATACAGAACAAAGGCGATTGATAAGCCGTTAACGATACGCCAGAACTGGCCTAAGGTTGCCTTAGTCAGAGTATCGAAGCTCGCACCCGGCTCAAAGTGTAAGTTGGTTTCAAGCAGCATTAGGCCCGACACCAGCATACAAAGCCACACAGCAGCCATCATCAATAGCGAGTAACCGAACCACATTCCAGCGCCAACAACAGGTAAAGAAAACATACCCGCGCCGACTGCTGTACCCGCAATAATCATGGCGCCACCTAACAGCGACTTACCTGCAACCTTGTTCTTGGCTGCATTCATATGATTTGCCATTAAGTATTCTGCTCCGCATGCACACTATCGACAATCGTTTGTCTTACGGACGAACGTAGCAGTAGGTTGGCTCTCTCTTTTATACGTTTGATATCGCTGCACTCTTGAGTATCAGCTAGGTAGCCTAGCTCTTTTAATTTGACGCTCAGCGTAGCGTATAGCTTCTTGTCATAAAACTCTGGTGCAGTAATACCGTGAAGTGCGCCTAATCTTTGTGCCAAGCGGTGGCTGTCTTTTTCAAGCTCTGAACGCTCGATATTCGGCTTTACTTCAAGCAAGTTAAACAAGATAGCGTAACGTTGCATAGTTTCACTTATCGTACCCGAAAGCAGCAGTAGCTGATTGATATTGCTATCTACAACTTCAAAGTATTCCGCTTCAACGACAAGACCTTGAGCAACAA
Source organism: Shewanella sp. MBTL60-112-B2 (assembly GCF_019655055.1). Lineage (GTDB taxonomy): Bacteria > Pseudomonadota > Gammaproteobacteria > Enterobacterales > Shewanellaceae > Shewanella. The sequence continues at coordinate 15,764 of NZ_BPFA01000045.1, forward strand.
AAATGTCAAGGATCTGGCTAGCGTATTGAGCAGGGTCATTAATACCCATAAACAATTCGGCTTCAAGCAGTGGATAGAAGTCATTCACAACACAAATAACATCTTCACGGCTGCAATTTTCTTTACGCAGCAAACAAGCCGCAATCAAAGATGGCAACACCATAAGGTGGATAATGTTATTACGATAGTAAGTCATGGTGATCGCGATGCTTTGATCAATCGAAATAATATCGCCTAGTGGATCGCTTTCAATTTGCAGCTTTTTAAGCTCCAAACCTTGAGAAACTAGATCATGGCCCGTACCTTCTGGCACAGACGTATACTCGGTATATGGCAGCTCTTTTAATATGGTTAGATAAAGATCTAGCTGCTTCTCTAGCTGAGATCGCTCCAGCGCATTTTGCTCTGAAGCGAGCAACACCATACTGGTTAAGGTCACAGAGCTCACTGCCGCGGCATCATTGATGTTAGTCATCACGCGATTAGCAAGCGTGTTCACCACAGGTGTTAACCAGCTAGGTTTTTGTTCTGGGTCTTTAGCAATATCTTCACGCCAGCTAGGAGCCTGCTCATTCAAGAAGTTATGCAAAGTAATTGGCTCACCAAAGTTAACGTAACCTTGACCAAAGTTGCCCAACTTACGAATGGCGCCAAACACCTGCCAAACAGACTCTTTCTTTTTCTTCTTACCGCTCAGCTCTTTATGGTAAGTAGCTACTTCCATTACATGGTCATAGCCTAAATACACAGGTACTAGCGTGACTGGACGTTCAACACCGCGTAAAACGCTGTTTAGTGTCATGGCGATCATGCCGGTTTTAGGTGCCAGCAAACGACCGGTGCGTGAACGGCCACCTTCGGTGAAGTATTCTACCGAATAGCCTTTGGTAAATAGCTGATCTAAATACTCACGGAACACGGCAGTGTAAAGCTTGTTACCACCAAAGCTACGGCGAATAAAGAATGCGCCACCACGACGGAATGCAGGACCTGCTGGCCAGAAGTTAAGGTTAATACCCGCAGCGATGTGCGGTGGCACCATACCTTGATAATAAAGAATATAAGACAGTAACAAGTAGTCCATATGGCTACGGTGACATGGCACATACACAATCTCATGCCCATCATGGTGCAGCTGTCTGACCTGTTCAGCACCTTTAATGTTGATGCCTTTATATAGCTTGTTCCAAAGCCAAGTTAGGAAACGCTCGGCGATGCGAACTAAACTATCTGAGTAATCTGCAGCAATTTCATCGAGGTACTCCATCGCTTTAGCGCGCGCTTCTGCCTCGGAAATCTTCTTGCTTGCCGCTTCCTCTTTAATAGCCTTGGTAATAGATTCTGATTTAAGTAGCGAATGAAATAGTGCCTGACGCTTAGGCAGCTGCGGCCCTGTCATCACCTTACGTTGACGCTGGAAGTGCACCCTTGCAACACGAGCAAGCTTTTGTGCGATACGCTTATCAGTGCCGTGTTCATCAGCCATATAACGCAGTGAAACTGCATTAGAAAACTGGACAAAGTTATGTCGACCTAAGAACAAGATCATTAGGCACTTACGTAACCAGGTTGGATTTTGGCGCTCGAGAACCGCTGCGCGCATGGTGTCGTCTTCTTTACCCGGAGTACGACCCCAATAAAGGCTGACTGGCACCAATTGAATGTCTAATTCGCGATTTTGCTTATGTACGCTAAGTAGTCTCTTGAAGCAATCAATGTACTGCTCGCCACCTTCACGTTGGCCGAACAGAGGCTTACTTCCTTCTAGGCAAACAACTCTAGGGGCCTTAACACCATTGACTTCTAAGTCCTCATAAGGACTTGGTAGACCTAGCTTTGCCGTCATTTCGCTAAGCGCTGCAATATCACTGACAGATTCAGTTTTCATTACATAAGCGAGTGGCTTACTTGGATCTAAATTGAGATCGTCAAAAGGATCGTGAGGCACCACGACAGTGTGAACTAATTTACGCTGTAACCAACGTAAAGATTTGAACCAAAGAGAGTCTTGTTTGGACATGTTTATATGCAATGTTAGTCGCTTCTAATAATGCGCTAGAATACCAGATATTGAAACGCTTTGCGCGATTGTATTGTTACCGTACACAATAGGATTTGTATATTTATAGAACAATGACTTACGAAGAAAAAAAGTGAAAATTATCAATAATTCAGAATTAAATTGCGTTCATACTGATTTCATATTGTTATCGATGCATGAAGACATAAAAGCCGATTAGCGGCCTATGTTGAGTCCAGTTTCACACGAAACTCCACCCAAAATTAAATCAATAACTTATATGCTGAAATCCAAATGCGCAAAGCTATAAGATCCCAGATAACGTGGAATTCCCCTCCAGAAATCCAGCTAAAATGAAACTGACGAGAAAAACCAATATGACAACTCTTCTCAGTCAAACGTCGCTCTCCCCTAGAATTCTCTCCCAAACCAGTTAATACCCGATGTTATGCAAGTTTTCAGTTTCACGTCGCTGGATTTATTTCATTTGAAACTGGATCCCACACAAAAAAGTTATATCTGGTTATTACTTGCACTCATTAAATTACTGTATATACTAACAGGTACTGTATAGAAAGACAGGGTTAACAATGAGACCACTTACACCACGCCAAGCAGAAATTTTAGAGCTAATTAAGCGCAACATTGCAGATACAGGCATGCCACCAACTCGCGCCGAAATAGCAAGACGTTTAGGCTTTAAGTCTGCCAATGCTGCCGAAGAGCATCTAAAAGCCTTAGCTAAAAAAGGCTGCATCGAAATTATGCCGGGCACATCTCGCGGCATTAAGTTAACCCAAGAAAGCACCGAAGAAACTGATCTAGGCTTACCACTCATCGGCCAAGTTGCTGCTGGTGAACCTATCTTAGCCCAAGAGCATGTTGAACAGCATTACCAAGTTGACCCAGCAATGTTCCGCCCATCGGCTGATTTTCTCCTGAGGGTCCGTGGTGACAGTATGAAGAATATCGGCATTCTCGAAGGTGACTTGTTAGCAGTGCACAAGATAGAACAAGCTCGCAATGGCCAAATCGTTGTGGCGCGCGTCGAAGACGATGTCACGGTTAAACGTTTTGAGAAGAAAGGTAACAAAGTTTTTTTACATGCAGAAAACGAAGATTACTCACCAATTGAAGTGGATCTAGCGAACCAAAGCTTAAGTATTGAAGGTTTAGCCGTTGGTGTGATCCGTAATGGAGACTGGCAATGAACAAACTATTAGGAGTTAGCCCGCGTCACCCGGGGCTTTGGCAAGATATACCTTCGACGAGCATAAGTGCAAATTCGGGAAATGAAATCACCAGCATGGTGTCCCACACTCAAGGCCGCGATGAGCTCACTCAAATCTGTGCTCAACTTTCACAGCTTAGCCAACAAGGCCGCTGGATTGTACTTATCAGCCCTCCTAATATTGGTTATAAACAAATGCTAGCCGCTGCCGGCGTAAGAATGGACAGGATTTTACTGGTTCACGCTAAAGACGAAGTGGAAACACTTTGGGCAATGGAAAAAGCATTAACCAGCGGTACCTCTAGCGCTGTAATCACCTGGACTAACTCGTTAGATGCTCGTGATAGTCGACGCCTACAGATTGTTGCCAAAAGCGCACGCGCAGCAGGCATTATTATCGAAAATGCCAATGGAAATACTATTGAGAATGGCAGTCGTCATTTACTCGATAATTCTGTCAGCGCCCAAGACTGTAGTTTTACCCAAACGTCATTATTTAGCGCAATTCATTAATACACTCTGCTAGCCTAGCCCTCTTTCTACAAACCAAGTTTCTAGTAAAGACTCTTGGTTTTACTAAAGCTCTCAATCGAGAGCTTTTTTATTGCCAGAAATTTATTTCCATAATAAGCAAATGAATCAAAAAGTGATCTTGATCAATATTTAAACACCAAGTAGTGTAGGAAGTGATAACAACGATATTTTGTTATATCCGAACGATTTAGTCGTCGGTCTTAAATTTGGTTCTAAGTGAATTATCACTCAAATTAAGACTGAAATCGGCCTGATATATTTCAGCCGTAGGTGCCAACGTGGTGACACAAAACAGTAGCAAATACTGAATATACAATAGTCGCTGTCGCAATTGAGTTAATGCGACAACTTTGACAAAACCACTCGCGCACTTTGAAGTCATCGTTGCTTTTTTGGGAACTGAAGAGTTTACATAGAGCAGAGACTTACTGTGTGACTCTTCTTTGTCTTGTTGACAGAGGAGAAGTCTAGTGAAGCAATTGTTGTATAGTGTGCTGGCGCTACTATTTACGCCCGCGCTTGTTGCATCGGAAATGCCACTTAATATGACAAAAGGTGTTACGGATATCAGTGGTCAGGTCTACAGCCTGCACATGATTATTCTCTACATCTGTTGTGCTATTGGCATAGTGGTGTTCGGCGTAATGATTTATGCCATGATCAACCACCGAAAATCTAAAGGCGCTGTCGCCGCCAATTTCCACGAAAGCACTAAAGTCGAAATATTATGGACTGTTGTGCCTTTCATTATTCTTATCGGAATGGCTATTCCAGCAACCAAGACTTTGATTGCAATGGAAGATCCCAGTGACGCCGACCTCACCATTAAAGTAACTGGTTCCCAATGGAAATGGCATTACAGTTACTTTGATAAAGACATATCGTTTTTCAGTTTACTGTCGACTCCGAGAGATCAGATTGAAGGCAATGCAACCAAAGGCGAAAACTACCTACTGGAAGTTGATAAGCCATTAGTGCTGCCAATTAATCGTAAAGTGCGCTTCTTGATGACTTCTGAAGACGTTATTCACTCATGGTGGGTACCTGCTTTCGCGGTTAAAAAAGATGCTAATCCCGGTTTTATTAATGAAGCCTGGACCAAGATTGATAAGCCGGGGATCTATCGCGGCCAATGTGCAGAGCTCTGCGGTAAAGACCATGGTTTTATGCCTATTGTGGTTGAAGCATTATCGGAGGAGGACTTTGACGCTTGGCTAATAGCTCAGCAACAAGAGGCCAGTAACGCCGCAGCCGCAGCCCAAGCAGCACTATCACAAACACTCACTATGGAAGAGCTCATGGCTCAAGGCGAGCAAGTGTATATGGCTCGCTGCGCCGCCTGTCACCAACCTAATGGTGCAGGGCTACCGGGTGTATTCCCATCACTCATTGGCAGCCCAATGATTAAAGGTGCCGTTGCAGGCCATATTGATATTGTGGTCAATGGTAAGCCCGGTACTGCGATGCAGGCATTTTCGCAACAGCTTACCGCCACCGAAATTGCCGCCGTCGTAACATTTGAGCGTAATGCTTGGGGTAATGATTCTGGTGAAATGGTGCAAGCGTCTGATATTAAGCAAGACACCACAACATCTGTAACATCTTCTGAGCCAACAGCAACCATATCGACACCGACTCCAGCAGCAACATCAACAGAAGTGAAACGCGATAAAAAGCTTGAAGCCCAAGCAAGTATAAATGTCGCTAATGATATTGCGTCAGCGCCATTAAATGACTTAGCTATGAATCAGCTCATCACGATTGGCGAAAAGGTGTATTTAGCCCAGTGTGCGGCCTGCCACCAAGCAAATGGTTCAGGTCTACCACCAGCGTTTCCTTCACTGATAGGCAGCCCTGTTATTAACGGGCCCATTGCTGATCACCTTGATATCGTCATTAACGGTAAACCCGGTACAGCAATGCAAGCATTTGGCAAATTACTCACACCACAGGAGCTTGCTGCGGTAGTGACATACGAGCGTAATGCTTGGGGTAATAATTCAGGTGATGCCGTACAGGCAACAGATGTCGATGGTCACGCTAAGTAGGGGATGTAAATGAGCACAATTACACAAGATTCACCAGCCGCTCACGACGATCACCATGATGACCACCATCATGGGGCGCCGAAAGGCATTATGCGCTGGATATTAACCACTAACCATAAAGATATCGGTACGCTTTATTTATGGTTTAGTTTCATCATGTTCCTCACCGGTGGCGCCATGGCAATGGTGATCCGCGCAGAACTATTTCAACCTGGCTTACAATTAGTCGAGCCTAACTTCTTTAACCAAATGACCACAGTCCATGGCTTAATTATGGTCTTCGGAGCGGTAATGCCTGCCTTTACCGGCTTGGCTAACTGGTTAATTCCTATGATGATTGGCGCGCCAGATATGGCGCTACCGCGGATGAATAACTGGAGCTTTTGGATTTTGCCCTTCGCATTTTCTATCTTGCTCAGCTCGTTATTTATGGAAGGAGGGGGGCCTAACTTTGGCTGGACCTTCTACGCACCGTTGTCGACCACCTATAGCCCTGACAGTACAGCCTTGTTTGTATTTGCGGTGCACATTATGGGTATAAGCTCGATTATGGGTGCGATAAACGTGGTGGTTACTATCGTTAATATGCGTGCACCGGGCATGACCTGGATGAAGCTACCGTTATTCGTATGGACTTGGCTGATTACCGCATTCCTATTGATTGCCGTAATGCCGGTGCTTGCGGGTGTGGTCACCATGGTGCTCACCGATAAATACTTTGGCACCAGCTTTTTTGATGCCGCAGGCGGCGGCGATCCAGTGATGTTCCAGCATATTTTCTGGTTCTTTGGTCACCCTGAAGTGTACATCATGATTTTACCGTCATTCGGTATTATCTCAGCGATTGTGCCAGCCTTTAGTCGCAAACGCTTATTTGGCTATTCGTCGATGGTTTACGCCACCGCCAGTATCGCCATTTTGTCGTTCTTGGTTTGGGCGCACCACATGTTTACTACAGGAATGCCGGTATTTGCTGAGCTATTCTTTATGTACTGCACCATGTTGATTGCGGTGCCAACGGGAGTAAAAGTGTTTAACTGGGTGGCAACTATGTGGCGTGGTTCAATTACTTTTGAAACCCCCATGTTATTTGCGGTCGCCTTTATCATTTTGTTCACCATCGGCGGCTTCTCTGGTTTGATGCTGGCGATTACTCCCGCAGATTTTCAGTACCATGATACCTACTTTGTGGTGGCGCATTTCCATTATGTACTAGTGACAGGAGCTATCTTCTCCATTATGGCGGCAGCCTATTATTGGTTACCTAAATGGACCGGCAACATGTACAGCGAAAGTTTGGGACGTTGGCATTTCTGGTGTTCCGTTATTTCGGTGAACGTATTGTTCTTCCCAATGCATTTCCTTGGGCTTGCAGGTATGCCACGACGGATCCCTGATTATGCGATTCAATTTGCCGATGTTAACCAGATAGTCTCCATCGGTGGATTTGCTTTTGGTCTGTCGCAGCTGATTTTCTTAGCTGTGGTGATTAAATGTATTCGCGGTGGTGAGAAAGCGCCAGCTAAACCGTGGGAAGGAGCCGAAGGTCTAGAATGGACTATTCCTAGCCCTGCACCCTATCACTCATTTACGACACCACCAGAGGTGAAGTAAACATGGAAAAGACAAAGCGTAAATCCAATAAAAAACTGATCATAGTGCTGATTTTTAGCTCTCTGGGGATGTTTGGCTTTGGATTTGCGCTTGTCCCTTTATACGACGTACTGTGCGATGCTCTAGGTATTAACGGCAAAACCCAAAGTACTGCCAGCGTTTATCAGCCCGTCGTCATAGATAAAAATAGAACCATTACCGTAGAGTTTGTGTCTCAGGTGCAAAGTGATATGCCTTGGACGTTCGAACCAGAAGTTAACACTATGCAAGTTCACCCCGGTGAGCTTATTCGGACCCATTTTGTAGCAACAAATTTGTCTGCAAAGCATATTGTTGGCCAAGCGATCCCGTCGGTGTCACCCGGACAAGGCGCCGCATACTTTAATAAAACGGAATGCTTCTGTTTCAATCAGCAGGTATTAACGGCCCAAGCCGAAGCTGATCTCCCACTGATATTTTTTGTGGATCCCGAATTACCAGATTCAATATCAACCTTGACCCTCTCTTATACCCTCTACAACATCACCGACAAAGGCTATGTCGCCAGCACTGCTGTAGAGCAAGGAGCCGCAAGATGACAACAGATAACAAGCATGAAAACTATTATGTTCCCGCCCAAAGTGCCTGGCCGATTATTGGTGCTATAGGCCTATTTCTCATCGCTTTTGGCGCGGGGAGTTACGTCTCTGAATTAAAGAGTGACGGCACTGGCGGTGGCTATATTTTACTGGCCGGAATAACCGTGATCATTTTTATGATATTTGGCTGGTTTAGAACCGTAATCGCCGAGTCAATGGCAGGGCTTTATTCTAAACAGATGGATCGCTCATTTAGACAAGGGATGAGCTGGTTTATTTTCTCAGAAGTGATGTTCTTCGCTGCCTTTTTTGGCGCACTGTTTTATGCCCGTATGATTTCAGTGCCTTGGTTAGGTGGCGCATCAAATAATGCCATGACCAATGAAGTGTTATGGCCAACATTTGAAGCAGTTTGGCCGCTAATTACCACACCAGACGGCACAACAACACAAGCTATGGGTTGGATGGGGCTGCCCCTGTATAACACCCTAATCCTGTTAACCTCGTCGGTAACACTACACTTTGCCCACGTGGGACTAGAACAAGATAAGCGTAAAGCACTAACTGTCTGGCTAGGTTTGACCATTTTATTGGGTATCGCTTTCCTTGGGTTGCAAGCTGAAGAGTATATTCATGCTTATCAAGAGATGGGACTCACCCTAGATGCAGGCGTTTACGGCAACACCTTTTTCCTATTAACGGGCTTTCACGGTATGCACGTAACCTTAGGAACCGTGTTTCTGATAGTGCTATTTTTTAGAGTACTCAAGGGGCATTTTACTCCTGAAAAGCACTTTGCCTTCCAAGCTGGCGCTTGGTATTGGCACTTTGTTGATGTGGTATGGCTATGTCTATTTATCTTCGTTTACGTGTTGTAAAAGATGAAACCTAATCATTAATAGGGTCTGGAGTTAGGGGCTATGACTCCAGTCCCTAATGCCACCAGCAGCAAAACAACGACCAACACAGAGAACAGAACCCGTCGACCTAAATATTGGCTCATAGGGACTGATGTCTCCCCTTTCACCATAATAAACAGGGCGCGGCCTAGATTAAACAGTATGAATAGCAGTAGTAATACTAAGACGACTTTAAAGATAAACAAAACAGACATGAGCTCTCCTAGAGTTAAGGTGAATCTTGCTTGGTTATTTATTGTGCTTATTACTGTGCTAGTGTTTTCAATTTTGGTCAAGCTAGGTTTTTGGCAACTCGAACGCGCACAATATAAGTCGCAATGGCAGCAACAGCTGAGCGAAAGACAAGCCGCCTCAGTACTCAACTATTCTCAGTTACTCAATTCAGCTAAAGGTGAAGTCTTAACCGGCTTTAAACTTAAAACGGCTGTCACCCCGGTCTCGAGTGATATTTTTTTACTCGACAACCAAATCTATCAAGGTCGGGTCGGTTATCTCGCGCTACAAGCCGTCCAAGTAAATGAATTTCAACCTTGGCTACTCGTAGAGCTAGGTTTTGTTCCTGCTGGGTTAAATCGTTCGCAATTACCCAATGTAGAACCAATTAGTCAGCCAACAGTTTTAGAGGGACGCGTTTATCAAAAGCAGGTCAACCCGATGAGCTCAGAATTAATGGCTGAAAACGCTTGGCCCAAGCGCATCCAGAACCTCAATATTCCCCAGTTAGCTCGATTGATTGATAGGCCTTTAGCCAATCTGGTTTTGCAGCCAAACAACCTCGACAATTCTTACCCACACCCGTGGCAGCCAATCCCTTTATCATCGCAAAAACATCACGGCTATGCGGTGCAATGGTTTTCGATGGCTGCGGTGTTTGCATTTTTAATGGGATATCTGTTGTTTCGTAAACTAAAACAATCAGATAAATAAGAAAACAAATAGGCTATTGCTAACTATACACAGACACTGTAGGTTAGAAATTAAGCGACCTAGCCGTTCCGGGAAGCTCAATTCTGATCAATTATTTTGATGGATTATTGTCACCATTTTTAGCCATTACAGACTTACAAGATACGTTAGTCAGTGCGCTAGAAAGGATGAAATAACAGAAAGAGGAGATGGAATGAACTCCCCCAAAAAGAACGGTAAGCGTACCCTCATACTCTTGTTACTGGCTTTTGTACTGCCGGTCATGGCGGCTAAGATTGTACTCAGCTTTGATTTATACCAAGGCGGAGCGACCAATAAAGGCCAACTATTAGATAGCATCAGCTATACCAATCTAGCCATGGCTAACCCTCAGCCTCAAGAATGGCAACTGTTATATCAATTGCCTAGCCATTGTGACGCCATCTGTGAAGATAGACTCTACATCTTACAGCAGAGCCATGTTGCCCTTGGTCGTAATCAAGATCGCGTACACACCATTATTATGGTTAATCAGCAAAGCGATACCGCAGCATTAACGGGCTTCGATTTTGTTACAGCCACACCATCTGCGGAGCTGAGCCAGTTACTTAATCAACAAGAGCTAGTGATAGTCGATCCGCTAGGAAGCTTAGTAATGAGCTATCCGATTGCCGAAGACCATCAAGCACAAATCATGCAAGGCAAAGCGCTAGTAGCCGATCTACGTAAGTTACTCAAACTTTCGCGAATTGGGTAAAGGGGGCTTTATGCAGATTAAGTCGTTATTGAAGATCACTTTGGTGTTTACCCTGTGCGTGATAATGATGGGAGCATATACACGACTCTCTGACGCTGGTCTTGGCTGCCCTGACTGGCCAGGTTGTTACGGTATGCTAAAAGTGCCCACCGAAAGCCACGAATTAGCAAAAGTGCAGCAAGCCTTCCCTGACCATACAGTTGAAACTGAAAAAGCTTGGTTAGAGATGATCCACCGCTATATCGCTGGTGCGCTAGGCCTGCTGGTATTATTGATTTTAATCCTCAGCCTCAAAACGGCTGATGCTCCCAAGAAGCTACCAATGTTTATTGCAGCGCTTATTATCTTTCAAGCAGCATTGGGCATGTGGACTGTAACGATGAAGCTTATGCCTATTATTGTGATGGCACACTTAATTGGTGGCTTTGCGCTATTTTCACTGCTGTTATTACTGTACTTACGTAACAAACCACTAAGGATCCCCGGCGGCGATCCTACTGCTCGCAAACTGGCAGGGGTGGCTGCCATCAGTATCGGTGTGTTGTTATTACAGATTGTATTAGGCGGTTGGACATCTGCAAATTATGCCGCCCTTGCTTGTACCACATTGCCATTTTGCGAGGGCAATTGGGTCGATAACCTTAGCCTTGCTAAAGCCTTCTCTCCTTTTCAAGGTGATCACGCCAGCTTTGAATTTGGCGTACTCGATTACCCCGCCAGAATGACCATTCACGTTGCGCACCGCGTTGGCGCAATCATCACTGCTGCTATCTTGTTATATCTGGCTTTTAAACTGATTCGTAATGCTAATTCAAACATTATGCGCAACGCAGCATGGTTGCTGGTTGGTTTGGTGATATTACAGGTGGCACTAGGCATCAGTAATGTCGTTCTCAACCTTCCACTAGGGATTGCAGTTTCTCATAACGCTGGTGCTGCGCTATTGCTGCTCAATCTAGTTTTTATCAATTACGCCTTATGGCGCAAAGCATAGAAAGGCTAAATAAATGACAACAAATATCGCCTTTCATTTTAGTAACCGAGTACAGTGAGGTACCGAATATGGCCAAACAAATCGCTATAACACGCAGCCCTTCAACGCCTATATTTCAGTGGCGTGCCTACTATGAAATGACCAAACCTAAAGTGGTCGCACTCATGCTACTCACCGTTTTAGTGGGTATGTGTTTAGCGGTACCAGGAACCGTACCACTTGTGCCATTAATTGCTGGCATGGCTGGAATTGGCATGATGGCCGGCTCTGCAGCGGCCTTTAATCATTTAATCGATCGCCGTATCGACGGCTTGATGGCCCGTACCTACAACCGCCCGCTACCTAAAGGCAGAGTATCGATTGCTAAGGCGTTAACCTTCTCCTTCGGTTTAGGCATCTTAGGATTTGTGATTCTTTATGCCTTAGTCAATCCACTGACCGCTTGGCTAACCTTTGCCAGTTTAATTGGCTATGCGGTGGTTTATACCGCCTATTTGAAACGCGCAACACCGCAAAACATCGTGGTGGGTGGTTTGGCAGGTGCAATGCCACCGCTGCTCGGTTGGACAGCTGTAACAGGTGAATTCCACGGCAATGCATTGCTACTGGTGATCATCATCTTTGCTTGGACGCCGCCACACTTTTGGGCCCTAGCTATTCATCGTAAAACTGAATACGCCAAAGTCGATATCCCTATGCTACCGGTCACTCATGGCGTTGAATTCACTAAAACCTGCATTTTCCTATACACGGTATTGTTAGCCATAGCCTGCTTATTACCCGTGTTAGTAGGCATGTGTGGTCCCGTTTATTTAGTGAGCTCAACTTTACTCAGTGCAGGGTTTATCTATAAGGCATGGCAACTTAAATATCATGAGCAGCCAGGTATGGCGATGGATGTGTTTAAGTTTTCTATCTATCACCTAATGCTGCTGTTTATTGCTTTATTGGTCGATCATTATTTATGGGTATAACAACAGCAACCCTGTTATCGAGCGAGGATAGAAGATGAAAATCAGCTGGATTATTGCTGCTGTGTTATTGATGGCAGCGGGAGTATACGCAAGCATACAGTTAGGCCAACCTAAAGAGTTAGCGTTGCAAACAAGTTTCGAGTATCCAGCGCCACTGCCATTAGCGCCTTTCTCGCTGACAGATCAACAAGGCAATGCCTTCAGCAATGCCGACTTACTTGGCAAGTGGAGTCTGTTTTTCATTGGCTACACCTCTTGCCCAGATGTTTGTCCTACGACCATGGGCAAGCTGACTTCGGCCTATCCAAGCCTCAGCGGAACAACCGAGCTACAGGTGGTTTTCCTGTCAGTCGATCCGCAAAGAGACTCTACAGCGACCTTAGAAAACTATATAAAATTCTTTAACCCCGAGTTTATTGCCGTAACAGGAGAGCATAAACAACTGCTGCCGATCACTCGCAGCTTAGGTTTCGTCTATGCCATGGTGGGAACAGGTGAAGACTATCAGGTCGATCACAGTGCTTCATTCGCTCTGGTTTCGCCTCAAGGGGAAAAGGTCGCCATCATCAAGCCAAAATCGAGCAGTCCTGGAAAACTACCGCAGATCAAAAATAGCGATTTAATTCATGATGTAAACGCAATTATTGATAAATACTCGGGATAATAAGCACCGTAAAATTCAAACAAAAAAAAAGCGCCAATAATGGCACTTTCTTTGCTTTAAAAGCTATTCAGCAATCCACTGGCCGTTTGATTTAGGCCTAACCCAAGGCTGTGAGAACCAGTAGTAACTCCCCTTGCTCTTACTTGGCACCGTACAGTTATAACGTGAACGCCCTGCAGGTAAATCTAATTCAGCCTGAATACTGAACTCATTCTCAGAGATCCAACTTGGCTTCTTAGCGCCTTGGCCCTGAATAAAGCACATCAGCTGTGACGCATTGATATCACTCATATCTAGGGTCACCTTAATCTCTGGACGCCACTGGCCTTGAGCCAACTCTGGGTTGCTATTTGTTTGAGCCAGCACAGGCATATTCAAACTATGCAGCTTTACCTTTAGGCTGTTAAGATCGGCATAAACACCGGCAACAGGAAAGCGAGGTAACGCCGTCAACGGAGAGTAAGGGCCCGCCGCTCCAGATTGCTGACCAAATGCAACAAAGCCGTGCTTGTCGAGCATATCTTCAATCTGCTGATTATACTCACCGTATGGGTAAGCCAGCATTTTCAAGTTTTGCCCTGTAGCCTTGGCAATCTCAGCCTCGGTGCGCAGAATATTGCTCTCGATACGCGCTAACCACTGCTTATCCGTTTCGCCTGTCTCTTTACGAATAAGGTGTTCATGCCCCCAACTATGGTTAGCAATCTCCGCTCCCTCGTTAGATAGCGTGATCAGCTGCTGCCAGCTCATCATTTCACCATACTCTTTTAGGATCGGTTCAACCGAGACAAAAAGGGTGTAGGGGAATTTATATTGCTTTAAAATAGGGTGCGCTGTATTAGCAATGCTGCGGTAACCATCATCGAAGGTAATCGCAATTGTTTTTGCTGGCAGCGCTTTCTTAGCCTTAATTGACTCCACCACTGTTGAAAGTGGCACGACATTAAAGTTGTTTTCCGCCAGGTACTGCATCTGCTCTTTAAATTGCGCAGGAGTCACGCTGGTGATCGCTGGCGTACTATCCGAGACATGATGATATTGTAAAATCACTGTCGCGTGAGCCGAAAAACCTGTCAGCGCAAGTAGCGCTAGCAACACGTTTTTAACCATAAATATTAGACCTCTAGAATGATTGCCTTATTGTTAAACCCACAGAAAAACCGACAACTGTTTGCCCTTGCACTGCCAATGATCTTATCAAATATCACAGTGCCGTTACTGGGGCTTGTCGATACCGCCGTTGTTGGACATCTTAGTAACGCCTATTATTTAGGCGGTGTGGCAGTTGGGTCAACGATTATAACCTTAATTTTGTGGTTACTAGGATTTTTACGCATGTCGACCACGGGATTAGTCGCCCAAGCCTATGGCGCGAACGACACCCAGCAACAATTTAAACTCTTGGTACAAGCTGCAAGTCTAGCACTCATGTTTGGTATTGCCGCTATCGCATTGCAGCTACCCATAATGAATTTAGCCATGTCGCTGTCAGATGCCAGCGTCGAGGTAGAGCGCTATTGCCGAGAGTATTTTCATGTCAGGATCTGGTCGACTCCCTTCGCCCTGATGAATTTAGTACTACTCGGTTGGTTACTAGGGCGACAGCAACCTAAGGCTGCAATGTGGCAGCTGATTGTGGCTAACCTAGTGAATATCGTATTAGATGTTATCTTCGTACTGGGTCTAGGCTGGGGCGTAAAAGGCGCTGCATTAGCCTCGGTGTTCGCCGATATATCAGGCTTCTTAGTGGCACTGACCATGGTTCGTAGTCAACTGGGCAAGCTAGGTGATTTTAAGTTAGTGCAGCTCATCAAGCAGTTATCTTTGCAAAGTTACAGCAAGATGATGAGCCTCAACACAGACATCTTTATTCGTAGCTTATGTTTGCAAGCGTCATTTGCCTTTATGACTTTTTACGGCGCGGGTCTAGGTGATAATACCGTTGCAGCCAATGCCGTGTTGCTTAACTTATTACTACTTATCTCCTATGCACTCGATGGCATCGCCTATTATGCCGAGGCAGAAGTAGGCCGCGCTCATGGCCAGAAAAATAGCCGTTTAATGCAGGAATCGGTGGCATTAGCCTGGGTGTGGTCGGCCATTGCGGCTTTAAGCTTCACACTGTTTTTTGCTCTCGCAGGCTCACAGATTATCTCTCTGTTGACTAGTATCAGTGAAGTTAAGGCCGTAGCCGAGCAATACCTGATTTGGGTCATATTCATCCCCTTACTCGCCTTTGGTTCCTACCTTTTTGATGGTGTTTATATTGGTGCGGCTCAGGGCAAGGTGATGCGTAACAGTATGATCATATCTACGTTCGGTGTGTTTTTCCCGGTCTGGTATCTATTAGAGTCACAGGGTAATTTCGCCTTATGGGCGGCCATGAGCTGCTTTATGCTGGCGCGTAGTGCGTCACTGTCGCTGCATTACTGGTTTAGACTCAGACAAGTGCTAAACTAGTTATCAACTCACAGACACAAAAAACGCGACCAATTGGTCGCGTTTTTTATGCTAACTCTATATCCAGTATTACTGGTAAGAGTGCTCGCCGTGCTGATGCTCAGTCACGTCTTTTACGCCTGATAGCTCACCAGGGAACATATCAAGTAGTTGCTTCTCGATACCATCCTTTAGCGTTACATCAACCATAGAACAACCATTACAACCACCACCAAACTGTAATACAGCGATGCCGTCTTCAGTGATTTCAACTAGCATGATGTTACCACCATGACTTGCTAGCTGTGGGTTGATTTCAGACTGGATAACGTACTCGATACGCTCTTGTAATGACGCATCGTCAGACACTTTACGCATTTTAGCGTTAGGCGCCTTAAGCGTTAACTGTGAACCTAGCTGATCGGTAACGAAGTCAATTGTCGCCTCTTCAAGGAAAGGAGCGCTTTTCTCATCAACCATGGCATTAAAGCCAGTGAATTCTAGTTCTGTGTCGTCAGCTTCAACTGCATCTGGTGGACAGTACGATACGCCACACTCAGCCTGCGCAGTACCTGGGCTGATAACAAATACTCGAATGTGAGTTCCTTCAGGCTGATCTGATAACAATTTAACAAAATGCGCCTGAGCTGCTTCGGAAATGGTAATCATGAAAACATGCTCCGTCAGGGATAAACCTGAGTGTTTTAGTAAGAATTAACCCTATAATACTCTTACTCGGCATTCCTTTGTAGCCCCTAACCCTCACAGATTAAGAATAAATAGCGATCAGATCACAGTTTTTTATCTAACTCGACTGTGGTTTTGTCAACGCTGAGCTGCTAATTTAACAACAATATTATAAATATAATGAAAAATTCCATGCTCAGAATCTGTCTTGTGTTTTTGTGTGCCTTTTTGATGTCGTCCTCCTTTTTTGCCGAAGCAAAGAAAACGCGTTTAACAGACAGTCCGCTCTATGGTGTCAACACCACTAGCCCCGAGGAGTTTCTGGGTTACCCACTCGGAGAGCGCTTACTTAGACACGATCAGATTAATTACTACCTAAAAGAGATTGCGGCACAAAACCCCAGAGTATCCCTAGAAAACACGGGGCAAAGTCATGAGGCAAGGCAGCAATTAACCGCGGTTATTACCTCGGTAAATAATCAGTCAAAACTGGATAAAATCTTAGAACAGCGCCAACAAGTGAAATATGGAGCGGAGCAAAGTGGGCCGCTGATTATTTGGCTGGCCTACTCAATTCACGGCGATGAGATCAGCGGCGCCCATAGCGCCCTAAAACTCACCCATATGCTGGCCACCAGCGAAGAAAAATGGGTCAAGGATCTGCTTGAGCAGGCCGTAGTACTTATCACCCCGAGCCAAAACCCCGATGGACTCGATCGATTTTCAACATGGGCCAGTGGCTATGCAGGCAAAGTCGTTGTCAGTGACCCAAATCATAAAGAGCATAAACAGGGCTGGCCTACGGGCAGAAGTAACCATTATTTTGCCGATCTCAATCGTGACTGGCTGTTCCTGCGCCATCCAGAATCCCAAGGGCGCGTAGCATTATTTCATCGTTGGCAGCCCCACTATGTAGGCGACTTTCATGAGATGGGCCATAACTTCACTTATTTTTTCCAGCCCGGAGTCCCCGAGCGCACCCACCCGCTCACTCCGGCGGGTAACCAAAAACTTACCGCAAAACTTGCCGCCTACCATCAAGCCGCGCTAGATGATAATAAGCAAAGTTACTTTAGCCGCCAGTTATTTGATGATTTCTTCTATGGCAAAGGCTCTACCTATCCGGATATCAATGGTGCGATTGGCGTCTTGTTTGAGCAGGCTAGTGCCCGTGGTCAGCAACAGGACTCGGTCAATGGCATAGTGCACCTTCAAGAGGGCATAGAGAATCAATACGCGACCTCAATCTCTAGCCTCAAAGGCGCCTTGGCGTTAAAGCCTGAACTAGAGCAATATCAGGCGGAGTTTTTTAAGGGTAAGCATCAACAAGCGATGAAGAAAAAACCTCGCCAGGCAGGACTATTACTTAGCACTAATAGTGACCCTAGCAGAATTCGAGCTCTCACAGAGCTGCTCAACCAGCATCAAATCGAGTATTACTACCTCACCAATAAACTCACTCAGTCTGGTATCGATTTTGATGTCGACAGCAGTATTTTCATCCCTAATAAACAGGCACAAAGTGCGCTTCTGATGGCGATGTTTGACGATAGAACCGAATTTGTTGATCCCACCTTTTATGATATATCCACCTGGAATCTACAACATGCCTTCAATCTAACTTTGCGCCGCAACGTCAAGCTCGAACTTAGCGTACTCAGCCAAACACCTGCTAAGTTTTCACCGCCAAGCTGGGACAAGGATGCCGTCGCCCTACTCATAGATTGGCGCGATAGCCAAGCAGCAGTATTACTGCAGCAGCTACTCAGCCAAGGTATTCAGGTTAAGTTTGCCGCCAAACCCTTTAGCATAATCAGCAGCAGTGGTGAAATAGACTTTGCCTCTGGCACACTGCAAGTTCCTCTAAAACAGGATAACTTCACTGCGAGTGAGATAAGCCAGCGTGTTCAGCTGTTAGCTCAGCAGCTAAAAGTCGATGTCATCGCGGCTAATACCAGTGCTGCTAGCAAGGGCATAGATCTCGGCAGTCCCGACTTTAAGCTCATCAAACCTATTCGCCCTCTCATAGTCAGCGGTAAAGGCACCTCTATTTCTGAAGTTGGGCAGCTATGGTATTACTTGGATAACACCTTAGGCGTCGCAACCACACTGGTCGATAGCAACGACCTCGCATCGATAAAATTAGCCGATTACAGTCATGTGCTATTGGCCGATGGCAGCTATAAAACCTTAAACGATCGCTTCGCCCGTAAGCTGGGCCAGTTTGCCTCGGAAGGCGGCGTAGTGATTGCGCAAAAAGGCGCGCTGAATTGGCTAAGTGATTCCAACTTACTTAAAACCGATCCGCGTAGCGAACGATTCTATAAGCAGCTGTTTGATGCCGACGGTCTGTCATTCGAGCAGAAATCCAATTTCGGTGCCAAACAGCAGATAGGTGGCGCGATTGTCGAGCTAACACTCGATACTAGCCACCCAATTAGCTTTGGCCTCGATGGTGATCGTCTGCCAGTGATGAAGAATAAGCCACTAGGCTTTTCTCGGACCACCAAAGCCTTTTCAGTTGCGGCAAACTACGCCTCAGAGCCGCTATTAAGTGGCTACCTCGCCAAGGAGTATCAGAACAGCTTCAGTGATTCGCCAGCGATTATCGTTGAGTCTCGTAACAAGGGGGCCATCGTGGCGCTAGCCGACAACCTGCTGTTTAGAAATATCTGGCTTGGCTCTGAAAAAGCTTATGCCAATGCGCTTTACTTTATTCCAGCGCTTCACTAAGTAGTCGCTCGATAGCTTTAGTATTTAGCGGCTCCCCGGTGCCTCGGCTCTAGCCAGGCACCAAACTTGAACTTGGGTGTGCTGTCGCTGCAATAATCTCGCAATCTCCTCCACAGTGGTGCCGGTAGTCACCACATCATCGATTAACGCCACACGCTGCCAACTAAATTCGGATGAAAGCTCGAAAGCACCTTTGAGATTTTTACGGCGCAATTTGCCTGACAGTCCCGCTTGCGGCAGAGTCTCTCTCACCCTAAGCAGGATATTGTCGACGAGCGGTATATCGAGTCGCTTAGAGAGCGCCTGCCCGATTAGCCAAGCCTGATTAAAGCCCCGTTGTTGCAGTCTTTTTTTATGCAGCGGTACGGCAATGAGTACTTGTGGCAGCTGGATAAAGCCTAAATATTCTAAATATAGAATTCGCTGAACCAACGCATCGACCAGTACATCGATCACCGCAAACTGTGCCTGATATTTTATCTGCCCAACCCAGTGACCGAGTCCATGATGATAACTACAGGGCGCGATAACGGTTAATGGGTTCGATACCATGCAATGACCACAAAAAGCCATGTTCAGCTGCATCTCTGCGCCGCAGCCTAAACAGATTGGAGCTTGATAACGGCAAGCATGTAAGCAAGCGGTACAGATCCCGCGGTTAACTGAATCGATATGTTGATGGCACAATAAACAGCGATTGGGTAAAATTGCCGATAGCCACCGAGTCCATGGTATTTGCTTGATAAGTGAAATCCTTTTCCATCTTTAATGTTCCAACGTTAACCAACGAGGCCCAAAATGAGTCAGCCCCAAATCCATATAGAATCTATCGGTCAAGGGCCCGATGTTGTCATGCTTCACGGTTGGGGGGTTAACAGCGCCGTATTTACTCCGCTTCAAGGTTCATTAGCCAAGTATAGGGTTCACTTGGTCGATCTGCCGGGATTTGGCCATAGCCAAGCTGTTAATGGCGATATCCATGACTGGCTAGACGCCATCTTAAATACGGTTCCAGAGCAAGCTATCTGGACAGGCTGGTCTCTCGGGGGGCTCGTCGCCACATTAGCCGCCATACATCACCCGCAGCGCGTGTCAGCCCTTTGCACTATCGCCTCATCGCCTTGCTTTATGGCTGGTGAAGATTGGCCGGGGATCCCAGAACAAGTATTAAGCCAATTTGCCCAGCAACTGACTCAAGATCTAGATAAAACCATAGAGCGTTTCCTCGCTATTCAAGCCATGGGAAGTGCAACGGCTAAGGGTGATATCAAACAATTACGTGAGTTAGTGCTCGCTAGACCTAGAGCTCAACAGCCTGCGCTAGCTCAAGGACTTAAGATGCTTGAACAAGTGGATTTACGAGCCGACCTAGCTCAAATCAGCCAACCTTGGTTAAGAGTCTGGGGACGATTAGACGGTTTGGTGCCACGCAGAATGATAAAAGCCATGCCACAACTGCCACAAAGCCAAGACTTACTGCTAAATAAAGCGTCTCACGCCCCGTTTATTAGCCATCAGCAAGAGTTTCTCGATGGCTTCAATCTCTGGCTAGACGAACAGAGCTAATCAACGTAGAAGTAGGCAGCCAAAAACGCTCCAGAATGGCGAGTTTTAGCGATTCTGATGCTGTGACTCTTAATAAACAAGAGGGAGCTAAACCCTAGTTCAGCTATGCCCTTCACTCGTTACAAACCACATGGATAATGGAATGGACCCATCCACTTTTAATCGGCCTCGCAATGGGCCACGATGTAGTTGCTTAAACTCATCAGAAAGAGGACGGGTCCACTATGAACATTACTACAATTGGTCTTGATATCGC
>NZ_BPFA01000046.1 GCF_019655055.1 Shewanella sp. MBTL60-112-B2
TTAGTCCACTAGAATTATCTATCGCACCTAGGTCAAAAGCTATTTTTCTCAACTGTAGATTAAGATTACCAGCAGGCAGGTTCGGTTCATTATCACCGTGTGCGACAGCAGAGATACTTATTAGTAGAATACCAATAAAAAGGCGGTACAAAAAACTTTCTCTTTTCACCAATTAAGTTCCTATCTAACACCAATTAATGAGTCAACAGTGAAACAAAAATAGAATAAAGATTAAGACTAATCAAAACTCACTAATAGGGTTGAAAAATTCAACACTTCATAGGTTTAGTACAAAAAACCTCTATTTGGCAAGGTCTTAAACTAATTTTCTTTACGAAAACTAGTGAATACTTTATACATTTTTTAGAGGGATGATTTGTTTTATATTCAGCTTTTCCCTAAAGCTCTTCTATAATCAATAAGAACTTATCTTAATTATTCCTTTTAAATACTTTAAATCATTAGGAAACACCCATGAAAAGAACTTGGCTAGGGCTGAATACAACAACTGCACTATTAATGACTGGTGTGACACTTTTACTGTTGCTTAACGCTAATGCCATGCATACCGATTACCTAATGACGAAAGAGTTACGAACGACTAATTCATCTGGTTCGAGCTTAGCTGAGCGCTACTTGATTCTTGGGAGTTGGCCAGCATCAAAAGACTATGATCTTGTATCTTCAGGTTTTGATTACCCAATCAATACCAGTAATAAACCTGCGTCACAACAGGGGCAAAGATGATTCAAAGTGCAGAACCACATACACCTAGAACAAGTTTACTCAGAGTGTATTTCAGAAGCCTTGGGATTTTATTTTTATTTACTATCTTTTTAGTTAACTTTAAATCCTCACTTCAAACTTATTCAGTAATGTCATTAGCCACAACAATGAATAGCTTAGACAGTAACTTCTTATCTGCACATGGCCTAATTTACGACGTTTTATTTTTTTTCGGTTTCTTGTTGCTGATACATATCATTTGGGCAGCGATTATAACTATCTCAATTGCAGAGCCTTGGTTAAAGCTTACTGATAAAGTTCAGGAAGATCTTTATTGGCTCATGATTATCGCTCTCAATATTACTTGTTTAATTGCAATAAACTCATATTTGTACCCAACCTCTTTAGTTTCATACTTCAGACACACACATCTTACTGAACCATTAATTTGGGGAGGCTTGTCACTGTTTTTGGTCTTAACCTTTTATCGAGGCTTATTTACTTTAGGATCTAAGACTGTTGTTACTGCTGTCTCACTATTGGCAATTTTTTCACTCCTCAACCCTTTCATCTTAACCAATCAGACAGATAATCAAACTTCTAAAATACCAAATATCATTATTTTAGGAGTAGACGGTCTTAGACCAGATCATTTGGAGTACTTAGGAGCTGACCCGCTAATAGCCCCAAACCTGAACCGCTTGCTCAATAAGATGACAATATACAAAAATGCTTATACTCCTCAGGGGAGAACTTACGTTGCGTGGATGAGCCTTCTCACTGGTCAATACCCTGTTAATAATGGAGTTAGGTTTAATTTAGCCCCACCAGAAATGATTGATAAAAGGTTACCAGCAATTGAATTATTGAAAGAACAAGGTTATCACACTACTTATGCTATAGATGAGCGTCGTTTTAACCAAATAGACTCGAGTTATGGTTTCAATAACACCGTAGGGCCCAAGGCCGGTGCAGCTGATGCTTTTATTACAGGCTTAGGCGATCTACCTTACTTTAACATTATGCTTATTCACCCCTATTCAAGCAAAGTCCTCCCTTACTTATATAATAATAGAGCCTATGGAAAAGCATATTCACCAAAAACATTCAACAAATCAGTCATTAATAGTTTACCGTCTAACACACCTCAATTTCTTGCAATGCACTATTGTCAGTTACATTGGCCTTATACATCTAAGAACTTCATACCACAGCCATTAGACAACTGGGACGGGAATTATAATCATTATATGTATAAACAAATGCTTCTCAATGTAGATAAGCAAGTTGAAGATCTATTTATTCGCTTAAAACTAAAAGGCATGCTCAACAATGCAATTGTGTATATCATTTCCGATCACGGAGAAAGCTTTAAGCTAAGTAATCACAAAGCCATTAGCACTGACAGCTCAAACCCTATACCCCAAACTAAATCTTGGGGGCACGGCACTAATATTTTAGATCAACAACAAACTCAAATCGTGTTGGCTCGAGCAGAATTCAAAAATGGTGAAATCATTACTCCAGCAAAAGTCATGCCAGGACTTTATTCCCTTGTCGATATAGTTCCTACAATATTAACCTCGTTAAACATCTCAAGCGAATCCGCTTTTGGTCTTAAAGACACTAAATTTGATGGTGAGACTCTTCCCATCTCTTCTGATGACGTTTTTCTCAAAAGGTATGTTTTTGTTGAGTCTTCCGTCCCTGTAAAATCCATAAATAAAAGCTTTATCGACAAAAAAGATGTTATGTCAGAGACGGCTTCAAACTACGAAGTAAGAGAGGATGGAAAGGCCTACATGCGGGTGCAAAATTACATTGATCTCATTAGTAAGAAACAGCGTGCAATCTATTTTCAACAGTGGCAATTAAGCTTACTACCAGATTACGACTCTCCTGTTCTTTTGAATACTGAAACAAAGAAAGTTTATGCAGTAGATGACTATGATGGTGATTTTGATTGGCGGGCTATGCTTAATGAGTTATGTATTCAATACAAGGGAGATCCTGGGTTTGATCCACACACTGTCTGTACAGAAGTAAATATTAGTCGAAACTCTTTAAATTATTTTTTATCAGTTAAGTATTAACTTCATAATTCAAGATATAGGATCAGTATGCAAGCTTCATTCAGTTACAAGTTTACAACATAAATTATATAAGAAGTCATATTACGATTATTGCAAGAGAATGTTAAAACAAATAAGTAAGAAGGCCTACAAGGACAAGATTATGTACTACAGTTATTTCAGGATTATTTTTTTATTCAGGTAACCTTTTGACAAGCAAGGATATTGATGTCTCTTATGCTAAGGATATTCACCCCACTGACGTAGGGAGTGAGCGCTGCAAGCTCAGTCAAATACGAGTACTATCGCTGCTACTTATGTTTGCTGTTGCCGCTCGAATTCATGTAGCCCTATTTTATGAGGTTAATTGGGATGAGTTTTATTTCTTATCCTTTGTGTATCAATATGAAGATGGAAGGCTTTCCGCTCAATTACAAACATTTCACGTACATTTTTTTAGGTGGCTTAAGTGGATCTCGTCCAATGAAGTCACACAAATTAAAGCTGCGCGGTTAGTTTTAGTCTTACTTCAGTTGTTAACTGGATATTTCATTTATATTATTTCACGTCGTATCGTCAGCCCCGCAGCAGCTTTATTTGCAGTACTTTGTTATTTTGCATTTTCTTTTAACCTACGAATGGGAGCAAGTTTCAGATCAGACCCGATTACAACCTTTTTCCTATTGGCCAGCCTCACGCTCATATTATCCGAAAAACTTGAATTTAAACGTTTAGTCTTAGCAGGGTCATGTATTGCAGTTGCGATACTCATCACTATCAAGTCATTACTATATTTCCCGTCTTTTGGATTAATTGCAATAGCCCTTTATCGCGATGCTCCAGTTAAAAGAAATGTCGTCTATCAAGTCATTACGGTCTTAGTGTCCGCTCTGGCAGCTTTGTGTGCGTTATACTTTTATCATGGAATCCTTCTCAATTTATCTGACTCTACAGCTGCCTCTAGAACCATTAGCCACAGTTTTGATAAAACAATAAAAAACAGTAACTTCTTACATAGCTTTGTCTATCTAAAGTACACACTAATTTATGATCTTTTCTTCTGGATAACATTATTTTATGGGGCAAAGATTGCGTGTACAGCTCTACTGCCCAAAAAGCGACTAAGCCGAAAAGAGATACTCATTCTGCTAAGCTTTACATTTCCCCTTTGTTCAGTTTTTTTCTACCGTAATGCCTTTCCCTACTTCTATTCATTTATGTTGGCGCCAGTTGTCGTATTATGTGGCTTGGCTTGGGATGGCTTAAAGCTCAACCAAAATAGCAACAAAGAAACCAAAGTGATTAAAATCATTCTGTTGCTCTATTTAGGATTAAGTATTTGTTACCACGGCTTTATTATTCCAAGGAAAAGAACGTTACAAACACAACTAGAATTTGTTGAACTAGTACACAGACTCTTTCCGTCTCCCACTGCATACATTGATTGCTGCTCAATGATTGCTTCATACCCGAAAGCTGGTTTCTTTATGAGTAGTTGGGGGATGGAGTCTTATATGCAGGCTCAGCAATCAATATTGCAAAATGCCATAGAAGTTCAACAACCAACATTTTTAATCGCCAATAACCGTTTTCTAGCCCACGATCGCCTAGCTTCAATCACCGGCTCGATACCGAGGAAGCTACTTAATGAAGACCGCATCGCACTTGAGCAAAACTATATCCCCCATTGGGGGGCACTTTATGTTGCGGGTAAGCGTCTATTCTTACAAACTGGTAGCGTTGAGTTTTCAATTAATATTCCCGGCGAATATACGCTAGAAGCGACTCAACTCACCATAATAGATCAACGTCTACGGTCTCCGGGAGAAACCCTGTACTTAGCCAAAGGTAAGCATATAGCAGAGCCCACACTATTAGGCCAAGAGATAACTCTACGTTGGGGAAACCATTTATATCGCCCGCCTGTACAACCTGATTACCGACCGATTTTTACTGGGTTTTAGCGGCAAATTCCAAACAACTTTTAGGGATCAGAAAATGAAATTAATTGTACAAATTCCTTGTTTTAATGAAGCTGATAACCTACGTGATGTTCTCGATAGTATTCCGATGCAAATATCCGGGATTAATTGTATAGAAACACTTGTGATTGACGATGGTTCAACTGATAACACCTCTGCAATAGCCGCACAAGCTGGCGTCAATCACATAATCACCAACACCACGAACAAAGGCTTGGCACGGTCATTTCATATTGGGATAGAAGAGTGCCTAAGGCAAGGTGCCGATATTATCGTCAACATTGATGGTGATAATCAATACCGTGCGGCTGAGATCCCGTTATTGGTAACCCCTATCATCGATAAAGAAGCTGACATAACAGTTGGGGACCGAGGAGGCTTCAAAAACCCCCATTTTTCGCTTTTTAAAAGATGCTTACAAGTATTAGGAAGCTTTATAGTAAGATCTATTCTCAATCTCGATATTGCCGATGCAGTGAGTGGTTTCCGCGCTATTTCTCGCGGTGCTGCAAGACAAATCAATATCGTTTCGGAATTTAGCTATACCTTAGAGATGCTGGTTCAAGCGAGTGCAAAACGAATAAGTATAAAATCCATACCCATCCAAACAAACTGCAAGATGCGAGAGTCTCGACTGTTTAAATCCATTTCACATTTTCTTTATTTGTCTGTATCAACGCTTATGCGCATGTACACCATGTATCGCCCATTGCGGGTATTTTTTACTTTAGGCCTAATTTCTATTTTTATCGGATTATTACCAATTGTTCGATTCATCTACTTTTATAGCCAGGGCAGCGGAGACGGCCATATGCAATCACTGATATTAGGGAGTACTTTAATGACTTTAGGTTTAATAACTCTTTTGATTGGATTGATAGCTGACCTAATCAATTTTAATCGAAAATTGACAGAGAAAGTGCTTCATAAAATGGAAGTTCTTGATGAAAGCGTCAGTAAAATAGAGCAAGAAGTATCGGCCAATTCTGATGTATCTTCAATTTTCAAGAAAACAAGCAGTCAAGAAAGATAGTTAATCAACGATAGTCTGTGTTTTGGCCTTGTGGACAGCTATTATAGGAGAAGAAACATTGGATAATATAAAAGCAAAAATCCTCGACCATAATTCCACTAAAAAAAGGTTATTATGTGTGACTTCAAACTATCCAAGATGGCAAGGCGACAGCACTCCCCCCTTTATTCATCATTTAGCCGTCGATCTGAAGGAGTTCGACTGGGAAGTTGACGTACTCGCGCCGCACTTTATTGGCGCCGCCCGAGAAGAAGTTTTCGAAGGAGTTTCAGTGAAACGTTTCCGATACTTAGTACCAGAGAAAGCACAAACCATCTGTTATCAAGGCGGGGCATTAATGAATCTGCAAAATAATCGCTTAAATTATTTAAAATTACCATCATTAGTTGTGTTTGAGTGGCTAGCGATAGTGAAGTTATTGATGAGTGGCAAGTACGACCTTTTGCACTCCCATTGGATACTTCCTCAAGGATTTAACGGTGTGATAGCCTCTATCCCCTTGAAAGTTCCGCATGTCATTACTGTCCATGGTAGCGATGCATTTGCACTAAAAGGAAAGGTTTTATCACAATTTAAGAAATTCTCTTTAACTCATGCTGATGCCGTTACCGTAAACAGTTCAGCAACTCAAAAACAAGTCCTTAGCATTGCTCCTAACATAAAAAGTTTGAACTTAATTCCTATGGGAGTAACCAATGTACAACCTAACTCCATTCGATGTGAGAATTTACGCAAAAAATATAAGATTGGGAACGGCCCTTTGCTTATCTTTGTTGGACGTTTAGTGGACGTCAAAGGGGTAGAAGATCTGCTTTATGCCTTATCAATCTTAAAAGCAAAACTTGCCAACATTCGTTTACTCATCTTGGGTGAAGGACCATTACGAAGCCCCCTTGAATCCTTAGCCAAGGAGTTAAACATCAGCAACAATGTCGTATTTACAGGTTGGGTCGAATCAAAAGATATTATAAATTACCTAACTGCATCCGACATATTTATTGGCCCTTCCAAACGCTCGGCGGATGGTAGTGTAGAGGCTCAGGGGATTAGCTTTATCGAAGCGATGCAAGCGGGAACACCTGTTATTGCAAGCAATGTTGGTGGAATTGTTGATGTTATTCAACATGAAAAAACAGGACTGCTCGTCGCTCAGGAAAATCCTGAACAAGTAGCCAGTAGTGTATTACGTATACTTGATGATAAAGAGCTAGAGAGTAAAATTATTAAAGGTGCAAAAATCAAAGTAAAAAGCTTAACTAGTCTATCAACAGCAGAAAAAATTGCTAACGTCTTCAACGACTGTATAAAAGAAGAGCAAGTAACTAATAAAAACTAACAGGTCACTTCAAGTGATTAAACAACAACAAAGGAGTTTGATGTTGAATAAAGGATATCGATGGATAGGGGTAATATTAGTTACACTTTGTAGTGTTTTTTTTGCTGCGTATCTACTAGATAACTGGTCACTACTTTCAATGTCATTCTTTAGCACAAACAATATCACTACGTTATCAATAGCATTGATTTTATATCTTGTATGCTTCTCAATTACATCATTAGCTTGGTATCGTTTACTACTTTCAACTGGACAAACACCTCAGATTGCTCAAATAACGGCCATCATTTTGATCTCTCAATTTGCTAAGTATATACCCGGTAATTTTTCACACCATGTAGGTCGTGCAGTCTTAGCTCGTAGAAATGGATTATCAAATCAGTCTATTATCATCACAATGGCGTATGAGATAGTTATTGTCATTGTAGCCGCTGCTGTTATTGGCATAGCCGCATTAATACTAAATAGTACCTTACCAACCCATTCAATAAACAATATATCAAAATTCGCGCTGCCGCTCTTTATGATAACCATGCTATTAATTTTAGTGTTAGTAAATCGCAAAATTTATAATTATATTAAGGCTTTTTTTTCACAATTACTTATTCCCTCAAGACAGACTCTATTTGAATGTTATTTGTTATATACGTTAAGTTTTTTGCTTTTTGGCGTCATCTTAAGTTTGATAGCCTGGACTTATTCTGGTACCGAAAAAACCAACTTTTGGTTTTTAACTTCTTCATTTTCAATTGCTTGGATTCTTGGATTTATCACTCCTGGTGCTCCTGCAGGATTGGGTATACGAGAAACTGTACTTATCGCTTTAATCGCGCCAATCTATGGGGGGGGATTGGCTTTATCACTGGCCGTGACACTGCGTATGGTAACAAGCTTAGGAGATGGTTTAGGTTTTTTACTGGGCTTAATAATTCGAACCATAAAATCTAATAGTTAAATTAAGCCATATAATTTAATGTAAAACTAAATAACTAATTTAACGTTAATTGTAAGTTTCGGCTAGTTGATAGTGTATTTTCATAGATATAAAAATCCGATATTGTTCCTTCCTGCTCATCTCCACTGTAGGGGTACTGATTTGGTATATACCTCTTTAATACCCATTGAGTATTTAACTCAACCCAATCCGAAAACTGACGATGTCTAACATGTTTCGCTTGTAGCTTTAACTGAACGTCAGTATTAGAGGAGTATATGATGACGAACCTTGTCGCCGAGTTAAAAAGACGATGCATATAATCCTCATACGTATCCTCTTCAACAAGATGATAGATTACATCTAAAGAAATGGCGAGGTCAGCCGTTTCGTTTTTATAATCATTTAAGAGCATGAATTTTTTATAATTATCGTGATGAAACTTTTCCCAACATAATTGAATTGCATCGCGGCTAATATCAAAACCAAGATACGTTGGATATTGTGATAAAACTAATTGGTTCCCATCACCGCACCCGAACTCAATAACAGTCTGCACCCTATTATCTTTAACGAACTCATTCAATATTCCAGCCTTAAAAATAGCGAATTGATCATATGAACCAGGACCAGAATCTCCCCCAGTTTCATATCTATTGTTCCAATAATCTCCTGAGCTAGTGAAAGTTTTGAATGGTTCTATTAAGGTGAAATAGACGTAACGAGCCACAGAGTTAATCAACATTGATTTTTTAAGAATCTTTTTAATTCTATTTTTAGTACTGAGTACTCTGTGCATAGTTTATCCCCAACAATATATGACATACTCTAATAAAAGTTCCCTAATTTAAAACGACATCCCCGTTACCAACAGAGCAAAATCAGAAATACTCGTTATTAATCCAAAACCTTTTTAATCTTGTAATAAGAATAGTCCACGAAAACGAACAGAGGTAACAAATGCGAACTGGAGCAGGAAAAATATTATATATTTAGGTAATGAATAGCTCCTCCCTAAGGAAAGTTAATGCTGGAAGTCGTACTTTGGTGATTTCAGGCTAAAAGTTAGCTTTTTCCCTGTAATTTCAGACCCCATTAACTGACCTATAGAACGGTTAAATCATAGGATAGCCCATATTTTGGAAACTTATACAGTACTAAGGCAAAAGTGAAACTGGTTCTAGATAAAAAATAATATTAGCACTAACGAACTTAAATTCGATTTACTCCAGTTAAAGCTGAATTGATGACAACCAAGCTCTGCCTGAAGACAAAAAAAGAGCACATTAAGTGCTCTTTTTATTTAATCAGGGTATAAAAACTATTACTCTTCTGCTATACGCTCCAACTTTGCCAGATAGAAACCGTCAAAACCTGTTTCTGCAGGGCTGATTGTTTCATCGTCGATGAACCTAAAGTGCTTATTTTCAGCAAGGAACGCATCGACTTGATCGCGGTTCTCTTCTGGCATAATCGAGCATGTAGCGTAAACCAGCATGCCACCAACTTTCACCATACGACTATAGCTTTGCAAAATGTGTTTTTGAAGCTCCACAAGTACAGGTAAACGCTCTGGTGTATCACGCCATTTTGCGTCTGGATTACGCTTAAGTACGCCTAAACCAGAACATGGTACGTCTAATAGCACTCGGTCTGCGGTTAGCTTCAAACGTTTAATCGTTTTGCTACTCGCGATAATTCGAGTTTCTACGTTGTGGGCTGCGCCTCGGCGCGCTCGCTGTTTAAGGTTATCAAGTTTCCACTGCTCAACATCCATAGCAAGTAAACGACCTTTGCCCTGCATTTGTGCGGAAATTGATAATGTTTTACCACCAGCGCCAGCACAGGCATCTACCACTCTCATACCAGGCTTGGCATCAAGTGCTAATGCTACCAGCTGAGAACCCGCATCTTGTTGCTCAAACCAGCCTTTCTTGAACGCTTCTGTTCTAAATAATGCAGAATCAGAAACAACTTCTAAGGCTGTATCAACACCTTCAACGATAACGGTTTGTACGCCTTCTTTACGCAATGCATTTGCAAGTTCTTCTCGCGTGCACTTAAGTGTGTTGGTACGCAGGAAACGCTTAGCAGGTTTATTCAGTGCGGCTCTTTCTGCTGGCCACTTCTCCCCCATCTGAGCTTCACCCATTTGGTTTAGCCAATCAGGACAACCATCCCATAGCACAGGTTGGGATTTTGCAGATTCAATTCGTGAGGCTAATTTTTCTGCATCGACTTGTAATGAATACTGCATTTTAGGCAAAGGTAATTCATTAAAAAGATGCCAAACATTTAATAGACGCGAACCTAAACGAGCCATCTCTTCAGGCTTCACATCTGATAAGTAACAGTAAAGGTTTAATCTTCTAAGAATATCACCCGCAACAAAGGTAATACGCCCTTGCTCAGCCGGCTCTAGTTTTAAGCCGGAAAAATGCTGAGAATAGGCACGGTCAAGTGGCTTACCCTCTGATAAAACAAGGTCGAGAATACTGATCACAAGTTCATTTGAGCTAGGAGATAGCGAAGATTTCAACATTAAAAAGTTACCGTAAATAGAAAACGCAGGGATCATAGGAGCAAAGCTTACAATACGCAAGCTAACTGCTCCAAATCCGATAATAAAAGCGCTTACTTAATGGAAATACATTCAATGCAGAGAGGTTAACGACGATAACCCTCGTTTTCCTACTATTTTCAGTCACCAACCCTAGCCCAAATTCACGTTTGCTCAGTTTTATGCCATATTAAAATTTGATGACAAATACTGTGATTATGTATTCTTGAGAAAGATAGGATGGAGAATTAACCAGGTGCTTAGTTGACTAGCAATCGAGTAACAAGGTGCCGCTATTTATAACGGCACCTTCATGTTTAACTTTTTAATAAATAGTCACTACCATCTTTTGCTGTAAAGACTTGGTCTTGCATAGAGGATGCAACAACCGTATTTTCGATGTTGATTAAACTGATCCAGTATTCATGCCCCTCTAACTGTATATCCTGAATATTCGCAAGATCTCGGTTAGTATTTGCCTTGCTTCTATCGAAGGTCAACTCCACATGCGTGCCCTTGTCCTTCAATAAAATGGCTGTAGGCTCACTCTTGTGACCGTTTAACGCAACAAACTGCTTAGGCTGGCGTAAACCCGTTTGGGTGCCGTCTGCCATAAATACTAATAGCTGCTGATAATAGATCACATAGCTACAGGCATTTTTATGAGAACCTTTAGCAAGTGGAAACTTAGCATCTAGAAAATCTTTCGCACTTAAGGCCGTCATGTCATTACTTGCCACCTCGACAAGTTTCACATCAACAAGCTCTGCACCAATGTAGTGACCGTTATTGCTATTTACTTGAGTACTAGTTGTTGATATATCCATGGCCTTACCCTCATACTTTTGAAACTTGGCTCGTTATCAGTTTGAATCACAATCAGTGCGTCTTCCGTTTTCTGATTGCTTGATTTGTAGTCTAGTGTAAAAATCATTACAATTTCACAATAAAAATTTTACATTGTGAATTTTACAGAATGAAAAATAATCAGAGCTTGATAAGAAAGTCACACTTTTTAGGCACAAAGATCCGAAACTTGAGGAAGAGAAACCACCTTACTATGGAGGATCTTTCCGCCAGATGTGTGCGTGTAGACCCCGAATCCGCTCCGTCGGTATCCTACTTATCAATGATTGAA
This sequence comes from Shewanella sp. MBTL60-112-B2, assembly GCF_019655055.1. Lineage (GTDB taxonomy): Bacteria > Pseudomonadota > Gammaproteobacteria > Enterobacterales > Shewanellaceae > Shewanella. Next base: position 11,782 of record NZ_BPFA01000046.1, read on the forward strand.
CGAGGTAAAAGAGTCCCAAGTTCAGGCATGTTGGCAGTCATTGCCGCTGTATTTCAGAAAGAAATCGACTGGTTTCTTGATGATGTTCCTGAAGATGATGCTATTACGCCTAACAAAGGTCGCCGTGGTGGGATCAGTGGTATGGCACTAGAACCTAGTTTTCTCTTTTCTAACGATATTCTACAAATTGCGATTCCAGAAATGTTATCGCAAACAGGTACAACAGGCAGAGAATTTGCCCACTTACTTATTCGTGCTCATCAGGAGCATCATCAGAACCACTTTCCAGATCTGGAAAGAGCTGCCGAAGAAGTGGGTCAAAAAAGATTACCGTTAGCGATTGACGATCTCAAAGATATCGCCAAGTCACTCGGCTTAAAACTAAAGTGGGTCGATAGAACACCTCAGGAAGTCGTCGATGAAATGGGGGTCAGCACCACTCATGTTGTGACATCTTTTTTCGAGCCGCCTTCAACCATTTACCTAAACAAGATGCTTAAGTCTTTTCCTACCAGGCTAAAATACGATTTAGCTGTACATATTGGCCATTGCGTCCTTCACAATAAAGATGGCCTAAAATGTGTTTTAACGGCCGGTAGAAGGCATACCGCCGCCGACGATGAAGTAGCCGCTCCAGTTTCCTCGACCCTTAATGCCCAGGACATTTTGCATGCTTGGCGTGATTTTGAGTCTAGCTTTTTTGCTGGAGCTCTACTCTGCCCTAAGGTTCCGTTCAGACAACTTTTAGACCGTCACGGATACGAGATCAATGTGAATGAAGCTTTGGGGGTCTCCGCATCGGTTGCAATGCGTCGTATGACTGTCGTTTCTCCTTACCCACATTGGCATTATTTCGACGCCTATGCACCTGGAAAGCTGAAGGCGGTTTACCGAGGTAACGGTATCCCACTCCCCTGGGGAAATATGCGAGTAGTAGAAGATCCTTGCCAACATTGGGCTGTATTTAGGATGATTAACGAGCCTAAGGCTGGCACTTCGGCGCAGATCTCAATTTTAGATGTCGCAGAAAAGCCAAGGATTTATTGCTGTGAGTCGATAAAAGTTGAAGATATGGCCGGTAATAACCACGTGCTGTGCGCAGGAATCGATCTTAACCCTGCTATTGACGCTCAAGGAGGCGACGCTGCTGCCATTGCTGCAGAGTTAAAGCAATCTTGCGCAACAAATAGTGGCTCAGTAGAAATGCCAAATAGTATAAAAAAAGATTTAATGAGTGTTGCCAAAATCCTCAATATCAACTGGATTGAAAGAGGTATTCAAAACGAGGCAAGATTAATCTGCTCAAGGGGAGCTGTTTGCCCAAGACAGCCTAGTTGCTATCAAGCTGGAAAACCTCAATGCAGTGAGAGCTAAAGATTATCCGAAATAGATACAGTCTATTGTTCATCAGTTAGAAGCAAATAGACTGTTTCCAAAGCAACCGTCCCTTTATAGACCAAGCCATAAAACAAGTAACATAAGTAATATGCAATGTATTTCAAGCAATGCGATTATGAATAAGACGATTATTACTACTGCGCTATTGCTCCAAAGGCTATTCCTTGCACATTGATACATTGCTCTGAATAGCCAACACCAAACGATAGAGAGTCATCTATGGTGACGTCGGTGATGATTACTGTACCTTTGATTGCATTTTTAGCCTCCTCAATAGCGCGAGGCGAAGAAACACTGTCACCCATTGGGAACAAATACAAAAACTGAGTCTGGCAGCTCTGACCTGATACAGGTCCGAGCCTGACAAGGGGATTCTTTAACGCTTTATCTTGATAGGTATTGGTGACAAACGAACCATGATTAGCGATATTACACCCCATCATAACAACAGCAACACCCAGTATGAGTACAGCCATAGACACCTTTGACGCCATAAATCACTCCTTAATCTTAAGTATATATTTTATAAGATAAAAAACACATTACTCAATATACCACGGTTTAGCTGTCAAATTTATCACTCGGTCTGTAATGACTCTTTTTAACTAATCTAGAAAACTAGTATAAAAATCTAATCTAGAAAGCTAGTGTCCATATGTATTTCGCGAACTGTTCAAGTTTTACAAATTTAAAATCTAAGGTTCTAAGGTTCTAAGGTTCTAAGGAAGCATGATTATCGACTGAGGTACCAGCGATTAACTCACTGACTCCTATTGAATCGTTGCCGTTTCTCAGCATTGCTTGGTAAGTCGCTATAACATACCCCATAGACCAAACCAATAAACCAATAAACCAATAAACCAATAAACCAATAAACCAATAAGCCTTGGCTAAAACATAGCCGAGTTCAACATCACCATGATCATCCCGCTTCAAAAACCGCATACCCCAATTGGTATTGACGCGCCTTTAAGTCCATAGAGGTAAGATCCCTAGCCAATTTTGACATGGCTCTTAATGAAGCAAGCTTTAATATATTGTCTAGCCTGAGCAAGGTTAGTTACGCACCATCACCAACAGCTTGTATAAAGGTTGATATTGACATTAATCCACTCGCTCTAGCCCGATAATATGTACAAACTGAAGACTTACTGTCCGGCTCATTCAGGTACTACCTCAGAAACTACATCTGGAACTACCTCAGGAGAGCTACCTAGGGAAAGTTATCTCAATGCAGCAAAGCTAGCTAATGTCGATTATTTCATATTCCCGTTTGTTACCAGCAACAACTAAACTAAATTCATCCCCTTGCCACTTGTTTGCCATTGCTGTACCTAATGGGGACTCTAGCGTTACAATCATAATTAATTGCTGCTCATAGCCTATCTTTAAGCCACCAGCACCAGGCCCAACAAAAAGCAGTTGGGTTTTACCACTGTCATCCATCAAAGCGACTAATTTACCTATTTCTACCTTAGCCTCCTTATTAGAGCTTGCATTGACTCGAGCAAATAGCCCCTCAAAATCCCTAATATCGGCCTGACATTGTGCAACTCTCATAGACTGTCCATGAGCAAGGTAGGATGCTTCTAGAGCAAAAGTTTCATACTTACTTTTTGCAATACTTTCAGTATCGGTTGCCGTTTCATGAGCTCGCTTGGCCGCGGTTATCGCACTCGCAAGTGCTTTATCAAGCTCTAGTCTAATTAACTGATGCAAATGATTAATTGATAACACTTGTTTACTTTATCCTGAGTTTGAAACTAGCAATACGCTAAGATTACCAAAATCCACTTTAATGACGCATCATAATTTGGCTCTAGCATTAAAACCTGCTTGATAAACCGTGCAAAAGGGTTAACTTAGTGTTAAATCAATATTAAATTATACCGACTGATCAAGTTCAGCTTCTAAAAGTTAAGCATATTATCGTAATTTGACTAAACCCAAGATTTATTGCTGTTTTTAAGGGATTAAGATTGATTAACAACACAAGATTAACAACTACGGGAAATGCGTTAATCAAACCAGGTAACACCTGCCGGGTAAAGACGCGCTATATTTTTATCCTCTTACTAGCCAGCAATCCATGCGTGGCTCAAGATCTCGAGCCCCGTAGCTACACCAATATTCCAATAGGAATGCATTTTTTAGCGGCTGGCGCAGTATATTCCGAAGGCAATCTATCACCGGCACCAACTGCACCCATTAAGAATGCAAATTTAACCATTAACGCGGCAGCAATTGGCTATGCCTATACTTTTGATCTTGCCGGAAGCTCTTCAAAAGTGGACCTATCAACAACACGAGTATGTTATCAGGGCAGTGCTGAATTCAATGACCAACAAGTCAATGCGGATCGTTGCGGATATGGCGATCCTTCAATAAAGGTCACCTGGAATTTTTTAGGCGCACCAGCATTACAAGTAAAAGACTTCTCTCAGTGGCAGCAAGGTGTGGTCATTGGTGCCAGCATGCAAGTGAGTGTTCCCATGGGCAGCTATGATGAGGATAAATTACTCAATGCTGGTAGTAATCGCTGGGTTTTTCGCCCAGGTATAGGTATGTCACATAAGCTGGGGCGATGGTATTACGATCTTATTGCTTCTGTAAGGCTGTATGGTGATAACGATGATTTTTTTAATGACACTAAGTTAGAGCAACAACCTCAGTTCACACTGCAGGGACACCTTATCTATAACATTAGTCGAGGTCACTGGCTGTCATTAAATGGCAATCTATTTTTTGGAGGCGAAACCCGTAAAGACAAAATAGACTCGTTAGATGAGCAACGTAATTCTCGGTTTGGCATCACTTACTCTTTTCCTATCAATACTCAGCACAGTGTTAAGCTATACGCCAACACAGGCGTCATTACTCAAGTAGGCAATGATTTTGATACGCTAGGAGCCCTTTGGCAATACCGCTTCTAACAGTAAACAAAACGCGCTATTGTTGAATAGGCTGGCTTTCTTATTGCAATAAAAAAGCTCAATCGCTAACTGCAATTGAGCCTTATAGTTCACTTCCACTTGTGACTGACAAAGCAATATTTAAGCCTTGAGCCTTTCGAGCGGCTTACTCTACATCATCGAAATACCAATAACCCGCGTTGACCCAATCGGTCAATTGCGTCATCACAGCATCATTTTCGAACCAAGTAGACATGTCTTCATGGGTTAGTATCTGTTTATTACAAAGTGATTCAATCACCTCTGAACAGCCTGTTCCAAGCTCAATTTGCTCGCCATTAATGTACATGACACCAGACTCAAGACTGTGAGCAAAATAGAGACAACGTAAGCCGCCTAAACGGATCAACGGCTGCTCAGTAATAATTTCCATGATATCGTCAACCTGAAAACCTAATTGCTCCTCGGGTAGATCCAATTCGCACTTAGACTGTGTCAGGTAACGACCACTGAACTCACTGATTAAGGTATCATCCAGTGTTTCGATGAGTTGCTGCTTGATACGACCAAGATCTTGCTCATCGATTAAACCTGAATGCATACTCAAGCTACGGTCTGGATCCGATATCTGCTTGGTGCCTTGTTCGTTATCAATAAGGTGATCGGCTAGAGCACTCACCATATCCTTTGCCGAAGCCGTTCGATAACCCACAGAGAAGCTCATAGATGGCTCAAGCGTCACGCCATCATGAGGGTATCCTGGCGGTAGATACAAAATATCACCAGGTAACAACTCAACATCGATAATAGGGTCAAATGCTTCGGTGTGTAGCAGTGCTGGATGCGCAGCAAACTCTTTATGCGGCCCTAAATCACCGACTCTCCATCTACGGCGTCCAGAACCTTGACATATAAACACATCATAAAGGTCAATATGTGGCCCAACTCCACCACCAGGAACGGCGTAACTGACCATGACATCATCTAAGCGCCAGCGAGGAATAAAATCGAAACATTTTAGTAAATCTTCGGCGGCAGGAACCCAGTTATTTAAAGCCTGCACGATTAAAGTCCAATCGTTTTCACCTAAATGCTCATAAGATTCAAATGGCCCAAACTCCGCCTGCCAGTCACCCTTATCTCTATAGACTCGACGAGATTCCACCATTTCGTCACACGCCAACCCTGCCATCTCATCAGGAGAGAGCAGATCTTGAAAGTTTTTAAATCCTTGACGGATCACTAGTGGTTTCTTTTGCCAGTATTCTTTTAGAAACTGCTCTGGTGTTAAACCATTGATATCTAATTGCATGTTATTAACTCACGTAAATTTGCGCGGATTTTAGCAAATAGTCGCCAGTAAAAATCACGATGAGATCATGAAACATGCTTATTCTGTGCAGCTATGCGCCAACTAAGGTTTAGCTGCGTATAAAGCTGATTGACTGAACAGGTGGGATGAATACAATACCAATAAACATTACCAACGAATTATTAAATTGAGTTATAGCAATCATCCAACCTTATCTCGCCCAGCCGACACGGTTATCGTACTCGACTTCGAAACCACAGGTTTATCTCCCACTCAGGGTGACCGAGCAATTGAAATCGGTGCTGTCATGCTAAAAGATGGCAAAGTGATCGAACGGTTTCAGCAGCTAATGAATCCAGGCTTTAGGATCAGCGGTTTTATCGAAAGTTATACTGGGATCAGTAATGCTATGTTAACCGATGCCCCATCGTGTGAAGAGGTAATGGAACAATTTTCTGATTTTATTGGTGATTATAACTTAGTTGCTCATAACGCCTCTTTCGATCAACGCTTTTTAGATGCTGAACTTAAGCGCATTAATTGTGACTATTCTGGTCAATTTGCCTGTTCTATGCTGATTGCACGCAGACTCTATCAAGCCGCTCCAAACCATAAGCTTGGCAGCTTGATAAACTATAAAAATATTCAACACGACGGTGTGTTTCACCGAGCTTTAGCAGATAGTGAAATGACGGCAAGCCTCTGGTTAGCCATGCTCGAAGATCTAAATCAAGATTATCAATTACAAAGCCCAAACTTCGGTTTATTACAAAGTATTGCTAAACAAAGTAAAGCCAATATTAATCAATATTTAAACCGTCAAAGCTAATAATTAAAGCCATTGCTTAATGCCTAGTAAACAGTGGCTTTAAAGTTAACATTCAGCGCGTTTTTAAACGTGCTGAATTTGCTGAGCCTAAGACATGTCACAAACATTCGAGCTATAGTCCCAACTCATCGAGTAGATCGTCGGCATCGCTCTTATTTACTTGCTTATTTTCTTGAGTTTTTACAGCTTGGGAGCGCTTAGGAGAAGCCAACAACTGACCGTGCTCTGCAAGTAGTTCATCTAAGTCAAAATCCTCATCGACTTCAAATTCACTTAGCTTGATAAACTCAGTTTTGTCCATTGCAAACTCAAGATAAAAAACATGATTACTCTTAGTCTTAAACGATACTCGCCTTGCTACAGCTTCATCTAGGTTAGTATCGATAGAAATAGTTAACTCTTTATTAATAGTCAGCATTTTAGGCTGGCTTTGACTAATACTAGTTTGTAACTCTTTGCTAATTTTGTTGATGAAATCACCTAAGATCTGGTTCATCAACTCTCCCATCACATCAGCGACTTCATCTGAAGTATGTGAAAACGCGAGCTCTGACTCTGGCATCCCCATATTTAGCATGTATTCTCGATAAATCTCTAATGCAGCAGGAGCCGAGAAGTTGATCACCACCAAGCCAGAAAAACCACCATCAAAAATCGAGAAACAACCCAGATCAGGTTTTAAGCAGGTGCGAGTGATAGATTGCACCATACCTGCATGGCTTACTTGACTATGCGTTGTGCTAAATAACACATGAGATACAGAGTGACATAGCTTTAATAATATATCGTCTGTGGTGACAGAGACTCTTGATTGCATAACATTAACCTTTCAAAAATAGTCGAGACATATTGCCCCACTCACCTAACAAAACAAAGTAAAACAAGTAAACAAATTTACATATTCAACTCACCGGTATTATCTATTCGTCACTGTTTTAAGCTAGAGCTTAGGGTTAAGCCGCTAAAGCAGCACAAAAAACTTAACTTGTTACTGTCACAAGATAGATCGACCATTAAGCTAGCTTGCTTATGCGTTAGCAGAACTCAAAAGTGATTTTTAATGTCGATGTACAACACAGATAGAGTTAACATTTTTAAAATAAACATAAGCTTACTATTTCCCAGCCTCACCATTAAGGTTAAGTTTGAACGATGTTATCGTAAACAGAGCAACAAAATATATGATCGCCACCTTAAGACAATTTACCATTCTACAGCGTCTAATTTTAATGCTATTACTTGCCGCTATCGGTACCGTTTGTTTTGCCAGTTTTTCGATCAATGAACAATACAACAACTTAATCGCTCAAAAATGGCTGCAAAATGACGCCCAAATCAATACCGCGATCAGCATTATTGAAGCTCATAACAAACAAATAGATAATCAAAATCTTACTATTGATAACGCCCAACAAGATGCTGCAGATCTTATTAATCAAATTCATTTTGGCAACGATGGTTATTTCATAATATTAGATCAACAGCATAATATTATCGCTCACGGTGCCGACGCTAGTACCATTGGCCAAAATGCAACCGCACTCTTTAGCTCACGGGATCCTATCAACCTAGAATCTTTAATTAATGGAGCAGTACATAACTCTGTTGCCAAGGCGCAAATCAACTTTCCGAATCCAAGCACAGGTCAGCTAGAAGCTAAGTTGGTAGAAGTCAGGCAATACACACCATGGGGTTGGACTGTCATCACAGGAAGCTATATGAGCGACGTGAGTGATGTTATGTACTCGATGGCTTTCGATTACCTCGTTATCATGTTAATGATCTCAATTCCTATCTTTCTTTTTTTCTTGGTGCTTAATATTTCTATTACTGCCCCATTAAAAGAAGCCATTACAGCAATGCAAGATATTGCCCAAGGAGAAGGTGATTTAACCCAGAAATTGCCAACTAAAGGCAAAGATGAAGTCGCAGAATTGGCTCAAGCCTTCAATTTATTTGTGCTTAAAATAAGGGGTATGGTCGCCCAGTTACAACCGATAGGCCAAAACTTGGATAAGGATGCAGTTGGCTTACTGACCGCTGTAGAGGAGTCTAATAGCAGTGTCGAGCATCTCCACCAGCAGACATCAAGTGTCGCTACAGCTATTAACCAGATGCTTTCTACAACTCAAGAAATGGCAACGAGTACCAATCAAGCAGCCGAAGCCGCAAACAGTGTTAAGCACCAAGCACAGCAAAGCATGACAATGATGGACTCAACACTCGACAATGTGCAGCATCTTGCCGATGAACTACAGCATTCTAAGCAGCTTACCCATGCGCTTGGCCAATCTTCTGTGCAGATAGGCAGTATTCTTGATGTGATCCGCGCAATAGCCGAACAAACCAACTTACTAGCCCTTAACGCCGCTATTGAAGCTGCCCGAGCGGGAGCCCACGGTCGTGGTTTTGCTGTCGTCGCCGATGAAGTTCGCGCCTTAGCGACTCGTACTCAAGACTCTACCAACGAAATTCAAAAAATCATCAAAGATATCCAGTCGGGTGTAAACTTAGTTGTGGCCAGTAACGAACAAAATCAACACCAATCTCAACAAGTCCAAACACAAGCAAAAGATGTCAGCGATTCACTGACCGACATTCTTAATTTGATTGCGCACATCAGTGATATGAATACACAGCTTGCCAGTGCTACCGAAGAGCAATCGATAGTCACTGAGGAGATAAATCGCAATATTTGTACCATCACTGAACTAACCGAAGTGTCGGTAAAAGCCAATGAAAGTAACCACAACGCTGCGCTTTCTCTGCAAGAAATCAGTAAAGACTGTTCACAAACCTTAGGCCAGTTTAAAGTTAACTAGTAACAGTTAGACTTTGGTGCGAGGGCAACATTGGCCCTCGCGCTATCTGTCATATATGGTAAGCTAAATTCACTAATGGGACTTATGTAAGAGTGAATTTATGGCTCGTATGACACTGGCAACTCACCCCGAGCTATATACCATCCATAGCTTTTCATCTGAAAGCATTATCCCAGCAGAAGTGTTTCAACAAGAGATGTATTTCATTGGCAAAACTAAGGACGAGATCTCAGTCGTTGTCTCCTCCACGCTAGTTTTAGACAGTATTGAACAAGAAGAGGATTGGCGCTGCCTTGAAGTCCTCGGTCCTTTAGGCTTCTCAATGACAGGGATCCTCGCCAATGTCTCCGGCACACTTGCCGACAAAAAAATAAGCATCTTTGCTATTTCCACCTTTGACACTGACTATATTCTGGTAAAAAAAGACACGCTAATTGAAGCGACCAAAGCCCTCAAAAAGAAAAACTACCAAATCATTGATTATTAGCCCCATTGTTTTTAGATTAACTAGTCTTAGGTTTAAAAGACCATTTGCTTGATAACTAATATTTATGAGTCTCACAATGATGCATGAAAAAGTAGTAACCATTACCGCAAAACATGGGATCCATACACGACCAGCCGCATTATTAGTAAAGAAAGCTAAGTCTTTTGAATGCAGTATCATCGTGGAGTGTGACGGTAAGCAAGCCAGTGCAAAAAGCCTGTTTAAACTGCAAACATTAGGACTTTATTATGGAGTATCCGTACGAGTCATTGCCGAAGGTGAACACGCTGAGCAAGCGGTTGAAGAAGTGTCTGAATTACTCATCACATTAAGTTAGGGAACTAGTTATGTCGATTACGGGAATCGTTGTTTCATCGGGTATCGCGTTTGGCCAAGCTTTGCACCTTAATTTACAGCACCAAAAAATCGATTATCGCGTTATTCCATTAGCTCAAGTTCCCATAGAAATTCAGAGTCTGAATAAGGCTTTCGAGCTTCAAAAGCAACATTTATCCCAAAGCCTAACTAAGTTAGATCCAAGCACAAGCCATTTTGAACTCATTGAAGCTGACATCCTCATTCTTGATGATGAAGAATTGCTAGCCCAAATTGAAGACACTATATCAAGATTACAGATCAGAGCTGCTGTAGCCATTGAACGAGTATTTACATATCAAGCAGCAGAACTCGAGCAGCTAGATGATCCCTATTTAGCTAATCGAGCTGAAGACATATTGTGTTTAAGTAGCCGGCTTATCGCGCGCTTACATGGTGCTCAGCACCTCGACTTAAGCCAGCTAAATCAAGATACCATTATTTTTGCCCATGACTTAACACCCGCTGAATTTGCCATGTTACCACTTAAGCATATTAATGGCTTAGTGCTCACTACTGGCGGCATCACAAGTCATACAGCAATCCTCGCCCGTAGTGCCGGGGTACCCGCGCTACTGAGTTGCCAATATGAAGGGGAACAGATCAAAAATGGCACCCAGGTAGTGCTTAACGCTATCGATGGTGAGCTAGTTATTAATCCAGGTCATGAACGTCTTGCTCAACTGTCAAAGCTACAGCAACAAGATCATCAACATAAACAACAGTTATTAAGCCTTAAAGATCTGCCTACGGAGACCATAGATGGTCATCAGGTTTCTTTATTGGCAAACGTTGGTAGCTTAAATGAGATTAGCCATTTGGCCGATGTTGGCGCAGAAGGTATTGGTCTGTTTCGTACTGAATTTATGTTAATGAATACCAGTACTCTACCCGACGAAAAAACCCAGTATCACTTCTATTGTGACGCACTGCATTTAATGGCGGGTAAAACCTTTACCATACGCACCTTAGATGTCGGCGCGGATAAAGAGTTACCTTGCTTGCCCCCATTAATTGAAGACAACCCCGCACTAGGCATGAGAGGTATTCGCTACAGTTTGGCCAACCCTCAGCTGTTTATTACCCAAGTAAAATCGATTTTACGGGCAGCGAATCAAGGCCCTATTAGGCTTATGTTTCCAATGATTAATCAGGTCGAAGAACTAGAGGCATTATTCAGTTTTATTGAAACCTGTAAGCTTGAACTTATTGAAGAGGAGAAAGGCTTTGGACAGATAAGTTACGGTATCGTCGTTGAAACGCCTGCTGCAGTCCTAAACCTTGAATCTATGCTGCCGCTAGTGGACTTTATCAGTATCGGTACTAACGATCTCACTCAGTACACTATGGCGGCGGACCGCACTAACCCCTCTCTAACAAGAGAGTACCCTTCTCTATCCCCTGCAGTATTAAAACTCATTAAAGCAACGATAGATCTGGCACAACAACACCAAGTTACCGTTTCACTTTGCGGAGAGTTAGCCAGTGACCCTAAAGTTGCCCCTTTACTCATAGGTATGGGGATCGACGAGTTAAGCGTTAATTTAAGTTCATTGTTAGAGGTAAAATCTGCAATACGTGATATAAGTTACCAAACTTGTTTGGCACTCGCTAAACATGCAATTAAAATAAAAAGAATCGAAGAATTAAATATTTACATTAACGGTCTCAACTGATATCGATATACTGGCAATAGCCTTTATTAAATACAAATCAACATACCTAAGAGGCATATGATAGATGGGATTTTTAAGCCGCATTAGACGCCTAATTTCAGGACAAACAGATATCGCTGGCGTAGTAAATGTCTATGCCCCTGTTTCAGGCAAAATTGTTGCCGTTGAAAAAGTACCTGACGCTGTTTTTTCAGAAAAAATAGTCGGTGACGGGTTAGCCGTCGCGCCAAAAGGCCAGCTCATACTCGCTCCAATTGATGGTACCATAGGTAAAATATTTGAAACAAACCATGCATTTAGCATCGAGTCAAATCAGGGGCTTGAGATATTTGTTCACTTTGGTATTGGTACTGTTGAGCTCAGAGGGAATGGTTTTAAACGCCTTGCCGAAGAGGGCCAAGAAGTAAAGGTTGGTGAGCCGATTTTAGAGTTCGATCTGACGTATCTAACTGAGCACGCAGATAGTCTGTTAACGCCAGTCCTTATCGCCAATATGGAAGACATACAAGGACTAGATAAGAAGCAAGGAAACGTAGAAGCTGGCAAAGACGTTATCTTCTCAGTCATGCTATAAACCTGCAACCGCGACTGAGTCACTTATCATTTTGATGAAAATGTGTCCCATGTTTACAAAAGCTATTGAATAACATTCAACAAGTCGCTTGTGAGGTCAGTTCGCTCTTGAGCCGACTTAAAAGCAATGCCACAATGCATGCAACTTATAAAAACAGATTGGAGTACCCTTTGACACTCTTTGGAATAAAGAATTGCGATACTGTTCGTAAGGCACGTAAATGGCTTGAAGCAAATCAGCTAGAAGTTACTTTTCATGATTTTCGTGATGATGGACTTAGCACAGAGCAAATTGAGCAATGGGTAGCGGCCGTTGGTTGGGAAACCTTATTTAATAAACGTAGCACCAGCTTCAGAAACCTAACCGATACAGAAAAAAACGACCTCAATCAAAATAAAGCTGTGGCACTTATGGCACTTTATCCAACCTTGATCAAGCGACCTGTTTTAGTGTTAAACGGACAAGTTCAAGTTGGATTCAAAGAAGCTGACTATCGCGTGTGGTTTAACCTATGAGCCAACAACAAGAATCAGCGGTTCTTAGCCTAGCCAAAGATCTTATTTCTCGTCCTTCAGTGACTCCTTTAGATGAAGGATGCCAACCACTTATGGCTGAGCGATTAAGCCAAGCAGGCTTTGAAGTTGAGTCGATGGTATTTGATGATACCACCAATATGTGGGCTCGAAGAGGTACTCAGTCTCCAGTCTTTTGTTTTGCAGGCCATACCGATGTCGTGCCTGTTGGGGACTTAAACCGCTGGCATACACCACCTTTTGAACCTGTGGTTATTGACGATTACCTACATGGTCGCGGTGCTGCCGACATGAAAGGTTCCTTAGCCGCAATGCTTGTTGCAGCTGAGCGTTTCGTTAAGAAAAACCCTAATCATCAAGGTTCTATCGCCTTTCTTATTACTAGTGACGAAGAAGGGCCATTTATTAATGGCACCACTCGCGTTATCGATACCCTCGAAGCACGTAATGAGAAGATCACTTGGTCTTTAGTTGGCGAACCTTCATCGACCCATAAACTGGGTGATATTGTAAAAAATGGCCGCAGAGGCAGTCTTACTGGTAACCTCACGGTTAAAGGGATCCAGGGCCATGTTGCCTACCCTCACCTCGCTGACAACCCCATTCATAAGGCCGCTCCAGCATTAGACGAGCTAGCACGAATGAAATGGGATGATGGCAATGAATTCTTTCCGCCAACCAGTTTTCAAATAGCTAACATCAATGGTGGCACGGGAGCATCTAACGTGATCCCTGGCGCGTTAGAGGTGATGTTTAACTTCCGTTATTCTACCGAAGTTACCGCTGAGATATTGATTGAGCGCGTATTAAATATTCTCGATGCCCACGGCTTAGATTACGATATTAGCTGGGTATATAATGGGCTACCTTTCTTAACTGGAGATGGGCCACTATTAGAAGCAACCAAAGCAGCCATCAAGAAGGTAACAGGTACAGATACCGATCCACAGACATCGGGTGGAACTTCTGATGGCCGATTTATCGCACCAACTGGCGCCCAAGTCATTGAGCTAGGTCCTGTCAATGCGACGATTCATAAAGTTAATGAGTGTGTTAAGGTCTCCGATCTTGAACTACTCACCGACTGCTATGAAGCCATTTTGGAAAATTTACTTTGCAAGTAAACCATCGCCATCTTTATGGACTCGAACATCTTGGCTTAATCGAGTGTCTAGGTCATCAGCTAGAGTCCAACACTGCTGCTGCATTTTTAAAAATGCAGCAAGCGGCGGTGTCTGACGGTCTCGATATTCAGATCTGCTCTGCTTATCGAGATTTCGATAAGCAGCAATCTATCTGGAATGCTAAGGCTAGCGGTAAAAGAGTTCTGTTAAACAAAGAATCACAACCGGTCGCCATCGAATTATTATCTTCAAGTCATTTGATTGATATGATCCTAATTTGGTCTGCCATACCAGGAATGTCCCGCCATCACTGGGGAACAGATATCGATATCTTTGATGCAAATCAGATATCACGTCATGATTTACGCCTAATTTCCCAAGAATACCAAGCCGATGGCCCTTGTTTCCAATTAAGTCAGTGGTTAGACTCCCATGCTCATCAATATGGGTTTTATCGCCCCTATCAAGAAAACTTGAGCGGTGTGAGTCCAGAACCTTGGCACTTTAGCTACTTTCCAATTTCTAAAGACTATATAAATAATTACCATATCGAGTCGATTAAAGCGGTTATAGCGGATTCATCGATTTTACATAAAGACGTAATACTTGAGCGTATTGATGCCCTTGTCGACGAATATGTTTTTCGAGTAGCTCCAATACCAGCGCTATAACTGCCGCTCTAAAACCAGATTTCTTCACACATATTTAGAGATACCACTGTGAACATAAGCGAATTAACCACGAATTTTGCCGAAAATACCGTAACGAACAGACATGAGTTAACCATTGAAGGCAGTACACTCAGCTACCTTGATATTGGTCAAGGGCCAGTCTTATTAATGGGCCACAGTTACCTTTGGGATAGCGAAATGTGGGCACCTCAAATCGCATACTTAAGCCAAAATTATCGATGCATTGTACCTGATCTTTGGGGCCACGGTTTTTCCGGTTCATTACCCACTTGCAGTCGTAATTTACGGGATATAGCCAGTCAGATGCTTGAGCTTATGGATGCGCTTAATATCGAAAAGTTCTCAGTAATTGGCTTATCTGTTGGTGCTATGTGGGGGGCTGAGCTTGCACTTAAGGCTCCAGCTCGAGTACAAAGCCTCGTCATGCTTGGCAGCTTTATTGGTTATGAACCAGAGATCACCCGTGATAAATATTATGCAATGCTGGATGTGATAAAGGCTGAAAAAACCGTATCGACTAAAGTCATCGACACCATCACGCCGCTGTTTTTTGCAAATCAGCCTCAACCTGAATTAGTTGCACTGCTTAAACAAAAACTCAACCATTTTGACAACAACATCGACACGCTTTATCAGCTTGGCAGAATGATTTTTGGTCGTCGCGATACCATGGATGATGCCCATTTATTTACCCTTCCCTGCTTAATTATGACAGGGGTTGAAGACAAAGCGCGTTCGGTACTCGAGGGGTATTTAATGCATGACGCTATTGATGCGAGTAAATATATCCATATTCCAGATTGTGGGCACATTTCTACATTGGAACAAGCTGACTTTGTCAATCAACAGCTAAGCCAATTTTTAGCGACGCATCATTAGTCCTATTTAAAATAGACTATTTTAGAGCGCTCTAAGGTCGTTTTCACTCTGTGCTTAGCTTCTATTCGACAGTTCCTAGTCAGCCTAAGCACAAAACATATTGCCAGCTAGTTTATGATTCAACTTATCTTTCAAGTTAGATTACTTGCAACACAAACAACCTGGCAGCAACAATTTTAACAAACATTTAAGATTACTTCTCTATAGTACTGAATAGACCAGCAGAGCTAAGTTTCAGTGATAAACTTAGCCTGTATTGAGATTTTCTTAACTGACCGATATAAGAGCAGAATGAAACTACTAAAACCGCTTTTTGAAAACAATCGCCGCTGGGCAGGCCGGATCCTAGAAGAAGATCCACAATTCTTTGAACAACTCGCTAAGCAACAGAGTCCTGAGTATTTATGGATAGGTTGCTCAGATAGCCGAGTACCTTCTAATCAGATCATTGACCTAATGCCTGGTGAAGTATTTGTTCACCGCAACATTGCCAATATGGTTATCCATACAGATTTAAACTGTTTATCTGTACTCCAGTATGCCGTTGAAGTGCTAAAAGTTAAGCACATTATGGTTGTTGGTCATTACGGCTGTGGCGGTATTAAAGCCTCTATGGGTAAAGAAAGACTTGGTCTTATTGATAACTGGCTGGGTCATATCCGCGATATTTATCGTTTACATAGAGCCGATCTTGACAATATGGACGAATCTGAGCGTTTTGATCGTTTATGCGAATTGAATGTCATGGAGCAAGTGGCCAACGTTACTAGTACCACCATAGTTCAAGAAGCTTGGGCTCGTGGTCAAGATGTTGCCATTCATGGATGGATTTATAGCGTAGAAAACGGTTTACTCTCCGATTTAGATGTAACCGTAAATAAAGATACGGAAGCAGAGAATAGCTAAAGGCTATCAATTAAAATCAACTTATTAAGGGCTAGCTCAGACAATGTACTGAGCTAGCCCTTTTTTTTACAACACTTGTTGCAAAAATATTAATAAATATAGGGAAAACAGTAAGAATTATCACAGTGAGCTGGCCAACACAGTTATAATCGATTGTTTATTTTTAGCGTAATTTAGCGCAGTGAATACTAAGGAAATATCCATGCCTGGTTTTGAATTATTTGGTCCTGAAGAGAAACAAGAAGTCGCGGATGTAATGGAGAATGGATTTACATTCCGTTATAACTTTGATCATATGCGTAATGACCGCTGGAAAACCCGTGAAATGGAGGCCCTACTCTGCAAAAAAATGGGAGCCAAGCATGCTCACTTAGTATCCAGTGGCACCGCTGCCTTACAAACAGCAATGGCCGCTGCAGGTATTGGCGCAGGCGATGAAGTTATCGTTCCTCCTTTCACATTTGTCGCATCTGTTGAAGCGGTATTTATGGCCGGTGCAGTGCCAGTATTTGCTGAAATTGATGAAACATTATGTTTATCACCAGCAGGTATCGAAGCTGCTATAACCCCAAAAACCAAAGCAGTTAACCTAGTCCATATGTGCGGCTCAATGGCTAAAATGGATGAAATCAAGGCTATCTGTAGCAAACATAACTTAGTGCTACTAGAAGATGCCTGCCAAGCCATTGGTGGCAGCTATAGAGGCCAAGCCTTAGGCACTATAGGCGATGTTGGTTGCTACTCATTCGACTCAGTAAAAACTATCACTTGTGGTGAAGGTGGCGCTGTCATCACCAACAACGAGGCACTCTATAATCATGCCCATATGTTCTCAGACCATGGACATGACCATGTTGGCAATGATCGCGGCGCCGAAGGCCACCCTATCATGGGGCTGAACTTTCGTATTTCAGAAATGAACTCTGCAATGGGTCTAGCCCAATTACGTAAACTAGACAAAATCATAGACATTCAGCGTACAAATAAAAAATTGATAAAAGATGCCATGGCGGCAATCCCAGAGGTAGCTTTTCGTGAGATCCCTGATGTTGAAGGTGACTCCGCTGGCTTCTTAACTTTCTTCATGCCTAGTGAAGAACGGACTGTCGAAATCAATAAAAAACTTGCAGCAAACGGTGTTGACGGCTGTTTTTACTGGTATGTCAATAACTGGCACTATTTATCAAATTGGAAGCATATTCAAGAACTGAAATCTTCTGCAGCCCTTCCAATTACACTGATTGAAGATAGACCCGATTATACTAAAGTGTCAGTACCGAAATCTGATGCCATTATGAGTCGTACTATTTCAATGCTTATTAAACTTTCATGGACCGAGGACAAAATAATGCAGCGAATCCAGAATATCAAACGTGCTTTCGCTTAAATAACAACGAGTATCCGTCTTGCTATTCAATTTAGCACGATGGCACATTTTAAATTAATGGCCCAACGGAGAATGTCGTAATGAGTTTTAAGAATTTTAAATGTGTACCAAAAATGATTTTTGGTCGCGGCTCATTTGCCCAACTTAACCAAGTGTTAGCAAAAGAACGCGAGGCTGAAGATGACTTTGTAGTCTTTTTAGTTGATGATGCGCATCAATTTAAAACGCTAAGTAATCGTGTTCCAGCCAAAGCACATGACTTACTCATTTATGTCAATGTGGACGACGAACCCACGACAAAACAAGTTGATGCTCTAACAGAGCAAGTCCAAGCCTTTAACTGCAAATTACCGGTTAGCGTGGTCGGACTCGGTGGCGGCTCAACATTAGATTTAGCAAAAGCGGTTTCGCTAATGCTGACCAACCCTGGTGGAAGTGCCGAGTACCAAGGCTGGGATCTGATTAGAAATCCAGCAATCCATCATATTGGGATCCCAACAGTATCAGGTACAGGTGCAGAAGCATCACGTACTGCGGTATTATGTGGTCCAGTGCGTAAGCTTGGCTTAAACTCTGATTACACTGTATTCGATCAGATCATTATGGATTCTGAGCTGATTGCAGGTGTTCCAACAGATCAATGGTTCTACACAGGTATGGATTGTTATATCCATTGCATTGAATCACTGCAGGGCACCTATTTAAATGAATTTGCAAAAGCATTTGCCGAAAAATCCATGGCGCTTTGCCGTGAAGTCTTTATAGACGATCATGAAGAGAAAGATGACAAGCTGATGATGGCTTCCTATATGGGCGGTATGAGTATTGCCTATAGCCAAGTTGGTGCCTGTCATGCGGTTTCTTATGGTCTTGGCTATGTATTAGGCTACCATCATGGGATTGGTAATTGCTTAGCATTTGATGTACTTGAAGAGTTCTATCCAGAAGGTGTTGCAGAGTTCCGTTTGATGATGGACAAGCACAACATCATTCTGCCTAAGAACATCTGTAAGGATCTTCCTGATAAAACTATCGCTAAGATGGTAGCCGTCACTAAAAGCATGGGCCCGCTATGGGATAATGTTTATGGCGAAGGCTGGGAAGAAAAAGTCACCGATGAAATGCTCACTCAGTTATTCCGTCGGATCTAAACTCTAGCATAAGCATAAAATGGGTTTCATCTTGAGGCCCATGATATTTTCTTAAGTAGGTAAATTGAATGAATGTAACCTTATTAATCCCTGCTCGATATGGATCAAGCCGCTTTCCTGGCAAGCCATTAGCTCCAATCAATGGTAAGCCTATGATCCAACACGTTTACGAGCGCGCATCTTTAGCAAAAGGGCTTAAAGACATCTATGTCGCCACCGATGATGTGCGCATTAAAAACGCTGTAGAAGGATTTGGTGGCAAGGTTGTTATGACAGGTACAAATGCCGCATCAGGTACCGACCGTATCGATGAAGCCATTTCAATACTCGGATTGGCTGATGATGACCTAGTCATTAACTTGCAAGGTGACCAACCGCTTATCGACCCTATTGTTATCGAACAACTTGTTAGCTTGTGTGAACGTCATGCTGGTGAATTTGATATGGCGACATTAGGCGTAGAGATAAAAGATGAAGATCAACTTAACGATCCTAATCATGTAAAAGTAGTATTCGATAATAATCATAACGCATTGTACTTTTCTCGTGCACGGATCCCTTTTGGTCGTGATACTTCTGACTACCCAGTCTACAAGCACATAGGGATCTACGCTTATACGCGTAAATTTATCCAAACATTTGCAAAGTTGCCTCTAGGTCGTTTAGAGGAGTTAGAGAAGTTGGAACAATTGCGAGCACTTGAGTACGGCTACAAAATCAAAGTTGCAATCAGCGCATTTGATTTTCCTGAAGTTGATACGCCTGAAGATATTCGTATCTGTGAAGCTAGGCTCGCCGTTGACTAAATTTGAGGCTTAATGATGTCAGATCTGGAAGTAGGTTTATTGATTTTACTCGTGCTTGGGGTGATCGCTAGTAATCTTGCGGTCTTAAAGTACAGTGCAAAACACAAGATGACGCACTTTGGTAAAAATCATCACGGCAAAAAACAACCAGCAACGGATGCTAAAGATAACAACAGTGATAATGCTAACAGTGACGATAAACAAACTGATGATCCATCGAATCACGATGATAAAACTGGCAAGTCTTAATGACTCCAATTAATCATCCACAAAAAAGGCGCTTAAAGCGCCTTTTTTGTCTTTCAAATTTAGCAAAGGTTCAAACTTTCCCCTCAGCGCTTAAGTCTTAGACAGCTCCTTCTCCAGTTGCTTAGCTATCGCCTCTGGCGAGCCAGTATTTCGAGCTAACAAGGAGTATGCTACAGGAATAACCAATAGTGTGAAGAAGGTAGCTAAAGTTATCCCTGACAACACGACTACACCAATAACAAAGCGGGTTTCGGCTCCCGCCCCTTCAGAAAGTACTAAGGGAACGGCTCCCGCTGCGGTTGTGATCCCCGTCATCAAGATAGGTCTAAGTCGCTGACTCGATGCTTGGATAATCGCTTGCTGAAACTCAATGCCTTTATCTCTTAATTGGTTAGTGAACTCAACAATCAAAATACCGTTCTTAGCCGCTAAGCCCACCAGCATGATAATGCCTATTTGACTGTAAATATTCAGGCTTTGATCGGTTAACCATAAACCAATTAAGGCACCGAGTGTCGCTAAGGGAACCGTAAGCATGATAACCAGTGGGTGAACATAACTTTCAAACTGAGCAGCTAACACTAAGAATACTATCCCAAGGGCTAAAATAAATACAAAGTACATCGAATTACCTGAGTCTTGATAATCCAATGATTGGCCCTTATAACTCACTATCGCCTCAGTTGGCAGGTATTCATAGGTCAAATCATTTAAGTAATCTAATGCTTCGCCTAAGCTATAACCGTCAGCTAGGTTTGCTTCGATCGTAATGGCTCGCATACGGTTGTATCGGTTGAGCTGGCTCGCATCAGCAAACTCCTCAATTGAAATAAGGTTAGATAAAGGAATAAGCTCCTTACTTCTATCTGAACGAACATAGATATTCTCTAAATCGTTAGCCGTATTTTGATTATCTCGGTTACCTTCAATAATAACATCGTACTCTTCACCATCTCTCATAAAGGTTGTAACTAAGCGCGAGCCCAGCATCGATTCTAGCGTACGACCAATATGAGAGATGGAAACCCCTAGATCGGCAGCTCTGTCTTTATCTATCACCACCCTAAGTTGTGGTTTAGTCTCATTGTAATCATGATCTAAACCCACAAGGTTAGGATTTTCCTTTGCCTTCTCGATAATAATATCGCGCCATCTGGCCAGCTCCTCATAACTCGGGCCACCTAAAACAAACTGCACAGGTTTACCCACACCACGCCCAAATGCTTGGCGCATAACAGGAAATGCTCGAACACCCGCCAAGTCTGATAGTCGCCCTCTTATATCGCCGATGATTTCAAAAGCACTGCGCCTCACCGCCCAATCTTCCAAAACAATAATCGCCATACCATTAGAGAAGTTTGCACTGCGACCAAAGCCACGAGGTGCGCGAATTAATAAACGTTTTATCTCTCCAGCCTCAACCAAAGGCATCAAGCGATTTTCTATTTCATCCATATAGGATTCAATGTATTCGAAGCTTGCTCCTTGAGGCCCATTAACAATCAGGAACATTGACCCCCGGTCTTCTCTAGGTGCGAACTCCTGAGGAACTTCTTTAGCTAGAAATGCGCTGCTTACTAATGCGATTAAAATAAGAGAAGAAACTAAATATGGGTGGCGCATCGCGGCAGCTAAGGTTAAGCGATAATAGCTTGCGAGCTTATCCATTCCTGAATCTATCTTACGTACCAACCAAGGATCTTGCCCTGATGGCTTAAGTACTTTTGAGCACATCATAGGGCTGAGCGTTAATGCCACTACGCTGGAGAAAATCACCGCTGCACTCATGGCAACAGCAAACTCTTTAAATAGCTTACCTAAATCCCCTTCTAAGAAGGTAATAGGCATAAATACTGCTACTAACACTAAAGTTGTAGCAACGACAGCAAATGCAACCTCTCTCGCGCCGAGATATGCCGCCTTCAATGGCGAATCGCCTTCCTCTATTCGTCTATGGATATTTTCAAGTACCACAATTGCATCGTCGACGACCATACCGATAGCTAAGATCATCGCCAATAGAGTGAGTAAATTAATGGTATATCCCAAGGCATACAGCACTATGAATGTCGCCATTAAGGATACAGGTACAGTTAACGCCGGAATAAGCATGGCGCGTACGCTACCAAGAAACAGATAAATTACCACTATGACTAAAAACATCGCAATAAACAGGGTTTGGTATACCTCCTTAACTGACGCCTCGATAAATACCGAGCTATCGTAAGAGCGCTTAATCTCCATGCCGGCGGGTAGTGTTGGGTTTATCTGATCAACCAACTTATTAGCAGCGCGCGCAACGTCTAAAGTGTTCGCTGTCGATTGTTTAGACACGCCAAGTCCAATCATGGCTTCGCGGTTACCTCTAAAGGTTATACGCTCCTCTTCTGAGCCTATCTCAACCTTGGCCACGTCACCCAGTTTAACTAAGTAACCATCTTCCCCTTCGGCCAACACCAAATTGGCAAAATCATCAGAAGTCTTAAAGCTACGCTCTAAGCGCACTGTAAAGTGACGCTCTTTCGATTCTACGCTTCCAGCGGGGAGCTCGACATTTTCTGAGCGTAATGCCGCTTCAATATCGGCAACGGTTAAACTTCTTGCCGCTAGCGCCTGCCTATCTATCCATACGCGCATTGCATAAACTTTACCTCCACCAAGGCGCATATTAGCCACACCATCGATAACAGAAAAACGGTCAATTAAGTAACGTCTGGCGTAATCGGTCAGCTGTAAGGTCGTCATCTGATCCGACACCAGATTAAGCCACATTATGACTTCATCACCGCCATTAGCCTTTTGAACTTCAGGTGGCTCAGCTTCTTCAGGCAGGTTGTTGAGTAAGCCCGATACTCTATCACGCACATCATTAGCCGCGGCTTCAATGTCGCGACCGACATCAAACTCCAGGGTAACACTTGAACGGCCATCACTGCTCGATGAACTAATGTGTTTAATGCCCTCTACACCACTAATTCGATCTTCTACTAACTGAGTAATACGACTTTCAACAACTGCAGCACTGGCTCCGCGATAATTGGTTTGAATCGACACTACAGGAGGATCAATATTGGGATACTCTCTCAACGGTAACTTTTCAAAGGCAACTAAGCCAAAAATGATGAGTAGAATACTAATGACTGAAGCGAAAACCGGTCGCTTAACCGAAATATCAGTTAAGATCATGCCACAGGCTCCACGCTCGCTTGCTCAAGAAAACTAAAGCGCTCACTTAAGGTCACTTTTACTTTGTCACCTGGACGGACTTTTAATAAACCTCGGATCACGATTTGCTCATTTAACGCAATACCGTCTAAGATCTCCACCCAACCACGTTTACGTAAACCTAATGAAACCTGCTTTTGCTCAATCACACCTTCTTCATTCACCAAATAGACATAATGCCTGTCTTGTATTGGAATAATCGCAGATTCCGGCAGGATTAGCGCATCTCTGCTGGTTTTAATCAACTTCACCTTCATTAACATTCCAGGAAGTAATCTCTGCTTTGGATTAGGGATCTCAGCCCTAACAATCACAGCTCGGGTTTTGGGATTGATACGGCTATCGATAGAAACAACTTTACCCTTAAATACCTCTCCGTCGAATGCGACGGCTGTCGCTTCGACTGTTTTACCTAATGCTAAAGCTTGTAAGAAGCGTTCTGGCACGGAAAAGTCTAATTTGATAACGGAAATATCATCTAAGGTCGTAATTGTATTGCCAGGAGAAACCAGTGCACCAACACTCACTTGACGTAAGCCAAGTGAGCCTGAAAATGGAGCGCTAATCCGTCTATCTTTTAGGGCTGACTCTGCTTGAATTAATTCTGCTTTTGCCGTATCGATAAGGGTTTGCAGGCGATCACGCTCAAGTTCAGCAATAGTTTGACTCGTCACAAGGGTACGAATTCGTTCTAGTTCGCGTTGGTGATCTTTAACTTTTACTTTTGCTACCGTCACACGTGCAATCTGTTCGCGATCCTGTAATTGAACCAGTAAGCGCCCCTTCTCAACCAGCTCGCCATCATCAAAGTTCACTTCGGTGACTACGTCAGTCACTTTAGGCGTAACAGTAATCGACTCGTTTGCCTTGCTGGTACCGAGAGCTTCCACTTCATCACGAATAGCTTGCATCGACGCCTTAGTGATCACCACATTTGGTGTCGGCCGCGCTCTTTTTACTTTTTCATTAGGAGCTTGTTGTAGATAGAAATAGGCGCCAACGGCACCAAGCAATGTAAGGAATATTATTATTTTTTTCATGAGTGTCCTGAAAGACTACTGTATCCAATTGCGTTTAGTTTACCTTGAGACAATTTAGCTTCAATAGGTTTTACTTTTTCTTACAATTAACACACTTAAGTCACACTTATGC
>NZ_BPFA01000047.1 GCF_019655055.1 Shewanella sp. MBTL60-112-B2
GGGACTATTACTGCGATTTTTCTTTTAATCGGACTATCTAAAGAATCTTTCACAAAAGCTCCCACCTCAGCATTTTGGATAATGGTTGGTTGTGTAATATATGAGGTAATGCAGCCCACTTTAGGAACAGGAATTTTCGATTGGCAGGATTTTGTTGCTGTAGTCATTACAGGATGTATTGTTGTTTATTCATTACATTTATCAAATAAAAATTGGTTAGAACCTCAACATAGCAAGCAAAAAAATCAGGACTAAATTAGTTGGCTTTTGTTCCTTTGTCGCTTATTTTTGTCTACTACAATTTGCCCCTTATAGGGAGTTAGGCTGACAAGGAGCTTAAGTGAATTTAAATCAAGTTACGTTACCAGTAAATAATATGGAAACGTCTACGGAGTTTTATCGTGCTCTAGGTTTTATTCAAATAGTTGATACTCCACACTATGCTCGTTTTGAATGTCCTGAAGGTGATTCAACTTTTTCATTATCATTAGACAACTCTGAATTTATAAGTCGTACGGTTATCTATTTCGAACACGAAGAATTGGATAATTTGGTTAATCAACTAAAGGCTAAAGGCATTAATTTCGAACAAGACCCTACAGATGAAAGTTACTTATGGCGAGAAGCTGTTTTACTTGATCCTTCAGGTAATAAAATTAAACTTTATTGGGCAGGTGAAAACCGCCTTAATCCGCCTTGGCGAGTCGAAATACGTACCTAACAAACAACTATGGCGTCAATAACTCATTTTCTAGTCTCCTGCAGCAGACTGAGCGCATTTCATTTGTTAGTCACCATTTAAGTTGCTGCTTTTGGAGTCGTAGACTACAAGGTAGCTTAACTTTCGCTAAAACCTTTGCCGATTTAGCTTATCGCGTTAATCCCCGCCGTAGTTGTTAATTCTTAGCTAAACTAAAAAAGAGCAACTTAATAGGGGAATGCAATGGATTCAATCAATGTACAAGAACACATGGATCGCCAACCTGTATTATTATCGCCTTCTATGTCGTTAGCCACGGCAGTAGAGCTATTACTAACAAATAAGAAAATTGGTGCACCTGTGGTTGAAGCTGATGGTAAGCTAGTGGGCTTCTTGTCACAGCAGGACTGCCTTGCAGTGATGCTTAAGAGTAGCTATCACTGCGATTTAATTGCGATTGTAAAAGATTGTATGCGCACCGATGTGTTATCTGTCACGCCAAACTCAAGCGTGTTGCAACTGGCTGAACAGATGTTAGGGCCTAAGCCGAAAATCTATCCAGTGGTTGAAGAGGGTAAGGTGGTCGGTACAATTAGCCGTGCTAACGTGCTCGAAGCGATTAACACATATATGCAGCAGTGTTATCTGTCACCGGCCTAATTAGCAGATAACAATTCACTTCATATTTGCAGCTGATAAGAGCCATAATGCTGGCTCTTATCAATTTTAGCTGAGCAGGGCTATTAAAATGGCCTGTTCAGCTTGAGAACATCAAGTATTTTTAAGCCAGCTATACCAACATACTGCGTTACTTGCTAGGATCACTCTCTTTCGTCTTGGCTATGGAATTTGCACTTGAGTTCGCAACAGCATCCTTTATCTAACGCATTCTTAAAATCCTGTTATGAAGCGGACGCCGCAAAAATTAGGCGTCGTCTGTTTAGGCTCAGAAAAGAGCCCGACTCAGAGAAAAAAACAGCCACTCTAGAAGCACTTGAGCTGTTAGCGCTTGAGTCTCGCCAAAAAGTCGAGTTGCGTTTGGCTAACCGTCCAAAAATCACCTATCCCGATAGTTTACCTGTCTCGCAAAAGCGCGATGAAATTGCTGCTGCGATTGCCAATCATCAAGTGGTGATTGTGGCGGGTGAAACTGGCTCCGGTAAAACCACTCAGCTTCCTAAAATCTGTTTAGAATTAGGTTTGGGGTCTCGAGGCTTGATTGGCCATACTCAGCCACGCCGATTAGCGGCGCGCAGTGTTGCTACCCGCATCGCCGAAGAGATGAATACGCCACTAGGCGAAGCCGTTGGTTTTAAAGTTCGTTTTGCCGATGCAATTAATAACGACTCGTACATTAAGTTAATGACTGACGGTATTTTGCTCGCCGAGTTAACCAATGATAAATACTTAAACCAATATGACGCCATTATTATCGATGAGGCTCACGAGCGTAGCCTTAACATCGATTTTATTTTGGGTTATTTGAAAAATGTATTGAGCAAACGTCCCGATCTTAAGGTGATTATTACCTCGGCAACCATTGATGTCGATCGTTTCTCTAAGCACTTTAATAATGCGCCAGTGATTGAAGTGTCAGGCCGTACTTATCCGGTTGAAACGCGCTACCGCCCATTAGTCCAAGACCAAGATGATGATTTAGATCTTGTTGAAGGCATATTTGCAGCAACTGATGAGTTGATGCAAGAAGGGCTTGGCGACATTCTTATTTTTATGAATGGTGAGCGTGAAATTCGTGACGTTGCTGAGCAGCTTAATCGACGTAATTATCGTGATACTGAGATTTTACCGCTTTACGCGCGCCTATCTTATGGCGAGCAATCTAAAGTGTTTAGCAGTCATGTAGGCCGCCGAATCGTATTGGCGACCAACGTGGCTGAAACATCGTTAACGGTTCCGGGTATTCGTTACGTTATTGACCCGGGTACTGTGCGTATTAGCCGCTACAGTTACCGCACTAAGGTGCAGCGTTTACCTATTGAGCCTATCTCTCAAGCTAGTGCTAACCAGCGTCAGGGTCGTTGTGGTCGTGTGGCACCGGGTATTTGTATTAGGCTGTATAGTGAAGACGATTTTATCTCTCGTCCTCAATTTACTGATCCCGAGATCCTGCGTACTAACCTAGCATCGGTTATTTTAAAGATGTTGGCGATTGGTTTAGGCGATATCGAAGGCTTCCCATTTATTCAGCCACCAGATTCACGTTATATTCGTGACGGCTTTATGTTACTCGAAGAGCTGCAAGCGGTCGTTAAAAAGAAAGGCCGCTTAGACTTAACACAGCTGGGTCGTCAATTGGCGCACATCCCAGTGGATCCGCGTTTGGCGCGTATGGTGATAGAAGCGCAGCAAAATGGTTGTCTACATGAAGCGCTGGTCATTACTGCTGGTCTGTCGATTCAAGATCCGCGCGAGCGTCCAATGGACAAGAAGCAAGCGGCCGATCAAGCCCATAATCGCTATAGCGATAAAGATTCTGATTTTGTTTCTTGGCTAAATCTATGGGATCACATTAAGCAAAGCCAAAAAGAACTGTCGAGTAATCAGTTTAGAAAGCTGTGTAAGAGTGAGTTTTTAGCGTATTTACGTGTACGTGAATGGCAAGATTTGTACACTCAGTTAAGGCAAGCAACCCATGAGCTTAAGTGGAAACTTAACTCTCCTACCGAAGAGCTTGATTATGAAGGCTTACATCGCTCGTTATTGACAGGTCTTTTAAGTCATATTGGTTTTAAAGATAAAGACAACGAGTATTTAGGTGCACGTAGTCGCAAGTTTTTTGTGTTTCCAGGCTCACCATTAGCCAAAAAAGGTCCTAAATGGATTATGGCGGCAGAGCTGACTGAAACCTCGCGCTTATTTGCCCGCTGTTGCGCTAAAATTCAACCTGAATGGGTTGAGCCTCTAGCGGCGCATTTGGTTAAAAAGAACTACGTAGAGCCTCACTTTGAGTCCAAACAAGGCTCTGTGGTCGCATTAGAGAACCAAGTGCTGTTTGGCCTGCAAATTGTCAACCGACGCAAGGTGCAATATGGCCCTGTAGAGCCTGTTGAAGCGCGTGAGATCTTTATTCGTTCGGCACTTGCCGATGGTGAATTACGCACCAATGAAGCGTTTTTCATTAATAACCAGAAGTTATTACTGGATATTGAATCGCTTGAGCACAAGTCGCGCCGCCGCGATATTCTTGTTGATGAACAAGCCTTATACGCATTTTATGAGCCTAAAATACCTGATGGTATTTATAACGCTCCTAAGTTTATAAAGTGGTGGAAAGAGACTAAAAAGTCCACGCCAGAACTGCTCGATTTTGAGCGTGAAACCTTGATGCAGCGTAGTAGTGACCATATATCAGCGCTGGATTTCCCTGAAAAATGGCATAAAGGCAACTTGGTGCTTAAAGCCAGTTATCACTTTGAGCCCTCAAGCCTCGATGATGGCGTCTCTGTGCATATTCCTGTTGCCCTGATTAATCAGATCGATGAGCAAGACTTTGACTGGATTGTGCCAGGTTTGCGTGAAGAAAAGTGTATTGCGTTAATCAAGTCGTTGCCTAAAGCATTACGTCGTAACTTTGTTCCTGCCCCTGATTACGCCAAAGCGTGTTTGCAAGCTATGGTGCCATTTGAGTTGTCATTGATTGATGCCATGTCTAAACAACTGTTACGCATGAGTGGAACGCGCATTTCAGCCGAAGATTTTGATCTAAGCCAGTTAGCCAAGCACTTATTAGTTAACTTTAAAATTGAAGGTGACAAAGGCAAATTGTTGGCAGAAGGGCGTGAGCTTGAGCCATTAAAGGCGAGTATGCAGGGCCAAGTTGTACAGGCTATTCGTAGCGTTGCCGATTCAGGCATAGAGAAAAAGGGTCTTGAGCAATGGACCTTTGGAGACTTGCCTAAGCAGTTTGAGCAGAAAAAAGGTAACTTTGAAGTCAAAGCATTCCCTGCGCTGGTGGATGATAAAACCAGTGTGTCGATTAAATTATTCGATGATGAATTTGAAGCGCAAAAACACCATCGTGTTGGCTTACAGCGATTATTGCTGTTAAACATTCCGTCACCAGTAAAGCACTTGCAAAAAACCTTGCCTAATAAGGCTAAACTGGCAATGTACTTTAACCCATTCGGTCAGGTTAATATCCTGATAGATGACATTCTGTCTGCGGCAGTGCAGCAACTCTTGGATGAAAAGGGCATTGATGTACGCTCACAAACAGCCTTTACCGAGGCCAAAGACTGGGTCAGACAGGAACTGAACCCTACCGCTGAGAAAATTGCATTGAAGGTTGAAGAGATCTTAACTATCTACAACCGTATTAAGAAACGCTTAAAGGGCAAGATCAGCCTAGATATCGCGTTTGCGATGAGTGATATTCAAAGCCAATTAGACCAATTGGTGTTTAAAGGTTTTGTAGAGCAGTCTGGCTGGCAACGATTAGGCGATTTGAACCGCTACTTAAAGGGGATTGAGAATCGTCTAGAGAAGCTCCCCGTTGACCCTAACCGTGACCGCTTACATATGCTGAGTGTAAATAAGGTTCAAGAGCTACTCAAAGCACAAATGGCTAAGTTGCCTAAGTCACAACCTATTCCAGAATCTCTAATTGAAGCTCGCTGGATGATTGAAGAATATCGGGTCTCTTGTTTTGCACAGGTACTGGGTACGGCTTATCCTATTTCGGAAAAGCGTATTTTGAATCAGATAGCTCAAGCATGATGTTAAGTTAGATTTGTTTGTGCACTAAAAAACGCACGGTTAACCCCGTGCGTTTTTTTATGTCTTTTTTTTGATAAAAGATGATTCTTCTCTATCTCGCTTAATTCCCATTTGACGCCTCATAATACCAATCAGTATAAAGATTTGGTCGCTCAGCGAGAGTTTAGCGGTTCTGAGGCAAGGCAACGAGTGAAGAGCATAGTTGTTCTACGGTTAAGCTCGTTAACACAGCATCAGAACCGCTAAAACTCGCCATTCTGGAGCGTTTTTGGCTGCCTACTTCAGCGTTGAAAAGCTTTACAAGGGAATAGCCATTCTTACAGCTATTCGCCTTGAATTAGTTTGCCAAAAAACACTCTGAGTAGATCAACTTCTTATACTGATTGGTATAACATTATTCTGATTGGTATAAAACACTTGCCATCTCATTTCTCATTTCTGCAATAACCATAATTTCACTCACAGTTTGAATGTTATTTAACCAATATTAAAAATAAGCTTAATACCTCTTAGTGAATATTTTGTTATAAAACCCATCGAATCGTTTGATATTTAACCTGTTTTAACCCATTGTTTAGAATGTTATGAATAGCTTAATAAGTGATTTTACTGGTTTATTAATCGGAATTAGTACTTAGGAAGGGTGATCTTGGTAATTAAGCTTTAAAAATGATGATCTGGATCAACCTGAGTATGCTTTTACCGAATTGTGGGTATACAGAATCTTGTTAACTTATTGATATCATTTTGTGCAAGATGAAAGCAAAGAGTAAATGGCTGTAATAGCCGATTAATTTTCTGGCTTTAACATAAATCGACTCACCATAAAAACATGTTAGATAGTCCCACTCGTTGGAGGATTTATGAGTTCCACACCGAATGATGAGAAAAAATTAGAGTTTAGAATATTCATTTTTCTGACTGTATTTCTCGCCCCCCTTTTATCTGTTTTGCTTGTATCTGGTCTCGGCTTTGCAATTTGGTTTGCCCAAATTCTGACTGGCCCACCAGGTGCAGGTTAAGCCTATAAAAACAAAAATATAAATAGAGTAATAAAGATGAGCAATGAACTTCATGTAACAAGCTTAGTACTTCAAGTACAACCTGAGCAGATGTCAGCAGTAAGGCAAACCATCATCGAAATGGAAAACGCCGAATTGTCGGTAAATAACGAAGTGAAATTGGTCGTAGTGCTAGAAGGCGATAGCCAGAAATCATTAATGACAAGTATCGAAACTATTAATGCCATCCCAGGAGTGTTGTCGGCTGCAATGGTTTATCACCAAAGTGAAGTGCTTGAAGAGGGTGAACAATGAAAATGAACAGACGCGAATTTATGAAGGCCAACGCTGCTTTGACTGCAGCAAGTGTTGCCGGTTTAGCCTTACCCGCCACCGCGAGTAACCTGATCACCAGTTCAGAAGAAACAAAACTAGAATGGAACAAGGCGCCGTGTCGTTTTTGCGGTACAGGTTGCTCGGTGATTGTTGCAACGCGTGACGGTAAAGTGGTTGCAACCCATGGTGATGCAGAAAGTGAAGTCAACAAGGGTCTTAACTGTATCAAAGGCTACTTCCTATCAAAGATCATGTACGGTAAAGATAGACTGCAAACCCCAATGCTACGTATGACAGACGGTAAGTATGATAAGAACGGTGAGTTTACTTCCGTCTCTTGGGATACCGCCTTTGACACTATGGCGCAAAAGTGGAAGAAAACCATTAAAGACAAAGGGCCGACCGCTATCGGTATGTTTGGCTCTGGCCAGTGGACAGTTTGGGAAGGTTACGCTGCTTCAAAACTAATGAAAGCAGGCTTTGGTTCAAACAATATCGACCCTAACGCACGTCACTGTATGGCCTCTGCCGTTGGTGGCTTTATGCGAACCTTTGGTATCGATGAGCCAATGGGTTGTTATGATGATATGGAAGCGGCCGATGCATTCGTGCTTTGGGGCTCAAATATGGCTGAGATGCACCCGATCCTTTGGAGCCGTGTTACAGACCGTCGCCTAAGTGCACCTCATGTTAAAGTTTCTGTACTGTCGACCTTTGAGCATAGATCATTCGATCTTGCCGACTTAGGCATTGTATTTACGCCACAAACTGACCTGGCAATGTTGAACTTTATTGCTAACTACATCATTCAAAACGATAAAGTTAACTGGGACTTTGTTAATAAGCACGTTAATTTCCGCCAAGGTCAAACTGATATCGGTTATGGCCTGCGTCCATCGCATCCGCTACAAAAAGCGGCCAAGAACGTTAAAACAGCGGGTGACTCAACACCTATCGATTTTGAGGCATTTAAGAAGTTTGTTGCCGATTACGACGTTGAGTCTGTAAGCAAGCTTTCCGGTGTACCAGAAGATAAGCTCATCGAGCTGGCTGAGATTTATGCTGATCCAAACAAGAAAGTCACCTCTTTCTGGACCATGGGCTTTAACCAGCATACTCGCGGTGTATGGTGTAACAATCTGATTTATAACATCCATCTGCTAACCGGTAAGATCTCTACCCCGGGTAACAGCCCATTCTCATTAACGGGTCAGCCATCAGCTTGTGGTACGGCGCGTGAGGTGGGAACTTTCTCACACCGTTTGCCAGCCGATATGGTGGTTAAGAATCCTAAGCATAGAGCGATTGCTGAAAAGATTTGGCGTATTCCAAGTGGCATCATTCCGCCAAAGCCTGGTTATCACGCCGTTGAGCAAAACCGTCGTCTAAAAGATGGTGACATCAATGCCTATTGGGTGCAGGTGAACAACAATATGCAGGCCGGTCCTAATATTAATGAAGAAGGATTACCAGGTTATCGTAACCCTGAAAACTTCATCGTAGTATCAGATGCTTACCCAACTGTCACCACACAGGCTGCCGATCTTATTCTGCCAACTGCCATGTGGGTTGAGAAAGAGGGCGCCTATGGTAACGCCGAGCGTCGTACTCAGTTCTGGCATCAAATGGTGAAAGCACCGGGTGAGTCTCGTTCAGATCTATGGCAGCTAATGGAGTTCTCAAAGCGCTTTACGACTGATGAAGTGTGGCCAGCCGATGTGCTTGCAGCTAACCCTGAGTTCAAAGGTAAGACATTGTTTGAAGTGCTATATCAAAACGGTAACGTGGAGAAATTCCCGCTATCAGATAGAGATAGCAAGTACATGAATGATGAAGCTGAAGACTTTGGTTTCTACGTTCAAAAAGGCTTATTTGAAGAGTACGCCACCTTTGGTCGTGGCCATGCCCATGATTTGGCACCATTTGATACTTACCATGAAGTACACGGTCTACGTTGGCCTGTGGTGGACGGTAAAGAGACTAAATGGCGCTTTAAAGAAGGTAGCGATCCGTATGTGAAGCCTGGAACAGGGTTTGAATTCTACGGCAAGCCAGATGGTAAAGCGGTGATTTTCGCATTGCCATACGAGCCTGCTGCTGAGTCACCAGATGAAGAGTTCGATATCTGGTTATCAACGGGTCGTGTACTAGAGCATTGGCATTCAGGCTCAATGACTCAACGCGTTCCTGAGTTATATCGCGCCTTCCCTGATGCTGTATGTTTTATGCATCCACAAGATGCGAAGCAGCGAGGCTTACGCCGGGGTGATGAAGTACGTGTGATTTCTCGCCGAGGTGAAATTAAGACCCGAGTCGAAACCCGTGGGCGTAACAAGCCTCCTGTGGGATTAGTGTTTGTGCCTTGGTTCGATGCCAGTCAGCTGATTAACAAGGTGACTCTCGATGCGACAGATCCTCTGTCTAAGCAGACCGACTTTAAGAAGTGTGCAGTGAAGATCGTCAAGGCATAAGGAGAAATAATAATGAAAACATTAACACGAGTATCTGCAGCTGCTTTGGTGAGCTTATCTTTAGCAAGTGCTTTTAGTGTTTCAGCTGAGGTTATTCCAGCAGACAAAATAGCGACGCTGCGTGATGCGCCGTTGAACGTCGAGCCAACGCCACCTGCGATGCAAAAAGTGATTAACTCTGACGTAAAAGAAGTGCGTAATTATCCGATGCAGCCACCTGTGATCCCTCATAAGATTGATGGTTATCAGGTTAACTTAAAGGTTAATAAGTGTATGTCTTGTCATGACCGTAGCCGTACGGGTGACTCACAAGCGCCGATGGTGAGCGTAACTCACTACATGGACCGTGAGAATAACTTTCTGGCGACGCTCTCACCAAGACGTTACTTCTGTACCCAATGCCACGTACCACAACTAGACGCTAAGATATTAGTGCCAAATGAGTTTGTGGATATGGACCAGCTAATGAAAGCCGATTCTAATAAGAAAGCGCACTAGGAGTAGTTATGATCGCTAAATTACGATCTTTCCTTAAAAAGGTATGGACAGTGCTGAGAAAGCCTAGTGTTCACTACAGCTTAGGCTTTCTAACACTCGGTGGCTTCGTTGCTGGGGTGATATTCTGGGGGGGCTTTAACACTGCTCTAGAAGTCACCAACCAAGAAGCGTTTTGTATTGGTTGCCATGAGATGGAAAACAACGTTTACCAAGAGATGCAATCGACCATTCACTTTACTAACCGAAGTGGTGTGCGAGCGACTTGTCCTGATTGTCATGTACCTCATAACTGGACCGATAAGATTGCTCGTAAGATGCAAGCATCGAAAGAGGTGTGGGGTAAGGTATTTGGTACTATCAATACTCGCGAAAAGTTTGAAGAGAAGCGTCGTGAGCTTGCTGAGCATGAGTGGGCGCGTTTAAAGGCTAACGATTCGCTGGAGTGCCGTAACTGTCACAACTTCGATTACATGGACTTTACCCGTCAATCACCGCGAGCGGCTCAGATGCACTCTACCTCTCTTGCTAGTGGTGAGAAGACCTGTATCGACTGCCATAAAGGTATTGCTCATCACCTTCCTGATATGAAAGGTGTAGAAGGTTGGTAGGCTAGTCTTGCTTTGATAGCTTGAAACTAAAAAGCCAGCGCATATTGCGCTGGCTTTTGTTTTTAAGGCTAAAGACGTAAGTTATTACGTTAGCTTTTTAACTGCGCCAAAATATTACCCGAAAGGTACTGGGCAAAATCATGACCATGATTTTGTAGCATCTTAGGGAACATAGAGATATGAGTTTGCCCAGGGAAGGTGTTGATCTCATTAAGCAAGATTTCATTGTCTTCGGTTAAGAAGAAATCAATTCTCGACAGGTGACGTAGCTTCATTCCTTTAAACGCTTTAATCGCGTAATCTTGAATTTGCTTGGCAATCACCTCATCAACATCAGCTTCAATGACAGTCAGTGCTTGACTGTTTTCTGCATACTTCTCATCGAAGCTATAGAAAGTATTGCTAGCGCAGATAATTTCCCCCGGTTTGGTGGCGATGATCTCACCATTCACTTCATAGGCGGCGACTTCTAATTCGCGTGCGGTAATAGTCTTCTCGATAACCACATAAGGCGAGTAGGTAAACGCTTCTTCCAGTGAACTGGCTAGCTGAACGAGGCTATCTACTCGGTAACAACCAACCGATGAGCCCTGTGAAGCGGCTTTAATAAAGATAGAGCCCCATTTTACCAATGCAGCCTCAGCTTGTTCTATAGCCTGTTGGTTAAACTCGCTTAAGAAAATATACGGCGTATTGGGGATCCCAAGCGCGCTAAACCACATTTTAGCGGTGACTTTATTGAAGCAGTTGCTGCTCGATTCTGAGTCACAGCCAAAGTAAGGCAGATTGATTAAGCCGAAATAGGACTGGATATCTCCGGTTTCACCGGGGTAGCCGTGAATACAAGGGATGACATAGTCCACATTCCATGGGGCTTTGTTTGGGTCATCAAAACGAATTTGCTTGCTATTGGTTAGCTCGCAAAGCTCGCCTGCTTGGGTGAGATATTGACCTTTAGCATTGAGTTCAACGCGCAGCACATTAAAGTGGGGTAAAGTGGCGAGTTGCGCTTCAAAAAAATTGGCCGATAACAGTGAGATACTGTGCTCATCTCCGCCGCCGCCACACAACAATAATAAATTCTTTTGGGTCATTTTGTCTCCACCTGTTACCCATGATAAAAGTCAGCTGAATCACTATGGCGTAATCACTTTTTAATGCAAGTATTGCCTAGCTGATTTTGCTTAAATGCTGTTTTTATATTCGAGATTTTAATCTCAATGTGGCTTATTTAGCCATTTTGCTGCGCTTTTAGAGATCAACAACACCACTTTACTGGTAATCCTCTAAAAGCACAGGTTCGACTCGAAAAACTTAATTGAATAAATTAATCGCGCCATAAGCGTTGGGCTAAACCCGATGCGCGCTGGGTTAG
The DNA here is from genome assembly GCF_019655055.1 of Shewanella sp. MBTL60-112-B2. Lineage (GTDB taxonomy): Bacteria > Pseudomonadota > Gammaproteobacteria > Enterobacterales > Shewanellaceae > Shewanella. Next base: position 11,727 of record NZ_BPFA01000047.1, read on the forward strand.
ACTACGGCTAGCTTGTTCAAACACTCGTTGACTGCCTAGGCAGGTAAAGTGATGCTTAGCGCGAGTGATGGCTGTGTAAACCAACTCTTTAGTTAAGAGTTGCTGCTGGGCAACACTTGGCTTTACAGGCAGTACTAAAGACACGTGGCTAAACTCGCTGCCTTGGCTCTTATGCACCGTCATGGCATAACAGGTTTCATGGCTAGGTAATCGAGCAGGTAATACTTTGAGTAAACTCCCATCAGCCTGAATAAAGTGCGCCATTAAACGACCGGTTTGGCTACTGCTATCGGGTAAAATCAATCCAATATCACCGTTAAATAATCCGAGGTTGTAATCATTGCTCTGAATGATAATAGGGCGGCCAGCATAAAACTCTTGCTCAGGATGGATAAGTCCCTTAGCGGCTAGTGCTGTGGTGACGCTCTGATTTATGCCTTCAACACCATATTCACCTGCGCGCATGGCACATAAAATACGGTATTGATTAAAGCTGTCGATAATCTTGTCGGCATCGACGTCTCCTTGCGACATGGCCGCCAGATATATCCCGTATTGCTCTATGGTCTGGACAAGTAGTGCCTCGAGTCCCTTATTACCCGCTGAACTGTTACCGTGGGCAGTATTAGATATTGTATGCTCTAGCCAGCACAACTCTTGATAGCCAGTCTGCCAAACTTCGGCGATGCGAGGCAGGTTAGAGTGATTAACCGCGGTTGCTAGCTGACCAATACCGGCATCACCCTGAAAACGATGGCTGTGCATTAGCATACATAAACTGTCACCTATTTTAGGATTTAGGCTAGTAAACTCCGCTAATGAAGTGCTGGTTAACTGGCTCAGTAGCTCAACTTGAGCCAGTGAGTAATGCATCTGCCAGCGGCTTTGTTTTGTCTTCTTATTAACTTGCTTTAAACCCGCACAGATATCGGCAAGCACTGCGCCCGCTTCAACCGAGGCGAGCTGGTCTTGGTCGCCAAGCAATATTAACTTGGCATGCTCAGGTAGAGCACAAAGCACCTTGTGCATCATAGGCAAGTCGACCATGGAGGCCTCGTCTATCACTAACAGATCCAGTCGAAGTGGATTATCTTTATGGTGCCTAAATTGGTGAGAGTTTGGGATCACCCCAAGCAAACGGTGTAAGGTGGCAGCCTCTTCGGGGATCTTAGCGATGTTTTTCTCTAGATTGACAACGCCGACTTGATTCATCTCACTGGCAAGTCTGAGCTTTGAAGCTTTAATCGATTCACTAAGGCGCGCGGCAGCCTTGCCTGTTGGCGCGACGAGCCTAATTGTCATCTCTTGTCTTGAGCATAACAAGTACAAAAGCTTGGTGACCGTGGTGGTTTTTCCTGTACCAGGGCCGCCAGTGATAACCGCTAGCTTTTTGGTCATCGCAGTGGCTGTGGCTATCTTTTGCCAGTCGTATTGCTGCTCATTGGCTGGAAATAGCTGATTTAATAACTCGCTGGCGTCATCAAGCGCTTTATCCTGACTAAGACTTGATTCGACTGGCGCAAACGAGAGTCGATTCAGATGCTCTGCCACTTGCTTTTCATAGTTAAAATAACGCTGAAGATACAAGTTGCCTTTATCGATTATTAAAGGTTTAAGCTCGGCGTCATCGGCTGTGCCAATGGCATCAAATTGTAATAGTGTTTGTTCAAGTTCATCAATGTTTATATTGATTCGGCATTGGCTGCTCTGCTCCTTAAAAGGATTCTCGCTATCAATCTGCTTTAGCGGCAGGCAAGTATGCTGACTCGATAAGTACTGACTTACCAAGGCACAAATAAGGGTAAATAGTGGCGCAGATTCTTGATGAAGCTGGGCTAATTGCAGGGCAAAGTGACGATCGAGCGAGGTGATAAGTCGCTGCTGCTGCCACTCTTTGAGTAAATCGTTGATCGGTTTAGTGGTGGTGATCATTTGACCTCCACTTGAGCGCTATTGGTTTGTGCTAAATTTTGTGCTGTCATATTATTACCGAATAGGGCATCGAGCTTTTCAATGAGTAACTTTGGCGGCTTATCGTAAAATACGCCAGATTGTGGACAGCTTGCCGACATGCCACGTAAGAAAAGATAAAAGCTACCCCCCATATGCAGATCGTAATCATAGTTCGGCATTCTCAGCGTCAGGTAACGGTGCAGGGCAAGGGTATAGATGATGTATTGCAGATCGTAACGATGACTGCGGATAGCCAGTTGCATATTGGCGTAGTGATAATGACTCAAGTCATCCCCTAAGTGATTCGACTTATAATCGGCAATAAAGAACTGACTATTATGCTCAAAAGTTAAATCGATAAAGCCTTTTAACATACCCTGTAATTCGTCAAAGCTAAGGCCTGCGCTGTAACCAAACTCAGTCAAAAGCGTATTGAGTTTGTCGCAATTAAGGGCGGTGATTGGCAGATAAAACTCCATCTCAACTAGTTTTTGGCTGGCAGTAAGTTGGGCAAGCATTAAGGAGTTATCTTTGGCTAAAGGCGCATAAAGCAGATCTAGATACCAGTCATTGAGCACTTGGGTCCAGCTTTCATCAATGCCGTATTTTGCCATGGCGATAGGCAACTGCACCTCAAGATCGGTTTGCGCCTGCGTGAAGTCAATTAGCTCTAACACTAAGTGCATAAAACTACCGGCGTTAGCGCCGCGTTCAAAGCTAAAGCGTGATGGCGAGCTATCAACTTCATCTATGATGACATCTAGCTCTGGAAACTGCTCATCATCCATACCTGGTAGCACTTTTTCATGGGCTAAATGTTTCACAAGCCCAGAGTAACTGCCTACACGCCAAGGCGTTAGCATAGGGCGATTGAGGATTTTGGGAGCAAAATCAATTGGTACCGTTTCATCTTTTTCTAGCACGACAAGTGCTTTGTCACTGTGGTCATCTGCGCCCGCTGCAGGTAATTCAGTCAGGCTGATGGCCTTAGAGTCTTTTTGTTGCAGTAATAGAGCCTGAGCGAGTAGTCGGGCATAATCGCAGGCCTTATCTTCGACTCCTAACAAATAACCGATAGCGGTTTCATGTAATTGGCTCGTCATCCCCGACTTTTTAGTAAACCGACTATGGTTGGCTATATACAAATAACACTTAAGTACGGGCCTTGTCAGCGCGACATAAAGTAGGCGTAGATCTTCCGCTAAGGTCTCTCGCTTTTGTCGATCCCAACCTTCATCTGTCTGTTCAATATCCCAAATAAGCTGATTGTCATCATGGTAAAGCATAGGGGCGGGTCTTTTACGATTATCGCGGCTCAGGCTGACAAAGGGCACAAAACAGATAGGGTATTCAAGCCCTTTACTTTTATGGATCGTGACCACTTGAACTAGGTTCTGCTCGCTCTCTAAACGCAGCTGCGCCTCTTCGTTTGGCAGATTTTCAATCAGCGCTTGCTCATACCAGTTGATTAGCGCGCTGCTACCATCGAGTTCGGTAGCTTTTTGCTGTAGCAGTTCACCTAAGTGTCTAAAGTCGGTTAAGCGCCTATCTCCCTCTTCACCATTAAGCAAACGTTCAATGATTTGTGTCTGGCTTGCAAGTGTCAGCAGAGCAGGCATGATCCCGCGCTTTAACCAAACTTGATGCAGCTGAGCAAATTGCTCCAGCAGAGTTTGACGCTTATCTTCATCTTGGTTAAAGCTATGAATCGCTTCGGCGCTATAACCGAGCAGTGAGGTGGCTAATGCACTTCTTAGTGCACGCTCATCTTTAGGGTCGGCCATGGCATAAAGCACCAGCGCCAGTTCTCTAGCTTCCAAGGTGTTGAAGACGCTATCACGGCTTAAAAATACCGAGCCAATCTGGCGCTGACCCAAGGCGGCTCGAACCACATTGGCTTCGTGCCTGTCTCTAACCAAGATAGCAATATCTTTGGCCCTTAGCGGCTTGTTGCCAATTGCGCACAGGTTTTGCTGTGCATCAATTAAAAGTCGAGCAATCTCATCGGCGACATCATCGGCGATTAATTGCCTCGCCGTGGTCTTATTCAGGCCTTTTTCAGCTTCTTCACTTAATAGTCTTAACCTTAGTGCACTGCTGTCTGCGTTTTTCTCATTAAGCACTTTCTTGTCAGCAAAGCTCGATGCTTTTACTGGCTCGAAGGGGATGGACTGACTGATAAAAGGATCGTCTCTGTGATTGAAGATCCCGTTTACCGCATCTACCATCTGCTTATTCGAGCGATAGTTGGTATCTAGGTTGTAGTGCTTTGCTGTTTGGGCGCGGGCTTGAATATAAGTGTGAATGTCGGCGCCGCGAAAGGCGTAGATAGCTTGCTTTGGATCGCCAATCATCAACAGGCTAAGTTTGTCATTTTGCGCCGAGTCGCCATTAGCTGCTGTACCTTTAGGGCCGGAGCCTTGATAGATAGCGTTAAAGATTTCAAACTGCAATGGGTCGGTATCTTGGAACTCGTCAATTAACGCCACCGGAAAGCGGCGGGCGATGCTGCTGGCTAAACTGTTCTCTTTCACTTCGTGACTATCTGTAGCAAGCTTACTATCTGTAGCCAGACTGCTTTTATTAGTCTCAGTAAGCGCTTTAGCCAGTGTTAACAGCAGATCATCTGGTGTTAGCAGGTTACGCTCAAGTTTTTGCTTGGCAAAGCGTGTGGCGATGCCGTCTCTTGCGCAATATAGAAAGCTTGGAATAAGGCTTGCGATAAGCAGTGCCAGCCTCTCGATATGATCCAGCATAGGGGCTTGCTGCGCCGAGGGCACTTCACCGCCTTTATTTAGCTTAAGCTCGTTAAGCGAGAGAGCTTCAAGAACTTTTGCTGGTGGCAGAGCCTGACCGAAGGCAACCCAGTTATCGAGATCATCGAGCATCTTCGCCAGCTTAGGGTAGCCGTCGGCCTTTTTGCCAAAGCGAGCGCCATTTAATGGCAGCGCATGTAGCAGGGCTTCGGTTTGCTCGCGCTCTCTAGGCCAGATAAGCTTAAAGCGGCTAAGGCTTTGAGTCAGTTCTGCTTCTAGCTTTGCAAAGTCTTGAGGCTTTGGACTGGCTACAGCGCTACTGGCGCCTAAAAGAGGCCTGAGCTGACGGGAGAGGGCATCGGGATCGGCGAATTTGCTGACAATCGCATCGGCTAAGCAGCCAGTTAGTGGATAACATTTCTCGCGCCAAAAATCCCGTACGGCATGGTGCAGAAACTCACTATCATCGAGGGTAAACTCAGATTCAAACAGTAAAGATGACTCAAACGCCATATCTGCCAGGATCCGCTGACAAAAACCATGAATAGTGAAAATCGCGGCTTCATCGAGGGACTTTAACGCCAAGTCTAGACGTTTGCGGGCGATAGGCAGGTTTGCTTCAGGGGTTGCACGATAAAGTGAGTTTATCAAATCGTCATCGACTTTAAGACCGATAAAACAACGATAAGCGAGCTGAATTTTCTTGCGAATTCGGTCTCTAAGCTCACCCGTTGCGGCATTGGTAAAGGTTACTACCAAAATTTGCTCGCAGGTGAGCGGTGCTTCGATACCATGGCCAAGCAGTAAGCGAACATAGAGCCCGGCAATGGTAAAGGTTTTACCCGTGCCTGCGCTGGCCTCGATTAAACGGCTACCGCCAAAAGGCAGGGTCAGTGTATCTAATGCTTCGGTGACGACATTAGCACCTAACGGGTTATTGGCTGAAGTTGTCATATTACTTGTTTGACTCTCGTTCATCTCGTCATTCATTTCAGTTAGTCTCGCCTTTAGGCGCTGCTGCCGATGGCTGCTGTAGAACTACTGTGTCGGAGCCCGCCTCGACAAAGGTGGCTAGTTCACTGAGTTTGTCTTTGTGATACAAGCTTAAAAGTGGCTCAAGTAAACGGGTCGCCGTATTAGCAAAGGTCTGCTCAGTAAAGTCTTCCGGGAAACGATATAGACGCTGAAAGTGGGGCTCTAAGCCTTCGCCTAATTGGCTCTGTTCATCGAGCCATTGTGATTGCGCCTCGAGAAGCTTTTGTCTGTGTGTTCCTTCAGCTTCTACATAGGCCATAGCAGTACGCGGCATAAACATTAATGGCTGAACTTGGCCGAGTTTAAAGCAATAGAGCCATTGCTTAAGCTGCGTTTTTGCTTGCTCGGGTGTGATTGGCGCAAACGCATGAAAATGACCAATATCGAGTAGGTAACTAACTAGATTGGTGTTTACTATAGCTGAGCTATTTTGTTGTTGAGCATTGGCCTGAGCTTTAGTGCTACTCCCCATGGCGCATAGGCAAAGGTGGCGTAAATAGACGCGAATTAAATCCCGGCCATTGGCGGTACCTGGGCGATAGTTAACTAAGCCTTTTGCACTCAAGTCATCGATGCGACCGACAAGGTTCAGTGCTAAATCTTGATCAAGTTCCTCATCATTTTCGTCATCAAATTTTAGGTCAATATCCACCGAATGGGAGGCTTCGCCTTTTAAGTATAAACAGCGACCGATGAGCGGTTTAATATCATGCAAATATTGATTTAGGATCAGGTCATCAAAGGGCTTTAACGGTAAGTTGCCTTGCGCTTTCAATCGTTCGAGCAGCTCTTGCTGTGGGCGTTCCACGCCATTTTCGATGGCGTTATCGAGTAACGTTGCCTGCAGCTTGTAGCGCTCAAGTGCATTGAGGCTGAAGGGCTCATCGTTATCATCGGCTTGAATATCGAGCCCAAGATCAACCTTTAATGTACGGTTAAAGAAATATTGCGCAGGGTTTCTGAAGAAACGAATAAGCGCCGATAACTCCAGCTCTTCTATTTCACATCTTGTATTGCCTGTCGAATCGCTGAGAATGTTTTCGCCAAATGACTGAAGCTGTGTATGGTGGCCGATAAAACCCTTGTAGCTTCTATCTTGTGATAGCGCCTTATCGCCAGTAGTCGCGGACTGTCCAGCTTGAGACTGAACAGGAACTGGGCACCACTGAGCCGAGTAGCTTTGTTGCAGCTTAGGAGCTGAATTTGCCCTAGTTGTTGGTGCGCTATAAAGTCGCGGGTCAAAGGGTTGTAGAGGCTGCTTGCGGATCAGGTGCTTGATTACCTTTTTTTCAATTTTTTCGATAAGCAGCTGTGATGCATCGCTATCAGCCTCAAGATTATTGCTGGCTTGTAGTTCAAGAGATTGTGGCAGATAAACGAGCTGGCAATACTCAATCAGTTCAGATACCAGCATAGAAGGGATCCGCTCCGAGTCATCACGTTCGCTATTACCGATATAACTGATATAGAGTTGATCGCGAGCCGATAAAATAGCCTCAAGGAATAGGTACCTATCATCTAATCGTCGCGAGCGGTCGCCTTTTCTTGGTCCCATTTGTGCTACGAGATCGAAGCCGACTGGATGCTGAACCCGCGGGTATACGCCATCGTTCATACCTAATAAGCACACAAGTTTAAAAGGAATAGAGCGCATAGGCATTAAGGTACAGAAGTTAACACTACCGGCAAGATAGCGCTGGCCAACTCGAGATTCTGATAAACGACTGTTAAACCAATTTTGGATCACTTCTATCGTTAGTGGTGTGGTGTGGCCCGCTTCGGTCAGCTCCTCGTTGAGCTTAACGATGGCTTCGCGGATCTCTTGTCGCTGGACAATCTCGTCATCATCGACGTCATAGAAATCTTCAAGGATAGCCTCAAGCTGCGCCATGCGCTCACTTAAGCTACAGCTTTGGGCGAGTGATAGGTGCACACTGTCGAGTGCTTCGATAAAGTCGAGCAATTTACCTAATGCCTGCGCCGTTTGCCCCTCAACGCCATTAACCGACAGTCGCTGATGATAAAGCGGCACATCGTCACTAAAGCTATAACCTAAAATTAAACGCTTAATACCAAATGCCCATGAGTTTTGCTCGAACGCAGGGAGCTGGTATTCGCAGCGACTGTTTTCATCGCGTCCCCAGCGAACTCCGGCTTGCTCTAACCAGCGCTTAATAACAGCCAAACTCTCATCGTTGAGCTCGAAACGTCGAAGTACTGCAGGAACCTCTAAAATACTGAGAATATCAGTTAGGCCAAAACGGCTTTGGTTTATTTTTAGAAGATGTAAGAAGCTGGCAATAAGTGGTGACTCTTGCGCAGCGCCGCGATCGGCAATGGCATAGGGAATATAGTGACCGCCTTGTTTAGCACCAAACACCGCATCAATATAAGGGGCGTAGGCAGCAACGTCGGGCATCATGATGACGATATCTTTTGGCGCCAGCGGTGTCACGCCGTCTGCAAGTTGTTGTTTTGATAGCGGGCGAGACAACATCTCTAGCAGATGGTCGTGCAGAGTTTCAACTTCGCGCAGCGGGCTGTGACAGCTGCGAACCGTGATGGAGTCGTCGGCTCCAGAAATAACACGTCTGCCATCTAAGCTTAAGTACAGCGCAGCATCAGGCCCAAGACTCTGACCTCGAGTGGTTAGCTCTAAGATGTCGTATTGCACGCCATTTAGCATGGTCGAAGTACTGGGCGCTTGATAATAATCAAGATCGAATGCGGTATGCTCCTCGGGCAGCTCTAACAGCAAGTCGAGCAGCTCACGCCCCATCTTACCGTTGTTGGCAAGCAGTGGGTTACCCACTTCAAGTTTATCTTCCCATTCCACTTCTAACTTATGTTTATCGGCGTATTGCAGCGCCATACGTGCGCGCAGTCGCGGATCGACAATATCGCCCCAATAGTGCTGGCATGGACTTAAATTGAGCATTATCACGTCAATGCGCTTAGCTAAATAGTGCAACACATCGAGTGTTTGCGGCGCCATAGACGAGATCCCAAACACAAATAAGCGCCTCGGTAGTGCTTCAAGGCTGGTATTAGGATCATCGAGTGCATCGAATAGTGCCTGGTGTAAATTGGCGCGGTGATAGCGACTCTTACCTAAAGTGTTAGCGTTAAAGTCAATAAGCGCGCGCCATAGGATTGGCTGCCAAGCTTGAGCTGGGCTAAGTTTATCGCCATTGGGAGGCAAGGTGGGTTCATTGGCTTCCCAAGCTGTGATCCAATCAGGGCGGTAGACTAAGTATTGGTCAAATATATCGGCAATTTGGCCACAGAGCTGATAGAGTTTTAGTGGATTTTGCTCGCCTTCATCTTGCTCTTCACTCCCTTGTACCTCTTCGTTATCACCACTTAATGAGAATGAGTCTACTAGGGGAATGCCAGAATCTATACCGGCAGGTTTGACTACAGTTTCCGAGCTAGCGTTACCATTGTTTAGATAATTTGCTAAAGGGGCAAAATCTTCATCGTCGATAAGCGTTGGCAGTAACTCCATCAACTTCCACGTCATCGCCGCCTTAGTGAAGGCATTCTCTTTAGGTACATCATCTAACAGGGTGTGACAAAGCTGCCAGATAAAACTCGAGGGCAGAGGAAACTCAAGTCCCGCGGCGATATTATTCTGCCTTGCAATCTCTAATCGTAACCAGGTAGACATGCCCGGGCTCTGCACCAAAATATGCTCAGGCATTAATAATGGGCTATTGGGCAATGGGGTACGTAATTCGTTGGCTAATAGCTTAGATAACGCTTCCATTTGGTTTGATTGCACTAGATATAGCATGGCGGTCCTTTAACAACGATCCACTCGAATGGGCAGCTTACTGCCAGATTATTCCATTCTATGTGTTTGTTTTATTAAGTGCCAATCTCTGTTTAACGATATTGATTTTTAACCATCTCGATTGCCTGATAAGTAATCGAGACAAGCTTTTATAGCTAGGTTTACTGAGATTTTGATACTTAATCGTGATGAAGTATTGGGTTAACTTGTTAAAGTCTTCGGCAATGTCTGGAAAGGCCGCAGCCACTCGCTTGTTGTAATCGAGAGGACCTTCATGGTGGGCTCTAGCTAGTCCTCTTTGCCGTAGCATCTTACACACTGAGTAATAGGCATTAAGGTGTTTATCGCTTGAGCGATGGAACTGTATGAGTCCTGCACTATAAGCGATGGCTAAGCCAATAACGCTTAGGCTAATGAGTAAAAAGATGGTGAGTTTAGTTTGGGAGACTTCGCCCAACAGCTGCTTTAAAACTTTCTGTTGCTTTTGATCATTGAAGCCAAGAACCCATACACTCCAAAAATAATCGACACTGGCGAATTGCATGCGGATCTGGTTAATAAAGGGGTTGTCGCGGTAGGCAAGAGTACTAAAAGGGTTGTCCATCAGATAGGTGGATTCTGGGTCAAAAAACGCATCGAATCCTTGTTCGACACGCTCAGGTGCAATCATAGCTGTGGGATCGAAACGCACCCAGCCGCGGTTAGGTAGCCATGCTTCAACCCAAGCGTGAGCCATATATTGGTAGATGCTGTAATAACCGGCACTAGGATTAAATTCGCCTCCTTGATAACCGGTGACTAGTCGAGCAGGGATCCCTGTTGCACGGGCCATAAAGGCGAATGCACTGGCATAGTGAACGCAAAATCCGGCCTTATTATCAATCAAGAAATCATCAATTTGCTGGGTACCGACCCTAGGGGGTTGTAATGTGTAGTAATAAGGCTGTTGAGCGAAGTACTGCATCATAGCGTTAAGTCGTTGCTCATGGTTTGGGTAACTAATGGCAAACTGCTGCGCTAATGCCTGAGTTTTGGGATTCGTCCCATGTGGGAGTGCAAGATTTGTAGCTTGACTGGCGTCACTAAGTTGGCTGTCCATCACCGACTCGTTATAGCTAGTTACTTGATATAGACGCCGTTGATCTATAGGACTAGTAGCATAGAGGCTGTGATCGGCAAGCCGTTTTATACCGCGATCTTGGCTTGTCGCGACATCTAACCCAAATAGCCAGTGCTCTGCACTTGGTTCGGCGATAACTTGATAATCGATTGTTGGTGTATTTGTTTGCAATCGGTTAAGTGTGGGCGTTGAACTGGCAATGCTAGGCGATGACTGCGCTTTGATAATACTTGGGTTTTGAGTCCAATCCTTGCCGTTATAGTCTTCTAGCACGATGGCGCGCCAATAAAGCTGGTCATTGCTTGGTGCATTACCTGTAAAGGTTGCTCTAAAAGCTAAGGCGCTGGAACGGGTTAACTTACCAATGTCGCCAAAGCTCACTTTATCTGAAAGCCCCGTTTGGGCTCCATTTTGTGGTGGCACCATCCACAGTGGGGGCAAACGGGGCAGAACAAGGAACAATATAATCGCAAGAGGAAGGCTCTGTAGGATGATTTTGCTTCCTAGCAGTGCCGCATGCTTGAAATTACCTTCATCGTGGTAGAGGCTGATCAACACACAGGTATTGATAATGGTCACAATCACTAGATGAAGGCTAAATAGCAGGCTTTGCTGGTGGATAAAGGTAAACGCAATCAGGAAGTAGCCCGCTAATACGACGGCGCGTACATCACGGCGATTACGCATCTCTATGTATTTAAGTGCGTAACCTAGAATAAGCAGGTTAACCATGGCGGTAAGCACACCAATTTGGCCAGCCACCATCGCCAGCGTTGCGGCAGCGGCAAAGGCCAAGCTGGTTACTAGCCATTTAGGCGGTTTGGCGACTCGACCTAAATAGATACCAATTCGCCAGAAGATACAGATAGTGCATATCGCCAGTGACCACAGCGTGACCTGCTCATAGAGCGGAGATAAAATGGCAATATTGGCAAGCAATAACCACATTAAGGTATGGCGGGAGATCCTCTGCCGCTCTTTCTGGGTCATTGGTTATCCTTAGGCACGTGCTTAGGGTTTGGATATAAGGCAAGCTGGGTCTGAACCTTGTTTCTGTGCTGCTCGCCATGGGAGGGCTGAATCGTACTGCCACCCATTTTTAGACCAAAAACCTGTCTCTTACTACTCAGCTGCTCGGTATGCCAGGCAAGGTGGCTCAAGGCCAATTCAATATTATCGTGAGCAGGATCTAATGACAGCCACATAGGCGCGCCCTGAGGTTCTTCAAATTCTTTGGTTAACATGCCGCGTCCTTGCGCCCATTGCTTCCATGCTACCTGTTTTAACGACTCGCCGGGGGCGTACTCTTTTAACCCTTTATACTCATCAATACCTGCCACATATTTGCCAGAATCTTGCTGATCGGCGCTATGGTCTGAATTTAAATAAAGTGGATTAGGGGCGATAATGGGCTCTGCATAGACTAGCTGCGTCAGTGCTAAGTCGATATGTGACCAAGCGCGAAAAAGTCCTAGAGGATAGCGGGTTTCGATTTTGACTCTGCCTGGATGGTTAATGCCGCGATGGGCTTTGTTAAAGGTGACTAAGGCTCGAGTTTGATGTTCGTTTACCTTGTTGACGACTTCTAGAGGTTGGTTTTGAAAGTTAAGCTGAACTTCGTAAGCACTCGTTGAGCAAGATAGATTGATCGGAAAATAGATAGGCTGACCAGCTACAGTATTACTTGCTTTGCTGCTAGAGAGGGTCAATCCCGCAAGGTTTTTGTAGCTATAAATAATGCAGGTATTGAAAATGCTGAGTAGTAAGAAGCTTAAGCCCATGACCAGATTATTTTGGTAGTTGGTGCCAAATAAAAACAATAGAATCAGCAGTACAAGCCAAGCCAGACCAAAGCCCGTTGGTAAAATAAAAATACTTTTGTGACTGAGGGTTATCTGCTCTCGTGCCGGTAATCGGCGTGAGACCCAAGATTGCCACTGTCGATTGAGCTTGGTTTTAATCTTACTTTGGTTTGGCATAATCTTCTTAAACTTTACTCAGGCTTCAAAAAGCTACATAGCTATTGAGACTCGCTTTGCTAGCAAGTCCTACACCTTAAAACACGGACAAGGATTAAAGTATTGGATTGACTTTATTCAGGATTTTAGCCGATAGCGCTTCACCTTGCTGCTGAGAGAATTGCCTCATTCTATGCTCTGCCACATGGGGGAATACTGCTTGAACGTCTTCCGGTACGAGATATTTTCTACCGTGGATCATCGCCCAGGCCTTTGCCGCTTGTAGTATTGCCTTACTGGCTCTGGGAGAAAGTCCTGAACCTTGAGACTCAGCTCTAGAGGTGTTGACTAAGGCGAGAATGTATTGGAGTAGAGAGTCAGATGCACTGATTTTTTGAGTCAGTGCCTGTAACTCTTCTAGGGATAACTCGGTTAAGCATTGAGGTAAAACCGGTTCGTTTGACATGCTATCTTGCCCTTTTAGCATGGCCAGTTCAGCTTGAGGAGCTGGGTAGCCAATGGCTATTCGCATCATGAAGCGATCAAGCTGTGATTCAGGCAGGGGAAAAGTGCCTGATTGTTCACTGGGGTTTTGAGTTGCGATAACAAAAAAGGGTTGCGGTAATGAGTGGGTTTTGCCGTCGACGGTGATCTGTTGCTCCGCCATCGCTTCTAGTAACGCGCTCTGAGTCTTAGGGCTGGCGCGATTGATCTCATCGGCGAGGATCATCTGTTTAAAAATAGGACCAGGATGAAAGGTAAATTGTGATTGTTCTTTATCAAAAATAGACACACCAAGAATATCGGCTGGAAGCATGTCGCTGGTAAATTGGATCCTTTGATAGCTTAAACCCAATGTTTGCGCTAATCCTTGAGAAAGGCTGGTCTTTCCCATACCGGGAAGATCTTCAATAAGCAGGTGACCTTGAGCGAGAATACAGGTCAGAGCTAACTTAATCTGATGAGGCTTTCCCAGCAGTACGGTTTCTAGCTGCTGTAAAATAGCGCCAATATTGTCACTGTGCATATGAAGTCCTTTAAGCAAGCCATTTATTATTATTTTAGGTTCAGGTTGTTTTATTCGAATTTAGATTGCTGTATTGACTCGTTGATTTACAAGTTATAAGCGAGACAACTCTATTCTGATTCTACTATGGTGGAAAAACCGCAACCTTGCCAGAGATATGAAGTTATTTTGCGCTTGAGTAGGTTTTTAATGAGGCAGAGAAAAGCCATATAAGACTCTTGCTAGTGGCTTTAAATGTTAGATTTTTACCTCTGTTACTCTCTTATTATGACCGTGAGCAACAGAGGTAAAGTGAGCAGGTTAATAGCTAAATTTGAGCTCTTGTTCTGATAGCAGCTCAGGCTGTTTTCCTTGCTTTACTTGATAAATAACTCGGTAGCTTAGTACCGCTTGTACATATTCACGTGTTTCGCGGTAGGGAATTGACTCGATAAAACTCACGACATCGAGTTGACCGTCACTCCTTTTAAGCCAGCTATTTATACGATGAGGTCCAGCATTATAAGAGGCGGTAGCCAGTACTCTATTATGGTCAAACTGCTTAAGCAACCCACCATAATAGGCGCTGCCTAAGGCGATGTTAAGTTTAGCGTCATATAGGCTTTTGGTGCCTTTATAGGGCAGTTTGGCTTTCTTGGCTGTTTGTTTTGCCGTCGCAGGCATTAATTGCATGTAGCCTCTGGCACCAACTCCCGATGTCGCATTAGGGTAGTAGGCACTTTCTCGGCGGGAAATAGCGCGGATCTCATCGATATCCACGGCATATTTCTTACTCGCTCGATTAAAAGACTCTTGGGCAGCATAAGGGAAGCGCATTTCCATGTCGTTCCAAAGCTTAGCTTGTATGCTGGCCTGCACGCCTAAGCTATGCCACTGCTGTTCAACGGCATAAACGGCATACTCTTTCTGCATCTGTTTATTGTGTCGATTGAGTAACATTACCCATTCGGCTCTGGCATCCGATTGTTTATCAATAGCGAGTAACTCCTGTACTCGGGCGAGTCCTTTATCCTTGAATATGCTAGGTTGCAGGCTGTTATTGCTTACTGTCGCCTTATGCTGCAACTTGAAAGGTTGCTCAAGTTTAGCGGCAGCGAGATAACCATAAAAATTACGTTTTTGGCTGAGCTCTTCTAACAATATCTTTGATTGCTGTAGGCTTTGTTCGGTATTTTTAGCGGCTAACACAGTGGCACGCCAATATTGCCAGCGGGCTGTATTTTGTTTTTGCTCGCTTAGCAGGGGTAAAAATTGTTTAAAGCTGTGTTGATCATTATCTCGAAGAGCCCAGCGCAGACGCATTTCGACTAAGTCATCGCTATCGAGTAAGGGCAAGATGGTGTCAGCATAGCTTTGCAATTCGGGTACTTGATAAATCAGCGCTCTTCTGACCAGATAGCGGCTGAGTTTTCTTCCTTGATAATCACTGAAGCGATCGGCTTTTTGATAAGCGGCGAACAGTTTAACTGCTCGTTTTAGATCTTTCTTAGCTAATTTTCTTAAGCCCAAATCTACAATGGTGGCATTGATTTTAGCTGAGCCGCTGAATTTTGACTTATGACGTAGGCTGCGAGGATCTTTATAAACCGCAAGCAAGCGTTTCGCATCATCTTTATTACTGGTTAATTGGCGAGAAAGGTAAGAGAGCAGTCCATATTGTCCCTGCTCAAAACTAAGTAGCATACGGGACCAAATTAACTCTTGGGTACGAAGGCCGGCTTTTTGCCACTCTCTAAACAAGGGATCGCACTCTTCTGGACGAGAACGACCATACAGCCATAGAGATTTTGCGCCATCGAAAGCTATTTTCTTATTACCTTGCTGTAACTGGGCTCGGTAAAAGTAGCACTGTAGGGCGACATTGTTTGGCACCTCTGGGCTGACAATTAGGAAGTCTTGCCAGCGTTTTTGACTGCCGCTGCGCTTTAGGTAGCGATAGCGAGCGGTGTTATACAAGGGGCTGCCTTCGAAGACTGCAAATTCTTGTTTGGCTTGCTTAGCTGGAAGCTTCAGAATGTCCTTGATTTTATGATGAAAATCAAGGTAGATGGTGAGAGGGTAATCATCCAGCTCACCTCTAAGAGATTGGTAACGATTTAATTGCTGTTTTTTTAGCGCGGTTCTTGCGTCTAAATATTGCTGCTGCTCTTGCGTCAATGAGGAAGCAACAACTGAGGAGGATGCAAATACTGCTATTACCCCGATTAAAATGCGACTTAACTGCTTGTGCATTTGTAATTATCCCCCTAACAATCCCTATTAAGAAATTTTTTCGGTATTCATGGTTAATTCGTCATGATGAAAATCATCACCCGATAAGCTTAGCGCTTTATCTAGAAGTTGGGCATCCACTTTTTTACTGGTTTCTACACCAAGTTGCTGCATCTGGTGAGCTTGACGGATAACGTTACCTTTACCCGTAGATAACTTGTTCATTGCGTTGCTAAAGTTTTTATCTGCAGATTCTATTGCCCGGCCCAGTTTCTCCATATCGTCCAGATATCCACACAATTTGTCGTAGATCCTGCCTGCTTGCTTGGCAATCAACTGGGCATTTTGATTTTGGTATTCGTAGCGCCATATATTGTTAATGGTTCGCAGTGCCACCAATAAGTTGGTTGGGCTGACGAGCATAATATTGCTCTCGAGAGCATAGTTTACCAAGCTAGGATCATGCTCGAGTGCTAAAAGAAATGCTGGCTCTAACGGAATAAACATCAAAACATAATCTAGGCTCTTTAAACCATGTAGCTTTTGATAATCTTTTTGACTTAAGCCCTTAATATGACCTCTAACAGAGATAATATGTTCTTTAATCGCTTGAGCACGTACGGCTTCATCATCGCTGTTAAAGTATCTCTCGTAAGCCACGAGAGACATCTTAGCGTCGATAACCACGTCTTTATTTTCTGGTAAATGAACAATCACATCGGGCTTAAAGCGCTTACCGATTTCATTTTTGAGATCAGTCTGAGTATCGTATTCATGACCTTCTCTTAGACCACTTTCTTGCAAGACACGTTCAAGAATGACTTCGCCCCAGTTACCTTGCTGCTTATTGTCACCCTTAAGTGCTTTGGTTAGGTTAACAGCGTCTTGGCTCATCTTTAAATTAAGTTCGGTTAATGAGTCGAGCTGATGTTTCAGTGCACTGCGCTGAGTCTGCTCATGTGAGTATGAAGCTTGAACTTGGGCTCTAAAGCCCTCTAGTTGCTGTTTGAACGGAGCCAGTACATTGTCTAATTGTTGATTATTCTGGCTTTGCAGCTTTTCACTTCTAGATTCAAAGATTTTAGTGGCTAAATTTTCAAACTGAGCGTTGAGGCGCACCTCTGAATCTTCCAGTAGTTGGATCTTATCATTGAGCGCTTGTTGCTTGGCTTCGAAGCTGGCGCTAATCGTTTGCTGCATGGCATTAGACTTTGATAATGCCAGTTGTGTTTCCATCTGTTTGCGCTGGTTTTCGCTTAGCGACTGCTCAAGTTCAAGGGTACGCTCAGCTTGGGCTTGGGCTTTGCCTAATTGCTCTAAACGGAACTCTAATTTGTCTTGATATTGATCTATCACTAATTCTTTTTGATGAATGGTTTCTTTTAGCTCAAGAATGTCACCATTAAGCTCTAGTTTGGTTTGTTCCATTTCATCCAATAATTGGCTTCGTGCCTGCTCCCATCGACTACGGGTCTTTTTTTGATTAAAGAGCGCGCCAATTAGCATAGATAGAAAGGCTATAGCGACGATAATAACAATTTGGAGGGTGGAGAAGGCTAAGTCTAATGGCATGTGAGAAGGCTCTTAACATGAAAAATGAATCCTTAGGGTGTCACGGCAGTTTAGACACTGCAAGCTTAACGAAGCGATTGGTAAAGTAAGTGCTGCAGACATAGGCAGCTGTTAAATAAATGTAACTGCGAAGAGGTTGAAACCTTTTTATCATTTTGTCGGTCTGATTAGTTAAGTGGAATGGATTAGCCTACAACCTAGGGTGGTGTTAGCGCATGAATATAAGAAAAACTGTCGCATGGAACAAATTTAAAGAAGGTGATATTACTCCTGAAGAGGTCTATCAAGATCGTAGACAAATTTTAAAACAGCTAGGCTTTGTTGGCGCGGGAGCATTACTGTCTTCCCATGCAAATGCTGGAATATTTGATCTATTTTCAAGTGATGAGCAAAAAGCGGCTTTTTTGACCAAGGCGTTATCCTTTGAAAAACAAACTGAGTACGATCATCTTCTTTATGGCGAGTTAACCCCTGAATCGAAGATTATTTCTCACAATAATTTCTTTGAATTTGGTACCAGCAAGACAGATCCTCAAGAAAATGCTCAGGAGCTGAAAGTCGATCCTTGGAAGTTAATTATTGATGGTGAAGTCGATAAGCCTATGACGCTGGATTATGACGATCTGCTCAGCTTGTTTCCTTTAGAGGAGCGGATCTATAATTTTCGCTGTGTGGAAGCCTGGTCTATGGTGATCCCTTGGGTGGGATTTTCGCTAGCTGCACTGCTTAAAAAAGTCGGCGTAAACAGCAAAGCAAAATATGTGGCTTTTGAAACCTTGTACGATCCGGAGCAGATGCCGGGTCAGAAAAATTCTTATGTGGGTGGTGGAATTCATTACCCTTACGTTGAGGGGTTAACGTTAGCTGAGGCGATGAACGATCTTACATTTATGTCAGTCGGGCTATACGGTAAAACACTGCCACCGCAAAATGGTGCACCTATTCGATTGGTTGTGCCCTGGAAGTACGGTTTCAAGAGTATTAAGTCGGTAGTGCGTATTCGTCTGACAGATAAGCAGCCGCCCACATCTTGGAATCGACTTGCCCCTAGTGAATATGGCTTTTTTGCCAATGTTAATCCTGCAGTTGATCATCCAAGGTGGTCCCAGGCTTCGGAACGAAGAATTGCACAGGGAGGCTTATTCTCTGCCAAACGGATCCCAACACTGCCTTTTAATGGCTATGGAGAGTCTGTTGCTGGCCTATATAGCGGCATGGATCTGAAGCGATTTTATTAATGGAATGGGTACTTAAGAAATGACTCTAGTCGTTAAGATAGCATCTGAGGGAGACGATTATGAGCTCGACTAGCCGCCGTCTGTTTTGGCTAAAAGCACTATTTCACCTCATTGGGCTTATCCCTATCGTTTACTTAGTTCTCAAGGTGTTGAGTGATAATGCGGGCGGTGATCCTGTGCAGTATATTATCCACTTTACTGGCACTGGAGCGCTTAACGCGTTAGCTGCAACCTTGCTTATATCGCCAATAGCCAAGAAATTTAAATTAGGGATATTATTGCAAACTCGTCGTTTAGTGGGCTTGTACGTGTTTAGCTATGCTAGTTTGCATGTGTTCGCTTTCTTTAGCTTAGATTTACTGTTTGCTTGGTCATTGTTTTTTGAAGAGGTGCTCAAGCGTCCTTACATACTTGTTGGCGCGACAGCTTATATCTTGTTATCGGCGTTAGCTATTACCTCGTTTAAATCGGTTCGACGAACAATGGGAAAACGCTGGCAACGACTGCATAACTCTATTTATCTTATTGCTGTATTAGTTCCGGTTCATTTTTATTGGTCTGTTAAATCTGAAATTATTGAACCTAGCCTATACCTGATATTTTTTACTGCATTACTTGGAATTAGACTTAACAAAATTAAAAGTTGGACGCCGACAGTTTTAAAATATTTCAGTGCTTTTTCGAGTAAGGGCAGAGGTAAGAGTGATCCTTGATTGTAATTTTAACACTATGCATGTTCTGAATATTTCTAGCGTCAGCAATGATAATTAAAATATTCGCATCTTAGCTTATTCTTTAAGTCTGATATTCTGTGTGACAATCGAAATAGAGTAGTAGGCTGGGAGAAAACATAAATTTCACGACATAATCAGGCACTGTAGAACACGGAATTAACAGTAAATTGGTCGATAAAAAGTTGGTGGAAGTGAGCCATTGAGCGAACTCTAACATCACTTTAGCGCAGCAACTACCTTGCGAGAGTGTTTGGAGCTAGAGTCTATGTAGCATAACATTCAAGTGCTATCGGCAGGATAATTACAAGTTGAATTGGGATGTGTTATTAGAGTGAATAACTTATTGCAAATTTAGCCCATCCATAGGCTATAAATCTGTAGTTAGATGAGGTTAAAAAGCATAAAGACCCTATTCAGTCACTCATAATCAACTATTTTTAATCAGCCAGTTA
>NZ_BPFA01000048.1 GCF_019655055.1 Shewanella sp. MBTL60-112-B2
GGTCATAACGTGTTCCATTGTTATTTCTTAGATATACTAATATCCCTAAATATTGTTGTTTATTTACGCCATTAATTTCCTCTGGAAGTGATGTCGTATATGTAACCCACATCTTATGGCTTTCCTCGATAAAATAGAGTGCTGTAACTCTTTCATTATTCATCTGTTTACCATTGAATGCTTCCAGTTGATGCGTATAGTATATAATTCTAAATTACATATAGCACTAATGACATGGCAAGTGGTTTCTGTTGTTTAAATTGGAGTGCCTAGGGGGAAATATGAGGGTTCTTCTTGATAGTGTTGATTTAAACACTATTCTATAACTTAATGAAATTGTTCGATGGAAAAAGAGTTGCTACCTTTTGTAAGTTACTGGTGTAAATGTTAAGAGGGTTCATTACTGAAAGTTAGTGTGAGAGATGTATAAGGCTTAAATAGTTATATTCAGTAATTTTTTTTAATGAAACATTTTCAATGAGCTTATCGGTTCTATCTTTACTTTTAGCCATGTTCGGGATTGTGTAGATAAGAATTTTATTTCTATAAAGCAATAATATGCTCAGCAGTGCTCTTAACTCGTCCACGTCTATTTTTGTCAAAGTCTAATAGAAACAGTCATCTGCCGATTACGCTTTCAAAGACATCTTATCATAACAGTACTATTTGTAATTAAATCGTTACAGTTGTGTTTGTGAAGCTTTGTTTTGGGGATTTGTAGCGAGGCAAAGGGGCTAAATTGCTTAACGACAATAAAAAACAGGCTGCCTTTTTATCTCGGCTAATTATAGTCAAATTGGCATTAATTTTTTTACGGCAATAGGTCAAGTTAAGTGAGCCAATACCTTGGGGCTTCTTAAGCTGCTTAGTATCAGCATACCGATACTGGCGCCTATAGAGAGGTCTAAGGCCTATTACAAGATCAAGCTTATAGATAAGAGTATATAAGAGGAGTTACTAAAGCTGAGGCTGAAACCAACAATGCGGTTAATAAACCCAAACCTTATATCAAGCCGATTTAACTAATTACTTTTAGGTTTTAGATGCGCACTGACGACATAGCAACCTTAGAGTCTGTTTTGCGGCAGCAAAAGTGCAGACAGCCTAAGTATTGAATTACGCTAAGCACTAGGTTGAAGCTGGCAACAACTCAGTCAAGGATAACCCACAAAGATAGTCACTAAAGCATACAGCGACCAAGGTAACTGTATGCTTAACCTAAATCACCAAAGCAAAGCAGACGGAACTTGCCGTAACACTGTAAACAATTTACTCCTCATTGCATTGAAAAACGCGCACATTGTCCCCTGGACTTTACTGCTACTTTGTCGACAAAGTGTTGGTTTTCTATCGCCCTGTTGGGTGAGTTTATTGTAAAAATACTGTTTTGTGGGCTATGCCACATCCGCAATCACTACATTACCAACTAAAGCATTAAAAGGTTACAGTTTCTACTACGAGGCAAAGTTTACCTCACTGGTTGTATCTAAAATTGATGAGGCAAACGATGCGAATTGAAGACTTAAAGCTGTTTACTATTGTGGTGAAGTTAGGCAGCTTCACCGCTGCAGCAACGGCACTCGATCTGCCTCGCGCCAATGTGAGTCGTCGTATTGGTGAGCTTGAAAAGGCACTCAACGCCCAGCTATTTTTTCGCACCACGCGGCAATTACGTCTGACACAACATGGTGAAGCTTATTATCATGAACTGCTGGCGGTGCTTGACGGTTTTGAACAAGCCAAGAACAAGTTGCTCGATGTAGATGAAAAGCCGGTCGGAAAAGTCAAACTGGGCTTTTTGCCTGAAAGTGACGAGGCGCTGCAGCCTGCATTAGCAAAATTCCAGCAGCTTTATCCCGACATAGAGTTAGATCTTAGGCTCACAAATAACTATGTAAATGACATCTATAGCTTAGGGTTAGATTTTGTTTTGCATGCAGGCAAAATCAAAGACTCAGGCTTTATTGCCCGTAAAATCTTAAGCCTAGGCCGCGGAATGTATGCGAGTCCTGACTATGTGGCTCAATATGGTGCACCGACTAGTTTGGATGAGCTGGCGCAGCACCAAACCGTTTGTTATCGCTGGCCTGACGGAACACTCGATGATAATTGGGATTTTATCTCAGACAGTATTAAAGTGAATTGCCGCGTGAGCTGTAACCACATGGGCTTTGTACGCCGGGCAATTGTGGGTGGCCAAGGGATAGGCTTTATGCCGCCGCTGTTTGCGCTAGCCACGATAGAAAGCCATCAGTTAGTGCGTATTTTGCCTGAGTATGAGTCTAAAAAAGAAGATGTCTGGTTAATCTATCCTGATAGAAAAGGCATTAGCTTACCCACACGTTTATTGATTGACTTTTTATTACAAGAAATTCCAGAAAGGGCTTCATTGTCATGAAATATGTGACATTGTTATGCGCATCAAGGCGATTATCTCGTTAAGTTAAACACTTACACTCTCTCCCAATAAATATATCGGGAGAGAGCAATGAAACCATCAACCTCTAGCAGCAATAATCAACCAGCGGCAAAATTATTAATCCTATCAAGTGCAATGCTCCTTGCTGCAGGATGTAATGAAACACCAGTCCCTTCTGAGCCTGAAGTACACAATCACCGCCCCGTTCAGGTCTTATTACTCAATGAGTCTCAGCAAAGTAATGTAAGACACTTTTCTGGTGTGCTTGAAGCAACAAAAACCGCACATTTGGCGTTTAAAGTCCCGGGTACGATCGAAGCTATCTTGGTTAACCCCGGAGACAAAGTCATTAAGGGCCAGGTACTCGCTAACTTAGATCCCCATGATTACCAAGTTACAGTGATTGAATTAGAAGCGCGTCTCGCTGAGGCAAATGCTGCCCATGATTTAGCCAAGGCGGAACTGGCACGTGTAAAAACAGCAATTGCAGATGATGCTATATCACAAGTTAATTTAGATAGAGCCAATAGCGGTTATAAACGGAGCCTAGCCATGGTTAATGTGGTGACGCAAAACCTTCAAAAAGCACAAGATGCACTGGATTACACCCAACTTACAGCCCCTTTTTCTGGGGTTATCGGTGCTAAGAACCAACAAACATTTGAACAAACTGCCCCCGGTACGGCGCTGTTTTCATTACATCAGCTTGGCAACATGAAAGCGGTGATTGATGTGCCTGAGAACTTAATGCCTCAGTTACGCAGCTCGCAACAAGCCCTAGTTACTTGGCATGACCAAGATAAACCGCTTATGGCTTCACTAAGCGCGATGGAAACCATGCCCGATCTCATTAAGCAAACATATGAAGTTGAATTTATTATGGCGCAAAGTACCACAGCGTTACCGGGCAAAGCTGTCGACGTCGCAGTCACATTTGAAAACGACAAGCCAAGCTACTGTGTACCTTATGGCGCTTTGGTTAGTAAGTTTGCCAACAACAGCGTTTACTTAGTACAAGAGCAAAAAGTAATAGAGCAAAAGGTCACGGTGCAGTCTTTTCTCGAAAATAGAGTGTGTATCAGCGGTCATTTAGAGCAAGGCGATGCACTTGTTACCGCAGGAGTTCACTACTTGAAGCCTAACCAGCTTGTCACTAAAACTGTCGCTAAAGCGTTTAGCTACTAGGAGTTGTGATGAATTTAGCTGAATTTGCCATTAAGCAAAGAGTATTCGTATTATTTTTTAGTGTGTTGTGCGTGATTGTAGGTTTAGTTTCTTACTTTGAACTCGGTAAATTAGAAGATCCGTCCTTTACTGTAAAAAGTGCCGTGGTTGTTACCTTATATCCTGGAGCATCGGCTGAAGAGGTCGAGCTACAAGTAACCGATAAAATAGAAACCAAACTGCAAGAAATGGGCGCAATGTGGAAGCTGCGTTCATTATCTCGCCCAGGTAGCTCAATGATTTTTATCGACTTAAAAGAGTCGACTAACTCAAAAGAGTTGCCACAACAATGGGATTTATTGCGCCGAAAAGTCGAGGATGTGAAGCTGTCTTTACCTGGTACTGCGCAAATAAGCATAGTGCAAGATGAGTTTTCAGAAGTCTATGGCATGCTATTTAGCGTTTATGGTGACAATGCGCAACCAGAAGCGTTACGCCAATATGCCAAAGAGCTGCAGCGCCGGATTAAAACCCTCGATGGCATCAAAAAAATTGAGCTACATGGTGTACAAAGCCAAGCGGTATATATTGATTTGCCAGAGCAAAGGTTAGCCAAATACGGTATTTCATCTGCTCAAGTTATTAACCAATTGGCGACTCAGAACCTAACCTTTGATAGCGGTAGCTTTGCTGCTGATTCAGAGCGGATCCGTATTGACCAAAGCAGTGCATTTAAGTCGGTACAAGATATTAAAAACCTCACTATTAAAGGTGGTGTAGGCGAGTACAGCACCGGTCTTATTCGCCTTGGTGATATTGCCGATGTCAGTTTAGGTTATAAAACTCCCGCAACAACATTAAGCCGTTTCAACGGTAAAGCGGCTGTGAGTCTTGCAGTTAGCCCCGTTGAAGGCATAAATGTGGTGAGCTTAGGTGAGGATTTGACTTCGATTATCAGTGATTATCAAGCACAGCTGCCTGTAGGAATCGAAATCGGCACCATTGCATTTCAACCCGATGAAGTTGAAAAATCAATTGAAGATTTTGTGGTTAACTTGCTAGAAAGTGTCGCCATTGTATTTGCTGTACTGCTGATATTTATGGGCTTTAAGAGCGCCACGATTGTAGGCGGTAGCTTGCTGTTTACCATCTTATTAACCCTAATTTATATGTATATAGCAGGTGTGGATCTGCAGCGTGTGTCACTCGGTACATTTATTTTGGCACTCGGTATGCTGGTGGACAATGCTATTGTTATTACCGATCTGTTTGTGGTGAAGCTCAATAAAGGCATTGAACGCACAAAAGCGGCAATCGATGCAGTTAAAGAAACGGCTAAACCGTTACTTGCTGCGACAGTCATTGCCATTATGGGCTCAAGCCCTGTGCTGTTTTCGCAAACCGATGCCGGTGAGTTTGCCAGTTCAGTGTTCTTAATTATTTGCTCATCATTGCTGTTTTCATGGTTAGTTGCGGTGACGCTCACGCCATTACTGTGTTGGTTATGGATTAAGCCAAATGCAGTAAACGATACTAAGCAAAACAAAAAGAGTCGTTACCACCTTGCAGTAAGCTGGACTGTTAACAATCCCCTTAAAGCCATATCTATGGTGATCCCATTACTGTTAATTACGGCAATGGCAGTGCCTTATGTTGCTATCAACTTTATTCCTAGCTCTGATCGTCCTATGGTGTTCTTAGATTATTGGTTACCTAACGGGGCCAAGATAGAACAGACATCGACAGACATGAAAAAAATTGAACACTGGTTACTTCAGCAACCAGAAGTGACCACGATATCAAGCTATGTTGGCGCAAGTGCACCTAGGTTTTCGGTCACCGTAGAGCCTGAGCCATTTGATAGCAGCTATGGTCAAGTTGTGATTAATGTGGCGGATTATGACGGCATCGCCGAACTGGTTAAACGAGGAGATGTTTGGTTAGCGCAAACTTTCCCTAATTCAGAGCCACGTTTTAGAGCACTAAAACTCGCGACTAAAGATAAATTTAGTATTGAAGCAAGATTTACAGGTTCTGATCCACAGGTACTCCATGACTTGTCTGAGCAAGCTCAACAAATATTGGCAAACCATCCCAACATTAAATACGTGCGCGATGATTGGCGTCAACTCAGTAAAGTGATTGAGCCGATAATCAATCAAGAGCAAGCAAGGCGTGCAGGCATTAACCGCACCGATATTGCACTGGCAATCAAGCGGGCAACCGAAGGGGTGACGTTAGGTACACTTAACCAAGGCGATCAGTTAATCCCTATCAGCTTTAGAAGTGCAGACGCTGACTTAACTTACTTAGAGACATTACCTGTTCGTTCACTCCTAGGCGTGCACAGCGTGCCATTAGGGCAAGTGGTTGATGGCTTTGAGCTTAAAGCTGAAGAGAGCATGATTTGGCGACGCAATCGAGTGCCAACAATTACAGCACAGGCTGATGTATTTGACATCACTCCGGCTGAGGCACGTAACCAAGTTAAAGCCCAAATTGAGGCAATAGAGCTACCGGCTGGCTACGCATTTGAATGGGGCGGCGAATACTACGATGAAAACCGAGCCATTAGCGATACCTTAAGCCAAATGCCAAAGGCATTGTTGATGATGGTAGTGATTATGGTCGCCATGTTTAACGGCTTTAAACAGCCTGCAATCATTCTTATTACTTTACCCCTTGCCGCCATAGGTGCCACCTGGACGCTACTGCTGCTGGATAAACCCTTTGGTTTTATGGCACTGATTGGCGCCATTACCTTGTCGGGCATGATCATTAAAAACGGTATCGTACTGATGGATCAAATTGAGCTTGAGCGCGCCAATGCTAAGCCGCTTCGTGAAGCGGTACATGCGGCAACATTGAATCGCACAATGGCTATTTCAATGGGCGCATTAACCACCGCACTAGGCATGATCCCGCTATTGAGCGATAGATTATTTGACCAAATGGCAGCCACAATCATCGGCGGACTGGCAGCTGCAACACTATTATCGCTGTTTATTATGCCAGCTTTCTATTGCTTGTTTTATCGCAATAGCGACAAAGCACAGCAGCCTACACAAACAGAACCCTTAAACGTAGCACCTGCATTGGAGCAAAAATAATATGAAACTTCTAAAGCTCGCTCCACTGGCTGTAGCACTTATGGTATCGGGCTGTGCAGTGGGGCCTGATTACCTGGTACCCACTACCCAGCTTCAATCTGAATATTTAAATCAACACGTCAACGGGGTTTCGCCGGGTGAGTATCAAGCCAAACAACAGTCTGCTTGGTGGCATCAATTTAATGATCCTGTGCTTAATCAGCTCGTCATAGATGCCCAAAACCAAGCGATTCCATTGAAAGTCGCCGCCGAACGCATAAAGATGGCGCAGTCTTATCAAGCAGCGATTGAATCTTTTAAAGTGCCGACAATCAATGTCGGTGCGGGCTTTGGTAATGCACAGATTAGTGAGAACGATCCATTACTTGGCGGGGCGATAACCGCGACAAATCCATTAACAGGTGAAGCTCTTGGCTTAGTTGATGACAATAACAGTGCATTTTTCGCAGGTGCAAGCATAGCTTGGCAGGTCGATCTATTTGGGCAAATAGATAAGCAATCTCAAGCAGCTGCAATTAGAAAAGAGCAAGCCGTTATTATGAGAGAAGGCTTGGTAACTTTGATTACCTCTGATGTGATTCATAATTATCTGCAAATGCGTGGTGCCGAGGAGCGTAAGCAAATTGCGCTCAACACAGTGGCAGATCAACAGCGTACGCTCGATCTTGTAAAGCTCATCGTTAAAAGTGGTTATGGTTCAAAGTTAGATGAAGCGCAGGCAAAAGCGATGCTTGCTGTCACTAAATCGGTTATTCCACAGTTGGAAATCGCTGAAAACGTGCATAAGCAGCGCTTAGCTATCTTATTAGGAGAAACCCCCAAACAGGCGCAGTATCGCTTTGAGCAGAAGATGCCACTGCCCAATTTTAAAGGAGTGATCCCGACAGGTTTACCGTCAGATCTTCTCAATCGTCGCCCGGATATTCGAATGGCCGAGCGAGAAATGGCTGCGATAAATCAAGAACAGGGTGCGGCTATTGCCGCTCAATATCCTAAAGTGTTTTTAACTGGCTCACCGGGCGTGTTGGCCAAAGACTTTGACGATCTATTTAGCAGCGACTCAGTTGCATGGCTAGGCAGTGTCGGCATAAGTTGGAATGTGTTTGATGGCGGCCGCGGCGATGCCATGGTTGAGCTACAACAAGCGCGCTTTGATGTCAGTGCGCTTAGATATCAACACTCGGTCATAGCGGCATTTGGTGAGGTTGAAACCCTGTTGCAAGGTTACGGTCAGAGCCAGCAATATGTTGAATTAGTGATCGAAGCGGAAGCAGAAACCACCAATGCCGTGAATAAAGCTAAATCCTTATACAAAGCTGGTTTAAGCGATTATTTATCAATTTTAGACGCGCAGCGCCAACAAAATATGCTTAGAGACCGCATGGTGGCCGCAAAATTACAAACCGCGCACATGACCATAGGCTTACATAAAGCGCTTGGCGGAAATTGGCAAGTAAACAGTGGTGTATAGATAATTTGTTTTGCCGTAAAAGCCGAATAGCAACGTTTTGTAAAATCACCGCTATTCGGTAGTTGGCTTAGGGTAAGCAATATCGATACAAGATAAAAAATGCAGTGCTTAGGCGCTGCACTTTTATATAAAGCCGCTAGATTGTATTGAATTACCCGCCTATCACTGCTTTTAATCCACCAATAAGTCAGTTGTTAAAGTGGTCTTGCAACCTAGCTAATTCTTAACTCAAATACTATTAAACACCTTAATAAAACCAGTCTCGTTTCAATGAAAAACTGTAAAAGTTTTGTGCCTTAATTCGCCTGTTGGTTAAAGAGTGTCCCTTAGACTTTACTCCTACTTTGTCGACAATTTGTTGGTTTACTGTTGACTAAAACTATAAGAATGGCTAGATTGTCGACAATCCATTAAGATCTAATATTCTATTTTGCCAATGACATTCTTTAACGAACAGCCAGTTACCAGTGCAGACAAAACCTTCTTTCAGCTACGCAAAGCGATAGTAGAGGGCGAAATTGTGCAAGGCTCAAAGCTGAGTGAAACCGAGTTGTCGACAAAATACAGTGTCAGCCGCGCAGTTATTCGCGAAGCGATTAATCGTTTAGAAGCAAGCCACCTGGTTGAGCGCAAGGCCAATGTTGGCGCACGTGTTGTTAGCTTAACGCCAGCAGGCTTATTAGAGCTTTATCAAGTGCGTGAATCTCTTGAGGGCATGGCGGCAAGGCTTGCGGCAATAAATATGACCGATCAAGAAATTGATAATTTACAAACGCTACTCAACAGCCATTTTGAGACCGTGCAGTCTGCAGGCAGTTATTATCAAGAAGCAGGCGATGTGGATTTTCATTATCGGATCATTCAAGGCAGTAAGAATAAGCATTTAATCTCTATGCTTATTGACGGCATTTATCACCTCGTACGCATGTACCGAGTGCAACTGGGCATGACAGGCCCGCGAGTGACCACCGCCTTTGATGAGCATAAACACATAGTTCAAGCGATTTGTAATCGCGATGCCGAGTTGGCAGAAATGCTAATGCGTCGCCATATTTTGTACTCAAAATCGAGTATCGAAAATAAATTAGTGAATGATTAAGCAGCATAAAAGTTCAACATTTGACCGTTATAACATCATTATCAATATTGCCATGCTGAACTGAACTTTAGGTACAGCGAGCGATAAACAAAAGGAATCAACATGAGCGCAGGAAAGAAGTTTCGCGAAGCACTCGCGGCCAATAAGCCCCTACAAATCGTGGGTACCATCAATGCTTACTCGGCCATGATGGCTAAAAAGATTGGTCATCAGGCGATCTACTTATCGGGCGGCGGAGTCGCAAATGCATCATACGGTTTACCGGATCTGGGCATGACATCGCTTAATGATGTGATTGTTGACGTGCAGCGCATCACTTCAGCCTGTGACTTGCCGTTAATGGTTGATATCGACACAGGTTGGGGCGGCGCGTTTAACATTGCTAAAACCATTCGCGATATGGAAAAAGCCGGCGCTGCCGCAGTGCACATGGAAGACCAAGTCGCGCAAAAGCGTTGTGGTCACCGCCCAAATAAAGAGATTGTGTCAACGGAAGAGATGGTCGATCGCATTAAAGCGGCGGTAGATGCGCGCACAGACCCTGACTTTTTCATTATGGCGCGTACAGACTCGTTCGCTCAAGAAGGCTTAGAAGCGGCAATTGCCCGTGCTAAAGCTTATGTGGCTGCAGGTGCTGATGGCATTTTTGCTGAAGCTGTGAAAACGGAAGAGCATTACCGCGCATTTAGCGACGCGCTAGATGTGCCAATTCTTGCCAACATTACTGAGTTTGGCCAAACCGAATTGTGGAATAAAGAGCAATTAGGCGAGTGGGGCGCATCTATGGTGCTGTATCCATTAAGTGCCTTTAGAGCTATGAACAAAGCTGCTGAAATGGTTTACAGCTCTATTTTAGAAAATGGCGATCAAAAGGCAGTAGTTGATTCAATGCAAACACGCATGGATCTATACGACTACCTAGGTTACCACGATTACGAGCAAAAGTTAGATAAGCTATTTGCTGAAGGAAAGAACCTGTAACTGCTGACTAGCGGTAATAGGCGATAAATGAATTAAGTAAAACGGCAGTAAAGCATAAGTTTACCATTCGCTAAGCTGCCTTATTTTGAGAAGTACCTATTCGATAAAACCTTACAAACGTTTGCGTGATGGATTCGCACAAACGTAATAAATATAAAAATAACCTGCAGCTACGGCTAACGGGTAAACAAATAAAAGGAAGAGAGCAATGGTTGATAAGAAGATTGGTGGCGCAGGTCTACGTGGTCAAAGCGCAGGTGAAACATCTTTATGTACTGTAGGTAAGTCAGGCTCTGGCTTAACCTATTGTGGTTATGACGTATCAGATCTTGCTGATAATGCTTCATTTGAAGAAGTGGCTTACTTGCTATTTAACGGCGAGCTACCTAATCAAACCCAGCTTGATCATTATAAAACCGAGCTTTTTGCCCAGCGCGATCTTCCAAAGGCACTAAAAGAGGTGCTGCAACGTATTCCAGCAGACGCCCACCCAATGGACGTCATGCGTACCGGTTGTTCATTCTTGGGTAATCTAGAGCCAGAAAACGATTTTAGCGAGCAAAACCAAGCGGCAAACCGCTTATTAGCCGCGTTTCCGGCCATCATGTGTTACTGGTACAAGTTCTCCCATGAAGGTGTAGAGATTGACTGCGTAACCGATGAAGACTCAATTGGTGGTCACTTCTTGCACCTACTTAATGGCAAAGCACCATCTGAGCAGCACCGCCGCGTAATGGACGTGTCGCTGATTTTGTACGCAGAGCATGAGTTTAACGCATCAACCTTTACCGCTCGTGTATGTGCATCAACCTTATCAGATATGTTCTCGTGTATTACTGGTGCAATCGGCACACTACGCGGCCCATTGCATGGCGGCGCGAACGAAGCGGCAATGGATATGATCCAGCAGTTTAGCTCACCTGAAGATGCAAAAATCCAAATGGCTGGCATGCTTGAACGTAAAGAAAAGATCATGGGCTTTGGTCATGCGATTTACCGCACCTCAGATCCTCGTAACGTGATCATCAAAGCCTGGTCAGAAAAGCTGGCTAACGAGTTTGGTGACACCTCACTTTACGATATTTCAGTCGCTTGTGAAGAGTTTATGTGGGACACCAAGAAGCTATTTTGTAACGCGGACTTCTTCCATGCATCGGCTTACCATTTCATGGGCATTCCAACTAAGTTGTTTACCCCAATATTTGTTTGTTCACGCCTAACGGGTTGGGCGGCGCACGTGATGGAGCAACGCTCAAACAACCGCATTATCCGCCCAAGTGCTGACTACACGGGTAGCGAACCACGTAAAGTTAACCCTATAAGTGAAAGATAATCATAGTAAATAACAATAGAGGCAGGTTACTCTGCCTTAATGTTAGGTAAGTGATTGTAATTTAGGTTTTTAGTGGGATGAAAATATTGCAAGGTTCTAGGATCTAGGGCCTAGGACCTAGAAGCGAAGCGCCCTCTAACCTGTACGAATTAAACTGGAACGCCTTATGAATACCCAATACCGTAAACCTTTACCCGGTACCGATCTCGATTATTTCGACACAGAAGGGGCCGTTAATGCCATCAGCCCAGATGCTTACCGCAGGCTGCCATATTGCTCACGTGTTTACGCCGAAAACTTAGTACGTCGCTGCTCGCCAGAAACATTAACCGACAGCCTAAAACAGATCATTGAACGTAAGCGCGATTTGGACTTTCCATGGTACCCAGCCCGAGTCGTGTGCCACGATATCTTAGGTCAAACCGCATTAGTGGATTTAGCCGGTTTGCGTGATGCGATTGCAGATAAAGGTGGTGACCCATCAAAAGTGAACCCAGTTGTGCCAACTCAGTTGATTGTCGATCACTCGTTAGCAGTAGAGCATGCGGGCTTTGAAAAAGACGCGTTTGAGAAAAACCGCGCCATTGAAGACAGACGAAACGACGACAGATTCCATTTTATCAACTGGACCAAAACTGCCTTTGAAAACATTGATGTGATCCAGCCTGGTAACGGCATTATGCATCAAATCAATTTAGAGAAGATGTCGCCTGTGATTCAAGCGCGCGAAGGCGTTGCTTTTCCTGATACCTTAGTTGGTACCGACAGCCACACACCACACGTTGATGCCTTAGGCGTTATCGCCATTGGTGTTGGTGGTCTTGAAGCCGAAAGCGTGATGCTAGGGCGTCCATCTTATATGCGTCTACCGGATATTGTCGGTGTAGAGCTGGTGGGTGAGCGCCAAAGCGGCATTACCGCCACCGACATTGTACTGGCAATCACTGAGTTTTTACGTAATGAAAAAGTCGTTTCGACTTACCTTGAGTTCTTTGGCGAAGGTGCAAGCAACTTAACTCTTGGCGACCGAGCAACTATTTCGAATATGACCCCAGAATTTGGCGCAACCGCTGCCATGTTTTATATCGACGACAAAACCATTGATTACCTAAAACTAACAGGCCGAGACGAAAGCCAAGTTAAGCTAGTTGAAACCTATGCCAAGCAAACAGGCTTGTGGGCAGATAGCTTGCAAGATGCCGAGTATGAGCGGGTACTGCGTTTTGATTTATCAAGTGTAGGCCGTAACATTGCTGGCCCGTCAAACCCACATCGCCGAGTGTCAACCAGCGAGCTTGCTGCAAAAGGCATTAGTGGTGAAGTTGAAGATATGAGCGGTGACAAGTCAGGCTTAATGCCTGATGGTGCGTGTATTATTGCCGCCATTACCAGTTGTACCAATACCTCAAATCCACGTAACGTGATTGCCGCAGGTCTGCTTGCCCGTAACGCCAATGCTAAAGGCTTAACCCGTAAGCCTTGGGTTAAAACCTCACTTGCGCCAGGCTCAAAAGCGGTGCAGCTGTATTTAGAAGACGCCAATCTGTTAACTGAGCTTGAAGCATTAGGCTTTGGTATCGTCGGCTTTGCTTGTACAACCTGTAACGGCATGAGCGGCGCGCTGGATCCAGTGATTCAGCAAGAAGTCATCGACCGTGATTTGTACTCTACCGCTGTACTCAGTGGTAACCGTAACTTTGATGGTCGAATTCACCCTTATGCTAAACAAGCCTTTTTAGCGTCGCCGCCATTAGTTGTGGCTTATGCTATTGCGGGCACCATACGATTTGATATTGAAAAAGATGCCTTAGGGCAAGATGAGCATGGCAACGATATTTTACTAAAAGATCTGTGGCCATCAGATGAAGAAATCGATGCGGTAATCGCCCAAAGCGTTAAGCCTGAGCAGTTCCGCAAAGTGTACGAGCCGATGTTTGATATCAAAGTTGAATATGGCACAAACACCAATCCTCAATATGACTGGCGTCCACAAAGTACTTATATTCGCCGCCCACCATACTGGGAAGGTGCACTGGCAGGCGAGCGCACCATGAAAGGCATGCGTCCGTTAGCGGTTCTCGGTGACAACATCACCACCGATCATCTATCGCCTTCAAATGCGATTATGCTCGACAGTGCTGCAGGCGCTTATTTAGATAAAATGGGCTTACCAGAAGTTGATTTCAACTCTTATGCGACGCACCGCGGCGATCACTTAACGGCGCAGCGTGCGACTTTTGCTAATCCAAAACTGTTTAATGAAATGGTCACTAAACTTGGTAGCAATGGTGAAGTCGAGGTGAAGCAGGGCTCTTACGCCCGTATTGAGCCAGAGGGTGTTGAATCGCGCATGTGGGAAGCCATTGAAACCTACATGGAACGTAAGCAGCCGCTGATCATTATTGCTGGCGCCGATTACGGTCAAGGTTCAAGCCGCGACTGGGCTGCAAAAGGTGTGCGTCTTGCTGGTGTTGAAGTCATTGTAGCTGAAGGGTTTGAGCGTATTCACCGTACTAACTTAGTTGGTATGGGCGTATTGCCACTTGAATTCACTAACGGCGATAACCGTCATACCTATCAAATTGACGGTACGGAAATCTTTGATGTACTCGGTGAACGTACACCGGGCGCAATGCTCACAGTTATCATGACCCGAACTAATGGTGAAACCCTTGAGATCCCAGTTAAGTGTCGACTCGATACCCTTGATGAAGTCTCTATCTATGAAGCGGGCGGCATACTCCAGCGCTTCGCCCAAGATTTTTTAGAGTCCTCGAAATAATGAGGAGTCTTTAACTAGTTGAGAGTCTTCAGCGTATAGAGAAGCCTTCAGCGGATAAAGAGTCGTCATGCCAGATTTGAAGGAATATTGAGGTTCAAACGTTGTAAGACGGTATTGCAATCTATATGAGACGCCGCAAGTACATCCTTGTAGGCTCTGCGGTGGCATCCATGCCACCAAAGCTCATATAGTCAGCAATATCGTCAACTCAATCTCACACTTTATATTTTGGCAACGAGAGTAGTCTGTGCGGGAGCTAATTAAAGGAGCTACCGTGCGTATTTTCATTGTTCTCGGACCCATTTAACGTTGAAATGACTAGGCATTACGGATTGACAAGGTAAAACACATGACCACATCAACAGATCCAAAACCAAAATTTGCGCCACAAATCAAAGTGCCTGCCACCTATATGCGTGGCGGCACCAGTAAAGGGGTGTTTTTTAATTTAACCGATTTACCTATTGAGGCGCAGGAAGCAGGTGCTGCGCGTGATGCCTTGTTACTAAGAGTCATTGGCAGCCCAGATCCTTACGGTAAACAAACCGATGGCATGGGCGGGGCAACATCCAGTACCAGTAAAACGGTTATCTTAGCTAAAAGCGATAAAGCCGATCACGACGTTGACTACCTATTTGGTCAAGTTGCCATCGATAAACCGTTTGTTGACTGGAGCGGTAATTGCGGCAACTTAACTGCAGCGGTCGGATCATTCGCTATCAGTAACGGTTTAGTCGATAGCAGCCGTGTGCCAGAAAATGGCACGGCTGTGGTGCGAATTTGGCAAAAAAATATCCAAAAAACCATTGTTGCCCATGTACCTATGACAAATGGTGAATTGCAAGAAACCGGTGATTTCGAGTTAGATGGCGTCACGTTCGCTGCAGCTGAGGTCCAAGTTGAGTTTTTAGCCCCAGCAGACGGTGAGGGCGCTATGTTCCCAACCGGTAATTTAATTGATGACTTGAAAGTGCCTACTGATGTTGTAGAAAGTGGCGTTTTGCAAGCCACCATGATCAACGCAGGTATTCCAACCGTGTTTATTAACGCCAGCGAATTAGGTTACAGCGGCGCAGAACTGCAAGATGCCATTAACGGTGATGCAAAGGCGCTTGCCATGTTTGAAACCATCCGTGCTTATGGTGCAGTGCAAATGGGGCTAATCAAACATATCGACGAAGCGGCAACCCGTCAGCACACGCCCAAAGTGGCAATTGTAGCGCCGCCTATAGATTACACTTCATCAAGCGGTAAACAGATTGCCAAAACTGATATCGATTTAAACGTGCGCGCCTTGTCTATGGGCAAACTGCATCATGCCATGATGGGCACAGCTGCAGTGGCAATTGGTACAGCAGCGGCAATACCGGGCACCTTAGTGCACTTAGCAGCCAGTCAAAGCCAGAGCCTGAGTCCGAGTCCGAGCAATAGTGCTAGTTCGGACACTGTCACCTTTGGTCATCCATCTGGCACGTTAAAAGTTGGCGCAGAAGCGACTGAAGTTGACGGCAACTGGCAGGTGAATAAAGTGGTGATGAGTCGCAGCGCAAGAGTATTGATGGAAGGTTGGGTGAGAGTGCCAGCGGATACGTTTTAATCTTGCAAGGCCGCACCCTTTAATCAAGGCATCTGTAGTGCTCAACTAAATTTGGCCATGTTGAATCCAATGTTGCTAAGTTAAGCCCAAAGCAAAATAGCAAAATCAAAAAAACTAAGAGCCCAGCACAAACTGGGTTCTTTTGCGTTAAAAGCGATAGAGAGCAAATTAGTCGTGAAAACTGCAGTTTTAGCGTATCCTAGCGGCCATTAAATTTAATACTGCTGTTTATGAACATTGACGTAAAAGATATATCCGATCCCGTGGTCAACTCCGAGATCACCTGCTCAAATTGCCAAGCATGTTGTTGCCGATTAGAAGTCATGATAGTGACCGATACAGGCGTACCAGACGAGCATATCAGTGTTGACGAGTATGGCGCTGAAACCATGTTACGCTTAGATGATGGCTGGTGCTCAGCAGTCGATAGAGACACCTTGATGTGCACCATTTATGAGAACCGCCCATGGATCTGCCGTCTGTTTGAGATGGGATCGTACGAGTGCATCAGCGAGCGTAAAGAGCTGCTTTAAATTTTTCTATTCCCTTTCTAACAAAGTATGACGGCATTTCTTTTGTGTATGAGTTATGTCGTTGGTAGCGATTTGCCTCATATCTGCAGGCTGCAGATTAAATTAAGCCGAATATACGTTTTTGGGTATTCGTGAGCAGCTGCGATAGCAAAATTCAACTATTAAATTAGTCGTGTTAGAACTCGTCTGTTTTTTATAAAGCAAAGCAGCATCGGGGTTTCAACATAATGAACGGTTGCTTAGGTACTCCCATTCTTGTCACATGATTACACACTTGTTTATTTTATACTTATCCCTATGTTACTATCATCCACGCCTAGTCATTTTCAGTCATTTATTTACGATTCAATTTCGTAGTCGATGTTCATGCTAAAAATGAGACATCTATATGATTTTCAAGAATAGGATCTCTTGTATTTTTTATACAAACACGTATTGTATGGACATATATTAAAGGAGTAAGTGCTTAAGGAAGAGACGCTTCAAGATGAGTCTAAATCAAAGTGCAGTTCACACAATAAGTGAGCTCTATATTTGATACTCAATCCAAGTCTGCCTTGCCATACATTTATAAGTACTTACCACGCTAACGCTATGTTGCTTGGAGTGTTATGTTAAGGTTTAAATCTGCGTTATCTGTTTTATCAAAATCATCCCCGTATGCGGTGCGTACTCTGCATCAAAATGATAACTCTATCGAAGATCAGATAAAAAATTATCTATTCATTACGACCAACATTGAACAAGCTTTTAAAGAAGCACTGCTTAGTGCAACAGAAGATGACATTATCTTTCTATGTGGCAGTAGTGGCGACGGTAAATCTGAAATCTTAACACGTTATTGTGAAATGGCGATGTTTAAAGACCGCTATAAGTTTCACTTAGATGCGACCCATAGTTTTTCACCAACGTCTAATGCAATCCAAACACTTGATACTTTATTTGAAGAAAACCGTACTTCTAATAAAACGCTCGTAGTTGGTATTAACGTCGGTATGCTTGGCAACTATGCGCAAGAAGGCGCAGAGCAGCACGATGATATTAAATCATCGATAAAGAGCTTCCTTGATGACTCACCAACGGAGTCCAATCACCAGTTTTTAGACTTTGAGAAGTTTCCCAAGTTTGTATTAGGGCAAAATGGTTATACGGCTGAGTTTGTAAAAGAGCTGTTTCAAAAGCTAACCGCGCCGACTAATAACATCATCCGCGACCATTTTGAGCACGAAAAAACACTAACGCAAGCTGTCGACAAGAAGTTGTGTGCCAATTATGAGCTCTTAAGTGATGAAGCGGTACAACAGACCATTATCGAGCTTTTATTTAAAGCGCGATTAGTTAAGGACCAGTTCCTTACTGCGCGTGCATTACTTGATTTTGTGTTTCATTTATTAGCAGGACCTGGTTATTTATTTGATAACTTATTCACCGGCACTGATAACGAATTAGCCAGTAAAATTGTAGATTTTGATCCTGCTAATATCCGAACGCAGCATATAGATAAATTCATTTTATCGAGAAGTTTAGGTTTACCTGATCATAACTACGAAGTATTTGTAGAAGCTCTTTTGTTAAAGGGGTTTACTCGCTCTCTAGCGCCAGAATCTTATCTAAGACTGTTCTACCTGTTAAAAAATTCAGAGTTTGCTAACAACTATCACCTTTCATTTTGTGCTGACTTCCAACAAGACCTGATTAAGAAATATTCTGAGGTTTGGCACCTTCATTGTCACTTTGATGGTTCTGATGAGCATAAGTTGGCATTACGCCAATATTATAAAGATGTCGCAATTGCTGCTATCCATAAATACAACAATCGTAATGCACCAAGGCTAGGCAAAGGCGAGTTCTTTATTTCTGAACACAATGGTTTTCAGTTAGCTGCAGACCTAGAACTTAAAGTTCATGTGCCTCAAATAGCTGAAGATAAAGAGACTAAAACATCACACTTTAATACCTATTTTAAGGTGGGCAAACGTATTGTGAAATTGCCGACAAACATCAACTTATTGAGTCTGATGCTACGTATTGTTGAAGGCTATCGCCCTAATAAGCACGATAAAAATACCGTTGTGCTCTTAGATGAGCTTGTTGAAGAGATAGCTGAAGTTGCTAATGAAACGAGAACTTTGCACATACTTTACAAAAATGACCGATACAAAATTGCAAACGACGATTTTGATGAATTTGAAGTGAGTGGCCTATAATTATGTTGCGATTAAAATCTGAGTTGCAGGTAAAAAACAATACGTTAAACAGTTACTTTCCTATCCGAACAAAAGATAGATATGACATTTTTGATTGGGACAGTGCACTAGGCCACGTGGTAAAACA
The DNA here is from genome assembly GCF_019655055.1 of Shewanella sp. MBTL60-112-B2. Classification (GTDB taxonomy): domain Bacteria; phylum Pseudomonadota; class Gammaproteobacteria; order Enterobacterales; family Shewanellaceae; genus Shewanella. The sequence goes on from NZ_BPFA01000048.1 coordinate 18,824, forward strand.
CGCCTACCGAAAAGAGTTTATTCCCTTTAAAGATCCTACAGATCTAACCGGTAAAAAGAAAAAGCAATTTGAACTAACAGACTTCAAAGAGGCTAGCCAAAAGACATTCTTGCGTAAGTTAGATGAAGCTGATTTTTGGCCGATTCTCGATAAGATGTATTTTCAAGGTGATGAACTGTTTAAGATTGCACCAGAATTCTTATTGTTCAAAACGAATAAGGCCGTTGGTAATACGCCAAACAGCCGCTTAGGCAATATGTTTGCTAGTTTGCTACAAGATTTTTCTTTTACAGAAAAACCGAATGCAAAGCTAAACTTTCTCGAACATCAGCTATATGACGTACTCAGCCTTCACCTTAAAACTCAGGATCCTGAAGAGAGTGATGTCGTGACTAAAGAGGCGCCATATTTGCCATTTATGGCTAACCATTTCCAACAAGATCTTACATTTTTAAGCAAACGGCCTAAATATTTACTGTCTATATTCAAAGATTTTCTTCGACTATATGCGCACTTGTATACTGCGCAATTGGCACTAAATTTAAAAGATTGGCGCTCAGGCGAGCCATGCCCTAAGTTGCATTACTTCATTTTAGATACCGAAAAAGCAAGTGATGAGCGTACATTGGTAAAGGACTACGGGCATAAGCAATTGTCTACAGCGCTTTGGAGTATCTTTCCTTACCTAGCCATGAACGAAAACCTGCAAGATAGTAAAAATCAGACTATGCCTATCTGGGCGTTTGCGCAAAACTTAGCAGAACACCCAACATGTGTAGATGCACTTGAAAACTACGCAGCTGAATTTAAAGAAACCAGACAACTTAATACCAGCCTATCGGATTCTAGAGACCCACTAGATCAACTCGACAATTTATTAAAGCTAGGTGCTGCGCAATTCAGTCGAGGTGAAACTCGATACGATATTAATTTGCAATACGTCAAATCAGCAGAAGCTGAGCTTTGCTCTCACTTTATTCAGAGTCGGGGGCGTGCAGGGCGTGTAATGGTGTTTAATCAAGACTACCTTATTTTATTGACCAATATTGCAGTGGGCGAAAAGGATAAGCTGCGATTCCATGAGCTTATCTTAGCTTTCGAAGCAAGAGGTGTCTTTTTTGACAAACAAAGCCAACAGGCTTTAATCGAATTTTACGAACGCATCGGCAATGTTGAGCGTATGAGTGACAGTGGAGATGCAGTATATGTCTTTAAAACAATTTAATGATTTTTTAGCTGAACTATTCCTAAATTGGGGACAGCATTCCATTAAGCCTGGCTATCGATATCAGTTTCAGTCTCCTGATAATGAAAATAGCTTGAAACTGTTTGACTCGATTGTATCAAAAGCCGATGGCACGATTGATGTTAAAGGCACGAAGTTATCAATAGTAACATGTGGTAACTCTCGTCTTTTGCCGGTATTACATAGCGAAGACTCGAATACAGCACCTGGTTTTACTGAGAACTTCATCTCACACTTGCGCGATGAAGTCGCAGGCCAATTCGGAGAGTTTGAAGACTGTGCATTGCTAGTGATCCACAATAGCATGCTAGACACGCTTATTAACTCTGCTGAAAATGTTGCACAGCCTGCAAGTATCTGGCACCCAGAGCAGATTAAACAAGCAATGTACAAGTTAATCGATGACGTTAACGGGACTCGAAAAGTCTCAGAATGTTTACTTGAGCATAGGTTTAATCAAATCGTTGATGATGGCGCAACCATGTTTGGTTTTGAAAAACTTTACAATGCACTACTCGATGGTGACCTCAAGTTTAGCGAGCTAGGTCTATTAAATGATCCTGCAATTTTGACGTGGGATGGTAAGCCAGAACAAATCAATAAACGACTCGATGAGAACAAACGGCTTTATGAAGATATTGAACGTATCACTCATCATTTCCCTAATGAATTGGAAGAAAAGCTTGCTGAAAAAGATTTCGGTTCTAAGTTTGTTGAGCGAAATTTTGGCGGAGAAGCCCTTGAAAGCTGGAAAACCGAATTAGAATTTAGTGCATGTAAGCAAGAGCAGGAAGCAAACAGAAAAAACCTATTAGAGCTCGAAAGTGAGGTGATCCTGCAAGGAGAGCTAATAGCAAAGAACAAGTCAGAAACCAAGGCGGGTCGCAGAGAGCGCCATTTGATTTTGGTTATAGAAGAAGACCAGCAAGATTTTGGTTTCGAGTTGACGTTTATTGGCGGTAAAATCGAACGTAAGCAGTGCTCAATTCTGCACAATAAAACAGACCTAATTGAAATCGCAAATCCAGTGAACTCAGGCGGAAAACGTAGCAGAGTGACGGTTACTGGCGCCTATACTGGCAAAGCGATGTTCTTCACTCTAGATCTAAAAAGAGAGAAAACAGCGGAACGCTATAAGTTTAAAGTGTTAGTGATTAGAAGCGGCGATTTCTATATCGATGCTTTTAGAAATAACTTCCTAATCGAACCACCAACTTCATCTAAGAAGACCGCGCGGATCACACTGCAAACTGAAGAGAGCAGCTTTGTGATTGGCATAGACGGTGGCAAAGAAGGCGCTAAAGCGGTACTCGATGAGATTGGACAGGTTTTCGACAATGAAACGACTAGCGAGATTAATTTCGAGCAAATAGCGAACGAGTCTGATGAGCTACACTTTGTCGTTAAAGGCCAAGACTCATGGCTAACGTTCAATGTTGAGGGCGCAATCGCAACAGACTCACTAACACTGCCACTGATCTTAGATAAAGACAGATTTACGCGACTATACCAAGATGACTACCTTGGTAGCTTTAATCGCTCAAAAAATAAAGTCTTACTCGATAACAAAGAACTTTCACCCAAGGGCAAGCGCTTAACCCTACTGCAGTGGGAAGCTGAAATTGTTGACGGCTTACTACTCACTAGGCGCGATGAGCAACAAATGCCGTTATCTCTCAACGATATTGAGGCAACCTACCCGTCGTTGTTTGTTGCTTACCGAGCATTATTTGACTATTACCATGAACACCGTACATTGCCGAGCCTCTGTAGTTGGGGGCCGGAGTATCGTGTTTTAGCGGGGCAGGTTGTAAAACAATACAATGATGCTATTAGCGCTATTGGCGATGATATTTTGCTTACCGCTGAGCAAAAGCAATTGATTAATATCGGATTTGCGACCTTTAGTGGCCAAGAATATATTACGCCATTCCACCCTATGGTCATTGCTTACTATTTATCATTAGCTGAGCATGTAACCCAAGATCAAAGTCATAGCTTTAAGACACTGCCAAAAGTGACGCTTGATAGACTAAATGCCCGTGGATTATTACCTTTTATCTACGACCCTATTCATGGTTTTTCCTTTAGTCAGTTAGAGAAAGAAAATAGCTTTTGGTTAGAACTCGTACCACAACAAGATACGAGCTTTTCCTATGTGCGTAAGCTAGTAAAAGATAAAGTCGGTGAATTTAAAAATGCCTTCTCGGCGCTGTTTAATGCAGGCCCGAAAGCGACATTGATTATTAACTCAGTTAATAATAAATCAAACCACGAAATTTTTATGGGGCTGGTTGATTTTGTTAAGGCTAATAAAGACAAGGTCTGTCAAATTCATGTAAATCTGTATGACGATAAACTTGTCTATAGTGAATTCGATCGTTTCGCCGAGACGGCGAGCTACGATGAGCTTAAAAACTTATATGAACTAGATAAAGGCGCTGTACGTGAGCAAGCGGATATGATTATCGATTTGCTACGCACTCGACTCACTTATAGTAAGTTTGAAAATGGCAAAATTGATGGCAAACAAGCTTATTCACACCTTAGCTTCTTTAGAAATAACAGCAAGGTAGAACCAAGAGATGTCAATGTTGATAAACAGCTAAGTGGTGTAGTCTGTCATGGTTTAATGGCGGGTGAAGCTGCTGCCAATAAGCAAGACAGCTACTTTACTGCATTCGGGCTCAAGAATGTCGATATCGAAGGGCAACCACATTTACAAATTGCCCAAAAGCTTGGCGGTCTTATCAAGCCGGCTCGTCTATCTAGCGAACCGACGGGTAACTCAAAGTCTATGGCGCTGGTGGTGAGTGATAACTTTAGAACCTTACTAGAGCGTTCTTATGTCAGTTCCATCTGGACGACCATTATTGACCCTAAGGTGACCTTAGACTTTTTCGAGAACGCAAAAGACATGGTGTTGATCCACTATTCGGATAACTACACCAACTCGGCGAATTACGACGCAATTACCGTTACACGCCAAACCGAGCTTTATAAGAAGGTGCTCGAGCAGGACGAAGGCGGGATAACTGAAGAGTTTAATGCCTTTAATGGTGAGTGGCTGCTTAAAATGATCACTGCTAATGCCAACGAGCGAAAAGAGAAAAAGGGCATTATTGGCGCGTATAAATTTGTAAACTGCTTACTGTCTCAATCCGACATTACTTGGGTACCGCTCTCGGTTGCCGAGATGATCCGTGTAACCGGTAACATCGGTCTTAAGATGTCTGATAGTGACTTCTCGCGTAACGTCCAAGGTTACAAGTCAGGCCTAATCTCAGATGATGTACTGTTTGTCGGCTTTAAAGATAAACAGATGTACGTGTTACCACTTGAAGTGAAAACCGGTATCAAACAAACCCACAGTAAAGGTGTGCAGCAAGCTAAAGAGCTTAAACGCTATCTGTGTGAAGACATATTGGGCCGTAATGACTTTGCAGGCATGTTATATCGTGGTCTGTTCATCAGACAGGTGCTGATGCAGATAGATAAGTATGAGCTATATAATCTCTATTCAGATACTTACTTTGACGGATTCTTAGCTGATCGAGAATGGTGGTTACAAGGTGACTACAGTATTGCTGAGCTAGCAAACTATCCAGACGGTTTCATGCTTTCTCATGTTGAAAACGATACTTTCTTTGAAGCAGATTTTAATGAAGTCGACGACATCTTAAAAATTCAGCTGCCTATTAGTTATTTGAAACAACTTGTTAGTACACCGCTGCGAGAGTTAATGACTGATGTTCGTCCCGAGCAACTTTGTCATATCCCAGAGAGGTATCTGCTTAAGTCTGGACATCAACCTATAAGCGTTGATTATGACCAAGGTTTTGATATTGTAACTCCAAATATAGACCCTGACTTGAATTTAAATGACAGTGGTGAATCTGGCGGCTATAACACTGAAGAGTCTACAGTTGTTGAAGATGAATTAAACGGTAACATAATTGAAGAGTTTGATGCTCCAAAGGTTAATGAAGTTGAAAACAGCCCATTATTAAAAGATCTAAGTTCTGCAGAACAATACGCCTTTATAGTTAAACGGTTAAAGTTTATTTATGAAAAAGATGTTAGTGCTCAAGAATTGAAAGGTATTAGCGCTGAAGAGTTTCGTTCTTTAGGCAATTTTACCCCAGCTAGAGTTCAAGAGTTCCTTGAATTGAAATCAGCTATAGCAAAACAGTATTGTTCGCAAACCTTTGAAACCTCTGCAGCAGTAGTACCGAGTGAAGAGCAAAATGTGCCTTCTTCAGAGTCGACTTATGACGATTATATTGAGAACAACGGTCACAAACATGCTCAAGTTACAGACAATGCTTTTAATCTAGACTCCCTAATTAAGGATGTAGAAAGTGAACAAGACTTTTCTTTTGTGATTAGAAGATTGAAGTTTGCATTCAACCGAGATCTTAAAGTAAGAGACGTACTCGCCGTCGGCATTGAAGGTTATAGACGATTAGGAAGCTTCACTCCGATGAGGATTGAAGAGTTCAAACAGTTTAAAAAGTTTTTACGGGCAAACACAGAATCGACGATTATGACGAGGCTTGCTGATGTGAATATTGAAGACGTTTCATCAACATCTGGGAAAGAAAAGCCAAGCCATAATTCAAATCTTGCATCAAAAACACCTGATGAGTCCGTTACAAGTTTTGAAGATGTGCTTAGTCCATTGGTAAGTACTGCATCAGTAATAACTCCAGACGATGAACTTGTCGAAGATAAAGTAGCTCAGAAAACAGAGAGGCAAGAAGAAAGGTCAGTTGAATCTACAATCGTTGATCCGAACACTGCTAATAGGAATGCAGAGCCAATCAAAATATTAATCGGACATGATGTGCGTGATAGTGCTGAAGTGTATTGGGAGCCAACCAATACCGCCAAATTTATGAATACCAACTCAGGCATTATTGGCACCATGGGTACAGGTAAAACACAGTGTACCAAGTCGGTAGTGACTCAGCTTTACCGCCAGCAAGCGCGTAATGTGGATGGTAAACCAATTGGTATTTTGATCTTCGATTACAAGTCAGATTATGTCGACGAGAAGTTTTTAACAGCCACTAACGGTAAAAAGTTTAACCTGCATAAACTGCCCTACAATCCGCTCAGCTTATTTGGTGATACACCTATGCTGCCTGTGCATACGGCACGTGGTTTCTCAGAGACTATGGGCAAAGCATTTGGTTTAGGGCAGAAGCAGCAGTTAAAGCTACGTAAGCTTATTGGTGAAGCTTATGAGCTGGCAGGGATTAAAAAGGGCGATCAAAGTACTTGGAGTAAGCCGGCACCAACGATTAATGATATTTGGGCATTGTTTGAAGAGACTGAGCCAACTGAAGATTCACTCTACGCAGCACTAGAAAGCTTGTATGAGCTGGAGATCTTCGAAGATAACCATGAAAAGTGCACTAGCTTATATGAACTGGTGGACGGCATAACAGTTGTCGAGTTAGCTGGTTACCCATCAGAAATTCAAAATCTGGTTGTGGCACTGACGATGGACTTGTTCTATTCGCAGATGCAAAAGCAAGGCAAACCGGAAGTGCAGGGCGACTTTAGACAAGTCACTAAGCTATTACTTGTTGATGAAGCCGATAACTTTATGTCGCAAAACTTCCCAAGTCTACGCAAGGTACTAAAAGAAGGGCGCGAGTACGGAGTGGGGGTGATTTTGTCGACGCAAGATATTACCCACTTTAAGACCAGCGAAAATGATTATTCGTCTTACATCTTAAGTTGGATTGTGCATCGGGTATCACAGATTAAAAACCAAGACATTAAGTCAATCTTCAACAAGGATGATAAGTCAGACCAAGAAAACCTGATGAAGAGCATTCGTGAGCTAGATAAGCACTACAGCTTATATGTGGATGGTGACAAGAAAGTGCAGAAGATCAAAGATAAAGCGTTTTGGGAACTGCTTGGCTAACAAGTTACCTAACAGACTGATAAAAAACACCCTTCGGGGTGTTTTTTGCAATAGCGCATATTATTAGCACCAAATAAATGTATATAATCAAATAACTACAGATTACTGAGTCAATTAAATGGATTTAACTCTCAAAAACCAAGATATCAATCACTTCTTAAGTTTGATCAATTCTAGTGTCACCAAGCCAATATTAATGCTATTAGCTGAAATGGAGCATTTAAATGACGCCAAATGAACTTAGGGCTGCAGTCTTAGCTGTAAAACGATGGTCTCGAAGTGATCAGCGTGCACCTAACAAACCATTAATGATGGCTTATGCTCTGTCGAAGTACCTCCAAGGCCATGGTCAATATTTTGATTATGAAACTGAAGTTGACGAAGAGGTCACTGAGTTGCTTAAACGGTTTGGTCCGGCTCGCACTAGTTATCATGCTGAGTATCCATTTTGGCGTTTAAGAAACGATAATATTTGGGCGCTGAATAATGCAGAAGACTGCATTGCTCGAAAGAGTAATACTGACCCTAGCAAACGTGAACTAATTAAACATAAGGTAAGCGGTGGTTTTAACGCTGCTGCTTATAACTTGATTAAACAAGACTCTAACTTAACCTTAGAGCTGTTAGAAACAATTCTACAAGATAGTTTTCCACAGAGTATTGTTGATGATATTACGCGTCACCTAGGTCTTGAATTCAGCTTTAAGCAAGTTCAAAAACGAGATCCTAAGTTTAGAAAAGAGGTATTACGCGCCTATAACTACCAGTGTGCGGTTTGTGGCTTTGATCTGCGAATGGATGACATAACGGTAGGACTAGAAGCCGCCCATATCAAGTGGAAGCAGTTCCATGGGCCGTGCGATGTAACCAATGGTTTAACCCTATGTGCTGTTCACCATAAAGCCTTTGATAAAGGTGCCTTTACTATTACTCAGGACTACACCATAAAGCTGTCAGAAAGCCTTAATGGTGGGGAGCAAGCACAACGCTTGTTTTTTGATTTAGAGAATAAGCGCATTAATTTACCAAAGAAAGATAATTGGCTGCCAAACATTGATTTTCTAAGTTGGCATCATAAAGAAGTCTTAAAATAAGTATTAAACTAGAGATAAATCATGACAATAGTAAGTGCAGAACCAACGAAAGATTTTTTTATAAGCATGTTAACTAGGGATATTTCACTATTATCTGCCTTAGTTGATCTTATTGATAATAGTGTAGATGCCGCACTTTTAACAGGAGGCTTTGTAGGTAAAAATATTGAAATCGAAATCAATAAGGATTACTTCTCTATTAAGGATAACTGTGGGGGAATATCAAAGCTGGCTGCAGAGAATTACGCATTCAAATTTGGCCGCCCAGCAAGTGCACCAGATACCCCTCATTCTGTGGGTCGATTTGGCGTTGGAATGAAAAGAGCTTTGTTTAAACTCGGTAAGGTTTTTCATATTGAGTCACGGCATGAAGAACACTCATTTAATATTAATGTTAATGTTGATGAGTGGATTGGTTCAGCTGACGATTGGAATTTTCAACTCGAAGAGATAGAAGTTCAAAGTGATGATTACGGCACAAAGATTAAGGTCAGTAATCTTCATGGAAGTATTTCAGAAAAGTTTGATGACAGAGTGTTTGTTAATAGTTTGATAAGTATGGTGGGTAAAGCTCATCACAAAGTACTAGCCAATGGTTTACGTGTTAAAATAAATGGCGAAGAGGTTCAAACTAAGGATATCCTAATAAAAAATAGTGATGATCTAGGTTTTTATAGTGAGTCATTTGAAATTAATGGAGTTTTAATTGTTATTAAAGCTGGTGTTGGCGAACGTAACTTGCATCAAGGTGGTTGGTATGTTTACTGTAATGATAGGATGATAGAAGAAGCTTCGACAACAGCTATGACTGGGTGGGGAGTAGATGGCATCCGTAGCTATCATACGGATTTCGCCTTCTTTAGAGGTGTTATAGAGTTTAATAGTGCTGATGGCGCCAAGTTACCATGGAATACGACAAAAACAGGTATAGATACTGATAATCCTATTTACCGTACCGCACTCGTTAAAATGAAAGTGGCAATGAGAAAAATATTACTTTTATTGAGCGAAAGGATAAAGGAGCAAAATGCGGTCGATCTTGGCTCTATCGAAGAGTCGATGATTAATAAGGCTATCGTCGAAGCCCCATTAACTTCGATTTTTGGTTTGAAATTAGCAGAGTCTTTTATTAGACCAACGTTCAATCAGCCACCTAAACAAATTACTGAAAGACGAATTTCCTATTCTGTTAAAGATAGTGAGTTGATGATAGTCAAAGATAGCCTTGGGCTTAATACAAATAAGGATGTAGGGTTGTATACATTCCGTCATTATTTAGAGAATGAGTGTTAATCATGGCTTCAGGTGACGTAATTAACTACTCAGTACGACCAGCTAAATTTGTTGAAAGAAAAGTGATTAGGGATATGCTTATTAACCTTAATCGTTTTGTTCCTATATCTGATTATAAGTATATCGGTTTTGGTTCTAAATATTTCGCAGATTTTAGTTTGTTTCATAAAACATTGCATATTAATGATATGGTAAGCATTGAGGGAGATGTTGAAAATCATGAAAAATATTTTTTCAACAAACCATTTGAATGTATTGATGTCATAATGGGAATGTCAAATGATGCTTTGCCTAAAATTGAATATAACAAAAAATTTATACCTTGGCTGGATTATGATTTCGGTATTGATATAACAATGCTTAATGATGTTGGGATTTTAATTGAGAACTTAGTTTCTGGTACAGTCGTAATGACAAGCTATAACTCTATAGCTCATAAGATCGGCAAGCTAAGGGAAGAATATAATGACGAAGATAGTTCACATAAAGAACTACTTATCAAAAAGTTGAAAGATCTTGTTTCTGATGACTATATTCCTG
>NZ_BPFA01000049.1 GCF_019655055.1 Shewanella sp. MBTL60-112-B2
TACCCAATTTGTCTGGAAACCATAGAGCTGTGGCACCACCTGAATCCATTCCGAACTCAGAAGTGAAACGCAGTATCGCCGATGGTAGTGTGGGGTCTCCCCATGTGAGAGTAGGTCATTTCCAGGCTTTAAATTAAGTGAAGAAGCCACCTTATTAAGGTGGCTTTTTTGCGTTTGGCGTTTGTAAAATACCGAATGCTAACTTATCTAGAATACAGCTACCCGTTAAGGTGACAGCTTCACTTAAAGTAGGCATAAATGCCTACCCCCTACGTCAACCCGCCGCTGAGCGGGTTCTCCAGCTTCGTAACAAGTTACTCCGCGTTCAAGTCAGACTGAATACTGCGTATTCAAAGCGCCAGACTTTCACCCCCATGTGTTCGCTGTGCGAATCGAGGGCGATTATATGCTCCTGCATAATCGACACTTCCCACATCCATGTGGGTCGTAGGTCATTTCCAGGCGCCTATTTATTCTCGAAAGAGAAGTGAGAAAGCCAGCTACCATGTAGCGGGCTTTTTTACGTCTGGGATTTAGCAAATGAACCTGCTACCTCAGCCCGCTTTCTGCTAATTCGGGCTTCTTCGTGTCAAGCAAGGCAAAATATGGCGTATTTATCGACGTGTATTAGCACGCTAGTCGTTTGCTAGGCAAACAGAGTGGTTCATTTTCATGCTCATTGCTTATACGAACAGTAAAATCTCCAATAAAAAGTACTTATACCAATCAGCATAAGAAGTTGATCTACTCAGAGCTTTTTTTGGCAAACTAATTCAAGGCGAATAGCTGTAAGAATGGCTATTCCCTTACAACGCGAATCAACGCAGAAGTAGGCAGCCAAAAACGCTCCAGAATGACGAGTTTTAGCGATTCTGATGCTGTGGCTCTTAATGAACAAGAGGGAGCTTAACCCTAGTTCAACTATGCCCTTTACTCGTTGCAAACCACATGGATGTGGTGAATGTCATTAATGCAGGAGCAATTAATGACCTGCCTCAAAACCGCTAAACTCTCGCTGAGTGACTAAATGTTTATACTGATTGGTATTAGCTAAGGGGCTGAAAAAGGGGAAAGGTTTTAAGGTTGGATAGGTATAGGCCTATTACTCAGCAAAAATACTAAATGTGATTGCTGCTGAAGTGGACGAGGTAATGTTTTGATAAAAAACATTACCTCATATTGATGAGCGCTCACCGCTTTCGCATTAGTAAAGCCATTGCAAAGGTGACAGCCAATAACGCAGGTATTGCATAACCCCAGCTTATCTCAATAGAATCAGCTGTGAGTAATACAAAAACTGGTATTAAAAATATGTAGGCGGATACTTGTTCTGGCGCTAACCTGATGCTGGCTTTTTGAAACAGAAAGAAGCTGATTGCTGTTGCGAAAATGGCAAGATATAGCGTCGATAGCCAAGCATTTTGTGAGACGCGCCCCCAGTCATAGGCAGTAATTTCAGGTAATAATGCGAGTGAAAGAATAAAACTTGCTGCAATCAAGCTCCAGCCTGTAAAGACCATAAAGTTTTCTTGTCGATAACAGGCTTTGATAACCAAAGGATTAGCGGCCATAGCTACGCAGCCTAGCATAAAAAGGCTGTAGCCAGAGTTCCAGTTAATATCAACACTTGAGCTGCCTGCTTGCTGCATGACTAAGGCTAACGCACCAGCAAAACCTAATCCTAATGCCGCCCAGTTTGTTAACTTGCCGATGTGTCTATTGACTAAAACTACAAGTATGGCTGTTATTAGCGGTACGCAAGTGTACAGAGCGCTGGTTGCAAACGCTGTAGTTTGAGTTAGAGCACTGAACATTGCCGTAAAGTAAAACAGTGAAGGTAAACATACTAATGTGTAGCGCAGTAAACTCTTTCTACTCGGTAGTTGTAATTGCCGAGTTAGCGCTAGCAACAGAGTAAAAAGAATTGCCGCTATGACATATCTAAGCCAGGTAGCGATCATTGGCGGGACCTCTAACATTAGCTGCTTGCCGATAGGGAAGGTCATTGCGATCACAAAGGTGAAGATTAACATCTGTATGTGTGGCAAAGCGGACTTAAACATTTTAAAACCTTCAATAAAAAAGGGCGGAATGCCGCCCTTTATCTACAGTAGCCTAGGGATTAATTGGCTAAAGAGAAGAATATACCTGCAATAGCTGCACTCATTAAGTTGGAGCAAGTCGCAGCAACTACTGTGCGTAAACCGTACTTGGCGATGAAATCTGTTCTTGATGGGCAAAGCGTACCAAGACCACCAATCAAAATTCCCATAGAAGCTAAGTTAGCAAAACCACATAGAGCGAAGCTGATGATCACTTTACTCTTTTCCTGCAGTACTTGCAGACCAGCAGCAGATACCTGAGCATTTTCTTTTAGATATGGTGCTAAATCGCTATAGGCAACAAACTCGTTGACGATAAGCTTCTTACCAATCATAGAACCAGCAATAGCCATATCTGCAGCAGGTACACCTAGTAAGAATGCTAATGGTGCAAAGATCCAACCAAGGATCCCTTCAAGCGACAGTTGTAGGCCAATCACGTCACCAAGACTGCCAAGCAAGTTGTTGGCAAGTGTCACTAAGCCTATCATGGCGATTAACATGGCACCGATAGCTGCAGCGAGTTTTAGACCACTTGCCGCACCTTCACCTGCAGCTGCTAAAACGTTTACTGGCGGCTTCTCATCAAATTGGATTTTGCTATCCATGGTGTAGGTCGGAGTGCTAGTTTCTGGAAGAATTAATTTAGCAAACAGGACACCACCAGGAGCCGCCATAAATGATGCAGCAAGCAAGTACTCCATATCAACGCCCATCATAGCGTAACCTGCTAGTACGGTACCTGAAACAGATGCCATACCGCCACACATAACAGCGAAGAATTCAGAGTCGCTCATCTTCGCCATGTATGGCTTAATAACGAGTGGCGCTTCACTTTGACCAACAAAGATGTTTGACACTGCAGACATTGACTCTGGCTGCGAAGTACCAAGTGCTTTGGCCATACCGCCGCCAATGATGCGAATGATAAACTGCATAATGCCTAGATAGTATAAAACAGCAATAAGTGCAGAGAAGAATACTACAAGAGGCAAAACGTTTAGCGCAAAGACAAAGCCAATACCTTCTACAGAGAAGTTAACTAGGTTGCCAAACAGAAAGCGAATACCCGCTTTACCACTATCAAGCACCACATGCACGCCGTGTGACATAGATTCAAGCGCTTGGCGGCCAAGTGGTACATAGAGTACAAAGGCACCAATTAGGACTTGTAAGCCTAGCGCAGCACCAACGGTGCGAAGTTTGATTGAACGTCGACTAACTGAGCACGCGAAGCCTATGGCTAACAGCACTAGCATGCCGATAAATCCCATGAACATCATAGTACTATCCTCTACGCTTTGTTAACGCTATCGACGAATGCGTTAATTAGCTTTAAGAAGTCACTCTCAGCTAGTTTTGCGCACTTAAGAGTTTGCTCATGTGACAGCTTCACATCACCTAAGCCTTCAGCCATGTTGGTTATTGCACAAATAGCGAGTACAGGCAGGCCGCAGTGAGCAGCAGAGATAACCTCAGGTACAACTGACATACCCACTACATCACCGCCGATGATTTGCATCATGCGGATCTCGGCAGCAGTTTCAAAGCATGGACCAGGGTAAGAGACAAATACGCCTTCATTAACCGCAATATTTTCGGCTTTGGCGATAGCGAGTGCTTGCTCACGTAGATCTTTGTCATAGGCATTGGCAAGGCTGAAGAAACGTGGACCGTACTTGTCGTCGTTTGGCCCCGTCATTGGAGTGCTTGGCATAGTGTTGATGTGGTCTGAGAACACAACGAGTGAGCCAACATCGATGCGATCTGGGCGTAAAGAACCCGCTGCATTGGTCACTAGTAACATTTCGCAACCCAGAGTCTTGAAAGTACGAACTGGCGTTGTCATTACCTTCATTGACTCGTGCTCATAGAAGTGACCACGGCCTTTCATACAAGCAACTGGCACGCCGTTTAGGTAACCGAGAACCAATTCACCACTGTGACCTTCTACAGTGCTAACCGGAAAGCCATCTAGTTCTTGATAGCCAATGCTAACTTTATCTTCTAGTTTGTCAGCAAGTACACCTAGGCCTGAACCTAAGATCATTGCAATTCGTGGCTTAAAATCAGGTTTGTATTTTTCGATGGTAGCAACAGCATTTGGGACAGGATCATACAGAGACATTTTTTATTCCTAATTGGATTTGTTATTGGCCTCACGATATTCCTAAGCCATTTTGATTAAAATCACTAAAATCGACTCTAATGTGCTGTTTTTCGGCACAATGGAAAACTCGGTAATTTTGGGCGTGAAATCGGTTATTTAAAGCATTAAATATTGCTTTTTTGCGCAGTTATTACGCCAAAGTAGTGCTGATTACTGTAATGGAAAGGATATAAAATTTGTGAACAATGACCATAGCGTGGTGCCATTAGATTTAAAGAGTCTCTATTGGGCTGAGCGTATTAGCATGAAAATGCTGAGGTATTTTTATGTGGCCAGCCATAGCCAAACCTTGACCCAAGCCGCGCAGAGGCTCCATATATCAAAATCACCTTTAAGTGCACAGATGCGAGAGCTTGAAGCCATTCTCGGAGTGAAGCTATTTAGTCGTGAGCAAAGAAGTATTCAACTGACATCAGCGGGGTTGATGTTGCGCCATGAGTGCCAGTCGATTTTTAGTGTGATGGAAAGCTCGGTAAACAAAGTGACACAATATGCGCGGGAGACTCAAGGATACCTACGCCTTGGTATTGTGAGTTCGGTGTTTTGGGCAGGCTTCGGCCATGCTTGTCAACAGTTGAAAACTCAATATCCAAGTATTGAATTTGAGTTCTTGGAATTGTCACCACAGCAGCAGAAAGTAGCACTGTTTAATAATGAAATAGATATCGGTTTTGTGCGCTACGCAGACACCTTAGATATCTCCCCGTTAGAATCGTGTAATTTATATTGTGAGTCAATGGTGATTGCGCTATCGGATAAACATGAGCTTAGTAAGAGAACTCAGTTATGTTTATCGGAGCTGGCCAATGAAAAGTTTGTCATTATGAGTCAGAAAAACTCGGCATCAGCACAATTAGTGGTTAACCACTGCATCAAAGAAGGGTTTATACCTCAGATAACTCAGGAGGTGGTAGAGCCGATGACATTAATGAATGTGATTGAAAGTCATGCTGGGATCTCTGTTGTCCCCGATAGTTTTAGTCGTCAGAGTTGGAAACATGTTCGCTTCGTACCGATTGTTCAAGAGATCCACGCTAATATTTGCGCTGTCTACCATCCGCAAAAGATGACAGTTGAAAAGCAGGCGCTGATCCAGTCACTACACCAGTTTATGAACTAGATGCCGCCATATTCGTTAGCGGAAAATGCAAATAAAAAGCCCACTATAAAGTGGGCTTAGTTTTGCTCTTAGTTTAACTACTTGTCTTCAATGCGCTTTTTAAAGGCTTTTCGCGTTTCTTCATCAGCTTGTTGGTACCAAAAATCGAGCATTTGGCCTACATTAATCTGCTCGCCTTTTCCGCTTTGTGTCGTTGTTGCGCTTACACTCACTGCACTGGTAGCGGCTACAAGAGCAGCTGTTTGCGGCATTGCAATGCTTGCTGGCTCAATGTCCAGTGAGGCTGTTTGCTCGGTGAGGTTATAGGCTGCCATTTCAGCTTCATAGTCTCGACCTAATTGCAGACCTTTTTTTATCAGCATTCCTAACTCGAAGGTTACGGCATGATTGTTTTGGTCTTCTAGCGTTACCTCTGGGGACTGATTAAACTTGTCTGCTGCGTTGTTAGATCTAATTCGTGGCAAAGACAGTTTAAGTTGAGCATCATTTTCATCGAATTTGATGACAATTACATCTGATTGGAACTGGGTTTGAGAACCTTGTTGTTGGTAACGGCCAAGATATCGAAATGCTATCTGGTTTACACCATTATTAAGACTAAGCTGTTCTCGTCCGCTCGCATCGGCTCCATTTACTAGCACTAATTCAGAGTTTGAAGGCATAGAAAGGGTGACGTCAGCAAAAGCTGATGAACTCAACAGTAGCAGGGCACTACTTAAGGCACTACCTAAGACAAGAGCATAACGCTTCATTTGGGATCCTAATATCAATTAATGTCCTCTTTATAGCAGAAGGACGCAGAATTTGCATACCTAGGTGATTTTATTACAACCTTGTGTGCAAATGCTTGGATATTAATAACAGTTTATCCATTTTTTTATGGGTATAATTATTACAAATACCGTAAAAGGAATGTCTGTGCTAACTAAAATCTTAATCACCCTACTTATTATTGTTGGGGCTATGGTTTATATGCGAAAACCAAGAGAAAAGGGAGTCCGAGCCAGCACCAAAGAGCTAGGTAAGAATATAAAGCTGCGTATTGTTGCCTATGTGCTGATCGGTTTATCACTTACTGCAACTTCAGCATATTGGTATTGGGACTGGAGTGATGGCAATAAAGTTGTCAGTGTAACGATAGTGTCACCAATGAGTAATGAGTCAGTTGTTTACCAAGTTAGAAAGAAAGATATTGCTAGCAATGAGATAACAACTATTAACGGTATTCGCATTAGATTGTCCAATCAGGAACGAATTATCGTCGCCAACACAGTAAATAAGTAATCTTCATGGCTTTTTTTTCATGAGGCCTTTGCAATATCGCATTATAAGGTAAAATAGCCCACGTTTTTTTGTCCTAACTATTTGCTATATGTGTTTAAAGGAGGAGCTATGATAACAGCCTATGCCTATGAGGATCGTAAACTTACGATTATCGAATTGAGCATGAAGGACAACATCCCTCCCGGTATCATCTGGCTGGACTTATATAAACCTGACGAGCAGGAAAGAGAGTGGCTAAGCGGTTTTTCTGTTGAAGATGTGCCAGATGAAGAAGACATCAATGAGATTGAGGCTTCTGCACGTTTTTATCAAAATAAAGATGGACTGCACATCAACTCTTTGTTTCCACAACGTGCAGGCCAAGATGTTAAAGGGGTCAATGTCTCTTTTAATCTACGTAAAAGTTTCCTGCTAACCATTCGAGAAGAAGACGTTGGCCTGATCCGACTACTGCGTAACTACCTAAGACTTGGCAAAATAGAAGCGAGTACGCCTGAAGCGCTTTTATTAGAGCTATTTAATCTTAAGGTAGATTACCTGTCTGACTTAATTGAAGATGTTTATACTGTTCTTGAGAATGTGAGCGAAGAGGTATTTAAGAATGAAGAGCTTGATAATGTATTTAAGCTTATCACTCGTCAGGAAGATTCAAACGGTAAAATCCGTTTAAGCCTACTTGATACTCAACGTTCATTAAGGTTCATGCAGAAGTATTACCGCGCTCAACTATCTGATGATGAGCTTAAAGATCTGCGCGAGATGCTTTCAGATATCGAGTCTTTAATGCCTCATAGCCAGTTTATTTTCGATAAGCTAAATTTCTTACTCGATGCGGCGATGGGATTTAGTGGGTTACAACAAAATAAAATTATTAAGATTTTCTCGGTTGCGGCAGTCGTTTTCTTACCGCCTACTGTAATAGCAAGTTCTTACGGCATGAACTTTGTCAATATGCCTGAGCTTGATTGGAGGTTTGGTTATCCAATGGCTATTGCTATGATGTTTGGTAGTGCAGCAGGAACCTACTTGTTCTTCAAGCGGAAAGGTTGGCTATAACACCGATTTAATGTTGAATTAAAAAGCTCGCGAATGCGAGCTTTTTGCTATTAAAGTGATAAAACACCTATCTAGTATTCTTTCGCAAGTGAACGACTTCAGCTTTGTTTTGAAGAAACTGCTCCGGTTGGCAGTAAGCTTGGTTCAATAAGGTTAACTTTTGAAACATTAGGCTACTCATAAGGTGGCAGCGTTGGTAGGGGGTTTTACACAGGGCTAAGCGTTTATTTATATGATCGAGTAGAGAAGTTAGATTTGCTCTATTATGCTCACTGCTTTGTGCAATCGTCTCTTTACTCAACCTTTTCTGGAGAGCATCCAGCTTCTCCGGGGTGTTCTCTGCCATCCATAACAGTCTGTCAAAGCTTGGTAGTTCAGTCATAAATACCGCTCCCGACATAAAAGTTAGTAGAATTAACCTTAGTTAGTCGAGAGGGTTTCAGCAAGAAATGGGTTGTTTTGCCCTAATATGCTATTACTTTTCGGCTCCAAAGAAGTAGCTGATCTTTTCCCTTGGGTTAAGATATTTCAGCACTTTTTCAGGCAATGCTGCTAAGGGTAAACATCTAACGATAGTCAGGCCTTCACTCGCTAGATCAACAATCGGTGCTTGCTCCTTCGGAACGCTTGGGTCGTAAACCAGAACTCTAGGTAGCAAAATTTTGCTCAAATTAACTGACATTACCATAGCAAATTGTCCTGATGATAGTTCAACCACGCTGCCTGGAGGGTAAACCCCTAACATTTTGACTAAACGATTAATCACCTGCTGATTAAGCTGGCTCTGATAGTTTTTATACAGATAACCAAGCGCAGAGTATGGGGTTCTGGCTTTTTTACTCCTGTCCGAATGGCACAGATTGTCGTAAGTATTTATCGCGCATACCAACTGGCTTAATTTATCTAAGTCTTTTTCTAATAGCCCCTTAGGTGTGCCTGAACCATCTAGATATTCGTGGTGATTTAAGATGATTGGTAGCGCTTCTTGGGGGAAATTATCAGCAAGCTTGATAATTTCCGCTCCCATTGCTGGATGCTGGTTAAAATATATCTGCTCAGAGTGTGTAAAAGGTGTCGTTTTACGCAGCAATTGAGTTGGTACCTTAAGCTTGCCTATGTCATGAAAGAGCGCGCCCATACCGACCAGCTCAATTTCTTTACGGTTCCAGCCAAGTTCTTTAGCTATTAGCATCGAAAGCACTGCAACGTTAAGAGAGTGGTAATAAATGCCTTCATCACTCTTAGCATCGGCCATAAGATGAAGCACTAGCTTGTCATCTGTGAGTAGCTGATTACAGACGCCATGAATAAGCTCTTTGGCCTCATTAACAGCCTCTAGCGGCCGGTTGCGTAATTTACTGGTGAGGTTACGCATCATGGCAACATTACGAATGAAGTGCTTCTCGGTTTTTTGCAAATGACGTCTTAAGGACTGCTGCTCATCGATACTTTTGGTTTTTTGCTGGTTTAACTCACCAGTTATCTGCTCAAGATTGCTATCTATAATTTGAGGTTTTTGCTGCTTAGCTTCTAAGCTTGAAAGTGGTTGAGTATCGCTACGTTCTGGACGGACGTAGACAAACTCGATGCCGAGATTCTTTATCAGTTCAATTTGAGTTTGCTGCTTAATCTTGAAGCTATTGAATATGAATGGATGGTCTTTCCATGCAATGGGTAACCTAACAAAGTTCCCGATTTGCAGCTGCCCGACAGCGACTTTACAACTATTTGTCATGGGTATAATTTTTTACTTTTCCTAATTTGCTATTTTAACTCAAGTTATATAATTTACAATTACTTAACTGATAAATTTACATAGCGTAGTGTTAAAAGGAGAGTATTAATGGACTTCATTGAAATCTACCCAAATGCGATTCCTGATGAATTCTGTGATGAGTTGATTAACAACTTTGATAGCCACTCAGGAGTGAGTCCGGGAAGCACCGGTGGTGGAGTAGATGAGTCCAAAAAGCGCAGTTTTGACTTAATGCTTGACTCTTATGAAGACTTAACACCACTGAAGAATAAATTACTGGATTATACGCTTGCCCACGCGACCCAGTATTTTGATAAGTATGCGATGGCATTAATGGGCGCTGTGTCGGTAAGTGTTGCCGACCCAAATGGCCAGCCTATAACGTTAACGCCAGCTAATTTTGACGAATTAGGCAAAGGTCGAACCGAAGCCATAGTTAAATATCTTTATCGAAGTGGCAGTATCAACGTTCAAAAGTATCAACAAGCTAAAGGGGGCTATCCCCATTGGCATTCTGAGCAATTTCCACAGATTGGACATAATGAAGCGCTGCACAGAGTGGTGCTATATATGTTTTATTTGAACGATGTGGAAGAGGGCGGCGAGACGGAGTTCTATTACCAAAAGAAGCTGATTAAACCTAAGAAGGGGACTATGGTTATTGCCCCTGCAAGTTTCACTCACTCCCATAGAGGTAATGTGCCTCTCAGTGGCGACAAGTATATCGCCACATCTTGGATCATGTTTAATCGCGCAGAGCAGTTATACGGGCAGGCAAAATAATAAGGGCTATTGAATTAGGGATAACAAGCATTACTGCCGATGTTATCCCTAGATGCCAAATCAATGGGTGACGAGTTCAGCTTAAATAGGGATTGAAATCCTAAAGCAAGCACCTTCAAGCTCGGAAGTTTCGATACTGAGTCGGCCACCATAACTGATGACAATCTCATTACACACCGCCAGCCCAATACCTTGGCCAGCTTTTTGGGTGTCGGCTCGCACCCCTCGCTCAATAATGTTTTGCCTAATACTCTCTTCAACCCCTGGACCGTCATCTTCAACCAAGAGTTCAAACTCACCGGCATCGTTGTAATAAGACGATACCCGCACTGTAGTAATACATAGCTTAAAGGCATTCTCCATCAGATTGCCACAAAGTTCCATCAAGTCCCCTTTATCACCTGGGAACACATGGTCTTTATGAATCACGGCTTCAAATTGCACCTGCTTATCGCGATAAACTTTGAATAACATCTGCGCTAGCTGATCGACCAAAGGTGCAATTTGCGTTTGCTCTTGTTTCAAGCCTTTGCGGCCAAGCATGGCGCGTTTCAATTGATATTTCACCAATTGATCCATCTGGCTGACTTGCTCCATGATTTTCTCGCTGCAGGCATCTTTGTCGAGTGTTCTGTCATCGGTAATAGCATGGACCGCTGCTAGGCGAGTTTTAAGGCTATGAGCCAAATCATTCATCGCGTTTTGATAGCGCTGCTGCTGAGCACTCGATTGTACCAATAGTTGGTTCAATGCTTGAGTGACACCTTCAAGCTCTACTGGATAGCCATCAGAAAGTGATTTTGCTTTTCCGCTATTGACTGATTGCAGTTCGTTTTTAAGTCGAACCAAGGGTCTCATTCCCCAATAAGCAGCACTGATCAAAAGCACTAGCGCTAGGGCTAGAACCATGGCTAAACGTATATAGGTTAGACGACTGAACTTACTGTATTCTTCTTCGAGTTTTTCGGCATCTTTCAATACCAGTAGATTGTACTTGTTACCTGCAATATCTAAAGATAACAGGTAGATAAAGTAGCCTTTGTTGTCAGCAAGTGGCAGGTAGTAAGGGGGAGAGCTGTTTCTAATCTCGTTAAAGCGCTCGCAGGTGTCAAATAAACCACGATCCACCGCTAGTGAAGAGGTCCAGACTTGATTGAAGGTATTATCACAGCTGGCGATAATATAGCGCTGTGCGGCGTTATTCTCTTCTAGCCATTCATCACTAGTGTCAGGAATAAGATCGTGTTCCCTAAGCTCGGCGGCTACTTTGGGGATCTCTGAAATCAGCTCTGCGGTTTCTTCGTTATAACTATTTTGGGCATGGAGAATATTAACCATCCACGCCAGACCAAAGCCTACGAGAGCAATAATGGATAAAGAGGTAAGAAACATCCGCGTTAGCAGACGTTTCTTCGGTTTAAATTTTAATTGCATGGCAGATTGAATTTATACCCTTGGCCTCGAATAGTTACGATAGGGTTTTCTATTCCGCCTTTGGTGAGCTTCTTACGCAGGCGGCTGACCATAACTTCGATAGTATTAGGATCGCCTTCCTTATCGCCATAGATCACATCTAACAGACGCTGTTTAGCAACGACTTCATGGCAGTGTCGCATTAGGTATTCAAGAATTAAGTATTCGAATGCCGTCACTTCCATAGGTTGCTCATTAAGGCTGACTTGCTTAGCTGCAAGGTCAAGCTCAAGGGCTCCGCTAGTGATTTGAGGCTTTACAAAGCCAGCACTACGACGCACTAGAGCATCTAGGCGAGCGACTAACTCTTCTTTTTGAAAAGGCTTAACTAGGTAATCATCGGCGCCAGCATTGAGGCCTTCTACCTTATCTTGCCAATTCACCCGAGCGGTCAGAATAAGTACAGGGGCTTTAAGGCCATTATCTCTAAGGCTCTGAATCAAGCTAATCCCATCTTGATCGGGGAGGCCTAAATCGACGATAGCAACATCGATAGGGTAGTTAGTCGCTTGATAAAATCCCTCTTTTGCTGTCAATGCAACCTGAACTTGATTTCCTAATTCACTGAGTTGCACTTTTAGGTGGTGAGATAAAATTGGGTCATCTTCAACAACTAATATACGCATAGTCAAAATATCCTTGAATTCAATACCGATTAGTTTACGCAGAATTAACGCAGCTGCCAACTAAGTGTTTCTAAGTAGAGAAAGTTTACGGCCAAGAAACTTAACCTCGGCTGAACTTTACTTCTTATCGTTCATTTTTGCTGCTACTTGGAACTAAATCATGATTTTTAGCTATAAAGTTCATGATTTATGCAATTAGACATTATTTTGTGTCGTTAACTCTGGGTTTGTTGCTGCTTTTTCGTTAATATTCCGTAAAAATTTATCAGCTAAAGGATTAAGATATGTCGTTTGTTAGGCTATTTACAGGGTTCGCACTGCTTTTACTCGCACCAAGTGTAATGGCCACAACGTTTACGTTTACAGCGATACCCGATGAAGACGAGAGTCAATTAAGAACCAGATTTGAAAAAGTTGCCGTCTACCTAGAAGAAAAACTCGGAGTAGAAGTTAAATATGTACCGGTAAAATCTTATTCTGCAGCCGTCACTGCATTTCGTAATAACCAAGTCCAATTAGCTTGGTTTGGTGGTCTTTCTGGCGTACAGGCTCGCCGTTTGGTACCTGGTTCCCAAGCTATAGCGCAAGGCTATGAAGATCAATTTTTCAAGAGTTACTTTATTGCTCACTCCTCGGCTGAGATCATGCCAAGTGATAGTTTTCCTAATTTAAATGGTTATACCTTTACCTATGGGTCTAAAAATTCGACCTCTGGCCGTCTGATGCCACAGTTCTTTATTGAGCGAAATCTAGGTAAGAATAGTAAGGATATCTTTAAGCGAATCGGTTATTCCGGTGACCATAGCCGTACCATTGCGCAGGTGCAGGCAGGTGTTTATCAAGTAGGAGCTGTCAATTACAAAGTATGGGAAACCGCTCTAGCCAACGGCAAAGTGGACCTTAATAAAGTAAGCGTTATTTGGGAAACCCCAGCATACCCAGATTATCAATGGACCATACGTGGTGATGTTGACGGTGAATTTGGCGCAGGCTTTAGTGAGAAAGTGACCGCTGCACTCATAAGTATGAAAGATCCTGAACTGCTTGAAAGCTTTCCTCGTCAGTCATTTATCCCGGCTGATAACCGAGATTATGAAGCGATAGAAAATGTCGCCAAAACCATAGGCCTAATTGATTGAAGCTTATTTGGTTCACTCTAAGCTGGCTCACTCTAGGTTGGTCATTCTAAGTTGGTCCAGGCTAAGTTGAAGCTGCCTATGTTAACTGTAGAGCAACTAGTGGTTCAGTTTGAAGACAAGACAGCCGTCAGTATTGATGAGCTGTCTTTTTACCATGGTGAAAAAGTGGCCATTATTGGGCGTTCAGGTTGCGGTAAGTCGACCTTAATCAACCATGTCTTTGAACAGCTTAGGCCAACCGCTGCGCTGTGCTCGCAACGCCAAGGATTAGTTGAAAATTTAAGTGTATTCCATAATATTTTTATGGGTGCGCTAAATCGGCATAGTTGGATATACAACCTTGCCAACCTTGTCTATCCATTTAAAGGGCCGCGACAAGCCATACAACAAATTGCAGACACACTCGAACTCGATTGCTCACTATCTCAAGCCGTCTCAGCACTCTCAGGCGGACAGCGGCAGCGTGTCGCCCTCGGACGGGCCCTTTATCAGCGTCAGGCGCTGTTTATTGGTGATGAAGCCTTCTCGGCACTCGATCCTGTGATGGGACAACGCTTATTAACTCAGGTTTTGGACCGGCACAGATCTGTTATCATGGTTTTGCATGATATGGATATGGCATTGACGCATTTTGACAGGGTTATCGGGCTACGAGAGGGCAAAAAAGTCCTCGATATAGATGCTAAATTTCTCAACCTCACTACTCTCGAAGCCTTTTATAAAGATAGCTCTGATACTGTTTCTGCTGGTGGGCTCAATGAGGGTGACAAGTGTGTCAAGAATAAGTCTGAAACAGCTCAAATAGAACCACTTCAAAGCGTCGTTAAGCGTTATTAGCTTACCTCTTCAACAGCTCGCTACACCGAGCCTATTTACTTTTGTAGGTTACTGGAAAAAAGTGACCTTAGCGCTGTGGGCTGTCTCACTGCTGTGTTTTTATTTTGCCGATACCGAGGTGATAGCACTCGATCCATGGAGTGAATTGTTACTGATGGCCAAGGGCTTTATTACTCCCGATTTTTTTGCCACCGAATATTTGATGGAAGCGCTTTGGCAAACTATTAGCTTTGCACTCTTGGGTGTGATTATCGCATTGGTTTGTGGGGCGCCACTGGCTTTGGTGTATCACAAGCCCTATATCGCAGCGATGTGTTCGTTCATTCGCTCAATTCATGAGATCTTCTGGGCGTTACTTTTTTTACAAATTTTTGGCTTATCGCCACTCACTGGGATCTTGGCTATAGCATTGCCTTATGGCGCGACGTTTGCGCGGGTCTTCAGCGATATTTTGCAGCAAGCTCCCACATCGACTTTGCAGACTCTACCTTATAGAACTGACCGAATTAGTCGCTATTTCTATGGGAGACTGGCCCATGTGCTTGTCCCAGTTCGCGCTTATGTGCGCTACCGATTTGAGTGTGCGTTAAGAAGTAGCGCAGTGTTAGGCTTTGTGGGAATGCCCACCTTAGGCTTCTATTTAGAGACTGCATTTCGACAAGGTCATTACCAGCAAGGGGCTGCACTGCTGATGTTGTTTATCACCTTGATAGGCACCATTCCTTATTGGTGTCGTGTGAAGGCATTGCCAGTTTATGTTGTACTGGCAATATGGGCACTGCCAGAGATACCAAATATTGATGGAGCATTGATTTGGCGTTTCTTAAGTCAAGATATCTTACCGCCCATGTTTCAAAATCAGGCGCTTCAAAGTCAGATGCTTCAAAGCGAGGCGTTACAAGCCAGTTCAATGATAAGCAGCGATGTGTTCAGTCAGTTCTATGATTGGATGAGTCAGTTGTTAATTGAGCAAGCGCTACCTGGAGTCATCGCCACTTTACTGTTAGCGCTAGCGGCCCTTGGATTGAGTCATATTTTTGCCCTAATTGGCAGTGCTATTAGTGACAAGCGTTTGAGTGGTGGCGTGATAGCGAACGTAAACCGCTTACTGTTACTTATCTTAAGATCGGTACCAGAATATATTTTGGCCTTCGTGTTTATGTTGCTGCTCGGACCGTCGATGTTACCCGCCATATTGGCATTAGCTATCCATAATGGCGCGTTGATTGCGTATCTCACCATCAGGCATGCCGATAACGTGGGTGTCTCTGCACACTTTACTCATCGAATAGACGGATATGGATACGAAGTTATGCCAGCCATATATCCGAATATGATGGCATTATTGTTTTATCGTTTCGAGGTGATCTTAAGAGAGACGGCAATATTGGGGATGCTTGGCATTGCCACTTTAGGGTTTTATATCGACAGTAACTTTGCGGAAATTCGTTTTAACGGCGCCTTAGTACTGATGTGTGTTACCGCCTTGGTAAATATATTGGTCGATATCTTGAGTCGGAGGATACTGTATTCTAAAGACAAAAGTCAGCTAGGCTGCGCACATTAGTTACGTCAGCCTCTGACTCGCTCGCTTCGAAGCATAGGTATAGCGTCAGCTATGTCCAATTTTAGAAGGATTATTAACTAAAAATTTTACGCTGATTACGCTTTTGAATGATGCCATTACAGCACCATGCTGCAAATAGGGTAAAGGCGATAACACCAGCCATAATCGCACTCAAGCGATACCAAGGCGCTTCAGCAATAATTCTCATCTGTACATATTCAAAGCTACTCACGCCCCATACAAGAACTGCAGAAACGATAAGGCCTAGCTGCAGTAATCGAGTCGCCCAAGTGGTTTTAATAAATAGCAACAGCGGACATAGAGCAAAAGCGATACAGGCCTCGTTTTGGCCAAAGCGTAAAAAGTGTGCGCCAATAAGTAGATAAGCTAGAGAAATAAGAAGGATTCGCCACCACATGACCGGTTACCTTAAGAAGTTATGATTGTGATATAGAGCTTACGTGAAAGCATAAGAGGTATTCTATAGGTGGCTTCACATTAATGAGATTTACCCAGATAGGTTAACCGTATAAGTAACATCAGGGGAGGGCTGAGCGGGACTTGGTCATTCACCGGCTCTAGCTCTCTTTATCTTTACCTTCGTGCTCTTCGTGAAAGCGTAGTGCTTCGTGGTGGGGTTAGTGCTTTTTAAAAAGTAACTTATACGACAAAATTCCTTGGTGCTCACAAATACTTTCAGCGTTCGTTAACTCATTTCTGGACAAAAGCTATTCACCACGAATAAAGACTACAGTTCGCAGTAAGCTCAGATGTCGCTACTGCTGTGGAACGCTATAAAGCCGTCCTTGGCCGCTCTGCGGTTTCATCCTTGAAACCGAAGCCCACAGCCGTACCGACATCTGAATCATCATCCTTCCGAATTAGTTATCTCAGATGTTTCAAACTCATTTTTGGACATTTCCGCGTAAGACATCAAGCAACACTAACCTAAATGAGTACACCAATTACCACGTGTAGATACGGCCGTGACCGTCCATGACAAGGTGAGAGATAACGTAGTTATCAAGCTTTCGAACGAGAGGCAGGATGCCGAACTGGCCTTTTAGCAGGGATGCTATTCGTCATGGCCGAGCCTCCAAGGAGGGACTTGCAGCGTGTCACGGCAGTGTCTGCACATACGCTCGCTGCAGGCGATTAATAACTCTAGAGCATCAATTTAATACTCACAGCCATATAACACCGAACAAAAAATGTAACCAGCCTTAATTCAAAGGCTAACTCACTTTGGGGCATTTCCAAGTTAGAAATCTAACTCTTCAGCCTAAATCGAAGAAGAAAATTATCCAGTGCAGATACGGTTGAAGCCGTCGAAAACAAGGATGTTTTCGTTGAGCCTACAAGGCCAATTCAGTTCCATACTGAATTTGGCATTTCCACCATCCTTGGAGGTCAGACGTACTAGCGGCGAGCTTCAGCAGTGTCTGCAAATAAGGTCGTTCCTTCACATCCATGTGATCACGACATTCGAACATCCTGTCCAGCACCCGCGGCAGGCGGTGGATAACTACGAAGCTACAAGTTCAAACGGGCTACCCCATAGCAACGATACAAAAATAAATGTAATCAGCCTTCATTCGAAGGCTAATCAACTTTAGATATTACTATGCAAAGTGAACCTCTAGGCTTAGTCGCTCTATTCAGCCTGGTTACTTTTGCGCTAATACTTCACTCAACTTTTGTTTCTGTTCATCAGTCAACTCGGCGCGCTCGATAAGCTCGAGAATATCCGAGCTAGTCGGTTTACCATGACCTTGGATGATTAGTACGCGTGAGGCGTCACCATCGAGCCCAAGGCGTTCTAATTCAAGTTCGGTAATTTGCTCGGTGAGTATCTCGATATCATCACCAAGGGAATCCATATGAATTTCAAACTGGCCTTCATTTTGTTCAAATATTACTTCAAGCTCACGGGCTTTCTCTTCTATTTCGCGAGCCTTAGATTCTAGCTTGAAGGCGTGGGCTTCTATTTCGGCTTCTTTACCGCTGAGCTGCTGATGTAGTTTTTCAAGTTTAATTTTAATGGCCTGTTCAACTTTTGGATCCAGAGGCTGCCTTGGGCTAGCAGCATGCAGCTGAACTCGCTCTAGCATCCTCAAAACGGGCTTTTGTACATCCTTAGGCAATTCACTGATTCTCTGCTTAACGCTCTGTTTGTCACTGAGCTCTTGAGCCGTAAATGACATGTCGTGGGAAGTGCCATCTACAGCAACGGTGACATGGGTGATATCGTTTTCATCGGTATTGATCTTGGTGATTAGCTTACGGTCTATGTTGTCTATGACCTCTATATCGGTCGGTGCGCTATAGGCCAGTTGAGACAAGGTTAAACAGCCTGTTACGAGAGCGATAGCGAGTGGTTTTAAGTTCATATTGTTCCCCTTTAAATAGCATTGCAGTTAACTTATCGACTAAAAGACGCTTTACGAAAAGTGTCTGAAAGGGAATTGCGAAGGCCGTGCCAACTTTGTTGCCCCCAGAGCCATACAGGCATTGGCAGGTATTTGCTCGGTTAAATGAAAAATGATGACGCGATAAGAGTTGCGGATATGGGAAGGCAACTTCCTGATATGGGGATATTGATTCGATTTGTGTTAGCTTTAACCATGATTAGGTTAAGTCGTTACTTAAATTCTGCAGGGGTAAGCCGCACTCTTTGCATAGGACTGCACTGAAACGGCATTGATTTGGGTGAGATAGAGTTTGGTATCAATCTTGTATATCAATCTTGTAAATCAAGCTTCAATATTCGTCTTCTATAGAGATAACGGCAGAGCCAGAATAGGGAAATAAAAGAGAAATTATGTCGATAAAACGCTATGTATTCATGCTATTTGGCGCGCTCATCTTATTGTTGGCTATGAGCCAGTTATTTGTGGCGCAGTATTTTAAAGCTCAATTACAAGCAGAGCTTGAGCAAAGCTCAAAAAGTTTATCTAAGAGTCTGGTCAGCGTGGTGATTGAGAATGCTGCAGAGCTTGAACGTATGGAGTTTTCATTTCCACAGGCGCCAGATGAAGAGCCTGAACTCATGCCAAGAGCTGAGGTGGATAGCATTGATTGGCTAGAGCAAAATGAACAGATAAACGAAAAGTTTGAGCATGAAGTCGACCGATTAACCGAAGAGTCTGAACATGAAATTGATCTCCAACTCGATAGCTTAAATAGTGAAATCGATCAGCTGGCGTTTGAGCTTGCTAAAGGTGTATCCGAGGGCGGGGAGTCACAGCTTAAAAACGATGTATTTAAGGCAAAGCAGAAAGCATTGAAAGGCAAGGTGCAGGCCTTGTTAGAAAAAGAGCGTGTGTTATTAGAAAGCAATCGCGAGGATATGCAGCAACTGCGTAAGCAAGCGGCGCGAGAATATCAGCGACGTGTAGAGCAGAGTCTAGACAGCATTGAGATCCATACCGATGAGTGGCTTAAAGAGGGACGAGTACTCATTGTTGAGGGGCAGAGCAGTAATGACGGCTCTATTGTGCTAAATGAAGAGCGCAGCGTTGACTTACCAAGTGGCGGTGCGAATCTCCTTTTAGAGCGCTTTAGCGAATCGGTTTTGCTAGCCATTCTAATCACGAGTGTGATGGCTCTATTATTGGCTTACTGGCTTAGCCACCATGTGACGGGGCCTTTAAGTGAGCTGGCTGGTGGTCATCAAAAATTGGCAAACGGTCAATTTGGCGTGCAACTTAAAGAACAAGGGGTTAAAGAGTTAAAGCAGATCTTAACGGGTTTTAATCGCATGAGTCTGGCATTAGCGAATTTAAGTAAGAAAGAGCTGCAGATGTCGCAACAGCAACATTTGGCCGATCTTGGGCAGATCACCCGAGGGATTGCCCATAGCTTGAGAAATCCATTGCATACCTTGGGATTACTTTCAGAGCAGAGCACTTGGAGTGAAGCCTTGGCCGAACGTGAGAGGCTCAATAACAAGATGCAGCAGAAAATCGCCTTGATGGATAAAAGTATTCAGTCGCTATTAACGCTTTCGAGTCATGAGGTGGCACGTGATAAAGCTATTCCGTTAAACGCCATCATTCAGGATGTGCTTTTGGAGTTGTCGATCACAGGGCTCAAACCGAAAGTCATGTTTGATCCACAAAGCAGTGAGGTTTTCGTTAATGGAGCTGAGTCGGAACTCAGAAGTATCTTACATGCGGTGATGATTAACGCGGTAGAAGCCGACCCGGATGCCAAGCAGATAAAAATCGAGCTGATGCAAGATGAAAATGCCAAGAAAGTTATCATTACAGATTGGGGCAAAGGGATTGACCCCTTGGTTAAGTCGCAGATGTTTAAACCCCATGTCACTACTAAGACAGAGGGGTCTGGCATGGGGAGCTATATCGCGAAGCGCTTAATCGAGAGTCATTACGATGGCGAAATCCAGTTTGAAGACAATCCCCAAGGTGGCACCATAGTGACGCTTATCTTTAGTCGTGGTGAACAAGGGGCTGACTCAAGTACAAGCTCAAGTAAAAAAACAAGCACAGACTCAAGTAATAAAACCAGTGCTCATTCAAACACTAATAAATAGCGATTCAAACACAGACTTAAGTAGAAAGGGTTCGGATCAAGGTGAGGTGAAACAATGAATAATGCCCCTTTACAGATTTTAGTTGTGGAAGACGAGCCTGATCAACGCGAGCTAATCTGCCAAATACTCGCTTCTAACCACTATCAGATCACCAGCGCAGAAAGTGTTGAAGAGGCGATTTTGTCGATAAAATCGAGTGCACCGGATCTGGTTTTTTCCGATTGGAAGCTTGGGCAGTTAACTGGAATGGATCTACTGACTTACGTTAGGCGAGAACACCCAGATATGGGGTTTATTATCGCCACGGCTTACGGCACTATCACTCACGCTGTAGACGCTATGCAAGCTGGGGCAGATGATTATTTATCAAAACCTTATCAGCGTCAGTCATTATTGATGGCGATAGACAAAGTCGCTAAATCGCTTACGTTAAAACAGCAAAATCGACGCCTAGCATCAGAGTTATCCCAGCAGCAGGAGCTCGTGGGGCTAGTGGGGAAGGCCCCGTGTATGCAGAAGGTCTATGCTCGAGTACAAAGAGTCAGTGCCACCGATGCCACAGTTTTAATTGGCGGAGAGAGTGGCACAGGTAAAGAACTCGCCGCTCGGGCCTTGTACCAACTATCCAATCGTCAACATAAGCCGTTTGTCGCCATCAATTGTGGTGCCATTCCTGAAACTCTCGCGGAATCGGAGCTGTTTGGTGCTGAGAAAGGGGCCTTTACAGGCGCCAATACGCTGAAGATCGGTAAGCTTGAGGCGGCAGATGGCGGTACTATCTTTCTTGATGAAATCGGTGAGTTACCCCTGTTACAACAGACTAAATTACTCAGATTTTTACAAGAGGGCGTGATCTCAAGGTTAGGCCAAAATGGCGAGATAAAGTTAGATGTTAGAGTCATTGCCGCAACCCACCGAAACCTTAAAGAGGAAGTTGAGCTGGGCAATTTTAGAGAAGATCTATTCTATAGACTCAATGTGGTGCCCATCGATATGCCGCCACTGAGAGAACGTAAAGAAGATATTGGCCGGCTTATCGAGCACTTTTTAAAAATTCATGCTGGTCAGTACGGTGTCGAGGCGCTTAAGTTAAGTGCTGAAGCGATGAAGTCTCTGCTCGATTACCCTTGGCCGGGCAACGTACGAGAGCTTTCGAATAGAATTGAGCGTTTCGTGTTACTGGGTGATGAGCAAGAGCTGGTGGCGGAACTGGCCTTAGGGCAAGTCGCGATTAATCCGAGTCAGTTTGTACTTCCTGAGGCGGGGTTTGAGTGGGAAGCATTTGAGAAAGACTGTCTACAGCAAGCGATGTCTCGCCATGAAGGTAATCGTACTCAGGCGGCAAAACAGTTGGGTTTAAGTTATAAGGCTTTTTTATATCGATTAGAGAAGCATCAATTAGTCGGATGATTGCTCTCTAAGCCATCTCCTAACCGATTATCTAATTAGCAAAGCAATTATTAAAGTAATCATCAAAGCAATCATTAAACCTAATGTCTGCTTTGATGATCCTAGGTGAGAAGAGTGAGAACTGCTTCAGCCCTATCGTCAGCTAGCGCTTTCTTAAGTTAACTCTGTTATGTGTCCTCTCTATTAGAGTAAATATTAGCCCAGCAGCCCGGCAATAATCATTAGTGCAACACCAACAAACACCAAACCTGTTATTAGGTTGATGAAAGGGCTGGCTCTTTTCATCTTAAGCTGAATCTTTGGTTTAGAGAGTACCACTGCAATAAAACTGAACCAGAAAAAGGATAAGCCAAACAGTAGCGCCGCAGCAGCGCTTTTTGTGGCTAAGTTGATCTCGGGAGTAATCAAAGTTGAAAAAAGGGTGATAAAAAACACTAAAGCTTTGGGATTTAAAATATTGGTATAGAGCCCTTGCATAAACCCTTTAAAGCTACTTATCCCTTTAGATGCTGCACTTTTTTCGAGAGTGACGTGATCTTTCCAATGTAGCCAAGCGGCTTTTATCGCACCTAGCCCCATCCAAGCAAGGTAGCTTGCCCCCAGTATTTGTACGATTGAAAATAGCTTATCTGAACTTTGAATAATCAGACTTACGCCAGTTAAACTTAATAGTGTATGGCCTAAAATTGCCACGGCTATCCCTAAGGCCGAAGCAACTGCAGCGGCGCGTGACTCTTGTGTTGCAAGGCGGACGACTAAGGCAAAATCGGGACCGGGACTTGCAAGAGCAACGAGGTGGATAATACTCAGTGAAAGTAGTAATTGCAGTTCCATTGGATCTCTTATTGGTTTTGTTAATGATGACTTTAGTGGCTTAAATGATGCGTATTGCTAATTAACGTTTAAATTAACACGATTGTTATTAAACAGGTCGTGAATTGTCGCAAGAATTCACCCATAATATAAACCGATTTTTCTGCCAACTACCATCGGAGTGTAGAACGTGAAAGGACAGATCCTAAGAGAAATGCAGGTGCTTAATGCTATCGACCCTGGCTTTGAAGTTCAAAGGCGCGTCGCATTTATTAAGTCGAAGCTTAAGCAATCGAGTACCTCCTCTTTAGTCTTGGGTATTAGTGGTGGAGTAGACTCTTCATTAGCGGGGCGCTTGTGTCAGCTAGCCGTTGATGAGCTCAATAGTGACGCCAGCGGTACCAGTTACCAGTTTATCGCGGTCCGTTTACCTTACGATGTGCAAAAGGATGAAGATGAAGCTCAGCTGGCTTGTCAGTTTATCCAGCCTTCAAAGCAAGTTACGGTGAATGTGAAGCAGGGAGTGGATGGCGTTCATAGTGAAACGCTAGCGGCTGTAGAAGCGGCTGGGATTACGTTACCAGAGGCCGACAAAGTCGACTTTGTTAAGGGGAACGTAAAAGCAAGAATGCGCATGGTTGCCCAGTATGAGATAGCGGGTCTAGTAGCTGGTTTAGTAGTAGGAACCGATCACAGCGCCGAAAACATTACAGGGTTTTATACCAAGTGGGGCGATGGAGCCTGTGATTTAGCGCCTTTGTTTGGCCTTAATAAGCGTCAGGTTCGCATGCTTGCCGCATTCCTTGGTGCTCCCGAAAAGTTAGTTATTAAGGCGCCAACGGCAGATTTAGAAGAGAACAAACCTCAGTTAGAGGATGAAGTCGCCTTGGGGTTAACTTACGATGAAATCGATGACTTTTTAGAGGGTAAAGAGGTTAGCGAATTTGTTAATGACAAACTGGTAGGGATCTACCGCGCCACTCAGCATAAGCGTGAGCCTATTCCAACGATTTATGATTAACACTTATCCTCGATTTTATAGTCACTTTTATAGCTGGCTTAATTTAGCTATTCAATATTAACGGCTTAATTTCAACGATTGAGTGACCAAGAGTTTTGACACCAATAAAAGGCGCATTAAGCGCCTTTTTATTTGAGCAGAAGCCAGAGATTAACCTAATGAAGGTAGGTATAAAACTGCTCTTAATAAATCAATTTGCAGATTAGGGAATTGACGGTAATCGAGATAGGGGCATAGGTAAATTGATTGCTCAGCGTGTTTACTGACAAGCGTAGTCGACGTGTTGATAGGCTGGAACTGAGACCGCGATAATTGCAGGTTTTGAGCGCTTTGTTGACCACAAATAATGTGCAAACCAGCATTGGGGTTGAGCTCATTACTATTAATGCTAATGCATTCATCTTGTTTCAGTAGCAGATTGTCGCGGTAAAACTTCCAGTTTTTATCGGTAACAGACAATTTTGCCATGATGGTTAAAATTTTTCGCCAATGATTACCGTTGGCCTCAATCAAGTGCTGTACTGCTTCGGGCGCGGTATGGCTCCAAGCTTCGGGAAGAATAGGTGGCGTCGGTAAATAGAAACATGTCTGAGCACTCTTTGAACCTATTATCTGTCTATTTTTATTCAATTTTCAGCCTATCTTTACCGTTTCAGCGTAAAAGCGTGTAAGTTATCTTATATTAGCTTGCTTGTTTAGAGGAAATCGCGACTTTTATGAAAGCCATTATTATTGGGTCGACAAAACATTTAGCCTTTGCGCTGTTTTATGCATCCTTAGGAACCTTCATCGCGTTAATCGCTATGGCGGTTTGGTTTTTGAATTCACGTCCCGATTTATCGATTTGGCACACAACAGAATTAACTTCAGAGTACCGTGCAGCAAGCGAATTGAGCACTTTTGCCGATTATATGAAGCTTGAAGATAAACTCTTCTCTGAATTGGAGACGAAGGTTTATCTTGAGCCATCAGAGCCTCAACCTTTCGATATTCTGAACCGCTATGTGCATGGTAGTTATTCTGATCCAGCGCATTGGCCGCAAGACTGGAATCGCAGTTATGAATGGCCCAAAGATGATGCTGAGTTTGGGGTACTTCTACTCCATGGTATGTCAGACTCTCCCTATGCCTTGTCACATTTCGCGAATCACTATAAAGGCAGGGCTCATATTTTAGGGCTTAGACTACCGGGGCATGGCACTTTACCATCGGCATTAACCAATATCAGTTGGCAAGATATGGCGGGAGCGGTAGCGCTGGCAACACGGCATATGAAGCAAGTGTTAGGTGAAAAACCTTTATATCTAGTGGGCTTCTCAACGGGAGCGGCATTAGCATTAAATCATGAGCTTGAGCTTCTCGCCGCTAATAAAGAAGCTGATTACTCAGCTATGGTTTTGATCTCACCCGCAATAGGCTTACCTCCAGTAGCCGCAGGGGCTAAATGGCAAGCAAGACTTGGGATGGTACTTGGTCTAGATAAACTAAGCTGGAATAGCATTCAAGCAGAGTACGACCCGTTTAAGTATGGCTCCTTTGCTGTTAATGCTGGAGATGTGGTTTATCAGCTTTCGATGCGTAATCATGATCTCATCTTGCGACAGGGCAAGGATCGACTGAACGGCTTATCACCAATATTGACGTTTCAGTCACTCACTGATGATACCGTTGACACAAGTGCTGTGATAAGTGCGTTATATAGCCAGTTACCCGATGCGAGTCACGAGTTGGTGCTATTTGATATCAACAGAACGAAGGTGAACTTAAGTCTTATTCTGAATGACCCCTTAAAACCTTATCGGAATATGATGACGGAGGGGGAGTTTAACTATGAGTTCACCTTAGTTGAAAACGAAAGCCAAGAGAGCCGAGATATTCAGGCTCGGCGGTTAAATGATAATAGTACAGACTCCCTAGGGCTTAGCTGGCCAAAACAGATCTATTCACTATCGCATGTTGCGTTACCCTTTCCAAAAAGCGATGCCTTATATGGCCCTATTTGGAATGGTGATAAACCCCATATTCAGATAGGTACGGGGGCATCTCGTGGAGAGCGAGGCGTGATCAGTGTTTCTGCCAGTGAGATTTTAAGACAAAAATGGAACCCATTTCACCCTTATATGCTAAGCAAAATGGATGAGGTGATAGTCCCATAATCGCAGAGGCTTGTTTAGTATGTTGATTAATCTTCTAAGGTGGTGAAAATCAGTTTATTTCGACCCGCCTTTTTGGCTTGATATAGATTAATATCAGCTTGTTTAACCCACTGCTCCAGTGAATCACTATAAGTCCCATTACCAATCACCGCCCCTATGCTGGTGGTTACCCTAAACGGCTGCAGGTCCTGTTGGCTGTCGATGACAATATTTTCTAGTTTTTGTCTGAACTTTTCTAGATGACTTTCAATTTTTAAAGCATTACACAGCGGCATGATGAGCAAAAACTCTTCACCGCCGTATCGCACTATAATGTCTGAATCGCGCTTAAATTCCTGGCTTAGAAGCTGTGCGACACGTTTAAGAGTGAGATCGCCACCATCATGACCGTAGGTGTCGTTAATGAATTTAAACTTATCAAGATCCAGCAGAGCAATTGCAATAATCTCATCTGTCCGCTTACATAACTGTTGAATTGCAGGGAACTTATCTTCGGCGTATCGACGATTATATAACCCTGTCAGAGGGTCTTTTTCGGCAAGCGCTTTTAGTTTGCTGTTAGCATGTTCAAGCTCCAAGGTCCGTACTGCGACTTTTTCCTCAAGCTCCAACTGGTAACCAATAAGCTGACTTTTACTTTGTTTTAGACGCTGAAATAGTGTGTAGATCTCCTGTGGCGACTCATCATCAACGGCATAATCCACATAGTTATTATCTGATTGAGTACTGAATTTGTTGGCGATATTTTCAAGCGGCAGCGTGAGTCGAGCGCTAATCACACGTGAGATATAGATGGTTACAGACAATGCGATAAATAAAATGGCAAATGTCGCGAGGTACATACTTTCGACTAAATCAACCAGAGGCCGAAAAGGATTGAGTACAAATAGTTGCCAATCATTTTCTAAAGTCACACTCGCATAGACGTACTCCGGTGCCATCGTATCGCTATGAGAGATATTAAGCATAGGAAAGGGCGTTATATAATTTTCACTGGGTAGCGAGTAATTGAATGTTGATAGTGGCGTAATGCCAAGGTTGTCAGTGGCGTAAATGACTCTACCGTTTTTATCGATAAGCACGATGGACTGATTAATCTGACTGGTTTTTATGTTATCTATCACCTTGAACTCTTTTAAATCTAACGAGCCTTCAATGATCCCTATCGGTTGGTGCGAGTTGTCTGAACGGTAGATAGGCGCACTGATTGCAACAATCGGATCTTGGCCAAACCCCTTGCCAAGAAATGCCGGAGAGATAAAGTTACGCTGATTAACAAAAGCTTGTACAAAGTAGTCTCGATCACGGACTGAAATTTCGTGTTGTTCAGACTCAAGGCTTGAAAGTAATGACGCTGGACTTGCAGCAAAGACAACCGCTTCACTATCAGCCAGGAGCATTGTGATAAATCCTGGATAGTTTGCATGCAATTGAGACAACAAAATTTGCTCTTCTGTCTCTGAATGCTGATTTAAGCTCAGCCATGCAGCAGCGTTCTTAATCGCTTGGGTGTGTGAGTCAATATAGGCTTGGGTCGAGAGGCCTAAATGAGCGGCAGAGCTTTCTATATTATGATAAAGCAAGGCTTGTTGGCGTTCGATAAACTGATTATTAAATAATAATGCGGCTAACAGCAGGGCGACGGTTATCACTAATGTGAAAGTGTAAGTCAATTGGCCATTGAACGTTCGTCTTTGCCTATCTTTGATTTTACTATTAAAGTGCCAAAAAGACGGCGTTAAAGTGATCATCAGCGAGCCGATACAAGCATAGACTAAACCATTTATCCCTTGTTTTAGGATGATAAAGGCAATGTGACTACTGGGGAGATCGGTAAATAGAAAGATATAAAGATAAAAGAGTGGCATACCGATAAACAGCCAAAAGCCAAAGCTTGCGTATAACGCGTAGATATCTTTTCTTCTGGCAAAACCTAAGAAAAGGGCTTCAACGCCGAATAAGAAGTACACATGGGGACTGTCCCAAACGATCATTAGGCCGGTAACGGTGAGCGTTGCAGTATAAAGTGCATACCAAGGGCCAAGCAGTATAGCGGCAATAACGTAGGAGACGTTGCCGAGGATTAGCTGTATGTTAGCGAATAGATGGATGGGGTAAAGGTTTACGAGCAAACCGACTAACCCTAACACTGAGGCTAACAGGAGTTTATTCTTGTCTAATTTCCCCAAATGAGCGCGCCTTTATTGCGAGTGGAAGTTATTAATGTTCTTTATCTTTGCATTGATTAGTTACAATTTATTAACTTTGGTAAGGGAGATCAACTTTTAATCAGATATCCTACACTGGTCGCGCAAAAAAACAGCGGTAATGGAGAGTGATTCATCTTAAGTTTTAAGGTTTTAATTTGTGGGTGGCGAAAGAAAAAGGGCTAAATTTGGTGATATGTCAGACCTTGCTCACATCCTTAACATGTCATCGAACTCTTGTTCAGCTTTTGTTCAACTAAAGGTGCGGATTTAAGTTTCAATTAAGGTTAAGTCATATCATGGTACATAAGAGCTGCCGAGACGATAAGTCTTTCATTTATTAGGTAGCATAAACAAAAATAAGCCTTAACAGTTCTGTAATAACACAACATTAAGTGCGATAACTCCGATATTAAGGAATGCATATGAAATATTTAACTTTGGTTGCTGCGTTAGCATTTTCTGCTTCAGCTATGGCTGTAAACTGTACTGACTGCCATGAGACTATTAATGTTGAAGAGCATACAGAAATGGAAGCAAGCATTGCTACTTGTAACGATTGTCACGATATGGGAAGTGCTCACGAGTTAGATACAGAGATCCACACTCCAGATCTAACAATGAAAGAGTGTGCTGACTGTCACGAGTAAATACTCAGGCAAGATTAAAAGCGCTGTATATCAGCGCTTTTTTATTTATACCAATTAGTATAAGAAGTTGATCTACTCAGAGCGTTTTTGGCAAACTAATTCAAGGCGAATAACTGAAAGAATGGTTGCTCCCTTGTGAAGTTATTCAACGCAGAAGTAGGCAGCCAAAACGCTCCAGAGTGGCGAGTTTTAGCGGCTCT
>NZ_BPFA01000050.1 GCF_019655055.1 Shewanella sp. MBTL60-112-B2
ACTATAACTATAACTATAACTATAACTATAACTATAACAATGGAGTGTTTTACATGCTAAAAGGCACGTTTTTTTGCGTTGATGCCCATACCTGTGGCAACCCGGTCAGATTAGTCACCAGCGGCCACCCTCACCTACTTGGCGATAACATGAGCGATAAGCGCCAACATTTTCTCCGTGAGTATGATTGGATCCGTAAAGCCTTAATGTTTGAACCTCGCGGCCACGACATGATGTCAGGTGCTTTTCTTTACCCTCCTTGCTCAGACAACGCCGACGCTTCAATCCTATTTATCGAAACCAGTGGCTGTTTACCTATGTGCGGCCATGGCACCATCGGCACCATCACCGCTGCGATTGAGTCTGGCTTATTAACAGCTAAAACACCTGGACAACTTATTATCGATGTTCCAGCCGGACAGATAAAAATTGATTATCAGCAAACTGGTGAAAAGGTCGATTGGGTAAAAATTTATAATGTTGCCGCCTACTTAGCTCATCAGGATCAAATATTAGACATCCCAGGCCTTGGCACACTAAAAGTTGATGTGTCATATGGTGGTAACTATTACGTTATCGTTGACCCTCAAGAGAACTTCCCAGGGCTTCGTCACTGGAGTGCCGGGGACATTTTAAAATGGAGCCCGATTGTAAGGGAAGTCGCTCAGCAGCAACTTACTTGTGTTCACCCAGATGACCCTACGGTTAATGGTGTCAGCCACGTACTTTGGACTGGAGATACAATTAGTGATGGCTCTGACGGTGCCAATGCCGTTTTCTACGGTGATAAAGCAATCGACCGTTCTCCTT
The DNA here is from genome assembly GCF_019655055.1 of Shewanella sp. MBTL60-112-B2. Classification (GTDB taxonomy): domain Bacteria; phylum Pseudomonadota; class Gammaproteobacteria; order Enterobacterales; family Shewanellaceae; genus Shewanella. The sequence continues at coordinate 811 of NZ_BPFA01000050.1, forward strand.
GTGGAACAGGTACCAGCGCACGTTTAGCACAGTTATTTACCAAGGGCTTACTCAGCGTTGGTGATGAATACACCCATGAAAGCATTATCGGCAGCCAGTTTGTCGGCCGTATTGAGGCTGAAACCACGGTCGGTAAGCACAGAGCGATTATGCCAAGTATCAAAGGCTGGGCAAGGATTATCGGCAAAAATGCCATAACCGTAGATGATAATGACCCGTATGCATTTGGCTTCCAGGTAGTCTAACCCTATAGAATTTCTAATTGAGCTTTCAAACTCAGGAGTAAACATGACAGATTTAACCCAAGTTGCGATTTCAGGCCAACACTTTATTAATGGTGCATGGACTAGCGAGTCAACCGACTTTAACAGTACTAATCCTGTGACCAACGAAGCACTTACATGGCGCTTTGCGAACGCAAGCCAAGCTGTAGTTGCCAGTGCTACGACTGCTGCAAAGCAAGCATTTGTTCAGTACCGTAGTCTTGCGCCAACTCGTCGTGCTGAATTTCTTGAAGCCATTGCAGACGAAATTCAAGCTGACATTGCTGCTATAACTGAAACCGCTCATTTAGAAACGGGTTTACCAATGCCACGTCTTCAAGGTGAAACTGGACGTACATGTGGTCAGTTGAGATTATTCGCGGGCAACTTAAGAAACCCTATCGATAACCGCTATGTGGATCTGGCTAACCCAGAAAGACAACCGCTACCAAAGCCTGATACAAGACTGACGACCCTTCCGCTTGGACCAGTTGCAGTATTTGGTGCATCTAACTTCCCTCTGGCATTTTCAACAGCAGGTGGTGACACGGCATCAGCTCTTGCTGCCGGCTGTACTGTTGTAGTTAAAGGCCACCCGGCGCATGCCGCAACCAGCGAGCTTGTCAGCCGAGCAATCGAACGTGCAGCAATTAAGTGCGATATGCCAAACGGCGTATTTAATCTGGTACAAGGTTTTGCACCTGAGGTGTCAACAACACTCGTCACAGACCCAGCCATCAAAGCCGTAGGCTTTACTGGTTCGCTTAAAGTTGGCCGAATCTTATCTGATCTATGTGCCGCGCGTGCAGAACCCATTCCATTTTATGGCGAATTAGGTTCAATCAATCCACAATTTATCTTGGCTGAGATCTTAGAAGAGCAAGCTGAAAGCTTAGCATCGACTCAAGTTCAGTCTATGTTGATGGGCCACGGACAATTTTGTACTAGCCCAGGTGTAGTCATTGCAGTAAAAGGCGATGCACTTAACCGCTACAAGGCAACTTTGGCACAAGATGTCGCATCTCAAAGCGCAGCAAGTATGCTAACTGCTGGGATTGCAAGTACTTATCAGGCACAAATTGAAGCGCTAGTCGCCAATCCGAAAGTAGAGCTTATCGCTCAAGGTGAGTCTTCGCCGGCTAACCACTTTACTCGGCCGACTGCACTAAAAGTGACAGCAGCTGACTTTATCGCATCGAATGATATTCAGCAGGAAGTGTTCGGTCCATGTTCTGTATTGGTCGAGTGTGATGATAACGCTCAAATGCAAGCTATTGCAGAACAACTTGAAGGGCAACTTACCGCATCGATTCACGGTTTAGAGTCTGAAATTGCAGACAATAAAACCCTAATTGAAGCGGTAGCATTCAATGTCGGTCGTTTGATTTTCAACCAAATGCCTACAGGTGTTGAAGTGTGTCACTCAATGAACCACGGTGGTCCATACCCAGCCAGTACCGATAGCCGTACCACGTCTGTAGGTTCTGCTGCAATGGCACGATTTGAGCGACCTATTTGTTACCAAAATATGCCTAATGGCCTGTTGCCAACCCGCGTTATTGAAGGCCAAACTGGCGTCATCACGTTTTAAGTATGTCAAAAATGTGAAAGGGAAACCTATGGTTTCCCTTTCATTATAATGGCATTAGCGGTAACCTAGGACGGATCAACTTGTATAAATAACAAAAAAATCGGGAACTATGAGCAGAACAACACCTATCGTCCATAAAACTCGCACACAAATTGTGGTCGAGGTGCTTAGGGAAAAAATCCTTTCCGGTGAAATTGCGGCAGGAAAACCTTTACGTCAAAGCGCCTTAGCTGATGAATTGAATGTTAGCCGAATTCCGGTAAGGGAAGCCTTATTGCAACTGGAGGCCGAAGGCTTAGTTAAGTTTGAAGCCCATAAAGGCGCGACAGCTACACTCTTGTCTCCTGAGCATGTCACCGAACTTTTTGATTTACGAGCACTGATTGAAGGCGACTTACTCGCGAAGTCGATACCTAACTTAAGTGAAGAAGATCTCAATCAAGCAGAATGTATTCTGCAAGAGATGGATGCGGCCTTCCAAGATAAAGAACAAGTTGAAAACTGGAGTGGATTAAACTCACAATTCCACACTTGTCTTTACAGTGCGGCGAACCGCCCACACACTCTTGAAGTCGTCCAAGGATTAAATACTAGTTGTGACCGTTACGTTCGATTACAACTATTTCTTGCAAGTGGTGTACCTAAGGCTCAACAAGATCACCGTGAAATACTTGAATATTGTAAGAAAAAAGATGTTGAAAAAGCCGTCGAGGTATTACGCGCGCATATCTTACATGCTGCCGAAGCAATCCGCGTATTAGTTAGCCAACAAGAGGACTAGCTCACTGTTTGATTAGCATGATCTTTGCTAAGCTTCACTTATACAGATCCCATAAGGCAGAGCTCAGGTTCTGCCTTTTTAATTGATAGAGAATACCTAGATGCAGTACGCCACTATTACTGGTTGGGGAAAGTGTGTTCCGCCCGCCACCCTAACAAATCATGATCTTGCAACATTTATCGAAACTTCTGACGAATGGATTAAACCACGTACAGGTATTAGCCAAAGACACATTAGCCACGTTGATACGTCGGCACTAGCCTCTGTAGCAGCCAAACGAGCGCTCGCGGCTGCGGGGATCGATGGTAGTGAGCTAGATATGATTATTCTTGCCACCGCGACTCCAGATACCCTAATCCCGAATATCGCTTCAACAGTACAAGCAGAAGTGGGTGCAACCTGCGCCGCTTTTGATATCAACGCCGCTTGTAGTGGTTTTTTATATGGCCTAGGTCTAGGTAGTTCACAGATCAAAAGTGGTCAATGTAAGAAGGTACTCGTGATTGGCGCTGAACGTCTTTCATTCTTCCTAGATTGGTCTCGTCGTGACACCGCCGTACTTTTTGGTGACGGCGCCGGCGCTGTAGTATTAGAAGCGACTGACGAAGCGATTGGTGTATTGGGCTATGAGCTAAATAACGACCCTGATGGTCGTGATATCCTAAAAGCAGGGTTTGGTACTGCAATGGATAGATTCGAAGCCTCATCTTTAGACTTCTATATCGAATTTAACGGTCAAGAGATCTTTAAGCGTGCTATCGCTGGTATGGGTAAGTTAAGCACTAAAGTTATCGAAAAGTGCGGTATCGATAAAGAAGAGATCGATTGGGTTATCCCTCATCAGGCGAACGAGCGTATTATCGATACGTTAATTAGCCGTATGAAGATCCCGAAAGAGAAAGCAGTTGTGAACATTGCTAATTATGGTAATACCTCTGCAGCAACTATTCCGATTGCAATCTGTGATGCTTTAGAGCAAGGTAAAATTCAACCTAATCAAACCATTTTATCTTGTGCATTTGGTGCAGGTCTAACATCTGCTGCAGCTTTGATTAAATGGGGCGACCGAGTCACACCAATTAACACAAGCGATGCAGAGCTACCACCTTGTGATAAAACAGGTATTGAACTTGTTGCGAAAGCGGTTAAGCATTTCTGCGGCTAACACTATAGTTAGTTGCTAGCATGAACTACAAAACACCGATTCATATCGGTGTTTTTTATGGGGCTTTAACGGCATATTAATTAGGAGATAATTCCAACTCATCCCAATATACCGCCTCAGAAAAATAACAGCCGATCTGATTATTAAGCTTACCAAAGCTTGATAAAGCTCGCTCTTCACCGCTTAAACAGTGCCAAACAAAACGATGGCAATTATTATCAAACAAGTCATAGTCACGATAATTAAATATGGATTGCTTAGCTCTTGCGAGGACTTGTTCACCGATTAAGGCTCGATGTTGGTGATCACAGGCTTGATAGATACGGCTTCCCGTACGTCCTGCTAAAAAACGCTTTACCGATACAGCGCGAACCAAACCACTCCCGTGTAACTCCACCAGCGTATTATCACCGATCCAAATACCTGTATGCTCAATCACTCCAAATACGAAACAACAAACAATAGCGCCTGGCTCAGGTTTAACCACCTTGTCGCCGGTTTTCCACAGACTAGGAGCAAGCTCTGCCGACTGCCCCTGACGATGTTCACTATTAGCCCTACCTTGCCGACGCTTCATCGCAATGTTTTTTTGCTTCTCTCGCTCATCGGCAACAATCGCCGCGCCGACCGCTGCAGCACCTAACCAAATTAACGGAAATGCCATTTTCCCTTCCTATGATCTTCTCGAAATGGTTCACCAACATCTGAAATCGTTAATAGCTGTTGGGCAGTTATAGTAGAGCCAACTGTATTCGAGCCAATAGTGTTCACATTAACTATAGATAATATATCGAATGATTTTCAGCCTACAAAGCCCAAAAATGTAACTAAGCCTGTTGTAAAATAGTGGCGAGTATAGCTTTACCCTTAGCTTAAAAGAGGAGTATCTTGATGAAAGCTTATTCTTTACAGAGTTCACAATAGAAACTCACTCCACAACTAGACTGAGTTTCCGCTAACACGTTGAATTATTACTTTTAATACACTACCTTAATATAGAAGGATTAAGCATAGGAGTCATTGATGAAAGGGATTATCTTCGCCGAGTTTCTCGAACTAGTAGAAGACACTTTTGGGTTAGATGTATGCCAAAAAATGTTAGATGAAAATCAAAATGATGGCATATATACCAGTGTTGGCACCTATGATCACAAAGATCTGATCAACCTCATTATTACTCTGAGTAAATTGACAGGAGTCTCGGCTGAAGAGTTACAGAGGATCTATGGAAAGTCGGTTTTTAATACCTTATATAAAAGCTTACCAGGACTCGAAGGCAAGGCTGACTCCACCTTTAGTTTTATCAAGAGTGTAGAAGAATACATTCATATTGAAGTAAAAAAACTCTATCCAAGCGCTAACCCACCCACTTTCAATTTTATTTCGGCAACTAAGACACAATTAGTTATGGATTACTTGTCAGCCCGCTGTATGTCACATGTATGTTTAGGCTTAATTCAAGGATGTGCAGATCACTTTGCCGAAAATATCGATATTCAAATGGACTCGCTCAACACTGAGCAGTCACAAGTACGCTTTACCATCACTAGACTTGACTAATTTCAGCGTGAGCATGAATTATGCCTGATAATGAGATCAATAAATTAACTGAGAGAGTTCACTTACTTTCGCAAAAGATCGAGCGCGAAAAAGCGGCTAAAAAAGCCGCTGAGAAACTACTAGAAGAAAAAAGTCGCGAGCTTTATATTGCAAAACAGCTCGTCGAAGACTCATTGATCAATATCAAAGAGAAATCAGAGCAGGACATCGCACTACTTCAATTTAAAACGTACCTTGAATCGATACTGCTCGATTTTAATCAGCTATTTTTACAAAAACCCATCTCAAATATTTTGCTGCAACGTTTACTCGATGACCTAATTGGCATTGACGAAATCAAGGCAAGTAAAGTCAGATTTAAATCATTAGATCAAAGCGGCAAGTTTCGCTCCTATTACGCTGGCGATAAAGCACTTATCAATGCCGACAACTCTATTTCATCACCGTTATTTTGGAGTGATGACAATAAACAAATCAAAATTATTATTAACTCAGGAGAAGTGATCTTAGGTAGCTTAACCATAGTGATTGCTTCACCACTGTCATGGCAGCACACGATTGAAAAACAACTCTTGCTGTTTTGCGATATGATCAGCGCCGCTCACAATCGGCAAGAATTACTCGCCCGCACGATTGAAGAAAAGCAACGCGCTGAAAGCTCAGAGCAATCCACAAGAGACTTCGTAGCCATGATTAATCATGAGTTAAGAACCCCTTTAAACGGCCTTTTAGGCTCAGCAGAACTCATGAGTTACACCGAGTTGACACCTCATCAACAACACCTTTTAAGTACCATGCAACAATCCGGTGAACTGTTGCGGGTCATCATAAACGACCTGCTCGATTTCAGTAAAATGAGTGCGGGTATGCTACAAATTGTGGAAATCGACTTCTCCCCTAAGCAGCTTTGTAAGATGATCTTCGACATTTTTAAACAAAGAACCGAGGAGTTTGGCTTAGACTTTAACTTCAATTACCAAAATGATATCCCCGCAAGGTTGACTGGCGATCCTGATAGAATAAAGCAGCTGTTTGTTAATCTAATAGGTAACGCCATCAAATTTACCCAAAGAGGTCAGATTACGGTAGAAATACAGTGGCAAGATGGAATATTTAGCTTTTCAGTGGCTGATACTGGCTGCGGGATCCCTGCAGATAAAATTGACACCTTGTTTGACCCCTTTACCCAAGTTAACAACACTAGTAACCGCGCATACGAAGGGACAGGACTTGGATTAGCAATATGTAAACACCTAATTGATGAGATGCACGGCGAGCTGACATTGACCTCTCAACTAGATTTAGGCACAGAGTTTAACATCAAGATCCCTTTAAAGATTGCCGCGCAAAATCAAAAACTCAATCATGTCAGTGAAGTCGAATTCCCTATCGACTCGATGTCAGTCTTGGTGGTTGAAGACAGCTCAGTTAACCAGGTTCTGATTGAAATGATCTTAGCTAAGTTCGACATCAAACCTACCATTGTCAATAATGGACTAGAGGCCATAGAGTACCTTAACAATCATCAAGTTGATGTGATTTTTATGGATTGTCGTATGCCAGTAGTTGATGGGTTTGAAGCGACTATGCGGCTTCGCAATAGTGGATATACCAAACCTATTATCGCTTTAACAGCAAGCACTACCTCTACAGAAACTGAGCAGTGTTATCAGTGCGGAATGGACGGGATTGTTAATAAGCCATACCAGAAACAAGAGATAAAGAATGTATTAATAACCTGGGGTAAAAAGCTTAATTTGTCGGAAAAAGCGTGAGAGCAATGACGTAAAGCTTAACCAAGTAAATCAAATAAAAACAGTTCATCATTTCCCGCAATGCCTGCTATTTGCGCCAGCAATAACTCGCCACATGCAAGTGCATCGACCGCCGCATTATGCGCAGCGTAAACCGGTAAGTCATAGCGTTGCCGACAGGCATCAAGGCGTAAGCTCCCCTCTTTGATAACATCAATCTGCCTCAGCAAACGTCTTTTCTCTACGGCCATAGTGTCGATAGCAACAAACTGAATAGTTTGACCGTAACAACGCCGGATTTCAGCTTTTAAGAAACAAAGATCTAACGGTGCATGATGGGCGACTAACACATGACCCTGAGTCTGCTCTAAAAACCACGCCATAGCCTGCTTAGGGCTAACGGCCTGAGTTAATTGGTTATCTACAATACCGTGGATCACCGCGCTATCACCGACACTGCCATCGATACTGACCAATAGATGTTTTGAATGCGAAACTTGCAGTAATCCATTATGAATGGGTATGAGGCCGATACTCAAGATCTGATCGAACTGGCAGTCTAGTCCGGTCATCTCCAAATCCACAGCCATCAAAGGTAGTTGTGACAAAGGCTTGGAGATCTGCGTTATCAATGCACGATTATAATCACTAATTACCGTATCTTTAGACAACAAAGCATTAAGCTGTAATCGGGTCTTTAAGTATAAATCTCTCAAATTCTGTTTCTCAAATTCTCTTTCTCGAATTCATGGCCTCATTCTCAAATTAGCGCCGCCCTTAACAGCCTTAAGCATATTGCATGGATTGCTCCTGCTTAATCGACCTTAATAACTGCGCATCATTTTCAGCTTTAATCCAACCTGCCCGTCGTGAACCACTTTAAATGCATCCCTTAGCTGATGCCTAACCAATGAAGAAAGATGCTGAGGCATTAAGTAGTTCGTCACAGGTAAAGATTGAGTATATTGATAGCCTTGATTAGACAAGCGCATATGCGCGATAAACTCATGGGCATCGGCCAGATTAAGCGCATCTTTACGGTTAATGATACTTTGGTCCATTAACGCACGTATGCGTTTAGCTGTATTGACCTCTTTAATTCCGGCAGAAAGCGCGTACACCCGTGCAATGTCGGTTATTAACGCATTTCCTTTATGCTTTAAATCAATGCCTTTCACTTCACTGCCATCTCTTTCCAGTACAAATTTTCTAAAAAATCCTAGCGGTGGCGAGCTGGTAAGCGAGTTACCCGTTAAGCCCGCAAGAAAGATATCGTTATCTTTAGTGTTACTCAGTACGGCATCTTGCAAGCCATCAAATAATGTTTGCGGGCCATAGACACTGCGCATATCAAAAAAAATACTGGCATGCATTAAAGCCTTAGGTTCTGGGGTATTAACCCAGTTATCGAAGGTCTGCTTCCACTTATCTAAAGACATGCGCCACTTGGGGTTTTGCGCCATGATGTTACCCGGACAGTAAATATAACCGCACTCATCTAAACCTTTACATACAGCGTGCGACAATGCATCAAAGTAGCCTTTAGCTGCTTCATCAGGCTCATGGGCAAGCAATAAACCGTTGTCTTGATCTGAACATGCCGCTTGATCTTGCCGGCCTTGAGAGCCAAAAGCTAACCAACAAAATGCCATAGGTGCTTCACCTAGAATTTGTTGATTGAGGACGATTAACCTCCGAGTTAATGCATCGGTGACCGACGTTAACACCCGACCGATCTCCTCGGCTCTGGCGTCAGCACTGATTAAGTTTTGTAGTAACAAAGGAATTTGCTTGCTGACTTGAATGAGGCTTTGCAGATCTTTTTGCCGCTCAATCTCTCCAATTAACAATAAAGGTTGAGAGCTTTGACCTCGCAAAATGTCAGTACTTGTTACCACGCCAGTCGTCACACCGTTATCGACAACGGGCAGATGGTGAATATTGTGCTCGCTCATCAGCAACATAGCCTCAAATACCAAGGAGTTAGACTCTATCGACACAGGAGTGGTCGTCATCGCCTGATGTATCGGCAAGCTTCCATCGTGGTTTTCGGCCAAGACTCGGTTACGCAGATCCTTATCGGTTAAGATCCCCACCAGCTTGTTATTATCAATCACCAGTACAGATGAAACACGAGAGTCGCGCATTAATCGACTCGCCTGCGCCACACTGGCCTTCATATCTATGGTCAGCGGCGACTGAGACATCAGAGTAGTAACTCTGCTCGTCGTGGTCAGATCTTTAGCCTTAAACCGTCCCTGATGGCGCAAACGCTTAGCAAAGGCACGATTAAAGAATCGGTCAAAATCGCGGCTTTCTAACCTTAAGAAATCAAATATATCCGGTGGCAAGTGATACACCAGACCATCTTCTAAGATAGCAACGCGATTACTGGCCTCTTCACCAGATAGAAGTGATGGAAATCCGAAATAGTCGCCCTCACCCAGCCTATCGAGTAGTTCGCCATTTTTGTCACGTACTTCAAAGGCACCACTGCGCACGATATAAAGCTGGGGGTTAGTGGGATCAAGCGGAACAAAGCCAGAGGCTTTACTGTAATAGCCTATGGTCAAGCCATGACAGCAGCGAGATAATGCCGTTTCACTTAAAGAATCAAACGGTACTCTTTCATGCAAGAACTGTAAAATAGGCTGTAATTCACTGGCATCCATTAAACCACTCCCACAATTAAACCCTAATAGGCCACTATATCGCGGTTTAACCTAGCGACTCTATTCGACTAAAGGCCAAATGGTTTATGAGTTTAAAAACACAAAGGGCGCCGAAGCGCCCTTTTACATTGCTAGGTTACTAGCCCGATTTAATGATCTTGTGCCTCTCCAGACCCTTTAGGGAAGCGGATTGACTCAACCATATCAACAACGTCTTGTGGTACAGCTGCAGTGACTTTACTTACGGCAAATGCCACACCAAAGTTAATCACCATACCCATTAGACCGATACCTTCAGGTGAAATACCAAATAGCCAGTTATCTGCCGTGTTAGCACTTGGATTCACAAACTTGAAGTAAACGATGTAAGATGCGGTGAATAGCAAACCTGTTACCATGCCAGAGATGGCACCTTCTTTGTTCACAGTCTTAGAGAAAATCCCCATGATGATTGCAGGGAACAGAGACGATGCCGCTAAACCAAAGGCAATCGCAACGACCGCAGCAACAAATCCTGGTGGATTAATACCAAAGTAACCAGCCATCACAATACCAGCCGCAGCCGCAAGACGGGCATACATCAACTCCTTCTTATCGGAGATATCCGGCATAAAGTTTTTCTTCAATAGGTCATGAGATACCGACGTTGAAATAACAAGCAATAGACCCGCTGATGTTGATAGTGCAGCAGCAAGACCACCAGCAGCAACCAATGCAATTACCCATGCAGGAAGATTAGCAATTTCAGGCGTCGCAAGCACCATGATATCGCGGTCAATCTTCATCTCGTTTTCTGGACCTTTTGCGTAGTAAATCTTACCGTCGTCGTTCTTATCATCCCAAGTAATTAGACCCGTTTTCTCCCAGTTCTTAATCCAATCTGGCGCAGTTTCATAAGCCACACCAGTAGACTCTGGACCATTAATCGTTTCAATCATATTTACACGAGAGAAAGCTGAAAGCGCTGGAATGGTGGTGTACATAATAGCGATAAACACAAGTGCCCAACCCGCAGATACACGCGCATCTTTCACCTTAGGTACAGTAAAGAAACGTACAATAACGTGCGGTAGACCCGCAGTACCGAACATCAGAGCGCCGGTGATAAAGAACACATCAATCATGCTCTTAGAGCCTTCGGTGTACTGCGAGAAACCAAGTTCGGTGGATAATCCATCGAGTTTATCTAACAGATATTCCCCCGTACCATTACCCGCGGCATCGATAAGTTCAGCACCAAAACCAATTTGTGGAATGATATGACCCGTCATCATCACTGAGATAAAGATAGCGGGTACCATGAAGGCGAAAATTAGCACACAGTATTGCGCAACCTGCGTATAAGTAATCCCTTTCATACCGCCTAAAACAGCGTAGAAGAATACGACCGCCATACCGATATAAACACCAGTATCGACCTCAACCTCTAAGAATCTTGAAAATACGACACCCACACCGCGCATCTGACCTGCGATATAAGTAAAACAGATAAAAATGGCGCATACGACAGCAACAGTTCGTGCAGCCTGAGAGTAATAACGATCACCGATAAAGTCAGGTACGGTAAACTTACCAAACTTACGTAGATATGGAGCCATACAGAGCGCTAATAATACATAACCGCCCGTCCAACCCATTAGGTAAACTGAGCCATCGTAACCGACGAAAGAAACAATACCCGCTAGTGAGATAAATGATGCCGCTGACATCCAATCAGCTGCCGTTGCCATGCCATTCATTACAGGGTGAACACCACCACCTGCAACATAAAATTCTTTAGTAGATCCGGCTCTAGACCAGATCGCGATTCCGATATATAGGGCAAACGTAAACCCGACAATCAGATATGTTAGTGTTTGTACGTCCATCTCATGATTCCTTATTGTATAGATTGGGCCGGGTTGGATTTAGTCTTCGTGAACATCGTATTTCTTGTCTAATGCATTCGCTTTAGCGACGTAGACAAAAATCAATGCAACAAACACATACATAGCACCCTGTTGTGCAAACCAGAATCCTAACTTGAACCCCATGAAATGGATTTCATTGAGCACATCTACTAATAAAATACCGCAGCCAAATGACACTGCCGCCCAGATGGCTAGTAAGCCAAGTACTAGACGCAAGTTCTCACGCCAATATCCCTCTGCCTTCTCATTGCTTTCAAAACTCATAGTGACTCCCATGTGCTGATTTTTATATTAAGTCATGAGTTAATCTAACAAGCACGGAGGGAACAACAATCGCGACCTTAGTCTAACGCCAACGGAAGCTATAATCGAAAAAACGCAAAAATAACTTATAAACAAATGGTTACAAGTTAACGCCAACGTAAGGCTTGATTGTTTTTCAAACAAAACCTTAGACCAAGGTAGTAATAGAAAACAGGTATAAAGCCAGTGCATTGCAACTGACTGCAAAGTTACTTTCAAAGAAGTGGAGAACAAAACGTCATGATGGTGTGGAAAGCAACACCGTTCAAAATGTAATAACCAGGTTTGGACTAGAGTGGAAAAGATGGCATCAGGGGGAGATATGAGTTCAACTAAACTTACGTTACAGCAGCCTGTTGTTTATCTTTTATATCTTTTTTGAGTAGAAAGAATGACGCCATTAAGTAGCAGAGCTCTACAGGGATAAGCAGCATATAACCTGTTTGAGTTAATAATTCATCATTAACTGTTTCGATGAAAAGTATTTGAGTAACAATTAACACTGAAAAATATAAAAGGATGAATTGACGATTCACTAAAAAAGTCATCAAGCCGACAAGCCACACAATCACCATATAAAGTTCAACATCATTAGACCAAAAACCATAGCGGGTATAATCACCTGCCATGAAGGAGGGTCCAAAAGGCATTAACGAGCCGTAGACAGCAGTGTTTCCAGCACTGGCACTGAGCGTAAAACTTAATGTAATCCATAGCACCAGTAACAACAACTTCTTCAACAGCATCAGTTCAAAAATACCTGCAAAGTGCTTACCTCAGACATCAACATTTACTCTCACTAATATAGCTATTTTGATTAAGGTGCTATTGCACCAATAAACTGTATTTCACCGAATGGGTCCCAAAGCTTTAGTGTCCCCACAGGTAAGGATGTTTTATCTGGCGCTGCAAAAATATTAAGTAGATCATTAGCAATTAGCACCGAAGTATTGTCATAGCCTCCACACCACTTAGACACTTGAATGAGTCTACTGCAAAGCTCAGATGCGGATAACTTCTGATTAAGTATTTGCTTAAAGGTATTTGCTTCAATGTAATGGGCACCATCAGACGTCAGAATGACTCGCTTGATATTGCGGTACTTTGGGATCCTGACAATTTGTGCTTTTAGTTCGGGGCCAACTCCAACATATTGCAACAAGCCTTTAGTTAAATGCACGCCAGCGGCATCTGCAGATTGTCCTGCAAAAGTATCATCTTTAGAATACTGCTTAATACCATGGGCAAAATTTGCGTATATACGGCTGTCACCTACATTTACAGCTTCAAAGTGACCGTTGCTATCGTAGAGAAAAGCCGATAAGGTCGCGCCTCCATTGCTGCCATATAAAGAGTAAACATCGATGTTTGCCTCTTCTACAGCGTTTAACAGTCGCTCTGCCACTGGCAGTTGCTGATTGTTAATGCAACTAGTCACAAATGAGGCGATACCTAGGCTGGCACAATTTGCGCCTGACGCCATGCCTCCCATACCATCACATAAGATCCCAATGACGAAAGAGTCTAAAGCCGTTACTTGTACCTGTACGCATACCACACGATCTTGGTTTTCAGGCCTAATATTACCTATATCACAGCTTATGGCGATTGAAGATTCAAACAACTCATTGACTGCGCCATTGCTAACTGTGCGGGATAACCATAGCTGGATATGCTCTTTTAAAGTATCTTGTTGCATAGCATTCTCTTTCGATAAGATCCGTAGGGTGTCCAATGCCGTCAATATAACGCAACGGCCTGCTTTATGGTATATCAATGCCTTATATCGACAGCATTATCTGTGAATGAGACCGGATGAGAAGGTAAGAACGAGTGAAGGTGTGAGTAAATTACATTGGCTGGATAAAATAGCTTAATCAGCCGAACAAAAAGCCCACGTTTAAGTGGGCTAATTAAGTGACTACTGCGGTTCCTCGAGCGCGCTTAAGTAACGCACAAGCTCGGCTAACTCCTCCGGTGTCTTTCCTTGCTCCTTAATAAGATATTGGCCATTAACCACAAGCGAAGGAACACCCCGAATTTCAGCAAGTTGAGCCTGAGTATCGTAGTTCATCAGAGCAAGTTTGGCATCGGTAGAATTCATCGCCGCTTCAACATCTACCTCATTAAGCCCTTGGCTAACAAAAAAGTCCTTTAACTGCTCTGAACGGGTAAAGGCACCCTCAGTTTCATGAATACGGGTGAAGATATTACCGTGCACCTGTTTAGTGACATTGAATTTTTGCGCAAGATAGTAGGCTTCTTGACTTAAAATCCAACTGGAACGGCCTGCACCAACAGGAGTGCGCTCAAACTGAATATCGCCCTCTAAAAGATGCGCCGTTTGCTCGAAAAAAGGATCTTGGCGATAGCAAAAGCCGCAGTTATATGAGAAAAACTCTCGAACCACAGGCTTATGACTTTCTGGGATCCCTGCTATTTTGACGTAATCAACGCCTTCTTTATATTGCGCCGCCCAAGCATTGTGCAGAGGAGCGAATAACAGAGCAAAAACGATAAAAGTGCGACTCAGTAACTGTTTGAAAGACTTCATATCGATCCTTTAGTTAATTCAATTAATTCTTGATAAATTAATAAGCTTAATGGTTAGCATGCTAGCAGCATATCTATAGGATCACTAAATTGAAACTCAAAATCTAGCTCAGAGCAGAGTCTTTCACTGCTGATCTGCTTGCCGCTTACCTTTGCAACCTTATTTATAGAGCCTTCAGCTTTGCTTTCAGTTATCAAGCCATCATCTAGAAACTGTGGCTCAGAAAAACCTAACGCTTTGGCAGCATAGGTATAAAATGCTTGGCGTGTAGGGTGCACTGGTGCGCACACATTATAAACGTCGCTCGATACTCTATTAAACAATAGAGCGGAAACCGCAAGAATGCAGTCATTTAAGTGAACTAAATTAACCGCACCGCTAGCACTGGACAGATCTTTTTTCCCTGCAAGGAAGCGCCCAGGGTGTCGTTTGGGGCCAACAAGACCTGCAAAACGAACAATAATGCTATTCTCTAACTCAGCGAACATTGCTTCTGCCTGTAATAGCTTTTCGCTTATCTCTGAGTGGGCGCAGGCATCAGCCTCAGCTAGAATTTTATCCGCTTGAGGATAAACTCCAGTGGTACTCACGAAGATGAGCTTCTGATAACGATTAGCTACCATCAGCTGCTTGAGTTTTGTGAGTCGCTGTAGGTAGGCTTGGGGAGCTTTTCTTAGCCCAGGTGGGATATTAATCACGATACAGTCAGCGGCTAAGGCTTCAGCTATTTCGGCTTTATCTTGTATTAACTGAGTATCGTTATCTAAGTCGAGCCTAAAGCCGTTAATTCCTTGCTCTTTTAAAGATAATACCTCGGACTGAACGCGTTTGCTGCCATACACTTTTACACCACGCGCTTCTAGCGCTTTAGCCAGAGGCAAACCAAACCAGCCACAGCCAACAATACAGACAGAATTAATCATCTCTTACTCTTTAGCTCATTAATTTTGATTTCGATATGCTGCATAGTAGATTGGATGTGCGCAGAAATAAACTCGGTTTGCTCGCTAAAATAACCTTTGGTTATAAACTACTAAAATAAAAACTAACTGTTGCGTTGCCATCTAGGGTTTTAACGGCAGTAGATGAAAGCTCCTCAACCTTAAGCACACCGATGATCTCGTGGGGTTCTTCAGCTAAAAAGCGTAACCTTGCCTTGCGTCCATCGAGACAACAACTCCATACTACAGGCTTTTGCACTTGAGAAGTGGTCAGCATTACTTTGGCAACATCGCCATCACTAAGCTGCACCATAGTTCCTGGAGGATAGATCCCCAAAACTTTAACTAACGTCGAAATCAACTGTGCCTCATGTTTTCCAACACGATTTTTAAATAAATAACCCAATGCAACTTGAGGTGAGCGCCCCTCTTCAGCTCTCAATATGCGGTCGAAGTCATTAACTAGGCTTACCACCTGAGTCGTTAATGGGATCTGCTTGCCTTTAAGACCATCAGGATAACCACTACCATCGACCCATTCGTGGTGGTGTAAAACAATATCTAACACCTCACTAGGAAACAATCCCGACTTATCCAGCATGTCGTAACCATATTTAGGGTGCATATTTAAAAAGTTGATTTCATGCTCAGTGAGTTGACCTTTCTTACGCCGGATCACGTCTGGCACTTTTTGCTTACCAATATCATGAAACAGCGCGCCCATGGCAATATCACGTAGCTGTGAATGATTCATGGACAATGCTTGGCCAATCATCATAGATAAAACCGCTATCGATACTCCGTGCTGATTGACAGAGATATCTTCACCAGGATTAACCAGTGCTAAATGGGGGGTGTCGGTTTCCTTTAAATGATCCATCAACTCTTCGACAAGAGTTGCAGCACTTCGATATGCGCCGTCAGGATCGGAACCTAGCTTTGTAAAGGTTGCGCGGCAGTCACTGGCCCCCTTAGTAAACCTTTGTTGGCCAAGACGAATCGACTTTCTAACTAAGGTTTGGGAGTCGGCAGCGAGTTGCGCAGGAGTTGCTTGAGCCACTTCGACTTTAGGAGCGGTCTGAACTGTTAACAGCTCGCTGCCAGAAAGAAGGTAAACATAAGATACATCTAATGTTTTAATTAACTCAATATGAGCCGTTTTCTCTATTTCAATTTGATTAAAGAGAAAAGGATGATCCGTCCATGAAAGCGGTAACTTCACTGTCATACCCACTTTCAACTCTGACAAAGGAATTTGCAATTGTGCAGCCTTTGACATCTATGTCACTCCAACATTAATTTTTCAACTTATCGTTTATCGCTAATCAAGTTGGGCGATGATTTTGCTACGCCCTTGTCTTACAGAATTAATCTACGGGTTAGTGGTTCAAGCGATACTTGCTGCCCGTTAAAATAATGTTCGACTCAGTAGTACACCAAATATCCTTATTGAGTTACTAAACTAACCTAATGCGTCAACTTTATGACAAAAGATAAAAAAATGACACGCTTAAATGCATAAACTAGCCATTAAACGCGTTAGTGTGATTTTAATATAGACGATTTAGAATAAGTTATTCCTTATTTGTCTCTTTTTTAAGACAAATAATCGAAACTTTAAATTGCATACAATATTCAATGTGCATATACTGAAATTGTTTCTTAAGATCGGTCGCCCCGAAGATGATGTTTAGGAAGCAATACTGTCAATTGTCCTTTAACAAGTTTAAGCGTTAGTCGCAGTATGATTACTGCTTAACTTTAGAAGGTTTTTATCGTAAATCTACGGATCACAAATACAGAGTGACTCTCTGAATTTAGATTCATTTGACGCTGCTTGCAGCGTCTTTTTTTTACTCTTTTTTTTACTCTTTTTTCGTCGTCTCTTTCTTACAGTCGTTTTCTTTCCAATCACTAAAATACAGTTTCAAACGCTTCGACTTATACAAATATAAACTACTCCAAAATAGTACCAGTGCATCTAAACCTATGCTCCAGCTATACATATAATAAGAGTGTAAAATGCGTTGAGTGAGCAAACCACCATCTATGAACAATAGGATTACTAGTAGCCATTTCATATAGGGAAAGAGTGGTCTAACCCAATTAGGCGAGCGCTTTCTTTCGGCAATCACCGCTGCATAAACAATCACAGCGCCAAAACCTGCCGCCAAAGCCATTAAGAAATCGCTTTTTTGCGGATAAAACAGCTCGACCAAGGCAGCCCTATCGCTTGCTTGAGTTAAAGAGGCGACGAACACACACCAGCCTCGAGCGATGAATACCAGTAACAGATAAAGCATTAATGGCGGCTTAACGTGACCTTTATCGTCAAGCCAGGTGATATTACTAAAATTCAAACCATTTCCTTTGATTAATGACTCAAGTCATGCTGAATACTGCTAAACCTACAACTAAATGTGGTGGCAATTAAATGATTTTCAAGCTTTATTTAGATAATAAAAAAGCTCCTTGCCAAACAGCGAGGAGCTTTCAAGTTAATCTAATTGGTTATACCCATAAGTATGACAATGGCTTGTCTGTTAAGAACAGTAGCCCTTAAGCCAAGATAGCAATCAAGGCTTCTTCATCGATAACCTTGACGCCAAGCTCTTGTGCTTTAGTCAATTTAGACCCTGCAGCCGCACCAGCAACTAAGCAATCGGTATTTTTCGATACACTTCCAGCCACTTTTGCTCCTAACGCCTGCAATTTTGCCTTCGCATCATTACGATTAAGTTGAGTCAAAGTACCTGTTAAGACCCAAGTTTGGCCTTTGAGCGACAAATCTTCTTCGGCAACCTCTTCAATGGCAGGCCAATGGATCCCCGCCTCGATTAGCTTGTCGATAACCTCAAGGTTATGTGGCTGAGCTAAGAAGTGTGCCAAGTGCGCCGCCACAATAGTGCCAACATCATCGACTTTAATGAACTCTTCTGCGCTGGCTGCCTTAAGCGCATCTAATGTCTTAAAGTAAGCAGCAAGGTTTGCGGCCGTTGCCTCACCCACTTCACGAATACCCAATGCATAAAGAAAGCGCGCGAACGTTGTCTGCTTCGCCACATCAATCGCCGCGACTAACTTAGTTGCCGATTTCATTCCCATACGCTCAAGCATGGTCATGGCCGAGGCGGTGAGTCTAAATAAGTCTGCCGGGCTCTGGACTAATTCTTTATCAATCAGCTGCTCGACAACTTTATCGCCCATGCCATCGATATCCAACGCCTTACGTGAGGCAAAATGCTTAATGGCTTCTTTACGCTGAGCTTCACAGAACAATCCACCGGTGCAACGAGCCACAGCTTCACCTTCTACACGCTCAACTTCACTGTCGCAAACAGGGCAATGTGCAGGGAAAACAATCTCTTTAGCATCTTCAGGGCGCTTTTCAGCCACAACAGCAACAATCTGTGGGATCACATCGCCGGCGCGGCGGATAATGATGGTGTCACCCACCTTTACGCCTAGACGTGCAATCTCATCGGCATTATGTAGCGTTGCATTCGATACGGTTACGCCACCGACAAACACAGGCTTAAGCCTAGCCACTGGTGTAACGGCGCCAGTACGGCCCACTTGAAAGTCGACCCCTTCAAGTAATGTCATTTCTTCTTGAGCCGGAAACTTAAAAGCTGTTGCCCAGCGAGGTGCCTTGGCTACAAAACCTAAACTCAGCTGATGGGAGATTTGATTGACCTTGACCACCACACCATCAATTTCAAACTCTAGGCTACTACGGCGCTGCTGAATATCGTTGTAATAAGCCATCACCTCGGCAATGGACTCACAAACTTTAACCTCTTGGCTCACAGGTACGCCCCATGAACGCAGCTGCTCAAGTTGACCGTAATGACTATCAGCCAGTTCCCATGTTTGCGGCTCTACCACGCCTAAGGCGTAAGCATAGAAACCAAGGGCGCGACTGGCTGTGATCTTACTATCTAGCTGACGCAAACTACCCGCTGCTGCATTACGTGGGTTTACAAACAGCTTTTCGCCTTTTAGTCGAGCACGTTCATTGAGTGCATCGAATGCTTTATGAGGCATTATGACCTCACCACGCACCTCTACCAATGGCGGAAAGCTATCGCCACGTAATGTTAATGGTATCGATTTAATAGTACGAACGTTCTCGGTAATGTCTTCGCCAGTTTGACCATCGCCACGGGTAGCGGCGCGCTCAAATACACCATCACGATAAACGATACTCACCGCGAGTCCATCAAGCTTAGGCTCACAGCAGTAACTTAAGTCTTTACCGGTTTTGTCGACAATACGTTGATTAAATGCCGTGAACTCTTGCTCATCAAACACGTTATCTAAGCTCAGCATTGGCTTTAAGTGCTTAATTTGCTCAAACTTGGCTAACGCCTCACCACCCACTCTTTGGGTTGGAGAGTCTGGTCGACAAAGCTCTGGATGCTCAGTCTCTAAGGCTTTTAGCCTATTCAATAAACGGTCGTACTCGGCATCAGGAATAGAAGGACTATCATCGACATAATAGCGATAGTTATGTTGATTGAGTTCAGCGGTTAGCTGAGCAATTTCGTTTTGAATAGCTTGCATTTTATAATCCGAATAATAACAAAGGCCGCTGCTGCGGCCTTTTAAATCTGTTTACGTTTCAAAAACCGATATAACATCTCAAGCCTGAGCTCTGATCCGCTGAATATAGTTTTGCTTGGTGCTCTCTAGCCATTCATCACGGCCACCATCGAGCACCACACCGCCTAAGTCATCAGCAATTTGATGAGCAGAATTTAGCATGATAGAGAAGTTCATTAAGGCTTCGCCATAGCAAGGCAATGTCATAAATAACACCACACCTTGAGTACTAAACTGCTCCATATGGTCTGGGTCAAATACCCCTGGTTTTACCATATTGGCCATAGAGAATAATACTTTACCTGTGCCGGCATTATCTTCATGACGATGGAAAATATTCATTTCGCCAAACTTGAAGTTCAAGGTCAACAAACAAGGTAGAAGCTCTGCTCCACTAAGCTCTTCGCCCTCTTTCGCAACCACATGCAGTACTAATACATCCCGTGGGTCACCCAATTCTTCAGTTTGTTGCTGCTTAGGCGCAGGCTCAATAACTGGCTCAGGTTTTAGTGCTACTGGCTCTGGTTGTGTCTCTGGTTTAAATGCTGGTTGTAACTGAGGCTGTGGCTCAGTTCTCACCGCTTGCTCGGTAATAATAGAAGCATCAAGGTGGACCTCTTCTGAGGCAAACAAAGATTCTTGAACAGGCATTTCAGCTGCCAATACAGGCTCTTGAGGAGCTAAAGAAGGCTCCACACGGGCCTTATTCACTTTGGTAGCCGGAGTGCCACTTAGCTCAAATGCATCAGCTACTGTTTCAGTCACCAGCGGTTCACGCTGTTCGTCATCGACAGTTTCCGATTCATCATCCACTTGGGTATTTTTAACAACTCGCACCGCACCTATGCCATCATTATCGAAGCCTTCGGCATCACGACGTTCACGGCTTATATCCGCCATAGGGCTTTGCTTATATCCCTTAGGTTGCTGTTTTCTAATGGACCAAAAACCATGTACAAGCACGGCGATAATGGCTATCACACCTATAAGAAGCAATACCAGTTGAAAGTTTTCCATCAGTTACCCTGTATTTCTTATGTTCATCCTGCGTCGGCTAATGCCACCGCTTCATCGATATCGACAGCCACAATGCGCGAAACACCGGGCTCATGCATTGTCACACCAATTAATTGATCCGCCAATTCCATGGTGATCTTGTTGTGACTAATATATATAAATTGTACGCTTTGGGACATCTCTTTTACCAAACGGCAAAACCGTTCGACATTGGCATCATCCAAAGGCGCATCAACTTCATCCAACATACAGAAAGGTGCTGGATTTAATCTAAAAATTGCAAATACTAATGATAAAGCGGTTAGCGCCTTTTCTCCACCAGAAAGAAGATGAATAGTGCTATTCTTCTTGCCCGGTGGTCTCGCCATGATGCTGACCCCCGTTTCTAACAGATCGTCATCGGTCAAAGCAAGATAGGCACTGCCGCCACCAAATACCTTTGGAAACAGCAC
>NZ_BPFA01000051.1 GCF_019655055.1 Shewanella sp. MBTL60-112-B2
ATATGGTCTATACATGGTGTTAGGTTAAGTAACTACCTATTCTAATTGCAAAATTTTACACGACAGCATATACGTGGCATTTAGACGTTAGTTTGCCGTTGTTTGCGTTAGTTAGCACCGTTAGGTGTAGCTGATTGTAGTTAGATTGGGTGTAGTTAGATTAAAAGTAGTTAGATATAGCCAGATTGAGTTAGACGAAAATAATTAGATGCACTTATACATAGCTAGCTATGTTTAATTGGCAAAAGTATTCACACATAGATTAGAGATATAGCCGCAGAGCTATTGATTGAGGCGATTATGACAAGTTCAAACAGTGTAGCTGTAGCAGCAGGAACCGAAGATGCAGTTTTACAGTGGGTTACATTTAAGCTGGATAACGAAACTTACGGTATTAACGTTATGCAGGTACAAGAAGTATTACGTTATACCGAGATAGCGCCGGTACCGGGAGCGCCTCATTATGTTCTAGGTATTATTAACTTACGCGGCAATGTCGTGACGGTTATTGATACTCGCTCACGCTTTGGCTTAGCTTCTGCCGATGTTAACGACTCGACACGTATTGTGATTATTGAAGCTGAGAAGCAGGTAATCGGTATCTTAGTTGATAGCGTTGCAGAAGTCGTTTATCTACGCGGCACTGAAATCGACAATGCACCTAATGTGGGAACAGAAGAGAGCGCCAAGTTCATCCAAGGTGTCAGCAATCGTGATGGTGAACTGCTGATTTTAGTTGATTTAGACAAGCTATTATCCGATGAAGAATGGATGGAACTGACGCAGATTTAAAGTCAGGGGCGAGGGCGGACTTCGTCCAGCTAGAACCTAGAACCTGCTTTTCCTAGAACCTGCTTTTCCTAGAACCTAGCACCTTCTTAGTTTTAACCTAGAAGTCGCAAGGCGAGGCCCTCGAAGTGACGCAATCACGCTCTAGCAGCGCAGCGTCCTTCTTAGATATTTTTATAAGAAGAGTCATTAATGATTGTCGAAGAAATTTTAATCGCTGTTGCCTTGTTGTTTATTATTGCATGTCTTGCGTTAGTGCTGTTTTTACAGAAGCAAACCGCTAAGTTGCGTGCAAAAGTCGATGCGCTGACAGTGTTAATGAAAGAGGGCGACAAGCAAAGAGAAGCTGCTAAGCGTGAACTACAGGAGCTTAGAAGCGGTACGATTGGTGTGGGGCGACGAATGTTAGAGTTAGAAAATAAGCTCGCACAACAAGATGCCAAACTAGAGGAGAGTAGTCAGCAAGATCCGCAGGCTAAGCTATATTCTCGCGCAATGAAGATGGTTGCTTTAGGCGCTGGCGTTGAAGAGCTTATAGAAGAGTGTGAGTTGCCTAAAGCTGAAGCTGAATTGTTGATCAGATTGCATGGTAAGTAGAAGGACGTTCGCAGGCTCACTATGAGGTTCTAGGTTCTAGGAAAAGCTGAGACGAACGCTTCGCTTACGGATAACGGAACGTTCGCAGGCTCACTCACAGAACGCTTCGCTGACGGTTCAGGCTAAGACGGTTCAAGCTAAGTTCGTTCATGCAGAGACTTCAGGATTTTTTTCATTCGCTTTAATCTTTTTCGTTTTCCTAGAACCTAGAAGTCGTAGCGCGACGTCCTTCTCCTGTTTCCGTAAGCGAAGCGTTCCGTAGTGGCGAAGCCACGTGCTGTAAGGCCACAGGCTGTTCGCCTGAGTCTCACTGTTTATTGATGTTCCTAGATCTTGCTTTTCCTAGGACCTCGCAGTGACATTCAATTAATACAAATAGTCACGTGCCGTAAGGCCGCAGGCCGTTCGTCTTAGCTTGTCGCCCCTTGCTTTCCCGTCTTAGCTTTTACCTAGGACCTAGAACCTTTCTTAGCTTTACCTCGCAGCGCTGCGTCCTTCCTATCTTTAAACCTCTTCCATAATCTTCTGGTGCATATTATTCCACTTCTCAGGAAACTTACCGTCTAGTACATACACAAAAGCAATTAACTCAGCGATAAGTAGATACAGTTCTTTAGGGATCTCATCACCGACTTCTAGCCGTTGTAAAAAATCACATAAATGCTCGTCTTGGTGAATGAATACACCAGACTCTTTAGCTAGCGCTACGATTTCGTCAGCGATGGCTTGCTCACCTTTGGCTGTGATCTTGGGTGCATTACCAGGTTGATAGGCTATGGCAACGGCTTTATTTGACTTGTTATTGTCTGGCATCTTCGCATATGGAGCCTTTAAATCAGGCATGACCATCCTTATGTTGTCGACTTAACTTCTTGACTTAATCGCTTGGCTTAATCGTTTAACTAAATTGTTTGGCTTAACCGCTTTGCTAAGCAGTGTGGCTAAACTTGGACTTTTACTAAATAATGATCCCCTGGAAGTACACTTGCGGGAATGCTTTCTAGTGCAGTGCTAAGTGACACTTTCGAGAATCCAATAGATTCAATTTTTTCAATCAGCGCAGCTTGTAAAAGGTCCACTCTCTTGATCAGATTTTCATCGTTACTAGAAATTTTTAAGGCGACATACTTAGGCTGATTATTCATATCTTGGTCATTTTGTGTTTTTGCCGTAATTAACACAGCGCCATTAGCTAAGTTGAATTTAAGCCTTAGGTTCCAAGTACTCGAACTAGGGTCATCCATAGAGTGCTGCCTTTGTATATGACCTTCTAACTGTTCTTGATAGTGATTTATGCAATAGGGTAGAGCAAAGAAATACTCTGTAGATTGCTCCTGCTTACTGCAAGCATTTTGGTAAAGATTTAAATTACTTAATAGCTTATTAAACGAGGGCAGGCAGGCTGTCTTTTCAATTAACTTCATTAGCGCGTCAGGTAAAGCTAATTGTTGTTGAAGTGCGTTAAGCTTAGCGGCTAGTTGCAAAGAAATACTCGTAGTAGCTCGCGAGCCTAAAATAAGTTGCTGTAACAAGTTGATGGTGCCCAGGTGAGTAGCTGTTTTGCTGGCGTCTAAACTAGCTGACGATGCATCAAGCTGCAACATTGTCATTATCAATTGCTGCAACAATTGTGGCTGACTTAAGTCGGATAAAGGCTCTGGCGCCAGTTTGGGTAAAAGGCGCTGCAAAACTACGGCTAAGTTATCCTTAACCGGCTCAACTCTAGGACTGCTTTTGGGTAAGCTGCCAGCTTTT
Source organism: Shewanella sp. MBTL60-112-B2 (assembly GCF_019655055.1). GTDB lineage: Bacteria > Pseudomonadota > Gammaproteobacteria > Enterobacterales > Shewanellaceae > Shewanella. The sequence goes on from NZ_BPFA01000051.1 coordinate 3,142, forward strand.
TGAAGAGCGCTGGCAAGAAAATGATTGTTAGTCGCTAAACTTGAGCTGTTTTGTTGTGTAGGCCGGCTAATGTCATCTGCAATATGGGCTGTGGGTATAGCTTCTAATTGTTGAAATAACTTTTGATACTCGGCGCTGACATTCATTGACGGCCGAGATCGGTTTGGGGATGTCGAAACGTCCGTTGCCTGCAGAGTTACAACACCGGTTTCAATGTCGGTTAATGAGATCTGCGCCTTAAATTGAATCTGTGATAAACAAAGCAATAACTGCTCACCTTGGCTTTTAATACAAGCCGCATACTCACCGTTTTTAAGTGCACTAGGCTGTTCTAACGTGATTGCAGGTGTATTGTCGAACTTGACTCGATAAGCCTCTATTTTTGCGTTGGGTAGCGGATAACCTTCATGACGTTTTGCTAGCTGTTGTAGTTTTTTCGTTTGCTCTGGATGGCGATTAATCACAGCTAAGAGCGCTTGAGGTAAGGTCTGGCTATAGGATTGGCCTAAAGCAATTAAAGTGCTTTGGGAAATAGTATTTTGAACTTGGACTATATTTAATAAGAAACCTTGGGCTTTTGCCAGTTGCGTAGCCGGCAGGGGCGACGCACTTTTTACGTTATATTGTTTACCTGAAAGGCTTAGTACAACTCCGGAATTAGACAGCTTAATAGTAACAGGTACTAGGGATTGAGCAGGCTTTGCCGAAGAGGCTCCTATCTCTTTACTAGTGGGGTATGTAATTTGCTGTTTAGTTAAAGGTTGCAAAGTTAGGCTCTTTTTCAGTTCAGTTAGACGAAGGAGTCAAAGGTTTAAAAAACTAAAGCTATATACTTATTAACAAATTTAAAATTGACCTGATGGTGTAACTCAGTATCCTTAACCATCTTCCTGATGAAAATACATATATTTGGCTGGTAATGTTACTTTTTGGTTAAGGCTATGGTCATATGAACTATATCGACACTTGCAACGTATCACTTTAGCCTGAACAAGGATTTTATTATGTCTTTTTATCAATGGCATTGAATAGCAAGCTTTTATGCTTGCGAAATTGATTGCTATTAATAGGTGTAGAGAGTAGATGTTTAAGATAAATCAAGTAATTCCCTTTCAAAGAGACAATTATGAAGTATAAATGGATTGTGCTTTCTCTGGCGATATTTGGAATGCCTTCAATTGAAGCTGCAGAAGAGACCACTACGGATGGTGAACAACAGATAACAGTAACTTATAACGATCCACGAGACCCGATAGAAGGCTTTAACAGAGCCATGTGGGACTTTAACTATCTGTATCTTGACCGATACTTTTATCGTCCGGTTGCCCATGGTTATAACGATTACATTCCCCACCCCGTTAAAAGTGGCATTAATAATTTTGTCCTCAACCTCGAAGAACCGTCAAGCTTGGTTAACAATACATTACAGGGAAATTGGGGCTGGGCAGCTAATGCGGGCGGCCGGTTTACTGTCAATACCACACTTGGTTTGTTAGGCGTGATTGACGTTGCCGAGATGATGGGTATGACTCGTAAGCAAGATGCCTTCAACGAAGTGCTAGGTTATTATGGCGTACCAAACGGCCCGTACTTTATGGCACCCTTCTTTGGCCCTTATGTTACTCGTGAACTCGCGTCAGACTGGGTTGATGATCTATACTTTCCACTATCAGAGCTGACGTTATGGCAGTCAGTGTTAAAATGGGGTCTTAAAAACTTGCATACGCGAGCGTCTGCAATCGATCAGGAAAGATTGGTTGATAATGCGCTTGACCCATATACTTTCGTGAAAGATGCATACTTTCAGCACATGGACTACAAGGTATATGACGGTGATATTCCTCAAAGTGACGACGATGAGTTACTTGACGAATACATGCAGGAATTAGAATAGCATTAGATAAGTGGGCAAATAACAATAAAAGCTCCGCTTAAAGCGAAAACAACACACAAGGAAGTTGGTTTTCGCTGTTGTCAAAGGGCAGCTTATGGGGTTAAAAGAGCTAACGATACTATTTGTGGAAGACGATCCTGTCTTCCGTAAACTAGTCTCATCCTATTTAGAAAGCCGCGGTGCAGAAGTCACTGAAGCTGATAATGGTGAGCAAGGACTAACTTGCTTCAAATCACAGAAGTTTGACATTGTTATTGCAGATTTAAGCATGCCAAAGCTGGGTGGTTTAGACATGCTTAAGGCAATGAATCAACACTCCCCGAATACGCCATCAATCATTATCTCTGGCAATCAAGCTATGTCAGATGTGATTGAAGCATTAAGGCGTGGCGCTAGTGACTATCTGGTTAAACCAATATCAGATCTCTATCTTATAGAAAACTCAATTCGTGAATGCTTGAATAGCTCGCTAGAAGAGTCATTGAATCTTGACGAACAAGAGTCTTTATCCTACCTAGAACTAAACGAAAATTTAGCCCTTTTAGAGCAAAGCAGCGAAGCGGCTAAGAGTGTTCAGCAGCAACTATTTCCTCCAAGCCGAGTTGAATATAGTGATGTAGTTATCGATTACAGCTTATTTAACACAGATGAGGTGAGCGCCCACTTTATCGATACAGCCATGGTAGGAGATAAGCATGTAATGATGTACATGGCACATTTCCGTCCTCATGATAACCGAGCAGCTTTTGCTTCAGTTTTACTAAAGAGCTTCGTTAATCATAAGCTTAAACTCTTCAGAAGCGGCGCGTCACAGGTCATTATTGAACCTTTCAATATGTTGGGTTATCTGAACGACCGTATGACTCACTCTGGGCTTGGTATCGTGGTCGATATGGCCTATATCGTAGTGGATTTAACGAATTACCAGGCAACATTAGCCACAGCCGGAAATGAATTTCGCTGTTATTTGAAAAACAGTGAGGGGCTTTCTCCCATAGCATTAGCAGACTCTTTACAGCTCGGCATGGCAAATTGGAGTAAGCCGAGTGTTCAGTTTAGAACAATACTGTTTGGAGAAAAGCTATGTATTTCGACGCTAGTAAGTGAGCACAAACAATTGCTTTTAGACAACCAATTTCACGGGTTAATTCATCAACCCACAACAGAGCCAGGTGGATATATACAGCTGGCTTTAAGCTGAGACGGTACTAGCTAAGACGGTATAAGCTGAGATGGAATAAGCTGAGACGGTACAAGCTGAGATGGTACAAGCTGAGATGGTACAAGCTGAGATGGTACAAGCTGAGATGGTACAAGCTGAGATGGTACAAGCTGAGATGGTACAAGCTGAGATGGTTCAAGCTGAGATGGTTCAAGCTGAGATGGTTCAAGCTGAGATGGTTCAAGCTGAGATGGTTCAAGCTGAGATGGTTCAAGCTGAGATGGTTCAAGCTGAGATGGTTCAAGCTGAGATGGGTCAAGCTGAGACGGTACTAGCTAATAACGGCTACCTTTTCTAGCTTGTGTAGGTTGGACTTTAGTCCATCAACCTTGCCGCAGATAAGTAAGATTTGTCGGCATAAATACCGCCTTACGAGTAAGCTCAAATTGATTATTCAAGGATGAATATGGCGACTTTTAAAAAATTAGAAATATGGCGGCGTGGGTGCGACTTGAGTTGTCGTATCTATGAGTTAACGAAAGATGTTAGAGATTATGGATTTCGTGACCAGATCTCAAGGGCAGGGCTATCCATCCCCTCAAATATTGCAGAGGGAATTGAGCGAGAATCGGTAAAAGAACAAATTCGCTTCTTATTTATATCAAAGAGCTCTGCTGCTGAAGTGATAACTCAAATAACCATCGGCATTCGAATAGGATATATAGAACCAAGTGTAGGCAATCAGTTAATCAAAGAAACTGAAAGTATTACAATGATGATTGCTGCACTGATTAGAAAAAAGAAGAGTTTACTGAGCTGAGACGGTCAGGGTGAGGTGTAAAACCTTTGGTGTGTGATGTTTTTAACTTTTCCGGCTTTTCTCGTCTTTGCTTGAATCGGCCGTTAACCATCTTAGCTGTTTCCGGCATTTACCGTCTCAGTTCTCATCGGCCCATAAAAGTAAAAAAGCCAGAAGAGTTATCTTCTGGCTTTTTTCATGCTTCAAGCTTTTCCGGTACTAAGCCTTAGCTTGGACCGTCTTTGCTCATTTCGGCTTTTCCGTCTCAGCATTATCCGTCTTAGCTTAAACCGGCATTTAACCGACTTTCGTCGCTTTATCGTCTAATTGCTTCATGCTCTGCTGTAACTGCAATCTCTTCTTCTAGAGCTTGCTCTTCAGTAAGTGGGCCACCTTCAGCGCCATGCATCCAATCAACAAGCTTGTCAGCTAGGAAGTAAAGAACAACACCAGAAAGTGCAGCTACAATCGCAATACCAGCGAAGATTGACATTGCATTAGCAAGCTGTTCTTCTTTCGCACCACTGTGACCAATCATAGAACCAACAACCCCGGCGACGAAGTTTGCAGCAGCTATGAATAGGAACCATGCCCCCATCATTAACGAGGCAATACGAAGTGGAGCAAGCTTAGTCACCATAGATAGACCGATTGGCGATAGACATAATTCACCCATAGTATGGAAGAAGTATGCACCGACTAACCACCACATGCTTGATTTAGCACTAGCGTCGCCGTCCATTTGTAAAACAGCACCAATCATAAATAGGAAACCAATACCAAGTAGTACTAGACCTAGTGCAAATTTAACTGGAGAGTTTGGCTCATTCTTACCTAAACGGATCCAGATAGAAGCAATCACAGGTGCAAATAGCACAATGAATATAGCGTTCAGAGATTGGAAGTAAGTCGTTGGAACTTCCCAGCCACCAATCATACGGTCAGTAAAGTCGTTAGTGAACAGATTCATCAGGCCACCGGCTTGTTCAAAGCCTGCCCAGAATATAATAGTAAACAGACCCATAACCATAATTACTTTAATACGGTCGCGTTCAATCTTAGTTAGTGGCTCTTTACGCACTTGACCAGATTCAGCCGCTTTCTGCTTTTCTAGTTTAGCAGCAGGAACCGTACCGATATCACCAAGTAATCTTTGAGCAAAAACGAATTGAATGATTAAAGAAAGAATCATACCAACACCAGCACAGAAGAAGCCTGCCTGCCAGTTGTTGATGAAGACTTCTTTACCGTCAACGATAGCGCTATGGCCGAAGTTAGTATAAGCCCAAGCTACAACAAAACCTGAAAGCGCTGCACCTAAGTTAATACCCATGTAGAAGATGGTGAATGCACCATCACGACGGTGATCGCCTTCTTCATATAGGTCACCAACCATAGTTGAGATGTTTGGCTTGAATAGACCATTACCAATGATCAGGGTACCTAGACCAATATAAAATACCATTGTTGCAGAGCCGGGAACCCACTCATGTGGAGCAGCTAACAAGAACTGACCGGCAGCCATCAATGCGCCACCAATATAAATTGATTTACGTTGGCCTAATATATTGTCTGCTAACCAACCACCGAAAAGTGGCGTTAGGTAAACGAGTGCTGTAAATGTTCCGTATAGCGAAAGGGCATCAGCCTGTGTCCAACCTAGACCACCACCGCCTTGATTACTGACTTGGTCTACTAGATAAAGCACCAAGATTGCGCGCATTGCGTAATAACTAAAACGTTCCCATAATTCAGTTGTAAACAACAGGAAGAGTCCTGTTGGATGCCCGAGCATCGTCCCCTGGGGTTTTGATACGCTCATGTATTCTTCCACCTTCACTTGTGATTGCCTGCAGCTCAATAATCACCACAGAAATTTGATTTACTTAAATTATTACAGCTTTCAATGCCCATAATCAGTTAAGGATGTTAAATCTAGACTGGTTTTGTAACGTTGTAAGCTGTTTTATTGTGGGCTTGTATTCTAGTTTTTATCATTTACCGCTGAAAATAGCGCCAAATGCGATAAAGCCTACCTTATATACCCTTTATGGGCGGCTAAAGTCAATTTTGAAAAAGTAACTGTCGACTTAATAACCAGTCAATCGCTAGCCTTGAAGTGTGAGGTGAGAAATGAGAGCTAGAATCTCTACTTTGGATTATCGCTACTTCCAATCTAGGCAAAATATTTGCTAGTATTCGTGCCGTGAATAGGAAGTCACGGCTGTGTGAGTACAGTTGTTGAATTAAAGATGAGAGAGTGAAATGAAGGCTTGGTATCTATTATATTGCAAGTCTCGTGGCGAGGCCCGAGCACAGCAAAACCTGGCTCTTCAGCAGATTGACACCTATCTGCCTACCTACCCAGAAGAAAAGTTAGTCAAAGGGCAAAGCACTGTAAAGCGTGTATCATTGTTCCCTAGTTACTTATTTATTAACTTTGATCCCGAAATTACTAGCGTATCTAAAATCCATAACACCCGAGGTGTTATAAGGATTGTTGGCTGTAAAGAACTCATGACGCCTATTGATGACAGCATCATTCATGCGATTAAAATGCGTGAACATAAGTTGATCTCAGAGCTTTCCCCTAAAGAATCAAGCGCCACACTTGAACCAGCAATGGAGCGAGGTGATAAAGTGTGCTTTACCGAAGGGCCATTTTCTGAGCTCGAAGGTATTTTTGATGAAGCTAACGGCGAGAAGCGTTGTTTTGTACTGTTTGATCTTATGGGTAAGCAACAGCGAGTAGCAGTAAATAAAAGTACGATAAAACCAGTTAAATAGTAGTGGTGGTTATTCAGCTGAAGTACATATAGCCAAAAGTACGAATCTTGCCATTTTGGTTGTAAGACATTTGCCATAGCATGGCATCATCGTTAAAGGTTTTGAAAGTGATACGCACGTTACTTTACAGATGCTGTTGGTTTTTATCTGTTTACTAGGCCAGCGGCTGTTCAGCTTAAGAGAGTAAGTGAAAATCTGACTTTTGTACGGTGTATAAAGCGAATTATGTTGTGGCATAGGGCAACAAACGCGTAGAGCAGCTGCAGGGTAAGTATTGAAGTTCGAGGTTATAAGTCGTACAGGCTCAAACTAGTAAAGTTTACAACTGCGTAAAGAATCGGCAACTGAAACTCGTTAAGGGTTAGAGTTACTGCTCAACTGAAGCCGTTAGTGTATACTTTTGCGCTGCTTGGTTTTTTGTGCTCGGGATGCAGTGATAAAACCTCTCATTGGATAGAAAACATTCAATGTTATTGAGGGATTACGCAATAGAAGTCTTGCTTCGGCACAAGGGTATGCTAGTGGCTGTAAACTGACTGAGTGCTGAGTGCTGAGTGCTAGATAGAAAAATGTACAAGCTCTAGCAGTAGTAAAAAGCCTAGTCCATAAACGGCTAAGTAACAAACTGCATAGTTAAAGTAAGAGTTAACTGAAGGATTATGATCAAACCGCAAGAAATTGTGGATAGTGGAAAGTGAAGTAACTAGTAGAAATAAAAGCGTAAAAGTTGATTTAAGTTAGACGCACGAGCTGAGTTTACCTTAAGTTAATTTGAATAAATGACAACAAAATCAGACGTATCCGCAATGCGGATGGGCAATTTGGAAGCCGCAATCCATGGGCGGTAGCGTGTCTAAAGGCTAAGAAGGACCTAGGTTCTAGGACGTTCGCAAGCTCACTTATGGATAAGGTATTAGGGCGTTCGCAAGCTCACTTCTAGGTCGCTTCGCTACTAGGACCTAGGAAAACGGTAAAACAAAAAATATGGCAAATAGTTTTTGATCTTGTGATTTGCCTAGGACCTCGAACCTAGGTTCGTCTCTGCTTTAAGATTTTGCTTTTCCTAGGACCTAGAACCTTTATTTACACCTAGAACCTTTATTTAAACCTATGACCTTTTCTGACTTTAACCCTCTCTCGGAGATTACTGGTGCTTAACAAGACTAAAAAACTCATCATTGCTGGTATGTCAGCGCTGATATTGCTATCAGGGCAGGCGAGTGCGATTACGCCTTCTCCACAAATGATGGAACAATTTAAAAATCTTCCAGCATCTGAGCAGCAACGCTTAGCCAAGCAGTATGGTATTGACCCTTCAATGTTAGGTGGTGGCAGCAGCTCACAACCGCAACTTGAAAATCCAAACCTAGTTAATCCACGTGCTCAGTACGACGAGAATGGTCAGTTAATACCAACCGATCAGTTTGGTAATCCAGTGGATGCATTTGGCAAACCGTTAACGGATAAATCAGATGAGCAGCTAAAGTTTGAAGAAGATGCGGCAAAAGCTGAGCTAAAACGTTTTGGTTATGACTTGTTTGCAGGCGAGCCAACTACTTTTGCGCCAGTATCTGATGTACCTGTACCGAGCGAATACTTGGTTGGACCTGGTGATAACATCAAAGTACAACTCTTTGGTAAAGACAATAAAGAGTACGACCTTGTTATTAATCGTGAAGGCGTTATCCAGTTCCCAGAGCTTGGTCCAATTTCGGTAGCCGGACTAACCTTTAGCGAATTGCGTGAGACTTTATCAAAGCGTATCAATCAGCAGATGATTGGTATTCAGTCAAATATCACCATGGGCGAGTTACGCTCTATCCGTATTTTTGTTGCTGGTGACGCATATAAGCCTGGCTCTTATACTGTTTCAAGCCTTTCAACCATTACTCAAGCATTGTTTGTGGCGGGTGGTGTTAATGAAATCGGCTCACTACGAAACATTCAAGTAAAGCGGAACGGCAAGTTAGTCGGTAGCATGGACTTATATGATCTACTACTTCGTGGTGATGCTTCTGGCGACATCAACTTACGTTCTGGTGACGTAGTATTTATTCCATCAGTTGGTGGTTTGGTCAGCGTAACGGGTGAAGTACGCCGTCCTGCCATTTATGAGCTTAAAAAGCATGAAACAATGGCACAAGTCATTGAGATGGCAGCAGGTATTAAACCTGGCGCATATCCAAGACGCAGCAGCGTTGAACGTTTTAATGCCAATAGTCTTAAATCAATTTTGAATGTCGACTTAACATCAGCCAAAGGTAAAGCGACTAAAGCTTTGGCTGGTGACGTGATCCGCGTAAAGAGTGCAACCACTCAATACGAAGATGCGATTACAGTTGTGGGCGCCGTTGTAAGACCAGGTAAATATCAGTGGTATCAAGGCCAAAAAGTCAGTGACTTGGTGCCATCAATCTGGGGCGACCTTTCTGTATCTGCCGACCTTGAATACGCAATCATCGTTCGCGAAATTAATAAACAAGGTGATATTCAGGTTTATCAATTCTCACCAGTACAGGCTATTAACGGCAAGGTTCTTTCACAAGACCTAACGCTTCAAGCGCGTGATAAAGTCATTTTCTTTAACTTTAGCGATCTTACCCAAAACCGTTACGAGCTGAATAAGCTAGTAAAAGAGCGAGTACAAAAGGTTCAGTCATTAGCGGGTAACTCGTTAATTGGTAACGATCTGTTTGAAGCAGGTTTTTCGCAGTTAAATTCACAAAAATTTGCTGACCGCTCAGAACTAGGCGGCGTAGCTATCAACAGCCAAGGCGTAGAAGAAGACCCAACTGCCAAAGCTGTAAAAGGTGAAGTCAACAAGATGTTGGTTAACCTGTTTGAAGATAGTGACTTAATCAAGCTAAGCGGAGAGATGAACCGCGGCGAGCTGCTTTATCCAATCATCATGAAGCTTAACAGCCAAGGTCGTGCAGGTGCGGGTGTTGCAGCTGTTGCAATTAACGGCCGCGTGAATAACCCTGGCATCTACCCGCTGACTGTTAATGCACGAATTAAAGATCTAGTTACAGCCGCAGGCGGACTGGAAGAAGGTGCGTATACCCCACGTGCAGAATTAACCAGTACATATACAACGGTTGATGGTTCAGCGATTAAGCATACCAATATTGCACTTGAAGCTGCACTGCAAGGTGATGCTACTCAGAACATCGCAATTAAAGGCCGTGATATTTTAACCGTGATGACCACACCCGATTGGCAAGAGAACAAGTCAGTTGAAATACGTGGTGAGGTCAAATTCCCTGGTACCTACAATATTCGCCGCGGTGAAACCCTTGAAGATGTATTAAAGCGTGCAGGTGGCTTTACCGAGTATGCCTATTTACCATCATCGGTATTTGTACGTGAATCTGTGCGTCAGCAAGAGCAGTTAGAAATTAAAAAGCTTGCAGATCAACTACGCCGTGATATTGCTACTCGTGGTGTATCAAAAGACGGTAACGTAGTTAATTATACCGACGCTCAATTGATGCTTACCGACTTGGAAACAATCCAAGCAGTAGGTCGTTTAGTAGTCGATTTGTCAGCAATATCAGTAGGCATTAAGCAAGCTGATCTTCAGCTAGAAGACCAAGATGTACTTTATATTCCATCAACCAAGCAAACGATTGCCGTAATGGGTGAAGTACAACACGCTGCAACGCATAGATTTAAAGAAGGTCAAACACTTGACCAATATCTAGCAATGTCTGGTGGTGCAAGAGAGCGAGCAGATGACGACAGAACTTATGTTATCAAGGCCGACGGTTCGGTAATGCTACCAAACCGTTCTATCTGGTTTAGTAATGAGTCAAGCTTACAACCAGGCGACACCATCATTGTACCGCTAGATACCGAGTACAAAGACAACCTAACACTTTGGACGCAAGTCACTCAAATCATCTATAACAGCGCAGTAGCATTCGCCACAGTCGCGAACTTATAAAGCTAAGACGAACGCCACAAGTGGCTACGGAACGCTGCGCTAACGGAACGCCGCAAGCGGCTACGGAACGGACTGCGTCCTTACTGATAACAGAAAGATTTGATTACTTTTTCCGTAAGCGAAGCGTACTGTAGGGCGAAGGCCGTTCCGTACAGCGTAATTGAGCTTGCGAACGTTCCGTCTTCTGTAAGCGTAGCGTTCGCTTTCCCCAACCAAGGATGGTTATGAAGTTTCAAAAGCTTGAAGTTTGGCAGCTAAGTTACCAACTCTCGTGTTCAATATACATAGAGACTAAAGAGTTGAGGGATTGGGGATTCAAAGACCAAATTACTCGTTCAGGTCTTTCTGTTCCTTCAAACATTGCAGAGGGAATTGAACGACAGGGTTCAAAAGAGCAAATACAGTTTTTGTATATTGCTAAAGCATCGCTAGCCGAAGTTATGACACAGGCGATGATAGGTAAAGATATAGGCTATCTAGAAACTAAATTCGTGGATGAGCTTTTAGTAAAAGCTGAAAGAATCTCAGCGATGCTTGCAGGATTGATTAAAAGCATAAAGACCCGCAATTAATCATTTGTTCTTAAATCTTTACCGTAAGAGAGCTTGCGATCGTTCCGTCATCCGTAGCGCAGCGTTCAGTAGGTCGCAGACCGTTCAGCTCTTAGCTTGAACCGTAAACGAAGTGTTCTGTAAGAGAGCTTGCGAGCGTTCCGTCAACCGTATTCGAAAACTTAAATAATGAGATAAGTTTTAAATGTCCAATGAACTAAATAAATACAAACAAGATCACCAGTTTACGCCGGCTTCGCCGGCAGAAGACGAGATCGATCTTCGCGAGCTCTTTTCTGTCATCTGGCAAGGCAAATGGCTAATCATCGCCATCACTGCCGTCTTCGCCATTGGCTCTGTTATCTTTGCCGTCATGCAACCAAACATTTACAAATCTGAAGCCTTACTTGCCCCAGCTAGTGAAGAGCAAGGTGGTGGATTGAGCGCATTAGCTGGGCAATTCGGCGGCCTAGCCAGTATGGCTGGCATAAACCTTGGTGGCGGCGGTGGAGTTGATAAAACTCAAATGGCCATTGAGGTGATGAAGTCGCGCCAGTTTGCCAGTCAGTTTATTCAAAATCACAATATCTTGCCTGACTTAATGGCTGCTGATAAGTGGAACATGGTAAATGATACGCTTGTATATGATGACGAGCTATATAATCCAAAAACAAAAACTTGGGTACGTGAAGTAAAAGCGCCATTCAAACCTGAACCTTCAATGCAAGAGGCCTTTAAAGAGTTCTCTAAAGTTATTTCGGTAAATTCTGCTAAAGATACCGGCATGGTGACAATCTCAGTCGAACATTTGTCTCCTAGCGTTGCCCAGCAGTGGGTCACTTGGTTAATCGAAGATATTAACAAGGTGATGAAAGAGCGTGATGTTGCTGAAGCAAATCGTAGCAGTGAGTTCTTAGAAAACCAAATCGCTAAAACTAACGTAGCTGATATACGAACTATCCTTTACCAGCTTATAGAAGAGCAGACTAAAACCATTATGTTTGCTGAAGTACGTGACGAATATGTTTTTAAAACTATCGATCCCGCATTAATACCTGAAGAAAAAGCAGGACCTAAGCGCGCTTTAATATGCGTACTAGGCACAATGCTTGGTGGCATGCTGGCTGTAATGATAGTTCTAATAAGACATTTTGTTAGAAAAGAAGATTAGGGCTATTTCTCTTATAGTTTCTGGCAGCGGAGCGCTCTAGCATTCTAGAGTATTCTTTATAGCTCGAAAGCCAAGGCTCACAAGGGATAGCGCTAACTTAGAAATAAGAGCGACCGTCTCAAAATGGATTTAAAATGTCTCAGCTTTAATCTAAATACTGAGTGTATTCAGTAAAAATAATATATAAAGATCATTATGCTCGCTTTAGAGACATTTATAACAGTAACTCAATCGATCTAACTGTGCGCAATCGCGAAGGTAATTTATGACTAGGTAAGCGCTCCAATCGTCCCGCAAAAGAGAATTGGTTTGTTTCTGGTAGGCGAGTGCAAAAAAATAACGGTTAGAGGATACTTTTAGTCAACTAATCCAAGCTGAATTAGGCCTTTTAAAAACAACTCCAAGTTATAAAGTTGTTTATCAGTATCCCATGTTAATAATTTGTTTAAAAGATTTATTTACAACTCTCTATTTTCTGCTGCCTATGAAATTGAATTTAATGGAAATTGAGCCCCGTTATTTATATAGCAACACGTTGATTATAAGCGGTCAGAAGAAAATGATTTATTGGTAAATTACAAAGTAAAAAGTACATATGCACACTAAATGGTACTTTAAAAAAGATAAGCAAGCAGATAAGCCAATTAAATAATTGCTGAGTTTCACTTTAAACCTTAGATTGGAAATAATTTATGATTACCCCCGTTATTATGGCTGGAGGCAATGGAAGCCGCCTTTGGCCCCTTTCTCGCTCTCTATATCCTAAACAATTCTTAAGTGTAACTGGTGGCCAGTCAATGCTGCAGCAAACGGTTGCACGCTTGTCTGATATCGAACATGCATCACCAGTCTTGATTTGTAATGAAGAGCATCGCTTTATCGCTGCGGAACAAATGCGTCTCGGTAATTACGAACACGGTGGGATAATTCTTGAGCCTGTTGGACGAAATACAGCACCAGCTATAGCACTTGCGGCATTACAAGCGGTTAATAATGCGGTTGATGGTGAAGATCCTATCTTATTAGTATTGGCCGCTGATCATTTGATTGATAATGAGGAAGCTTTTAAAGACTCAGTTTCAAAAGCAACGCCGTTTGCTGAAAGTGGAAAACTGGTAACTTTTGGGATTGTGCCTACAACCCCGGAAACAGGCTATGGTTACATTAAATCCGGTATTCAAGAAGGTAATGCGTACTCTGTAAGTGAATTTGTTGAAAAACCCGACTTAGCCACTGCAAAAGAATACTTAGCTTCAAAAAACTACTACTGGAACAGTGGAATGTTTTTGTTTAAAGCAAGCCGCTACCTTGAAGAGCTGAAATTATATTCACCAGAAATGTTGGATGTGTGCCGACGATCGATTGCAGAGTCCACACAGGATTTAGAGTTTATACGTGTTGACAAGACTGTGTTTGCAACCTGTCCAGATGATTCTATTGATTATGCAGTGATGGAAAAAACAACTGCTGCGATGGTTGTACCAATGGATGCAGGTTGGAGTGATGTTGGTTCATTCGCTGCGTTGTGGGATGTATCGGAAAAAGATCAGAATAAGAACGTTATTAAGGGGGATGTCATTGCTGCTGATTCTACTAATAACTATATCCATGCAGAAAATAAATTAGTTACAACGGTTGGCGTAGATAACTTAGTAATTGTTCAAACTAAAGATGCGATTTTAGTTGCAAGCAAAGATAAAGTGCAAGATGTAAAAAATATAGTTAATGAGTTAAAGAGTTCTGGACGTAGTGAATTTAAACTTCATCGTGAAGTGTATCGTCCTTGGGGTAAGTACGATTCTATTGATATAGGCCAACGTGACCAAGTTAAACGGATTACAGTTAAGCCAGGGGCTAAATTATCTATTCAGATGCACCATCACAGAGCAGAACATTGGATCGTAGTATCTGGTACTGCAAAAGTAACAAATGGCGATAAGACTATATTGCTTACTGAAAACGAATCTACCTATATACCGATTGGTCAAGTACATGCGTTAGAAAACCCAGGCGTTCTTCCGTTAGAATTAATTGAAGTGCAGTCGGGCTCTTATCTTGGAGAAGATGATATAGTGCGTTTTGAAGATCGTTATGGTCGGGTATAGAGGATTGAAGTGTCTATAAATTCAAAATTAGTCAGCGCATCAGTATTAGCAGAAAGTAGTGTAGCTTTCGGTACTAGCGGTGCTCGAGGTTTAGTTACACAATTCACCGCAGATGTGTGCGCTGCATTTGTAGTTGCATTCACACAGTGTATGAAGCGTAATTTCAGTTTTCAAACCGTTGCCATAGCGATAGATAATCGTCCAAGCAGCTATGCGATGGCAAAAGCTTGTGCAGCTGCTTTACAACAGTTAGACATAAAGACAGTCTATTATGGTGTTGTTCCTACGCCGGCTCTAGCTTATGTCGCAATGGGAGATAATATTCCCGCGATTATGGTAACGGGTAGTCACATTCCTTTTGACCGTAATGGCCTTAAATTTTACCGTCCAGATGGTGAAATAAGTAAAGACGATGAAATAAATATCGCTACCGAAGAAGTTGAGTTTTCTGCAATTACAGACTTACCTGAATTAATAATTAGCAAACGAGCTGCTGAAGAATACATTGTACGGTACACATCACTATTTGATACGGCATGGCTTACCGGTAAACGTATCGGGATCTATGAGCATTCAAGTGCTGGACGTGACCTTTACTACCGTATATTTGAACAATTAGGCGCTGAAGTTGTTTCGTTAGGGCGAAGCGAAGAGTTTGTCCCTATCGATACAGAAGCCGTATCAGAAGAAGACAAAGTTAAAGCTCTTAGATGGTCAGAAGAATATGACTTAGATGCTGTTTTTTCAACTGATGGAGATGGAGATCGACCTCTTATTTCTGATGAGAATGGCAATTGGTTGTGTGGTGACATACTTGGATTATTAAGTGCTGAAGCCTTAAATATTGAAGCATTAGCTGTTCCTGTAAATTGTAATACAGCTATTGAACACTGCAATAAGTTTAAATGTGTCGAAAGGACTAAAATCGGTTCGCCCTATGTCATTTCTGAATTTGAAAAATTAACTAAGAAATTTGATATCGTTGCTGGCTTTGAAGCTAATGGTGGTTTTCTGTTGGGCAGTGATGTACAGCTATACGGTAAACTATTAAAAGCACTCCCAACACGTGACGCTGTACTTCCTGTGATTATGTTGTTAGCTGCAGCTGGCAATGACGTTATTTCAAAATTAGTTAATGCATTGCCACAACGTTACACACACAGTGATCGTATTCAAAACTTTGCAACAAAGAAAAGTCAAATGATTATGGCACAAGGGAAAAACAATCCTGTGAGATTATTAAAGCAATTGGGGTTTGATAATATAAAAATTAAAAATACCAATGAAACTGATGGTTTAAGAGTAACATTAGACAATAATTTA
>NZ_BPFA01000052.1 GCF_019655055.1 Shewanella sp. MBTL60-112-B2
TCTAATGCAGTCCGGGTCCCCATCGTCTAGAGGCCTAGGACACCGCCCTTTCACGGCGGTAACAGGGGTTCGAATCCCCTTGGGGATACCACTTATTTAAAGCGTTAAGTTTTAGCCTACAGAACTTGATGAGTATTCACTCTTTGCAGAGTCTAATGCAGTCCGGGTCCCCATCGTCTAGAGGCCTAGGACACCGCCCTTTCACGGCGGTAACAGGGGTTCGAATCCCCTTGGGGATACCACTTTCTTTTTTCGAAAAGAGCAAAGCGTTAAGTTTTAGCCTACAGAACTTGATGAGTATTCACTCTTTGCAGAGTCTAACGCAGTCCGGGTCCCCATCGTCTAGAGGCCTAGGACACCGCCCTTTCACGGCGGTAACAGGGGTTCGAATCCCCTTGGGGATACCACTATTTTAAATTTGTGTTAGTAATAACATGAATCTATACCCGAAATGGGGCCTTAGCTCAGCTGGGAGAGCGCAACACTGGCAGTGTTGAGGTCAGCGGTTCGATCCCGCTAGGCTCCACCATTTTACTGATTCTAAATTAGTAAGTAATTAAACCACCTTTGGGTGGTTTTTTTATGTTTAAAATTTGGCAGCTTTACTCGTAAATCAATCGCTATAACAACCTTTACTTTAGAGACTCTCGGCATCCATTTAGCAATTTCTTTAATTCTTGTTGAATTGAAGTGGAGAGCTTATGTGCTTTAATTTATAACTGGGCTTAGAGGAAGGGAAGTCTGCTGTAAACGTTAGCTCACTTTCACTGTTAGCGTAGGTTGTGATCTTTTGATTATTCAGTTTTGAATTTCGGCAGAATAAACAAATGTGTGATTAGGCTAGGAATATCTGCGAAGAAATTGAGTAATATTAAAAGCAACTGCTGTATCTAAGGGATTAGATTAAAAGGCCAAAGTAGATCTGTAGCGTTATGAGCAGGGGTTATCGTACTGATCTAAAAAGCCATCATTGCGATGGCTTTTATCTAACTGCATTATTTGAAGATACTTTGCTATAGCACGAGGCTAAG
Source organism: Shewanella sp. MBTL60-112-B2 (assembly GCF_019655055.1). Lineage (GTDB taxonomy): Bacteria > Pseudomonadota > Gammaproteobacteria > Enterobacterales > Shewanellaceae > Shewanella. The sequence continues at coordinate 1,032 of NZ_BPFA01000052.1, forward strand.
CAACACTTAATCAATGCTAATCTACGCCGAGGAAGCCGCCAGTTTGGTGGGCCCAAAGCTGTGCGTAGATCCCGCCAGAGCTAATTAGATCCTGGTGCGTACCTTGCTCAACGATTTTTCCTTCATCTATAACAATCAATCTGTCCATTGCTGCAATAGTTGATAATCGATGCGCGATAGCAATGACCGTTTTGCCTTGCATAAGCTGGTATAAACTTTCTTGAATCGCGGCTTCTACTTCTGAATCTAGTGCTGATGTGGCTTCATCGAGTAGCAGAATCGGTGCGTTCTTAAGTAATACTCGTGCAATAGCAATACGTTGTCGTTGTCCTCCAGAGAGTTTAACTCCACGTTCGCCGACTTGAGCATCGAGCCCTATATTGCCCTCAGGGTCGCTTAGCGTCTGAATAAACTCATAAGCCTGTGAGTTTCTTATCGCAGCGTCCAGCTCTTCATCACTGGCATCTGGATTACCATAAAGAATATTGTCACGAATTGAGCGATGTAGCAGCGAAGTATCTTGGGTCACCATGCCGATATGAGCGCGCAGAGAGTCTTGCGTCACTTGAGTAATATTTTGCTTATCGATAGCAATATTACCTGACTCAACATCATGAAAGCGCATTAATAGATTCACCAAGGTTGACTTGCCTGCGCCGGAGCGGCCGACTAACCCCACTTTCTCACCGGGCTTAATATTCAAGTTAAGCTCATCGATAACACCGGTATTTTCACCATAGTGAAAGCTGACATTATTAAAATCGATTTGGCCTTTGGTCACGCTAAGCGCTGGTGCATTATCGATATCATTAATATCGGTTGGTTTAGATAGAGTATTCATGCCATCAGCAACAGTGCCGATGTTTTCAAATAGTGAGCTGATCTCCCACATGATCCACTGCGACATGCCGTTAAGCCTTAGAGCCAGACTTATCGCAATCGCAATTGCACCAACGGTAATAGCGTCACTTTGCCATAGCCAAATTGATACTGCAGCAATAGAGAAAGCAAGTATGTAATTGATAACTTGCACACTGACATTAATCCAGGTGACTAAACGCATCTGTTTATACACGGTTTCTAAAAAGGTGCGCATACTGCCTTTAGCGTATTCAGCTTCTTTCTGGGTGTGTGAAAACAGCTTCACGGTAGCAATGTTAGTGTAACTATCAACAATACGGCCAGTCATTGTCGAGCGCGCATCAGCTTGTTCGGTAGATACCTTTTTAAGTTGAGGTAAAAAGCGCCACTGCAAGCCCACATAAACAGCTAACCAAATAAGCATTGGGATCATTAGTCTGATGTCAGCCTTGGCAATCATCACCACCATAGAGGTGAAGTAAACCAGGATATAGACCAACACATCCAGCAGTTTGGTCACCGTTTCTCTAACTGCTAGTGAAGTTTGCATCACCTTTGTAGCAACGCGGCCAGCAAAGTCATTTTGATAGAATGAAACGCTCTGCTTTAGTAGGTAACGATGGGCTAACCAGCGGATAGACATTGGGTAGTTGCCCAGCAATCCTTGGTAGACAATCAGTGCATGCAATAAGGTTACTAATGGGATCACCACTAAAACCAACACCGTCATTGTGAGTAAGCGTGCACCTTCTTGCTCAAATAAAGTTTGAGGATCATGTTTAACCAGCAAATCGACTAGATCGCCCATAAAGCCGAAAAGCGATACTTCAAGGATCGCGAGTAGTGCTGTAAGAATTGACATAATAACCAGCGGTACTTCAAAACCACGGGTATAGTGACGGCAAAACGCGTAGATCCCTTTTGGCGGTTGCTGTGGTTCTTCGCTAGGCAGCGGATCGACCCAAGACTCAAATCGTTTGAACATGTTTTTACTCAGTTTTATATAAAAGTTAGAAAACTCTAATGAATCGATAGCATATAGGATTACTGAGATTAAGTGTACACAATGCACTGTAACTAAATATTCTTTATATTCAGTTCCGTTTTCCGCTAGTTCACGATGAGCTTGTTGCGTACTATTGTTGGTAATAATCTAGTTCTCGAGGCTAAGAATGGTAGAGCATCAGTGTCAGATAGATATCCAAGCTTGTCGTAAAGCAAGGCTTGCTCGCGATCCACGTTTTGATGGCCAATTTTTTACTGGCGTATTAACGACTAAAATCTATTGTCGACCAATTTGTCCTGCGGTTAGCCCAAAAGAGCAAAACGTAAGATATTTCGATACAGCGTTACAGGCAGCAAATGCAGGTTTACGGCCGTGTCTTCGTTGTCGGCCAGATAGTGCACCGCAATCTTATGCATGGAAGGGCACACAAACCACGCTAGATAGAGCGAAAGCCATGATTGATAGTGGCCTAATCTCAGGTCAAGACGGCCTAAGTGTTGAAACCTTAGCGAGCCGATTGGGTATTAGCAGTCGTTACTTAAGGAAGCTGTTTCAAGATAAACTCGGAACATCAGTTAAATCCTACGCTCAATATCAGCAACTGATGCTGGCGAAGCAACTATTACATCAAACTAAGCTCAGCATTACTCAAGTGGCGTTCGCTGCTGGCTTTAATAGCATTCGCCGTTTTAACGAAGTGTTCCAACAAGTATTGCAACTCACGCCTAGCGATTTACGTAAACGCGCATCGGTTACAAGCCTAGAAAACAAAACAGAGTCGCTTGAAAAGAAAGGGCGCATTACACTGAACTTACAGCTTAGTTTTAGGCCGCCCTTAAGTTGGTCTCAGCAGCATCACTTTTACCAAGTCCGAGCGGTACAAAATATGGAATGGCTAGATGATGAATCTAGTTATGGGCGCACCTTTATCATTAATGAGGTAAGTGGTTACTTCACCGCCAAGCTCGATAGTGTAGCGAACCTATTTAATGTTGAAATTGTATTAGAAGATGACAGCGCACTGCCACAGCTTGGCTTGATTATAAATGGGATCCGCAGAGTGTTAGATCTCAACGCCAATATTGCACAAATAGATAAAGCATTACTTGAGTTAACGCCCATCAGCAGCCTAATGCGAACAGGTTTAAGACTACCCGGTGTGTGGTCTACATTTGAAGCAGGCTGCCGCGCAGTACTTGGGCAACAGGTGAGTATTGTGCAAGCATCAAAATTACTCAATCAGTTAGTGCTCGCCTACGGTGAGGAGCGCATGGTGGGTGGTAGAAGGGTTAAGCTATTTCCAACACCTGCAGTGATTGCTACTGCAGAGTTAAGTGAGCTAAAAATGCCCGGAGCGAGAAAGAAAGCACTTAATGGACTCGCTCAATTTGTAACGGAAAATCCAGATGCTGATTTAGCAGATTGGTTGACAATTAAAGGCATTGGTCCATGGACGGTTGCCTACGCTAAAATGCGCGGCTTGAGCGATCCGGATGTATTGTTATGTGGCGATCTGGTTGTTAAAAAAAGAATTCTCGCCTTATATGCGGAGCAAGGATTGGACAGTGATAATTACACTGAAATAACCGAGTCAATGGCAAAGCAAATCGCCCCGTGGGGTAGCTATTTAACTTTTCAACTGTGGAACCTTTGATGATTAATAACACTAAACCCATCGCGAAACTTAACTTTCAATCAAGCTATGGAAAGCTTTCCCTTTGCGCCAATGCTCAGGGTCTTACACACCTTAATTTTATTCCAGCACCTGAGGATGAGTGGCAGACTCGCGAAATTGATAATCAACAGATCATCGATAACCGTAAAGTTATTGTCGATAAGCAGGAGGTGACTCTTGCTGAGCAACATTTAGCCCAAGCACAACAGGAGCTAATGGAATATTTTGCGCAAAAGCGAGCGCATTTTGAGGTACCACTAGCACCGAAAGGCACCGAGTTTCAAAAGCAAGTGTGGCAAGCGTTGACAGAGCTTGAGCATGGCCAAAGCTGCAGCTACGGCGAGATAGCGAACAAAATTGATAGACCTAAGGCGGTTAGAGCTGTCGGCACGGCAAACGGCGCTAACCCTATCGCGATAATTGTGCCTTGCCATAGAGTAATAGGTAAAAATGGAACCTTAACAGGTTATGCTTACGGGCTAGATTTAAAACAAAAGCTGCTCAGCCTTGAGGGCTTATCAGTTTAGCTTAACTGGTTTGTTTTCCCATTAAACAAGACTTTTAAGACCCGGTTAGATCCCTCAAGCAGCTAACTAAGAAAAGTAAGCTTTTAAACGGATATTAGCGTAGAATAAGCGCCTTATTTTTGATTAGGCGTTTACCCGTAAATTATGACTCAGCCAGTATCTTCAACCGACCAAGTAGCAACGCAAACTGTAGCGAGCTCATCAGCTCACAGTGACTTTACCCAACTAGGGCTAATCCCTGAGTTGCTTGAAACGCTTAAACTGCTGAGTTATACAAAGCCTACGCCAATTCAGTCACATATTATTCCGGCAGTTTTAGATGGAAAAGATGTGCTTGGTGGCGCTAAAACGGGTTCGGGTAAAACCGCTGCTTTCGCTCTACCTATTATTCAAAAGCTTGCTAAGGCATCAACTCGTAAAGCGGGCAGTAACTTTGTCTCTTGTTTGGTGTTAGTGCCTACTCGTGAGCTAGCACAGCAAGTTAGCGATAGCTTTATGCGCTATTCGCAGTTGATTAAACCTAACCTAAAAACCCTTGCGGTTTATGGTGGTGTGTCGACTAATGTGCAAATGCAAAGCTTACGTGGCGGGGCCGACATTGTTGTGGCTACACCAGGTCGATTAATCGATCTTATTTCAAGTAACGCCCTTAAACTGGATAAAACCACCACATTAGTGTTGGATGAAGCTGATCGCATGTTGAGCCTTGGTTTTACTGAAGAGCTGAACGCGCTGTTAGCTAAGTTACCAAAAGCTAAACAAACCTTGTTGTTCTCAGCCACCTTCCCAGAAGAAGTGCGCGAGCTTACCGATTCGCTATTGAATAACCCTGTAGAAATACAGTTACAAAGTAGCGAAGAAAGCACTTTGGTTCAGCGTGTTATCACCGTTAATCGTAATCGTAAAACGGCTTTGCTTGCACAATTGATTAAAGACAATCAGTGGCAACAAGTGCTTATCTTTGCCAGTTCAAAGTATAGTTGTAATCGTTTAGCGCAAAAGTTAGAAAATGCCGGTATTACCGCTGAAGTATTCCATAGCGACAAAGGTCAGGGCGCACGTAACCGTGTTCTAGACGGTTTTAAGTCAGGCGAGATCAGTGTGCTTATTGCCACCGATATTGCAGCTCGCGGTATTGATATTGAAAAGCTGCCTATTGTGATCAACTTTGAACTGCCACGAAGCCCAGCAGACTACATGCACCGTATTGGCCGTAGTGGTCGTGCAGGTGAAGCAGGTATTGCGATGAGCTTGATTTCACACGATGAATATCAGCACTTCAAATTGATCGAGAAGAAAAATAAGCTGCGATTAGAACGAGAGCAGATCCCAGGCTTTGAAGCCGACCTTGAAGCGCCGGAAGACTGTCCATCACGTGACGTTAAGCCGATGGCGAAGCCAGCTGGCACGGGGAAAAAGCATCGTAATAAATTACCGAAAGCCAATGCTGAGCTTTGGGGCAAGAAGTCTTAAATTGAAGGTATTACAGCGTGTGGCACTTTTCATCATGTCGCGCAATATTAAAGGGCTCATATTGAGCCCTTTTTAACATCTGTAACGGTGTTTTTGCGGGGGAACACTAGTTTTTAATCACTGATGGTCATCTAGAGAGATAAAGCGATAGCGCAGTATTTCGGCATTAGGTATGCCCTTGTCGATTTATCGTCTCTTAAAATACATTTTTACCTAGGAAACACTATGCAGCACCTATTCTGGTTAGTTGAGGGGCAAATTGCAGGACGCAGTGGCCCAAATAAAGACTCTTGGGATCTCGCACAAATTAAGGCGTCTGGCATTGATGCTATTTTATCGGTTAATCATGGTGAAGAGTGTAATGTTGAAGAGATAACTGATTTAGGTCTAGATTATCTCTGTGTGCCGTTTTCTAGCAACATTCCGCCGAAGGAAGAAGACTTAGCACTTTGTACTGAACAAGTCCCCAAAGCGCTGGCGTTTATTAGGCAATGTGAACAGCAAGACAAAACAGTTTTAATCCATTGTCGTTCAGGCAAAGATAGAACGGGGCTGATTATGGCTTACTATTTAATGGATAATGGTGCGGCTCCACTCCACGCAGTGAGCCAAGTTAGAGCCATACGTGATATTGCATTTAGTTCTGAAGGTTGGGATCAGTTTGCATTTGATGTGCTTTATGCGCTACAAGAGTAATTAAGATCCAGCAATAGAATAAAACAATGAATGCAAAAGGATTGCAGTCACTTTTCTTTTTAAGAAGCTTCTTTCTTTGGGCAGCCATCGGTGCACTATTTGGCTGCCAATCTTCTCCTATCTACCCAGATAAACCCATTACCACTAAGTTAACCGCTCAAACTGAATGGCCATTGGTTCAATATGTTCAAACCGATGTTGAGGCGCATCCCGAACAAACTGGCGTGCTGCCACTAGCGGACGGTATTGATGCCTTTATCGCACGTCTCGCTTTAGTGAATGCCGCTACAGCCAGTATCGATCTACAGTATTATATCTATCGTGGAGATGACGCGGGTAAACTGCTCACTTGGCATTTAATCGAGGCTGCCGACCGCGGAGTTAGAGTCCGCATTTTACTCGATGATATGGCGGCTAAAAATGCAGATAAAGCCCTAGTAATGCTGGATGAACATGAAAATATCCAGGTGCGCTTATATAACCCCTCGTTTGAGAGATATTTCCGTAATATTGCCTTTGTTGCTGGCTTTTCCAGATTGAATCATCGTATGCACAATAAATCGTTAACGGTCGATAATACCATTAGCGTAGTTGGCGGGCGTAATATCGGTAATGAGTACTTCTCAAATGATATCAATGTTGAATTTGGCGATTTTGATTTAATGGCGATCGGTAGTGGCGTAAATGAGGTTTCTAAACAGTTTGATCTCTACTGGAATGCACCATTAACCGTAGAGATTAATGCGCTAAGCTCCCACAGTGTGACGGCTAATGATATTGCCGATGCCATGGCTTTGGTTGAGTCAGAAAAAGCAGATTATCAGTCCAATCCGTATGTCGCCCGTTTGCTAAATAGCCAGCTGATAAGCCAAATGGAGAATCATTCTCTGCATTGGTTCTGGGGGCCAGCAAGACTGATTTATGATCAACCCGATAAGCAGAATCACCAGTCGAATGAAGACAGTATTCTTTCTGATCTTGGGGAGTATTTGGAGCGGGCAAAAGACGAGGTGTTAATTGTATCGCCTTACTTTGTTCCCACTAGAGCAGGTACAAAAAGTATTGTCGAATCTGCACGAGCAGGGATTGATATTACCATATTGACTAATAGCTTAGCTGCTACCGATGTATTGGCTGTTCATGCTGGTTATAGGCAATATCGGCAGGCGTTACTAGAGGCTGGTGTAAAAATTTATGAAGTGAAAGCTAATCCCAAACAGAAGAAAACTAGCAGTTGGAGCGGCAGCTCCAAAAGTAGCCTACATGCGAAAACCTTTGTCACTGATAGGCTATCACTTTTTGTCGGTTCCTTTAATTTCGATCCTCGCTCTGCATGGCTAAATACTGAGATGGGGTTGATTATAGATAACCAAGAGCTTGCAACAGGTGTGGTAGACGCGATTGAAGCAAGCTTAGCAAAAAATACCTATCGTTTAGAGCTAGAGCAGGGCGAAATCGTCTGGTTCGATGATTTTAGTCAACGAAAAATTTACACCGAGCCCGATGCCGGTCTGTGGCGAAAGTTTCTAGTCGATTGCATCGCATTATTACCCATTGAATCGCAGCTTTAATTGTTTGCTTAGATTGATTAGGTTAGAGTTTATCGCAATGATTAAGATCTTAACGGCCTAATAGCAATGAATGCAATAAGCACTAACAAAGCGAAGAGTAAGGCAAGCCAGTCACAAGGTTTACTCTTATTTCAGCTGTCTCTGACACAGTTATTTGCACTGGGCACCTTGAAAATACGCGAGTTGGTTCCTTATTCGCCATTGAGTGTGATCCCTCATTCTCACTCAACGATTTTAGGTGCGGCCAACATACGTGGCACTACGATCCCTATCGTCGATATGGCTGCCGCAGTCGGGTATCGACCGATTAGCAACGAAGAATTGAAAGATAGCTATATTATCATTACTGATTGTCAACGAATGGTTATTGGCTTTCTTGTACGTTCAATCGATAAGATTATTGAGTGCAATTGGCGTGATATTGAGAAGCCACCGAGTAATTTAGGTAAGAATGCTTACCTTACTGGGGTGACAAAAATTGATGGTAAGTTGGTGCAGTTACTGGATGTAGAATTACTGCTATCTAAAGTCTTTCCGGCCAGCCCTGAAACCACCCGAGCTATTTTGACAGATGTGCAGCGTGAATATTTAAAGCCGCTCAATATTTTACTGGTTGATGACTCTAAAGTGGCTCGTAAACAGCTGAGTGATGCATTAGATAGTATCAACATTCCTTATCAGGTTACTGCCGATGGCAAGGAGGCCTTATTGATAATGGAGCAAGCTGAGCGTGATAACCATGCCATTGATATTCTGGTCAGCGATATCGAAATGCCAGGACTTGATGGCTATGAGCTAGCCTTCGAAGTTAAGAACAATTCCGCAATTGCCTCGGCATATATTATTTTACACACTTCGCTGTCCAGTGAAATAAGTGTCAGCCAAGCTCATCAAGTAGGTGCCAATGAGGCACTCACTAAGTTTGATGCTCACGAGCTGATCGAAGCCATGTTAAGAGGGGCAGAAAAAGCAACAGTAACGACTAATGTTTAGGGCCTTATTAGCAGTATGTTAACTGTGAGTAATAACTGAGCTTATTTGTCTGGTAAAGGTAGACAATAGTTGCCACATCCGATACAAACTGTGTCGAAGGGAGATTAATTTTATTTAAGGTTCGCCTAATGGTGAGCTTAAATAGAATGGTTACATACTATAATAACGACAGGTTAAGAAATGAATCAAAAACCATCTTTGTTTGCCCGATTGGCAGACGGCAGTTTAGTGTTACAAATTCTCGTAGGTATTATCGCTGGTGTTATTTTAGCTACCGTATCAAAATCCGGCGCTGAAAGTGTTGCATTCTTAGGTCAGCTTTTTGTTGGCGCCTTAAAAGCAATCGCACCGATTTTAGTGTTTATCTTGGTAGCTGCATCAATTGCTAACCAAAAGAAAAATGCTAAAACCAATATGCGTCCAATTGTGATCCTTTATCTATTTGGTACCTTTTCGGCGGCAGTCACGGCTGTATTGATGAGTTTTGCCTTTCCGACCACACTAGCGTTAACGCTAGATGCCGCTCAGGCTAGTCCGCCAGAAGGCATTGGTGAAGTGATCCATACACTGTTGTTCCAGTTGGTTGATAACCCAGTTAATGCGGTAATGACAGGTAACTACATTGGTATTTTGGCTTGGGGTGTGGGTCTAGGTTTAGCGCTACATCATGCTACTGATTCAACTAAGCAAGTATTTGCCGATGTAAGCCATGGTATTTCTCAAATGGTGCGCTTTATTATCCGTTTAGCACCTATTGGTATTTTCGGTTTAGTATCATCAACATTTGCTAGTACAGGCTTTAGCGCAATAGCGGGTTATATGCACTTGCTACTGGTACTGCTTGGTGCGATGGCGATTATGGCGCTGATTATTAACCCTGCGATTGTATACTTTAAAATACGCCGTAACCCGTATCCATTAGTGTTTACTTGTCTACGTGAAAGTGGTGTTACAGCCTTCTTTACTCGCTCGAGTGCTGCGAATATTCCTGTGAATATGGCATTATGTGAAAAGTTAAAGTTACATGAAGATACCTATTCAGTTTCTATCCCACTAGGTGCAACTATCAACATGGGCGGCGCGGCGATTACGATTACTATCCTAACGCTTGCTGCAGCAAACTCTATGGGTATTCAAGTGGATATTCTAACCGCTATTTTGCTCAGTGTTGTAGCGGGTGTTTCTGCTTGTGGTGCATCGGGTGTTGCTGGCGGTTCACTACTACTTATCCCATTAGCATGTAGTCTGTTCGGTATTTCAAATGATGTCGCCATGCAGGTTGTTGCAGTTGGCTTTATCATTGGTGTCATCCAAGATTCGGCAGAAACTGGTCTTAACAGCTCTACAGACGTGATCTTTACTGCTGCCGCTTGTGAAGCGGCAGAAAGAAAAGAAAACGCTTAGTACTGCGAAGCTAGTCAATATTAATCATGAAAGCCCGTTCACTTAGTGAGCGGGCTTTTTGTTTGCTAATTTATTAGTACAGGACAATCACAGCAAGATATTCACGTTTTTTTTAAACAGCAAACTCTGCAGGCTTATGCGCCAATAAGGCCTAGTGGTTTCCCCGATTTCCATGCGCCGCGGGTAAAATCCGGGAAGTTAACCGAGTTACTACGGTTATTTACTGACGCTTCGCTGAGAATATTCACAACAGACCAAGCTGCACCGTCATACACGTCTTGATCTAATGGTTCGGCATTTCTTAAGCAATACACCATGCGCCACAGCATTAAAAAGTCCATGCCGCCATGGCCACCATTTCGCTCAGCTTCTTGCCCCATTCGTTGCCAAAGTGGATGATCATACTTGGCATACCATTTTGCCATATCCCTATCCCACTTGTGGTAACTTGCAGAGCCAGCCTGTTCAATAGCGATGCGGTTAGGAAAGCCTGCAAACACGCCATTAGTGCCTTGGATAAGATTATGGCGACTATAAGGGCGTGGAGTCGTAGTATCGTGCTGAACCATGATAGAGCGGCCCTTCACTGTTTTTATAAGGGTGGTATTCATGTCGCCATTAATATAGTTGAGCTGATTGCGTTCATGATCGTCAGGGAATTCACGCTCTGCGTATAAGGCACGGCCAAGGGCAGGGGAGCTCATTGAGGTTAAGTAATCAAACCTATCGCCGCGATTAATATTCATATACTGGGACACAGGGCCCAAGCCGTGTGTGGGATACAGGTTGCCATTGCGTTTAGTGTGCCAGTATGTGCGCCAAGACCCTGTTTTACTGTCAATTTCTTTCATCTGCCAACGAAGTTCATGAATGTAAGCTGCTTCGCCATGCAGCAGTTCGCCAAATAATCCCTGACGTACCATATTCAGTACCATTAACTCATCGCGACCGTAGTTGACGTTCTCCATCATCATACAGTTCTTCTGGGTTCGCTCGGCGGTATCGACTATTTGCCAGCATTCTTCAACAGTAAGAGCTAGAGGCACTTCGACAAAGGCGTGCTTGCCACTCTCCATTGTGTCAATCGCCATTGGTGCATGCCATTCCCAAGGCGTGGATATAATCACAATATCGATGTCATCGCGATTAAGTAAATCTTTATACGCCTGTTCGCTGCCAGTGTATCGAGCGGGCTTAGGTAGCCCTTGCGCTATAACAAATTCAATAGATTTATCTAGGACCTGGGCGTCAGTATCGCAAATGGCCTTGATCTCAACCCCTTCTAAATGACAAAAATGCTTCACATGGCCCGAACCTCGCTGGCCTACACCAATAAAACCCACTCTAACAGTATCTATTTTGGGGACGACTAGACCCATGACGGATGCTCCTGCTGCAGGCTTTGTTGGAACAGCTTCAGCAGATGATATTGGAAGTTGTGAGGTGAGGAGCCCCGCAGCTGAGAGACCAGCTGTTTTTAAAAAATGTCGGCGATTAAGTTTCATCTAGCGTCCTGAGTGATTTTATTAGAATAGGATTTATCTCAAGAGTTATATCAAATTCGGTATATAAAAGGTTAAAAATAAGTATATCAATATGTAACGC
>NZ_BPFA01000053.1 GCF_019655055.1 Shewanella sp. MBTL60-112-B2
TGATTTAGGAAGATGAATTTTTTGAAGCTAGATCACTAATTATTTCTGAATCATTCAGCAATATTTACCAAATACTCAATAATAAGTATAAATTTCGACCCAAAATTCAATATTTCATTCGTGTTGAATAACCAAGATAACCATTATTTCGTCTATTTGAAGAGTTAAACAGCAATTACAACAGACTAAACACCTGTCTACTTTTGGCTTTGCAATATTTTCCCCTCCCCTAACTATTTTAGTGAAAGGTCTAAATGAGGTGTTTAGATAGAAGCCTTCCTCCCTCTTAACACCCACTATCTGCTAGCGATTAATCAAGATAAGCTATTTATTGTTGTCAGCCATTCACCTATTATTTTGTAACGACTTAGACGACTCAAAGGACGAGCATTACAGCATGTTAGAGAGTAAGTTAGAAAATAAAATCCCTCCACCTATCGTCACAGTGATTTTCGCATTTTTGATGTGGGCTATCGTGCTGTTAACTTCTAACGACAAAATAATCAGTGATACAACACTGTTAGGCATAAAATTTATCGCCACAGGCTTATTTTTATTTCTAGGGATCTTTTCAGCAATTGCTGGCGTGGTCAGCTTTAAACAAGCCAAAACAACGGTAAACCCACTAAAGCCCGATACCGCCTCCGCACTAGTCACTTCAGGTATGTTTAACTGCAGCCGTAATCCCATGTATTTAGGTATGGCATTGTCCCTTTGTGCTTGGGCTTGTTATTTAGCGTCGCTTTGGAGTCTGCTTGGAATAGTAGGTTTTATGCTTTACATGCAGCGATTTCAGATTGCGCCTGAAGAGCGTGCTCTTGAAGGAATATTTGGCCAAACGTTTATCGACTATAAAAAACGTGTCAGGCCATGGATATAAAACAGATAAAAGAGGCTATATGATAACAGCCGATTTTCAATCCTGAATATCGGCTCAAAATTATCTTTGTAACAATCAAAAATCGCGGAAAATAAGCGACTCTTTGGTTAACTGCAGCTCCCTTAAGCGCTTTTTTGATAGCTCAATCTTACAGCCTATCAACACTGGCATCGCCATCGAGCCTTCAACATATGTCAGCATCTCAGCCTTACAAACATCATTACGATAAGTTAACCAAGAGGCCTCCGCCTGACTAAAGGCTGCGGTTAACTCGCTATCACTTGCCACCAGCTCAAGGGCATTAATAGATTTAATAACTTCAGCAACTTTTAAATCGACACTCGCTAATTCTCGCAGGCCGCACTTAGTCATACCTTCTGTGCTATAAGCTTGCTCAGACAGACAATCAAATCCTGCGGCAGGATCATCACCAACAACCACCGTACTCACTGTGGTAGGAAGGTACCAAGCCCCACCAGCGGCAATTTCTCGGCAAGCTCCGGTAGAGTATGAATCAGCTAAAATGAACTCACTGCCATTCCAGATATAGCGTCTTTCGGAAACGCAATCGCCAACCCCGCGTCCGCGCATAAACTCATAAATTGTGCCATCGCTGTAGTTGGTCGCACTGTCGGTAATAAACTTAGGTTCAATCTTAGGATTATCATCAACCAGCCATACTGCGTCACCATAGTTGTATGCAGCAAACCAACACGTCGCAGTGACCACCAGCTGATGCTCACTCAGTCTTGATACGTTGAGCGCTAACTTGCCATCTTCTGCAGGAGCAATATCGCATGACTGATTGATAGCGGCTTGCATCTTAGTGATGAAGTCAGGGTGACTAGCTAATGAGCGATCCGCCTCTGTCGTTGCAGGTAACTGCTTAGGAATTGAAATAACAGGCGCTTGCTTTGGCTGCACAATGGTAGTGGTACGCGGGCCTTTTTTCACTATCGCAAAAGGCGTGTTAACTAAGCCTTGAAAATCATCCATTTTTAATAAAACGGCGGTAGAGCCTGTTGCCGATAGCTGCCACACTTTACCTGCACTATTGATAAATTTTATCGATGCTTGGCCTTTCATGGTTAGGGCATTAAGTAATTGCCCCAGCTGCGATTTAGTTAACTCATGCTCACCACTAAAGTTAAGATCCATCTGCTGATAAGCAGGCAGCTCAGGCGATAATAAGCTCGGATAGCTATCGTTAATACTCAGGGTAATTGGATCTGCTTCGGTTTGGCTGTTATCTGCGCCATCCATTACTATCTGACCAAACTTCACTTTCGCCGTTAGTTCGGCGTCGGCTCCAGCAGCACGCTCCAATATCACAGAAACGGGTGCGTATTCCCCTTGCTTATGCTGCAATTCTTGATTGTGATACCCCACAGCACGGCAGGTATGAGTATTGTCACACACCACTTGCCAGTCACCATGAGCAAAGCTCTGCACTTGTTCTGCTACAACCGACAAAGAAATGAATAGTGAACACAAGCTCACTAGCCCTATAAAACCCTGCATTTGTAAAAGCTCCAAGAAGAATGATTAAACCGAACAGCACTATTAAAGAGTGACGTTAATCTCATTACTAAGTTGATTATCAGCTTGCAACTGTAATGTAAACGCATCGAATTTTATTCATGGCACTTTGACTTTGTTATGTCAGTCACAAAACTATCATCAACAGTAAGCACTTCACTCCATTGCATTGTAATGCCTTAACCAATGCCGATAAACTATTGTATTTATTATTTAAAAATTTAAAGTGAATCGCTGCCACCAATTAGCGATTATCAATGACTTCATATTAAGCTACTAAAAAAATGCCAAATGCTATCTCAACATTAATGCAAACTCAGCTCGGAAAGGCCTTATTTGTTATTACGATCCCATTACTGCAATTTATCGGCCCCAACTTTCTGATTGGCGTGGTACGTGTCGACCATGAAGGTGTTGGCACAGGCCTACTGTTTATCTTTAAATGCATTGTTTGGGTAAGCGCACTGGTGATTGGCAGCTTAGTGTTTTCCAAGGTTTATTATAAAAGCCTGCGCTACGGGTCATGGGCAAATTGCCCGCTGATCATTTTGATCATTTACTTTTTATCACAAAACCTGCCCTACCTTTTATCGTAACGTATTAGGCTCAAGGACTCTCAACACCACAAGCTAAGGAAATGCATGGGTAATATCTTCGCGCCAAAAACCACTAAGTTACAAAAGCTACTGGCGTATATTTTTATGCTGTTATTGGCACTGATGTTAGTTTCAGTGTTTAGTCGTACATTAGTCAATGACGAGATATATGAGCAACTCAGCATTATTGCCGCTGTGCTATCGGTGTTTTTGCTTATTACTATGTTTTGGGGGTTAAAGCAGAAGAATTCATGGCTAAGAGTTAATCTTGATAATCAGCCTCGCAGCCCTGTAAAGGTTATCTTATCTGTCGCTATCGGCATTCCCATTCTATTGCACTTTTCATTAGCTAAAGGATTACCTGTACTACTGCATATCCTGCTCGCCGATAAAGCCATCACGATTGCCACCATAGACGATAAACGCTTTGGCTATTACAGCCGCACCTGCGATGGTGGTCTATACCTTGGAGGTTATCGCTTCTGGGGCAACGATTACATCTGCGGCATTAAAAAAGAGGATTGGGATAGTTATCAATCGGGAGACAAACTCGCGCTATATGGTGATAAATCAATACTGGGTTTCACCTACCAAAAATACACCCTGCTCACCGATGAATTATTGCAACAGATTATTGCACAATCAGCCGCCTTAAAAGCAGAAGCTATCACAGGCAAAAAATCGATGAACCTTGAACAGGCGCGCAAGTTTATTGCAGATTCAGATCCTGCTCCAGACTCAAACTCAAGCTCAGACTCAAAAAGGTCCCCCCAATAATCATGTCGATATTAACAAACACTGGGTCTAAAGCCTTACTCGCAACTTGTATTACCAGCATCTGTTTACTCAGCGGCTGTAGCCTGTTGCCAAGCCGTGTTGATGCTGAAAATGCGCTGAAAATTCAAGCCTTGATGCTCGACTTAGGCAGCTGTCAATTCGATAACAATGAGCACAAAGCCATGTATCAAGCGGCAAGTGCAGGTAACCGACTTCCCTTCCCGCTTCTGCTTTGTGAAGGCAAGCGTAGTGAATCTTTTGATGAGCGTTGGCAAGCCAGTCGCCGCGCTGTTGGTTACCATATTCTTGACAGTCACTTTGAGGACAATGGAACTAGATATGCAGGTTACGGCGCTGCACTAATTGAGATCAGCATGCCAGACTGGGGCGCCGCATGCATCAATTTAGGCTATGACGATAACACTTGTGATCACTTGGTTTATGGCATTAACGCGCCACATATACAGAAGGTTTCCGCAGCTCAAGTACAAAACTTACTGCGCAAGCAAAACAAGCTGGCACAAGTCACCAACATCCCAATTATCAAAGACACCATATTAATGCCGCTTAAACATAATGCTAAAGGCAAATTAATCGCTAACTGGGTAGAAGATGGTGGCGCACAAATAACCACCAAAGCCCTCGCCGATAAGCTTGGTGAAGAAGTTTTTAGCAGTAACGGTAAGCCGCTGCCTATCAGCAGTTATAACCTGCAATATGATCTGCTGCAGCAAAAAGACTTACCGCTGCAGTATCGAGGCGTGTTTTATTACGCCACGCCACAGTATATCGATTACAGCAACAGGCCTTCGGCCGAATACTCAATCCCGCTTCGTAATGGCGTGCAGGTTCGTGGCTATAAAACGGCGATTTATCGCGCCCTCCCCAACTAATTAAATGGCTAAAGCATACGGATGAAATTCATGATGAAACCATTGTTCATATTTACGGCATTACTGTCAGCCATAGCTTTCAATGCAAATAGCTACGCACAAGACAGCCTTGAGCACGAAGGCTATGAACAAAAGAGCTATGAGCAACAAAAGAACCAACAACAAGATTGCAGCTTAAACCAGTTAAGTAGCGTTCTCGATTTTGATGCCGCGCTGGTAACCAGAAAGTACGGTCTTAGCTTAGCCACAGACAATACGGTTTGTAGAGTATTGCCCCATAATAAAGAGCAAGCATTACTGTCTTACTTTCAATATTATCAATCAGATGCAGATGGATTTTCGAGTAACCTGTGGCGAGTACTCTTGGTTAATCGTTACAGTAACCAAGTTGAAGCTAGCTATACTGGCGTGATCCAAGAAAGTAGCGCTATCAAAAGTCACTCAGACAGCAATAGTATCGATAGCCGCCAATATGCTCTGAGCGACAATACTCAAGCATTTGGTCTGATCCTCGATCTTGCTAATTACGACACATCGCCGCAAGAGCATGAGTACCGCACCTTCAAAACCAATCGTTTTCTTAGCCTATTTGTTCAAGAGGGAGACAAGCTACGCCCAGTGCTTAAACAACTGCCGCTGGATTACGAGCTAGAAGGCACTGATACGGCTGGCAGTAATGGTGGGGTTTATCTGCATTATGGCGTACAAGGCAAAGTTGAAGTGTTACCCACATCCAGCAATGGCTACCATGATTTGATGTTAGTGGCTCAGGGGCAACAATACCGTACCGACGGTGAATACGATCAGGTAGAGCCCATCAATTTTAGCAGCGAGCTTAAATATGATGGTAAACGTTACCCGGTTATCACTGAGCGACTCCCCGCCCCAGAGTTTTGGCAAATAAACCAAAACAGCAGTCAATCGGAGAGCCAAGATGCTAACTAACAAGCCTACAACAACCCCATTCAGCTGCAGATTACCCGCACTATTTAGTGCTGTGATTTTGACTTGCGCGGTTGTATTTTCGCCCACAAGCCATGCTAAGCAAGAATGTAGCATTGATGCCCTTGAAGCGATGGAAAATGACAGTGGTTATTTTCAAGGATTCAGCGCCGCGGTATGTAAGCAGTTGCCCCACCAAGAGCAATTGACCATGGGCGCTTATTTACAATGGACAGGCGGCAGCTTTGCAGGTGAAAGACATTACACCCTGCGCACCGTTATTATGGATACAGAGACTCATGAGGTTATCGCTCGTCATACAGGGAGTTTAACTGAGCGCTCAGGTTTGACACTTGTTCCAGCAATCCCTGATAACAAAGAGCAAAACACGGCTGTACAAGCGCCGCTTTGGATTGATACTGCCAACTACAAACTTAACAGCGATACACGCGCACTGGGTGTGCGAGTGCTAGCCCAGCAACACCCTAACGGGGCGATGCAATTTGAGTCCGACTACTTAAGTTTATTTGTCCACCAAGGACGTTTTCTTATTCCTGTGGTAGAGAAGCTACCGCTATATTATTGGAAAATATGGCAAGACGAACAGAGTAGCTACAATCCCGTAAGTAATGGCAACAAAACGAATGCTGAAGCTAGCGACAAAGCTAATGACAAAGCGAGCCTTGAGCAGCGTTACATTGTTGAAACTGGCAAAGGTGCGCTGCATATTGAAGCGAAACAAAACAAAGGCTTTGCCGACTTAAAGCTACTAACCAAAACCAAGCTGTCAGGTGCCCTACCTAAACTCACCGATAGCACTCAAAGCCGTACTACCATTACCCGCTTAAGGTTTGATGGTGAACGTTATTACATTCTAGATTCTGGATTTGATGATAAAAGGGATTGGCAGAGCACTGAACGATGGTGGAAGCGTTGGTAGGCAATTATCACAAGAGAGCTATTACCAGAAAGCTATCACAAAACAGTTAGTACAAGACAGTTAGTACAAGACAGCTATCACCAGATATCTAGCACAAGACTGCTATCACCAGACTACTGGCGCAAGGCGATGATGTTTGATTGTTTTCACTAGATATAACTGCGAATGTCGTCAGTTAAAGACAAAACTAGTTTTCAAGAGGTGATAAACGATCGGAACACACTTTTTATGGTGCGCTAAAAGTGACAAAAAATCGTCAAAGACTTGTGTTGTAAGAGAGTAGATATGAGAGTTTTAATTTTATTCATAGTTTTCTTGTTGGGCGGGTGTGTAAGCTCTGATGGGAGTTCTGAGAGTAGCCCAGATTCTGCCATTGAGTGGCATCGCAAAGCAGCAGAACAAGGCGTTGCAGACGCGCAATATACACTCGGGACCCTCTATGATTATGGGATTGACGTACCAAAGAACAGACAAGAAGCCATTAAATGGTATCGCAAAGCCGCAGAACAAGGTATTGCAAACGCGCAATATACACTCGGGACCCTCTATGATTATGGGATTGACGTACCAAAGAACAGACAAGAAGCCATTAAATGGTATCGCAAAGCGGCAGAACAAGGCGTTGCTGACGCGCAATATACACTCGGGACCCTCTATGATTATGGGATTGGCGTACCAAAGAACAGACAAGAAGCCATTAAATGGTATCGCAAAGCGGCAGAACAAGGCGTTGCTGACGCGCAATATACACTCGGGACCCTCTATGATTATGGGATTGGCGTACCAGAGAACAGACAAGAAGCACTGGATTGGTATTACTTGGCCGCAGAGCAAAATCATGTCGATGCACTTTATGCTATCGGCATGATCTTTCATTCAACGAAGGAAGATTATCCAGAAGCAATCTATTGGATTAAAAAAGCCGCAGATATGGGCCTTGATGAAGCACAGTATGATTTGGCTAGAATGCTTTCTTTTGGGGTCGGAACTGAAGAAAACAAACAGCAAGCGTTTATTTGGTATCTGAAAGCCGCTGAGCAAGGCCATGTTGCGGCCCAATTTTATGTTGGTTCTGCTTATGATTTTGCGTCAGGAGTTGCAGAAAACAAAGCAAACGCCTTTGTTTGGTATCAGAAGGCGGCCAATGAGGGGAATGCAAAAGCCCAGTTTCACTTAGGCTCAATGTACGAACTAGGGGAAGGTACAACAGTTAATAAAGCCAAAGCCATAAGGTGCTATTTGAAAGCGGCTGAACAAGGGCTACCCGATGCGCAGCATAACCTTGGGGTGATGTTTGAACTGGGCGATGGAGTGGTCAAAAACATGTCTGAGGCAATAACATGGTACACGGCCGCGGCCAAGCAAGGAAATGCTGAATCACAGTATGTATTGGGCACCATATATGAATCGGATAAGAGTGAACCACAGAATCTACATATTGCAGACATGTGGTATCAAGGAGCGGCAGCGCTGGGACATAAGAAAGCGCTAGAAGCGTTAAAGCAAAATAGTACGGAATCTCGCACAGTGCATTGATGCACATTGATGTCTGATGTTTCGATTTAACTAACAATCCACCCATTATAAATCCAAACTCATTTCTGGACAAAAGCTATTCACCACGGCGAATATGGTGAAGCCATGTGCTAATAAGCGAGAGCTAGGGATAGCGAACTGGCCGTTAAACACGGATGTTATTGGGACACGGAGCGCTACGCTACACGAAGAAAAGCTTGTCATTAAACATGTTGTTTCTTTGCTCTACGTTCTTCTTCGTGACCTCCGTGAAAGCAAAGCGCTTCGTGGTGAGATTAGTGCTTTGAAAGAGTTATGCCTGTTCTAGATTTTCTGTTTCATTAGATTTATAGCCTGTTGCTGAATGTGCGAACACTTCAGTGACTCGGCGCGGCTTTTGATTTCGTAAGAAGTGTCCCTATAGCCTCTACGACAGCTTCCCTACTGCCGAAGGTCACTGCCGTATTCACACATCAGCATTCATCTAATCAAGTTTTCTTATCTAATAACTGCCATATACTGGCGCAAGATTTCAGTTACCTGATTAAGCCCAAATTACACCCCGGGTTCAACATTTTGACAGGCGTCATGGTTAGGCACTCTTCTTTGGTAGCGAGCGATCTAACAACATATAACCTACTAGCGCTGAAATAGTTGAACCGATTAAAATGCCCAATCTTGCAAGCGTGTCATATTCTGCGCTTGCATCTGCGAATGCCAATCCTGAGATAAAAATCGACATAGTAAAGCCAATACCGCAAAGTATCGATACCGCAAAAATATGAGAAAATTCTACGCCTTTCGGTAGCTTTGCCCAACCAAGCTTAACCGCAGCCCAACTGAAGGTGTAGATCCCCAGAGGTTTACCGATTAATAACCCAAGGGCAACACCCAGAGGTAGCATGGATGTAAGGTCTGCCAATGAGATTCCCTTAAGTGATATACCTGCACTAGCGAAAGCGAAGATAGGAAGAACTAAGAATGCCACATAGGGATGTAAACCATGTTCTAAGCGTTTTAATGGTGAGTGACCTTCTTTGTTAATGTCTCCTTTGAGGGGGATAATAAATCCTAAGATTACACCAGCGAGCGTTGCATGCACTCCGGATTTCAGGACCGCAGCCCACAAAATAAAGCCAACAAATAGATAAGCACTTAACTTGGTGACACCTTTGACATTCATGATGACCAATATTGCCACAGCGATTAGCGAGACCAATAAAGCCAGTATGGAGAGATCACTGGTATAGAACAGCGCGATAATCAAAACTACACCTAAATCATCAATGATTGCCAACGCCAGCAAGAACACCTTGAGTGCAATAGGAACGCGATTTCCAAGCAACGCCATAATGCCTAAGGCAAAAGCAATGTCAGTCGCAGCAGGAATTGCCCAACCCTTTAGTGCTTCTGCATCAGCATAGTTAAAAGAGACATAGACAAGCGCAGGTGCAAGCATTCCACCAATCGCTGCGATGGCAGGAAAGATCGCTTCTTCTCTGCTTTTCAACGCACCTTCTAATAACTCGCGCTTAACCTCTAAACCAATCAATAGAAAGAACAGCACCATTAAAGCATCATCGATCCAATGAGAGATCGATAAGCCCATGACATACGAACCTAAAAAACTCTGGTAGGCATCACCAGCTGGTGAGTTTGCAACTATCATAGCTAATACTGCTGCGATGATTAACAAGATCCCGCCCGCGGACTCCATTTTGAAAAAATCGCGGATAAATGTGCTCATAGCTTCCCCTACATTCCATTTAGATTCATATTCATATTCTTATTCATTATACCAACACATTAACACACGAAATAGTCGATCATTTAACCGCTTAAGCTCGGAATAACCGATGTATTCACTAAGCAAAAGTGTATCGCTGTTTGCCGGCTTTTAAGATGCTTAGCAATGGGTTCTTTGACCCAAGCACTGTTTCATTTAATTCGTCGTCACCATCCCCCCCTCCATCGTTTTATGTGAGCCACTTAGTAACTTTAAAATGACGGTTTTGAATAATCTTTTCTGGTGCTTATGAGGAAGCATATGCTGTTCCTAGCTGTGTACCTAAGACGAAATGGGACATTTCCAAGTTAGACCAAAAAACGATTAGCCCTAATGAGTACGCCAAATATCAAGTGTAGATGCGGCCGTGACCGTCCATGACAGGGTCAGAGATAACGAAGTTATCAAGCTTTCGAAAGAGAGGCTGGATGCCGAACTGGCCTTTAAACACGGATGTTGTTTGACATCGCAGAGCTCACAGGGCCAATTCTGTTCCATACAGGATTTGGCATTTCCTCCATCCTTGGAGGTCAGACGTACTTGAGGCGAGCTTCAGCAGTGTCTGCACATAAGGTCGTTCCTTCACATCCATGTAAGCACGACATTCGGACATCCTGTCCAGAACCCGCTGCTGGCGATTGATAGCTATGTAGCCACAACGCAAAATGCGCTTCTCTGTAGCCACAAAACTAAAAAATGTAATCAGCCTTCATTCCAAGGCTAACCAACTTTAGGGCAAAAACTAGTTACTGAACGTGAAGATAACACCAATTCCCCATCGGAGTTGCCGAGGTTATTGAAGAACAACCTCGTGATTGAGGCATGGATAATGGAATGGACCCATCCACTTTTAATCGGCCTCGCAATGGGCCACGATGTAGTTGCTTAAACTCATCAGAAAGAGGACGGGTCCACTATGAACATTACTACAATTGGTCTTGATATCGC
>NZ_BPFA01000054.1 GCF_019655055.1 Shewanella sp. MBTL60-112-B2
ACTTGATATGTAGACCAGCGAAAGCTGGTTTTTTTGTACCTGAAATTCATGGAATAAACACTTGATGCATCAATAAGTGAGTTCACTCTTGCAGCGAAAGGCAAAATGGACTCGGGATGGAGCAGTTTGGTAGCTCGTCGGGCTCAGCTATTTATAACAGCTTGTCGAAGGTCGTTGCCAGTTCTGTTATAAAAAGTAATCCGGCTCCCGCAACCAATTCTTTAATTAAAGAATAAAGTGATATGTAGGCCAGCGAAAGCTGGTTTTTTTGTACCTGAAATTCATGGAATAAACACTTGATGCATCAATAAGTGAGTTCACTCCTGCAGCGAAAGGCAACATGGACGCGGGATGGAGCAGTTTGGTAGCTCGTCGGGC
The DNA here is from genome assembly GCF_019655055.1 of Shewanella sp. MBTL60-112-B2. Lineage (GTDB taxonomy): Bacteria > Pseudomonadota > Gammaproteobacteria > Enterobacterales > Shewanellaceae > Shewanella. The sequence goes on from NZ_BPFA01000054.1 coordinate 379, forward strand.
TCAACTTCTTATAACGACTTAGCGAAGGTCATTGCCAATTCTCTTATAGAAAGTATCTAGATAACTTGCGGCATACTATTGATTATTTAATTATGAAATAGGTGACTTCGCCTGCTTACCTATTTCGACCTAAAACAATTATTAATATTGAATGCGATTAACAGTATTTGTGATTATTGTGATGTGCCATAAATCGCTTCAGCCAGCAGTCTTGCGGCTTGTGGAATGCTAGGGCCAGCTTGTTTGGTAACGGCTGAGTCAATAAACCTAACTGTATCGTTATTTACAGCATTGACCTTATCTGCATCTTCGCGGCCTTTGATTTCTGCGATAGTGGTTGTGCCACTACCAGCCTCAGGCCCTTGAAATACCGGGCCTGTTGCATCAGGCCACATTGGCAATAAAATCACATCTGGGTTGGCTTTAACAACTTCGGGCCAAGTCACCATAGGTGCAATACCATCGCGCTCAGCAAATATCGGTTCAGCACCAACTAGCTCTATAAGCTCGGTCATATAAGAGTGCTTACCTGGCACACATTTGTAGAAATAATTGATTTCGTAGTACACCTTAGGTGATGGTTGTGACTGAAATTGAGCAGCGATTTCAGTGAGCTCAGTTTTTATTGATGACACCAATGTATCAGCTTGAGTCTCATGACCAATAGCGTCTCCAAGTAAGGCTATCTTGTGGTATACCTCTTCAAGACTTGACTCCTCCATATGGATCACTGAGTAACCTAAAGATTCGAGCTTGGCTTTTAAGCCAAGCTGTAAGCTAGTTGCTGTCAGTACCAGATCGGGTTTTAAGCGGGTGACATTTTCAACCGTGATATCAGTAAATCCACCGACTACCGCGATACGGTTCTGTTTGACGCGATTAGGTACCTCTGCAGGGAAGCGCGCATAACTTGTCACACCAACTAAGTCGTCAATGGCACCGATTTCGGCAACGGTGTGGCTCCAATTTGGAGCAAGTGAGACGATTCTAAGTGATTGAGCAAAAGCACTAAAAGAAAATTGCGGAGCAATTAATAATGAAACCAGCAATAAGATTTTTATTAGGTGCATGGAAAAGCCTGAGAATAAGAATTTATAGAGATCATGAGTAGTTCTTTGATAAAGACAAGTGTGTCAAAACGGGTTTGCGCACCAGTACACAAATATGAATCTAAGAATAAAAGTCTGTTAAAAACCCCAGTGTTTTTTTTAATAACTCTGCTGACAATACAGACCTTTATTAAGGGCTCGAGGTTGTATTGTCAGTATTATTGAGTGTGCGTGACCTGACTCACCGTTACGGTGATTTTACTGCGGTCAATAACATAAGTTTAGATATTAAGACGGGTGAGTGTTATGGCTTACTGGGCCCCAATGGTGCGGGTAAGTCTACAACGCTTGAGATCCTTGAAGGTTTGCTAACCCCTACTCAAGGACAAGTACTGTATCGGGGCTTGCCTATTGGCAAAAACTTCAAGCAAGAAGTCGGCATTCAGTTCCAGTCGACAACCTTGCCTGATTATCTAACCGTATCAGATTGCCTCAAGTTATTTGCCAGCTTTTATCAAAGCCATACGCCTATCGCAAACCTGATAAAGCAGTGTCAGCTTACCGAGATTGCCGACAAACTTCATTACAACTTATCTGGAGGGCAGAAACAGCGTTTGCTACTGGCATTGAGCCTGATTAACGATCCGACATTGTTATTTCTAGATGAGCCGACAACTGGTTTAGATCCACAAGCTAGGCTGCACTTCTGGCAGCTAGTACGCGAGATTAAGCAACAGGGAAAAACCATTATTCTCACCACCCACTATATGGAAGAAGCTGAGCAGCTTTGTGATCGGATAGCGATTATGGATAGGGGAGAGTTTATTGCAGAAGGTACGCCAGCAGCCTTACTTGGAGATAACTTTTTACCACAGATTGTTGAACTTGACGGTGTGTTTTCCCAACAGGATTTTGGGGCATTGCCTATTCGAGTCTCTGAGTGTGCAGGGCGAACTCGGGTGGAGTGTCACTCATTTAATGAGTTGATGACTGCATTTAAAGCCAGCGCACCTTCGCTAAATGGCATGTCGGTTCGCAAACCCAACCTTGAAGATCTGTTCTTAAAACTAACAGGAAATGAGCTGCGTATATGAATGCACTGCTAGCACTGATCAGCGCGCGTAACCTTGAGTTTTGTAGAGATAAGTCTGCGTTAGGTTGGTCTCTATTATTCCCGATCATCATAGTTATCGCTTTAGTTTTGGTATTTGATGACGATAACCCAAGCCTTTATCAACTTGGTGTTTATGGTGAAGTTCCAAAACTGGAGCAAGTAAAGGCGTTAAAACATATCGAAATTATCTACTACCAAGATCTAGAGCAGGCGAAGCATAAGGTTTCTCGTCACCTGATTGATGGTTTACTCAGTGGAGACAGTTACTGGGTCAATCCAGACAGTGCTCAAGGTTACATTCTTGAACAAGTCATATTAGGCAAGTTACCTGAGCTACAAAAGAGCGCGATTACAGGCAAAGCAGTGCGCCATGTGGAGTGGTTGCTACCAGGCATTATCGGGATGAACATGATGTTTTCTGCCCTCTATGGTGTGGGATATGTCGTAGTCAGATATCGCCGAACGGGCGTGTTAAAGCGCCTTAAAGTGACCCCATTATCAGCGTGGCAATTTTTGGCATCGCAACTCCTCTCTCGCTTAGGCGCAACGGTATTATCAGCGATTATAGTATTTGCGGTGATCGCATTGATGTTTGATATCCGCTCTCAAGGCAACATGTTGTTATTAGTTCTTAATACTTTGTTGGGCAGCGCCGCCATGATCAGTATTGGTTTGTTGGTTGCCAGCCGCACGCGTTCGGATGAGTTGTGTAATGGACTGCTAAACGTGATTTCTTGGCCGATGATGTTTCTATCTGGGATCTGGTTCTCTCTTGAAGGGAGTACACCATGGGTCCGATTCCTAGCTGACTGCTTACCCCTAACACATATGAATGACGCCAATCGCGCTGTGATTATTGATGGTGCAGGGCTCTTCGATATTAGCGACCATCTTATGTTTTTGGTGGCAATTACCCTCGTTTGTTTAGGGGCGGCGAGCCGCAGTTTTCGCTGGGACTAATTCAAGGGGTTTAATACGAGATAATCATATTAAATACCTGAATATATAGAGGTTAAGTGAGTTTGCTGTTTGATTTATGGCAGCTTTTGCGCTGTGTATTGATAAATGCGCCATAAAGCATAAGCGACAATGGGTTAAAGCGGCTTTGAATATCGTTACAGATAACAACCTGTGAAAATATTTAATAGCATAGTTAACACTTTGGGAAATGCTGTCATAAATCATAGAGTAATTATTTCTTTAATCCTCTAGCCTTAGGCTGAAATAACCATATTTCAGTTAGTTAGACTTAAATAATTAAAAAACTTAACGGCAGATGATGATGAAACTATTTAATGTTATGGGTGTAATGCTCGTGCTTTTATCTGGAGTATCTACGGGGGTTACAGCTGACCCTCTTGATACATTAATGAAAAAATTTGAAGAGGGTAATTACTCAAAGAAGGGCGCTGACACTTGCATTATGTGTCACAAACGTTCTGATCAAGTGATGGCCATTTTTGACAGCGTCCATGGGCAAGCTGGCAGTAAAGGCCCAATGGCTGGACTTCAATGTGAAGCTTGTCATGGTCCCCAAGGTAAGCATAAAGGTAAGAACGAGCCTATGGTCAGCTTTGGTGAAGATTCGCCATTAACGGCGCAAATGCAGGACTCAGTTTGTACCGCCTGTCATAACGACACTGCACAGATGGCGTGGCACACCTCGTTACACGCTGAGCAAGATGTGAGTTGTGTGAATTGTCATCAAGTACACGTTGCACAAGATCCTGTGATGAACCCAAGCCAGCAAGTTGACACTTGTGTGAGTTGTCACACTAAAGCTAAGGCTGACATGAATAAGCGCAGTTCACATCCTCTTAAGTGGGGCACCATGGTGTGTAGCGATTGCCACAACCCACATGGCAGCATGAGCGACCATGAACTGAAAGGTTTTGATACCAACCAAACCTGTTATGAATGTCACGCAGAAAAACGCGGTCCTTTCCTTTGGGAGCATGCACCAGTAATGGAAAATTGTGCAAATTGTCACGATGCTCATGGCAGTGTTAATGCTGATTTACTCAAATCTCGCGTCCCAATGCTTTGTAAGCAATGCCACGCAGGTGACGCGCATGCTTCAACAGCACCTGGTGATAATCAAAGCATTCAAACTGGTGGCCAAGGTTGCTTAAATTGCCATAGTCAAATTCATGGTTCTAACAATCCATCTGGCAAAGCCTTTCAGTTCTAAGGGGACAAGTATATGAAATTCAAATTAAGTATCGTCGCCTTAGCATTAGCGACTATCAGTAGTGGAGCAAGTGCCTTCGATTTTGGTGTCACAGCCGCAAAAGCTGCGAAACAAGAAAGCAGCTGGAAGTGCAGTAAGTGTGTGAGTCCTTCGCAGGTGTTAGGCAGTGTTAGCTTAGAAGTGGGCATGTTAGACAGCGAGGATGACCATGCCGCTAATCGTTTACGCTACACCGAAGGTTTTGCCGTTGGAGTGAATGCCGACACTGTGATCAATAATCAAGGTTATCGTACAGAGGTTTATGCTGATGGACTTGGCAGCGAGCAAGCGTTAGCTAAATTAAAAACTGGCCGTTTAGGTCAGTGGAGTGTTGAAGCGGGCTATCAAGCAAGTAATCAGTATGATGCTGACAATGCTCAAAGTCGTTGGTTAGCAAATGGTGGTAACTTGATTGAGCAACAGGGGTTAACCACTCAAGAGTTAGCCCTTGAACGTCAAAAGTTTACTCTTGAAGCAGACTTTAGTCACAACCGCTTTGGTAGCTATGTGGCCATGAGCAGCGAAGACAAAACCGGTAAGCAGCGCAGTAGCATGACAAACGGCAGCATTGATGCGATTAACATTGCAGCTCCAGTCGATCACACAACGCAAAACTTACGTGCCGGCATTAACCTTAAGGGAGCCAACTGGTTCACTGAGCTAAGTTATAACGGCAGTTGGTTTGACAATAACATCGAAAAACTGTCAATCGAGCAGCCAGGTTTTGCTGATGCGGCTCAAGCTGTTGATAACCAAGCCCACTTTGTGACTCTGCAAGGCAATTATATCTTTGACCGCAGTTATATCGCAGGGCGCGTGGCCAGCGGTAATATGAGCCAAGATGGTGATTTTATCACCTTAACAGGTGTTGCTGATGGTAATCTAGGCGCGGATGCTGAGGTTGACACCTTAGATGCCAACCTAAAGTTCTCTAGCCGCGTAATGAAAGGGCTTCGTCTTAATGCATCGGTAGATTATTCAGATCGAGATAACAACACAGAACTTCATGAATATGAGCAGGTAAGTATCGATGGTGTGACCGGTGAGCTTGTTCAAAATACGCCATATGACACTACTCGCAGTGCTTACAAACTCAGTGCAAACTACCAACTAATGGCAGGCCAACGCATTGAGGTGGGCTATGATCGCATTGAAACAGAGCGTACTAATCAAGACCGTGAAGAAACCGATGACAACATCTTCTGGGCCCAATGGCGCGCGACAGGCTTTGACATGTGGGATCTACGTGTAAAAGGTAGTTACGCAGATAAGGGCGGTTCGCAGTTCTTGTATAACGACGCGGTCAATGGATCTGAAGATCAGTTAATGCGTAAATATTATCTAGCGGACAAAAAGAGTAGCAAAGCAGAAGTATTTATTACGCATACGCCAATCGACAGTGTTGCCATTAGTGCACATGGTTACTATTCGCTTGATGATTACGCCAATTCCAGCATAGGTTTAACGGAATCAAACAATTATGGTTTTGATTTAGGTCTAAGCTGGCAGGTAACCAAGGACTTGCTACTGAGCTCTGACGGTGGTTATCAATGGTTAGATAATCAACAAGCAAGTAGCAAGAGTCAGTATGCAGGCTATTGGGCTGCTGATACCAATGAAGAGTTTGGTTTTGTTGGTGCAGGGTTTACTTATAGTGGTTTGAGCGACTCAGGGATCACCATTGGTGGTGATTACAACTTTGCCATCTCATTCAGTGACAGTTATGTAGATGGCAATGATGTATTTGGCATGTATGAGTCTACAAGTCATCATGCAAATTTATACGTAAACTACGCAATAAGTCAGCAAATAGTTGTTGGATTACGTTATGAGTTTGAAGCGTATGAAGACAGTGATGATACGCAGTTACCTGTCGATTATTACCCTGGAACAGGCCCGACTGGATTAACGACTCTTGGTCTGTTAGATCACGATTATAAAGCCCATTTAATACTTGCAACTGTGCAGTATCGTTTTTGATGCAATGATCAGTAACTCACAAGGCTGCGCTATTGTCGTCCCTGCAAGGCATAGTAGCTGCAGCTAAGTGTGGTACACAAAAATGGTCATATAAAAAAGCAAGACGCTTTACATGCTGAATAACAGCAGTATTGTTAGGTGTACGAGCTAAACAAAAGTAAGTTTCATTAAACTTGCTCCCATCTTTACCGAGAATAGAGGCATCTATTCTCGGTTTTTTATTACTGATTTAATCTTGCCTATCAAATCGAAACCCAAAATAGGTGACTCAACGCTCAGGAATTAATTTGAATGAATTTTACTGTTGAAAGTAACAGTGAATAAGATGCGATTTTTATTATAGAATCTTCATGTTATCAGGGAGCTGTAAGGCTAATGGGGGAATCGGATTTAATTTCCGAACTGTACCCGCAACTGTAACTGGCATATTTTCAAATTCATGTTTTGTCACTAGCTATCTTGTTATAAGTGAGCCATCACGGGCTTGAGTAACACTGGGTATGTAACAGAACGGAAATTAGAGCCAGAAGTCAGAGTACCCACCTTGATAGTAAAAGCTGTAAAACTGGGCGGGCGCTCTCGGTTTTGTAAATTCACGCATCTGTTGCGCGTGCGTTTAGCCCCTGTTTTCAGCATCTTTTATCCGTTGGATTATTTATGATGCAGAACTATCAATGAATCACTATTCCAGAGTCATCTTACAGACTAGCAATTCTCTTCAGGCTGAAACTGTTGGCATGCTCCAAACCTTGCCCAGTGCCTTAAGTCTAACTTCAATAGTCCGTTGGCCCATAAGTTGGCAGTTTTCTTTCCGCAATATTGAGCTAGTGGCAGATCGACAGCAGGAGAGATCCAGCTATGTGTTTTGATCCTCTCTACTGCGCCGGGATTATCTTTCTAGCATTACTGCTAGATAAAACCCTAGGTGAAATCACCCGTTTTCATCCCCTAGTTGGCTTAGGCCGTTATGCGAGTTGGATTAAGCATCATCTTTGGAAGCCGACAAAAGCCAGAGGCATTTTAGCCGTATCTTTAGTATTGCTGCCATTATTGCCTTTGTTATTACTGCCGCGATTTTGGTGGTTAGATGTATTGGTGCTGTATTTTGTTATCGGTGCGAGAAGTCTATCAGAGCATGGTAATGCAGTAGGTGACGCACTTAAGCTCGGCGATTTAAGTCTTGCTAGGCACAAAGTTAGCATGATCGTTAGCCGTAAAACTGAAAACCTAACAGAACAGCAGGTGGTTAATGCAACCCTCGAGTCGGTACTCGAAAATGGTAATGATGCCGTTTTTGGTGCGCTGTTTTGGTTTACTGTTGCTGGCCCCGTCGGTGCTTTGCTATATCGATTTAGTAATACCTTAGATGCCATGTGGGGCTATAAAAATCAAACTTACCTTGAGTTTGGTTGGTGCGCGGCAAAACTTGATGATTTTCTCAATTTTATTCCAGCACGTTTGTGTGCTCTGGCTTATGCCCTTGGTGGTAAAACGGCGCTAGCGCTTCAATGTTGGCGTGTACAAGCACCGAAATGTGCTAGCCCAAACGGCGGCGTGGTGATGGCAGCGGGTGCCGGTAGCTTAAACATTACCATGGGCGGCGCGGCAGAATATGACGGCTATATATGTGATAAACCAGTATTAGGACAAGGGCGTCCAGCAGAGGCAAAAGATATTAATAGGGCTGCAAACCTTGTCTGGTTAAGCGCTATCTATTGGATTATTGCCTTGTTGCTACTGGCAGTATTAATTAATATTTTATAAGTGGTATCTAGAATATGACTCTTTTACACCATGGTGGCCGACTACAAAGTGCAATCAGTGAGTTTGGTGGCGGTGCACAAGATTGGTTAGATTTATCAACGGGCGTGAGCCCATGGCATTATCCAATCCCTGAAATACCCGTAGCCTGTTGGAACCGTTTACCGGAAGAAGAAGATGGATTAATCGCTGCTGCTGACCAATATTATGGTGGTCACAATGCGTTACCTGTATCAGGGTCGCAGGCTGCAATTCAGGCCTTACCTAGTGTGTTAGCCGCTCAGCGCGGCGGGCCTGGTGTTGTTCTATTACCCAAGGTGGGCTACAAGGAGCACGAACGAGCTTGGCGCAAGCAGGGTTGGCGGGTTGAATATTATGCTAGTTTACAGTCTGGCGGCTATTCAAAAGACGCTTCTAACTGCCAGTTCAATAAACAGACATGCAACGCCGTCTCTCCAACAGCAGAGCAACTACAGCGATGTGATGCATTAGTTGTTATTAACCCTAACAATCCAACAGCTTGCCTAATATCTAATGCCTTATTGAGACAGTGGTTAAATCTGCTAAAAAGCCGCGGCGCTTTTCTGGTTGTAGATGAAGCCTTTATGGATATGACTCCAGAGCAGAGTCTTGTTGGTCGATGTGATGATAACTTGGTTATTCTTCGTTCTATAGGCAAGTTTTTCGGACTTGCAGGAATACGAGCAGGTTTCGTATTTGCACCAGCACCTGTCCGGCTAGCATTGCAAACACTGCTGGGCCCATGGTGTCTTAATGGGCCTGCAAGATATGTCTGTACTCAAGCGCTTTCAGATAGCCAGTGGCAACATATACAACAAGATCGATTGGTGTTAGCCAGTGATAGACTGGCTAAATTGTTATCCGAGTTACCTGGGCGTGTTGTTGGCACCGGCTTGTTTCAAACCGTTTATATGCACGCTGCTCGGCAGTGGTTTCAGTTGCTGTGTCACAACAAGGTGTTAGTGCGTCTGACCGACGAGCAAGATGCGATTAGGGTCGGCTTACCTGCAGATGAAGCAGAGTGGACAAAGTTAACGCTGGTACTCGCACAAGTACTTAGAGAAGAAGCACAAGAGCGAACACAAACGGTTAATCATGGGGTTAATGTAGTTGGCTTGGGCGATAAGGAGTAAGGCTAGTATGAAGATACTCTTTTGTCGCCATGGTGAAACTCAGTGGAATAAGCTGGGCAAGTTGCAAGGACACCTAGATAGTCAACTTACATTAACTGGAATTGAACAAGCTAAGCTACTCGGCCAACAGCTTGAAAAATTTTGCCCTGAACTCATTATCACCAGTGATCTTGGCAGAGCGGTATCGACAGCAGAATGGCTAAATCAGCGCTTAAATTTACCTATAGAGCTTAATGCTTTATTACGCGAAAGGTGTTTTGGTGAGTTGCAGGGCTTATTACGTCAACCAGAACAAAATGAGCGACTTTGGCAGGCTTATGATAATCGTTTTAACGCAAATCATATCGCCATCAATCGTGCCGAGTCAGCAACTGCGGTATTAGCGAGAGTAGAACGATTTCTTACCGATATCGCTTCGCTCAAGGTTAATACACTCATTGTGGTTGGCCATGGTGAATGGCTTAGGGTGTTGCAAAATGTCAACATGGGTCATGCGCCGTGGTCTGATCAACAACGGGTGCCTGCTAATTGTGAATACCTTGAATTTTGCATCTAACCAGCAGACTAATAAGTAAAGGCTGTTGAGACTGAGCCAACAACCGCTTATGTAGATCCTGCTTTCAAAAGTTAGCCTATATCAGTTTAGCTGCCCCTGTGCGTTACGAGTTGACTGGGGGCATTAAAAGCTATGAGCTAAAAGAGAATAGTTTTATAAAACAAGATTAAAAGTTCTCATGTAAACCAAGCTGGTTGCTTATTGTCCCTCCTTAGTATTGATGCTAACTTGCATAAACTATTTTCAAGGTGCAATGGCTTTATCGACTGTCTCGCCAAAACCTATATCATCAACTCGATATATAT
>NZ_BPFA01000055.1 GCF_019655055.1 Shewanella sp. MBTL60-112-B2
GGGTGACGGTGCCCAGAGTCGGTAGGCCGGTGACCGTAATGGTGAGGTTATCGCCATCAGCATCGGTTGGTGCGCTGAGGCCTAAAGACGTATTTTGCGTCTCTTCATTGACATTGATGCTATTGCTGTCGACGAGCGGCGCATCGTTCATTGGGTTGACCGTGATCGCCACACTGCCGTTTTCAGTGACAGTGCCGTCATTGACGCTGTAGGTGAAGTTACCCACGGCATCGCCGCTGTCATAGTCGGCAGGGGCATCGTACTGCAAGCCTTCTAATTGGCCAGCGGTTAAGAGCATGCCATTGGTGATCGCAGTACCATCAGCGAGGGTGACGGTGCCCAGAGTCGGTAGGCCGGTGACCGTAATGGTGAGGTTATCGCCATCAGCATCGGTTGGTGCGCTGAGGCCTAAAGACGTATTTTGCGTCTCTTCATTGACATTGATGCTATTGCTGTCGACGAGTGGCGCATCGTTTGTATCTGTCACTTCAATCGTTAGCGTTGCACTTTCACCCGTATTAGTGGTGTAAGTAATAACAGGTACGTCACCGTTCCAGTTGTCGAATGGGGTGAAGGTATAAGAACCATCTTTATTGATGACGACTATGCCGCCTTCAATTTCAGCTGTCTCACCTGCTACGTAACTAATTCCATCAACGTTGTATTCGGTAACCGTTAATTCGTCATCTACATCGGTATCATTGCTGAGTACGTTGCCTGTCGCTGGTGTATCTTCTTCAACAGTATTGGTGTCATTGCGTGCAATGGTTGGATCGTCAACAGGTTTAACTTCAAGCGTTAGCGTTGCAGTTTCACCGGTATTAGTGGTGTAAGTAATAACAGGAACTTCACCGTTCCAGTTTTCATTTGGTGTGAAGGTATAGCTACCGTCAGAGTTGACAACTAACTGGCCACCGTCTAATTCGACAGATGTACCTGCTGAATATTCTTGGTTTTCTACTTCAAAAGAGCTGACTGTTAGATCATCATCTAGGTCAGAGTCGTTTGATAATAGGTTACCTGTCGCGACAGTGTCTTCATCAATAATTTGAACATCATCTTGGACGATACTTAATAAATCGTAATCTTCAGTCGTAGAGGCTTCGCCACGCTCGCCATTATTACCAAAACCATGAACAACGGCATCAACCACAGTGTCTGCATCTTGTAACAGTTCAGAGCCTTCCACTGTGATAGAGAAGCTACCATCTTCGTTCATGAGAGTTTGGTAGTCAGTGCCATTTATAGTGATGACAATGATGCCTATGGTTATTGCGGCATCTGCGTTGACGGTACCTGTTATGGTTATGCTTTGCTGGCCTTCGTCACTGGTAATTAGGTTATCACCGGTAATGGGGTCTAGATCGATACTGACATCCGCATTTGCTGGGCTGTCGTTATCGAAAATACGTAAGGTGCCCTGTGAGTCAACTAGCTGTGCGTTGGTTGGATCTGACAGATTGATAAGAGCAAACTCTGGGTTTGGATTTTCTACAATGAGATCATCGACAATTGGCACAGTAATAAATGCCGTGGTTTGTCCCGGGAGAAAGGTAACTGTGCCAGAGACTGCGATAAAGTCTTCGCCAAAGAGTGCCGATAGCTCTTCACTAGAATAATTTACTGTAATAGTTTCGTCGCTTGGCTCACTCAAGCTTAGGGTAAATACTGCGTTTTCCATGCCTTCGACTGCGATAGCATAGTCTATGTTAATCAGTGGCAGATCACTGCCTGCTGCATCGTTATCAAAAATGGCAAACTGCAGCAGTTCATCGTAAACGTTGTCGCCTGTTACTGTCGCTCTAAAGTATTCAGTCGGCTCGATTTTTGCGTCGTCAAAAATAGGTACGCGGATCATTACGCTACTATTTCCGGCTGATAATTCAAAGCCAAACACCGGACGTGGAATGCTACCGCTATAGTCGATAGAGGTGACTGTCATTGCTTGCCAAGTTAAGCCGCCATCATTTGAATACTGGATTGGAACCGTGTAATCATCTGCGTACTCCGCAATAGGAATGCCTAATTGTTCGCTAAGAAGTTCACTGGTAAAGGTAATTTCTAATAGAGAGTCTTGTTCAAATACGAGTTCACTGTTCAATGTGAATTGATTAAAGCCATCGCCTTCAGATACGTCAGGAATGTCAGCAGATAAATGTGACTTAAACTGATCTTGAGTTGCTGAAGTAACTTCTCTAAATGCGGTCCAATCTTCAACACGGTAATCGAGTGTGAGTCCCTCGAGGTCGTATTGATCTACGCCGTCGTTCAAGATGATGCTGTAGTTACCATCCCCTAAATCAACTAAGGTCCCGATGTCTTCAAAATCAGCACTCAAGCGCACATTTTTTACGATTAAGTTTTCGGTAATAACCTGATGAGCGGTTGCACCCTTAAGCAAGTCTTCTGCCGAAAAAGTAATTTGTCCATCTAGTTCGTTATAGTTATACGTGACTAAACCACCTGGTACCTCAAGCACGTCTACTGTTCTTTCATCTGCTGCGTCAGGTGCTCGGTCACCAGCTAGCTCTTCAATGGTGTCGGCTACGTGCCCCATGGCTAAGCTTTCGAAAACATTTTGCTCATCGGGAGAACGTTCAGAATCACGAGTAAACTCAATGCCAAGTTGTGCTAGCACTTGAGATAACATCTCTTTACCTGCGGTGGCAATATTGAGTGGCTCGCCAGTCGTTGGGTCGATGTAGTTACTCAGTGCTTCATGTATTGAAGTGGATATGTTGATGTTTGAACCATAGCTAGCATCGAGATTGACCAAGCTATTGGTTTGCAAAATGCCGTCGTCGGTACCATCTGAAAGGTCGTTATCCAGTGCCTGTAGAAAAATAGCCATGTTTTCTACGTAATTGAGGTTACTATCGGCTAGTGAAGTGCCTGCTATATCTTGTAAAAATAAGATAGTGCCTTGAATCGAATCGGCACTGAAGTTAGCTATAGTGACATTGCCTATGGTGAAGGTAATAGTATCGCCTTCACGGTAACTAAAGGAGCCATCGGATCCTGAATCTCCAGTTACGCCGGTAAGTCCTGATGATGTTGTATAGGCTACGCCATTAACAAAGTTATCAGTGAATTGGGCAATTTGAATTGTATTATCTATTCCAGAGTCGGCGTTAGCATCATCATTGGTATTATTTAAAGATAGGCTGGCAACAAGAGGGGAGCCTTGTTGTCCTGCTGTATCATGGCCTGCATTTGCAATCGTTTCTGACCCGCCGCGTGCAATAGATACATGGCTTGAGCCACCTTCATTACCAGCTTGGTTGCCTGCTGCAGTGTCAGGGCCGTCTGTAGGGTCTTCACCAGAGGCTATTAATGCTTGAATAGCTTCGATTTCACTTAGGGCTTCGTCTTCTGCTGAGGGAGAGCTATTCGAGGAAGCAGAATTGGTGTTTAACGACTTACTGCTTTCTTCTGCTGAGGATGAAAGGGAGCTACCATCATTTAATAGGATGTCGATAGAGCTATTTTCAGCTATCGAAATACTCGTCCCAGCAGGAACTAACTCACCCTCACTAAGCTGCTTAACATTACCGTTAATTGTAGCTGTCACGATGCCATTGATGTTTTGAATATGTCCAGCTTGTGTGGTGATGATCGATTTCATTGCCATGCTCCCTGCAAAAGACAAACTGTTGCAAATGCGAAGTTAAAGTTACACAGTATCGCATAATGTTATCGGAGTGGTGGGTTCTGGTCAATTTATTGACACTTTGTCTGTTTTTTTAAAGAATAAAAAAATCGAGATGCTAGTAAAGAGATGAATAAATATGAAAAAGACCACTAGATATAGTGGTCTTTTTTCGGGTACAAACTATTTAGTCAGCATATTGATACTTTAGACTGATTATCAAGGTATATTGAGACCATCATCAGCTTGTTCGTAAGGTGGAATAAACGGTGTCGTATTTGGATCGGCAATTAGCGCCTCGTCAGTAATAAGCTCGGCAATTATGATGCTAGCATCAGTAGTGCCATAAATACTTGATAGATCGATACCATCGAGGACAATCATCACGCTATCTGTACCGGAACCAAGCCCGTCAGCATCGACAGTTATAGTGGTACTACTAGGGCTGAAACTGAAAGACAGGAAGTCTTCTAGGTCTCCACTTTCTTCATTAACAAGAAGATCGGAAAGATCCAGTGTATCTATTTGATTGCTAAACCCATAAACGGTGTCTGTGCTGCCATCTGCAGTATCAGCCCCCCAAACAAAGAAATCTCTTTCGCTGTCGTTTTGGCTTAACATTTCTCCACCATAAAGGGCGTCATTACCCATTCCTCCAGAGAGTAAATCTCGGCCTGCGCCACCAATAATGGTGTCATTACCGTCACCACCAATCAGTATATCGTTACCGATTCCGCCATTTAGGGTGTCATTGCCAGCTTGCCCAAAGATAATATCGTTACCTCCATCACCGCTTAAGGTATCAGAGCCACCGTCTATTTGAGAGACGTCAAAATCAGAGTAATTTGCTGAAATAAAGTCATGTATATCGACATCTTTCACAGCGTTACTATTTATGCCTAGTTCATTTGCTACATGCTCTCTAAGAGCTTCGATTCCTTGTAGGTTATTACCTAAGAAGTCAGTTAAATCTCCAAAAATAATGTCATCCCCATTACCACCTGCAATGGTGTCATTACCTGGTAGTATGTTTGATTGAAGAATAGCATCAGCGAGATTATTTACATCAATATTGTTGATGAGGGGGGCTGCGGTATCGAATTGCTGTAGTACAGAAGTATTGATATTTGGACCAAGGCCAATCGCTTCCACATCTGAAACTCCATTTAATAAAGCAAAAGCAGCTAATGCATTATTAAAGTAGTTACCTGATTGGCCGTTGTCGGTATTTGGTGCACCATCTGTAATGAAAAAGGTGCTGTTGTTTCCGGTAGGGAAGTTATTGTTGAACCAATTATAGGCTTGGGTCAACGCTGCTGAGTAGTTTGTTGAGCCTCCACTACTCATGTTTGTAAAGGCTGAAGCGATTAAAGCTTCTGCATTATTTGTGGTGAGGTCAAGTGAGATTAAGGTGCTTGCGCTCTGATCGAAGTCGACTAAAAGTACATTAACAATACCAGAACCGGGTTGGTTAGCATTCGCTATTAAGGTATTTAATACTGAGGTTATCTGAGCTTTAGCTGTGGCTACAGCGTTGCTTCCCATACTACCCGAGGAGTCAATAACAAAGGCGATATTGTAGTTTTCACCTGGTGTGAACCCTGGTACATCACTAACGACAGTATCATTACCATCAGTTCCGGTGTATGTATCATCTCCAGCGTTAAGAGTGGTACTTTCATACACTCCAATTTCTACCGTAGCGGTATCTAGTCCGCCGTTCCCATCACTTATTGTATAAGCAAAGCTAACTGGATTTGAAGAGTTGCCATTGTGCGCAAACGTAAAAGTACCATCTTCTTGAACCGTTAGCTGACCACCGGGCAATGCGACCACTGCAAAGCCATTGATATAGGTTAGATCTACACCGTTAATTTGAGTGACTGTTAGTGGGTCTGCATCTCCATCGGTATCAACGCCACCTTCAGTGTCATCGACAATCATGTTTGCAGTAACACTTGCCCCTGTATCGATACTGTAGACATTATTGAGTGCATTAGGCTGCAAATTATCAGGATTTAAGGTTACATTAAATTGGCCAGAGTTATCTGCTGTGAATACAACAGTATCGTTATCTCCATCAGTAGCTGTATATCCAAACTCAATATTAATCGGTTCATTAAAGACTAGCCCATTTGACGCTAGGCTAGTGACCTGGAAGTCCTCTCCACTGAGATGAATTATCTCTATAGAGGCGATATTTGAATTATTTGACTCTAGCTCCTCAATTAACAATGTTCCATTAATCGTAGTGTTTACAATGCTTGTGCTACTGTCCGAATAAGTAATGATATATTGAATATCAGTTGATCCGGTATGATCACCGTTATTATTCGTACCTAGATTAATAGCAAGTAAAGAGGTCCCGTTAACGCCATAATCAATTTTAATTGATTCATCATCACTGATTGAGGTTTGTGGTCCAACGCCCATGCCATGACTGTTTGCATTAATTTGAGAAGATATGCCATTCGTATAACCAGTAATAGTAGAAATGACGTTTGCAGCTTGGCCATTTTGACTATATATGGTTCCATCAGCATCAACATAGTAAGCAGAGTTGTTACCAGCTGGTGCTGAGTCAAGATCGTAATCAATCGTAGTTTCTAGATCGACCTCTTGTAGCAGCTCAAACTCATAGTCGTAATGTCCCTCTTGGTCCATTACTGCAGTGACGGTAAAAACATCAGTACCGTTGGCACTTGCTGTCAATGTATTACCGTTCATTGAGTAGCTAAGATCTTGACCGTTATACTGAAGTCCGTCAGTTAATACTTGGAAGTCTACACTGCCAAAGCCATCAGCCCCTGGATCAAATAGATCGCCAGAGACGCTGCTTCCTATTAAGTGTGGAATGATATTTTCTGCAGACTCATCTACTTCGTCAATTGGTGCATCATCTTCAATTGTGACATCGAAATCAGTTGCAACATTATGAACACCATCATTGATAATAGCGCCAAAATTGAACGTTAATATATCTTCTATATCATTTGTAGGATGATCGATATTGTCGAGTAAGTTGACCGTGTAAAGAACCTCAAAGCCAGATAGCCCAGATGTAACAGTCCCTAACACTATTGTCATAACAGCATTGCCACCTGCTATTCCCGTTAGTATTTTCGCATTATTATCCCAAGACCATGTTACCAAGACATCATTGGAGTACATGTCTGAAGAAGGGGCTGAAAGTGATACGTCGAATACGTTGCTATTTGGTGTATCTACATCGGTAAATATAATTTTCCCGTTTTGAGTTTTGAGATCCGTTGTGTCGGACGGATCACCTATATTGTCAATAATACCGTTTGTTAATCCTTCTTCAGAAACGGTTGTAGGCACTGTATCGACAATGGTCGGTGCGTCATTACTACCGTTAATGGTAATGGTCAGTGTGGCCATTGCCTGCTGATTATCTGCATCCTCAATCCAGTAAGTGAAGCTATCAGTTTCCACCTCACCGTCATAGAGGCCATCAATGGTGGCATTGCTGTCATCAAGCAAGTAACTGTAGCTACCATCGGAAGAGATAGTCAGCGTACCAAATTCACCGACCAGCACAATGTCATCACCAATCGGCGTGTCGCCATTGCCGATGATATCACCGTCGAAGTTCTCGACTTGCACCACATTAAGGGGTTGGTTCTCGGGATCGCTATCGGCCACATCGGCAAAACCACCGCCATGATCCATACCGGCGATCACTTCACCTGTAATCGCGACAGTGGCGGCATCATTAACGGCTTCATCAACAACGTTGGTGTCGGCGTTAGCAGTTGGGCCATCATTGCTACCGTTAATAGTAATGGTGAGGGTTGCCATTGCTTGCTGATTATCAGCATCTTCAATCCAGTAACTGAAGGTGTCGGTTTCTATATCACCGGCATCGAGGGCGTTGATGGTGGTATTACTGTCATCGAGTAAGTAGCTGTAACTACCATCGGAGGAGATGGTGAGGGTACCGAATTCACCGACGAGCACAATGTCATCACCAATCGGCGTGTCGCCATTGCCGATGATATCACCGTCGAAGTTCTCGACTTGCACCACATTAAGGGGCTGGTTCTCGGGATCGCTATCGGCCACATCGGCAAAGCCGCCGCCATGATCCATACCGGCGATCACTTCACCTGTAATCGCGACAGTGGCGGCATCATTAACCGCTTCATCCACCACATGGGTGTCGGTGTTAGCAGTTGGGCCATCATTGCTACCGTTAATAGTAATGGTGAGGGTTGCCATTGCTTGCTGATTATCCGCATCCTCAATCCAGTAGCTAAAGGTGTCGGTTTCTATATCACCGGCATCGAGGGCGTTGATGGTGGCATTGCTGTCATCGAGTAAGTAGCTGTAACTACCATCGGAAGAGATGGTTAGCGTACCAAACTCACCGACCAGCACAACGTTGTTACCGATGGCGGTGTCGCCATCACCTATGATGTCACCGTCGAAGTTCTCGACTTGCACCACATTAAGGGGCTGGTTCTCGGGATCGCTATCGGCTAGATCGGCAAAACCACCGCCATGATCCATACCGGCGATCACTTCACCTGTAATCGCGACAGTGGCGGCATCATTAACCGCTTCATCCACCACATGGGTGTCGGCGTTAGCGGTTGGGCCATCATTGCTACCGTTAATAGTAATGGTGAGGGTGGCCATTGCTTGCTGATTATCCGCATCCTCAATCCAGTAGGTGAAGGTGTCGGTTTCTATATCACCGGCATCGAGGGCGTTGATAGTGGTATTACTGTCATCGAGTAAGTAGCTGTAACTACCATCGGAAGAGATGGTTAGCGTACCAAACTCACCGACCAGCACAACGTTGTTACCGATGGCGGTATCACCATCACCTATGATGTCACCGTCGAAGTTCTCGACTTGCACCACATTAAGGGGCTGGTTCTCGGGATCGCTATCGGCTAGATCGGCAAAGCCGCCGCCATGATCCATACCAGCGATCACTTCACCTGTAATCGCGACAGTGGCGGCATCATTAACCGCTTCATCCACCACATGGGTGTCGGCGTTAGCGGTTGGACCATCATTGATACCGTTAATAGTAATGGTGAGGGTGGCCATTGCTTGCTGATTATCAGCATCCTCAATCCAGTAGGTGAAGGTGTCGGTTTCTATATCACCGTCATCGAGGGCGTTGATAGTGGTATTACTGTCATCGAGTAAGTAGCTGTAACTACCATCGGAAGAGATAGTCAGGGTACCAAATTCACCGACCAGCACAACGTTGTTACCGATGGCGGTGTCGCCATCACCTATGATGTCACCGTCGAAGTTCTCGACTTGCACCACATTAAGGGGCTGGTTCTCGGGATCGCTATCGGCTAGATCGGCAAAACCACCGCCATGATCCATACCGGCGATCACTTCACCTGTAATCGCGACAGTGGCGGCATCATTAACCGCTTCATCCACCACATGGGTGTCGGCGTTAGCGGTTGGGCCATCATTGCTACCGTTAATAGTAATGGTGAGGGTGGCCATTGCTTGCTGATTATCCGCATCCTCAATCCAGTAGGTGAAGGTGTCGGTTTCTATATCACCGGCATCGAGGGCGTTGATAGTGGTATTACTGTCATCGAGTAAGTAGCTGTAACTACCATCGGAAGAGATGGTTAGCGTACCAAACTCACCGACCAGCACAACGTTGTTACCGATGGCGGTATCACCATCACCTATGATGTCACCGTCGAAGTTCTCGACTTGCACCACATTAAGGGGCTGGTTCTCGGGATCGCTATCGGCTAGATCGGCAA
>NZ_BPFA01000056.1 GCF_019655055.1 Shewanella sp. MBTL60-112-B2
TAAAATACCGATTGCTAACTTATCTAGAATACAGCTACCCGTTAAGGTGGCAGCTTCACTTAAAGTAGGTAGTAGGCATAAATGCCATTCTTAGTGATAAAGAGTCGACGTCAACCCGCCGCTGAGCTTGGCCAGAAGCGGCATCCATGCGTTTCAGGCATTCAGCACATCCATGTGCTTTGCCTCCAGCTTGCTGGCAGTTTTATTGCCCCTGCGATAACTGCATTTCCGCCATCCTTGGCGGTCACCGCTTCTCCGCGTTCACTCTTCACTTAAAGCAGAGGGGGCTGAATGATGTGTATTCAAAGCGCCAGACTTTCACCCCTATGTGAGAGTAGGCCATTTCCAGAATTTATTAAGGTAGCTTTTGTGTACAGGAAGTACTTATCCTCGAATGCCATGGATGGCATAGGAGGGGAGTTGCGTTTGACGTTTGTAAAATACCGAACGCTAACTTATCGAGAATACAGCTACCGGTTAAGATGACAGCTTCACTTAAAGTAGGCATAAATGCCATTCTTAGCAGTATAGAGCCGACGTCGGTCGATAAATGTTCCAGACAATATCGGCACTTCCACATCTGATTTTTAGGACTAACAAATGCCTTGGTGACAAGGATGTCATTGAAAGGCCTTGGCGGTCGCCCTGCCGCTGAGCTTGGCCTGAAACTGCATCCATGCGTTTCAGGCATTCAGCACATCCATGTGAGTCGTAGGTCATTTCCAGTCGCCACTCTTATTTCACTTTTGTAAAAGTGAAGACAAAACAAGATCCCCGAAAGAGAAGCAAAAAAGCCCGCTACTATGTAGCGGGCTTTTAAGTTCGTACTCGTTGAAGCTAGCTCAGGCTAAGGATCTTTTCTAAGATGGCTTTATTGGCTTCAGGAAAGTCATATTGCGTTAGTTGCTCTTGCTCTACCCAGCGGACTTGTTGACCTTCTAGGCCTTTTG
Source organism: Shewanella sp. MBTL60-112-B2 (assembly GCF_019655055.1). GTDB lineage: Bacteria > Pseudomonadota > Gammaproteobacteria > Enterobacterales > Shewanellaceae > Shewanella. The sequence continues at coordinate 951 of NZ_BPFA01000056.1, forward strand.
CTTCGCCGCTGAATTGAGTAACCCAATGGATATCCAAGAAAACCTGTTTGTCACCATAGTCGTGGTGAATTTCCATCATAGCTTGGGTGTTAACAACGTCTAAATTGACTTCTTCTTTAAGCTCTCTAATTAGCGCTTCAGAGGTTGTTTCAGATACTTCTACCTTACCACCAGGAAATTCCCATTTTCCGCCTTGATGAAGGTTTTGTGGGCGCTTAGCTAAAAGAATTCTCTTGTCGGTATCTTGAATAACGCCTACTGCGACATGTACGACTTTACTCATTGGTGCTTGCCATCATCCGCTGGTCCATCCATGAAAAAGTCAGCTTCGTCATAACCTAGCTGGTCTAACATTTCAGGATCAAACTCAGGTTTTACTGGAATAGCATGTTTTTCAGCAGCCCAATCACCTAGATCGATAAGTTTGCAGCGGTCGCTACAGAAAGGTTTAAATTTTGACTCAGCATTCCAAGCAACTGAAGCCTGGCAAGTTGGACATTTCACGGTTAATGACATATTGAACCTTGTCAGTTAAGAGGCTGACGCTTGATAGTGTATTAGCAGATTTTAAAGTGTTAGGCGCAGGTTGCCAACTCGAATTCGATAGTTTGATCTGAATGCTTTTGTTGGTCAAACTTTACAAAGTGAATAGCGTAGCGGTTTCTATTACCACTAATGGTTGGGTAACACCCTTGGTCAGCGGCAAGCTTGACTCGTATAAGGGACAAAGGCTGTTTGCTACTCCCTTGATAAAAACCACCGCAAGCCTGTTTCAATTGGTACTCTGTTGTCTGCCTTGTTAAGTCAAGAAGCAAGTTTACTGGAGAAAGTATGCTTGCAAAGTGGCTTACCCAATCTTGATACTCACTCTGACGTTCTTGCCAAGGTTTTGCTAGCCAGTAATGGAGTTGCGGTAAATCAAAATTACAGCTAGCGCCTGGCATATTGAATCTTTGCCTTAGGGCTGACAAAAAGCGATCTTTTTGTAGCTCATGACCAGGTCGCTGAGAGGCTAGCAATATATCTCTGCAGGTGCTTAGCTTAGAGATATAACGTTCTACTTGCTCATCATTAATAGGAGGTAGTGATTGCCACTTCGATAAGGCAAAAAGCTGTCTGTCTAAGTCTTTAAGGACTTCGCCGCGGTAATCGCAGCGTTCGGTGAGTTCACACAATGAGAATAGAGGGTAAAAACAGCGATGTTGGTGATCTTGATCTAGGTTAGCCTGTAGTTGCTGCGCCAAATATTCTAGGCGCAGGTAGCTACGAGTTTTTTCGTTAAGAGGCTGTTCATAGATCAATTCAGTCATGGCGTTATTCAAGAATTACTGGATAATTTTAAATAAAAGTTATGTAGTGCATTTACCTTGCACTTTAACGCCGATATCTCTCCATGGTTGTCTATGACATCATCAGCTTTTGACAGTTTTTCAGCTCTAGAAGCCTGACTGCCTATTATATTTTTGACTTGCTGTGCAGTAACTGCATCTCTGCTAATCGTTCTTTGTTGCTGCAGTTCCGGTGAAATATCCACCAGAAGTGTTCGGTCTACTAACCTATCTAACCCGTTCTCAAATAGCAAGGGTACAACCATAATTACATAATCTGATTGGGCAGCTTTGCACTGCTCCAGCATTTCATCTCGAATCATTGGGTGTAAAAGGTTATTTAACCAAAGCCTTTCAGAGTCATCTGAAAAAATCTTTTGTCTGAGCTTTGCGCGGTCTAGGTTGCCATCTGCAAGTAGTGTATCTGTGCCGAAGTGCTCGGTAATTTTTATAAGACCTATAGAGCCCTTTGCTACAACATCGCGAGCGATAATATCTGCATCAACAAGTGTTATGCCTAGCTCCTCGAAGAGGTTGGCAACCGTAGTTTTTCCGCTACCTATTCCGCCAGTCAGTCCAACAATAAAATCAGCCATAGATATTTTTACCTCTTAGCTTTATAAAGTGGAAAGATACCAGTTAGTAATGCTCTCGCCCCAGATCATAGCTATCCAGCCAGCAGCTGCGATGTAAGGCCCAAATGGAATAGGGTTACCATGATTTAATTTCTTGAACACAATAAGTGCAATGCCGACGACCGCGCCAACCAATGATGAAAGTAAGATCACTAGCGGCAGTACTTGCCAACCAAACCAAGCGCCAAATACGGCTAATAGTTTAAAGTCGCCATAGCCCATACCATCCTTGCCCGTAAGCAGTTTAAATAGCCAAAACACGCTCCATAAACTTAAGTAACCCGCTGCAGCACCTATTAAGGCATCGGATGTTGTTGCAAAGGTGCCACTTAAGTTAACGATAAGACCTAGCCATAATAAAGGCAGAGTAATTTGATCTGGTAGCAGCATTTCGTCCAGATCGATACCCGTTAAGGCGATAAGGCAAAAGGTCAGTAAGGTTGTAAGCGCAAACTCGAAAGTTGGGCCAAAGTGCCATGCTAAGAAAGCGACTAGCGCGCCGGTAATAAACTCGACAACAGGGTAGCGAGCTGAGATAGGATTGCTACAGGCTGCGCATTTACCCTTTAGCATCAGCCAGCCAAGTATCGGCAAGTTATGGATAGCTTTGATATTAGTTTTGCATTTGGGGCAAGCAGAGCCAGGAACGACTAAATTGTATTTATCTGGAAAAGCATCGATTGGCGCTTCAAGCAGTTTTTTATTGCTATCAAACACCTGTTTTTTGTACTCACTTAGGTAGTGATTACACTCTTGTTGCCACTCACGTTTCATCATTACCGGCATGCGGTGAATTACCACATTTAAAAAACTGCCGATAACAGCTGCAAACACAAAGCTTAAGCTTATAAACAGCCAAGAGTTCTGGCTAAAAACAGAAATTAGTTCAGTCATTATTTTTCTTAAATTTTAAAGGCGTTGATACATCCTTAGCGCCTTGGAAGTGTGTAAAGATATACTACCCTACAACATTACCCATTTGGAAAATTGGTAAGTACATGGCTACAATCAGGCCACCCACAACGGTGCCGATAACTACCATCATAATCGGTTCAATCAGGCTTGATAAGCCATCAACGGCGTCATCGACCTGCATCTCATAGATGTTAGCCACTTTATTAAGCATATTATCAAGTGATCCCGACTCTTCGCCAATCATTACCATCTGCACTAGCATATCAGGGAATAAACCGGTTGTGCGCATGGCGACGTTCATCTGCATGCCAGACATCACTTCGGTGCGAATCTTTAATATAGCTTTGCGATAAACTGCGTTACCTGATGCACCCGCAGCGGACTCTAGGCCTTCTATCAAAGGTACTCCGGCAGCAAAGGTTGTGGCAAGAGTTCTGGCAAATCGTGCCATAGCGCCTTTATGCAGGATTGGTCCAATGGCGGGTATTTTTAGTAGAAATGCGTCGACCTGGTCTCTAAAGTGTTGCGAGTTAAGATGAGCTTTCTTGAATAGGAAAACGGATATACCGATTGCTAAAGCAAAGAAGTACCAAGAGCTTTCTAGCCCGCGGGATATCTTTAATACAAATTGAGTAAATGCTGGCAGTTCAGCACCAAAACCACTGAAAATTTCTTCAAATTGAGGAACGACAAATAGTAATAATAAAGAGGTAACCAATATAGCAACTATAACTACTGCTGCTGGATAGAGCATAGCTTTTTTAATTTTTGATTTAAGCGCTTCGGACTTTTCTCTGTAAGTAGCAATACGATCGAAAACGGTATCGAGGGAGCCTGAGTGCTCGCCTGCTGCAACTAGGTCCACATAGAGATCATCAAAATACTTTCTGTGAGGACGAAGCGAATCAGATAACGGGATACCGGATTGTATTTCGGAAAGAATTGTCGCTAACAACTCACGCATCTTAGCTTTTTCATGGCCGCGGCCAAGCAGTTCAATAGTTGTTACTAGGGGGACACCTGCCGCAAGCATGGTAGCAATTTGGCGAGTAACCATAGCAATATCCATGGGTTTAATTTTTGGGTCGCCAAGCTTGAGTATAGGAGCCGCTTGTTTCTTTACTTGCTTTGGGGTTACGCCTTGGCTTTTTAGTTGCGCACGTATCTCGGCACTAGAGATCCCTCTTAATTCGCCGGAAGTCTTAGAGCCATCTCGATTGGTGCCTTTCCATTCATAAGTAACAACTTTAGGTTCACTTTTATTTTTTTTTCTATCACGAGACAGCTTGGAAGTTTTGGATGCAATTGCCATAGCGACCTTTTATCTAGTTATTTTTAGGTTCGATTTTAATGTTACTTACTATCACCATTTATGTGTCTATTTTTAGAATTAGAAACTGGTGACTCGATTTATCTCAGTGATGCTAGTGACGCCTTGAATGACCTTGAGTAGACCTGAGTCTCGTAAGTCGCGCATACCTTGAAGTTTGGCTTGCTTAAGGATTTGTAATGAGTTACCGCCTTCCATGATAGTGCGGGCAATCTCATCGGACATCTTCATCACTTCGTAGATACCGACTCGCCCTTTGTAGCCGCCAGAGCATAGGTCACAGCCAACGGGTTTGTGCGGGGTAATACCAGCGTCTACTTGCTGTTGGTTAAAACCAAGCTTCAATAACTCCTCGGCAGGGATTGCTTCAGGTGCTTTGCAATTAGGGCACAGTCTTCGTGATAATCGCTGAGCAATAATCAAGTTAACCGAGCTGGCGATGTTATAACCGGGTACGCCCATGTTGATTAAGCGAGTTAAAGTTTCCGCCGCGGAGTTGGTATGCAGTGTCGATAATACCAAGTGACCAGTTTGCGCCGCTTTAATGGCAATTTCAGCGGTTTCTAAGTCTCGAATTTCACCGACCATCACCACATCAGGATCTTGACGCAGGAATGAGCGCAGAGCTGATGCGAAGGTTAAACCAGCTTTTAGATTAATGTGAACCTGATTAACGCCTTCGAGGTTTATCTCGACCGGATCTTCAGCGGTAGAAATATTACGCTCTTCAGTGTTAAGAATATTAAGGCCAGTATAAAGCGATACGGTTTTACCAGAGCCTGTAGGGCCAGTAACTAAAATCATGCCTTGCGGTTTTTGCAGCATCTCTTCGTATAATAATCTTTGATCGTCTTCATAACCGAGCTTTTCAATGCCGAGCTGAGCCGATGATGAGTCCAAGATACGCATTACAATTTTCTCGCCCCAAATTGTGGGCAAGGTGCTAACGCGAAAGTCGATAGATTTGGAGCGCGATAGCTTCATCTTGATACGGCCGTCTTGCGGTACTCGACGCTCGGCAATATCAAGTTTTGACATCACCTTTAAACGGGCTGAAATACGGCCTGAAAGATTAACCGGAGGCTCGGAGACCTCATGCAAGATACCGTCAATACGAAAGCGGATGCGATAGCGTTTCTCGTAAGGCTCAAAGTGCAAATCTGATGCCCCTTTACGTATGGCATCAGTTAAAATTTTATTAATATAGATGACAATTGGCGCGTCATCTTTACCGCTACCATCTTGCTCTTCATCGCGCTTATCGGTATCGGTAACTTCGATTCCGGCTAAGGCTTGTTCATCGATATTATCAAGGTCTAGGCCGCTAAGATCATCTTCTAAAGCGACTTCTAAGGCTTTGTTGAGTTTATCGTCCTCAACTAAAATGGCCTCGGCATGCAGGCCTGCACTAAATTGAAAGTCTTCTAACGCTGCAATATTAGTGGGGTCAGATGTCGCGATATAGAGTCGGTTGCCACGCTTAAATAACGGCAGGCATTTATGCTTCTCGATCAGCTTCTTATTGATGAACTCTTTTGGGATAGAGCCGATATCGAATTCATTCAGGTCTAGCAGTGGGGTGCCATATTCTTCGTAGCAAAGCTCGGCAATTTTGCGTGAATCGATTAGGTTTTCTGAGATAACGGTAGAGACAAGAGAGGTTTTATTTTTACGAGATTTAGCGATAGCAATCGCTATCTGCTCTTCTGTGAGCAAATTTTTTCGGATAAAGAGTGTTGATAGACCAAGATTTAAGCCTGTAGTTGGCATTTTCTACTCATTAATATATTGAGATTAAGTGAGAGTGAAAATTACTTCCACCCTCACTAAGTCTATATGGGCCGCTTTACAAGTATTAGCTTGTTGGTAAGCCTGCACCTTTTTGGCAAATAGCTAAATCACTTTCAGCACCTTTTGCGCCTTTAGTCATCGTATAAGTAACTCCACCTGCACCATCAAATGCAGCTGTAAGGATACACTTATCTTCAGTCCAAACAAGACTTACAGCTGTATCTACTTGTGGGTCTGCAGTTAATGCAGTCATCTTTTTATTCTTAGCAACTTCGTCTTTTATACCTTTACAACCAATATCAGTCTGATTACATGCTTGAATCTTTTGAGCAAACGCTGTTATGCCTTTCATTGATGCACCACCTTGAGCTGATGTTACATAATCTTTGTAGGCCGGTAACGCAACTGCTGCCAAAATACCGATAATCGCAACAACGATCATCAATTCAATTAGGGTGAAGCCCTTAGCTTTGTTCATTTGTGACTTATTCATCATGTTGTTCATGTCTATCTCCATTAGAAAGCTTAAAAGTTTTGGCTAGCGGCCTAATCACGGCATTTCGATTAGTAACCTATTAAATTATTAATCACTGCAAACCAAAGGTATGGCTAGCACTGGTTTAATAATTGAATTAAGCGCGTATCCAAAAATATATTCAGTGTAAATAGTGCTTCAACCTTGCTTGATGCTCCTGCGTTAGCGCATCGCATTGCTCCATGTTAATCATGAAGCTCCATGCTAATCATGAATAAATGATGACTAGCGCGACGAGAGGTATCAGTGTCTATCTTATTTCAAATTTTAGTTATGTGATTACCTAGCTTAGTTGTTAATAAAGTGATTCTTGTTAACACGTACAGAGTATTAAATTTGTACATATATAGTCATGAATGCTAATAATAAATTTTGATTGAAATTTGCACAGTCAAAAAGTTATTTAAGCTTTCTCTCTATTTACATTAATAACAGGTGAATCAAAACGGCTATTTGCCTTAGTGCAAGTTAGTACAAAGTTAATGAAAATGGAATACCAGATTGCCACAAAGTACTGAGGGATCCCCTCATAATTTCCCCAAAGCACAACCATGTTTGAATAGATTTTGAGCAAGCAGGGTTGCAGCCGCGAGCAAGTCTTCCCTCGTTATTGTGTAGCCAGAATGCCGCAAAA
>NZ_BPFA01000057.1 GCF_019655055.1 Shewanella sp. MBTL60-112-B2
AGTTATAGTTATAGTTATAGTTATAGTTATAGTTATAGTTATAGTTATAGTTATAGTTATAGTTATAGTGATCAAAGCCAGTCGTTTAATTTGCATTAAACGACTGGCTTTATAAACATCAAACTTTAATAAGTCGATGTTGTACTTGTCCCAATCGATGCGAGTCTCAAGTGCATGAGCAATGACTTGCTTAACGTATGAACACTCTTCACCGATAGTGTGAAACTAGGTAGACCTAAGTTTTCGCTACCACGGCCAATGATTTTCTCGGCAAACTTGATACATTAAACTGTGTTGAAAACACCTTGCCAATTCACTTTCATATCAAGCCTCTATTACTGCTGCGTAGCGTTTGGAGTTAGACTTTAATTGGTATATTGTATACGCATGTATTTAAATTGAAACCCCTTTGTTTGGAGAATGTAGCTAAATAAATGCTACTAACAACCACAGCAATAATTGTATACAATATCCAAATGTTAACTCTGGAGCAATAAAAATATGCAGTCGATCACAATACCCCCAAATTTATCGAGCAGTTTTAAGGATTTTGTCACCATAGATGCTCACACAGAAGGGGAGCCGTTGAGGATTATTATTTCGGGATATCCAGAGATCAAAGGTTCGACCATCTTAGAAAAGCGTCAATATGTGCAGCAGAACCTTGATACTTATCGTAAATTACTAATGCATGAGCCTAGAGGGCATGCTGATATGTATGGGGCGCTTATTACTGAAGCTGTTACGGAAGAGGCCGATTTTGGCGTACTTTTCTTGCATAACGAAGGCTATAGCAGCATGTGTGGCCACGGAATTTTGGCTTTAGTTAAGGTGATGTGCCAAACGAGCTCTATCAATTTAGGTCAAGAGCCACGCATTATTAAAATCGATTCGCCAGCGGGGTTGATTACCGCAAAGGCTTATCGTGACCCGCAAGGAAAAATCCATGTAAGCTTTAAAAATGTCGACTCTTGGGCCGATGCATTAAATTGCCGCGTTAATGTCGAAGGTTTTGGCGAGGTTAACTACGATATTGGCTTTGGTGGAGCCTATTATGCGTATGTCGACGCTGACGAGCATGGTATAAGCTGCGGGCAAGATAATGTGGCGCAGTTAATTGATCTTGGACGACGCATTAAACATGCGGTGATGGCATCACATACGTTAGTACACCCCCTCGAAGAAGACTTGAGCTTTTTATACGGCACGATTTTTACTTCTAAGAAAGTGACTAATCCAGAAGCGCATTCACGCCATGTTTGTATTTTTGCTGATGGAGAGGTGGATCGCTCACCTACAGGCACCGGAGTTTCTGCTCGGGTGGCGCTACTGCATGCTAAAGGTGAAGTGGCTTTGAATACGCCGATAATGATTGAAAGTATTGTGGATGGCAGAATGATTGTTAGTGCGTCTTCAGAGTGTGAATTTCATGGCAAGCCGGCAGTGATCCCTGAAGTTTCTGGTCGTGCTTATATTACCGGACAACACAAGTTCTTTGTTGACCCCGATGATGTGTTTCAAAATGGCTTTATGTTGCGTTAATCATGGCAAAGATATTTGAGTGGAGTAAAAGCTTATGAATCATAATGCTCAGCCTGAGACACTGACGATTGTCGGCGCTGGAATTGTCGGTTTAGCCGCCGCCATCGAGTTACAACGCGCTGGATTTAAGGTTAAAGTCTTAGATAAAGAGGGGGCAGGTTCGGGAGCTTCAAAAGGAAACGCTGGCCACTTTGCTACTGAGCAAGTGTTTCCTTTAGCGGATCCTGCCATGCTCCCTAAGTTACCAGGAATGCTGCTGGATCCGCTTGGGCCGTTTCGCATTCAACCCCAGTATTTCTTTAAAGCGTTACCTTGGTTTTTTCGTTTCCTACATAATATGTTGCCCTCTCGAAGAGCTAAGAATAGCCGGGCAATTAAAGCATTAAATCAAGATTCAATTGCTGCGATGAAGTCTCTTACCGCTTTTTGTGGCTGTGAAGAGTTACTGAGCTTGAACGGTAGCCTACTCGTTTTTGAAGGGACTCCGATCCAAGAAGTACAGAAAGAGTATCGCGCTTATGCCGATGCTGGAGTGGATCTGCAGTTACTTAGTGGAGATGAAGTCAGAGCGCTAGAGCCCTCGTTGACCTCTAACATCACCAATGCTTTATACTTTACCCATGTTGGTCATACAGAAGATCCCTATCGTTTATGTTTGGCGTTAGAAGCTAAGTTTAAAGAGATTGGCGGGCAGGTCGTTACCGAAGAGTTAGTTCAGATTAATAGCTCTAATACGGATCCGAGTATTACCTTAGAGACGAATTCGGGTAGCCACAAAACTGAACGCCTGGTTATTGCCTCGGGGGCTTGGTCGAAACCTTTTGCTAAACAGTTGGGTTACAAGGTGCCTTTGGAAACAGAGCGGGGCTATCATTTGATGATGCCTCAACGAAGCCGCTTGTCACGTCCGGTTGCTTCTTATAATCGAAAGTTCATTATTACCCCAATGCGTGATGGCACTAGATTAGCGGGAACAGTTGAGTTTGGTGGCTTAAAAGCCCCCTTAGTAGAGGCCAGAGCAAACTGTTTATTTCCTCACGCTAAAGCATTGCTACCTGAGTTATTTGCCGATGCGACAGCCGATGATGGTGAGCGCTGGATGGGCTTTAGGCCTTCTATGCCAGATAGCCTGCCAGTACTTGGCCGTAGTCAAAAGCAATCGAATGTGTTTTTCTCATTTGGTCACCAACATTTAGGACTGACTTGGTCAGCGATTACGGCAAAATTATTGGCCCAAGAGGTGTTAGGTAAGCAAGCCGATATAGACTTGAGTCCCTATCGTATCGAGCGCTTTAACTAGTAATGAATAAAGACTAGTAGAGTAAAAGGAGTGAATTTCGCTCCTTTTTTATGCACACAATTGAGTAAAAATGAATAATGAGATGTAAAGCATCGCGTTGAGTTAAGTGCAAATAGTATTATAATTCTTGACTAGTTAAGTCGAGATTTTAGCATTTACTATAGTGAGAAGGCATATCAAAAGAGCAATTTCGTACTGCAAAGCAATTATTGATAATCCATGGATCTTGTTAGATGATATTATGACTATTGTATCGTTTATATTAGGTCTGGCTGTTATTTGGATATTCATCTCGCTCTTCTACGCGCTTGGAGGCGGTTCAGCGGCAGATCTTATTAGCCCAAATAAAGGGTGAGTATATCGAGACCAAACAATTGCAATAACCTTAGTTAGCGGAAACAAAACAAGCCAAAACTATGTTTGGCTTGTTTAGGGGAGGCTTCTTTATGACAAATTATCCTTATGTTTTTTACAGCATAAAGGCTTCAATCTCTTCTATCGTTCTTGGCACATGGACCGACAGGTTTTCAAAGCCTGTTTCGGTGACTAAGATATCATCTTCGATACGGATCCCCATACCGCGATAGGCTGCAGGTATATCTAAGGCATCTTCAGGGAAATAAATACCCGGTTCAATGGTAAACACCATGTCAGTTTCAAGTGTGCGCCACTGACCTTCATTGTCGTGATAAGGGCCTACATCATGAACATCCATACCTAGCCAATGGCCAGTTTTATGAACCGTAAAGCGCTTATAGCTTTCACTTTTCATAATCTCGTCAATATTTCCGGTTAATAGACCAAGCTCCTTAAGCCCCTCTGCCATCACTTGCATGCATGTTTCGTAAAGCGTATTCCAAGCCGCACCAGGGCGAACTTTTTCGATGGCTTGATCCAGTGCCTTGAGCACTAATAGATAGATAGATTTTTGCTCAGGAGTGAACCTGCCATTAACCGGGTAGCTGCGGGTAATATCAGCGGCGTAATGTTTGAATTCACCACCTGCATCGATAAGCAGCATCTGTCCATCAGACAACTCGCAGCAGTTCTCTTCATAATGCAGACAACAAGCGTTATTACCGCCAGCGACGATACTAGGGTAGGCGACATCGTTGCAGCCATATTGCGCGATAGTAAAGTCAAAGAGTGAGGAGAGCTCACGCTCATTTACGCCGGCCTTGCAAGCCTGCATAACGGCTTTATGACCAGCAGTTGATGCGGCAACTGCTGAGCGTATTTTAGCAAGTTCGTCCTTGGATTTTATCACTCGCTTTGTGTGTAACACCTCTGCCAAAGGCTTAATCGAGGTGAAGCGCTTAGGTGTATCAAAAGAACAATTATGGCGCTGATGGTTCGCCCAGCTTATTAGTTGCGAAGAGAACCGTCCAAGTTCATCACTTATATAGAAAGTGTTGATATCTTGTAGTAATGGAACCAGGGTGCGCTCAAACTCTGCAATAGCATACGCCTTATTTGCTCCGTGGATTGCTACAGCGCCATCAATTCCGGCCCGAGCACCAAAGCTAACTTCTTGAGCGGGGTCTTTAGGGCGACTAAATAAAATGAACTGATTAACATCACCTTTAATAAGTAATGCAATGGCATCGGGCTCGTCGAAACCCGTTAAGTAGAGAAAGTCATTGTCTTGTCTAAAATGGTATTTAATATTTTTACTGCGCACTTTCTGCTGATAGCCAGCAACCAGTACTAGACTGTTATTTGGTAACTGCTTGAGCAGTTCAGAGCGTCTTTGATGGTAGATATTAGACATCTTATTATTCCATAGCAGTTAATTGAATCTACAACAGGCCTTAAAATGAAAGACTGTATATTTTATTCATTACACGATATTAGCTGCTTTATAGCAAGTTCACGGTGCATTTTGTTGTAATGAGTGGAATAATAATAGCCATTGCATATTAGAGAGAATGTATTGTGAATCGAGCGGTATTTTTAGACAGAGATGGCGTTATCAATCTAGACCATGGTTATGTACACCAAGTTGACGATTTTGAATATATAGACGGTGTGTTTGACGCGTGTGCATCTCTTAAAGAGATGGGATATTTGCTTGCTGTTGTTACCAACCAATCTGGTATTGCTCGAGGAATGTACAGTGAAGATCAATTTCACTCATTAACAGAGTGGATGGATTGGAACTTTGTCGATAAAGGCGTTGAGTTGGATGGCATCTATTACTGTCCTCATCATGCAGAAAACGGCGTAGGCGAATACAAAATCGATTGTGATTGTCGTAAACCAAAACCGGGCATGCTTAATTCAGCTGCACAATTTTTAAAAATCGATTTGTCAGAGTCGGTCATGGTCGGTGATAAGCGCGATGACATGCTAGCTGCCAAAGCGGCAGGCGTACCAACGCGAATCTTGGTAAGAACGGGGAAATCTGTTACTGATGACGCGATTGCTGCAGCTACAGTTGTTTTAGATTCGATTGCAGATGTACCTGCATACCTTGCCAATAAAAGCTAACGGGTAAACATTCACTTATAATTTACAAAGCTTAAGCAGTGAACATTATGCTCGAATCTAAATGCCCCGAATTGTCGGGGCATTTTTGTATTGAGCTTTAAACCACGATTTTTTGCTTCTGTAATCCTGACTTTTAAGTTTGTATCCAATATTAAAGCTAGGTGAATATTACCAGCATGCCTTGTTTGGTTTGTTAAATAGGCTCAACATGCTGTTTAAAACAGCATGTTGAGCGAATGCTGTTCAATTGATGCGAATATTCTAATTAAATTGAAAAGGCCCCTTGCGCTTTGGGCTTGTATGCCTATAATGCGCATCCACTGACACGGCACAGCAGACTAACTAGATTATGTTTAGTGATTACAAATAATCGTTAAGCTAGATGTAGCAAGGCTTGCAGGGTATGTGGTAACTCTTATTCCTTTATTAAAAGGTTGAGAGTAAGAGAGTTACTTCTTCGGAAGATGATTCTGGTGAAAGGCGTTTGTAAGGCTTCTAATAGCGATGATTATTCACAATAGTGACTAAGGATTCGGTGAAAGGAAATCTTCTTGAAATAAACGCTTGACGCCAATAATGGGAAGTGTAGAATACACACCCCTAGCTGATTGGAATGGTTCGCAAGAACGCCAATTCTGGCACGCTCTTTAACAATATGACAAGCAAATCTGTGTGGACACTCACAGAGATTAAGTTATTCGAAATTACTTAATGAATGAGTGTTCATAGCAACTTTGGTCTTCACTTTCTTATAGAAAGTAAAATCAAAGATAATTTATGTAATACAGAATTCGTTGAGCCGCTGATTTAGCCTTACTTGTAAGGTGGAAGAAGCAAACAAAACTTTAATTGAAGAGTTTGATCATGGCTCAGATTGAACGCTGGCGGCAGGCCTAACACATGCAAGTCGAGCGGTAACACAAGGGAGCTTGCTCCTGAGGTGACGAGCGGCGGACGGGTGAGTAATGCCTAGGTATCTGCCCAGTCGAGGGGGATAACAGTTGGAAACGACTGCTAATACCGCATACGCCCTACGGGGGAAAGGAGGGGACCTTCGG
>NZ_BPFA01000058.1 GCF_019655055.1 Shewanella sp. MBTL60-112-B2
AACATTATTATTAATGCATTGTCTCTCTTAAAATCAACTATTTATATCTCTTTTTTTATCGGGTATCAAAAATAATCGTTTTTTTGAGTGTTACAAAGCACAATTCACGACGCAATTTTGTTGCCTACAGCTAGGTTTCCATGCAACTTTTCAAGCGGTAAAGGCCTTGCTAAGTAAAATCCTTGCACAAAATCAACACCACAATTTTCAATAAATTCAAATTCCTGCTGAGTTTCTACGCCTTCAGCAACGATTTTACAATTAGCTATCTCGCCTAACTTAGTCACCAGTTTATAAATTTCTTTGCCTTTATTCGATTGCGCATCCAACAGCAATGATCTATCTATTTTGACTTTATTAAATGGATACTGCAGCAAATGAGGAAATGAGGCATAGCCAGAGCCAAAGTCATCCATCGCGATAGTTATCTTGCTTTGCTGGAGCTCAGTCATCACCCTAGTTAAGAAGACCTTATCACTTAACATTGCTTCCTCTGTGATTTCTATTTCTATCGATGTGGGCGCAATAGAGTAGTGATCGAGCCTAGACAATAAGTGCGACACAAAATCTGGTTTTTCAATGGAGGCCACCGACACATTTATTGATACTCGTCCTCCTAGCCGTAAATCCATTTTCTGCATATCAGTTAATACTAGCTCAATAACCAGCTTATCCAGCAGGGGCATGGCTTCTAATAATTGGAAGTCTAAAATAAATTCTGGCGAGCATAACTTTCCTTTATCATCAACATAGCGGAGCAGTGCTTCGTAGTTGTATTGCTCTTTATTCTGGATTGACTGTATTTTTTGATAAAACATGACCAGATTGCCTTGCCTTAAAATCTTAGCCATACGCTTTTGTGCCGATGACTGGGTAATATTGTCATGGGTTGAGTCTCTAACACTCCGCAGAACATGATTGAAAATCGAACCTTCTGCGGCGGCATAGCGAGTATTTGGGTCAAGCGATATTAGGTGTTTTCCAACATAGACTAGATAGAAAGGTCGATAAATAAATATACCGACTGTAATGACGAACATTTGCAGAAGCGCGCCATCCAACTGTTCCCCCATTGCAAAGTAGCCACTAAAAATCGGCGGTGTCATCCAGTTCACAATACTAACTACCGGAGATACAACACCCAACGCGATACAGGCATAAACAATCACGAAACTCACCAGCGGCACGAGGATAAACGGGATGATCATAATAGGATTAAACAGAATCGGCAGGCCAAACAATAACACCTCATTGATATTAAACATCACCATAGGTATAGCAACGATAGCCAGCATTCTGTGGTTATACTTTTGGCTAAATATCAGCACGCAGAGCAACAAGCTTATGCAATTACCCGAGCCTCCCATAGACAGAAATGCGTCATAGAAACCTTGGCTAATGATATTCAGTGAGGCCTCTCCCGCCTGCCAAGCCTCAATATTAGCCAGCGAATCCGCATAGATTTGCTGTTTCATTGCAAACAGCATGTTGTGGCCATTGATACCAACGGCACCTAAGATCCCAAGCAATGTTTGATAAATAAGGCCCCCCGCAAAAGTCATAGGATCGAGCCCTACTGATGAAACTAGGTTTTCCAGATAGGAGCCCGTCAATATAACTAGCTGCGAAAGTAACAATGCAAAGATTGAAAAACAGAAAATATGGAAAATATACTTTATTAATCTAGAGGCAAAATCAAACGAGTTAGGGTCTAGAAGACGAACAGGAAAATAGAAGTAGTATAAGTAGGTCGCAATTGCGCTTAACAAGGCCAAAAGTGGATTATTTGGCAATGTATGACTCGTCGAGAAGTCTTGACTTCCTAAAGAGAGAATATAAAAAAGCACTAATGCATAAATAATAAAAATGGCACTAGAGGCATTGGTTTTTTGTGAAAGATAATAGCTCGCTACAACACAGAATGTTGTTGGATAGAGGTTTATCAATATATCAGAGACATAAAACAGTAGCTCTGAGGCACTCGCTATTTCAAGTACTCTAAATGCATGCCCTAACAACATAGCTAACGAGCTTGCTAAGGTTATCGGTAGCAGTAATAGCGCGATAGCAGCAAGGTCTGATAAGTAAAGCTTGGACTCCTTACTCCAATTTAACACTCTCGAAGAGACATAGCGTAAAGTCATTATTTAAAACCTTAGAGGCTCCGCAAAAGTTGCGTAGGGTAGTTCATTTGAAAATATCGGAGTCATGTTCACATGCACTGAGCCGCAAATTAAAGCAGCGACTCGTTAAGGCTTAAAGTTAGCAACAAAAAAACAACGCAAAGACAACTAAAATATCTTAAAAAACAGTGTGTAATTTAAATCTTCATGGCCTTTTCATCAACCTATTTTGGATAAAATATACATTAAAGTTTGCTTGATATTAAAATCGAACCGTAACACCTAGTTTATAGCGTGCCTCTCCCTCAGCACTGAATACCGGGTAGTTATGCTGCAGCTCAGGTTTCACTTCTGCCGAATCGGCTGCAACCCCCAACTGAATACTGTCTTCTGCAAATAAATTCACCACTTCGAAAGAAATGGCGAGCTGCTTAGTGATGTTATAGTGACTGCTGAAATCGACTGTTCCATAAGCTTGATGCTCACGATTACCATAGTAGCCGGGCAATTCACGGATCATGTATTCGCTGCGCCAGTTGTAGGCTAGACGAGCTGAGAAGGCATCCATTTCATAGTAACCCACTAAATTTACCGTGTGTTTAGATGAGTCGGAGAACACACTGACTTGATCTGGGTAATAGCCTGCAGGGGCACTTGAATCTGCAAAGGTATAATTGACAGCGTAACCCAAGCCATTTTCAAAGCCGTTCTGTAGCTGTAACTCAAGCCCCTGGATCTGCCCACCCGAACCATTTTTCTTAGTAGATACAGTCCAGCTATCTTCACCGGAGTCAGGATCGATAATCCCTACACTTTGATCCAATAATTGCTCAGAGGTGATAAATGAGCTGATATCTTTTATAAAATAGGTCGCAGATAACAAGCCTTCTGCAGCGAAATACCACTCAATGCCAAGATCTGCTTGGGTTGCCTTAAAAGGAGTCAATGCAATATTGCCCCTATCAACCACTTCGTTACCTGGAATACCGTCGGCGTAACCTGAAAGGGCAGAGGCTGCAAACATATCGTCATAATTAGGGCGAGAAATGACCTTAGATGCTGAAGCACGAATGATGACATCTGGAGCAAGATCAAATGCAAGATTGATACTAGGTAATAAATCGCTATAACTTGCTGTTAAGGTGCTCAACTCATCGGCGTAAGAACCATCAGGCTTAAGCTGGTAAAAATCAGACTCTGCATCAGTTGATATATAGCGCAGCCCGACATTACCTCTAATACGTTGAGTCGCAAAGTTAGCCATAAGATACAAGGCTAAGTTTTCTTCGTTAATCGTACCGTAACCAGACTTATAGACTTGCCCATCGCTATCAAAATGCGTTATCGCGGCCTTGGCATCATTTAACATTGCGTCGAGAATTGGCCTAGGCAGCGTAAAACCAGCACCAGATGAAACCGTCCCAGAGTAATAAGCCGATGCATTTTTAGCTATGATATCAGGGCTAGCAATTCCCTCGAAGGACTCCTGCTTCACATCATGATTTGCCCAACTCACACCTGTTTTAATTGCCGTTATTGAACCGGCATCGACTGGAAAAGTGATATCAAACTTAAGGTATGTTTCTTCATCCGAATTTGGCTGTTTACGTAGGGACCAAGCTTCAGGAGCCAAGGGACCATTAAAGTCCTCTGCACCAAATGACGGGTTGGCGATGTTAATATCTATCACATCACCGCTAGCATCATAGGTTCCAGCAAAATCACTCGCCTGGCCTAGCCAGAAACCGTAGTTAGCGGTCGTATTAGTTCCACCTGCAGATTTAGTATTCCCTACTAATCCCTCTAAGGTGTAGTCATCGGTTTCATAGGTAAAATCTAAATCATAGGTATTGGAATCCATACTGGCTTCGCGTACCCATGTTTGCGCCCATGCAGGATTGGCATCATCAGCACCACGGCGGTAGAAAATACAAGTTCCAGCCTCATTCCTTTGCTCACAAGCTGCTTCTTTATCATCAGGAAACATAAGAAACAGTGAAGTATTGGCATTGTTTGCTTGCATATCGAGATGCATTACATTTATGCCAAGCTCTAGATTATCTGTTGGGCGGTACTGTAAAACCGCATTAATCGCTGTGCGCTGCCGTTGCTGCTCGAATGTGGTCGGTACGATTTCTCCCCAACCTATGCTGGATTCAATACCATTACGCTGGTAGTGAGTCTTAGCATCGGCAGCCGCAAGCAGGATACCGACACTTTCTTCGTTATTTTTCCAGCTGTATAACCCGGAAAGCTCAGGATCGCTCTCCTCAGAGACGGTGCCATAATCTTGCTTATGGCTGAAAAATAATGAGTTTGCATCCAGATCAAAAGGTTTACGGGTATTGATAATAACGGTCC
>NZ_BPFA01000059.1 GCF_019655055.1 Shewanella sp. MBTL60-112-B2
ACTGTTTGTTGATAGGAATCCGAATGTTGGCTTCACTGTTTTAGGGCGAAGGTTTAAATTTTACTTCGCTGCCTACTTTTTCTCTATAATTTTGTTGTTGCTATTTCAGCCCATATATCCAATTATTGCCACAAGAGGAGGTCTGTACTTTTATATATATGAAATATTTCTGTTTTCAATAATAGTTTCAAAAGTAAAGCAAGTGAATTATACTATTTTTACTGTTATTTTCATTCTATTTTGCTTGGTTAGATTGTCATTTCAGTTTTCCTATGATAAAGAGTTGCTCGTTCCATATAAAGCCGTTTGGTATAATACTGACGTGATAAGACACCTTTATTAGTTTTTTACATTTAGAATAAGACGTGTATATGCAATCTACAGAAAAAAACATAATGTGGAACTTCATGGGTTATGTTTTACCAATATTAATAACCATAATAATAATCCCATTTACTATTAAATTATTAGGTACTGAAAATTTTGGGGTGTTAAGCTTAATTTGGGTTATTGTTGGTTATTCAAGCTTTCTTGACTTTGGTGTTGGCCGCGCTCTTACCCATTACATTTCTTCAAATAAGTTTACAGAAATGCAATCCTACATTCCTTCAGCTGTAAAAAAAGTGCTTACATTACTTTTTTGCATTAGTTTAATTGTGACATTAACGATATTTTTTTCTATTGAATATATTTTATCTGTATTTCAGAACAGTAGTTTTATAAATGATTCCGATCTTTTGTTGTCATCAAAAATAGCAATAATTACAGCTTTTTTTGTGGTTATATCATCTGCAGTTAGAGGGGTTTTGGAGGGGTATGAAGAGTTTAAATATATAAATTTAGTTCGATTATTCTCTGGTTTATCAATAAGCCTTTCTCCATTTATTATTTATTATTTTGTTCCACAGTTATGGTTAGTCATTCTATCTTTCTTATTTATATGCATGTTAGAAGTTGTGCTATATACTATTATAGTTAAAGTAAAGCTTGGTAACATTAAAAAAAGAAGGAGTCTAACGTTTGGTAAATTGAAGGTGATATTATCATTTGGATGGTGGTCTAACCTTACAAATATAATAGGTTCCCCTATGGCAGCTGCCTATTTAGATAAAGCTATAATTGCTAGTCTTTTAGGTGCAACTGCGTTGACGTACTATAGTGTTCCATTTGATGTTATAGCAAGATTCTTGATTTTGCCTGCTATGATTACAAGTGTCTTATTTCCTTTATTTAGTAAATTAAAAAACCAGATTGATGAAGTAGATCGCTTAACAATGCAAGCTTTAGAGATAATGGGTTATCTTATAGCTCCTGTTTTTATAACAGTGATTATTTTAGCTAAACCGCTAATGCATTTATGGTTAGGTGAAATATCAATATTTATGTTTGTAACAATACAGATATTTGCAGTTGGAAAGTTTGCAGAATCACTAAACTTTGTGTTATTAGCTCAGATTCAGGCTTTAGGTAGGCCTGATTTAACAGCTAAGCGGCATTTGCTGGAATTACCATTTTATGCGTGTGGCCTATACTTTGCTGGTAAGGAGTTTGGTCTGGTTGGTATCGCTGTAGTTTGGTCTTCTTGGGCGTTAATCGATCTTCTTATTTTGTTTTGTATTAGAAAAAAGTTGACGAATATAGAATTGCCAAGATCTATAAGGAGTGGTAGGTTACCTCTTTTTTATTTGTCATTCTTCTGTATTGCATATTTATCTGCAGCAATATTTAATGATTCAAATTTAGCATTGCTTTTAGCATCTACATTCATTCTTTGTGCTTTTTATATTTTAGGTTGGAAATATTATTTGGACAAAAACAGCAGGGAAATTATGGTGGTTAAATTTTCGCAACTTATCGGTCGATTGAAATTAAAGAGTATGTAATGAAAATTGTAATGGATATTAGAGATGCTCAACTAGAGCGAGTAGGCGTAGCTGTATATTGTCAAAACATAATTCGCGAATTTGTTGCTGCTAGAGACGAAAAGTTTGAATTTGTATTTTTAGCGTCGAATGAAATGCCAAAGCTAAGCCTAGAATTAAATAAGCATTCTATTGTATATATAGCACCTAGTAGTTCTAGTAGTCTTGTTCGGAAGGTTAAATGGTACTGGTGCTTGCCTCGTCTATTAAAAGAAATTAACGCTGACTTGTATTTTGGTCCATTTCTTAGGCTTCCATTATCTCCTTACCCTTGTAAGACCATTTTTACATTGCATGATGCCGCATCAATTACAGAAGGTCAATTAGTAGGTAATTTACTTCAGAAGTTGAAGAATAAGTTTTTTACTTCGAACTGGATTCATAATGTTGATGGGATAATTTGTATTTCTAAGTATTGTCAGGATGAGTTTTCAGATATTTTTGGGAAGTCGATCCAAGAACGTTCAACAGTTATCTACCATGGTTTGCCTTATGAATTAAATGAACCTTACAGTGTTGCTATAGAGGATGAAATCAAAGTAATTGGTAAATATACTCAAAAGAAACATTACTTAATTAATATTGGTACGGTTTATCCTAAGAAAAATATTGAGCGATTAATCGAAGCATTTTCTCAGATAAAAACACTTGATGTGGACTTATTAATTTGTGGTTCTGCTGGTGTAAATAGTCAAAGTATTTATACAGCTCCAGAGCGATATGGTATAGAGGGAAGTGTTCATTTTTTAGGTAGAGTTGATACCGAAGAGTTGAAAGTTTTATTAAAGAATGCGACAGCTTTTGTTTTTCCTTCTTTGTATGAAGGATTCGGAATTCCTATCCTAGAAGCTTTTGCTATGGAGGTGCCAGTTATTAGTTCAAATGCAACATGTTTACCTGAGATAGCTGGAGACTCTGCATTATTTTTCAATCCTGATTCCTCAGAGGAGATATCGAGAGCGATTGACCTGATTCTGAGTGATGCTCAATTAGCAGAGGAATTAATTTTAAAAGGCAAAAAGCGTGTCTCAGGCTTTTCTTGGAGTAAGTCTGCTGAGTTACATAAAAAGTTTTTTATAGAAGTTCATAATCGACCTAGTTGAATATATGTAAAAAAATAGGAAGTTTTAACATTGTAGCTAATGCAACAGCTCTTGATAAAGTGGTGCTCTAACAATACTAAAGCAATTGATGATGCACGCATCCAAAAATAAAATATTTCACTTCATTTGTTTTATTCCTAAAGATTTTAATTTAGAGAGTTCAAAGAATGTAACTTTTGTTGAAGTTAATAGAATGGGCTGGTTACATAGGTTTTTACTGGCCGCTTACAATCTAAAAAATATCTTAACCGGAATAAACTCTAGGGTTGTTGGAGAAATATGCTAATGGCGTCTTTGCGAAGGATAATTTCGCGGACAGAGTAAGCTAAAAAGAGCTATTAATGCTTCATAATAATGTTTCATATACGGAATTGTCGAATGTTAACTAGTTATACTGGTAGTAATGTTATTGCGGTTAATGCGACAGCACTTGATAAGAGTGGTGC
>NZ_BPFA01000060.1 GCF_019655055.1 Shewanella sp. MBTL60-112-B2
TTAAAATAAGTGGTATCCCCAAGGGGATTCGAACCCCTGTTACCGCCGTGAAAGGGCGGTGTCCTAGGCCTCTAGACGATGGGGACCCGGACTGCATTAGACTCTGCAAAGAGTGAATACTCATTAAACCCTGTAGGCTAAGATTTAATGCTTAAATCAGTTAGATGGTGGAGCCTAGCGGGATCGAACCGCTGACCTCAACACTGCCAGTGTTGCGCTCTCCCAGCTGAGCTAAGGCCCCTCACTAACTAAATCACTTTTGAGTGCACCGCGAACTACTCGTTGGCTGTGTCTCAACTGCGTGGCGCATTCTATGCAGCGCACCCAAAAGAGTCAACCCGTTTTTTACGAATTTATTCTATTTGCTACAAATTCAATCGCTTTGGAGATTCTTTGCTCTGTACGGGCCTTTCCAACCAAGAATATGGTTAAATCAACAGCAGGAGACATACCTGCGCCTGTTACGGCTACACGTAATGGCATACCCACTTTACCCATGCCCACTTCTAATTCAGCAGCGGTATCTTCAATTGCTTGATGAATTGCTTCTAAAGTCCACTCATTTAGACCAGCCAATTTAGTTTGGAATAACTGCAGTGGCTCTAGTGCAACACCTCTTAGGTGTTTCTTAGCTGCATTTTCGTCAAACTCTGCGAAATCTTCAAAGAAGTAACGGCTAGATGCTGCAAGTTCTTTTAGTGTCTTTGCACGTTCTGATAATGCAGAAACCACTTCAGATAGTTTTGGACCATTGCTTGTATCAATGTTTTGATCAGCCATGTGCCACTCTAAGTGAGAAGCTACATATTCTGGATCAGATTCTTTAATATAGTGCTGATTCAACCAAATTAGCTTATCTGTATTAAAAGCAGAGGCTGCTTTGTTGATATCATCAAGGCTAAAGAATTGCTTCATCTCATCAATAGAGAACACTTCTTGATCGCCATGTGACCAACCTAAACGAACTAAGTAGTTAAGCAGTGCTTCAGGTAAGTAACCATCATCGCGGTACTGCATAACACCAACTGCGCCATGACGCTTAGAAAGCTTAGCGCCATCATCACCTAAAATCATCGATACATGAGCATACTCAGGTACTGGTGCACCTAATGCTTTAAGGATGTTGATCTGACGTGGTGTATTGTTGATATGGTCTTCACCACGAACAACACAGGTAATCCCCATATCCCAATCGTCTACTACTACACAGAAGTTATAAGTCGGTGTGCCTTCAGTACGAGCGATGATCAAATCATCTAGTGTATTGTTTGCAAATTCAATGCGGCCACGTACGTGATCGTCAAATACAACGCTACCTTCTGTTGGGTTTTTGAAACGCACAACAAATGGCTCATCAGTATCACGTGGGGCTTTATCACGGCAGCAACCATCATACTTTTGCTGTTCGCCATTAGCAGCTTGCTCTTCACGCATTGTTTCAATGCGCTCACGGCTACAGTAACACTTATATGCAGTGCCCTGCTCTAACATCTGTGCAATGATTTCGTTGTAACGATCAAAACGCTTGGTCTGATAGTAAGGACCTTCATCCCAATTCAGGTTAAGCCATTCCATGCCTTCTAAAATTGCTGCGCACGCTTCTGGAGTTGAACGCTCAAGATCGGTATCTTCGATACGTAAAACAAACTCACCTTGGTTTGCGCGTGCATATAACCATGAATAAAGTGCTGTACGAGCACCACCAACGTGCAAAAAGCCGGTAGGGCTTGGAGCAAAACGCGTCTTAACTGTCATAATGGACATTGACCTATGTAGAAAGCCTAAATAATAGACTGTACTAATGAATGTGGTGCATATTCTAACAGCCAAAAGAGCTAGGGAAAATAGATCTACTGTTATATGGTAAATTTTGTGGCATAAATCAGTGCATCAAACACTCAATTGCTGCCACAGCCCTACTCTCTAAACCATCGCTTGTAATATCTCTTGATACGCCCTTTTCAATAAAAGTATCAAGAGAGGATAATTGTAGAGTCACAAAAGGCTGCTTATTATAGAGCCAACCAATAATTTGCTGTGCATCTATAGAACATAAACTATGGTTCGGATCGACTCAGGTTTTGGCAATACTCATACAACAGCATATCGTTCCTCATCATTACTCTGAAACAGATACAACTACGATACGGGTACCCTCTACCTCTACCTCTACCTCTACCTCTACCTCTACCTCTACCTCTACCTCTACCTCTACCTCTACCTCTACCTCTACCTCTACCTCTACCTCTAAAATAACACTGCCAGCATTTGAATGATGAATGATAGCTCGGTATGAAATCATTCATTTAGTCGTCATGTGCTCAGTTACAGCTTAATCTTCCTCTCTCCTCTGCAACCGCTTTTACTCTTTCGTATCTTTCGTTACAAAAGAATATGTACTAAAAAAGCTAGAGAATGAGTAATCATTTCGCATTAAGAAAATACGAACGGCAATATCAATATAAGTCTATTGAACTAGCGATGATGGTTTATCGCTAATTAACTTTGCAATAAGCGTTATGCGTACAAAATGAGCCAAACCACGAAAGAGCAACCGTTTATTTTCTTTATATAGGTAAGTTTTCAAACCGGATTGCTGCATGCAAAACCACTTTACCAATAAATAAGCGATTACCCTCGCGATGTGAACTCACCCGCTAGTACAAAATACATGCAAATCTTTTCGACCTATGGCATCTCTTGAATTTCGACAATGAACAAATGCATACTTTTTAATATAAGAATTACTCCGTATACTCAGCATTCGAGTAAAACGAAACCGTCCGACAAAGATCGGTTAAGCTAACTTTTAGCCACTTATGGCTTTAGATGGCAAGCTTCTGATTAACTATGCAGCAACACGCGCAAAATTGAACCGTAGTCGTTATTTTATCTGAAAAAAGCGTTGACAGTAGATCGTTCCTCCCTATAATACGGCCCCACACAGCGAGGTCGATTAGCTCAGCTGGGAGAGCACCTCCCTTACAAGGAGGGGGTCACTGGTTCGAGCCCAGTATCGACCACCATTTTTTTTTATAAAGAATTAAATCATTGTGTAAATCCCAGGTCGATTAGCTCAGCTGGGAGAGCACCTCCCTTACAAGGAGGGGGTCACTGGTTCGAGCCCAGTATCGACCACCATTCTTTTCATAAAGAATTAAAACATTATGAAATCCCAGGTCGATTAGCTCAGCTGGGAGAGCACCTCCCTTACAAGGAGGGGGTCACTGGTTCGAGCCCAGTATCGACCACCATTCTTTTCGTAAAGAATTAAAACATTATGAAATCCCAGGTCGATTAGCTCAGCTGGGAGAGCACCTCCCTTACAAGGAGGGGGTCACTGGTTCGAGCCCAGTATCGACCACCATTCTTTTCGTAAAGAATTAAAAC
>NZ_BPFA01000061.1 GCF_019655055.1 Shewanella sp. MBTL60-112-B2
AGGGTTGTATGGTTAAGCCTCACGAGTCATTAGTACAAGTTAGCTCAACGCCTCACAACGCTTACACACCTTGCCTATCAACGTCCTAGTCTCGAACGGCTCTTTAGAGGAATTAAATTCCTAGGGATGACTCATCTTAGGACTCGCTTCCCGCTTAGATGCTTTCAGCGGTTATCGATTCCGAACGTAGCTACCGGGCAATGCTATTGGCATAACAACCCGAACACCAGCGGTTCGTCCACTCCGGTCCTCTCGTACTAGGAGCAGCTTCCTTCAATCATCCAACGCCCACGGCAGATAGGGACCGAACTGTCTCACGACGTTCTGAACCCAGCTCGCGTACCACTTTAAATGGCGAACAGCCATACCCTTGGGACCGACTTCAGCCCCAGGATGTGATGAGCCGACATCGAGGTGCCAAACACCGCCGTCGATATGAACTCTTGGGCGGTATCAGCCTGTTATCCCCGGAGTACCTTTTATCCGTTGAGCGATGGCCCTTCCATACAGAACCACCGGATCACTATGACCTACTTTCGTACCTGCTCGACGTGTATGTCTCGCAGTTAAGCTGGCTTATGCCATTGCACTAACCGTACGATGTCCGACCGTACTTAGCCAACCTTCGTGCTCCTCCGTTACTCTTTGGGAGGAGACCGCCCCAGTCAAACTACCCACCAGGCACTGTCCCGAACCCCGATTCAGGGGCCGCGGTTAGAACATCAAAACTACAAGGGTGGTATTTCAAGATTGACTCCACTCCATCTAGCGACGAAGCTTCAAAGTCTCCCACCTATCCTACACATGTAGGTTCAATGTTCAGTGCCAAGCTATAGTAAAGGTTCACGGGGTCTTTCCGTCTAGCCGCGGGTATACGGCATCTTCACCGCAATTTCAACTTCACTGAGTCTCGGCTGGAGACAGCGTGGCCATCATTACGCCATTCGTGCAGGTCGGAACTTACCCGACAAGGAATTTCGCTACCTTAGGACCGTTATAGTTACGGCCGCCGTTTACCGGGGCTTCGATCATGAGCTTCTCCGAAGATAACCCAATCAATTAACCTTCCGGCACCGGGCAGGCGTCATACCGTATACTTCCTCTTGCGAGTTTGCACAGTACTGTGTTTTTGATAAACAGTTGCAGCCACCTGGTATCTGCGACTCCCGGCAGCTTAGAGAGCAAGTCTCATCACCGCTAGGAGCGTACCTTCTCCCGAAGTTACGGTACCATTTTGCCTAGTTCCTTCAGCCGAGTTCTCTCAAGCGCCTTGGTATTCTCTACCCGACCACCTGTGTCGGTTTGGGGTACGATTCCTACTAACCTGAAGCTTAGAAGATTTTCCTGGAAGCATGGCATCAACTACTTCAGTCCCTTAGGACCTCGTCATCAGTTCTCAGCCTTAAGTACACCCGGATTTGCCTAAGTGTACAGCCTACAACCTTAAACGCGGACAACCAACGCCGCGCTAGCCTAGCCTTCTCCGTCTCTCCATCGCAGTTAGCAGAAGTACGGGAATATTAACCCGTTTCCCATCGACTACGCCTTTCGGCCTCGCCTTAGGGGTCGACTCACCCTGCCCCGATTAACGTTGGACAGGAACCCTTGGTCTTTCGGCGAGGAGGTTTTTCACCCCCTTTATCGTTACTCATGTCAGCATTCGCACTTCTGATACCTCCAGTGTGGGTTACCCCTTCACCTTCAACGGCTTACAGAACGCTCCTCTACCGCACTAGAACAAGTCTAGTACCCATAGCTTCGGTGTATTGCTTAGCCCCGTTAAATCTTCCGCGCAGGCCGACTCGACTAGTGAGCTATTACGCTTTCTTTAAATGATGGCTGCTTCTAAGCCAACATCCTAGCTGTCTAAGCCTTCCCACATCGTTTCCCACTTAGCAATAACTTTGGGACCTTAGCTGATGGTCTGGGTTGTTTCCCTTTTCACGACGGACGTTAGCACCCGCCGTGTGTCTCCCGTATAGTACTCATTGGTATTCGGAGTTTGCAAAGGGTTGGTAAGTCGGGATGACCCCCTAGCCTTAACAGTGCTCTACCCCCAATGGTATTCGTACGAGGCGCTACCTAAATAGCTTTCGAGGAGAACCAGATATCTCCCGGTTTGATTGGCCTTTCACCCCCAGCCACAAGTCATCACCGCATTTTTCAACATACGTGTGTTCGGTCCTCCAATTGATGTTACTCAATCTTCAACCTGCCCATGGCTAGATCACCGGGTTTCGGGTCTACACCTTGCAACTAAACGCGCAGTTAACACTCGGTTTCCCTACGGCTCCGCTATTCGCTTAACCTTGCTACAAAATGTAAGTCGCTGACCCATTATACAAAAGGTACGCAGTCACGGTCTCAAGAACCGCTCCCACTGCTTGTACGTATACGGTTTCAGGTTCTATTTCACTCCCCTCACAGGGGTTCTTTTCGCCTTTCCCTCACGGTACTGGTTCACTATCGGTCAGTCAGGAGTATTTAGCCTTGGAGGATGGTCCCCCCATGTTCAAACAGGATGTCACGTGTCCCGTCCTACTCGTTTTCACGTAAAGTTAGTTTTCATGTACGGGGCTATCACCCTGTGCCGCTGTGCTTTCCAACACATTCCACTAACACCCTCTACGCTTAAGGGCTAATCCCCGTTCGCTCGCCGCTACTAGGGGAATCTCGGTTGATTTCTTTTCCTCCGGGTACTTAGATGTTTCAGTTCCCCGGGTTCGCCTCATTAACCTATGTATTCAGTTAATGATACTAGCTTATGCTAGTGGGTTTCCCCATTCGGACATCGTTAGCTCAAATGCTTGTTACTAGCTCGCCAACGCTTTTCGCAAGTTACTACGTCCTTCATCGCCTCTGACTGCCAAGGCATCCACCATATACGCTTAGTCACTTAACCATACAACCCAAATAAGTCTCTATGAGAATATCCGTTGTTTTAAGCGGGTAAGCTTAAAACAGTCGTACGTAACTAATGGTTTCTACTTTCGCCAAAATTAGAATTTTTTACTTAA
>NZ_BPFA01000062.1 GCF_019655055.1 Shewanella sp. MBTL60-112-B2
GCACAACAAATCTATTTATGACTTTTGTTATAATTTGATTGTTTAAATTGTTTAAGCAACCGATAAAGCTCTACCAAAAGCTTATTAGCTAGACCTAACTTGGCTTTGTTCTTTCGCTGACCAATCACGGATGCCGCATCACTTCTAGAAACCAGCTTTGGGTGGTAGCTATACAAGGTCTGGTTAGTGCGCCATTCATTATCCATAAAGTCATCAACAGGTTCAAAGAAGCCATCGACCTGATTTAGGTAATTTTTTGCCGCTTGCGGGGTTATGGCGTAAGCCGAGGTGCCACAAGCGCCTTTCAAATTTGAAATCAGCTTATACTGTTCATCGATCGGCTCTATGTCAGCAAACTTTCTTTCAAAAATATTTCCTAGTTTCACGACACCATATTGTGTCGTGAGCCGTTCAATATTTTCTAATTGGCTTTTAAGATCACCAAATAATGCTAGGTTATCCTCTAGGACTAAAAACACCTCGCCATCTGCAACACACTGTTTCCACAGTGAAATATGGCTAGCAAAGCACCCTAACTCAGGAGTGGTCAATTTATAGCCTTTATATTTTTTCGTCTTATCACCATCGTATAGTGAAAAAATACTATGTTGCGGATTAGCTTTGATGTTTTCCGCATCAAAAAAAGAAAAACACACTCCTTTCAAAGCTTCTGCTACCTTAATATGGCGCTCAACGGAGGTTTTTAAACTAATAACAAAAATCTTCATTCAATAACTCTTTTCATTAAAAACGTCAGCGATTAGTCACTCTACACAATCTTAACAGCGACTACATGGGGCTTAAGTGACTAAAGCATCTTGGAAGTGAGCTGAAGCGTTCAACAGGAAAGCTGGCTGACCCCATTAGATCATCGAATTGATATTATAACGAGTTTCACGCTTAGCAATGAATAAAATGTAGCAACAGTTAATGAACCAAGAGATGCGTCAACTCACACTATTCCCTCTTTTAAAAGGTAAATAGCGATCTCTACAACTATACAGTTGTAGACCTCTTACCATCTCTATACGATACATCGATGCAATTGGCTCACCTACTCCACGAAATGATTTAGAGTGCTGAGCTTACTATCTTTTGAATCCCTAGTTTTACTATTAATTGGTGACTTATGTATATTCTTGATTGCACACTAAGAGACGGCGGTTATTACAACAATTGGGACTTTAAACCAGAAGTCGTCGATGCCTACCTAAATGCAATGGCATCAGCCAATATCGACTATGTTGAACTCGGTTTACGTAACTTCCCTAAAGTAGGTTTTGATGGTCCTTTTGCCTATACAACAGAAGCCTTTATTCAGTCATTAAATTTACCCGAAGGACCGAAATATGGCGTAATGGTCGATGCCAAAACAATTTTAGATTCAGGTATGGCCATTGAACAAGCTGTCGATGCACTGTTTGTCGATGCGGCTTATAGCCCAATAGCTCTTGTGCGAGTTGCAGCCCACTTCCATGAAGTTGATCGTTCTGAAGCGATTATTGATGCACTTAGAGCGAAAGGTTATATCGTCGGCTATAACCTTATGCAAGCAGGTGGAAAGTCTTGTGAAGTCATTGCGCAAAAAGCCCAAATTGCCGCAAGTTGGAATGGATTAGATTGCCTTTATTTTGCAGACTCTCTCGGCAATATGGATGCTACAGAAGTCACCCGTATTGTTGACGCTATTCGCACTCAATGGCAGGGTGATATCGGTATCCATACTCACAACAATATGGCAAAGGCACTTGATAATACGTTAACAGCTAAAGATTTAGGTGTGTCTTGGTTAGATGTCACTGTGACAGGTATGGGGCGTGGAGCTGGTAACGCGCAAACAGAAAGTCTACTTGCAGTGCTTGATGGAAACGACTGTAAATATCGACCATCTGCAGTCTACGAGCTTGTTATACGCCATTTCGAGCAAATGCAAAAAGACTACGGTTGGGGCAGTAGCCTACTGTATTTTCTTGGTGCTCAAAATGATGTCCACCCCACTTATATTCAAAACCTTATTGCCAATAAGCACTATGGTACCGAAGAGATTGTTGGGGCCATCAACTACCTAAGCCAATTAGAAGGAACAACTTCTTATAATGGCGATGTTATGGAAACCGCTATCAGCTTTGATACAGCCAAGAAAGCTGTCACAGGTAGCAGCAAACTTAAAAACAAGTTTACCGAGAAAGAGCTACTGATAATCAGCAACGGCCCAAGCCTTGAACGCTACTTGCCTGCTATAGAGGCCTACATAACTGAGCGCAAACCAATAGTCATTGCGCTAAATGCTATTACCTGTGTAACCCCTGAACTTATTAACTACTACTGTGTATCTCATAACAGTAAATTTCTTTCTGAACATGAGATATACAAGAATCTACAATCACCAATCATTCTACCTGCACATCGCTTTACTGACGCAGAGCTTCATGAGATTAGCAATGAATTCGTTGATTACGGACTAAATATTGAACCAAAGCGGTTTATTGCTGAAAACGAATTTTGCACTGTCCCATTCGATCTAACTGCAGCCTATGCGCTTGCCCTAGCTATTCACGCTAATGCTAAACATATTTCATTAGTTGGCGTAGATGGATATGAACTTGGCGATATACGCCAAATAGAAATGATTGAATTATTTAGTCACTTCAAGGCTGCAGCCCCAGAACTTACTATCACAGCTTTAACACCAACAAGCTATCCGATTGAACAAGGATCGATTTATGCACCCAATATATAATTACAACCTTTATATATTTGATTGTGACGGTGTAATCTTAAATTCAAA
>NZ_BPFA01000063.1 GCF_019655055.1 Shewanella sp. MBTL60-112-B2
ACCAATGTGCAAAGTTAGAGAATGGTAGCTCGATTGCATTTGAGTTACGAAAGGATAGCAATTTTGAAAACTGCCTCTCTATTGGGACTGATAATTTAGATGGATTATCTGTTATTTACGAGAGTGTTGGGGCAGAGCAGTCTGATCTAGAGCTGTTTGCCATTACCTCAGCGAGTAACTATCAATTGTTAAACATATTTTCGAGTAATAATGATAATCGGATTTCTTTTGTGTCTCAAGCAACCACAGCCTATAGTCAACTGGGATTGAGAATACTTCCAACAAATTTTGAATTGAGAGACAAGATAGTACGAGTCTCATTCTTTATTGAAGAAAAAGAGGCCGTCGTATTAATTAAAATGCAGAATGTACCAGGCACTTCTTCGGGTGAAACTACGCCTCCACCTAATCCAGATGAAGATTTATGTCGAAAGAACTGCGGTACTGCCCCGCTTTCATTGATGCAGTCTTGTGAATATACAGACCAAGGGACGGTTGATAGTAGTTTTGATACGGTAGCTCATGCACAATACTTCTCTGATATGAAAACACTTATTGAATCAACTTATGGAGAGGGTTCACTACGTGCTAGTTTGACCACAGGTGCTATGATGGCTATGAACTTTTACACCAACATGCCCTATGATTTGAAGAACAGTAGTGTTTACACTGCTGATGCAACGTTTGGAAACTACTTTTATGGTATCGCGGCTCAGAGAATGGGATATTCTAAGGAAGAAGCTGTTAAAGCAGGCGCTGCCGTTCAAACTGCACAAATTTCAATAATATAGGTTCTTATTCACTTGGTGATATGGTTTCAGATCTATCAAAGCTTGCAAGAGGGGCTGATCCTTCCACGATTGATAATGCCGACGACACCCCAATTATTGAGGCCGGTTACGATGATGGTGCAAAAAATGAAAACTGCGAGTCTAACGATGGTTCCGATGAGGATTCAGTTGAAACAGGGGTTGGTGGGGAAGACAGTTCGGGTTCAAGTGTAGGAGGTGGATTTTCAGGTGGATTTATAGGTTCCGGTTCATGTATCGGTAAATGTTTCATACCAAATGGTTCTGTCGATGTTACAGACTTACCTCCTATCGACGGAGTATAAATATCTCTTTAATAGGGTTTTTATGGGGATGCAGATAGAACTGTAAGGCGACAACTAAAAAGCGGACTTGGCGTCAATTTGAATACGCCTCATGGAACATTATTTCATCATGATTTGTATTATCAAGGACAAGCCATACTGGCACTCGCTACGCTCGTATCCTTGACAATACAAGGCCTGAAGAAGATTGGTTTAACATGAGCAGTATGGATCACCCTGCAAAGTTCATAATCAATCAAGCTTAAATAATAACCACTTAATTGTCGCGACACCTATGTTTTAATTGACGTGAGACATAGAACAGAATAATCCATTATAACTAACCCTTGTGTATTCTATTCAGGTCTAATGGATTAAGTGCCGATGAAAGCGGGCCGTAAAGCGAAAGGTAAGATGAAACAAACTTACTTTTGGCCTATTTGCGGTGAAGATGATGAAGTCACTTTCACCTGGTCAAAGGGCCGTAGGGCTCAACACGCTAAAGAGCTATAAATCAATTTCAATGGCGTATTATTGACTGATGGGTACACTAGCTTAGGCTAGTGTGGTCACGGTACTCATGACGCTAACATCATCCATGCTACCAGCTGGCTCACACAAGGCGTAATTCACCGGACGCTCACGATACTTCCACCGTTCGCTAGCTCATTTTTGGACAGGAATGCGTTAGAGCTTAAGCTCTGAAAATGACTGCTGGCATTAAGGAAACTATGATAATCAGCTATGCGGTAACGCCAAGTTAATGTGTGAACAACGCCAATATTTTAACTAAATCATTATACCATAAACACTAAACTAGCTTGAAGTGAAAGAGCCAAGCATTGTGAATCACTCTTAAATTTATTGTTAGCTTAAATCGTGAAGTAGAACTCGAACTCTTTGATTTTGAACACTAATTGTTTGGTTTTATTATCGACTTCCAAGCCTATTGTTACATTATTTAGAGTTTCTTGACACTTTGCCGCCTCAAGTATTTGGGGCATATTCACTTTGATAGTTTCAAACTGATGATTAAGCATAGCTATGACTTTATCAGAATTTAAAACAGCATTGATCGGTGAACCATTAGCGGTAACTCCAAGTCCAGGATTCATATACTCCGTGCCATCTTCGAGGACTATATTAGCATTTGCATGCTTACCCCTTAAAACTTTGTGCTCTTCTTCAGTCAGTTTTTGCATACCTGATTCCATTCGAAAAGCTGACATTCGATCTGGCCAATTGCTATGCATGATTTCAATTAAGTCTAAATCACACCAAGAACTATGATTGAATATACCAATTATGTGGGCAGAACAATTGTCAAAGTGTACAAACAACAAATCTCCCGTTCTTCGTACAAAACCATCACCCTGAAGCTCGTCGCTTAGGTGTAAATGCTGAATTCCCCAGTGGGATAGCATGTCATCGTCATAGTCCAGCTGCTTCAATTTACGACTTTGATACTTCCTTAAGGGTTCACCAGACTCAATATCTTTCTTAATTTGTTCGTACGCAGAGCAAAACTCATTTGGGACAGAAAAGTATTTAACTTCTTTTACTTCCCTTGGCATACTTTCAATAATTCGGCATTTATATCTTTGATATGAATCAA
>NZ_BPFA01000064.1 GCF_019655055.1 Shewanella sp. MBTL60-112-B2
TCCGAACTCAGAAGTGAAACGCAGTATCGCCGATGGTAGTGTGGGGTCTCCCCATGTGAGAGTAGGTCATTTCCAGGCGCCAAATACGAGAAAGCCCGCTACCATGTAGCGGGCTTTTTTACGTCTGCAATTTAGCAAATGACCCTGCTACCTCGGCCCGCTTTCAGCTAGTTCGAGCTTCTACGCGTCAAACAAGGCAAAATATGGCGTATTTATCGACGTGTATTGGCACTCTAGTCGTTTGCTAGGTGAACAGAGTGGTTCATTTTCATGCTCATTGCTTATACGAACAGTAAAATCTCCAATAAAAAGTACTTATACCAATCAGCATAAGAAGTTGATCTACTTAGAGCGTTTTTTGGCAAACCAATTCAAGGCGAATAGCTGTAAGAATGGCTATCCCCTTGTAAAGCTTTTCAACGCTGAAGTAGGCAGCCAAAAATGCTCCAGAATGACGAGTTTTAGCGGTTCTGATGCTGTGTTATACCATTCCATCTTAACACTTAGTCATTTTTGCCCAATCTCTCTGGCATAATGACATCACTCTTTTCGTATCACTAATGAAGTTGTTCCAAGCATCTGAACAGGCATTAACGATATCTTCATAACCTTGAAATTGACGATTAGCTAAGTAGTGCTGGCGCAGCCAACTCCATACTTGCTCTATCGGATTTAGCCCTGCTGAGTACGGTGGTAACTTTATAATGCTGAGGTTAGTAAACTCATCTGCAATATCAGCTGTATGCCAACCTGCGCCATCCATTACCACTACAACATGTCGTCCCGGTTTTGTCCTTTGCGCTATTTGAGATAGGTGCTGACGCATGATGTCTTTACTTAAATACGGAGCAATTAATGCTTCAGTCTCTCCGGTTTCTGGACAGACTGCGCCAAAGAAGTGCGCATCTTCAAATTGTTGCTGGCTAACAGCTCGTGGACGGGAGCCTTTTCTCACCCACAAGCGTGTTGTCGTGTTCTGTTGTCCAAAACGCGCCTCATCTTGAAACCATTACTTTTACAAATAGCTAGACTCGCCCGAGTGCAACACTACCTGGTATGTTAAGGATTGTTTCCAACTGGAACTTTTTTAAAAGCTGTTTGCGCTTCTATTGATTGTTTTGGATGTTTGGAAAGATTCGTTATCCAACTAAAACCTGATTGCTCCAATAACTTGTAAATCGCATTAGTGCGGTAATCCACCTTAAAATTCTGCTGGATATATTTGAGGATCGCATCGCCAGTTAGCCTGCCACCAGAGGAGCTTGTGTATAGTTCTTCAATATAGCAACTAAGCTGCTTCTTTTGAGGTGCGGTTAAATAGCTATCACGACCTTTATTCTTTTTGGCATCGAGTCCTTTTACACCATTAGCAAGATATTTGGCGACCCAAGCATTAACGCTAGCACGAGTAACTTTCAGCCTTAAGGCCACCTCTGTTCGGCTATTTCCCTCAAGAAATAGCGCTACAGAAAGTAGTCGTATCCGTTTATGGGGGGCTTTCTCAGCTCTAGATAAAGCTAAGATCTCTTCAGCGCTATAAGTTTTCAAGTGGGGATGCCGATTAATAATGATGGTTATATTAGAGCGCTACTCATTACTGATTGGTATAAGTTGCTACTCAAAAGTGTGATGGATTAAAATTCTTGAGAGAAGTCGATTAGGAACTCCTTAGGTATTTAATGTTGGTTATTGCTCAAGTCGATGCATGCAATTTACGGTGTTTACTTTCTACGATGTAATCTTTATGACTATAGAGGTTGGATTAATAGAAATTCTAAGAATGGGATTAGTGGCTATATGAGTTAAGCATTTAAATATCGGTGTTTGATCAGAATAATGGGAACCACTAAGATCTATTTCGGTAATAGAGTGAGAAAGTATGCAGATTTAGCTTATGAGCTAGATTCGTGTGGCGCGATTTAATCATATTTACGGTTATCTCCTAATGCCTTTAGTTAGAGGCGTCTGTTACTAGCGAGCTGTGAATTCATTTTTGTGAATAACTCTGTGGGTAATCTGTAATTTAACTGTGGTCAGCTTTGGTATAAAAGTTTAATCCATTTTTCTTTAAAAAAGGCTTGCGATCGCCTCGGATCTGCCTATAATGCGCATCCACTGACACGGCACAGCAGGCCAATCGTTCTTAGCAATAGCTAGGTAGCATGGGACTTGCAGCAGCGTTAGAGAGATTAACTTCTACGGAAATTAACCTCAGGTGACAATCGCTTTAGAAGCTCAATTAGATGGTTGTTAACACGAGAGTGAACAAAGAATCATCACTTGAAAAACTTCTTAAAATAAGCGCTTGACGCCGACACTGGAGAGTGTAAAATACGCCTCCTCAGCCAAGTGACCTAGCGTCTAAGGCGAAGTTTGAAAGATAACTTCAACGCTCTTTAACAATATGACAAGCAAATCTGTGTGGACACTCACAGAGATTAAGTTATTCGAAATTACTTCTCACGAAGTAATCAAAAAATTACTTAATGAATGAGTGTTCATAGCAATATGTAATA
>NZ_BPFA01000065.1 GCF_019655055.1 Shewanella sp. MBTL60-112-B2
GCGAGTCCAGCTTTCTAAATTTACCCAATTTGTCTGGAAACCATAGAGCTGTGGCACCACCTGAATCCATTCCGAACTCAGAAGTGAAACGCAGTATCGCCGATGGTAGTGTGGGGTCTCCCCATGTGAGAGTAGGTCATTTCCAGGCTTTAAATTAAGTGAAGAAGCCACCTTATTAAGGTGGCTTTTTTGCGTTTGGCGTTTGGCGTTTGTAAAAATACAGAACGCTAACTTATCTAGAATACAGCTACCCGTTAAGGTGACTGCTTCACTTAAAGTAGGCATAAATGCCTACCCCCTACGTCAACCCGCCGCTGAGCGGGTTCTCCAGCTTGCAGCAAAGCTGCTACGCGCTACAAGATTGCAATGTACTTCGTACCTTAAGCGCAACCTCTTCGCCCTCATGTGTTCGCTGCGCGAATCGAGGGCGATTATATGCTCCTGCATAATCGACACTTCCCACATCCATGTGGGTCGTAGGTCATTTCCAGGCGCTTATTTATTCTCGAAAGAGAAGTGAGAAAGCCCGCTACGATGTAGCGGGCTTTTTTACGTCTGTCATTTGTGTAAAATCCTGCCTTTTATAGGCATCACAGCATCAAAAATGCTGTCATTTTTTAGATGATAGCCTTAGTTTAACTCGCTCGAATGAGTCTTTTCATGAAAATAAGCTGACATAGGCCGATAACCTCTGCTTCAATATTGACCGTCACTATTGCTACGCGCTACAAGATCTCAACGAACTTCATCAAATCAATGTGACTTTTCCTGCTTTTGTGCTCATAGCACTAACCGAAGTGGTCATTTCTCGCTATCACCTGATTACTCATCAATGAAAACCTTGCCTGTGCTTGTAGTTCATCTAGGTTTAGTTGATTTGGAGCCCCTTCTATATCAATTTGCCTGGTGGCATCGCTATTAGCTATCTATTTAATCGTAGTGATAAAGCAATATTTTGATGCCTAAAGGGGGCTGTGCTAAATAATTTTAAGCGGTAGCTGATAGGTGCTGTCGATAAATACGGAGAATACAGCTTTTAGGTTAGCTGTAGATTTGAAATTTATAGCCAAGAAAGGGGGCAGAATACCTATATAAAAGGAAAGTGGCCGAGAGGAATGACTAATTGATTAAGATGGAGCGTCTTTATTGAAGATGTTTAATATAAAAATCAGCAATAAGTGATGCTTTTCTATAAGAGAAGTTTGATTAATTAGCGTTGGGAGTAAATTGACAACCTCACATCAGTATTCTTTGCCTTATATGCAGGGCAATTGTGTTGTGTCGCCGATCAACCTTGAGCGAGAAATCGAGATTGCGAGGCATAATATTGTATTATTTTTAGTTGTGAGTCTCCTTGTAGCATCAAGGCCAGACGCTTCAAATAGTTGAAAAACTGATCTTGTAGGATTTAGGCTAGTGACTATTGGGTTTCATGTTCACTATTCATTAGCTGGTAACTCGCCTTTTTAGCCCTATTTTTATACGTATCGTTTGATAACTATTCGTTTGATTCGAAAAAGCTAATTTTATTGAAAAGGGCCCTTGCGCTACTGCGAGAACTCCCTATAATGCGCATCCACTGACACGGCACAGCAGGCCAACTAGCTAAACGAAAGCTTAGGTAGCACGGGACTTGCAGCGCAATCAGTACCTCTCTTAACAAAGAGGTGAGAGATTAACTTCTACGGAAATTAGCCTCAGGTGACAATCGCTTTAAGAGCTTCGGGTTTTGACTTCTGATTAAGAAATCATCGCTTGAAATACTTCTTAAAATAAGCGCTTGACGCCGACACTGGAGAGTGTAGAATACGCCTCCTCAGCCAAACGACCTAAGCGTCTAAGGCGCCATTTTGAAAGGCTTAGCCTTGATAGAAGTGGCACGCTCTTTAACAATATGACAAGCAAATCTGTGTGGACACTCACAGAGATTAAGTTATTCGAAATTACTTCTCACGAAGTAATCAAAAA
>NZ_BPFA01000066.1 GCF_019655055.1 Shewanella sp. MBTL60-112-B2
TCCGAACTCAGAAGTGAAACGCAGTATCGCCGATGGTAGTGTGGGGTCTCCCCATGTGAGAGTAGGTCATTTCCAGGCGCCAAATACGAGAAAGCCCGCTACCATGTAGCGGGCTTTTTTACGTCTGCAATTTAGAAAATGACCCTGCTGCCTCAGCACGCTTTTTGCTAATTCGGGCTTTTAGGCATCAAACAAGGCAAAATATGGCGTATTTATCGGCGTGTATTTGCACTCTAGTCGTTTGCTAGGCGAACAGAGTGGTTTATTTTCATGCTCATTGCTTATACGAGCAGTAAAACCTCCAATAAAAAGCACTTATCTTCTGAATATCAGGCGCTCCAGTCCTACTCCATAGCTGACTTTATAGGTCATATAACAACTATGTATTGAACCCTTTAATTTTTTCATTGCACATCTTCTAGTATTTTTAGCTCCTCTTAGATTTATATCTATTTTTATTAACAAATATAATGAATTGCTGAGGTCCAGTAATTAGAGCAAGATTGATAAGACATGCCTTGGCCTAGTGAGGACTGTGTGGCTGAGGAATTAAGCTTGATTCGCTATATAAGTGCAGAACATTTTTTATGAAACGCTCTATCTATTAAGTCTAGCGACCTTTTGAGCTAAGTGGCGCAAGATAAAAGAATATTTTTGGTTGTGCAGTGCTTAGTTAATGGGTTTAAAAGGACCGGGCTTTGGCTTTGTTAGCCGAACAGTTTGTCGAATCTGCTTGCTAACAGCTTTTGTGGTGTTGGGTGCAAGGTATTAGTTTCTATTAAACCTGGCTTGTTTAGTCCGTTTTATGCACATATAGCTTGATAACTATTCGTTTGATTCGAAAACGCTAATTTTATTGAAAACAGCCCTTGCGCTTTAATCTCACATCCCTATAATGCGCATCCACTGACACGGCACAGCAGGCCAACTAGCTAAACGAAAGCTTAGGTAGCACGGGACTTGCAGCGCAATCAGTACCTCTCTTAACAAAGAGGTAAGAGATTAACTTCTACGGAAATTAACATCAGGTGACAATCGCTTTAGAAGCTCAATTAGATGTGACTTGTATAAAGAATCATCGCTTGAAAAACTTCTTAAAATAAGCGCTTGACGCCGACACTGGAGAGTGTAGAATACGCCTCCTCAAGCCAACGACCTAGCGTCTTAGGCTGCTAACTGAGAGACTCGTTCTCAATAGGATTAGCACCGCTCTTTAACAATATGACAAGCAAATCTGTGTGGACACTCACAGAGATTAAGTTATTCGAAATTGCCTCTCACGAGACAATCAAAAAATTACTTAATGAATGAGTGTTCATAGCAATATGTAATACAGAATTCGTTGAGCCGCTGATTCAGCCTTACTTGTAAGGTGGATGAAGCAAACAAAACTTTAATTGAAGAGTTTGATCATGGCTCAGATTGAACGCTGGCGGCAGGCCTAACACATGCAAGTCGAGCGGTAACACAAGGGAGCTTGCTCCTGAGGTGACGAGCGGCGGACGGGTGAGTAATGCCTAGGTATCTGCCCAGTCGAGGGGGATAACAGTTGGAAACGACTGCTAATACCGCATACGCCCTACGGGGGAAAGGAGGGGACCTTCGG
>NZ_BPFA01000068.1 GCF_019655055.1 Shewanella sp. MBTL60-112-B2
AGAGTGAGGGTCCCATTCCTTTTCTTCTTTTTCCTTCATCCTCTCTTTCTCCCTCCCTGTCCTTTCTGCTTTCCCCCTTTTTTTCGTTCTTTCTCTCCCCCTGCGGTCCCTTTCTCCTCTCTTTTCTTCCTCTCTCCCTTCTCTCTCCCCTTCCCTCTCTTCCCCCTCTTTCCCCTTTTCTTTTCCCCCCTTTCTTCCTTTTCTTCTTTCCTTCCCCCTCCCCTTTTTCTTCTCTTCCTTTCCCTTTCTTCTCTTTCTTTCTCCTCTTTTCTCCTCTTTCCTTTTTTTTCCCTTTCTCTCCCCCCTTCCTTTTTCCTTTCCCTTTCCTTCCTTTCCTCTTTCTTTTCCTTTCCCCCCTTCCTCCCCTCTTTCCTCTTCTTCCTTTTCCTCTTCCTTCCCTCCTTCTCCTTTTCCCTCTTTTCCTCTCCTTCCCTTTCTCTTCTCCCCCTCTCCTCTCCCCCTCTCCCTCTCCTTCTCTCTTCTTCCTTCTTCTTCTTTCCCCCCCCCCTCCTCCCTCCTTCCTCTTCTTTCCTCCTCCCTTCTTCCCTCTCCTTCTCTCCTCTTCTCTCTTCTCCCCTCCTTCCTTTCTTCCCCCCCCTCTTTCTCCCCTTCTCTCTTTCCTTCCTCCTCCCTTTCCCCTTTCCTCTCTCTCTCCTTTTCCCCTTCCTTCTTTTCCTCTTTTTTTTTTCCTTTCTCTTCTCTCTCTTCCCCCCTTCTCCTCTTCCTTCCTTCTTCCCCCTCCCTTTCTTTCTCTCTTTTTCCTCCTCTCTTTTCCTCTCCCCTTCTTTTTCCTTCCTTCTCTTCCCCCTTCCCCTCCTCTCCCTCCCTTTCTTCTTCCCCCCTTCCTCCTCCTTTTTCTCCCTTCCCCCCCTCCCTCCCCTTTCTCTCCTCTTCCTTTTCTTCTTTTTTTCCCTCTCCCTCTTCCTTCCCTTTTTTTCCCTCTTTTTCCTTCTCTCCTCTTCCTTCTTTCCTCCCCCTCTCTTCCCTTTCTTTTTTTCTTTTTCTTTTCTCTTTTTCCTTTCTTTCCTCTCCTCCTCCTTTCCTCTCCCCCCTTTCTCTCCTTCTTTTTTTTCCTTTTTCTCCCCCCCTCCTTCCTCCCCCTCCCCCCCCTCTTTTCCCCCCCCTCCCTTTCCCTCCCTCCTCCTTCCCTTTCTCCCCCTTCCTTCCCCTTCCCTTTTTCTCTCCCCCTTTTTTTTCCTTTCTCCCTTTCTCTCCCTCTCCCCTCCCTTTCTCTCCTCCCCTCCCTTTCTCTCTTTTTTTTCTCTCTCTTCTCTTTCTCCTCCCCTTCCCTTTCTCTCTTCTTTCTCCTTCCCCTTTTCCTTTTTTCCCTTTCCCCCCTCTTTTTCCTTTCTTCCTCCTCCTCCCCCCTTCCCTTTCCCCCCCTTCCTTTCCCTTTCTCTTTTCT
>NZ_BPFA01000069.1 GCF_019655055.1 Shewanella sp. MBTL60-112-B2
CATGGATAATGGAATGGACCCATCCACTTTTAATCGGCCTCGCAATGGGCCACGATGTAGTTGCTTAAACTCATCAGAAAGAGGACGGGTCCACTATGAACATTACTACAATTGGTCTTGATATCGCAAAGTCCGTTTTTCATTTTGTTGGCGTTAATAAAGCCGGAAAGCTTGTCAAAAAGAAGATAATTAAGCGCAAAGAGTTAGTGCTTTTTCTTGCTCAAATAGAACCTTGCCTTGTTGTGATGGAAGCCTGTGGAGGCGCAAACTATTGGGCTAGGGAGTTCGAGAAAGTTGGCCATCAAGTCAAGCTCATCGCGCCCCAGTATGTCGTCCCCTACAGACAAGGAAATAAAAATGATTACAACGATGCGCTTGCGATAGCAGAAGCAGCACAACGCCCTAACATGCGCTTTGTAGAGCCCAAGCCTATAGAGCAACAAGATATTCAGATGCTGCATCGAATGAGAGAAAGACTAAACAAACAATCTACTGCACTGATAAATCAAGTAAGAGGTATGCTCGCAGAGTACGGCATTGTCATCACAAAAGGAAAAGCGTCTTTTAGGACAAAGCTACCAGATATTCTAGAAAATGCCGATAACGAATTAACAGTCAAAGGCCGAAGTGTTTTTTATCAGCTATATGAAGAATTTAATGACATTGAGAAGCGACTTAAAAACTGTGATGCCCAAGTTCAACAAGAGGTGAAAAGTAACCAAGTATGCCAGCGCTTAGAAAGCGTACCAGGCATTGGCCCTGTGACTGCCACAGCATTTTATGCAGCTGTTGGGCAAGGTAAAGATTTTACCAATGGCAGACATTTTTCAGCATGGTGCGGTCTAGTACCCAAACAGCATAGTAGTGGCGGGAAAAATAATTTGCTTGGTATTAGTAAGCGAGGAAACGCTTATTTGAGAACGCTATTTATCCACGGGGCAAGAACTGTCTTACAGCATAGTTCTAATAAAACTGACAGATTTAGTTGCTGGGCTAGCGCACTTGCTGAAAGGCGTGGCTTTAACAGAGCTTGTGTTGCCGTAGCTAATAAGCTTGCACGAATAGCGTGGGTTATAGCAGCAAGAGAAGATGAATACCGTATCACAGTATAAATTAATCATTAACGCGTCAACTTAACGAGATAATCATAAGTTTTGCTAACCACCAAGTTGCCAAGATAATTGATTTGATGATGAGACAGTCAGACTGTTCTGCTTAAAACCTTGCTTCGCCACAGGCTCTAAAGAAGCCGTAAGGATGATAAGGAAAGTAGAAGCAAATATCCATCAGGGCCAGAGGAGTACCTCAATAACAGGCCGAATATATGGGTGCAATGAACTCTTCTCAAAGTCGATATTAAATATCTTGCAAACCGGATGGGTCCATATATG
>NZ_BPFA01000070.1 GCF_019655055.1 Shewanella sp. MBTL60-112-B2
CTGAGGAATCCCCTAATGATTTTGATAAAAATCATAAATTTAAGGTAGATGCACATCTTGTCATGTGATCAAATGGTTCTGAGAAAAATCAATAACCAGACAACAAGATGTGCGAACTCGATATTTTACACGACTCTCTTTACCAATTCTGCCCTGAATTGCACTTAAAACGACTCAACAGTTTAACGCTGGCTTGCCACGCATTACTTGAATGTAAAACGCTCACTCTTACCGAACTTGGTCGTAACCTGCCAACGAAAGCCAGAACAAAACATAACATCAAACGAATCGACAGATTGTTAGGTAATCGTCACTTGCACAAAGAGCGACTCGCTGTATACCGTTGGCATGCCAGCTTTATCTGTTCAGGTAATTCGATGCCCATTGTTCTTGTTGACTGGTCTGATATTCGTGAGCAAAAACGGCTTATGGTATTGCGGGCTTCGGTGGCACTACATGGTCGTTCTATTACTCTTTATGAGAAAGCCTTTCCGCTTTCAGAGCAATGTTCAAAGAAGGCTCATGACCAATTTCTAGCCGACCTTGCAAGCATTCTACCGAGTAACACTACACCGCTCATTGTCAGTGATGCTGGCTTTAAAGTGCCATGGTATAAATCCGTTGAAAAGCTAGGTTGGTACTGGTTAAGTCGAGTCAGAGGGAAAGTGCAATATGCAGATTTAGGTGCGGAAAACTGGCAACCTATCAGCAACTTACATAGCATATCCTCAAGTCGCTCAAAGACTTTAGGCTATAAGAGGTTGACTAAGAGCAACCCAATTTCATGTCAAATTGCACTGTATAAATCACGTCCTAAAGGCCGAAAAAATCAGCGTTCGACACGGACTAATTGTCATCATCCGTCACCTAAAATCTACTCCGCTTCGACAAAAGAACCATGGGTTTTAGCGACTAACTTGCCCGTTGAAATCCGAACACCAAAGCAACTTGTTAGGCTCTACTCGAAGCGTATGCAAATTGAAGAAACCTTCCGAGACTTGAAAAGCCCAGCCTACGGTTTAGGCCTCCGTCATAGCCGAACTAGCAGCTCAGAGCGCTTTGATATCATGCTGCTAATCGCCCTAATGCTTCAACTGACATTTTGGCTTGCTGGAGTTCATGGTCAGAAACAAGGTTGGGATAAGCACTTCCAAGCTAACACTGTCAAAAATCGAAATGTACTCTCAACAGTGCGCTTAGGGATGGAAGTTTTGCGGCATTCTGGCTACACAATAACGAGGGAAGACTTGCTCGCGGCTGCAACCCTGCTTGCTCAAAATCTATTCAAACATGGTTGTGCTTTGGGGAAATTATGAGGGGATCCCTCAGTACTTTG
>NZ_BPFA01000071.1 GCF_019655055.1 Shewanella sp. MBTL60-112-B2
GGGCTGTATTCATCTGAGCTTCCCCATGAAACTACTAAGAATTTTGGAAGTTTTTTGGCAAAGGCTTTGATAGCCCTATTTTTCATCATCCTGACTAGCATGGTGGTTCCCTCCATGTACATATAACATTTTAATATCACGCTCGCGCGTTTTGCCGATATTCGCTGGAAAAACGCGCACTGCATTATTCAATAAAAATTAAATAATAACAATGTATTAAAAG
The DNA here is from genome assembly GCF_019655055.1 of Shewanella sp. MBTL60-112-B2. GTDB lineage: Bacteria > Pseudomonadota > Gammaproteobacteria > Enterobacterales > Shewanellaceae > Shewanella. The sequence goes on from NZ_BPFA01000071.1 coordinate 224, forward strand.
GCATTGCTAATAATTCTATCCAATACACCTCTGGTAAAAATGCGCTAGCGCATTTTGCTCACCTGTTATCCCGCAAGAAACGAAAATACACACATATATCTTTATGATTTTTTTCGGCATTACCTCTTACATACACAACGGTAAATGTGCATCACGCCTGATAAACTGAACTATAAAACCCTAACCAGTAAGATATAACTGTACAAAAACCTAGTTCTTCCAAGCTAGATTTCAAACCATTACGCCCCAATGAGTACACCAATTATCACGTGCAGATACAGCTGAAGCCGTCGAAAACAGGGCCGCTCTATGACATCCATGTCACCGCAGATTTATATCAGATGTTTTCGTTGAGCCTACACGGAGGTACTAGCGGCGAGCTTCAGCCGTGTCTGCACATCCGCCCGCGGCAGGCGATTGACTGTTATAAAGCATCAAGGCTGGGCACACTTTCCCGTAGCCACTGCTCAGAAAAAATTTAATCAGCCTTCATTCCAAGGCTAACTCACTTTGGGGCATTTCCAAGTTAGAAACACAAACTCCACAACCTAATGATTACACTAATTACTAGGTGTTGATACGGCCGTGACCGTCCATGACATGGACGTCATGGCCGAGCTTCCAGGGAAGGACTTGCAGCGTGTCACGGCAGTGTCTGCACATACGCCCGCTGCAGGCGATTGATAGCTATGAAGCTACCGTTTCAAACATATCAATTGGTCACACCAAACAAAAAATGTAATTAGCCTTCATTCGAAAGCAAACACACTTTGGGGCAAAACTAAGTTACGAAACTTGCAGGTAACACCAATTCCCCATCGGAAGCGTTAGTGATTTATCCATAAGCGTGAGGGTGACAACTTCGTCTGGGGCGCTGAGGGTTTGTTAAGGGGGACAAGCGCTTTCCCCCTTGGCTCGACTCTTAACAACAGAAAGTATTGTGGCTTAATAAACTTGTACACCGATATGAGGTAAACTGCCCTTAATATAGAACGGTGTAAACGTAATGAAGACTCAACCAACTTATTCAACAGAATTTAAAATAGATGCAGCTAACCTTGTA
>NZ_BPFA01000072.1 GCF_019655055.1 Shewanella sp. MBTL60-112-B2
TATTGTGGCTTAATAAACTTGTACACCGATATGAGGTAAACTGCCCTTAATATAGAACGGTGTAAACGTAATGAAGACTCAACCAACTTATTCAACAGAATTTAAAATAGATGCAGCTAACCTTGTAATTAATCAAGACTATACCATTCGCGAAGCTTGTCAGGCTACCGGTGTTGGCCCAACAGCGATGAGACGTTGGGTTATTCAACTAAAGCAAGAATTTGAAGGTATTACTCCATCTGCGAATGCAATCACTCCAGAACAAAGGCGCATTCAAGAGCTTGAAGCTCAAATTAAGAAGATTGAATGGGAGAAAGACATCCTAAAAAAGGCTACCGCTCTCTTAATGCAAGACAGCATCAAACGATAGCATTAATTGAATCGTTATCGAGAGAGCAAAACAGTGTTAAACCACTTTGTGACTTATTTGAAGTCCCGCGAAGCAGCTATCATTACCACCTAAAACACCGTGAATTAATAAAACCAGAGCGTGAATTATTGCTCAAAAAAACGATTGATATACATAGTGATAGTCGCGGCTCTGCGGGAGCTAGAACGATAGCTGGTCAGCTTAATCAACTGGGTGAAAATGTTGGCCGTTATAAGGCCGCAAGTTTAATGAGAGATGCAGGGCTTATCAGTAGCCAGCCCAGAAAACATCGTTACAAGGTAGCAAATGACGAATCTAAAATTGCGCCTAATTTATTAAAGCGACAGTTTAACGTTGAAGCAATAAACCAGGTCTGGTGTGGAGATGTGACTTACGTTTGGTCTGGAACAAAATGGCTTTATTTAGCGGTGATAATGGATTTGTACGCCAGAAAAATAGTAGGTTGGGCATGTTCAGATAGCCCTAATACTGATTTAACTTGTGCTGCTTTAAGAATGGCATTTGAACATCGTGGACGTCCAAAAAACCTGATATTTCATTCAGACCAAGGTTGTCATTACAGCAGCCTTCAATATCGGCAAATGCTGTGGAAGTATCAAATAACTCAAAGCATGAGTCGGCGTGGAAATTGTTGGGATAACGCGGTAATAGAGCGTTTTTTTAGGAGCTTTAAAACAGAGTGGATGCCTAAATACGGCTACAACAGTTTTAAGGAAGCTAAGTTCGACTGCATCAACTATATCTTGAAGCACTACAATACAAAACGGGGTCATAGTTATAATAATTACATGACACCAACAGCGGCCGAAATGGCTGCGTAAATACGCATCCCCTGTTGGTGTACAGTTTTAGTTGACCACATCA
>NZ_BPFA01000073.1 GCF_019655055.1 Shewanella sp. MBTL60-112-B2
TTCTCCTCTCTCTTTCCCCCTCTTTTCTTCTTCTTCCCTCCCCTTTTTTTCCCCCTTCTCTCCCTCCTCCCCTCTCTCTTCCCTTCCCCCTCTCTTCTCCCCTCTTCTTTCCCCCTTTTCTTCCCCCTCTTCTTCTTCTTCCTTTTCTTTCCCTCTTCCCCTTTCTCCCCTCTCCTCCCCCTCTTCCTCTTCCCCTCCTTTCTCCTCTTTTTTCTTCCTCTTTCCTTCTCCCCCCTCGCTCCCGTTCCTCTTTTCGCCTGGTTCTGCTTGCCGCTCTGTCCTGTGGGTTCCCTCCTGTCAGCCTTAATCTCGCTTTTCTCCCCTCTTTTTTCTCCTCTTTTCCCCCTTTCTTTCTTTTTCCCCCTCTTCCCCTTCTCCTCCCTCTTCTCTGCCCTCTTTTCCTTGTCTCCTCTCCTCTCCCCTCTCCCGCGCCGCTCCTTTCCCCCTCTTGGGTGGCCCGCCTCCCTCCTGCTCCCCGCTCTTCTCCCGCCCCGCTGGCCTCTCCCCTTTTCCTTTCCTCTTTTTTCCTCTTTTTTTTCTTTTTCTCTCCTTTTCTCTTTTTCCTCTCTTTTTTTTCCCTTCTCTCTCTCCTCCTTTCTTTCCTCTTTCTCTCTCCTTCTTCCTTCTTTTCCTCTCTCTCTTTTTCTCCCCTTTTTCCTCTTTCCCCCCTTTTCCTTCCCCCTCTCTTCCCCTTCCTTCTTCTTTCTCTTTTCCTCCTCCCTTCCCTTCTCCCTCCTCTCCCCCCTCCTCTTCTCCTTCTTTCCCTCCCTTCCTCTCCCTCCTCTCTTCCCCTTCTTCTTTTCTTTTCCCTTTCTCTTTCCTCCTCCTTTCTCTTTCTCCCTCTCTTTCTCTCTCCCCCTCTTCCCCCTCTTTTTTCCTTTTTTCCTCTCTTTCCTTTTCTTCCCCCCTTCCTCCTTCCCCCCTCTCTTCCTCTTCTCCCTTCTTTCTTCCTCCTCTTCTTTTTTCCCTCCCTTTCCCTTCCCCCTTTCCCTCTCCCTTTTTTTCCTTTTTCCTTTCTTTTTTTCCTCCCCCCCTTCTGTTCTCCTCCCCCTTTTTTTTGTCTTTCTGCTTCTTCCCGTTTTTTCTCTCCCGCTCTTTCTCCTTCCCTTCTTTTCCTTCCCTCTTTTCCCCCCCCTTTCTTCCCCCTTTTTTCTTTCCCTTTTCTCTTCTTTCT
>NZ_BPFA01000074.1 GCF_019655055.1 Shewanella sp. MBTL60-112-B2
GTGGAAGGAGTGGGAAAGGAGGCGTGGAACGGGACGGAAGGACTGATGAAGATGAACAGCGAGGATGAAGCGGTCAGGCGCGGGAGAGAGGGGGGGAGAGAGAAAGAGGGAACGACGTGGAAGGGGGGGAGGAGAAGGGGAGGGGAGGAGAAGGAGGAGAGGAAAGGGAAGAAAGGGAGGAAGAGGAAAAGAAGAAGGAGGGGAGAAAGAAAGGAGAAAGGAGGAGGGGAAAGGAAGAGAGAAGAGAGAGGAGAGAGGAGGAAGAAAGGGGAAAAGGGGGGGGGGAGGGGAGAAAGGAAGAAAGAGGAAAGAGAGAAAAAGGGAAAGAAGGAAGAAAAAAAGGGAGGGGAAAGAAAAAGAGGAAAGAGAAGAGAAGGGGGGAGAGGGAAGAGAAAGGAGGGGAAAAGAGGGAGGGAGGAAAAAGGGGAAGAGGAGGAAGGAAAAGGGAAGGGGGAGAAAGGAGGAAAGGAGAGAGGGAAAGGAAGAGGGGGGGAGGAGGGAAGAGAGAGGAAGAGGGGGGGAAAGAAAGAGAGAGGAGAGGGAGGGGGAGAGGGGGAGGAAGGGAGAAAGAGAGGGGAGGAAGAGAAGGGAAAGAAGAAGGGGAGAAGAAAGAAAAAAAAGGAGAGGGAGAGGAAGGAAAGGAAGAGGGAGGAAGAAGAGGAGGAAGAGAGGAAAGAGAAAGGGGGAGAGAAGGAAAGAGAAGAAAGGAAAAAAGAAGGAGAGAGGGAGAGGGAGAGAGAGGGGAGAGAAGAGGGAGAGGGGGGAGGGAGGAAAGGGAGGAGAGGAAGGGGAAGGGGAGAGAAAGGAGGGAGGAAGGGAAAAAGAAAAAAGAGAGGAAGAAGGAAAGGAAAAAGAGAGGGAAGAAGGGAAGAGAGGAAGAGAAGGGAGAAAAGGGAAAAGAGAGGGAAGAGAAGGGAGAGGGAAGGGGGACACGTCAGTTC
>NZ_BPFA01000075.1 GCF_019655055.1 Shewanella sp. MBTL60-112-B2
TTAATGAGTTCACTAACTTGATTAGGTAACTTGTTAAACAAATAAGCCGGCATAGCTCAGTTGGTAGAGCAACTGACTTGTAATCAGTAGGTCCCGAGTTCGACTCTTGGTGCCGGCACCATAAAAAACAAAAAAGCCACTCAATGAGTGGCTTTTTTGTTTCTGTTGCTTACTGCAATCCAAATCAATCTAAGAAAAAATCCCATTTCATAATAAATGGCTTCTTGTATCTGTTACTTACCGAAATCCAAATCAATCTCAGAAAAGAAATTTTACTAGCCAGCCACTCTAAAACAATTGGCTCGACACCTCATAAACCAATTGATATCACAAAGGCGGCAACATCTATCGCGAAAACGGCTGTTAATCTATGTATTTGATCTTCAACCCAAGCTCTGCGGTGGTCGTTGTTATTGCCATTGACTGTGGGTGGCACTATTTATTGTGAAGGAGGCTGCATCTACAGGAGCATTCGAATAGAAACGACCTATGAGTGGATCATAGTATCGTGCCTGCATATACATTCTAATAAAAATACAGGTTAAGCCAAGTAATCACAAAGCCCCGACAAAGCTCATTGCATCAAGCATGACTTAAATACCAGACAAATGGGCTTGCTCATTGCCCCTGACAGCTCAAAAACAACTCAAGCAATAGCGCAGGTGCAGAATTATGCCGTTAAAAGCCTATTTGTTGCGCAGTCATGCGATAAAGCACTTGCACCTTCTAAAACATCGCTATATTATACGCGCACTCCAAACGAGACAGGCTTTAAAGGCCCAGTTTGTAGTAGCAAATCTAACGCATACTATCAGTAGCGATTAGTTGCCCGAATAGCTCAGTCGGTAGAGCAGAGGATTGAAAATCCTCGTGTCCCTGGTTCGATTCCGGGTTCGGGCACCAACATTTATTAATGAGTTCACTAACTTGATTAGGTAAC
>NZ_BPFA01000076.1 GCF_019655055.1 Shewanella sp. MBTL60-112-B2
AGGAAGGAAGAGGAAAGAAGGGAGAAAGGAGGGGAAGGGAGAAAGAAGAAGAAAGGGAGGAGGGGGGAGAGAGGAGGGAGAGAAGAGGGGAAAGAAGGAGGAAAAAGGAAGAGAGAGAGGAAAGGAGAAAAAGGAGGGAGGGAAGAGGGGAGGGGAAAAGGAAGGGGAAAAGGAAGGAGAAGGAAAAGAGGGAGAAGGGGAAGAAAAAAAAGGAGAGGAGGAAGAGGGGAAGGAAGAAGAAGAAAGGGGGGGGGAGGAAGAGGAGAGGGAGGAAGAAGGGGGGAAAGGGGGGAGAAGGGAGAGAGAGAGGAAAGAGAGAAGGAGAGGAAAAAGAAAAAGGAAGAGGGGGAGGGGGGAGGGAAGAGAGAAAAGGAAAAGAAAAGGAGAGGGGAAGGGAAGAGAAAGAGGGAGAAGGAAAGAAAAAGAAAGAGAAGGAAAAAGAGGGAGAAAAAAAGGGGAGGGGAAGGGGAAGAAGGGGAGAGAGAGGGGGGGGAAAAGGGGAGAGGAAGGAGAGGGAAGGAGAGGGAAAAGGGAGAGAGGAAAGAAAGGAGAAAGAAAAGAAGAAAGAGAGAGGAAGAAAAAGAGAGAAAAAGAAGGGAGAGAAGAAAGAGGGGAAGGGAGAGGAGGAGAAAAGGGGAAAGAGGGAGAAGAGGGAAGGGGGGGAAAAGAAAAGGAAGAAGGAAGAAAAAAGGAGAAGAAAGAGGAGGGAAAAGAAGAGGAAGGAAAGAAAGGGAAAAAGAGGAAAGGAGAGAAGAAAAAAAAGGAGAGGAAAGAGGGGAAGGAAGGGAGGGAGGGAGGAAAGAAAGAAGGGGGGAGGGGGGAGGAAGAGGGGAGAAGAGAAAAAAGGAAAAAGGAGAAGAAGAGGGGGGAAAAAGGGAGGGGAAGAAGGAAGAAGAAGAGGAAGCGCAGTAG
>NZ_BPFA01000077.1 GCF_019655055.1 Shewanella sp. MBTL60-112-B2
TTCCTCCCCTTTCCCCTTTTCTCTCTTTTCTTCCCTCTTCTTCTTTTCCTTCCTCCTTCTCCCCTTTCTCCCTCTTCTCTCTTTTTTTTCTTTTTCCTTTTTCTTTCTCCTCCCCCCTCTTCCCTTCTTCTCCCTCCTTTTTTCTCCTTCCTTTCTTCACTCTTCCTTTTCTTTCCCTTTCCTCCTCCCTCTTCCCTTCTCTCCTTCCTTCCTTTCTCTTTTCCCCTTCTCCTCTCTCCCTCTCCCTCTCCTTCCCCTCCCCTCTCCCTTTCTCCTCCCCTTCTCCCTTCTTCCCTCTCCTCTCTCCTCTCTCTTTCCCCTCTTCTCTTCCTTCCTTCTCCCTTTTCCTCTCTCTCCTTCCCCCCTTTCCCCTTTCCCTCTTTTCTCCCTTTCTTTTTTCTCTTTCCCCTTTTTTTCTTTTTTTTTCCCTCCTTTTTCCCTCCTTCCCTTCTTCTCTCTTTTTTTTCCTCCCCTCCCCTCCCTCCTCCTCCCTTCCTTCTCTTCCTCTTCTTTTCCCTTTTTTCCCCCTTCTTCTTTCCCTCTCTTCCTTTCTTTTTCCCTTTCCGCCTTTCCCTTCTCCCTTCTTTTCTCCCTCTCGGTCTCCGCTTCCCTTTTCTCTTCCTCCCCTCTTTTCTCTTTTCTTTTCTTTTCTTTCTCCCTCCTTTCTTTTTCTTTTTCTTTCTCTTCTTTTTCCTCTCTCTCTTCCCCTTCTTTCTCCTTTTCCTTCCTCTTTCTTCCCCCCCCCTTCCCTTCTCCTCCTCTTTCTCCCTTTTCCTTTTCTTTTTTCCCTTTTTCCCCCCTTCTCCCTCTTCTCTTCCTCCCC
>NZ_BPFA01000078.1 GCF_019655055.1 Shewanella sp. MBTL60-112-B2
AGGCCCTCCTCTTTTCTTTTTTCCCCCTTCCTCTCCCTCTCCCCCTTTCCTCTCTTTTTTTTCCCCTCCCTCTTTTCCCTCCCTTTCCTCTTTTTTCTCCTCTCTTTTTCCTCTCTCTCCTTTCTTCTCCCCTCCTCCTCCTTCCCTTCTTCCTTTTCTTCTTCTTTCCTCTTCTTCCCTCTTTCCTCTTTTTCTCTCCTCCTTCTTTTCTTTTTCCTTCCTCTCCCTCCCTCCCTCCTTTTTCCCCCTCTTTCTTTTTCTTCTCTTTCTCTCTCCCCCCTTTCTCCCCCTCCTTCTTTTCCTCCTCCCTTCTTTCTCTCTTCTCCTCTCTCCTCTTCCTCTCCCTCTTCTCCCCTCCTTTCCTCCCCCCTCCCTCCTTTCCTCTTCCTTTCCTTTTTCTTTCTCTCTTCTTTCTCTTCTTTCTCTTTTCCTTCCCCCTCTCCTCCCCCCCCCCCCTTTTCTTCCCTCCTTCTTCCCCCCCCCCCCTTCCCCTTTTCTCTTTCCCCTTTTTTCTCCTCCCCTTTTTTCTCCCCCTTCTTTTCCCTCTTTTCTTTTTCTCCTCCCTCCCTTCTTTTTCTCTCTCCCCCTCCTTTCTTCTTTCTCCCCTTCCCTCTCCTTCCTCTTTCTTCTTTTCCTCCCCTTCTTCCTCTCTCCTCTCTTCCCTCCTTTTCTTCTCCCCTCCCCCCTCTTCTCTCCCTCTTCTTTTCCCTTTCTTTCCTCTCTCTTCCCTTTTTTCTCCTTCTTCCTCTTTCTCTTCCCTTTCTCCTTTTTTTCCTCCTGGGGGCGTAATGGTTTGAAATCTAGCTTGGA
>NZ_BPFA01000079.1 GCF_019655055.1 Shewanella sp. MBTL60-112-B2
AGGGGAGAAAGGGAGAAAAAGAAAAGAGAGAAACAAACGAAAAAAAGAAAAAGGAAAAAGAAGGAAAGGGGAAAAAAGGAAAAGAAGGGGAAGGAGAGAGGGAGGGAAAAGGAGGAAGGGAAAGAAAGGGGAAGGAGAAGGGAGAAAGAAAGGAGAAAGAAAAGGAAAAAAAAAGGAAAAGAAAGAGAGGGGAAGAGAGAAAGAAAGAAGAGAGGAAGAGAGGGAGGGAAAGGGAAAGGAAAGAAGGGAGGAAGAGGAAGAGAGGAGGAAGGAGAAAGGGGAAAGAAGGAGGAGAAAGGAGAAAAAGAGAAAGGAGGGGAAGAAGGAGAGAGAAAAGAGGAAGGGAAAAAGAAAGAAAAGGGGAAAGAAGGAAGGGAAGAAAAGAGGGAGAGGGGAGAGAGGGGGAGAAGGGAAAAAAAAGGAAGAAAGAAAAAAAAAGGGAGAGGGGGAAGAGAGAAAGGGAAAGGGAGGGGGGAAGGGGAAGGGGAAAGAAAGAGAGAAAAGAGAAGAGAGGAGGGAGAAAAGGGGGGGAGAGAAGGGAAAGGGGGAAAAGAGAAGGAGAAGAGGGAAGGGAGGAGGAAGAAAAGAGGGAGGGGAAGAAGAAAAGGAAAGAGAGGGGAAAAAAGGGGAGAAAAGAGAGGGAAAAAAAGAGGGAAAGAAGGAAGGGAGGAGGGAGGGGAAAAGGGGAAGGAAGAAGGAAAAGAGAGGAGAAAAGGGAAGGAAGGGGGGGGGGAGAAAGGGGGAAGGGAGGGGGGGAAAGAGGAGGGAAGGGGAGAGAGTGAGAGTGAAAACCGATACAAGGGG
>NZ_BPFA01000080.1 GCF_019655055.1 Shewanella sp. MBTL60-112-B2
GGCCTACCGACTCTGGGCACCGTCACCCTCGCTGATGGTACTGCGATCACCAATGGCATGCTCTTAACCGCTGGCCAATTAGAAGGCTTGCAGTACGATGCGCCTGCCGACTATGACAGCGGCGATGCCGTGGGTAACTTCACCTACAGCGTCAATGACGGCACTGTCACTGAAAACGGCAGCGTGGCAATCACGGTCAACCCAATCAACGATGCGCCACTCGTCGACAGCAATAGCATCAATGTCAATGAAGAGACGCAAAATACGTCTTTAGGCCTCAGCGCACCAACCGATGCTGATGGCGATAACCTCACCATTACGGTCACTGGCCTACCGACTCTGGGCACCGTCACCCTCGCTGATGGTACTGCGATCACCAATGGCATGCTCTTAACCGCTGGCCAATTAGAAGGCTTGCAGTACGATGCGCCTGCCGACTATGACAGCGGCGATGCCGTGGGTAACTTCACCTACAGCGTCAATGACGGCACTGTCACTGAAAACGGCAGCGTGGCAATCACGGTCAACCCAATCAACGATGCGCCACTCGTCGACAGCAATAGCATCAATGTCAATGAAGAGACGCAAAATACGTCTTTAGGCCTCAGCGCACCAACCGATGCTGATGGCGATAACCTCACCATTACGGTCACTGGCCTACCGACTCTGGGCACCGTCACCCTCGCTGATGGTACTGCGATCACCAATGGCATGCTCTTAACCGCTGGCCAATTAGAAGGCTTGCAGTACGATGC
>NZ_BPFA01000081.1 GCF_019655055.1 Shewanella sp. MBTL60-112-B2
TGCCCAGAGTCGGTAGGCCGGTGACCGTAATGGTGAGGTTATCGCCATCAGCATCGGTTGGTGCGCTGAGGCCTAAAGACGTATTTTGTGTCTCTTCATTGACATTGATGCTATTGCTGTCGACGAGTGGCGCATCGTTCATTGGGTTGACCGTGATCGCCACACTGCCGTTTTCAGTGACAGTGCCGTCATTGACGCTGTAGGTGAAGTTACCCACGGCATCGCCGCTGTCATAGTCGGCAGGCGCATCGTACTGCAAGCCTTCTAATTGGCCAGCGGTTAAGAGCATGCCATTGGTGATCGCAGTACCATCAGCGAGGGTGACGGTGCCCAGAGTCGGTAGGCCGGTGACCGTAATGGTGAGGTTATCGCCATCAGCATCGGTTGGTGCGCTGAGGCCTAAAGACGTGTTTTGCGTCTCTTCATTGACATTGATGCTATTGCTGTCGACGAGTGGCGCATCGTTGATTGGGTTGACCGTGATCGCCACACTGCCGTTTTCAGTGACAGTGCCGTCATTGACGCTGTAGGTGAAGTTACCCACGGCATCGCCGCTGTCATAGTCGGCAGGCGCATCGTACTGCAAGCCTTCTAATTGGCCAGCGGTTAAGAGCATGCCATTGGTGATCGCAGTACCATCAGCGAGGGTGACGGTGCCCAGAGTCGGTAGGCCGGTGACCGTAATGGTGAGGTTATCGCCATCAGCATCGGTTGGTGCGCTGAGGCCTAAAGACGTGTTT
>NZ_BPFA01000082.1 GCF_019655055.1 Shewanella sp. MBTL60-112-B2
GAAAGGAGGGGAGAAAGGGAAAGAAGGAAAGGGGGGAGGAAGGAGAGAAGAGGGGGAGAAAGGAAGGGAAAGAGGAGGGGGGAGAAAGGGAGGGAGGAAGGGAGGGAGGAAAAAAGGGGGGAAAGGGGGGAGAGAAAAGAAGGGAGAGAAGGGGAGGAAGGGGAGAGGAAAAAGGGGAAGAGGGGAGGGAGGAGAGAGGGGAGAAAGAGGGGGGGAGGAGGGAGAAAGGAAAGAGGGGAGGGAAGGAGGAAGAGGGAGAGAAAAAGGAGGGGAGGAAGGGAAGGGGGAAGAGGAAGGAAGAAAAAGAAAGAAAAAGGAAGAAAAAGGAAAAAGAAAAGAGAGAGGAGAAGAGGAAAAGGAGAGAGGAAGGAAGACAGGTGGGAAAAGGAAGGGAAAAAAGGAGGGGGAAAAGGGGAAGGAAGGAGGAAGAGGAGAGAGGGAAAGGGGAAGGGGGAAAGAAAAAAGGAAGAGAGAAGAAGGGGGAGGGGAAAGAAGGAGGGAGGGAAGGGAGGAAAGAGAAGGGAAGGAGGAAAGAGGAGGAGAAGGAAAAGAGGGAGGGGGAGGAAGGAAAGGGAAAGAGAAAAAAAAAAAGGAGGGAGGAGGGAGGGAGGAAAGGAGGACGGGAGGGGGAAGACGAGACGGAGCGGGGGAGGAGGGAAGGGGAGAGAGGGAGCAGGGCGGGGGGAAAGAGTGGGAGAAAAGGAGGAAAGAAAAGGAGTCCTATGTTTA
>NZ_BPFA01000083.1 GCF_019655055.1 Shewanella sp. MBTL60-112-B2
AGTCACTTAACCATACAACCCAAATAAGTCTCTATGAGAATATCCGTTGTTTTAAGCGGGTAAGCTTAAAACAGTCGTACGTAACTAATGGTTTCTACTTTCGCCAAAATTAGAATTTTTTACTTAATCCCTCACAAATAAATGTGAAGCAGTAAGCCAAGACACTTAATGTTAAGTGTTTTAGAACTCAATTTTTTAATTTCGCAATAATCTTAAAGATTATTACTATCAGCTTTCCAAATTTTTAAAGAGCGGGCTTAAAAAAGCCAAAGATAAATTTCTCATTTATCTTTGGCATCTCTTACCTGTGCATGTGCCTTTCTCTTACTGAAGAGAAAGATGTAAATGGTGGAGCTATGCGGGATCGAACCGCAGACCTCCTGCGTGCAAGGCAGGCGCTCTCCCAGCTGAGCTATAGCCCCATTTACATGCAGTCAAACAAATTTACGTTAAAACAAAATCTTCGTTTAGGAGAAAATAAAGATTTTGGTGGGTCAGAGTGGACTTGAACCACCGACCTCACCCTTATCAGGGGTGCGCTCTAACCAGCTGAGCTACAGACCCAACGTAATTTGCTCTTTCTTTACGACAAGCATATCTGTGTGAACACTCAACAACTATCAAGTTAGTCGTATAGGTAAGGAGGTGATCCAGCCCCAGGTTCCCCTAGGGCTACCTTGTTACGACTTCACCCCAGTCATGAACCACACCGTGG
>NZ_BPFA01000084.1 GCF_019655055.1 Shewanella sp. MBTL60-112-B2
GAAGACGGCATACGAGATTTCTGCCTGTCTCGTGGGCTCGGCCGATAAGGTACTGAACGAGATGCTGCAATTGCTGGATGAAGACAAGGTAATGCCTCAGGATGACGAGGCGCTGCAACACTGGTGGCAGCAAATTGCTTCCTGGCGCAGCCGCAACTGCCTCGAGTATCAGCGCAATGCCGAACGGATCAAGCCTCAGCAAGTGATAGAAACCCTCTATCGCCTGACAAACGGTGATGCCTATGTGGCCTCGGATGTTGGCCAGCACCAGATGTTTGCCGCACTCTATTATCCTTTCGACAAACCGCGGCGCTGGATCAACTCAGGAGGCCTGGGCACCATGGGATTCGGCTTGCCGGCCGCCATGGGGGTCAAGATGGCGATGCCGGATGAAACCGTTGTGTGCGTCACCGGCGACGGCTCGATTCAGATGAATATTCAAGAGCTTTCCACCGCACTGCAATACGATGTGCCGGTGAAAATCATCAATCTCAACAACCGCTTCCTCGGGATGGTGAAACAGTGGCAGGACATGATCTACTCGGGCCGCCACTCCCATTCTTATATGGACTCGGTGCCTGATTTTGCCAAAATCGCCGAAGCCTACGGCCATGTGGGGATCAATATCGACCATGTGGATGAGCTGGAGAGCAAACTGGTACAAGCTCTGGCCATGAAAGACAGGCTGGTGTTTGTGG
>NZ_BPFA01000085.1 GCF_019655055.1 Shewanella sp. MBTL60-112-B2
AATGCCATCAATCAAATTTCAATGTTGCTACTTAAATTTAAACAAACACAGTCAGCAATCACTGCGGTCAGTTCTATTCTTGAATTACCACAAGAGCAATATTTTGCTAGTCAGCCGAGTACAGCTGTCGGTTTTAATGGGGCTGTGTCATTACGCCACGCTAGCTTTACCTACCCAGACCACCCCTTACCTGCATTTACTGAGGTGAACCTTGATATTAAGCCGGGCGAGAAAATTGGCTTATTTGGTCCTGCTGGAGCAGGCAAGTCGAGTTTGTTATCAATCCTAGCTGGGCAATATCAGTTGAGCAGTGGTCAATTGTTTTATAACCATTTAGAGGCTCGCCAGTGGGCAGTGAGCGATATTCGAGAGCAGATTGGTTGGATGTCGCAGCAGCCGACTCTTATTTATGGGAGTGTGTTGGACAACTTGTTGTTTGGTCTTAAAAGGGTCGATGAGAATCAGCTAGCGAACACGATAACGAGCTCGGGTATCGATAAACTGATGGACCGTTTGGGAAGTGGCCTCGATAGCCAAGTTGGAGAATTTGGTCGGCAATTATCTGGGGGGCAACGTCAGGCAATTGCGTTAGCGAGAGTCTTGCTACGCCAGCCCAAGTTACTGCTGCTGGACGAGCCCACGAGACCGAGGCTGATCTCGTATGCCGTCTTCTGCTTGAAAAAAAAAA
>NZ_BPFA01000086.1 GCF_019655055.1 Shewanella sp. MBTL60-112-B2
AGAGAGGTCTCGTGGGCTCGGTAGCACTATCTCGATTATCGAAAGAGTGCGGTCAGGTGATCTTTGCCATCGCGAGTCAAGATCCCATGCATTTTCATCCTGAGATGGATTACCTTCTCTTGTCACAGCTTAAGCAGTTACTCGATCACCAACTGACTATAATTTAATAACGAGGCTCTATGGCTGACGAAGCGTTATCGAATAATGTGCGTTGGTTGAGTGACTTTGAACGTTACCTGCGCACAGAGCGTCAAGTCTCGGCTTATACGGTTCGTAACTATCTGTTTGAACTGCAGCGAGTCGAGAAGCTATTTAGTGAAATGGACACTTGGCTGTCGCTGCAACACGAGTCTTTACAAGCTATGTTGGCTAAGCTGCATCGTAAAGGCCTAAGTCCACGCTCACTGTCATTGACACTTTCAGCCTTAAAGCAGTTCTACGAGTTTTTACTCAGAGAGCAGAAGATTAAGGTGAATCCGGCCATCAGTCTTACTGCGCCCAAACAGGGTAAACCCCTGCCTAAGAATATGGATGTCGATTCGGTGAGCCATCTGCTCGACATCGATGGCGATGATCCCCTTAGTCTACGTGATAAAGCCATCATGGAGCTGTTTTACTCCTCGGGCTTGCGTCTGGCGGAGCTTGCGGCACTGAATGTCGCTGATATCCAATTCTCCCA
>NZ_BPFA01000087.1 GCF_019655055.1 Shewanella sp. MBTL60-112-B2
TGGCACTTCTGGTGCTTCAGGCTTGGCCGCCAAGGCTTGACCACTGACAGTCGCAACCGCGCCTGCCGCACTGCCGATCGCCAATGCCTTGAGCAGTTGACGACGACCCATGTCGGAAGCTTGCTTCTTCATAGTGTCTCCTCGTGTTGAAGGTAGACGGGGGAAACTCCCCCGCATGCTTTAGCCCGTGTTGCCGCGGGCAAATTCTCAGGCCAACTCGCTGGCCTTGGGCTGGATCTGTACCGCCGGGGTTTCCACCACGGGCGTGCTCAGCACCAGCTGTTCAAACTCATTGATTTCGGTTTCAAAGAAGGCCCGGCCGAGTTGTGCCACCACGGCGTAAAACGCGGCGGAGGGACAACGGGACAAGGTATCGAAGAAACGTATGATCCAGCTGCCGATATGGCGGCGGTAGAAGGCCAGTTGCTGATGGGCCGGAGCTTCCAGCAGCAATACGCTCATCACCTCGCACAGGGCGGCAACATGATCTTCCGGCTCCTTGACGTTTTCTTCGCGCTCGAAGCCCAGCTGCATCAGATCCTGACGCAGCAAAGCCAAGGGCTTGTCCATCAGCGAACCTGTCATAAACCAGCTGCCATAGGGCAGGATTTCCCCCGAGCCCACGAGACTCCTGAGCATCTCGTATGCCGTCTTCTGCTTGAAAAAAAAAAAAACA
>NZ_BPFA01000088.1 GCF_019655055.1 Shewanella sp. MBTL60-112-B2
AATAGCCTCTACCACATCTTTCTGCCCCTTTCCCTTCTTCCTTTTCTCCTCCTTCCTCCTTCCTCCTTTCTTTCCCTTCCTTCCCCTCCTCCTTTTTTTCCCCTTCCCCTTTCCCTCTCCCCTTTCCCTCCTCCTCCCTCCTCCCCTTCCCTTCCCCCCTCTTTCCCTTCCTCTCCTCCTTCCTCCCTCTCCTCTTCTTTTTCTTTCCCTCCTCTCCCTCTTCCTCTTCCTCCTTCTCCTTTCTTCCTCTTCTTCCCTTCCTTCTCTCTCTTTCTCTTTTCTCCCCTCCCCTCTCTTCTTTCTTCTCCCCCCTTCCTTCCCCTTCCTTTTTCCCTTCCCTTTTCCCTCTTCTCTCCTCCTCCCTCTTCCTTTTCCCCTTCTTTCCCTCTTTCCCCCTTTTGCTTTTCCTTTCCCCGCTGCCCTTCTTTCCTCCTTCCCTCCCCCTCTCCCCCTCTCTCTCCTCTCCCTCCCCTTTCTTTCCTTCCTCTCTCCTCCTTCTTTCCTCCTCCCTCTCTTTCCTCTTTTCTTCCCTCCCTTTCTCCCCCCTTCCTTCCTCTTTTTTTCTCCCCCTCCTTCCCCCCTCTTTTCTCTTCCTCCCTTCTCTTCCCTTCCTCTTCCCTCCCTTCTCCTCTCTCCTCTTTTTCCTTCCTGAAATAGCGTTGGTAATAAATATC
>NZ_BPFA01000089.1 GCF_019655055.1 Shewanella sp. MBTL60-112-B2
GGGTGACGGTGCCCAGAGTCGGTAGGCCGGTGACCGTAATGGTGAGGTTATCGCCATCAGCATCGGTTGGTGCGCTGAGGCCTAAAGACGTATTTTGCGTCTCTTCATTGACATTGATGCTATTGCTGTCGACGAGTGGCGCATCGTTCATTGGGTTGACCGTGATCGCCACACTGCCGTTTTCAGTGACAGTGCCGTCATTGACGCTGTAGGTGAAGTTACCCACGGCATCGCCGCTGTCATAGTCGGCAGGCGCATCGTACTGCAAGCCTTCTAATTGGCCAGCGGTTAAGAGCATGCCATTGGTGATCGCAGTACCATCAGCGAGGGTGACGGTGCCCAGAGTCGGTAGGCCGGTGACCGTAATGGTGAGGTTATCGCCATCAGCATCGGTTGGTGCGCTGAGGCCTAAAGACGTATTTTGCGTCTCTTCATTGACATTGATGCTATTGCTGTCGACGAGCGGCGCATCGTTGATTGGGTTGACCGTGATCGCCACGCTGCCGTTTTCAGTGACAGTGCCGTCATTGACGCTGTAGGTGAAGTTACCCACGGCATCGCCGCTGTCATAGTCGGCAGGCGCATCGTACTGCAAGCCTTCTAATTGGCCAGCGGTTAAGAGCATGC
>NZ_BPFA01000090.1 GCF_019655055.1 Shewanella sp. MBTL60-112-B2
AGGCGACAGCATCACCGTCACCGCCACCCAAACCGATAAGGCTGACAACACCTCGGCTCAAGGTTCAGATACTGCCAAGGTCGCCGATGAAACCGCGCCAAATGCGCCAACGGTATTGATTGTTGATGATGGCAACCCAGGCGATGGCCTGCTCACCCAAGCTGAAATTGGTGCTGATGACGTGCAGCTGCAAGTCACTATCGATGGTACTGACTTTGAAGCTGGCGGCTATGTCACGCTTACCATTAACGGTGGCGGGGACATTCAGCTGAGTTTCGCTGACTTCACTGATGCTGGCAACGGCAGCTTCACCTTTGGTAACTACACTTATGCCAACGGCGTGATCAGCTGGACAGAAACCGCGCCTGCTGAAGGCGACAGCATCACCGTCACCGCCACCCAAACCGATAAGGCTGACAACACCTCGGCTCAAGGTAGCGACACCGCAACCGTTGCTGATGAAACCGCGCCAAATGCGCCAACGGTATTGATTGTTGATGATGGCAACCCAGGCGATGGCCTGCTCACCCAAGCTGAAATTGGTGCTGATGACGTACAGCTGCAAGTCACTATCGATGGTACTGACTTTGAAGCTGGCGGCTATGTCAC
>NZ_BPFA01000091.1 GCF_019655055.1 Shewanella sp. MBTL60-112-B2
TTTTTTTTTTTTTTCAAGCAGAAGACGGCATACGAGATTCGCCTTAGTCTCGTGGGCTCGGGTCAGGTTGATCCAAGTGATCTAGCACAGCTAGCATTAGCTTACCCTACTAAGGCCACATTGGTCGAAGATCCTGCCGAGGCAAGTGATGATGGTCAATGGGGTGTAAAACTTGGTTACTACTCTCCTGAGTTGGGTGAAACCGAGTTTGGTTTGTATTACATGAACTATCATAGTCGTCGTCCGCTGATTAGTGGTACCACGGCTAACTTTACTGAAGGAGCGATTGGCCGCGACCTGCAGCGACTAGGTGGTAAAGCACAGTCGGGCGAAGCTATGACGCGCGAAGATCTACTAGCGCTAGAGACCTTCTCAAAGGCACAGATTGTTTATCCTGTAGATATTCAGTTAATGGGCTTTAGCTTTAACACGCTTCTAGGTGATACTTCTGTGGCCGGTGAAATTGCTCACCGTCTTGATGAGCCGCTACAGATTGATGATGTAGAGTTACTTTTTGCCGCTATGCCGCAGCAGCT
>NZ_BPFA01000092.1 GCF_019655055.1 Shewanella sp. MBTL60-112-B2
TTTTTTTTTTCAAGCAGAAGACGGCATACGAGATGCTCAGGAGTCTCGTGGGCTCGGCCGAACAACTCCACCCAGGCTTCGCCTATGTTACCCACCCCCAGCAGAATAACGCCTATGCGTTTGCGGGGGCCGGCGCAGCGCCTGTGCACCTTCTGGGTCAGCAGGTTCACCTGCGATTTGGGCACCAGGGTGACCAGGCTGAGTTGGTCCTGATACAGAGGCCGCGCTTCACGGCTCAGCAAGCGGGCAAAGCTGCGGCGATAACTGCCGGCGCCACTGCTTACCAGGGCTACCAGCCCAAGCTCTCTGTCCTCGGTAATGCTTTGAATTTTGAGCTCGGATGTCTGCGCTTCCAGTAGCTGCCAGACTTGGCGGGATAATTCGGGAGTATAGGCCAGCTCAAGTTTGTGTTGCCCTTGAGACCAGTAGGCCAGCGGGGTCAACCCCACCTCATTGAGCGCATCAAGCGTCTGAGTCTGAGCCTGGGTGCCATTGAACTCCAGGCTCAAGAGGGACACCTGATT
>NZ_BPFA01000093.1 GCF_019655055.1 Shewanella sp. MBTL60-112-B2
GCGTACTCCCCCCCTTTTCCTTTTCCTTTCCTTCACTTCCTCTCTCTCCTTCGCCCCCCTTTTTCCTTCTCCTTTCCTTTCCCCTCTTTCGCTCTTCTGCCTTGCTTCACTTCCTCCTGCCCTTGGTCTTCCCCTCCCCCTCTTTCCGGCTTTGTTGGGGCCAGGCCCCCTCCCCCTTTCTCCTCTCTCCCTTCTCTCCCCCCCCCCTCCTCTCCCTCTTTTCCTTCTTTTTCTCTCTTTCTCCCCTCTTTCCTCTCTTCCCCTCCCCTTCCCCCCTCCCCCCCCTTTTTCTCTCCCCCCTTTTCTTCTCTCCCTCTTTTTTCCCTCTCTCCTCTCTCCTTCCCCCCTTCCTTCTTCTTCTCTTTCTCCCCCTTTCCCTCTCTCTCTTTCTCTCCCTCCCCCTCCTTTCCTTTCCCCCTTCCTCCCTTCCCGCTTTTGCTTTCTTCCCCTTCTCTCGCCCCCCCCCTTCCCTTCCTTCCGCCTTGCCCCTTTGCCCCCCCCCCTTCTTTTCCCTACC
>NZ_BPFA01000094.1 GCF_019655055.1 Shewanella sp. MBTL60-112-B2
AGGTCTTCTCCCTTCTCTCTTTTCTCTCCTCCTTCTTCTCCTCCTCCTCTTTCTCTTCCCCTTCCTCCCTCCCTTTCTTCCTTTCTCTCCCTTTCTCTCCCCTTCCTTTTCTCTCCCTTTCCCTTCTTTCCTTTTTCTCCCTCTCTTTTCTTCTCCCCCTCTTCTTTTTTTTTTCCCCCTCTCTCTCCTCCTCCCTCCTTTCTTCCTCTTTTCTCTCTTTTTTCCCTTCCTTTCCCCTCCCCCCCCTCTTTTCTTCTCTTCTCTCTTTCTTCTTTCCCTCCCCTTCTTCCTCTCTCTTCTCCTCCCCCTTTCTCCTCTCCTCCCCCCTCCCTTTTTTTCCTTTTCTCTTTTCTTCTCCCCTTTCTCCCTTTTTTCCTCTTTCCCTTTCTCTTTTTTCCCCTCTCTCCCTTTCTTTCCCTTTCTCTTCTTCCCTTCCCTCCTCTTCCCCTTCTTTCTTTTTCTTTCTCTTCCTCTCTCTCCTCCCTCTCTCTTTCCTCCCCTTTCTCCCCCCTCCCTT
>NZ_BPFA01000095.1 GCF_019655055.1 Shewanella sp. MBTL60-112-B2
TCCCCCCTTTCCCCTTTTCCTTCTTCCTCTCCTCTCTCTCCTCCTCTCCTTTCTCTCTCCTCTTCTCCCCTTTTTTCCTCCTCTCCTTCTCTCTCTTTTCTTTCCCCTCTTTTTCCTTTTCCCTCCTTTTTTCCCTCCCCCCCCTTTTTTCTTCCTTCTCTCTCTTTCCCCCTCCTCCCTTTCTTTTCCCCTTCTCTCCTCTTTCTCCTCCCCCTTTTTTTTTCTTTTTTTCTTCTCTTTCTCTTCTTTCTCTCTTTTCTTCCTTCTTCCTCCTCTCTCCCTCCCTTTCTCTTCTCTTTTCTCTTCTCTTCCCCTCTCTCCCCTTTCTTTCTCTTTTCCCTTTCTCTCTTTTTTCTTTTCCTTCCCTTCTTTGTCTGTTTCTTTTCTCTTTTCCCTTTCCTCTTTTCTTTCCTCTTTTTCCTTTTCTCTCTTTTCTCTCCTTTCTCTCCTCTTTTCTCCCCCTCCTTCTCCCCCTTTCTTCCCTCCTCTCTGGTTTCTCTTTTCTTCTTCCC
>NZ_BPFA01000096.1 GCF_019655055.1 Shewanella sp. MBTL60-112-B2
GCGATAGCTGGAGTAGCGGACTTAGTTTGCCAACGCCTTGAGTTTATAGATTAGGTCCAGCGCCTCTCTTGGGCTGAGTTCATCCGGGTTCAGCCTGCCAAGCAGAAGTTCAAGCTCAGATGGCGGCGTTTCCAGTTGCAGTGTGGCCTGCGCCGGGACATTGGAGTCTTGACCGTGATCGCGACTTTCAAGTTGTTGCAGTTTCAATTTTGCGGCCTTGATCACTGAGGCCGGAACACCGGCCAGTGAAGCAACCTGCAAACCATAGCTCTTGCTGGCGGCTCCTTCCTGCACTGCGTGCATAAAGACTATGCTGTCGCCATGCTCCATGGCATCCAGATGTACATTGG
Organism: Shewanella sp. MBTL60-112-B2; assembly: GCF_019655055.1. Classification (GTDB taxonomy): domain Bacteria; phylum Pseudomonadota; class Gammaproteobacteria; order Enterobacterales; family Shewanellaceae; genus Shewanella. Next base: position 351 of record NZ_BPFA01000096.1, read on the forward strand.
CAACCTGGGGCATCAATTCTGCCAACTGAGTCAGCTCGAAGTAATGGGTGGCAAACAGTGTCATGGCACCGAGTCGCTGAGCCAGATACTCTGCCGCCGACCAGGCAAGTGACAAGCCGTCATAGGTGGAGGTGCCGCGGCCAATCTCATCCATCAGCAC
>NZ_BPFA01000097.1 GCF_019655055.1 Shewanella sp. MBTL60-112-B2
TCCTTAGGGGCGGATGAATGAACGTTTCAATCAGGCGTTTTATCCCGCCGGTCATCCTTATTCCTGGCCTGTGATAGGTTGGCCCGAGGATCTCGACCGTGCCACGCCCGATGATGTAAGACACTTCTTCCAACGCTGGTACGGCCCCAACAATGCCACCCTGACCATAGGCGGTGATATCGATACCGCGCAGACGCTGGCCTGGGTCAGCAAGTACTTTGGCGATATTCCCAAGGGGCCTGAGGTGGCGACCGATGCCAAACCTTTGGTAACGCTGGACAAGAGCCGCTATATCTCGATGGAAGACAATGTCCATCTGCCACTCATCCGTGTTGCTTTCCCAACCGTTTATGCCCGTCATCAGGATGAGGCCGCGCTGGATCTGCTGGCCAATATTCTCGGCGGCGGCAAGACCTCGCTGGTTTACAAGAATCTGGTGAAAGATGGTTATGCGGTGCAGGCCGGGGTCAGTCATCCTTGCCAGGAGCTGGCCTGTCAAATGTCTATCT
>NZ_BPFA01000098.1 GCF_019655055.1 Shewanella sp. MBTL60-112-B2
ACCCGAGGCGTTTCAGCATTTAACTGAGCAGGAACTCAAGGATATTCAACAGTTCCTGTACGACCATGCCGCCGACTCGGATCAACCCCAGACCTGCGGTTGATAGCGCGTAATCACTTAACTCATTAACAGTCAGTAAGCCAAGTATGGGGTTACCCCAGGGCTGCTTGCTGCCTGAAAACGACCGGCAAGGCCGGTCAGGAGAATCAACTATGCGTACTCTTATCGCACTGGCGGTGGCCCAGGCTCTGGGTTTGGCTCTGCTCGGCAGCCCCCAGCTCCAGGCCGGGGAACTGGATGACAGCACCAAGATCCGCGAGCTTAAACAGCAACTGCAGGAGATCACCGAAGAGCTGGATATACTCAACAGCCGGGTGGACAAGACAGAGCGGCACACGGCGCTCGATCGGCTGGAGATCAGCGGCGACTTTCGCACCCGAGCCCACGAGACAGGCAGAAATCTCGTATGCCGTCTTCTGCTTGAAAAAAAAAA
>NZ_BPFA01000099.1 GCF_019655055.1 Shewanella sp. MBTL60-112-B2
AAGTTCCGCCCCCTTTCTTTCTCTTTTTTTTTTTTCCCTCTTCTCTTTCTTCTCTTTTCTCCTTCCTCTTCTCCCTTTTCCCTTTTTCCTCCTTCCTCTTCCTTCTTTCTCCTCTTTCTCCCTCTCTCTCTCTTTCCCTCCTTCTCTCTCCTCCCCCCCTCTTTTTTCTCTCTCTTCTCTTCTCTTCCCCCCTCTTTCTCTTCTTCCTCCCCCCCCCCTCCCTTCTTTTTCTCCCTCTTTTCCTCTCTCTCTTCTTCTCTCTCTTTCTTCTTTTTTCCCCCTCTCTCCCCTCCTTTCCCTCTTCTCCTTTCTCTTCTTTCTTCTCCCCCTTTTCCTTTTCTTCTTCCTCCTCTCTCCTTTCTTCTTTTTTCTCTTTCCCTTTCTCTCTCTTTCCTTTTTTCCTTTCTCTTCCTTTTTTTTTTTCTCCCCTCTTTCTCCTCCTTCTTTCCTTTTTCTCTTTTTCCCCCAAAGACGGTAAGCACTTCTTCGTTA
>NZ_BPFA01000100.1 GCF_019655055.1 Shewanella sp. MBTL60-112-B2
GCGATAAGCAAAATAGCGAATACTCAGCTAAAGAGGGGAAAAGGGGAGGAAGGAAGAGGGGAAGCAAAGGGAGAAAAGAGGAAGAGGAAGAGAGAGAAGGGGAGGGAGAGGAGAAAAGGGGGAGAAGGAAGGGGAGAGAGAGAAAAGGGAAAAAAAAAGAGGAAAGGGAGGAAGGAAGGAGAGAAAAGGAAAAGGGGGGAAGGAAGGGGGAGGGAAAAGGGGGAGGGGAGAGGGGAAGAAGGAAGAGAGAGAAGGAGGGAAGGAAAGAGAAAGAGGAAGAGGGAGAGAAGGGGGGGGAGAAAAGAAAGAGGAAAGAAGGAAAAGGGAGAGGGAAAAAGGAGAAAGGGAAAGGGGGGAGGGAGGGGGGGGAGAAAGGGAAGAAGGGGGAAGGGAAAGAGGGGGGGGAGGGAAAAGAAAGGAAGGGGGGGGAGAAAGAAGGGGGGAAGGGGGGGGGAGGGGAAAAAGAAGGGAATGAGAAAGTTC
>NZ_BPFA01000101.1 GCF_019655055.1 Shewanella sp. MBTL60-112-B2
TGAGAGTGCCGAGAATTTATCACACAGGCCCGATAACCCCAGGCCAAGTTCTGTCATTGGATGATGACGCCAGCGCCCATGTCGGCCGAGTGCTGCGCATGAGCAGCGGCGAGCAAATAAGCCTGTTCAATGGTGACGGCAAAGACTATCCGGCCACTATCGTCAGCGCCGGAAAGAAAGCCGTGGATGTACACGTGCTGTCTGCCATGGACAATCCCTCTGAGTCCCCCCTGGATCTGCACCTTGGGCAAGTGATCTCCCGCGGCGATCGCATGGACTTCACCTTACAAAAATCGGTAGAGTTGGGGGTTAACACCATCACGCCACTGTTTTCAGAGCGTTGCGGCGTTAAACTCAGCGGCGACAGGTTGGAAAAGAAACTGCAGCAGTGGCAAAAAATTGTTATCAGCGCCTGTGAGCAATCCGGCCGTAGCCGGGTCCCTGAAGTGAGACCGGTAATGGAGCTGGCAG
>NZ_BPFA01000102.1 GCF_019655055.1 Shewanella sp. MBTL60-112-B2
CCTCTTTCTCTTCCTCTCCTCTCGCTTTTCTCCCTCCTTCTCGCTCTCTTTCTTTTCTTTGCTACCGCTCTTGTCGTTCCCGCCTTCCTCTTCCTTTTCCTTCCTCGTTTTCCCCCTCTCCTCTCCCCCTCTCCTCCCTTTCTTTCTCCCCCTCCTTTTCCTCTCCTTTTTTCCCCCCTTCTGTCCCTTCTCTCTTTTTCTCCTCTTTTTTTTTCTTTTTCTTTTTCTTCTCCTTCTCTTTCTTCTTTTCTTTCTCCTTTCTTTTTCTTCCCCTTCCTCCTCACCCTCCCCCCTTTTCTCTCTTTTCTTTTCCCTCTTTCCCCTTCCCCCTCCCCCCCCCCCCCTTTCTCCCCTTCCCCCTTCCTCCTCTTCCCTTCTCCTTTTTCCTCTTCTTCTTCTTTTTTTTTCCCCTCCTCCCTCCCCTCTCCTTCCCTCCTCCCTTCTTCCCTCCCCCCCTTCATAGAACGCTG
>NZ_BPFA01000103.1 GCF_019655055.1 Shewanella sp. MBTL60-112-B2
TTTTCAAGCAGAAGACGGCATACGAGATTCCTCTACGTCTCGTGGGCTGCCAGAAGCAGCTGTTATTGACCTTAGTCGCAGCTTACTCCGTGACCTAGCTCAGATCTGTATGTGGACCAACAAGGGTTTACATTAGACTGGGTACCGAGTGTCAGTTATCGTGACGGCATGCCAGACCTGAGTATCACACAAGTTGAGATGCTTTGGTTTCCAAAAGATCCCCATACGCACCAATTGGTTGAATGTACTATCCGTGAGGCTGTGACTTTGGCATATCCGGAACTTAAAAGTCTATCGGTAATGTTTATCGAATTAGATCCCAGTACTTACTTCCGCAATGGTGCGCATTTTTAAGGAGATATCCTTGCTGGATAAGCTTGGTGGAATACCGTTACAGCCAGAAGCTATTCGTTGGTTGCTGACCCCAAAATGCCTTAAGGCTGAATTGCTGACATCTATCGCAGGTGC
>NZ_BPFA01000104.1 GCF_019655055.1 Shewanella sp. MBTL60-112-B2
AGTCACTTAACCATACAACCCAAATAAGTCTCTATGAGAATATCCGTTGTTTTAAGCGGGTAAGCTTAAAACAGTCGTACGTAACTAATGGTTTCTACTTTCGCCAAAATTAGAATTTTTTACTTAAGGTCGTTAAACCCTAAGCCAAGACACTTAATGTTAAGTGTTTTAGAACTCAATTTTTTAATTTCGCGCTAATGCTACAAACAGCGATAAATCGCCATCCCTTTCACATTAACACTATCAGCTTTCCAAATTTTTAAAGAGCATTGTTACTGCAACAAGGCAGAACAAGTGTCGCTCGCCTCACTCAAATAAGAGCAGAGACAAACAAGCAATCTGTGTGAACACTCAACAACTATCAAGTTAGTCGTATAGGTAAGGAGGTGATCCAGCCCCAGGTTCCCCTAGGGCTACCTTGTTACGACTTCACCCCAGTCATGAACCACACCGTGGTAAACGCC
>NZ_BPFA01000105.1 GCF_019655055.1 Shewanella sp. MBTL60-112-B2
CCGCATTCGATACTGTCACTCGCCAAGCTTGCGGAGGGGAAGAAAAAGAGGAAGAAAAGGGGGAGGAAAGAAAAAAGGGGGAGAGAGGAAGAGAGGGAGGAGAAGAAGGAGGAAGAGAAGGGAAGAAGGGGGAAAGAAGGAGAAAGAAGGAGAGAAAAAGAGGAGAGAGAGAAGAAAAAGAGAAAGGAAAGAAAGGAGAGGGAGAGGGAAGGGAAAGGAGAGGAAAAAAGGGGGAAGAAAAAGAGAAGGGGGAAAAAGAAAAGAAAAAAAGAGAAAAGGGGGAGAGGAGAGAGGGAAAGGAAGAAAGAAGAGAAGGGGAAGAAAGGGGAGAAGAAGAAAGGAAAAGAAGGGGAAAGAGAGAAGAAAAGAAGGGGAAAGAAAGGGGGGGGGGAGAAAGGGGAGAAAAGGGGGGGGGGAGGAAGAGAAAAGAAAAAAATTGTCAGTCGAGTGAGTAA
>NZ_BPFA01000106.1 GCF_019655055.1 Shewanella sp. MBTL60-112-B2
GCGATAACCTCACCATTACGGTCACTGGCCTACCGACTCTGGGCACCGTCACCCTCGCTGATGGTACTGCGATCACCAATGGCATGCTCTTAACCGCTGGCCAATTAGAAGGCTTGCAGTACGATGCCCCTGCCGACTATGACAGCGGCGATGCCGTGGGTAACTTCACCTACAGCGTCAATGACGGCACTGTCACTGAAAACGGCAGTGTGGCGATCACGGTCAACCCAATCAACGATGCGCCACTCGTCGATAGCAATAGCATCAATGTCAATGAAGAGACGCAAAATACGTCTTTAGGCCTCAGCGCACCAACCGATGCTGATGGCGATAACCTCACCATTACGGTCACTGGCCTACCGACTCTGGGCACCGTCACCCTCGCTGATGGTACTGCGATCACCAATGGCATGCTCTTAACCGCTGGCCAATTAGAAGGCTTGCAGTACGATGC
>NZ_BPFA01000107.1 GCF_019655055.1 Shewanella sp. MBTL60-112-B2
ATATTGTTTTATTGCTATACACAGGGCATTTGCTAGGAGTTATGGGCTCTAATCGACAGGTTTTAGCTTTGATGTTTTGTATTTTAGCCGGGGAAAGGCTCTATCAAGATAAAATAAAAACCTTTGTTGTAATTGTGATGTTTGCAGCTATATTTCATTACAGTTCATTGATTTTTCTTTTGATGTATTACGTTAGAAAGATGTCTGTAAGGATGTCATTAAGTAATTATTTGTTTGTTTTTGTTGTGCTGGCGTTCGCAAATTATATTTTACTTAGCTCTAGCTTTATTAGTACCATATCAAACCAATTGATTACAATATTTTCTGAAGGCACTAAGTTGCGTGGTCAGTTAATCGTATATGGGTCGGATCAATTCAGACCCGATATAATAACAAGTATAATGATGACAATAAAGAGAGTGAGTACTCTATTTATACTAATAGTAATGAT
>NZ_BPFA01000108.1 GCF_019655055.1 Shewanella sp. MBTL60-112-B2
GGGCTTGGGAAGAAGAAAGAGGGAAGAGGAGGGAAGAGAAGAAAAGAAAATGAAGGAGAGGAGGAGGAAAAGAAAAGGAAGAGAAGAGGGCAAGTGAGGGAGAAAGGAGAGGAAGAAGGAGAAGGGGGGAAAGAAGGGAAAGGGAAAGGGAGGGAAGGGGAAAGGAAAGGAAGGGGAAGGAGGGAGAGGAAAGAAGAGGAAAAGAAAGAGGAAGAGAAAGAGGAGGAAGAAGAAAGAGGAAGGGAGGAGGAGAAAAGAAAAAGGAGGAAAGAGGGAGGAGGGGAAAAAGAGGGAGGGGGGAAGAGAGAGGGGAGAGAGAGAAGGAAGAAGAAGAAGGAAAAAAGAAGGGGAAGAAAAGGAAAGAGGGGGGGAGAGAAGGGGAGGGGGGAGAAAGAAGGGGGGAAAAAGGGAAAAAGGGAGGAAAAGAAAAAGACAGGTCGT
>NZ_BPFA01000109.1 GCF_019655055.1 Shewanella sp. MBTL60-112-B2
AAGTGGTGGGCTGTGAAGGATTCGAACCTTCGACCAATTGGTTAAAAGCCAACTGCTCTACCGACTGAGCTAACAGCCCCCTTGGGTATTGCTTTCTACTTCTTTAGCCACTTGTAGAAAAGTGGTGGGCTGTGAAGGATTCGAACCTTCGACCAATTGGTTAAAAGCCAACTGCTCTACCGACTGAGCTAACAGCCCCCTTAGGTATTGCTTTCTACTTCTTTAGCCACTTGTAGAAAAGTGGTGGGCTGTGAAGGATTCGAACCTTCGACCAATTGGTTAAAAGCCAACTGCTCTACCGACTGAGCTAACAGCCCCCTTGGGTATTGCTTTCTACTTCTTTAGCCACTTGTAGAAAAGTGGTGGGCTGTGAAGGATTCGAACCTTCGACCAATTGGTTAAAAGCCAACTGCTCTACCGACTGAGCTAACAGCCCCCTT
>NZ_BPFA01000110.1 GCF_019655055.1 Shewanella sp. MBTL60-112-B2
TTCGAACCCCTGTTACCGCCGTGAAAGGGCGGTGTCCTAGGCCTCTAGACGATGGGGACCCGGACTGCATTAGACTCTGCAAAGAGTGAATACTCATTAAGTTCTGTAGGCTAAAACTTAACGCTTTGCTCTTTTCGAAAAAAGAAAGTGGTATCCCCAAGGGGATTCGAACCCCTGTTACCGCCGTGAAAGGGCGGTGTCCTAGGCCTCTAGACGATGGGGACCCGGACTGCATTAGACTCTGCAAAGAGTGAATACTCATTAAGTTCTGTAGGCTAAAACTTAACGCTTTGCTCTTTTCGAAAAAAGAAAGTGGTATCCCCAAGGGGATTCGAACCCCTGTTACCGCCGTGAAAGGGCGGTGTCCTAGGCCTCTAGACGATGGGGACCCGGACTGCATTAGACTCTGCAAAGAGTGAATACTCATTAAGTTCTGT
>NZ_BPFA01000111.1 GCF_019655055.1 Shewanella sp. MBTL60-112-B2
AGCACGACGCCGATCCTATCGATCTCAACGGCAAGCGGGTCGAATACCCGATTGTGCCCTCCAGTCGCCATCCATCTCACTTTGAAATCTTCAGTGTCGACAAGGTGCAGGGTTGGCTGGATTCCAATGAGGGCAGAATGCGCGGCCAACAGCGGATCTATTCGCCGTTTGAGAGCTTCCAACATGAAGTGGAGCGCGCCCGTAATCGCACCGCGCTTTATTACCGGATGCGGGTGCGCGACAGCATGCGCAACGACGGCCTGGATCATTGCCTCTCATTTGTGCGCAGCGATGAAACCCAGTGCCTGGACATGACAGAAGCCGTGTCGGTGACACTGACCTGCTCCAACCGGCAACTGCCGACCAAGTTGGGCAAGGGTGACATCTGCGTCGCCACAGATACATCGCCAAGCTTTGCCCGTTTCAGCAATA
>NZ_BPFA01000112.1 GCF_019655055.1 Shewanella sp. MBTL60-112-B2
GGAAAGTAGAAGCAAATATCCATCAGGGCCAGAGGAGTACCTCAATAACAGGCCGAATATATGGGTGCAATGAACTCTTCTCAAAGTCGATATTAAATATCTTGCAAACCGGATGGGTCCATATATGCCGAAATAGCCTTAGGTGAGCCATGGACGGCGAATATGAGGCAATAGAGATTTTCGAAGATGAGTGAGGATCAACAACTTTTATGGGGCGGCTAGGTGATGTGGTCAACTAAAACTGTACACCAACAGGGGATGCGTATTTACGCAGCCATTTCGGCCGCTGTTGGTGTCATGTAATTATTATAACTATGACCCCGTTTTGTATTGTAGTGCTTCAAGATATA
>NZ_BPFA01000113.1 GCF_019655055.1 Shewanella sp. MBTL60-112-B2
TAAAACAGTCGTACGTAACTAATGGTTTCTACTTTCGCCAAAATTAGAATTTTTTACTTAAGGTCGTTAAACCCTAAGCCAAGACACTTAATGTTAAGTGTTTTAGAACTCAATTTTTTAATTTCGCAATAATCTTAAAGATTATTACTATCAGCTTTCCAAATTTTTAAAGAACGATATCAACTACGTGAAGTAGGATATTTCGTCGCTCATCTCTACAAGTAGAGACAAACAAGCAATCTGTGTGAACACTCAACAACTATCAAGTTAGTCGTATAGGTAAGGAGGTGATCCAGCCCCAGGTTCCCCTAGGGCTACCTTGTTACGACTTCACCCCAGTCATGAACCAC
>NZ_BPFA01000114.1 GCF_019655055.1 Shewanella sp. MBTL60-112-B2
CTCGTCGACAGCAATAGCATCAATGTCAATGAAGAGACACAAAATACGTCTTTAGGCCTCAGCGCACCAACCGATGCTGATGGCGATAACCTCACCATTACGGTCACCGGCCTACCGACTCTGGGCACCGTCACCCTCGCTGATGGTACTGCGATCACCAATGGCATGCTCTTAACCGCTGGCCAATTAGAAGGCTTGCAGTACGATGCGCCTGCCGACTATGACAGCGGCGATGCCGTGGGTAACTTCACCTACAGCGTCAATGACGGCACTGTCACTGAAAACGGCAGTGTGGCGATCACGGTCAACCCAATGAACGATGCGCC
>NZ_BPFA01000115.1 GCF_019655055.1 Shewanella sp. MBTL60-112-B2
GGCCTACCGACTCTGGGCACCGTCACCCTCGCTGATGGTACTGCGATCACCAATGGCATGCTCTTAACCGCTGGCCAATTAGAAGGCTTGCAGTACGATGCGCCTGCCGACTATGACAGCGGCGATGCCGTGGGTAACTTCACCTACAGCGTCAATGACGGCACTGTCACTGAAAACGGCAGTGTGGCGATCACGGTCAACCCAATCAACGATGCGCCACTCGTCGATAGCAATAGCATCAATGTCAATGAAGAGACGCAAAATACGTCTTTAGGCCTCAGCGCACCAACCGATGCTGATGGCGATAACCTCACCATTACGGTCAC
>NZ_BPFA01000116.1 GCF_019655055.1 Shewanella sp. MBTL60-112-B2
TGCCCAGAGTCGGTAGGCCGGTGACCGTAATGGTGAGGTTATCGCCATCAGCATCGGTTGGTGCGCTGAGGCCTAAAGACGTGTTTTGCGTCTCTTCATTGACATTGATGCTATTGCTGTCGACGAGCGGCGCATCGTTCATTGGGTTGACCGTGATCGCCACACTGCCGTTTTCAGTGATAGTGCCGTCATTGACGCTGTAGGTGAAGTTACCCACGGCATCACCGCTGTCATAGTCGGCAGGGGCATCGTACTGCAAGCCTTCTAATTGGCCAGCGGTTAAGATCATGCCATTGGTGATCGCAGTA
>NZ_BPFA01000117.1 GCF_019655055.1 Shewanella sp. MBTL60-112-B2
ATGAGTATTCACTCTTTGCAGAGTCTAATGCAGTCCGGGTCCCCATCGTCTAGAGGCCTAGGACACCGCCCTTTCACGGCGGTAACAGGGGTTCGAATCCCCTTGGGGATACCACTTTCTTTTTTCGAAAAGAGCAAAGCGTTGAGTTTTAGCCTACAGAACTTAATGAGTATTCACTCTTTGCAGAGTCTAATGCAGTCCGGGTCCCCATCGTCTAGAGGCCTAGGACACCGCCCTTTCACGGCGGTAACAGGGGTTCGAATCCCCTTGG
>NZ_BPFA01000118.1 GCF_019655055.1 Shewanella sp. MBTL60-112-B2
CTAATGCAGTCCGGGTCCCCATCGTCTAGAGGCCTAGGACACCGCCCTTTCACGGCGGTAACAGGGGTTCGAATCCCCTTGGGGATACCACTTATTTTAAAGCGTTGAGTTTTAGCCTACAGAACTTGATGAGTATTCACTCTTTGCAGAGTCTAATGCAGTCCGGGTCCCCATCGTCTAGAGGCCTAGGACACCGCCCTTTCACGGCGGTAACAGGGGTTCGAATCCCCTTGGGGATACCACTTATTTAAAGCG
>NZ_BPFA01000119.1 GCF_019655055.1 Shewanella sp. MBTL60-112-B2
TGCCCAGAGTCGGTAGGCCGGTGACCGTAATGGTGAGGTTATCGCCATCAGCATCGGTTGGTGCGCTGAGGCCTAAAGACGTATTTTGTGTCTCTTCATTGACATTGATGCTATTGCTGTCGACGAGCGGCGCATCGTTCATTGGGTTGACCGTGATCGCCACACTGCCGTTTTCAGTGACAGTGCCGTCATTGACGCTGTAGGTGAAGTTACCCACGGCATCGCCGCTGTCATAGTCGGCAGGCGCATCGTACT
>NZ_BPFA01000120.1 GCF_019655055.1 Shewanella sp. MBTL60-112-B2
TTAAAATAAGTGGTATCCCCAAGGGGATTCGAACCCCTGTTACCGCCGTGAAAGGGCGGTGTCCTAGGCCTCTAGACGATGGGGACCCGGACTGCATTAGACTCTGCAAAGAGTGAATACTCATTAAGTTCTGTAGGCTAAAACTCAACGCTTTAAAATAAGTGGTATCCCCAAGGGGATTCGAACCCCTGTTACCGCCGTGAAAGGGCGGTGTCCTAGGCCTCTAGACGATGGGGACCCGGACTGCATTAG
>NZ_BPFA01000121.1 GCF_019655055.1 Shewanella sp. MBTL60-112-B2
ATCGACGAGGTTGGGTTGAAGCGCAAATACTCAAGTTAACAGAGGTATTTGCAATTGATGTAGCAGCTTATGCAGTGATGAGTAATCATCTGCATGTGGTGCTCTATATCGACCTAGAAACGGTAAAAGCCCCATCATAGACACCCATCGTTAATGGCATGTTTTGTTGCCTCTTACTAAGCTTTAGTTATTGCTGAAGTAGGAGGTTGTTATGCCCCGCGCTAGAAGTACGCTAATTAGTCTTGAAGACAC
>NZ_BPFA01000122.1 GCF_019655055.1 Shewanella sp. MBTL60-112-B2
GATCTTAACCGCTGGCCAATTAGAAGGCTTGCAGTACGATGCCCCTGCCGACTATGACAGCGGTGATGCCGTGGGTAACTTCACCTACAGCGTCAATGACGGCACTGTCACTGAAAACGGCAGCGTGGCGATCACGGTCAACCCAATCAACGATGCGCCACTCGTCGATAGCAATAGCATCAATGTCAATGAAGAGACGCAAAATACGTCTTTAGGCCTCAGCGCACCAACCGATGCTGATGGCGATAACC
>NZ_BPFA01000123.1 GCF_019655055.1 Shewanella sp. MBTL60-112-B2
CGATAAATCGCCATCCCTTTCACATTAACACTATCAGCTTTCCAAATTTTTAAAGAGCATTGTTACTGCAACAAGGCAGAACAAGTGTCGCTCGCCTCACTCAAATAAGAGCAGAGACAAACAAGCATATCTGTGTGAACACTCAACAACTATCAAGTTAGTCGTATAGGTAAGGAGGTGATCCAGCCCCAGGTTCCCCTAGGGCTACCTTGTTACGACTTCACCCCAGTCATGAACCACACCGTGG
>NZ_BPFA01000124.1 GCF_019655055.1 Shewanella sp. MBTL60-112-B2
CAATGATGGTCCAACCGCTAACGCCGACACCCATGTGGTGGATGAAGCGGTTAATGATGCCGCCACTGTCGCGATTACAGGTGAAGTGATCGCTGGTATGGATCATGGCGGCGGCTTTGCCGATCTAGCCGATAGCGATCCCGAGAACCAGCCCCTTAATGTGGTGCAAGTCGAGAACTTCGACGGTGACATCATAGGTGATGGTGATACCGCCATCGGTAACAACGTTGTGCTGGTCGGTGA
>NZ_BPFA01000125.1 GCF_019655055.1 Shewanella sp. MBTL60-112-B2
ACCCAATCAACGATGCGCCACTCGTCGATAGCAATAGCATCAATGTCAATGAAGAGACGCAAAATACGTCTTTAGGCCTCAGCGCACCAACCGATGCTGATGGCGATAACCTCACCATTACGGTCACTGGCCTACCGACTCTGGGCACCGTCACCCTCGCTGATGGTACTGCGATCACCAATGGCATGCTCTTAACCGCTGGCCAATTAGAAGGCTTGCAGTACGATGC
>NZ_BPFA01000126.1 GCF_019655055.1 Shewanella sp. MBTL60-112-B2
TTCGAACCCCTGTTACCGCCGTGAAAGGGCGGTGTCCTAGGCCTCTAGACGATGGGGACCCGGACTGCATTAGACTCTGCAAAGAGTGAATACTCATTAAGTTCTGTAGGCTAAAACTTAACGCTTTAAATAAGTGGTATCCCCAAGGGGATTCGAACCCCTGTTACCGCCGTGAAAGGGCGGTGTCCTAGGCCTCTAGACGATGGGGACCCGGACTGCATTAGA
>NZ_BPFA01000127.1 GCF_019655055.1 Shewanella sp. MBTL60-112-B2
GGTTATCGCCATCAGCATCGGTTGGTGCGCTGAGGCCTAAAGACGTATTTTGCGTCTCTTCATTGACATTGATGCTATTGCTATCGACGAGTGGCGCATCGTTGATTGGGTTGACCGTGATCGCCACACTGCCGTTTTCAGTGACAGTGCCGTCATTGACGCTGTAGGTGAAGTTACCCACGGCATCGCCGCTGTCATAGTCGGCAGG